>NZ_QWEG01000002.1 GCF_003515685.1 Neobacillus notoginsengisoli | reverse complement strand
CATACACTTTTATAATCATAATCGATACCAAAAACGATTAAACGGCCTTAGCCCCATGGAATACAGGACTAAAGCCGCTTAGCTTGTTTTTATTATTTCCACTGTCTACTTGACAGGGGGCAGTTCATTCAACCGACAGGCTCTTCTTATGATTATTTAACTTCCTTGTTCCATTTTTCAATTAACCGCTGACGCTCTCTGCCTGCTTCTTCCGAATCATAGTCGATTAGATTCAGTTGGCTGAAATCAATCGCTTTCTCTGGTTGTTTTGCATCTGGATTCGTTAAGCTTTGATAGCTGCCTGTCCGTTGGCCAACCTCTTGTGCATTTTTGCTTAACGCCCAATCGACGAATTTCTTGGCCAGTTCTGGATTTTTATTGTTTTTAATAATTCCTACAGCACCTGTCTCGTAACCTGTGCCCTCTTCAGGGAAAGCTATTCCTAATGACTCGAAGCCTTCTTCCTGGTATTTGACGATATCATGGGCAAAAATCAACCCTGCAGCAGCCTCTCCCATACCAACCATTCGTCCAGTGGCCGTACCGCTTGTTGGGTATTGTTGAATTTGTGCATGAAGCTTTTTCAGGTACTCGAACCCTTTCTCTTCACTGCCCATTACTTTCAAAATAGTATACATGACTGTGTACGCCGTACTTGATGAGCTTGGATTGCCCATTACAACTTGCCCCTTGTAGATAGGGTCGAGTAGATCTTCCCAGCTTTTTGGCGGGTCTATATTATGTTTTTTAATAAAGTCCTTATTGTAGGCAAAGCCTAAGGCACCCATATAAATGCCTGTCCAATAACCTTCTGGATCTTTGTATCTTTCATCTATCTTTGCAGCTTCTTGGGAAACATATGCTTCTAGCAAATCATCCTTTTTGGCAGCATTGAATGTATCTGAAGGGCCGCCATACCAAATATCGGCTTGCGGATTATCCTTTTCAGCTAAAACTTTTGCTAAAATTTCCCCACCGGACATTCTAACCATTTCTGCTTCAATCCCAGTGTCTTTCGTAAATTGGCGCATAGCTTCAATCGCATGATCCTCTTGAAACCCTACATATACTGTTAACTTGCCTTGTGGCTTGCTATCTTGCTTCCCCTTATTTTCTGCTGCATTGGATGCAGGCTTCTTATCTGAGGATGATGAGCAAGCTGATAATACTGTGAATACTGAGAGCAATAAGACCAATAACAGGCTTAATCGTTTCTTTTTCATCCTTTTTCCCCCTTTGTGGATTGTAAACCTCCATTTCATTTTAATAGAAAGCGCTGTCATAGGAATAGTCCAACTTCCTGCCGTTTCATATGGCGGAAAATAGAGGGGATGAGGCAGGGGACGGTTCTGCTGCCTCACTGTGAATGAATCGCTCGATTCTGGAAGGAGTCGGATGGGGTTAACGATTTGCCAGACGCGGGCTGGGATGGCGGGAGCCTTTGAAAGGCCATTGTGTTGAGGGACACGGAAGGTTTTTCTTTTGCCAGAAGGGGTGAAGGGTTGGCAGACGGCTGAAGAAAACTAGAAATCGGTCATTTCATTGGGGCGGGGTCGATGGATATTCAGATGGGATTGGGGAAATATTTTCTTCCTATAAATTTGAAAAGGAATTTTGAGGGGGAGTGGAGGTAAGTTGGAGGCTTGTTGGCTGTATTGTTGGAATGAAAGGAAGGAATGGGGAAGCGAAGTTTTATTGAAATTAAGTCGTTAATCTATGAAGCAAAGGCCCAGTAAATTGAGATATGTTTTTTTCTGACTCATAAGTAGCTGGATGGCTTATCCTGCTACTTATATAGTTTGATGAAATAATCCAGACAAAAACTGCAGAAAAACCAGTAGAAGCATATAAGTAATTTAATTAGTCGGTTTCACCATCCGCATAGATATGTGAAGTAGGCCAATATTCTTAGTCATTTAGATTCATTTATATCTGAATCTTTTGAATTTATTGATATTTAATTGTAACCTCCTATATAATAAATAGGGTTCAACATTTATGATATTAAAAAGGGGGAATTCAGGTGAAGAGAAAGTTACTTGCACTGTCATTATCTGTAGCGATAGCCAGTTCCGGTCTGATACCTGCGGGACAAGCGTTTGCTATCGGGAACGGTCCAGACGTTAATGGGAATGAAACGGTACAAACTGCAAGGCTGACCACCTATGAGGAAATGGCTGATTTTCTAAAGAAAGAGAACCAAAGACAGAAGCATATGAAACTGGAAGTGATTGGCCAATCAGTAAAAGGACGTGACCTCTTTCTAGCCAAGTACGGGACCAATCCGGAAAACCCAACCATCCTTTTTCTGACCCAACAGCACGGTAACGAAGCGTTAACCACTGAAGGAGCACTTGAGTACATACGCCATCTGGGCTCTAATTCAAAAAACATTCGGGAAATGCTAGAGAAAGTAAATATTCTAATTGTTCCTATGATCAATGTCGATGGTGCTATGGGGGATGTGAATTTTTCACTTGATAACTACATGGCCAGCGGACGTCATTTAACCCGCTACAATGCGGACAGAATTGACCTCAACCGTGACCACGTAAGAAAGGTGGCACCGGAAACACAGGCGTTGCACAAGAATGTCCTTCAAAAGTATAAAATTGATTACATGATTGATTTTCATCATCAAGGGACACAAGAGGATTATTTCGGTAAATTGACCTCAGGTTCGGTGCTTGCTCCCTATCATCCAAATGTGAAGCCTGATGTGTTGCTGGGCTCCAAAAAGCTTGCCTCTGTGCTTGTCGAAAGTACAAATTCCAAAGGGTGGGGATTTGTTCTGAAATACGATGAGCCATCGACTAATACAGCAGTTGCATCCAATGCGATGGCACTTCAGTATGATATCTCCGTCATCCTGTTCGAAATGCGGGGCATGGCCGACCACTCCTATGAGCCATATGTCTTGGGCCAAAAATCAAACGGATATCTCATAAAACAGGCATTTACAGCCATGGACTCAACCGCCAAGGCCGTTGCCAACGGATCAATTCACTCAACAGACCCAGCCATATACGACAACCTTCCGGAGCAGCATTATAGTTATTAACCAATCGGAAGTGTGATCGTCACTCAGTTTAGCAAGTTTTTAATATTGATTCCATTTAAAAAACCAGCTGCCCATGAGAGGCTGCTGGTTTTTTTGGATGTGAGATTTAAGGAAGAATGTTTCCTGCCGCTCTGTAGATACTGTACCATTCTTCACGTGTAAGGCGGACTTCACTTGCCCTGATACAGTCTCTAAGCCGATTAATATTCATTGTGCCGGTTACTGGCTGCATGTTTGCCGGATGGCGGAGCAGCCAGGCGATTGCAATTGTCGTGTTGCTGGCGCCATAGGCAGCAGCGACTTCGTTAATTCTTTCATTTAGTTCCGGGAACTTGTCGTTATCAAGGAATACTCCTTCGAAGAACCCGTACTGGAACGGCGACCAAGGCTGGATTGTGATATCATTCAGCCTGCAGAAATCCAGAACGCTTCCATCACGGTTGATTGCTGACTCATTTTCCATATTCACGTTAAATCCCTGGGAAATCATGTTTGCATTGGTGATGCTTAACTGCAACTGGTTGGCGACAATCGGCTGCTTCACATATTTCTGCAGCAGCTGAATCTGCATCGGGTTTTGGTTGGAGACACCAAAATGGCGCACCTTCCCGGACTCCTCCAGGATTGAAAAAGCTTCTGCCACCTCTTCAGGCTCCACAAGCGTGTCCGGTCTATGTAGAAGCAGGACATCCAAATAATCTGTACGAAGCCTTTTCAGAATTCCATCGACTGAATCGAGAATATGCTCCTTTGAAAAATCGAACATCCCTTTACGAATCCCGCACTTGGACTGAAGAATCATTTTCTCCCGGATATCATCGTTCATTCCAACCGCATCAGCGAAAATCTCCTCGCATTCACCGCCCCCATAAATATCGGCATGGTCAAAAAAGTTTGCACCTTCTTCTATGGCAGTCCGCACAAACTTCTCAGCGCCTGCCTTGTCCAATGAGTTAATTCGCATGCAGCCAACTGCAACAACAGGCACTTCCAGGGAACTGGTCCCTAATTTAATGGTTCTCATAGGTTGGTCGTCCTCCAATTCTAGAATTGATACTGTATAGAGAATTGTACATTTTTAATAGTACTACACCAAAGTAAAAAGTACTGAATATAGGGATGGGTGAAGAAGAAAAGGCTTCAGCACTGCGGTTAACTTTGATGACTGGAATTTTTGCTTTGTTTGCAGATTCGATTGCCGGAACGACAGCTGCTGAGGCAGTCGGATTAATAACAAGAACATCGACGCCTTGCTAATAAGGTCTATATCGTGCTATGTAAGAGCTTTACGCTTTTTTGCCCGAATTCCCTTTTCGCTGGAGACTTTTACAATGTTTATCCTTTTACCGATCCTGCAAGCAGCCCTTTTACGAAGAACTTCCCAAGGAAAATGTATACTAGCAGAGTCGGCAGGGCGGCAAGGATGGCGCCGGCCATTTGCACGTTCCATTGGACAATCTGGCTTCCGGAAAGGTTCTGGAGCGCGACCATTACAGGCTGCTGGTCAGACGTCGTAATTGTCACCGCAAACAGGAACTCATTCCAAATATTGGTGAACTGCCAAATGCCGACCACCACAAAGCCGGTAATCGAGAGCGGCAGCATGATATAGCGGAAAATCGTGAAAAATCCGGCTCCATCGATTTGCGCCGATTCAATCATTTCAGTTGGCACGCTTGCATAAAAATTGCGGAACATCAAGGTCGTGATTGGAATGCCGTAGACAACATGAACCAGCACCAGCCCCGGAATGGTATTGTACAGTCCAATTTCCCGCAAAAATTGGATTAATGGGATCAAAATACTTTGATACGGGATAAACATCCCGAATAATACGGCCGTAAACAACCAGTCCGCCCCTTTAAACTTCCACTTGGACAGGACATAACCGTTCAGCGCTCCCAAAAAAGCCGAAAGAATTGTCGCCGGAAAGACCAGATAGAGAGAATTCATAAAGTTCGGGGCAAGCTTGGTGAATGCTAAATGATAGCTTGTAAAATCAATGGCTTTCGGCAGCTCCCACATTTGCGCCAGTGTAATCTGATCAAGCGGCTTCAGGCTTGTGATGAACATCAGATAAACAGGCATTAGAAAGAACAAACTAAACGCAATCAAAATTATATATAGAATCGGGCGGGTCACCACACGAATCGTCATCAGGAACCACCCTTTCTGCTCGAAATCAAATAAGGGACGATAAAGATGGCGACGGACAACAGCATAATGATCGTTATCGCCGCGCCATTGGCGTAGTAGTTCCCGCGGAAGGTTGTTTCAAACATATACATCCCGGGTACATCGGTCACAAAGTTTGCCCCCGGCCCGGTCATCGCGTAAATCAAATCAAAAATCTTTAGCGAAATATGAGCCATGATGATAATGACGCTTACCGTAATTGGCATTAATAATGGAAGAATAATCTTCGTATAGACCTGGAGCTCCGAAGCCCCATCCATCCTTGCAGCCTCACGCAATTCTTCGGGAATCCCGCGCAGTCCAGCCAAATACATGGCAAGCGAAAACCCTGTCATTTGCCACATCGCCGCAATGACAACGGCAATGATGGCAACCGGGACGCCAAATTCTATTTTCCCCCATTCCACACCCGGAATCACTTTGACACTTGTATACCACAGTGGAGACATACCGAATTTTTTCAACAACAAGTTTACACCGGTCGAGGGATTCAGCAGCCATTGCCAGACAACACCAGTCACAATAAAGGATAAGGCCATTGGAAAAAAGAAAATATTGCGAAACAGCGATTCCCCGCGGATCTTCTGGTCCAATAAGATGGCCAGCAAAAGTCCCGATGCCAGAACAGCTATGATAAAAAACAAGGTGAAAAAGAGGGTGTTACGCAAATCCGCTTGAAAACGATAATCATTGAATAAAAAAGCATAGTTTTTTAATCCGGCAAATGAAAAATCAGGTACAAGAGAGTTCCAATTACTTAGAGAGACGTATCCGGTCCAGCCGATAAAGCCATAGACGAATACCATAATCAGAATAATGGAAGGAAGGAGGCATAGAAAGGCCTTAACCCGGTCATTGAGGATCAATGGCCGTTTTCCTTTCAATTGCTTCCGTACAAATGGTTTAGCTTCCTGGTGTACAACTGGACTCGATTTCACAGGTCATTTTCTCCTCCTTGCTTTGAATTGTCATAACATGTTGTCCGTTTTTCCATTTCAATCATTTTTTTAAAAGGCTGTGTTGAAGATAAGACTATTGTTGATTGGAACGGAGGGCACCGACTCCTCGAAAATGCTGTCGCATTTCCTTCGTGCAAAGCCTATTCGAGGAAGCTGTTTGTCCTGCGGGCTGCAGCGGCAAGGTGGAGACCCCACAGGCGCATTGGCGCCGAGGAGGCTCCACTGACGCCCCGCGGAAAGCGTGTGCCTCGTGACAGGCACAAACCGCCTGTCTCTGCGAAGATTATTCTTGGAAGCTTTCCTTTGCGCAGTGGAAATCAACCGCTAAGATTAACACTTCTTTTAAAAAAAGCGGGGAAGAGAGGTTTCCCTTCTTCCCGCTTCATTCCTTATTACTTCAGTTCACTTGCCGCTTCTTTTAATGATTCGATGAATTGATCAACCTTCTGCTGGGTAACAAAAATGTTAATCGCCTGGTTCATTTTTGTGACAAATCCTTCTGGTGCCGCGGAACCGTGGGCAATACTTGCAGCCAGGCTGGATGTCTTGAAATCATCGATGGTTTGTTGGCCATAGACATCGTATTTCGACTTGTCGGCATCAGTTCGAGCAGGAATCGAGCCCTTCAAGGGGTTAAACGCATCCTGTCCTTCCACTGAACCTAAGACGGCCAGCCATTTCTTAACATCTTCCGGATTTTTTACACCCTTCGGCAATCCGAATGTGTCGGTGATGACCATAAACATGCCATCTGTGCCAGGTGTTGCGACCCAGCCGAAATCTTCATCTGCCTTCAGTTTTAAGTCATTGGAGAAATATCCCTTTGCCCAGTCACCCATGACGTTCATCGCTGCCTCACCTGTACCCACCAATTGGGAAGCATCCTGCCAGTTCCTGGAGCTATGGTCTTCGTTCACGTAAGCCATCATTTTTTTGAAGATTTCAGCTGCTTCTTTTACCTTTGGATCGTCAAAGCCGACTTCACCTGTCCATAACTTTTTGAAGTTGTCCGGACCCATTGTTCCTAATAAGACACTTTCAAATAGATGAGTCGCTGTCCATGGCTCCTTGTCGCCAAGGGCAAGCGGAGTAATCCCTTTTGCTTTTAGCGCATCTGCCACTTTGAAGAAATCGTCGAATGATTTCGGCGCTTCCAAGTTATTGTCAGCGAAAATCTTTTTGTTGTACCAGAGTACGTTTCCGCGGTGAATATTGACCGGAACGGAATAGATTTTACCGTCTTTGCTGACCAGATCAATTAATTCCTGTGGGAACTTTTCTTTCCAGCCCTCAGCATCATAAAGATCATCGAGAGCTTCCATTTTCCCTGCTGCCACCCAGCCTTCATTCAGTTCGGCTCCTCCGTGGACCTGGAAGGTTGCGGGTGGGTCATTTCCCTGCATCCGGCTGGCAAGGACTGCTTTCGCATTCGTTCCCGCTCCGCCTGCAACTGCCGCATTTTCAACTTTTACATCGGGGTGCTTTTCTTTAAAGAGTTCAATTAAAGCTTTTAATCCATCTTCTTCTCCTGCCCCTGTCCACCAGCTAAAAATGTCCAGTGTGGCTTCTTTATTCTTTCCTTTGCCGGTGTTTTTCTCTCCAGATGTTGAATCGGAGCTGCATCCTGCTAAAGCCAAGACAGAGACAAGCAAAATCGTTAGAATTATTGACCAATTCTTTTTCACCAAATTCCCCCCTCTTTTTTTGTGAAAGCCCTTCCATAGAAATATATCATGAATATTCAGACCGATAGACAAGAATTACCTTCAATCTTTTGTTTTCACCTTCATTTTTTTGTGATTTTCACATATTGTTCTATTCTTTTTTTCTCAATTGCACTTGTCTTCGATACTCACTGGGGGAGAGGCCGGTGGATTTTTTAAAGACGCGGCTAAAATAGTTCGGGTCTTTGTACCCGACATTAAAGCAAATTTCTTTTAAACTATGGGTCGGATTAAGCATCAAAGCCTTTGCTTTTTCTACCCGCAGCTGGGTGAGGTAATCAATGAAATTTACCGAAAAATGCTCTTTAAACAATTTACTTAAATAGAAAGGGCTTAAACCAACATGCTCCGCCGCGTCCTCTAAAGAAATTGCCTGGGCATAATTCTCTTCCATAAATGCTCTGGCCCGCCGCAATTTTTTATCATCGGACATCAGTTGCCCATCATTCTCCTCGGGGGAGATGGCCCATTGCACGATTTCACGGAGGTTTGCTTGTTCCTGCTTTTCCCGTCTTTCTTTTTGGATTTCCGACAACACCCGCTCAATTGCGGCGATTAGTTCATCCTTGCGGGCCGGCTTTACTAAATATTCCTTCACACCCTGCTGCATAACTTGCCGGGCATACTCAAAGGTGTTAAAGGCGGACAGCATGATGATTTTTGTATCACTGTGGTGTTTTTTGATTGCCTTGACGGCACCGATGCCATCAATTCCAGGCATTTTGATATCCATCAGGATAATGTCAGGGGTATGCTGATCGGCCAGTTGAATCGCTTTTCTCCCATTTTCGGCCTCGATGATGAGTCCAATCTCTTTTATTTTGGCAGAGATAATCATCTTCAGTGCTTGCCTTTCCAAAATTTCATCTTCAGCAATTAATAGTTTATACATGGTTTTTACTCAGAACCTCCTTTTCGGCGGGCACTGGCAGGAGCAGCCTGACGCTTGTTCCTTCTCCCAGCTTGGAGTCGATTTCGATGATTGTTTCTTGTCCATAAAATAATTGCAGCCGTTTAATCACGTTTTGAAGTCCGAGCCCTGTCACATGACCGGAAGGCTTTTGGCTTGCGGGCAGTCCTCCATCCGGCTGCAGCAATCGTTTTTTTGTCCATTCATCCATGCCAACCCCATTGTCGATGACTTCGACAACCACGCTGCCGGCCCGCCGATAAACATGAAGGCTCAGAAGTGCATCAGATTCGTATGATTCCACGCCATGAATAAAGGCGTTTTCGACAATTGGCTGCAGCGTTAAAATGGGGATGGGAAGGGAGAGACAAGTTTCGTCGATGTCTTTCTTAAACTGGACCCGGTCGCCAAATCGCGTTTGTTGAATGAAAAAATATTCCTGGACCACGGAAACTTCGTCCTTCAATGTGGTCGGTTTATCTAGATTACCAAGATTATATCTTAATAGCGCGCCCACTGAATCAATTAAATCGCTTGTTTTTTCCGCACCTTCAATGTAGGCCATTTTGGAAACGGTATTTAATGTGTTAAAAAGAAAATGGGGATTGATTTGATTTTGCAAACTTTTTAACTCCATTTCTTTTAATAACGCGTCGAGTTCTGATTTCTGCTTGATTTCTAGGATGAGGCGGTGAATGTTCCTGCGCATATTATTAAATGTTTCTGTGAGAAAACGCAGTTCATCCTTTGTCATAGATTTCACATCGGCGCCATCGAATTTACCGGATGAAATTTCCCTTGCCGCTTTTGATAGAAGGGTAATCGGCCTTGTGATTCCATTGGAAAACCAGAGGGCGAACAGGATGCTGAGCAAAATTGATGCCGTAAAGATGGAGATGCCGATTGTCTTGAACAATTCATTTTTACGATGCATGTCCTTATAGAAAGTTTGATAGTTTGTTAATTCATTGTTAATTAATGACAAGGTTGCTTCTTGTATGTACATTGAAATCCGCGATAGTTCTGTCAGTTGTCCGGAAAAAACAGCGGCTTCTTTCCGGTTATAGGAATTGTGGAGACCAGCGCATTCTTCGAGAAAACTTTCGATTAAGTAATAATAGTTTTTAACAGCTGTGTCGTGCTCCATCTGGTATCCTAAGTGCGCTTGCAAATCTTTTAATTTTTCACGGTTAGCCCAATAGTTCTGCGCCTTTTCCGGTGAACTGTCAAGCAAATAGGCATTTAGCGAATCGTACACATTTCTCGAGCTCATCGAAAGGTCATTTAATAGAAAAAACCTTTGTAGAAGTGCATTATATTGATCACCGGACTCTTGGCTGTTTTGATACAGAAAATATGCTACCCCGTTCAAAAGAAACACAAGCACCATCGAATACACAATCATCTTCGTCCGAATCGAAAACACGGCAGCCCCTCCTCTAGCAGTCTAAATTACCCGGATAAACCGCTTTCATGCCATACTAAGCATAACCCGAAATCCTTTAACTGGGAAGAACCTGTCCCTTGTTTGCCTTGGCCCATTTTGCCAACAGAAAAAGGTGACGGGCCAGAAAGGCACCGTGCTTTTCGCAAAAATGTCCAGATAATGATAAGAAAATCCAGATTTGTGGGGGTTGTTTACGTGTTACAATAATGATTGTTAGTAAACGCTTTCATAAAGGAGGGAATGGTTTTATTAAAGAAGGGAGATGATACAGAGCTGGTTGTTTTATTTTTTTTTGGATGCACTGTTCAGAAAATTATGAATTATAGACAGGGAGGTTCCAAATGAAAAGGCTATCATCTTTGCTTTGTACCGTTTTATTATTGTCCATGTTTCCCGCATCTCCGATTCCTGCATCTGAGACTAAAGCTGCCGCAGCAACAAGCAGCTTCATGACTTCCTTTGAAAAGAATGACCCACAGCCAACCTGGCAAAACACCTCAGAAACAGACCAAAACGGCAACAAGAAAACCTCCGGGGTGATCGGAGAAATTCCTTACGATACGATTCAAGGGGATATCACCGACAAGGTAATTAAAGTGACTGCAAGTGTCAACAATCCCCCAAATGAAGTAGAATCCATGTTAATTGACCAAAACCCGCAAACAAAATGGCTGGCGTTTCAAACGACCGCCTGGCTCCAATTTTCTTTTGCAGAATCTGAGAATATCGTCAAATATGCGCTTACCTCGGCAAATGATGCACCAGGACGCGATCCGCAAGATTGGACGCTTTCCGGGTCAAATGATGGGGTCAACTGGGTCGAACTGGACAAACGTTCCGGCCAAAAATTTGCCAGCCGTTTTGAACGTAAGCTTTATGAGTTTGAAAATAAGGACAAGTATTTGCATTACCGCGTAACGATTACAAAAAATAACGGTGACGGGCTGACGCAATTGGCGGAAGTGGCGTTGTCTAACGGGATTGATGTCCCAGCGCCGCCGCCCTCAGACATGAAAGCATTTGTCGGAGATGGCCCGACAAGCAGCTACACCGGGAAAACCAGGGCCGGCTGGACGGGCACCCAGTCCCTCATCTATGAAGGCCGGCATGAAGCCAAAGGCGAAGGCTATGCCTACAACAAGCTTTATGATGTCGACATTAAGGTAACGCCCGACATGCAGCTTTCCTATTTCATTCATCCGCAGTTTATGGATAAAAATGAGCTGGATTACTCCAGTACGTACGTTTCAATTGATCTGGCTTTTACGGACGGCACCTATTTGAGCGAACTTAAAGCGTACGATCAGCATGACGTGCTCGTAAATCCGAAGGCGCAAGGCGAATCGAAAACCCTTTATGCCAATCAGTGGAACTATAAAGAGGCTAACATCGGACAAGCTGCTGAAGGCAAAACAATTGACCGCATCCTCGTCGCCTATCATAATCCGAACGGCCCGGGCGTTTTTAAAGGAAGCATTGATGATATTCACATCATTGCCAACCCTGTCAAACAGACATATGCCAGCCCGGTTGACTATGTCAATATTTTAAGAGGAACGAACTCAAATGGCACATTTTCACGTGGTAATAACTTCCCGGCAGTAGCGGTCCCACACGGGTTCAACTTCTGGACGCCGATGACGAATGCCGGTTCAACCAGCTGGCTGTACAGCTACCAGCAGAGCAATAACGCCGATAATCTTCCGGTCTTGCAGGCCTTCTCTCTAAGCCATGAAACAAGTCCGTGGATGGGCGACCGGCAGACATTCCAAGTCATGCCGTCGGCTCAAGCCAAACCAAGTGCCAACCGTTCAGCAAGGGCGCTTCCTTTTAAGCATGAAAATGAAATTGCCAAGCCTCATTATTACGGCGTTACATTTGAAAACGGCATTCAAACCGAAATGACGCCGACCAACCGGGCAGCGATGTTTAAATTTACGTTTACCGGCAATGCCTCCAGTTTGATTTTTGACAACGTCAACAATAGCGGCGGATTAACCATTGATGTAGCGAATAATGCTATATCAGGCTATTCAGATGTGAAGAGCGGGCTGTCCACCGGTGCGACGAGAATGTTTGTCTACGCCACTTTTGACAAACCGATTGCCGCAAGTGAAAGGCTGACCGGTGAAGGAAGAAACAATGTGACCGGGTATGTTCAATTTGACACGTCCGGGGCGGACAAAACCGTAACCATGAAAATGGCCACCTCTTTGTTGAGTGTGGAACAGGCAAAGAAAAACCTGGAGCAGGATATAAAGGCTTCCGATACGTTTGACAGCATCAAAGAACGGGCAAAACAGCTTTGGAATGAAAAGCTCGGGATTATTGAAGTGGAGGGGGCAAACGAGGACCAGCTTGTCACGTTGTACTCCAATCTGTACCGGCTCTTCCTGTACCCGAATATTGCGTACGAAAATACGGGCACAGAGGAAAATCCTGTGTACAAATACGCAAGCCCATTCTCCCCGGCAACTGGGCAAAATACAGCGACAGTAACGGGAGCGAAAATTGTTGAAGGAAAGCCGTATGTAAACAATGGATTCTGGGATACGTACCGGACCACCTGGCCGGCTTACGCCTTATTAACGCCAACTCAAGCAGGGGAAATGATTGACGGATTTGTCCAGCAATACCGGGACGGCGGCTGGGTGTCGAGATGGTCATCCCCGGGCTATGCCAACTTGATGGTCGGGACGAGCTCGGATGTAGCTTTTGCCGATGCCTATCTGAAAGGCATCAAGAACTTTGATGTCGATGCATTTTATGAGTCCGCACTGAAAAATGCGGCAGTATACAGCAGGGATCAAAGCGTCGGACGCAAGGGTCTGTCCACATCTATCTTCAATGGCTACACAAGCACGTCCACCGGCGAAGGATTGTCCTGGGCGCTTGACGGCTATATCAATGATTTTGGCATTGCCAATATCGCAAAAGCGCTGCTTGAAAAAACAGACAAAAATGATCCGAAATACGAACAGTATAAAACCGATTATGAGTATTATATAGCCCGATCGCAAAATTACGTCGAAATGTTTAACAAAGAAGTAGAGTTCTTTGCGGGCCGTAATCCTGACGGGACTTGGCGGTATGCGGCCAAAGATTTTGATCCGAGAAATTGGGGTCAAGACTTTACAGAAACAAATGCCTGGAATATGGCCTTCCATGTGCCACACGATGGCCAGGGCTTGGCCAATCTGTATGGCGGAAGAGACCAACTAGCGAAGAAATTGGATGAATTTTTCAGTACACCGGAAACAGCCTTGCATCCGGGCGGTTACGGCGGCATCATCCATGAAATGAAAGAGGCCAGAGACGTCAGGATGGGCATGTACGGACATAGCAACCAGCCGTCCCACCATATTCCGTATATGTATAACTATGTCGGCCAGCCATGGAAAACTCAGGAAAAGGTGAGTGAAATTCTTTCCCGCCTTTATATCGGAAGTGAAATCGGCCAAGGCTATGCCGGCGACGAAGACAATGGGGAAATGTCGGCGTGGTATATTTTGAGCGCGGCAGGTTTTTATCCATTGCAAATGGGGCTGCCGGAATATGCGATTGGCGCGCCTTTCTTCAAAAAAATGACGATTCATTTGGAAAACGGAAAGGATCTCGTCATTAAAGCGCCAAAGGTAAGTAAACAAAATAAGTATGTGCAAAGCCTGAAAGTGAATGGCAAAGCTTACAACAAGACAACAATTGCCCACGAGCTGTTGGCCGAAGGAGCTGTCCTGGAATTTGAGATGGGTTCCAAGCCGTCCAAATGGGGAACAGGCGAGGAGGCGCTGCCTACTTCCATTACGGACCATTCAACAGATGGCTCATCATTACTCCCGGATCCGTTAAAGGATTTGGCTATAACAGGCAGCGGCAAATCGTCGCATAGCGATCAAGGCGTGGCCAGCCTGCTGTTTGATAATGATTCAACGACGAAGCTTACGCTCGCAGGAGCGCAGCCTTGGGTCCAATACAAATTTGATAATGGGCCTAAGAGGGCAGTCATGTACACGATTACCTCCGGTGACAATCAAGCCCAGGATCCAAAGAGCTGGGAGTTGATCGGTTCAAACGATGGCAAGGAATGGACCGTTCTCGACAAACGCTCGGATGTCAGCTTTAAATGGCGTACCTTTACAAAACCATTTGCGATTCAAAACCCGGGCGACTATGTTTTCTACCGGCTGCGGGTGACCGGCAATGGCGGCGATGCCTCGACCACTTTTGCCGAAATCGAATTACTTGGTTATGACAAGATCGCCGGGCAGTTTGCCGAGGTGAGAAAGCAATATGAGAAATATCTTGCCTCCGGGGATGTGAAGGGCGCGCTCGCCACTCAGTTCAATGCCAAGTTTACTCAGGCTGAGGACCATTTTGCCAAGGAAGACTTTACGCAATCCGCTAAGAAGCTAGAAGATCTGCTGAAATTTATTAACAGCAATCCAGAGAACAGCAGTTTGGAAGCAAGAAAGGTGCTGGCAGCGGAGGTTAGCGCACTTCGCTACTCTGTGGCGAGATTAATCAACGGCAATCTTGGCAAAGGACAATGGAAAAATAAAGACGAAGTGAATCAAGTTCCTATTTTTGAAGTATCAGGATTATCCGCCCCTGCCGTTGAGCCGGGTGGGGATGCAGTCGTCTCGGCACATGTTGAAAATATCGGGCTTTTAGCCGGCGACAAAACGATTGATTTTTATTATGAAGGCTCATTAAAAGAATCAAAGTCCGTTACACTGGAAGCGGGTGAACGTACGACGGTCAGCTTTACGGTCCCGAATGTACCGCTTGGTTTGCATCCTATTAAAATCAATGAATTAACTGGAGTCGTAAAGGCTCTCCATCCCGGACCAGTTTTATCGCTCAGTTTCGATGAAAGCAGTGGTACCGTTGCAACCGATGCTACGCCATATGGACATAATGGAGCTTTGAAAGGAAACGCCTCCTTTGCGGCCGGGAAATTTGGAAACGCGCTTCGTTTGAACGGCGGTTATGTGGAGATTCCAACCTCTGCTTTGTTAAACGGCGATGATGAATTTACGATCGGGCTATGGGTCAATCTTGCAAACCCAAGCGCCGACCAAAAACTAATTGGAAAAACAACCATCGGCAACGGCTTTGTCCTTGGCGTGCAGGGCGGGCTGTACCCAGAAGCGTGGGATACTAGCGGCAGCAGGTTCAGTTTTAATCGGGGCGCCATTTCTGCCAACCAATGGACCCATTTGGTGCTGACTTGGAAACAAAACGGAAAACTGGCCGGCTACATTAATGGAGAAGAGGTCGTGAACATCCCGGCCGGGCCAAATCCACTTGCTCCAAATAACAATCCTCTCATCATCGGAGGAGCACCTTGGGGACCGAGTGGCCTGCAAGTCAATGGATTGGTTGATGAGGTGAAAATCTATAAACAAGCCCTCACACCGGAACAAATAAAACAACTATATACCACCAACAAAATTAATTAATCTATATAGGGTTGAACTAGAGATTTTCTTTTCTAGGTGAATCTTGGTTGATTTGCGCTTCAGGCACTTCGCTTTCCGCGGGGCGTCAGTGGAGTCTCCTCGGCGCTATGGCGCCTGTGGGGTCTCCACCTTGCCGCTTCATCCCGCAGGAGTCTTCGTGCCTTCCGCTTCAATCAACCTGTTTCCTTGGCTAATTTGTGTAAAAATTAAGTTCAACCTGTATTGGTGAAAAAGGGGCTGTCCAAAAAGTCGGGAAACTGACCTTTGGCAGCCCTCTTGTTTGTACAGCTTTTGGATGTGATTCCTACTTCGGATTTTGCGATGAAGATACGGTTTTAAGGCTTTTTCTATCTGTCAATGATATCCTGAATATATGCTGCATGATAGAATTAACTATTAAAATACCCTTAGTGGGAGGGAGTTATATGTTAGGAGCGATTGAGGCTGGCGGGACAAAGTTTGTTTGTGCTGTTGGTGATGAAACTGGCAGGATGACGGATCGAATTCAAATTCCAACGACTTTCCCAGAAGAAACGATGGCAAAAGTAATTGAATTCTTCAAGCAATACTCCGTAAAGGCGGTTGGTATTGGTTCATTCGGCCCGATAGATGTGAATCGGGAAAGTTCAACCTATGGTTACATAACTTCTACACCAAAAACTGCTTGGAAGTATTATCCCTTTGTCCAGGCCATGAGGGAGGCCCTATCGGTTCCTATTGGCTTCAACACGGATGTAAATGCTGCAGCACTGGGGGAGGTAACCTTTGGTGCGGCGAAAGGACTGGACAGTTGTTTGTATATTACAGTTGGTACGGGAATTGGTGCGGGTGCCATTGTAAAGGGGCAGATTCTTGAAGGTTGGTCCCATCCGGAAATGGGGCATATTCTTGTCCGACGCCATCCGGATGATGAGTACAAAGGGAAGTGCCCTTATCATTCTGACTGTTTAGAGGGGCTTGCTGCTGGTCCTGCAATTGAAGAACGCTGGGGTGCAAGAGGGCTGGATCTTGTAGATCGTGCGGAAGTTTGGGAGTTGGAAGGCTATTATTTGGCTCAGGCGCTCATGCAGTACATTTTAATCCTGTCTCCAAAGAGGATTATTCTTGGAGGGGGAGTGATGAATCAGAAGCAAGTATTTTCCTCTATTTATCACTATTTACCTAAGCTTCTTCGTGATTATGTTTCACTGCCGGACCTTTCGAGCTATATTGTAAGTCCTGGGTTGGGAAATGATGCCGGAATTACAGGGGCGCTTATGCTGGCGCATCAAGCCACTTTGGAAGGCAGCCGCTAAAAACTAACAACCATGCATTCTCATATTAAAGTATCCCGTTGTGTTCGGACAAGTTAGCAATAAAGGAAGTAGCGAATCTACCGCTGCTTCCTTTTTCACAACTGGGTAAAAAGGTTTAATCCTATGCTCGTGGTACGTTTTCCATTAATAGGCTAAGATGATAGAGAGTAAATTCCAGGAGGATGACAAATGATTCGTGAACCTTTGTTTTTTAAGCCGGTTTTCAAAGAGCGGATTTGGGGCGGAGAGAGGCTGAAATCGTTCGGCTATGAAATCCCTTCCAGTCAGACAGGAGAGTGTTGGGCATTTGCGGCACACAGCAATGGGCAAAGTGTCGTTGCCACTGGCGAGTTGAAAGGGTTGACATTGGGACAGCTTTGGGACGAGCATCGCGAGCTGTTTGGGCATGTTGAGGGCGACCGTTTTCCACTGCTGACGAAAATTATTGATGCTGATCAAGATTTGTCTGTCCAAGTGCATCCGGACGATGAGTATGCGAAACGGCATGAGGAGGATTTGGGAAAGACTGAGTGTTGGTACATCATTGACTGTAAAGACGGGGCTGAAATAGTGTATGGCCATAATGCCAAGACCCGTGAAGAATTGGCGCAAATGATTGAGGAAGGAAAGTGGGAGGACTTGCTCCGCCGCATACCGGTCAAGGCCGGCGATTTCTTCTATGTCCCAAGTGGAACAATCCATGCAATCGGTACAGGCATCGTGATTTTGGAAACCCAGCAAAACTCCGACACGACTTACCGCGTTTATGATTATGACCGCCGGGACAGCGCGGGCAACCTTCGGGAACTCCACATTGAACAATCGATTGCCGTTACAACTGTGCCCGAGGTCGAGCCGGAGCTGAAGTATCGTACAGAAAAGAAAGGCGATATGGAAATAACGACTTACGTTCAATCTGATTATTTCACCGTCCAAAAATGGTTACTTGACGGAACAGCAGGCCTCGTGCAGTCACAGCCATTCCAGCTTGTCAGTGTAATTGACGGTAAGGGGACACTCACCCATGACGGCCGGGAATATTCGTTTAAAAAGGGAGATCATCTTTTACTCCCTGCTGACTTCGGTCAATTCAACCTTACCGGCAACGCGGAAGCCATTGTATCTCATATGTAAACCAGCAGTCATCCATCTCTTATCTTGAAGATGGGTGGTTTTTTTGAAGTGAAGCAGGGGGACGGTTCCAGCGCTTCATTCGGGTGTCGAATGAAGCAGTAGAACCGTCCCTTTGCTTCCCTTTGCTTCCCTTTGCTTCCCCGGGGGATTCGGCTAAGAATCGGAAGGATTGCGGAGTTGGCGGGAGCCTTGGGGAACTGTTGAAAAGAGCTGGACGAAAGGTTTTTCTTTTGCGAGGAGGGGTTGGGGTGTTTGGTGGTGGATGATATATGGGATATTTTTACTTATTTAGGGGGATAATGTTATAGGGAGTTTTATATACGTAATCATATGACTGCAGATGGGGTGGGTGAGATGGGAAGCTTGTATTCTAATAATGTGCGTCGTCCCAGAGCCCATACATCACCGTACATTACCAACTATATTTATGAACGGAATCCCTTACAGGTTATTTGGTGGTCTGCTGCGTTCCCGGGTGCTGGGCATATGGCTTTGTGCAAGTATTTTTCCGGGGCGCTTCTTATGGCGTGGGAGTTTTTTATTAATGTAAAGGCGCATGTCAATGAAGCGATTTTTTACTCGATGGTTGGCGATTTCCAATTGGCGGCAGAGGTGATTGACACTCGCTGGTTTTTCCTCTATATGGGTATTTACATTTTTACGATGTGGGACAGTTATTCGACTGCGATTGATTTGAATAAGTTCTCGCGACTGGCAGATCGTAATGATTCGCCGATCAAGCCTTTCAAAATTGGGGCGCTTGAAGTGAATTTTCTTGATTATCGAAAGCCTTGGAACGGGGTGTTTTGGTCCTTTATTACGCCCGGTTTAGGTGCTGTTTATGCGAATAGACTTCCGACCGGTTTTTTTGTGACGATATGCTTTGTTCTTACTGTTTATCACTCAAATGTACTGCCTGCTGTCCTTCTGACATTTGAAGGAGCAACTGAACTTGCGGGTTCCGTCATTGATCCCCAGTGGTTTTTAAATTTCCCATCTATTATTTTAACCTCTGTCAGTAGCACGTATTCGGACATTTTATTCACTAATTCGTTATTTAAGATTGAACAATCCAGGTATCTCAAAAGAAATTTCCAACCTAAGGAATTTAGGATGCCGAACAAAAGGAAAGGAAGTCGCGTCATGCATTTTATTTCATCCTTTCAGCATAGCGCTTTTTTGGAGCTTGCACTCAGCGACCTGGAGCAAAACGGAATTTCAAAAGAACATATTTTTGTTGCTCCCTTGGATAAGAATTCGCCTGATTTACCTGATGTGAAAAATACACATATAGAAGCTACTAGTAAATATGAATTAGCGTTTATTTTGGGGTGCATCTTTATGTTGCTAGGGAGCATTTACGGGTTTATTTGGACTTGGGGCCCAATCATTTGGGCATTGATCGGACTCGTCTTCGGAGGCGTTCTGGGTTTGGTTCTTTCATTTATCTTTATGAGGAGGAAATGGTTCCGCAAAAAGACCCAAACCGAGGTCGTTCTGATCGTAGAATGCGAAAAGGAAAAATCAGAAATTGTCGAAAAAGTACTTTGGGGGCACAAGGCAATAGGCGTCATGAAGACAAACTGAGGCAGGGGACGGTTCTACTGCTTCATTCGGGTGTCGAATGAAGCGCTGGAACCGTCCCCGTGCTTCACTTTGGGATGCGGAAGCTTTGGCTTTCGTGTTTTTTTGCTTTTAGAAGGTTTTTCTTTTGCCAGAAAAAAGGTCCGGGAGGTAGGAAAGTTTGTATTTCGCTTTGTTACTTGTACAATAGAGGTTAATGCATTTTTAGAGGGGGCGGATTGGTGTGAGTAAGTTTAAGGGTTATATTGGGACTTATACGAATGGCGACAGCAAGGGGATTTATTCGTTTGTGCTGGATGCGGAGGCAGGCGCGATTACGGATATTGAAGTCGCTGCGGAGGTCGGGAATCCGACGTATCTGACCTTGAGCCCGGACCGGAAATTCTTGTATTCCGTTATAAAGGAAGGGGACGAGGGTGGTGTGGCGGCGTTTTCGATCAAATCGGAAGGCTTGGAATTCATTCATTCCGAGGTTTCAGCGGGGTCTCCGCCTTGCCATGTAAGCACGGATTCCGAGCATCGTTTCGTTTTCAGTACCAATTATCATAAAGGGACGGTTGAATCGTATGGAATCAGGGAAGGTGCGATCACTTCGCCTGTTTCTGTCATCCATCACGAGGGTTCGGGTCCGGACCCACGCCAGGAAAAGGCGCACACGCATTTCGCTGGGATGGCTCCCGATGGGAAGTATCTGGCCGTTTGTGAATTGGGTTGCGATTTGGTGCTTACATACCGTGTAAATGAGGATGGGTCTTTAGTGGAAGCCAGCCGATTGGAAGTGCGTCCGGGAAGTGGCCCGCGCCACCTTGCCTTTCATCCGGGGAACCCGTCCATTGCGTATGTGATGACGGAATTTAGTTCCGAGGTGATCGTATTATCGTATGAAGACGGGACTTTCTCGGAAATTCAGTCGATTTCAACGTTGCCGGTTGATTTTGAGGGAAGTAACCAGGGAAGCGCGATTCATGTTTCCGCTGACGGACGTTTTGTATATGCGGGGAATCGCGGCCATAATAGCATCGCCGTTTTCGAAGTAGACGAGGAAACGGGGAAATTGAGCATGGTTGAGCTGGTGCCGACGGAAGGCGATTGGCCAAGGGATTTTGCCTTTGACCCAACGGGGAAGTATTTGATTGCCTCCAACCAGAAATCGAGCAATCTAGTTTTGTTTGCGAGGAGTGCGGAATCAGGCCGGTTGACAGTGTTGCAAAAGGATATTTTGGTGCCGAATCCGGTTTGTGTTAGGTTTTGAGAAGGGTTGGGTTAGGGGGAGGTCGCCGTCCCGGTTTGCCATGGACGGGCAGGAACCCGGAGCTTTTATCCATTAACAAGCACGGACAAGCATAGAGGTTATTGCTCTATGCTTGTTTTTTCATTTAAGCCTTCTGTAGTACCCTAAAGAGCAGCCGATGAAACTCCTTCTTTTGTATGGGTTTTTTGCCGATGCGGATGAACTCTTTCTCCTATTGTGAGTGTCGAAATTCGTCTAACGATTGGTTGTTTTAGTCTATTTAAAGTTCCTCCTTAAACCTAGTAAGCTTATATTGTCTGATGTTTCAGACAACTAAGTGATTTTTGGAGGGATTTGATGAAGATTAAGAAGAAGGTTCTGGCTTTTTCTCTATCAGGGTTGATGGCTTTTGGCGGAATTACTGCGGTTGGTTTGCCGGCTGGCGCGGTGGGCAATGGTCCGAGTGCGGGGAATGGCTCAATCCAGACATCGATTTTGCATACATATGAGAGCATGGTTGAGTACCTGAAAACCCAGGATGCGAAGCAGGCTGCAATGGAACTTGAAGTCATCGGCAAAACGGTCAAGGGCCGGGATATTTACATGGCGAAGTATATCTCCAACCCTGCCAATCCGACCATCTTGTTCCTGACACAGCAGCATGGCAATGAACAGCTTACAACCGAAGGCACGATGGAATTTATCAAGCATCTGGGGACCGGCAAAACAAAGGGCGTGCTGGATAATGTAAACGTACTCATTATTCCGATGCTGAATGCGGACGGTGCTATGGGTGATGTGAATTTCTCACTGGATAATTACCTTGCAGACGGCGACCGCCACTTGACGCGCTACAACGCCAATTATGTGGATTTGAACCGGGAGCATGACAAAGCCCCATCAGCCATGCAGCCTGAAGCGCGCGCGCTCCATGAAAAGGTATTCGAAAAGTACAAAATCGATTATATGATCGACCTCCACCACCAGGGGACGTTGAGTGAAACGGAAGGAGAATTGGTTTCCGGCTCCATCCTCTATCCGACGAACCGAAATGTGAAACCTGAGGTTCTTGAGAGGTCCAAGAAGCTTGGGGCCGTTGTCTATAATGAACTTGAGAGCAGAGGTTGGGGACATCTAGGCAAATATGTTGGGGGCTCTGAGGAAAGAATCGGCCGCAATGGAGCAGCTGTCCGTTACGATATTTCAACGCTCCTGTTCGAGATGCGCGGGATGTCCGACCATTACATTGAATCGTATGCCCTGGGGCAAAAGAGCAATGGGTATCTTATCAAGCAAACCATCCAGACTTTGGATGCAACTGTAAGGGCGATAGCTGACGGCTCGATTGAAAAAGCAGACATCAGCTTCTGGGACACTCTGCCTGAGCAAAAAAACAGGGCGGCTGAAGAAGAAGCGGATGAATAGAGGGATCTAAACCCGGAATTTTCGGGCTTCTAACTCCATAGATAGATGAAAAAACAAGAGGCAGTCCGATTCGTAAAAGAACTGGACTGCCTCTTTTATGGTTATATAGGGGGGAAGAGGAGGGATATTGGCTATTTATGTTAAAATGAGTGATAGTTAAATCTATTAGCGGATTGAATAATCGGTGCAAATTTGTTGAAGAAGGTATCCATAATAGACTATGGAATAACAAGATATATAAAGAATGTAAGTTTTGGAGTTGAGTTAATTGTTACAAAGGAGGAGATTTATTTGAGTGACCTTAAACTGATTAATTCTTACAAAGACGAGCTTCAAAAATATTCTTTGGAACATCTAAGATATATATCTGAGGAAGGGGTTTGGTCTATTGGGCAAATGTATGATCATTTAATCGTTGTTGCCCATGAGTATCTAGAAAATATGGAGACATGTGCTACCTTAAATGAGGTGCAACCCTTCGGGAAAACGGAGTTCGGTGAACGTTTATTTAAGAATGGAGGGTTTCCGCCAATTAAAATTAGGTTACCGGATGAACTAAATGCCCCACCAAATAATTCAGATAGCAGGGAAAAACTTATCAATAGAATGGATCTTGTCATTCTAAGATTGGGCCAATGGGAATCGGAAGTGGATAATATTAACCCCAATTATAAAGTCGAGCATGGCGGGTTCGGCTGGCTGAATGCAAGGGAATGGTATGATTTAGTCGGAATGCATTTTCGTCACCACGTGCGCCAAAAGGATGAGTTAGAACAAAGGCTTGTTAAATAGCAGGTGTGTAAGTTAAGGATTGGATTGCTTTGATAACAAAGAATGAGGAGTTTTGTGAACAAGAAAAAAACTGTTTTAATATAGAGAAACCCTACACAACTTTGTATAGGGTTCTTTTAATATCCTTTATTATTTCTTATCTTCAGCTGTACTCAAAATCACTCCACATGCTTGTCTGTCTCCTGCATCCCCAGCTTTCATCGTTGCTTCATCAGGGCCAGTTTTTCCTTCTGTTTGATAGCGATCTGGTATATTGCCGAAGTTATCAGGATTTGCGTGGACGATTACAGCCAGTTTTTCTCTTTTCAGTTGATCAATGGTTAAGCGATTGAACGTTGCGGAATAGGAAGCAGTTCCATCCTCGTTAACATATAGGGAAGGCAAATCACCAGCATGTTCCGAGTGCATTTTGCCATCTGGATTAAAATGTCCGCCTGCGGTTGTGAACGGACCTTCCTTGGCATCACGTTCACAGATACCCTTTTCATGGATATGAAAACCATGGTGCCCCGGTTCTAGGCCATCTATATTGGCGACAATCTGAACGTGATTGTCATGAGCAAAAAAGCTTACAGTGCCAACAGTTTTATTTTCAACATCCTTTAGTTCTGCTTTAGCTTGTGGTTGTTCCTCTGTGCTTGCGCTCTTCTCAGCTTTATTTCCTGTATTTGTCGTTTTCTCGCCATCCGATTTTTCTCCTGAGGCACATCCATTCAGCACCATCATCACAGAAATTGTCAGTAAAAGCTTCGTCCAAAATTTACTCATATTATGCTCCCTTCTATATTTGTTGAATGTTCCAACTATACTATCAGGAGTAAATAACAATATAAAGTGAAGGGCTATGAAAATTAAAGAATTCATTCTTTTGGTCTAGAAGGTCACAATTTTTATGAACCTTCCTTCCTGCTCTTCCATTTTTGAGATTTTATTTAACAAAATATTCTACGATTGAAGGAAGAATTGCTGGCGGTTAATCCAGCCGGGGTTTTTAAGGAACATATAAATCCAAATTCTTGCTCTGAAATAGTTAATGATTATTTTACTCCTCGTAAAATTGTCCCAAATGGGTGAGGCAGGGGACGGTTCTGGTGCCTCACTAGGAAAGTATGCGTTGAATTTGGAAGGAATTAAGATTTTTAATATATATAGGATGGACTTTGGTGTAGAACATTCTGTTAGTGAAATAAATAGAATACTAAAGTCATTTGGATTTAAAAATTTCAAACTAGCAACAGCTTCAAAAAAAGGTAACTACAAAATAATTAGAGATAATGGTGAAGATGCAAAAGAAACTTTAAGTGAAGGTGAAAGAACTTTTATTACTTTTCTATACTTTTATCAGTTATTAAAAGGAAGTAATAATAAACAAGATATAGTAACAGAAAAAGTTGTTGTTATAGATGACCCCATATCCAGTCTAGATAGTAATGTTCTCTTTATGGTAAGTAGTCTAGTAAGACAAATAATGATTGATATGAGAGATAATAAAACGGATATCAAGCAACTAATTATACTTACGCATAACATTTACTTCCATAAGGAGGTAACATTTAAACAGGGCAAAAAGACGTATGGTGAAGGCGGATATTGGATAGTGAAAAAGAAAGATAATCAATCATATATAATACCATATGATAAAAATCCAATTAAGACTTCATATCAACTCCTGTGGAAAGAATTAATAAATAGAGATAAACAAAGTCTTGCTTCAATACAGAACGTTATGCGTAGAATTTTGGAGAATTATTTTAAATTCCTTGGCAATATTGATCTTGACAGTCTAGAAGAAAAATTTGAATTAGATGATAAAATGAGATGCCGGTCATTAATTTCCTGGATAAATGATGGCTCGCATTATATTAGTGATGATTTGTATATTGAATCTAATGAGGATGTAGTAGAGAGGTATTTCCAAGTATTTAAGAAGATATTCGATACTCAGGGGCATACGGCACATTTTAATATGATGATGGGCGAAACTGAGTATGAGGGTAATCAATCTGAAAGTAGTACTTCAGATGAAAAACGGGAAAGTTCCACTCCGATTGAAGTTGCAATGAGAGAAGTTGCGGTTACAAGTGAATAAGATTTTTAAAAATTCCACAGTTTATGGAGACATTTAGAGTTGGCCTCTAATATGGACATCTGTGTTAAGTTTGAGTTTTACTTGTGAGTTGCGATAAGTTTTGCTTATTACCTCGAGGTGGAGTTTAGGTAGGACCGCTTGTATGGCTGTTTTTCTGCTGCCGAGGTTGATCGAAGGCTATGGCGTCCAAGATGGGGGATTCATCCTAGCAAATGGTGCTGTTAATTTGAAATGGCCAGTGAGGCAGGGGACAATTCCAGTGCCTCACTATGAATGTATTCGTTAATTCCGGAAGGAATCAAATGAGGGTTTAACGCGTGTAGCAAATAAAGTATGGGATGCGGGAGCTTTTGCTTCCGTTTTTTTTGCTTTTATAAGGTTCTTATTTTGCAAGGTGGGGGGTTAAAGAACTCCTCCTATTACGAGGTTGTAATGATTTTAACCGTTTGGATTGGATATTTACGTAATGAGGGGGTATATACTCTACTTCGGTGATGGGTAAATTTACTTTCTCAGGTTTAGGATGTTAGTAGATCGTTATATATTTTTCTATGCGATTTACTTAATCATCTTGGTGAAAATGCAGGCGTATTGGATGGTTGTAGGATGCGCCTTTAAAACCCCCATCCATATAGTTTTCGTACCTGTTACCCACGGTAGTATAGCAAGATTTATTTTTTTGATTGTGCAAAGAAAAAAATTAGCTGCAAATAGAATGAAAAGCACATTTAGAAAAAGATATTTGTTATAATTTGGATATGGGTGTATTGATAATAATATACTTGTGTATTGAGGCCGCGTCCTATTAAATATGCGTCTTCATCCCACCGAGCAAAGAAAAACTATTATTCGTTGTAAAGAATATATATTGGGTTTTATGTTACTATTAAAATATTTGAATGGTGTCAATGAGGGGGTAACTGTTTTGTCGGATTTGGAGTCATTTATTCCATTAATTAAGTTTATCGCCCGGTTCCTCGGATCGGATTCGGAAGTCGTTTTGTATGATGCAAAAAAAGAAGCCGTTGTATTTATTGAAAACCCATTCAATCCTCAAGTGGATGTCGGTAGCCCAATCCCCGATATGGAGAAAAGGTTCATCAAAAAACAATTATATAAAGAAGAAGATTCTATCGTAAACTATCGGGCTTTTTCATCAGAAAGAAAAAAACTCCGGTCAGCGACCCATTTTATCAAAAATCCAAACGGTGAATTGCTCGGGGTACTCACCATCAACTATAAGGTGGACGAGCTGATTGAGCTCCGTAACCTGCTTAACAGGTTAATCAGCGGGTCCGAGCCCATTCAATACAGAGAAGAAAACTTTTATGAGGGATTCAATCTTTCTTTTGAAGACCTGTTGACGACAACAATCCAAGATGCCCTCAAAAAATTTGATGTGCCTCCTGAACGCCTATCCCATGACGAAAAGATGGAGCTTATTCGATTGTTGGATGAAAAGGGGACATTTTTGCTGAAAGGCTCGATCGCTGAGCTAGCAAGAATACTTCAGACATCTGAAACATCCGTTTACCGCTATATAAGTAAGCTTTAACACTAAAACAAGACCTCTTTTTTGCTGTAGTTTAGCAAAAAGGGGTCTTCTTTTATTCGATTGTTAAAAAATTTAGAAAATTTTGATTGCAGGTTAAACTTATTGCTGATAAAATGTTCACAGGATGTAAAAATATTCACACCAAAGAGAGGAGGATTCTCACATGCAATTTATGATAGCGGAACCATTTCGGATAAAAATGGTGGAAAGAATCAAAAAGACAACAAAAGAAGAGCGTCAACAGTGGCTGAAGCAAGCCCGGTACAATGCCTTCCAGATCAAGGCGGAGAATGTCTATATCGACTGCATCACCGATAGCGGAACCTCGGCGATGAGCAGTGAACAATGGTCTGCTCTAATGCTTGGCGATGAATCTTACGCTGGTTCGAAAAGTTTTTATAAATTGGAAGCATCTGTTCAGGATATTTTCGGAATGCCTTTTGTACAGCCGACCCACCAGGGAAGAGCCGCCGACTACATTATGGCAAAGCTTTATGCAAAAGAAGGAAAATACGCCATCGGGAACATGCACTTTGACACGTTCCGCGGTAATGCTGAAGTTTTGGGAGCGTTGGCCGTTGACTATGTCGTTGATAACGGAAAAGATACAGCGAGCCCGCCCCACCCCTTTAAAGGAAATATTGATCTTGGAAAAATGCAGAGTCTGATTGATGAAAAAGGTGCGGAAAACATTTCAGTAGTCATCATTACTGTTACCTGCAATAACAATGGTGGACAGCCGGTTTCCATGCAAAACATCAGAGAAGTGAGCAATCTGGCAAAACGCCATAACATCCCCGTTGTCATCGATGCGGCGCGGCTTGCGGAAAACGCCTATTTCATCCAGCAGCGTGAAGAAGGCTACAAACATAAATCAATCAAAGAAATAACAAGAGAGATGTTTTCGTATTGCGAGACAGCGACCATGAGTTCGAAAAAAGACGGACTCGTCAATATTGGCGGATTATTTGTCTCCAGAAATGAAGAGGTCTTCATAATGGCGCAACAGCTGGCCATCGTTCATGAAGGATTTATAACCTATGGCGGATTATCCGGGCGTGATTTGGAAGCGCTCGCTGTCGGGCTGCAGGAAGGTGTTGACGAGCAATACCTTGAGTATCGGATTAATCAGGTGAAGTACCTCGGTGACCTCCTAAAGGAAAAAGGGGTTCCAATTATTGAACCGACCGGTGGGCACGGAGTCTATGTCGATGGGAGAAGATTTTTCCCGCATATTCCGCAAAAAGAATTCCCATCCCAGCGTCTGGTGGTTGCTCTCTACGAAGAGGCTGGTGTACGTGCTGTTGAACTCGGTGCTTGTGCTTTCGGATCAAAGGACAAGGAAACCGGCGAGGACATTTATCCGGACATCGAAGCGATGCGAATCGCCATTTCCCGAAGGGTTTACACAAACAGCCACATAAATGTAATCGCCAATGCCCTTGGTGAAATCTACAAAAACAGGGATCAGTACAAAGGCATGAAGCTGGTCTATGAGGGCCCAATCACTTCACTGAGGCACTTTACAGCCGGGTTTGAACTTTATAAAAGCTAGAGAATTTCCCTCCTAAAGGCGAGTCCCAGGTATCACCTTTTGCCTTTTGGAACATGGAAAAATACTCTTTTCTCAAAATTAATAGAGGGGGATGCGAATATGAAAAAGTATATTAAGATTGCCGCAGGGCTTGCCCATGTCGACTATGGCCATATCGCTGATATCGTCAAGGAAGCAAGCGAGGCCGGCGCCGACTACATCCATTCCGACGCTGCGGATATGTATGACCTGAGAAATATGCAGCTGATGGGTGGCCACCAGATTATTGAGGGCATCCGTCCAGTTACTGATAAACCAATTGAATGCCATATCTATACACGTGAATGCGACCGGCTGTTTATCGAGAAAATTGCCGCTGCAGGCGCGAATATGCTGATCATTCCAGCGGAGCAATTTCTGGGTGCCCCGCTTGCTTATATTATTCACTATTGCCGGGAGTTTGGTTTGAAGATCGGGCTCACTATTGGCTGCTATACACCATTATCCTTTGTAGAGGAAGCGATTTATGACATCGACCGCCTCCATATTGTCGTTCATGGTGTTGATGAAACAGACGGTAAAGACAACTGGGGCTGGAGAAGGAGTTCCCTGGACCTTGTCAAAAGAGCTCGTGCGCTGATCAATGAAATGAATCCGAAATGTGAACTCGCCGTAGACGGCGGACTACGACATGACAACCTGGACCTGATGGTTGCGGCCGAACCCGATGTTATCATCCTTTCTTCCGGCATTTTCAAATATCCCGAGGGAATTACAGCCGGCGTAAAAGCATGCCGTGAAGCCATCGACAAAGCAAGTATCAAATACTTCGGTGAATAAACCGCCTTATTCCGGGATTAAACGAGAGGGGGAACGGCATGAAGTTTTCATTTTACTCACCAGCGAAGGTTCATTTTGGATGCGGAATAAGAAAGGAAATCGGAAAAGCAGCCAAAGGTTACGGGGAAAAATGCCTGATTGTCCGAGCTTCTGTAAAAAACAGTAAACGTGAAGAATACTTTAGGGATCTCACCGAGAGCCTGGAGAACAACGGAGTAAAGTATGTCGTTTTTGAGGGGGTCCAGCCGAATCCGACCACTGACATGGTCGAAGCCGCTCAAAAACTCGCCATTGAAGAACAAGTCGATTTTATTGTTGCCTATGGTGGCGGCTCCGCTTGGATACGGCAAAAGCGGTTGCCTTGAGGGCAAAAAACGAGCATTTCTCTTGGAAGGATTGTTTTGAAAAATTTGCAAATCCCTTCTCCGACGAGATAAGGGCTGAGGCTCTCCCGGTACTTGCAGTAACAACAACATCCGGAACGGGTTCCCATGTTACACAGGCATCTGTGATTTCGGACAGCATTAATAAAGAGAAATTGACTCTTTTCCATTCATGCCTTTTTCCAAAAGAGTCGTTTGTTGATCCGGACTTCATGCGGACGGTTCCGCAAACCACCACTGCTGTTACTGGGTTTGATGCCATGTGCCACGCGATGGAAAGCTATTTTAATCCAAGAGCCAACATGCTGACGGAAACTCTATCTTTACAGGCCATTTCAATCATTGTCGAGACTCTTCCGCTTGTACTTGAAGACCCTGAAAATATCGAGCTCAGAGAGAAGCTTGCCTATGCCGATACGCTGGCTGGGATTTGCCTTTCCAATGCGGGAGCCGAGGCGCCACACCCAATCGCCGAAACGATTAATGGCTATTTCCCGAAAATGGCCCATGGCGAGACGTTGGCACTTGTTTACCCGAATTATTTGAGTCATGCAAGCACAGCCATTCCTAATAAAATAGAAACTTTGATTCAAATTTTAAAAAACTACCGTCCATCAAAAGACACCGGATCACTCGGGGAGTTGGCATCCGAAACGATGAAGGACTTCCTCCGGGCAATCGGGCTGGACAAGCCGTTTACATTCGCGGGAGACAAAGATGCTCTTGTTCAGGAACTAAAGGAAAAGCTGTTTTTTAACCTACCGCTGACAGATTCTAAACAGATGCAGGAAATTTTGGCGAAAAGCCTGTAACGGAGGTGGGAACTTGAGTAAAGCGTTGTTCTTTTCCCTTGTCCATGTCTCAGAAAAAGCCGCAATCAACGCCTATGAGTTAATCGGAAGTGGAAATAAAGAGGAAATCGACCGAGTTGCCGTGGAAGCGATTCGCTCCGGGCTAAACGAACAAAATGCCAGTTTTCAGATAGTGGCGGGCGAAGGTGAAATTGACGAAGCACCTATGCTTTACCAAGGAGAGGTGCTTGGAAATGAAGAATCCGAGTTTTCCTTCAGTGTTGCGGTCGATCCGATTGAAGGCACAACCCTGTCGGCGAAAGCCCTACCAGGTGCGATGACCGTCATGGCCATCACTCAAAAAGGAAATCTGATCAACACCCCGGACATGTACATGGAAAAGCTGATGGTTGGCGCGAAGGCAAAAGGGGCGATTGATTTGAACCGTTCCCTAAAGGAAAACATTGATCGTGTTGCCGATAAATTAGGCAAAGAACCTAGTGATCTAAAAATTTTGATCCTAGATAAGCCGCGGCATGCCAGTGTGATCGCCGGTCTTCGTAAAAGAGGGATCAAAGTATTGTCTCCTTCGGACGGGGACGTGATTGGCAGCTTACATCTCGCACTGGACAAAGGCAGCATCGATTTGATGTACGGAATTGGCGGGGCGCCGGAAGGTGTCATCTCCGCTGCCGTATTAAAAGCTCTTGGAGGAGACATGCAGGCGAGACTTTTGCTCCGAAGTGAGGTAAAAGGGCAGACTCCCGAAAATGAGGTAATTTCTAAAACGGAGAAAGAACGGTGTGAACAAAAAGGAATTCTTGTGAATACCATTTTGGCACTGGATGACCTTGTTCTGGAGGAAGAGCCGATCTTCATCGCCACTGGCATTACCAACTCAGAAATTCTGCGAGGCGTCACCAAGGGTTTGGATGGAAAAATGAAAACCGACAGTTTATTGATTATCGGAAAAGACAGGAGTACGCATTTTATCACCTCTAGGTACCCTGTAACTATAATTAACTGAAAATTCGTTATAATAAATCAGTTTACGGAGTTTTGAAAAGAAAAGAGACGATGTAATGAAATATCTCATTGATTCAGCGAATTACACGGAAATTGACCAGGCACTCAGGGTCGGCGCCGCTGGGGTCACAGCAAATCCTTCTCTCTATCTGAAGGAAAATGTCAGCTTTTATGATTTCTTAAAGGATTATCATGACAAAAATATTTTGCTGACAGCTGAAGTAATTGCGGATGACGACGAGGATTTGGTTCGACAGGCTGAAAAAGTAATTGAGATTTCTAAGGATATTGTCATTAAACTTAATTATTCTGCTGCAAGCCTGAAGTTTGCCAGATTGATGCAAGAAAAAGGGATCAAGACGGCCATTACTTTGGTTTTTGATATTAACCAAGCTATGATGGCGATTAACGCCGGCGCAGATTATTTATTTCTGTTTGTCGCAAGAAACGAGGAAATCGGCGTTGACGGACTGGAGTTGATCCGAAATATTTCTAGGATTGTGGAATCAAAGGGCTATCATACGAAGTTGGTTGCCGCTAGTATTCGAACGAAATATCAGCTTGAGAGCGCAACGCTTTTTGCCGATTATATTGCAGTGCCATACCGGCTGATGGAAGAAACCTTCCACCACCCATTAACTGTTTCGGGCGCGGACCGGTTTGCGGATGACATGAAGAAAGTGCTGGATACGGGGGAGGCGCTTGCCCCTTGAACCCTTACGTTAAAAGCTATTATGAAAAGCTGCAATATTATGAGGAACTGATAATGGAAGATCTGGCGAACCTGGTGGCGGTCCGGTCCGTCTACGACGAAAAATCGGCCGGACCTTCTGCTCCATTCGGTTCAGGTGTTCGCCAAGCTTTTGACCAAATGATCCGGATCATGGAACGGGATGGCTTTTTCCATGAAGACTTTGGTGGGTATGCGCTTCATAGCGAGCTTGGGACAGGTGAAGAAATCGTCGGAATCCTGGCACATCTGGATATTGTTCCCGAAGGAAATATTGAAGACTGGACTTTTGATCCGTTTACATTGACGGATCATGACGGTCACTTGTATGGCAGGGGCGTCAATGATGACAAGGCTCCTCTCCTCGCAGCCTATTACGCGATGAAAATTTTGCGGGATTTGCAGATTCCTCTAAAAAGAAAAATCCGGCTCATCGTGGGAGGTGCCGAAGAAACCACCTGGGAATGTATGGACCATTATTTCCGCTACAACCCCCAGCCTGTAATGGCCTTTTCTCCGGATGGCGATTTTCCGATCGTAAACGGCGAAAAAGGAGTCATCCAGGGGACGATGTCTTTCTATGGCGGCGATGTTCGTACAGACGTGGCAGTCCATACTCTACTGGTTATTAAAAGTGAAAAGCAGTACGGTTTTATATGTGAGTCACTGACGGCAAAATTTTTTAGCCAAAAGCCGGATGAATTGGTTTCACTGCTTCAGGGAGCGGACCAGGTAACGATCTCCGGTAAGGAGGTTACCGCTCTCTATCGAGGAGAAAAAACATTATCCCGAAATCCCCACAAGGGAAAAAATGCTTTCTATAAGTTTGCCAACGATTTCATAGGGGTGGAAGGTCTCAATGAAAACAGCAGCAAGTTTACTAGATTGACGGAAAGTTTTCTTTTGGATGATGTTTTCGGCAAAAAAATCGGATTGTTTTTGGAAGATCCGAAAATGGGCCTATCTACTTTCGGGATTCCTTTTGTGGCCTATGATGGAAACACCTTTGAAATTGCCTTTGATTATCGATTCCCAAAAGGGCAGACCTTTCATTCGGCCTTGGAAACGCTCGAAACTTTCAGTAGCCGAAACAGACTCTCATTATCTATTGAAAAGACGAAAGAGCATCTCTATGTCGATCCGGGTTCCGAGTTGATTGGAGTTTTGAAAAAGGCGTACGAAGAGGTGACTGGCGAAAATGCTCATTGCCTGACAAAAGGCGGCATCTCTTATGCAAGGGCACTCGAAAATGGCGTAGCTTTTGGGCCAACTTTCGAGGGAGACTGCCCAAACACTCATAAGCCAAATGAATGTATCCGTATAGAAACTTTTTATAAAGCAATCATCATCTATTGCGAAGCGCTTCGATTACTGGCGTCATAGAAAAGCAGCATCGCATCGGCCTCCTTTAGATTATGTTCATAGATAAATAATCTATACAAAAAAAGGGTGTATGGTCATGAAAGCTAAAATTCAAGTATTTGCCGGGTCAATGATGATACCAGTTATTCTGCTGGTTGTAGCGGGAATCTTTATAGGGGTGGGAGCTGCTTTTGCCAACATCGAAAATGTAAACGCTTTACATTTGGGCTGGCTGATTAAGGAAGGCAACCTCGTCCATAGCTTCTTTGTGGTAATCAATAGCTTGGGTTTTATGGTTATGAGGTTTTTGCCAGTATTCTTTGCTGTCGGTATTGCCTTTGGGCTGGCGAAGAAGGAAAAAGGCTGGTCCGCGCTGGGAGGACTTGTCCTCTTTCTTGGAATCAACACGGTTATTAACACGATGATGTCCATCAACAATTTAACACCGGATACGACAACGATTGAAGCGTTGATGAAAAACGGCTATTCCGAGCTAGATGCAAAAAATTTCAACTCTTTGTTTGGGCATAACTTGGGGATTTTCAGTTATAATATGGGGATTTTTTCTGGGCTGATTGCGGGTGCAGTGGCGAGTTTCTTCCATAATAGGTATTGTGACAAGCAGTTGCCGAACGCTTTGTCTTTCTTTTCCGGGCCGCGTTATGTTCAAATTCTTAACTTTATCGTTGTTGTGCCTGTCGGAATAATCCTTTATTATGCATGGCCAACGATTGGTCTTGGCCTTGCGGGGCTCAGCCACTTTATTACCGCCAGCGGACTGATCGGTACATTCGTATTTGGTGCATTGGATCGTGCCTTACTGCCAATCGGAATTCACCATCTGATTGCTTTCCCGATTGAATATACATCGGTAGGCGGGACAATGATGGTTGACGGGACTCTTTACGAAGGCGTCCGGAACGTTATGTTGGCCCAGATGGGATCGCCGGAGGAAACAAGTTATATTGTCCGGAACTTTACCACTGGCCGTGTCCTATTCCACTTTGGAGGATTACCTGGTGCCGCATTGGCCATGTACCTGACAGCGAAGAAGGAAAATCGTAAAAAGGTTGCTAGTTTACTAGTTCCCGCCATTCTGACCGCCGTGCTGATCGGGGTGACGGAGCCGATTGAATATACGTTCTTGTTTGTTCAGCCACTGCTTTTTTTCCTAATTCACGTACCATTATCCGGCCTATCCTATGTACTCACGGAAATACTGAATGTCTCAATTATCGGGACGGCCGTCCGGGACATGTTCCCGAACCTGCTTCAGACGGACAAGGTCCATGCCTTATCGCTTCTGTTTTTAATCCCGGCTTACTTTGCGGCCTATTACTTCGCCTTCCGCTGGGCCATATTGAAATTCAATTCAATATCAAAACCCCCGGCCGTGAAGACAGCAAGGATGCACTCAAGCTTTATACGAAAATAGATTATATTACGCAGAAGGAAGCTGCTGTAGCGGATGAGCCTGTGCACAAAGCACAAATTCAAGGGATCATTGATGCTCTGGGCGGCAAAGAAAACATCAACTATATCACCAATTGCGCGACTCGACTGAGAGTTGAAGTAAAAGACGAAAGCCAAGTCGAAGGTGACGAAAAGTGGGTAAACGACCTCGATGCCAAAGGCGTTGTCCGAAGCGGCAAGTCACTGCAAATCATCTATGGAGCACACGTCATCACACTGGCTGCTCAAGTGAAGGATGCGCTTGATATGGAATAGGAGTGGTTTTGAAAACCCCATCTTTAAAAGGATGGGGTTTTTTGATGTTTGAGCCTGTTACTCTTTGGTCGAAAGCCTTTCGGTCAAAATGCATATAAGAGTAGATAAATATGAACCGATACCACATGAAGTTTGCAAAATTATAAACTATCAATAATCCTGTGTGCTTTTTCCATCTTCGCTAAAAACCATTTAACCATTCCGGCTTTTTGGTCATCGGTAGTCAAGAAGTTTAGCAGCGAGGTTTCAAACCAAGCATAAACCTCATCATTTTCAATTTGATAAAAATCGAATTTGTCACCGTTTCCTTCTAAATGTGATTTTACTTTAACTGCAAATTCAAGGTCCTTTCTTCTATAGACCTGAACAAAGAGGACAGGAGGAACTGTTTCTTTGACACTTTCCATTTCGAAGCCAATCATAACTTCAATATCTTCGCCGCTATATGTATTTGTCCAGAGGGAATAGCGGTTTTGGGATGGAAGCTGCTTTAGCCGTTCGTGATCCCGCTGGTACGGTTGGCCAAAAAATTGAATGAAGGACTCCCTGGCCAAATCCAATACTTCGTCCATTTTTGCTAAGACGTCCTGGATCCCTTTCATTACCACAATATCCTCGATACTAAAATCCTTTATACCTCCCATTTCTTCACCTCTTAATAGTTCTAGGAATGCTATGATTATGTCTGTTTGCTCTTGCTTATCCAAAAATTCATAAATTCTTTGCCAGCGAAACTGATAAAACGAACATCCGGTAACTGCCTTTGGATCGTAATTTTTTGTGCAATACCGTAGATATGTCTTTTTTCCTTTATCTCTACTTAAGCGGTCTAACACAGAAACATAACGTTCCAGTTGTCGGTGTCCTTCGCCGCTGGCCACTTTGTTCTCCAAAAAGCAAACCGTATCATTATTTTCAAAAACAAGATCGATGATACAATTTTGATTGGATGGTAGAGAAAATCGGACTTGGGAATTGACTTTAAAATCGGAACCATCAATCAACAAAACATCATTCACAAAACCGTCAAGCAGCAGTTGATCCATCTGTAAAATCCCCACGAATAGCTCAGTCACAAAATCCTCAAGAGGCGTCTTTCCACAACTGTTCTGCTTCTGATAAAGTTGCAGCAATCTTTCAAAAATATTAGCCATTCACTTGTTATCCTTTCTGAGATATGGGGTATAACCACCTGTTTCCATCATATCCCATCTAAGGATTCTGTGAAGTATTTAAAATCACATGTATTACACCCGAAGTGGAGCAGGTATCTGTGTCCCAAGAGGCCTTTCGTGCCGAAGTTCGAATCGTACATTTGAATCAAAAGACGGGCACAGAAGGAAAGAATGCGAAAAAGACAATTCAGAGATTGAGGAGAAAGTGCGGGGCATAAGGCAAAAGGCGTCATGAAAACTAAATGAAGAAGGAACGGAGGATTAAGTTCAGGGGACGGTTCTGGTACATCACTGTAGATGTATCGCCCTGATTCTGGAAGGAATCAAATTGTTTTTTACATGTAGAAGATGGACTTTAGGATGCGGGAGCTTTGGTTTCCATTTTTTTTTGCTTTTAAAAGGTTTTTATTTTGCCAGGAAGGGTTGAATGGTTGGAAAATAAGAGGGGACCTCTCTGAAGCCTACATGAAAAAGCACCCTGTAAAGCGGTATTAAGTGTCTGCTTTACAGGGTGCCTTTATTTAATGAAAAAATTATTCATTGATAAGAGTGTTTAGCGCTACAATAATCATGTCATTGAAGGTTGTCTGCCGCTCATCGGCTGTTGTTTCTTCACCTGTAATAACATGGTCGCTCACTGTCATAATACTTAATACGTCGATGCTGTATTTCGAACCAAGGGTGTAAAGAGCAGCTGTCTCCATATCCACACCTAGTACACCGTAATCAGCCAACTTACGAATCATGGAATCGTCGTCTTCGTAAAATGCATCGCCAGTGAATACATTTCCTACGTGAACTTTCAATCCTTCATTCTGTTTGGATAACCGGTAGGCTCTCTCAAGGAGAGTAAAGCTGGCATTTGGCGCATAATTAATTTGCGGGAAAATGATATTTTGCATTTTGGAGTCATTTGTCGCTGCGATTGCCATGACAACATCCCGGATTTTTACTTCCAGTTTCATTGCCCCGATTGTTCCGACACGGATAATGTTTTTTACACCGTAATCCTTTATTAGCTCTGTGGCATATATGCTCATGGAAGGGGCGCCCATTCCGGATGATTGGACAGAAATTTTATGTCCTTTATATGTTCCGGTATAGCCATACATTCCGCGAACTGTATTATGGCACTCAACATCCTCTAAAAAAGTATCTGCAATATATTTGGCGCGAAGAGGATCTCCTGGCATTAATACTTTTTCAGAAATTTGTCCTTCTTTTGCGTTTAAATGAATACTCATAATCCTTTACCTCCAATAAATTGGTTAGTTAAGCTGCGTTTCCATGTTCTACAGCTGTCTGCTTCTTCAATTGTGCTAATGAATAAATCCAGCTTAAAACCAAGCCCACTGCAAATGTCAGCAATACTCCCAAGCTGTTGCCATCGAAAATTCCTTTGGCAAAAGGAGCGGGGAATAGTGGGTTTGAAGTGAAGAGAAGCCCGACACTCACACTTACAAACCAGATTGTGACATTCCCCTTATTGACAGCAATATTTTTATCACCTGAGATGATATCAGGATCATATCCCTGCTTTTTGCGGAGGATCACATAATCTGCTACGAATACAGCTGTCCAGGCAGCGAGGCCAATACCGACAACCCCTAAAAACATTTGGAATGAGCCTAGGAAGTCACCATTTATGAATAATACATAAGTTGGCAGCACTATCATGATGGCACCATGGAAAATAATCGATGCTCGATCTGAAAGCTTAATATTTGTAGCTTCCAAAGCATTTCGTCCGGAACGAAGTGAAATAACCGCCGGTGGAATAATTCCGCCAAGTGCTGTAATGAAGTATGGAATGACCATCCATTTCGGCATTTGTGAAGCCAATGCAGCAATTGGATCGGCTGAGCTAATTAGTTCAGGATTCGTTGCATTCATTAAAATTCCTAGGAACATAATGACAAAGAGCGGAAAAGATGATGCAATCGTCGTTGTCCAGAAAATCGATTTATTCGAAGATTGAGGGCTTTGGTAACAGGAATAATCACTCGCACACATAGCCCAGCTAAGTGCAGAACCGGCAATGATGATGGAAATCGCGGGCAATACGCCTCCTGCCCAATCTCCATTCGGCATATTCATAAGGGCCGACCAGTCTGTTTGCGGAACTAAAATAGCCAAAATTACGACTGTCATTGCACCGAAAATATAGGTGAAGATTGTTTGAGCTTTTACGAGAGTTTCTTGGTTTACTAGTGATAAAGCCATAATTGCAATCGCTAGGCCAATAAGGCCGATCACTTGTACTGTCGTTGTTACTTCAAAACCAAGTGCTGTTACGATGGCATTAATGGAGAAAATACCTGTCGGAACGTTACCGACACTCAGCCAGCCAATCAAACAAATCCAGGCCAATACAGCTGGTATCAGGTTTCCTTTTGATCCAAAAGGGGCCCTGGATAATACAAATGTCGGAGCTTTTCCGAGCTTGCCTGGCAAACTAAGATATCCGATCAGAGCAAACGATGCAGCCCCCAGGAATGCAGCAATAACGGATTGAATGAAGTTAAGGCCATAGCTTACGATAATCCCGCCGTAGACTAATCCCATAATACCGATGTTCAATGCAAACCAAATCCAAAACAATTGCTTAGGTTGTCCAACTCTTTCACTTTCTGGAATTAAATCAGGGTGTTTTTGGCTCATTCCGTTTTCCTCTTTCTATTGTTAGTAAATTTTTTGGGAGTTTCCGTTAGATTACTAGTCCAATCACTATTTGAATGCCTTTACTTTTATTTGCGCAAATTGCTGAGGTATATAAAATTTACTAAACATGATTGGTGAATTCGCATTGCTGTAAAGGCTTTCCATGAGCAAAAAGCAATTTTTCCGGCCTAAAAGACTATCTTTTCGACTCGCTATATTGACAGTCTGTGTATACTTTATTTCGATATCTCCCTGAATCGCATCTTTGTACGCCTGGTTTTCGAGATAATCAAGCAGGAGCTCATTATTATCCAGGTCCAAGCCCAACTCTTCTGCGGTTTCCAAGGATAGAAAGGTAAAAGCATAGCCGACTAAATCTTTTTCTTTATAATAAAAACGGTCAATCGCTGCTACCTTGGATGAATCTCTTTTTAATACTTGTTTTGTATATTCTGTATCGGGGTCCCAATAGGATTGTATGTCGACCCGGTCAAACGAGCTTATATGGCACTTATGCATCGGGTTCGTTAATTTTTCCAATCGAATCTCACTTGGTTCATTGTGTAAAGAGTCAATGACAAAGTTGCCCTTTCCATGTATATTTCTTATCAATCCGTCATCCTGTAAAAGTGCCAAAGCCTGCCTTAAAGTTGCCCGACTGACCCCGAGGCTTTTCGCTAAATCCGGTTCTGAAGGAAGCCTTGTGTCAACAGGGAATTCCCCTTTCGAAATTAGGAGAAGAAGTTCATCATAAACATTTACATAGAGCGGCCTTTTCAATTTATTGGATTTATTTTTATTCATCCGTCCAGTCTCCTTTGGAAACAGGTATTTTAGAATATATTTATTAAATATAGGACTGTTGGCTTGTTTGAACAATCATAGACAAATAAGCCCTTCTTCTTGTCAAAACTCCTATCACATTCGTGTAGTTTAAGAGTAGTAGACATGTCTATTTTTTATACAAGTTAAAATTAGCACATCAATTTTTAAAATGCAAGCCCTTCCAAAAAAATATTATTGTATAACTTCTCAAGAAGTACCCGTTGGCTGTCACGTCCGATTTGCTTGTTACGCGGAGTGATAGTTCCTCGAGTGAGGCAGGGGACGGTTCTACTGCTTCATTCGGGTGTCGAATGAAGCGCTGGAACCGTCCCCTGCTTCAATGTCGCAAAGTGTTCATTTTTTTACTGCTTACATAGGCAGGGACGGGGAAAGTTAAAAATATAATCTACAATTACCGGGGGAAAATAAGATGATACGCGAACTGGAAAAGCTGAGGTAAGTTCTGTTATATTCATGCGAGATTATTTGCAGTTTTTCTTTGAGGGAGAGCGGGGGAGAGGTATGCTTACCGCCTATGTCATGCCGCAGCTGTTTGTGACTGGACGGAGGTTTGACAGCGATGTTCCCGGCTACCCTGGATTCGTTATGCTCATTGATTAGCCGAAAGGTGAAACGGTCCGAAATGGAGGAGTGGAAAATCAGGCTGGTTTTCGATAATGATGACTGGCTTGAAATTCCTCTGCATGAAGCTGATGAAAATGGAATCGAAGCGGCGATGCTGCGTTTCGATCATGAGATTTTGATATGGTAGGAGAGGAGGGCCTGCCACTTCTTCTGACAGTAACACCCACTTATAGGTAAATAAAGTGGGTGTTTACATTTAGAATCGGTTTGTATTTATGTTATCCAAGGAAGGATAAGGACGGTGTTGGTCATCGGTTAAGGCATCCAGGTGTCTTCATGATTTGATTTACGACTAAAATGGCAGATCATCATCATCTATCTTTTTTTCATCCTCATCTTCCTCTTCATCATCTTCTTCGTCAAAAAAGAAGTCCTCGTCATCTTCGTCCCATAGGGCGTCCATGTGTGAGTTGGCGATGATTTCTTCTAATTCCTTAAGATCTTTCTCTAGGACTTTTTTCATTTCCGAGTATTTGCTGGAGATGCTGCCTGCTGAAATCCCGTACAGAGCGGCCAGATCTTTTTGAGAAACTGGGCTTGGATCCGGAGTGAGCGATGTAATCATGTAGAAAAGCGCTGCCTCGTAAATGGAAGGGTTGGAAATCTTCGGCTTCGCCGCTTCACAATAGCTGAACCAGAGTGTAATCCCAAGCTTGACAAACACACTAGGTAATTCCAATTCTTCCATCATTTCCCGGAAGTTCTCTGCTATTTCGCGATGTTTTTCCGAATGCCACTCTAAATCCTCAATAGGATCAATGTCGGGTATGTCGAGAGAAATAAAGGTATCGAGCACCACAAGGAACTCTTCCCTCATGAACTCCTTCGGGTCGCTGAACCCGCTCTCGTTATACCAATCAAGAACCTCCTCTTCCACTTCCTCAGCCTTGGAGGCAGGCAGATTGTAAAAGGTCCCCAGAAACACCGCTGGTTCTGAAAGAAGCACCGTTGCGAGGATGAGGTCCCCTTCTTCCGGCTGATCCTCTGTGTCGAGCAGTTTTATCTGCGAGCTTTCTTTTGCAAAAATGTCCTCAACTGTCAGGAACTTTCCGTTGTCCAAGCTGGTTATCCGAAACACGCAAGGGAAGCTGTTCCTCCATCCCTGGACAATTTCTCTCGTCCGGGGCCTGGTGATCGTTTGCGAATGAGCATCCAGGTATTCATCCAGCACCGTTTTCCCGTTCTTATAAAGGCATGTGGTAAACCAAGTCAGCGCGTAAAAACCTACTAAATCATACGCATCTTCCGGAACAGGATAATTATCAAGATGTTCTTCCACATAATCCTCAATTTCATTCTCATATCGATCCGCAGTATATCGTAAAATATCCCCCTGAATTTCGAACAATTCACTATCGATCATCTGATCAAATGAAACTGCATCATTTTTTCCGCAACACTTCTTGTATTTTTTTCCGCTTCCACACGGACATGCATCGTTTCTGCCAACCATAAAATCTCACCTCGACTAAATTCTATATAGTAACTCTAGAATACCACAAGCCTGCAACCAGCCGCGCTTTTCAAAACCAGTGATGCAGGGGGACGGTTCCAGCGCTTCTTTCGGGTGTCGAATGAAGCACTGGAACCGTCCCCTGCTTCATATGGGGATTTTTACCCAAAATAACTTTCTCTGAGGGCTGGAGACATGCGACAAATGAATCTGTTTGAATATTCCGTCAACTATTATAATAGAGGTGAACAACAAGGCTTGGCTCCACAGCTATTCTTAAAGGGAGGGAAGGAAATGAATCGATACGTCCGTGTTATTCCGTTCCAGGTGGTCGAAACAACAGAAAGCGTAAACGAAGTTCCATCAGGTGTAGAATTAATTCAGGCTCCTAAAATCTGGGGCGAAACGAAGGGAAAAGGCATAACAGTTGCTGTGCTGGATACAGGCTGTGACATAGACCATCCCGACCTCAAGGATCGGATCATCGGGGGCAGGAATTTCACTTCCGATGATGGAGGAGACCCCGGCATCTTTAAAGATTACAACGGCCATGGCACCCATGTCGCAGGCACAATTGCTGCTGGAGAGAATAAATTTGGAGTCATCGGTATGGCGCCTGAAGCCAATCTGTTGATCATAAAGGTTCTGGGCCGGAACGGTTCTGGGAAATATGATTGGATTATAGATGGAATTCATTATGCCGTGGAACAGAAAGTGGACATTATTTCAATGTCCCTCGGGGGTCCGAATGATGTGCCTGAGCTACATGAAGCCATCAGGAACGCAGTGCGTAATAATATACTCGTCGTCTGCGCCGCCGGAAATGAAGGGGATGGAAAAGACGACACGAATGAATTCGCCTATCCTGGCTGCTATAACGAAGTCGTCAGCGTGGGTTCCATCAATCTGGAAAGAAGGTCCTCGGATTTTTCGAATTCCAATAATGAAATAGATCTGGTGGCTCCCGGGGAAAACATCATGTCCACTTATCTGGATGGCAAATATGCAGCCCTATCTGGAACATCCATGGCTGCTCCGCATGTGTCTGGAGCACTGGCGCTGATTAAGGTTCTTGCAGTTAGAAGCTTTGATAGAAAGCTATCGGAGTCGGAGCTCTTCGCACAGCTAATTAAACGAACAGTCCCGCTCGGCCACTCACCGCGGCTTGAAGGAAACGGGCTCGTCTATTTAACCGTGCCGGATCATTTATCCAGGATTTTTGATCATGAATTCCAGGCAACATTATTGAAGGCATTATGAGTCATTTAAAGCTTTCTGACGATATTCAAAACCTTTTGCAAAATAGAGCGGACCAGCCTTACTATGATGAGTACACAGACCAGCAAGCCAAGATTGAGTATTATAAAGACATTGATTTATCGGATTTAAAGAACAGTGCTCAACACATCATTGAAAGTACACACAAGAACCGGCCAACGTATGCACCCCACCGCTATGTCTACCCATGGGTGGATTTACAGGAAAACGGCGAGCTCAAGAGCCTTTATTCTGGAAGAAGAATGGATGTTTCGGAGACGATTGTCCACGACATGATGCTGCTGGAACGTCTGGAAAAAAATGAACCGGGTGCCATGTCCGGAAATCAACTGTTTAATTGTGAGCATGTCGTCCCGCAATCCTGGTTTGATGAGCAAGAACCAATGCGTGGGGATCTCCACCACCTTTTTGCCTGCGAGCCTTCATGCAACAGGATGAGAAGCAACTTTCCGTACCATGATTTCGTTTCATACGAGCCTCAAGTCTCCATACAGCATATCCGGGAAGGATGCGGAATGACGGAAGAACAAAAGTTCGAGCCAGAGTATGGAAAAGGCATCGTTTCCAGAGCGACGATGTATTTCATTCTTAGATATAAAAATGTGGACATCCATGACAAAGTAAACCTGCCGCTTTTACTGGTATGGCACAGCCGATATCCAGTCACGACCTATGAAAAGCACAGAAATGCGGCTATATTTTAAATTCAAGGGAACAGGAATCCGTTTATCGATTATCCTGAATGGGCAGAAATGCTGATATAAAATAATTTCAGAATCAAAAAGGTGCTGGTCAATTGGCCAGCACCTTTATTTATTTAATCGGGGGGTCAGTCACTCCTCGGTTTTTCTTGTTTCATAGATTGAGGCAGGGGACGGTTCCAGCGCTTCATTCGGGTGTCGAATGAAGCAGTAGAACCGTCCCCGTGCTTCCCGGAAGGGGTTGGGGAAAAGATGATTCTCTCTGGTTGTTTTTGATTGGTTTTGAATGAAAGTGATTGATTTTTGAAATCGATTTCATTATAATGGAGGTAGTTTAGGAAGAGGGTGACGGTTTATGTTGACGCCTGAGAGGCATCGGGTGATTTTGCAGATGATTAAGGAGAAGCCTCATGTGAAGCTGCAGGAGTTTGTGGATGCAACGGGGGCTTCGGAGTCGACGATCCGGAGGGACTTGACGCAGCTTGAGGAGAAGAAATTCCTGAAGAGGGTCCACGGGGGAGCGGAACGGCTGCAGAGGAAGTTGCTGGAGCCGAGCATGGCCGAGAAATCTTCCAAAAACCTTCATGAAAAAGTCATGATTGCCAAGTATGCGGCAAGCCTTGTGGAAGAAGGGGACAGCATTTATCTGGATGCCGGCTCCACTGTAAGGGAAATGATTCAATTTTTGCCCGAAAAAGACATCGTTGTCGTGACGAATGGTCTCATGCATATTCAGCTTTTGTTGGAAAAAGGAATAGAGTGTTATCTCATTGGCGGATACGTCAAACAGAAAACGAATGCGATCATTGGCAGAGGCGCGATTGAGAGCCTGGAGCAGTATCGTTTTGACAAGTGCTTCCTAGGTGTGAATGGCGTTCATCATCACTATGGGTACACGACTCCTGACCAGGAAGAGGCGATGGTGAAGCAAAAGGCGCTCAGCTTGGCGGCGGAGGCATTCATTTTGGCTGACAGCTCGAAGTTTTCGGAAGTTTCTTTTGCCAAAATTGCAGGCCTGGATGCGGCCACTATTCTTACAAATCAACTTGATGAAGAACTTCATATACAGTACAACAGTAAAACAGACATAAAGGTCGTGACATCATGATTTATACATTGACGTTGAACCCCTCGATCGACTATATCGTGGCGCTTGACAAGGTTGAGCTTGGGGCTTTGAACCGAACGAAAAAGGAAGCGAAAATACCAGGCGGAAAAGGGATTAACGTTTCTCTTCTGCTTCGGTCGATGGGGGTAGACTCGATCGCAACCGGCTTTATCGGGGGCTTTACAGGCCGATTTGTAAAGGATGCGCTTGAAGCAAAGGGAGTCAAGACTTCTTTTATTGAAGTGGACGGGGAAACGAGAATCAACGTGAAGATGAAAGCCGAAGAAGAGACAGAAATCAATGGGCAGGGTCCGGCGATTTCCGCTGACGACCTGGACGTTCTGAAGGGCAAAATCGCCGAGCTTCGATCGGGTGACACCTTGGTGCTCGCCGGAAGCATCCCGAGCAGAATGGATAAAAACATTTATAAAGAACTGATCCGGATTTGCAGCGAAAACGGTACAGAGGTTGTCGTGGATGCGGAGGGAGACCTCTTGAAGACGGTTCTCCCTTACCGGCCATTTTTGATAAAGCCGAACCATCACGAGCTTGGCCAGTTTTTCGGGGTTGACATTCATATGCCGGATGAGGCCCTTCCTTTTGCAAAAAAGCTTGTGGAACTGGGGGCGAAAAATGTCATTGTGTCGTTGGCGGGCGAAGGCGCTGTTTTCGTGAATGAAACGATGGCGCTTTCGGCAACTGTGCCAAAGGGCGAAGTAAGGAGTTCGATTGGCGCCGGGGATTCGATGGTTGCTGGATTCCTCGCCAAATACTTGGAAACGGGCAGTGAAAAGGAAGCGTTCCGATACAGCGTGGCTGCCGGAAGCGCGACTGCCTTCTCGATTGGACTTGGGACGAAGGAAAAGACGGAGGAGCTTTTGGAAGAGGTGGAAGTGACGGAGAGGTAGGGTGGCTGTCATTCTTCTTTTCACAGGTTGGTTGGAAACGGAATTTTGCATAGAGAGACATGTAAGCTTATTTTGAGGAGGGAAACAGATGAAAATCACGGAGCTGCTTACGAAGGAAACGATTCTCCTATCGGTTGGGGGAACGAAGAAAGTAGATGCCATCGATAGCCTGGTCGGAATTCTGTACGAAGCTGGAAAGATTGACAGCAAGGAAGCCTTTAAAGAAGCGATTTTGAAAAGGGAAGCCCAAAGCACGACTGGGGTAGGCGATGGGATTGCCATCCCGCACGCAAAAACAAAATCAGTGAAACAGCCAGCAATCGCGTTCGGTAAATCGGAAGCTGGGGTTGACTTTGAATCATTGGACGGGCAGCTGGCCCACTTGTTCTTCATGATTGCCGCCCCAGAAGGAGCGAACAATACCCATCTCGAAGCACTTGCGAGGCTATCCGGGATGCTGATGCGGCCGGAAGTTAGGGAAAAGCTGATGGCGGCTTCTTCAAAGGAAGAGGTCTTGGAGGTCATCAACGCCTATGACCAGGATGATGAGGAAGAACAGGCAGCAGAGTCGACGGGGGCGGCTGGCGAAAGGCCGTTTGTTGTCGCCGTGACTGCGTGCCCGACTGGAATCGCCCATACGTATATGGCCGCGGATGCCCTAAAGGCAAAGGCTTCTGAACTCGGTGTCGACATTAAAGTCGAAACGAATGGCTCGGGCGGGGCGAAAAATGTCCTGACTGCGGACGATATTAGAAAGGCGACCGCTGTCATTGTTGCCGCTGATACGAAGGTTGAAATGGAGCGCTTCTCCGGTAAGCCGTTGATTCAGGCGGCGGTAGCTGAAGGGATCCGGAAACCGAAGGAATTGATCGAAAGGGCGGTCAAAAAGGACGCTCCAATCTATAAGGGTAGCGGAGTATCCGCGAGTGGTGCAGGTGGCCGGGATTATAAGCCGAAGTCGATTGGCGCAACAATTTATAAGCATTTGATGAACGGTGTTTCCAATATGCTTCCATTTGTTGTTGGCGGCGGGATTTTGATTGCGCTGTCCTTCCTGTTCGGCTATAACGCATTTGATCCGAATGATCCTTCTTTCCATCCGATAGCAAAAGCATTGATGGATATTGGCGGCGGTGGCGGAGCGTTCAGCCTGCTCGTACCGATTCTTGTCGGTTTTATTGCGATGAGCATTGCGGACAGACCTGGTTTTGCGCCGGGGGCGGTAGCAGGGGTGCTTGCCAATGTTGGAGGGGCCGGATTCCTTGGCGGCCTTGTTGCCGGTTTCCTTGCTGGATATATTGTCATTGGATTGAAAAAGCTGTTTGCTACTCTTCCTCGGTCACTTGAAGGGGTCAAGACCATCCTTCTGTATCCTTTATTCGGAATCGGATTGACTGGATTTTTGATGATTTACCTTGTGAATAAACCGGTGGGTGCGTTGAATCAGGGAATCACAGAGTGGCTGTCAGGCATTGGGACCGGAAACGCAGTTTTACTAGGTGTGGTTGTCGGTTTGATGATGGCATTCGATATGGGCGGGCCTGTCAATAAAGCAGCCTACCTGTTCGGAACAGGTCTCATCACAAACGGCGTATACGAGCCAATGGCCGCAATCATGGCGGCCGGAATGGTTCCGCCGCTCGGCATCGCGATCGCGACAACTCTTTTCAAAAATAAGTTCACCACCGAAGAAAGAGATGCTGGAAAAGCAAACTATATTATGGGGCTTTCCTTCATTACGGAAGGCGCCATCCCGTTCGCCGCAGCAGATCCTCTAAGGGTCATTCCATCCATCATGGCAGGGGCCGCCGTCGCGGGCGCACTCTCCATGGCATTCCACATCGGGCTAAGAGCACCGCACGGCGGAATTTTTGTCACGCCGCTCGTGGAAGGGAATTGGGTTCTGTACCTATTCGCCATCATAGCGGGAGCACTGGTGACAGCGGTGTTGTTGGGGGTATTGAAAAAGAGAGTGGTAGAGTAGGAGATTGGAAGTGGGGAGTGCCTGTCACACCCCGCTTTTTCTTATTTCACAGATTAATTGTTCCACAAGTGAGGCAGGGGACGGTTCCAGTGCTTTATTCGGGTGTCGAATGAAGCAGTAGAACCGTCCCTTTGCTTCCCTGATTAGTGTTTTGGAAATGTTTTAAAATATTCCAATAATTTTCCTCGAGATATATTATAATAGTTTTAAATGGGTTGCTTACTTTTCAGGGGAGGAACGATGATGGCTTTGGAACCTGTGTCAATGGACTTTTCGAGTGATATACTGGCTGCTCTCGATCAAGCGTTTAGTATATCGGTAACAGATTCAAATGGAGTGATTGTTTACGTTAATGATGCTTTTTGTGAATTAGTCAGATACCCAAAGGAAGGGCTGGTTGGAAAAGGGTATGATTGGCTGGATTCGGGTTATCATTCCGAAAGGTTTCTTCAGGGAATCCTTGAAAAGATTCGTTCTGGATTCCCTTGGGTAGGGAACATGCGAATTAAAGCCAAAGATGGCAGCTTCTATTGGATGCATACCAAAATTGTCCCGCAACTCGGTATGGACGGAAAACCCGAGAAGTACATCTGCATCAGTGAGGATATAACGAAACAAAAACAAGTTGAGGAAAATCTGATCATCACCTCAAAATCGTTAAGTTCAATAGCATCGGCACTCAATGAGTCCTCAATTATCGTCATTACGGATACTCAAGGGAAAATAACCTATGCGAATGATAATTTCTGTGAAGCGTCCAAATATAGCAAGGACGAGCTGGTGGGTATAGACCAAAGTCTCCTGAATTCAGGCTTCCATCCCCAATCCTTTTTCAACAAGATCTGGGATCAAATTGGCCAGGGTGGGGTATGGAAGGGGGAGATTCTCAAGAAGGCCAAAGATGAAACCTTCTACTGGATTTACGCAACGATCATTCCGTTCATGTCTGCCGACGGGAAAATTAAAAGCTATGTGGAAATCGGCCATGATATTACCACTAAGAAGAAAACAGAGGAGATGCTTGTCAGGGCAGAAAAGTTGTCGGTCATTGGGGAATTGGCGGCTGGGGTAGCGCATGAAATCCGCAATCCACTCACTTCGCTCCGTGGGTTCGCCAGGCTTCTAAAAGAAGACGAGACAGCCAGCCGAGAAATGTATCTGAGCATTATCATTGATGAAATTGAAAGAATCAACCATATCGTCAATGACTTTATGGTGCTGGCTAAGCCCTATGTAGTTGAATTCAAAGAAAAGAAACTGGTCCCCATTCTCAAGCATGCCATTTCCTTGCTGGAATCGGAATGCAATCTGAAAAATGTCCGAATTGATTTGGCCTATGGGAAGGGACTTGATGCAGTTTCGGTTTTAGGCGATGAACACCAGTTGAAACAGGTGTTTATCAATCTGATTAAAAATGGGATTGAAGCAATGCCAAAAGGCGGAGATCTTCGTGTTTCGTTGTCTGCCGACGGAGGCAATGTTTTTGTCGACATCAAAGACAACGGTCTTGGCATGTCCGAGGAAATGCTGAACCGAATCGGAGAGCCGTTCTATTCCACAAAAGAACAGGGAACCGGTCTTGGGCTCATGGTCAGCTTTACCATTGTCCAGAACCATAAAGGAAACATCGAGGTAAGTAGTGAAGTGGGGAAAGGGACCAATTTCAGGGTGGAATTACCGAGGTTAGAGGAATGAGGCAGGGGACGGTTCCAGTGCTTCATTCGGGTGTCGAATGAAGCAGCAGAACCGTCCCCTTGCTTCGTTTTATGCTGAGGTGGTTGTTTCCTCTATCTCTTGAAGTTCTTTGTGGAGGACTTTTTTCATGTCCCTGAACTTGCTTGAGATGCTGCCGGCAGAGACTTCAAAGGCTTCAGCGAGTTGCTTTTGCGAAATTGTACCTCCAGTTGGAATCTGTGACAGAATCAAATAAATGAGTGCGGCTGTATAGATTTGAGGGTTTCGAATGATCGGGTTTGCCTTATCACTGTAATGGAACCAAAGTTTTAGGCCAAGGTTTACGAACTCCTTTGAACCATCTATTTCCCCTATGTATTCCTGGTATTCTTCCGCCACTTCACGGTGTTTTTCCGAAGCCCATTCCCAACCGTCCAGAAGGGTGACTGGTTCTGGGAACATAAAGCGATCAAGGGCGACCAGGAATGAATCTCTCATAAAGGCCTTAGGATTTCCATTTCCGGTTTCTTTATATAATGCGAGAACCGCTCTTTCAACTTCTTTTGCAAAGTTGGCTGGAATGTTAAAGAAGGTTCCGAAAAATAACTTTGGATCGGAAAGAAGGACCGTTGCGATTATGAGATCCCCTTGTTCCGGTAAATAGTCCTGATCAAGTAATTTTACCTGTGATGTTTCTTTTGTGAAAATATCTTCAACTGTTAGGAATTTGCCATTCTCCAATTCGACCATACGGAAGACAGATGGGTAACTGTTTCTCCAAGCTTCGGCCAATCCTTTGACCTTTGGCCTGGAAATTGTTTTGGCAAAAGAGTCGAGGTACTCATCGAGGACTGTTTTCCCGTTTTTGACAACGGATGTGGCAAACCAAGTTAGTGCGCAAAATTCAAACACCTCAGATGCCTCGTCCGGAACCGAGAAGTTATCGTAATGCTCCTTTAAATATTCTTTTATTTCGGATTCATAGTTATTCCATGTGTATCTTATCATATCGGCTTGGAGCTCCCGCAATTCCCCGTCTAGCACCTGTTCTAATTGCACAACCGACCCCTTGCTGCAGCATTTCTTGTACTTCTTGCCGCTCCCGCAAGGGCATTTATCATTACGGCCTATCGTTGACACTATTTGCTCATCCTTTCACTTACTTTTTCAACTAATCTATCATAGCACAAAGCAAATAAAGGCGGGACAGTTAAAGGCTGGCAAACCGGTGGAGTGCTTGTCACTCCCTGGTTTTTCAGTGAAAACACCGTTGAGGTTGTCACGCAAAATCTGGCTGAGTGACAACAATCAGTCAAAACCCGTTTAAGTTGTCACACAAGGTCCGGATGAGTGACAATAATCAGTCAAAACCCGTTTTGGTTGTCACGCAAAGTCCGGATGAGTGACAATAATCAGTCAAAACCCGTTTTGGTTGTCACGCAAAGACCGGATGAGTGACAACAATCAGTCAAAACCGGTTGAGGTTGTCACGCAAAGACCGGATGAGTGACAACAATCAGTCAAAACCGGTTGAGGTTGTCACGCAAAGTCCGGATGAGTGACAACAATTAGGAGAAATCCGTTTTTGTTGTCACGCAAAGTCCGGATGAGTGACAACAATTAGGAGAAATCCGTTTTTGTTGTCACGCAAAATCCGAATGAGTGACAACGATCCGGAAAAATCTGGTTTGGTTGTCACGCAAGATCCGGATGAGTGACAACAATCAGGAAAAATCCAGTTTTGTTGTCACGCAAGGCTCGGATGAGTGACAACGAACAAGGAAAATCCTGTTATGTTGTCACGCAAAGCCCGGATGAGTGACAACAAACAGTCAAAACCCGTTGAGGTTGTCACGGAAAGTCCGGATGAGTGACAACAAACGGTCAAACCCGGTTGAGGTTGTCACGATGCATGGGGACGGTTCTCATGGTTTGATGGGGCGCTTTGCTTGGATGCGGGAGCTTTGGCTTCCGTGTTTTTTTGCTTTTAAAAGGTTTTTATTTTGCGAGGAGGGGTTGGAATCATGAGTGCAACGGAGTTATATGTGCTGCCTCTAAATGCAAAAGTGAAATTTGGGGTTGCTATATTTGTAAATAAAATTTAGAATATTATAATTAGTCACAATAGAAGCAATTGCCTCTCCGGCAGCTTCCAGAAAATGAGAAGAGGTGAGGTAGGTTGGCCCAAACGTTTTTTAACTATATTAATGGCGAGTGGGTGGCAGCTCGATCTGGGGAAGTGTATGCGAGTATTAATCCGGCGAACACGGAAGAAGTGCTGGGGTATTTCCAAAAGTCTGATCAACGTGATGTAGAGGTGGCGATTTCGGTTGCGGAACAGGCGTTTAAGACTTGGTCACAGGTTGCGGTCCCAGCGCGGGGGGACGTCTTGTTCAAGTTAATTTATTTGCTGGAAGAGCAACGAGAAGAATTGGCGGCGATTATTACAAAAGAAGTTGGGAAGACGTATAAAAATTCTTTAGCGGAAGTGAGCATCACGATTGATGCGATGAAGCAATTCAGTGGAGAAGCGACCCGGTTAAAGGGAGAAACGGTTCCTTCTAAGAATGCTGATATTTTTGCCTATACCGTGAGGGAACCGCTCGGCGTCGTTGGGGTGATTGCTCCGTATAACTTCCCGCTCGGAATTGGGATATGGAAGATTGCCCCTGCCATTGTTGCCGGGAATACGGTGATCTTTAAGCCGGCGAGCAACACATCGCTGATCAGTGTGAAAATCATCGAGTTGTTTGAAAAAGCGGGTGTGCCAAATGGTGTTGTGAATATGGTGACAGGCCCTGGCGGTGTGATTGGCAGCACGATCGGTGGGCACCCGAAAGTCAAAGCGGTTTCGTTTACGGGTTCAACGGATGTTGGCTTGGCGTTGGGAAGAGCAGTGTCGGTCCGCGGCGGAAAAATGCAGGCTGAAATGGGTGGAAAGAACGCCTCGGTTATCCTTGAGGATGCTGATTTAGAGGAGGCGATTCGAAATGTTGTCATTAGCGGATTTTTTGATAATGGCCAACGGTGCACAGGGACGAGCCGTTTGATTGTGCCGAGAAGCATTTCGAAAGAAGTTATTGCTAGATTGGTAGAAGCTGCGAATACTTTACATATTACGGATGGCTTTGATGAAAAGGCGGACAATGGCCCTGTGATTGATGAAAGCCAATTGAATCTTTATTTAAAACATATCGATCTGGCTGTGGCGGAGGGGGCGGTGCTTGAATGCGGTGGGAAGAGACTGACTGATCAAGGCCGGGACAAGGGCTATTTTGTCGCTCCGACTGTATTTAGCGGTGTTACCCGTGAGATGTCGATATTCAAAGAGGAAATTTTTGCGCCGGTAATCGCGGTGATCGAAGTCGATTCGTATGAGGAAGCGTTAGACGTCGCGAATGATAGTGACTTTGGCTTGTCTTCTACGATTTATACAAAGGACCTGGAGAAGGCGATGCATTTTGTGAAACACATTCAAACAGGTGTGACACACGTGAATATTCCTTCGAATTATTTTGAAAACCAATATCCGTTTGGCGGCAAAAAAGCATCGAGCCTCGGTCCGAGGGAGCAAGGTTCAACAGCTCTTGAGTTTTGGACGGAGTATAAGACGGTTTATATTAAGGCGTAACGTGAACCGTCCATCAATGGTAGCTTGTTCAAAAGAAATAATTGTGTTAGGTGAGTGTTGATTGGATTGGAAGGCGCGTAGACTCCTGCGGGAGAAAAGGTCAGTGGGAGACCCCACAGGCGCTTGCGCCGAGGAGGCTCCAAGACCGCCCGCGGAAAGCGAAGCGCCTGGAGCAGAAATCAACGGACCTGTTAAAACAGCCAAATTAATGAGGGGCGGAGGGGGCGTATGACCAAGGTTGGTGTGATTGGCTGCGGGCTAATGGGAAGCGGGATCGCAAAGAATTTACTGAAACATCATTATCAGGTGCTTGTGTATGATATCAATCCGGATGCCGTGTTGAAATTGGCTGCTCTTGGTGCGATTTCTTGTACAAGCCCTGGAGAAATGGCTAGCGAGGTTGATTATTTGATCCTTTCGCTTGCCTCGCCGGATGTGATTCGGGAGACTCTTTTGCATGATGAAAAAGGGGTTCTTTATAAGATGAAAAAAGGGTCTTTCATCTTGGACATGAGTACGAATGACGTGGTTTTGACAAGGGAAATCCACGGGATTGCTGCGTCGATGGGCGTTTCCTTTTTCGACTGTCCGCTGAGCGGAGGCCCACAAGGAGCGGCGAACGGGACGTTAACGATTATGGTTGGTGGAAATGAAGAGGATTATCCGAGCATTTTCCCGGTTTTGCAGGCGGTTGGCAAGCATATTGAATATGTCGGAAAGAGCGGAGCGGGACAAACCGTCAAGCTTTGCCACAATATGGTGGTGGCCGGGGTCATTTCGTTATTAAGTGAAGCGTTTCTGACTGGGGAAAGGTCGGGAGTTAGTAAGGAAAAACTGGCCGGGATTTTGCAAAAAGGGTCTGGGCAGACGCGGGCGATGGATGTATTCGGCGTTAATATGTTGGATGAATCGTTTGATGATGTGAAGTTCTCGCTTGCCAATATGGCGAAGGATGTCCACTTGTATCATCAATTGGCGGAAGATTCAGGTATTGCAACATTTGTCAGTGATAAGACCCATCAGCTTTTCCAGTTGGGCAGGAACAAAGGGATGGGTCAGCAGGATTCGTCGGCGGTTTATCGGGTTTTGAGAGAGATGATGGAGTAATAAGGAGGGGTTATTTTGCAAAAGTTATTTGAAAAATTGGATGGAATCTATGAAGAGATTGTTTCGATTCGCCGGTATTTGCATGAATATCCGGAGTTATCTTTCGAGGAAGTCAAAACAGCGGAATACATTGCGAATGTTCATCGCGAGTTAGGCCACGAAGTTAGGACCGGTGTTGGCGGTAATGGCGTGGTTGCGTATTTGAAGGGAGACCGTCCGGGGCCAACCGTCGCATTGCGGGCAGATTTCGATGCGTTGCCGATTTTGGAGCAGACAGATTTGCCGTTCAAGTCCAGGAATGATGGGGTGATGCATGCGTGCGGCCATGATGGCCATACGGCGACATTGCTCGGACTAGCTAAGGTTTTGAACGGGATGAAGTCGGAATTGGATGGGACGGTTGTCTTTATCCATCAGCATGCGGAGGAATTGCCTCCAGGCGGGGCGATTTCGATGATTGAGGATGGCTGTCTCGATGGCGTCGATGTGATTTTCGGTACGCATTTACAGGCGCAGCTGCCTCTTGGTGAAATCGGCTATCGGGTTGGCGCGATTCAAGCCGCTCCCGATCGGTTTGATATTAAAATCCAAGGGCGGGGCGGACATGGCGCGTATCCACATCAAACGGTTGATAGCATCGTCGTTGGCGGCCAACTCATTAACAATCTCCAGCAAATTGTCAGCCGGAAGGTGGATCCTTTAGACTCCGCGGTAGTGTCGGTCACTTCCTTCGTGGCAAAAAATCCGTACAATGTCATTGCGGATACGGCTGAAATGATTGGAACGGTCCGGACCTTTAAGGAAGAGACTCGTACGTTTATCGAAAAGGAAATGGAAAGAGTCGTCCGCGGAACGTGTGAAGTGAATGGCGCTGACTTTGAGTTTACGTATTCTCGCGGATATCCAACGCTGATCAATCACAAGGAAGAAACAGAATTTGTTGCTCGGTTGGCGGAAAACGTGCCTGGCGTGGAGAAGGTTGCGGAAACCGAACCGGTCATGGGTGGGGAGGATTATGCGTACTATCTCCAGCATGTCAAAGGGACTTTCTTCTTCACAGGTGCGGAGAACCCTGAGTGGAAGGATTCCTACCCGCATCATCATCCTAAATTCGATATTGACGAGCGTGCGCTGTTGATTGCGGCGAAGGTACTTGGAAAGGCAACACTGAAATATATGAGAGTTCATGCGAAAGAAGCAGTTGGGTGATTTGGTTTTTGAAGGCTGTGTAAGGGGATCTTGCTGTTTTGAATAGTGTTGATTCAAGCGCAAATGAACATCCTTCTTTAACAAAGCTTTTTGAAATAGTTTGAAATGTCAAAAGGGGGAAGAGAAAAATGAGTGAAAATGCAACGAATCTATGGAAGGATTGGCGCTTGCATCTTACTGTACTAGCCATTGTGATTGTGGCTGAACTGATTGGAACGCATCGGATTCCAGTTGGAGCAGGGGTTATTTTGTTATTGCCGATGCTGTATGCGGTCATCATCGGGATTGCCGTTTATTTTACGCCAGTTGTGTCAAAAAAGCAGTCTGAAAACGCTGAAACGCTCGTGTTTATTACGCTCACTCTATTAATCGCAAAATTCGGCGTTCAAGCAGGCCCTGCTTTGCCATTGCTCATTGAAGCTGGCCCGGCACTCATTCTCCAGGAGATTGGAAACCTCGGCACCATTTTTCTTGCCTTGCCGGTAGCCATTTTGCTAGGGCTGAAGCGGGAGGCGGTCGGGATGACGCACTCGATTGGCCGTGAACCAAACCTGGCGCTGATTACGGATAAATACGGCCTTTCTTCACCGGAAGGACGCGGCGTGATGGCGATTTATATTTTCGGTACAGTTTTCGGATCGATTTTCTTAGGACTTATTTCAGGATTTTTAGCGACAGCCACGCCTCTTCACCCGTATTCTTTTGCAATGGCATCTGGTGTGGGTAGCGGCAGTATGGCGGCTGCATCGCTAGGGCCGCTAGTAGCGAATTTTCCGGACATGGCCGACGAAATTACTGCCTTTTCCGGGGCTAGTAATCTCTTAACGTCTGTCACTGGATTATATGCGAGTATTTTAATCGGTCTGCCGCTAACCGAAAAAATGTATAATCTTCTATCAAGAATGAGAAGTAAAAAAGAAGTTCAAGCGAACACAAAGGGGGCGTAATGACCAATGTTAAAAAGTATCCAAGAATGGCTCTTATTATTTACGATTGTTTCTTTATTGATTCTTTTAGGAAATTGGATTGGTTATGAAGTGATGCCCCTTGCCGCGCTTCCGGGGTTGCTTGTGCTAGTAGGACTCAGCTTGATTGGGCTGGTTATTCATAAAGCCCTTCCGTTTAAAAAGATTCCGAGTATCGCCTATATCGGAATTCTCGGGTTCATTATCACCATTCCGGGTATGCCGTTTCAGGAGAATATTGTGGAGTGGACAGGACAAGTCAATTTGTTAGCGATCGCAACGCCTATCTTAGCCTATGCGGGTATCTCCATTGGCCGCTCATGGGCAGACTTCGCGAAGCTTGGTTGGAAAACGATTATTATTGGGATGTGCGTATTGCTGGGGACGTACCTTGGGTCTGCGATTATTGCGGAGATTATTTTGCGGTTTCAAGGGGTTATCTAAGGAAACAAGGGGCTTGACCCGCATGGCTGCTGAGGTAGTCATGCGGTTTTTTGTGGTTTGGGAATTAATAAATTTTTGACTTTTGGTGATGAGGAGTGGTTGAGGTGACAGGCAGGGCCCGTTTAAGTGAAAGTTAGCATCTGAGATTCGCTTGCAGGGTCACTCAAAGAGCGGATGAGTGACAGTTAGCGGCCGGAATCCGGTTGAAGTGTCATGCAAGTCCGGGATGAGTGACAACGAACAAGGAAAATCCGGTTTTGTTGTCACGCAAGGCACCGATGAGTGACAACAATTAGGAAAAATCCGTTTTGGTTGTCACGCAAGACTTAGATGAGTGACAACGAACAAGGAAAATCCGGTTTTGTTGTCACGCAAAGCCCGGATGAGTGACAACAATCAGTCAAAACCGGTTGAGGTTGTCACGTAAGTCCCGGATGAGTGACAACGAACAAGGAAAATCCGGTTTTGTTGTCACGCAAGGCACCGATGAGTGACAACAATTAGGAAAAATCCGTTTTGGTTGTCACGCAAGATCCAGATGAGTGACAACGAACAAGGAAAATCCGGTTTTGTTGTCACGCAAAGCCCGGATGAGTGACAACAATCAGTCAAAACCGGTTGAGGTTGTCACGTAAGTCCCGGATGAGTGACAACGAACAAGGAAAATCCGGTTTTGTTGTCACGCAAGGCACCGATGAGTGACAACAATTAGGAAAAATCCGTTTTGGTTGTCACGCAAGATTTAGATGAGTGACAACGAACAAGGAAAATCCGGTTTTGTTGTCACGCAAAGCCCGGATGAGTGACAGCAATCAAGGAAAACTTGGTTTAGTTGTCACGCAAAGTCCATATGAGTGACAGCAATCAAGGAAAACTCGGTTTAGTTGTCACGCAAAGTCCGGATGCGTGACAACAACCAAGGAAAATCCGGTTTTGTTGTCAGGCAAGACATGGATGCGTGACAACAATCCGCAAGAAGACGGTTAGAGTGTCACTCAACGCAATGTGCGGATGGGCTAGGCCGCCTGCCAGGATGGCGGGAGCCCGGGCCGTTGGAGTTCAGGGCGGACGCAAAAGGTTTTTATTTTGCCAGAAGGGGGTTGCCGGCGCCATTTTCAGTTATAGGGTTTTTACAAAGAAATGCCGGGTTCTGGGTCCGTCGAATTCGCAGAAGTAGATGCCCTGCCATGTTCCTAGGAGCAGCTGGCCGTCGTTGATGATGATGTGCTGGGATGGGCCGACTGTGCTGGCTTTCATGTGGGCGGCTGTGTTTCCTTCCATATGCCTGTCCAGTTTATGGTGCCACGGATAGACTTCATCGAAGCGGCGGATCATGTCGCGTTTAACGTCGGGGTCGGCGTTTTCATTGATGGTGATGCCGGCTGTCGTGTGCGGGCAATAGACGATTACCGCGCCATCCTTCAGGCTGTGGTTTGAGACAAAGTTTTGGATGAGTTCGGTTACTTCGACCATTTCGTCCCGATGATTCGTTTGGAGTGTGAATTTTTTTAGCATGGGAAGCCTCCTATTTGTCTTTCCTATTACTTTACTATAGTAGTTTCGAGGATGCACATGGGACGGATTGTGAAGCAGGGGGCTTATTCCCTGCTTCGCTTTTTTCCAATGCCTGTTATGAGGGCGAGGCTGCCCAATATGATCAACAGGCCGGCAATCATTCCGGGGGTGATCTGTTCATCGAGGAAGATTGCTCCCCATATCATGCCAAATGGCGGGATCAAAAATGTAACGGTCACCGTTTTTGTCGGGCCGACATGCTCGATGAGATAGTAATAGAGGAGGTACCCTAAGGCTGTTGAAAATAAAGCGACACCGAGTACCGCGGGTAAAACGGCCGGGGTTATGTTCAGCGTTTGTTCCGGGAATCCAACCAAGGTAATAGGGATTAATAGAAGTGTGGCACCCACGAGCTGTCCGGTAGTAACCGCCAATGGCGAGCAGTTTCTGAAGGTTTTCTTGGCATAAACGCCGCCGAAGGCATAGGAAACGGTCGAGAGGAGTGAGCACAAACTCGCCAGAAATACCTCCAGGCTTGGTTCGACTGGACTCCAGCCAACTGTTATGACGACGCCGATCAACCCAAGCACAATCCCAAGCCCTTTTGCAAAAACAAGCTTTTCCTTCAGCCAGGCCCAGACTGCGATTGCTGTGAAAAAGGGGACCATTGCATTGATGATGGCCAATAAAGATGCGTTTAAATGAATGGCCGCCAAGGAAACGAGCGTAAAGGGGATGGCGGAATTCAGGGCGCCGATGATGAAGTACTGTTTCCATCGCAGTCTAAAATCGACTGATTTTCGGAAAAGAAGGACAATCGCCAACAAGCCAAGAGCGCCAAAGGTGACCCGCCCCTGGGAGGTCAGGAAGGGCCCGATGGCGGGGGAGGCAATCCGCACAAATAAAAACGACGATCCAAACAAAGCTGCCAGAGTAAATAAAACAGCAAGTTCCTTCAGTTTCACAAAGTTCGCCCCTTGTTCTTTACAGACTCCTTTTTTAATGTATGCCTGTATGGGCAAATGGTGAGGTGAGGTGAGGTTTGGCTGCATTTTTGGATGCATGGGGACGGTTCCAGCGCTTCTTTCGGGTGTCGAATGAAGCAGTAGAACCGTCCCCGTGCTTCATCTTGGGCAAATGGTGAGGCGGGGTTGGGCTGCTTTATTGCAGTCGTAGTGTACGTTTTTGTCCAGGGGTTTCTTATGGTGGCGGCAGAAATTTTGCTTAAGGCGGCTGTGTAGGGGTAAAGTAGTATCGAGGTGAAAGAGATGAAAGTTACGATTAGTAATGATGCAAAACAGCAGCTTGTTCAGGTGTTTGGTGCGGAGCCAATCATTAAGATCCATCAAGTCCGCACAACCGGTTGAGGGGCTACCTTTGTGTACGAACTTGCTCAGGTTGAGCAACTAAACGATGAAGAAGTATTTAAAGTCGATGAAATGACAATCGCGATTGACCCGCAGGTAGTCCGCGATCTGGATGGAGATATCGTCATCGACCATAAAAATAACTATGGGTTTATTCTTAAAAATAGTTTTGAGATTTTAACGTTTGGGATGAAAGTGAATAAATCATTGTAAATTTAATTGGCAATATGATTTCGCGTTTTTCAGAGGACGATGGCTTTTATAGTGGACAAGTGGAAGGATAATTAATACGAAAAGGCACAACTAGCGCTCAAAGCTACTGTTGTGCCTTTTCTTTATCACTTTAGGAGAACAATGAGCAAAAGTGATGAGAAACTTATGCTAGGCATCCTTTTAAAACTTGTTAAGTTAGTTCTCTAACTATATTAAAATATATAATTTTCTGATAATATCAAGGTTATCAGACATAGACATTGTCTCTTTTCTAGTTTTTTGTAGGGGGAGTTTTATGAAGGTGTCCACAGCTCTTGATATAGGAAGTCGTTTTAAAGCAGAAATTATTGCTGGTAAAAAAGGGCTGATAAGAGAAATTAAGACAGTAGAAGTGATGGAAGTACCTGAGGTTGAAAATTGGGCTAGAGAGGGTACTTTAGTGATCAGTTCTTTTTATCCAGTAAAGGATGATTCCCATCAGCAATATCACATAGTCAAAACTTTAATTCATAAAAACGCCGCAGGATTGATTGTAAAACTGGGACGATTTGTAGACTGGATACCGAAGGAAATTATTTCGTTGGCGGAAAAAAGTGATTTTCCCATTATCATCATCCCAAAAGATGTAGCATACATTGATTTACTTACCTTGATTAATAGGCAATTAATTGAAGAAGCCGATAAGATAGTAAGTGATGAGCATAATCTATTTTATTCATTTAAAAAGAGGGTATTTGAGTCGACCGATGAGGCGGTCGAATGCCTTTCCGCCATAGTAAGCAATTCAATTTATATAGAAGACGTCGAAGGGAGACTATTGTATAGAAGTAATAAGTTTAGCCAAGATGAATGGAGAAATTCGTTGCTTTTATTTTCCGTTCCGTGTAATGAGAATTATAGAGGAGCCATCACGGAGTGGACAAAGAAGCTGGATTCGAGTATCAACCATTGTATTCATGTTCCAGGTAAGAGAAATCGGTTTGTCATCCCCTTGAAAATGAAGGGTAAAATTATCGCCTTTATCCATTTAATTTATCATCGTAAAGAGCAATTCCACGCAATTGGGATGAATGTAGAAATGATAAAAGGCAAAGTGTATGACACGATTATCAGCGATTTTATGGAATTTCACCGGCAAAGAATGGCCCAGTCAGAACAATTGGAAAGGTTAATTGTAGAAGAGGCCGACACGCAGAATCTTCTTATCCATTTTAAAAGGGATTTAAATCAAGTCTTTTTTTCCGAAAACGAGTCTTTTTTGGAGCATTGCTTTTTATTTCAAAAAAAAATAAATGATTTAATAATGGAAATAGCCGAAGTCCAGCGTGCAGTCGTATTTGAAAAACAGTTCCAATCCTATGCCCTGCTTTGTTTTCCAAGAAATTATGCAATGGAGAAAGCCGAGCTAAAAGCAACGATTAGCAGTTTTTTAAATAAATCGTCAATTTCCGACACTTATATAGCAATCAGTCCATTATTTCATAATATACAGGAAGTAGATCAACAAATGAATGCAGTGACTAAAATTATGCGAATTGGAGAGGAGATTTCCCCAGAGGAAAGGATTTTTACTTATGATCGACTTGGCATTTATGAATTCCTTGTAAAAATAAGTCGAGAGCCGTTAGTACAGCAATACGTTAACGAAATAATAAATTCACTTTCTCTTCATTCAGATCAAAGTTTACTAGAAACACTTGAGGTTTATTTACAAGAAAACGGCAATGCTTCTAGGGCGGCTGAAAAGCTGTTTATCCATCGGAGAACGATGACCAACCGGCTCAAACGTATAAGGGAGTTATTAGGCATGGATTTGGATGACTCGGAAAATATATTTATATTACAATTTTGTTTAAAAATTAAGGGATTGAATTAGGTTTCAAGGAAACCGATTCATCTCTTTTTTTATTCCACAAAAAAGGTCCAACCCAATTCCATATTCAAACTAGGAAGATACGTTTACAAAAGATTGCCCACTTTGTACATATACAATAGGATTTTTAAGATTTATAATTTTTTAAATATTACATATTTTAAATTTGTATTTTCTGGAGTCAAACGGCATTTTATAGATTCGACCATTTATGAATAGCAAAAGCGGTCAGTAGGGAGGAAAAAGAATGTCTTTGAAGTTTACGTCAGAAGTGCTGGAATTGCTTGATGATCCAAAGGCTAATGGTCAAAAAGTAGTGGAGATGTTCAATTCATTTGAGTATGGTCATGCATCGTATAAAACCGTAAAAGGGGCAGAAGGCTCAACAGACTTTGTGAAGATAGTTATTAAAGGAACAAATGGGAAATCTGCAAATGGTACGGCCCCGACATTAGGAATTGTCGGTAGATTAGGGGGATTAGGAGCACGCCCTTATAAAATTGGCTCTGTATCTGATGGGGATGGTGCGATTGCGGCTGTTACGATTGCTTTAAAACTAGCAACGATGGCTAGCAGGGGCGATCGTCTTTCAGGTGATATTTATGTTACGACACACGTATGCCCTGAAGCCCCAGTAGAGTCTCACGATCCAGTTGAATTTATGGGATCGCCAGTCGATATGCAGATCATGAATGAACATGAGGTTTTAGATGAAATGGATGCAATCCTGTCGATTGATACGACTAAAGGCAATAAGATTATTAACCATCGTGGGATTGCCATCTCTCCAACAGTAAAAGAGGGATATATTTTAAGGTTTAGTGATGATTTGCTTCGTCTCATGGAAATAACGACTGGAGATTTTCCAACAACGTTTGCGGTTACCACACAGGATATTACTCCTTATGGGAACGACTTATATCACCTAAATAGCATTCTTCAGCCCGCAGTCGCTACAAATCGACCTGTAGTCGGGGTTGCCATTACAACAAGGTCGATTGTTCCTGGCAGCAGCACTGGGGCAAGCCATGAGATTGATATTGCACAAGCCGTCCGCTTTAGTATTGAGGTCGCCAAAGCGTTTACAAAAGGAGAGTGCCAGTTCTATGACGAAGCCGAGTTTTTAAGGCTTCAGCAATTATATGGATCGATGAAGGTACTTCAGACCTTGGGGAATAAAGAGGAACAGTAATGATCATTATGTCGTTAATCGTTTATCGTTTATCCAGTCAAATTCTAGATAGATTTTAAAAGGAGGCGCTGATTATGGCAAGCAGGAACGTCAATATTGGGATCGTCCAATTCGCTGCAAAAGTGGGACAAGTGGAATATAACGTAAATAAAGCAGTGGAGGCGGTGAAAGAAGCAGCAGCTAAAGGAGCAAATATTGTTTGTTTACCGGAGTTGTTTTCGACAGGCTATAATGTCGATATTCTTGGCGACGATATGGGATTTCTATCATTAGAGTTCTTTGATTACACTTTTGAAAAGATGTCTAAAGCAGCAAAAGACAATCAAGTCTATTTGATTGCACCTTTTAGTGAAGTAAGGGATTTGAAAGGAATTCTTTATAATTCTGCTCTGGTATTCGATGACAATGGGCAAAGCATGGGGAGTTTTGCAAAAACACATCTATGGGCAAAGGAAAGGCTTTATTTTAAAGAGGGCTCTGATTATCCGGTATTTGAAACAAAGTATGGGAAATTTGGCATTGCGATTTGTTATGATATCGGCTTTCCTGAAACCTGCCGTTCACTCTGCCTAAATGGGGCTGAATTTGTGTTTATGCCATCCGCATGGAGGATTCAGGATAAGGATATGTGGGATTTAAATGTTCCACAACGTGCGTTGGAAAATATCTTTTTCACAATTGGGGTAAATCGGGTTGGATTTGAAGGTGATTTACACTTGTTCGGTAAAAGCAAGGTGTGCAATCCAAGAGGTGGCATTATTGCTGAACTCCCGCAAGATGAAGAAACGGTTGAAGTGGTGACGATTGATTTAGAAGAAATGAATAAATACAGAACCCAAATTTCGTATTTAAGGGACAGAAAGCCTGAAATTTATCAAAATAACTAAGGGAAAGGTGGAGAAAGTATGACAAGAAAAGAAGACGTAACACTTGCCGAAAAGTATGATGATTATGCGTTATCAAGAGTGCCGCAAAGTGAGAGGAAACACTGGTTTGGCATTGCCACGATGCGGTTTGGCCAAATTTCAGCCCTTTCGCAATTTTTGCTCGGAGCGGCTCTAGGTTTTGGTATGGACTTTTGGTCGGCGTTTTGGGCGGTTACCTTAGGATCGGTCATTCTTGAGATCGTTTCCATTTTCGTCGGGATTGCCGGAATGAAGGAGGGGTTGAGTACCACTTTATTAGTCAGATGGGCTGGTTTTGGAAAAGTGGGTTCTATCCTGCTAAGTTTAGTCATTTCTATTTCTATGGTTGGCTGGTTTGGAATTCAAAATGAAGTTTTCGCCAACGGAATTCATCAAATTCTAGGCGGTCCTGTCTGGATGTGGTCCATTGTTACCGGTTTGGCCGTTACGTTTGTGGTCCTATTTGGCATACTTTCATTAGGAATTACCGCATATATTACCGTTCCACTCTTTCTTTTAGTTGTTTTTTATTCAATTAGCACTGTTTTAACAAAATTTTCATTTGGTGAGTTGATTAGCCTGCCTACTCCTGGACCAACCATTTCCATTGCTATGGGTGCGAGCATGGTTGCAGGTGGATTTATTGCAGGTGCAATTATTACGCCGGACATGAGCCGTTTCAATCGCTCTGTTGGAGATGTGGTTAAGCAGACGGTAATTGGGATTACGATTGGGGAATATCTAATCGGAATGATTGGTGTCATTCTTGCCCATGTGGCAAAATCTTCTGATGTTATTTCAATCGTGATGGGGACAAGTGGAATTATCGGAACAATCGTGTTAATCACTGCCACATTAAAAATTAATGATTGGAATTTATATTCTTCTTCTCTTGGCGTTGTGAACCTAATTGATTTGGGATTTGGGAAACGAGTCAATCGAACGGTTGTCACGATTATTTTGGGAATAGCCGGTACACTATTTTCCGTAATGGGCATTCTAGAACAATTCCAAGGGTTTCTAATCCTATTAGGGGTTGCTTTACCGCCTGTTGGGGGGATTTTGACGATGGAATATTTCGTTGTCAAGCGGTATAAAAGGGAACTGGAAGAATCCCGTGCGAAAGGCGTCCTGCCGGAGAGTTATGAAGCATGGAATCCAATTACGTTGATTGCTTGGGCGGCGGCAATTTTTGTTGGCCTAACAATTGACTGGGGCATTCCATCCGTTAATTCCCTTGTTGTTGGCGGCCTCGTTTACTGGTTGATTAGTCTAGTAGTCAACCGTAATAAGGTTGTTACTTATGGAAGTGTCAATACCTATGAACAGTCCTCTCTTTAAGTCAATGTTTTTTGACAACAAAGGGGAAGTATCTTGCAGTTTTTTGACGGAGACTTAAGCGGGTTGAACAAAAATCTATGTTGAGGTGAACGAAGGCTAATGAGATTACTTGGGAAGCAAGAAATTGAAGATATTGCAGTCGGCGCCGCGTTGCTAGGAACCGGCGGCGGAGGAGATCCTTATATTGGGAAATTAATGGCACTACAGGCAGTGGAGGAATATGGTCCGATTCAATTGCTCTCCATTGATGAAATAGGCGACGATGATATCGTTGTTCCGACCGGTATGATGGGGGCACCAACTGTAATGGTCGAAAAGGCACCAAGTGGGGAAGAGGCAATTGCAACTTTCAAAACATTGGAAGCTTATCTTGGAGAACCGATTGTTGCAACAATGCCAATAGAAGCTGGAGGAATAAATTCCATGCTGCCATTAGCTCTAGCGGCAAAATTAAAGCTTCCTGTCATTGATGTGGATGGTATGGGTCGGGCATTTCCGGAATTACAGATGACCACTTTTTATTTGGATGGTGTTTCAGCGACCCCTATGGTTATATCGGACGAAAAAGGAAATGCTGCACTATTGAATACGATTGATAATCTATGGGCGGAAAGACTTGCACGAAATGCAACAATTCAAATGGGTGGATCCGTTATGATGGCCATCTATCCGATGAAAGGGAAAAATTTAAAACAAAGCGGCATCCCTAATATTTTGCAATTAGAAGAGGAAATTGGGCGTTCCATCCGTCTTGCAAAAGCTGAAGGGTATAATCCAATTGAAAAGATACTGGAAATAACTGATGGATTCCAATTATTCCGGGGAAAGGTAACCGATATTAATCGGAAAACCGAAACCGGGTTCACAAGAGGAACAGCAACAATTGATGGTTTGTATAAGTATCGTGGAGAAAAGTTAAGTCTTCGGTTCCAGAATGAACATTTACTTGCTGTGACAGAAAATAAATTACTATGTGTGACGCCTGACTTAATTGCTGTATTGGATGAAGAAACTGGTTTGCCAATTACAACAGAAGGATTACGATACGGTGCAAGATGTGTTGTGATCGGGATGCCGTGCGATGAAAAATGGCGAACGAAGAAAGGAATTGAAACTTGCGGCCCTTCTTACTTTGGATATGACGTAGAATACATTCCCGTTGAAAAGCTAATGACAGAGGGGGCTGAGTGAATTGAGTATTTATCGGATTGGTATTGATGTAGGCGGTACAAATACAGATGCAGTTATTCTTGATGAAGAATTAAATGTAATTGCGGAAACGAAATCACCAACAACGGATGACGTTAGTACAGGGATATATAAGGCTCTTGAAGCTGTGATTGCTTCCTCGACGATTCCGCCTTCGGAAATCAAATATGCGATGCTCGGGACGACCCACTGTACGAATGCAATTGTAGAAAGGAAAAGATTAAATTCCATTGGTATTATTCGTCTTGGTGCACCAGCTACACTGGCTGTTAAACCTTTAATTGGGGTACCCGATGATTTACGCGACATATTGGGCAAATTTGTTTATATCGTTCGCGGCGGGCACGAATTTGATGGAAGAGAAATCATGCCGCTTGATGAAGAGGAATTATATAATATTGCTAATCAACTAAAAGACAAAGTGGACTCTGTTGCTATCACTTCCGTATTTTCACCAGTTTCCCGTGACCATGAGGAGCGTGCCGCTGCAATTATGAGGGAGGTCTTAGGGGAGGATTTGCCTGTTTCACTCTCATGTGAGATTGGTAGTGTTGGACTTTTAGAGCGAGAGAACGCAACAATTTTAAATGCATCCGTTGTGAACGTAGCCAAAACGACGATACACGGTTTTGTAAATGCCCTAAAAGAAGAAGGAATAAATGCAAGAGTATTTTTAGGGCAAAATGATGGAACGTTAATGTCCGTTGAATATGCTTTAAAATATCCAATTCTGACCGTTGCCTGCGGTCCAACCAATAGTTTGCGGGGAGCATCCTACTTAACAGGACATTCAGACGCTATTGTTGTGGATGTTGGGGGAACGACTACAGATGTTGGCGTGCTGGTTTCATCTTTTCCAAGGGAATCTTCGCTTGCCGTTGAAATTGGTGGAGCACGAACCAATTTCAGAATGCCTGACTTAGTTTCAGTTGGTTTAGGAGGCGGCACGATTATAAGAATTCGAGATAATGGGGAGTTTACGATCGGCCCGGATAGTGTCGGCTATCAATTAACTGAAAAAGCTCTTGTCTTTGGGGGAGATACTTTAACGGCAACCGATGTGGTTGTTGCGTTAGGAAAAGCAGATATTGGCGATCCAAGCAAAGTACAGCATCTAGAGCATGATGTAATAGTGAATGTTTATAAAGAAATGATTTCTATGGTGGAAATCGCGATCGATAAAATGAAAACGAGTGCCGATTCGGTCCCAGTTATAGTAGTGGGTGGAGGAAGTATTTTGTTACCAGAATCTTTAGAGGGCACTTCGGAAGTCATCCAACCAAACAATCACGGCGTTGCGAATGCGATTGGCTCTGCCATCTCACAAGTAAGCGGACAAGTAGAACGCGTTTTCTCCCTGGAGGAATTAGGACGTGAAAAAACGATCGAACTGGCAAAACAAATGGCGATCTCTGAAGCTGTAACAGCAGGAGCCGATAAAGACACCTGTGAAATAGTCGACATAGAAGACGTTCCACTTGCCTATTTACCTGGCAATGCCACACGTGTAAGAGTCAAAGCAGCGGGGAGCTTGGCGCAATAGTACAAGGGGTTACAAGGGGACGGTTTAGCTGGTTTTTTTAAATGAAAAATAAATGAAAAGACTAGGAGAACCACCCTTATGGTTTGTAAAGTTTTTACTCACGCCCACTAATTCTATTTTGGAACGCATGAATGCTACGGGGCAAAGGCTTCGTTAATAGAGTTTCTTGGATAAGAGAGGAGATTTCTGACCAAAAGAAAAGTCGCCATCCACAATTCTGCTAACACAGTGCTGCGGGTGGCGGCTTTTTTTACCTCAATCTCGTTGTATGACATAGATATACACTTAAATAGTGTAAACTAGCTATTTATTACTTACATATTTCCAGAACTAAATGCATCATCACATCTATTCCTTTTTTCAAATCTTCATAGTCCGTCCATTCATCAGGGTGATGGGAAATCCCCCCTTTACTTGGCACGTATATCATATTGGTGTGAGCAAAATCTGACATAATCATTGCATCATGGCCGGTCCCGTTATTAATGATCTTATATTTATAATCTAATTTTCTGCAGATGTTTTCCATGATCTCTACATTTTCTTTTAACATGATACTTGGAGGAGTTGGATTTGGATAGCCAATCCTCGCCATTTCGATCAGTTCAGCTTCTACATTCGTTTCCTCTTGTATAGACTTCAATTCAGCCATTAGTTTTTCGTATAAATTAATATTCTGTAGAACCTCTTTATCAAACGTTCTAATTTCTACTTTAGCCTGAACATAATCAGGCACAAATTGGTGGGAGTTAGGGGAAATCTCCATTTCTCCGACTGCGCCTGTAATTCCGGCCCCTAATGACTTTACAACTTGATTAACCGCTACAGTAAATTTTGAGGCAGCGAGTAATGCATCCTTCCGGGTCTCCATCGGTGCGGTTGAGTCTGCTAATTTTCCATGAAATTTCACTTTATATCGACCGATTCCTGGGAGATATTCGACTAAGCCTATATCCCGTTTTTCATTGTCGAGAACAGGCCCTTGTTCAATATGTAGTTCTATAAAGTTTTTTATGGTGCCTTTTTCTCTCTTTGCGAGCTTTAAATCAGGAATCAGACCATATTCTTTCATCGCTTCTCTTTTGGTTTGACCGTGCCTATTTTTAACGGTATCCAGTTCTCGCCCCGTTAAAGTCCCAACAAGTGCCCGGGAATTTGAAACCCCTGTACTTGGTCCAAATGTTTCTCCCTCTTCTGCATTCATTGCGATGATTTCGATAGGATATTCATTTTCAATATTATTTTCATGGAACACTCGAAGAATTTCTAAGGCAGCTACAACTCCAGCAGCTCCGTCAAATGCCCCTCCATTTACCACAGAATCATAGTGAGATCCAATCATAATAACAGGTGCTTCAGGTTTTTTTCCTTCTCTGCGCCCAAATAATGTTGAGAATTCATCTTCCCAAACCATTAGGCCTATTTTTTCCATCTCATTTTTCAAATATGCTTTTGCTAACTTATCCTCATGAGAATAGGATGACCTTGTAACTCCATTTCCTGGGGTTGCAGTAAAGGTAGCCAGTGTCTCGATGTCTCTAATTACCCTGTCCAGATTAACCTTCATGCTTATCGTCCCTTTCAATAGTATAAAATTGGATAGACTTTCTGGACTCATCGTAGCACTTGATATTTTGGTCAACAATAATTGTCATGAAAGTAGATTAATTATTCTCATTCTGAATAAAATTCTTTTTTATAAAAAATATACCCACCTATAAGGTATATTTTTCCTGAATTTTTTTTCGTATTATGAATTAATATTCAGAATTTGATAAAGGAATTTTAATCATCAGAATATATTGTTGGTTCATTTTTATAGTGATACCATGACAACAGAAAGTTTAATGTAAAGGCTTTCTTTAAAGCTGTTATCAATCTCTAGAGATATTTTTTTGATGGTATGTTTCCGGATAACATACAATTATAGGGAGCTGGTGAACGACCGGAATGATAGATGATTAAATGTTTTTTAATTGAAAGTTAAGCTGATCTAATTATTTTGCAATAGGTTGGTAGATCTATCGTTACTATACAGAAAATACGATTGGAAATTTATTTCCAATGCAAAATTAGCGGGGTGGGGATTATATGAGAACTGGTATCCAAAAACTTGGAAAAACATTGATGGGCCCCTTATCAATTATTGTTGCTTCGGGATTGCTCTTAGGTATTGTTTCAGTCTTGCAAAACCCGGCACTTGTTGGTGAAACCATATCAAACGCGACGATTATTCAAAACTTCGTGGGCGGCGTACGGGCAATTGTTGGAACGATGTTTGGTTTGCTGCCTATATTATTTGCTATTTCGGTTGCAACCGGAATGGCCAAAGAGGATAAGGAAATTGCCGGTTTTGCCGCGGTTATTGCGTTTATCATCTTTCATGTAACAATTGGCTATCTACTAAAATTAAATAATATTACAGCCGATACGACTTCGGTTGACTATTTAGTACAACAAGGGACTTCCCAAATTCGGGCATTTGAGATCTCCAACGCCTATGAAACCATGCTAGGGGTATTTACGTATCGGATGGGCGTTTTTGGCGGAATACTTGTTGGATTATGGACTGCCTTTATTCATAACAGCTATCATACGAAACAACTTCCTACTGCTTTTAGTTTCTTTAGTGGAAACCGTTTTGTGCCAATAGTCATTATCGTGACAATCCCTTTTCTCTCAATCATTTCTTACTTTGTCTGGCCATTTTTTAATATGGGCATTAATGGTTTGGGAGGCTTGATTAGCAAATCAGGAGCCATTGGTACTTTTATGTATGGCTTTGCAGAACGGTTGCTTATTCCAACAGGGTTGCATCATGTATTAAACCAGTTGATTCGTTTCACACCAATCGGCGGTACCGCTGTTGTTGACGGCCAGACAGTATCAGGAGCATTGTCCATCTTTAATGCAGTGCTTGCATCTCCTAATCCCGATCTTGATACGTTAAGACAAGCTACCCGCTTTTTAACACAAGGTACCCATCCTTTCATGGTATTCGGATTACCAGCAGCATGTTATGCCATGTATAAAACTTCTTACTTGGAACAGCGCCCTAAGGTTAAAGGGATGTTGCTTGCAGCTGGGCTAACTTCGTTTGTAACAGGTATTACTGAGCCTATAGAATTTGCCTTTATTTTTATCTCCCCACTCCTCTATATCTTCCATGCATTTATGGCTGGTTTGTCATTTTTCCTCATGACAATTATGCATGTCGGGGTTGGAAACGCTGGGGGAGGGCTGATTGATTTAACCATCTTTGGTATTTTACAAGGTACCTATACGAAATGGTACTTGGATGTCATAGTTGGTTTGATCTATGCGGTTATTTACTACCATGTATTTAAGTTTGTCATCCTGAAATTTAACGTGAAAACACCTGGCAGAACGACAGACTCCGACTTAGTTTCAAGTGAGCAGGAAGTTGCCGCAGGTTCAGTTGGAGATGATTTCGGAGCGACTATTCTTAAAGCGTTAGGTGGAAAAGAAAACGTCGTGGAGATTGATAATTGTATTTCAAGATTAAGGTTAGTTCTAAAAGACACTTCAATTGTTAATGAGTCAATCTTAAAAACAACAGGTTCCATGGGTATGGTTAAAATTGATAAGCAAAATATTCAAGTCGTTTATGGGTCTAAAGTAGAACAGGCAGCACGATCTCTGAAAAAAGAAGTTAACAATTGATTTCCAAAAATTGAATTTGTCATGTAAGAATAGTTAGTCTTTTTGAAAAGAGAACCTACAAAACCAAGAGGAGGGGAGAGTCATTAAAGCTATTCGGCTTTAATGAAAAAAATGAAAACTATATTTGTCAAAGATTATGAAGAAATGTCAGCCAAAGGTTATGAAATCATTAGAGAAGTGATAAAAAACAACGAGGAACCCGTTATTTCTATGACAACGGGTGGTACCCCTAGAGGAGTATTTAAGTTATTGGTGGAAGGCATTCATAAAGGTTTAGATATTAGCCATACAACCTTTATGAATTTAGATGAATATATGGGTCCGAGAGATGCGGTTTATTCAGTAAGGTCTTTTATGTATAAAAACTTATATAACCTCATAAATGTGAAACCTAAAAACATTTTTTTGATTGACGGCGAGGCTGAAGATTCGGACAAAGAAATTGCCCGATATAAAGAAATAATAAACCAATATCCTATGGATGTTCAATTGCTCGGTTTAGGTACGAATGGCCATATCGGTGCCAATGAGCCAGGAACTCCATTTGATTCAACCATGTTTTTAGCGAAACATGACGATTCTACCATCCAAAGTACAATGAGGGAATATGGGATTACGAGAGAAGAAGCCCCAACCGAAATGTTGACTCTTGGGTTCACAGAAATATTGGAAGCAAAAACAGTCTTGCTGCTCGTATCAGGTAAACATAAAGCTGAAGCAGTGAAAGCCTTACTGGAAGGAGAAATCACTCCAGATTGCCCTGCTACAGCGTTAAGAAATTTTGATAACGCGATTGTCATTATTGATGAAGACGCCGCATCACTACTGGAAAAAGAGCACAAGAGCATTTAATCTATTCGTATGATTCATTACTAAAATAGTAGTACGGACCGGGATTTATGGTTTGTACTACTATTATTTGTATTATAACGTTTGCTTGCCCTCTGCGTTAAGTTTTGCTAATAAAGTGTTGTTCATCATATTTTTAGAATGAACCCCCTTTTCAAAATGCCTTTCTTACCTTGCTTTCTATAAAATAATAAATAAACCTTTTCCTCTTTTTCGCATTTCTCCACCGATTATTAGGTCGGAATATTTGACCTGTATAGGTTAGAAAGTATACAAATTCCCATTCAATATGATGCTTAGCGGGTATGTTATAATAATGAAATAATGCCATTCGAATTCCATGGCTTTACAGAAATAGAAATCAAAAGATTACAAGGTAGTAGGAACTTTTTTGGGGGGCATCCTGATCATGAATTTGGAAACGTTGATTAATAAATATTATGATCAATTAAACGATAATGACTTACATGTAATTAGCTACGTTAGTCAGAATATCGAGTTGTGTAAAGATAAAACTGTCACAGAAATTGCAAAGAATTGTAATGTCTCCCCCTCTACAATCATTAGGACGACAAAGAAAATAGGTTTTGATGGCTATAGTGAATTTCGATATTTTATAAAGGAAGAGGCTGATAGAATCAGAGATGCGAAAGTCTCCCATAATCAGTCTTTTCATAGCTCAGTTTTATTAAAAGATGTCCAGGAAACGATCAAACTTTTTGAGGGAGATAAAAATTTACAAGAAATTTATAAGTTGTTTTTAAAATCAAAAAACATTTTTGCTTATGGAACAGGCTACGGACAAAATTTAATGCTTAAAGAATTTTCAAGATGTTTATTGAATCATAATATATTCTTAAATATCATACCTAGTAAAACAGAGCTTGAGTTAATTTCCCAAGCCATCACCCCGAATGATTTATTAATCGTTGCATCATTATCCGGAAAAACCGGTTCCATTGATGCAATGTTAAAAAATATAGTGGTTAAAAAAGTACCAACCATTTCAGTTACCGTTTTTTCCCGGAATGAATTAGCGTATTTGGCTAATTACAATCTTTACTATCAGGTCACTCATTTAAATAAAGTGAACCAATTAAATAATTCATCCTACTGTACATTAAATTTAGTATTAAGTTTATTGTATGAAGGATTTACAAATTACCTAAACGAACGTGAGTCTGCTGTAAAATAAAATGCAAAAACCGGGCGAAAATTGCCCGGTTTTTTGTTTTATTTCCAATGCAAGGTGATGCAGGGGACGGTTCCAGTGCTTCATTCGGGTGTCGAATGAAGCAGTAGAACCGTCCCCGTGCTTCCTTTTTGAAATCAGGTCGCTGATTGAGGGGAAGTTATTGTATAATGGGAAGAGCAGAAGGAGGTGAGAGTGACATGGAGGATAGGCTAGCGAGAATTGAAGATATGTTAGTCCAATTGGTGGGAATGGTTGCAAAAACAAACACGTTGCAACAAGAAATGCAACGTGACATGAAAGCAATGAAAGGCGATATGACATCAATGCAAGGCGATATGACTTCAATGCAAGGCGATATGACATCAATGCGTGAAGATTTTGAAGCTGAGAAGATAAAAAGTGCACAACGCCATGAGGAAGTTGTCGATAGGCTTAAAGCGCTGGAGTTGGATCAGGATTTTATTTGGGAAAAAACTGCACGAAACGAACGTGAACTGGAAGTTTTGAAAAGAAGACTTGGCTAGGATTTGCCTCTACCGATATTCCTCTTATAGCCTCATTATTATTTTCCAAAAAGTTAAGATGCGTCCCCATCCATTTATGCGAGAGGGACGCGTCTTTTTATTTTTATTGCTGAACCTTGGCGCCCCCCCAGTTTTTTCTTGTTTCAAAATAGACCGCCACACAATCTCGAGGTAGAAGACGGTTCCAGTGCTTCAATAAGCCGAACTAAGCAATGTGTATTCGTATGTAAAGGTTTGGGTGAGTTCAAGGGTTGCAATTTCGGCATCGATGAGAACGTATCCGTTTTTTTGTTGGACGAGCAAGGCTCTTTTCAGCTGGAGTATGCTCATCCCCGGGCGTTCATTTAGCATTTCTTGTAACGTCGTTTCCATGCTAAGTCATCCTTTCGTTCTATGTTACCACTATTATCACATTGTTTTTGTGACAAAAAGAACTTCAATTGTTGCGTAACCATGACTAATTCGTGTCAACTTTTCGTCTTTTTAGAATAGGTGCCGCGGGTAGGGAGCTTGTCGTGTAGGTGGATTGGTGTGGGTCCGGATGGCTTTTGGGGCAGGGACCAATTTTTGCAAAAGAAAAATGAATCCCGCTGGCTGGATTCGGGTTCATGCAAAAAAATACCGCACCGAGGTGCGGATTCTTATTATTGGGTGTCCACGTTAGTAGTCAGTTCAATTTCTTCTTCGTGATAAGCTTCAGGGGAAGTCGTTTCGCTGCAATCCCAACAATAGCTTCTGTTTCTTTCCCATAACGTCAGCTGCTCGCCACAATAAATGCATTCATTTGGATCAGATAGTTGTTTCATTAACTGTTCCTCCTTCCGCATTTTTCAACCATAAGAGAAGTGGAAAACGTTGAGCTAACCTAAACCCATGGATTGTCCCCTAGAGTTTTTCCTATACCCAATTTTATTAGGCTGTAAACCTTTTAATGACAGGGAAACGTTATAATCGGAAAAAGAAATGAGAAAAAATAGGGACGGTTCTTGTTTCGCCTATTGGCAGACTTAGAACCGTCCCCACTCAGCCTCAGCTACACTCATCCGACTCAGGCTATTGCAATTCCATCTTTAAGTCGGCAGCTTTGGTCCAACCTTTTAGGCTGATAAGTTTAAAGATTGATAGTGAAATAATGATTGGCAGGATAATGCCAAAAGCAATATAGATTGCCAGGACGATAGGGCCTTGTTCAGCCAAAATGTTGATCGGCGCAATCAATGAATTTAAACCGAGCCCGGCTAGCTTATAGGATGCTTTGAAATCAAAAATGACTGTTGCAATCGGGGCGCAAATAACGGCCGCAATAAAGGGCGGGATCGCCAACCGAGGATTTTTGACGAGGTTAGGGAATTGAACCTTCGGTGTAATGAGCGATTGGGCGATATTGGCGCCAATATCGTTTTGTTTATACGACATTGCCGTGAATGCAGCAAACTGGACCGTACAGCCAATGAGCGCCGCCGCACTGGAAACCGGGTCAAGCTGCAAGGCGATTGCGATCGCCGCGGAGGATGCCGGTGACATAAGGAAAATGCTCCAAACAAGCGAAATAACCATTGGCCCAATAATCGGCGAACCTTCAACCGAAGTGGCAATCTGCGCGCTTAGCCACGTGATGAGAGGTGTCGTAATCATTGCCAGGAAGACCCCGGCAATGCCTCCGACTAATACAGCTGCAAAAGGGATGGCCATCATATCGAGCTTTGTTTTCCCCATTACTCTTTTTCCTACCCATGTCGCAATGACAGCGGCCAAAACAGCACTAAGCGGCTGCCCCGTTACGAGTGTTACGGTGCCATCTTCCGTCAGTCTGACGGCGTTGGCTCCGATCGTACTTGAAGCCATTGCGCTAAAAATAATGAGTGTATTGCCGCCAAGCTGGTAGGCAATCCCTGCGCCAAGAGCCGGAGCAAGCATTAGTTGTGTTGTTCTTCCGATTGTAGCGAACCCTTCCCAGCCAGTAAAGGTTCCTAAAGATTCCATAAGCAGGCCGATTCCTAGCGTAACGAGGACTGCATTGGCCAGTCCTTGTGAAGCTTTATACATTCGGTCGACCAAATACTTCTTTGTTGATGGTTTCATTGTTGAATTTGCCTCCTAAATGCGATCACCTGAATCTTCTAAAAATTTTCATTAGAAAACATTTAATGTTGTAGCTGCTATTAGTAGCTAGTAATAATTTTTAGATAATTGTTATTATAGTATAATTATTTTTTGGTGGTGTCAATGTTATTTGTTTTTTCAGATAACTAGAAAGCGCTTACAATCCGGTAATGAGCGGGGCTTCCTTTTTGAAATGCAAGTCGCCAGCTAAGGCCAAAGCAAGTAATAAGCATTGTATGCGCAAGTAGGCTTTCCAGTACAGCCCCCTATAAGAGATGGAGGAAAAGCAGCTTTCCATCCTCGCCAGATGAAGTTAATCAATCCTTGTTGGCCAACAAAGGGGATTGTGGCTAATATGTTGTCTCACTGTTGTTTTTTTTCCCAAATTTTAAACTTAATATAATTTATATACTCCTTAAAGTCATCTTTGTTAATTCCATCTTCAATCGCTTTTTCAATTATTTTTTTCCATTCAGGGTCTAGTCCGATCGTCTTACCATTGTCAAAATCAATTACCTCCAGATTCTTTCCGGTAAGCAAGAACTCAATCGAAACATCCAAAGGTTTAGCCACTTTCAATAAAAAGTGAATAGATGGGTTTTTATTAAGATTCCTTTCCATCCCGCTTAAATAAGATTTAGAAACATGTGCTAATTCAGCTAGTTCGCTGATTGAATACCCCTTTTGTTCCCTCAGTTTTTTTATTCGCTCTCCAATCATAGCGATATCTCCTTTTGTTCATATCGGGATGACGATTTTTATATCTGGAATTATAAAACAAAGTCTGTTCTTTTAAAAGAACTAATTTATTACAAAAAGGCACATAGAAGTGAATGTAGAAAAAATCACGAAAAATAATAAATGTAGAAAATTGTTTGCTATTTCCCTTTTAATCCAGCACAGACGTTCTTTATAAAGGATGAATCGGTACGAAAGTGGATAAACACTTTATATTAACAATTGATGAATTATGTATATTTATAGAAGAAAAGAGAGTTTTTTTGGATAAGTTTTTTTATCAAATGCCATTGACTTGTTCTGTATACAGAATTAATATTAGCATATATTACATATATTTGGGAGGGATGTTAAATTATTTCCTAACTTGAAATTGAGTTTGGTTCTTAGGGAAGAACATCTCTCCAAAAAAAAAACAAAGTGGTGAAAAACTATGGATAAAGAAATCAATATAAAAAACATATTAAAGATTATTAGGAATCGCTTATGGATCCTTCTTTTCATAACCATTCTTTTCACATCTTTAGGAGCTCTTTATAGCTTCTATATCACGAAACCCCTTTACCAAACCTCTTCTAAAATGATTGTGAATGCTGATGATAAACTTATGAATACTTTAATGGTAATGATTAGAGAACCAGGATTTTTGGAACATGTAGTAAAAGAGATGGATTTAAATACAAGCCCTGAAGAGTTAAGCCAGCGCATTTCCGCAGGAAGTATTGGAGGGTCATCAATAGTAGAAATTTCTGTTATTGACCGAAAAGCAGAAATTGCAGCAGATATTGCCAATACAGCTTCAAATGTATTTAAACGTGAAATGGAAAAAACGTTTGAATTGAATGATATTAGTATTTATTCCGAAGCAAAAATCAACACAGTACCCATTAATATCAATCACGAAAATAAAATTGTGCTTGCCTTTATTATTGGGTTGATTGCAGGCATGGGGTTGATTTTCTTGTTAGATTTCATGGATAACACGGTAAGGACGGATTCGTTAGCAGAACAACTGCTGGAGGCTCCGGTACTAGGGAGTGTTTCAAAAATGAATAAGAAAAACACCGCTCAAAAAAAGAATAAAAACGAAAAAGCGGAGATAAGGAGGCATTCTCTTGAAACTAACGAATAGAAAATCGTCTTTTCTAAATAAGAAAGTTAGTCTGGTGGCTGCCACTGCCCCTACTTGTACAATTGCGGAACAATACCGGACCATTCGAACAAATTATCTTTCTTCGATTGATTGTAAAAATGCGAGAACAATCATGATTACCTCTGCCAATGGTCAAGAAGGGAAGTCAACAGTTGCCGCGAATTTTGCCATATCATTGGCACAACAAGGGAAAAAGGTTTTATTAATTGATGCGAACTTACGAAATCCAATCCTGGATTTTTCTTTTAAAGTGAAAAATTCTATAGGGTTAAGCAATTTGTTAAATGGAAGAGTCAGATTCGAGGATACGATTGCCGACACAGGTATACAAGGGGTAGACCTTTTACCTAGTGGGCCGATCCCGTTAAATCCTGCAGAACTGCTTGGTTCTCCAAATATGGAATCCCTCATTCTCAAGTCAACGGGATTATACGATGTGGTCTTACTTGACACATTCTCCATATTGGAGGTTTCTGACGCGAAAATTTTAGCAAATCAATGCGATGGTTTAATCATTGTCATCCAGTCTGGAAAAACGAAAAGTGATGACATAATGAAAGTAAAGAAACAGCTGAAACACTCTAAAGCAAAATGTTTAGGAATTATATTAAATGAGAGCTAGTTGAAGGGCATACTAAGGCTTTTTTTGGTTCGCTCGTTCTCAATAAGGTACGAAATCACACTTTATAGAGCGGTGTTGAAACTTGGTGATATCTCCTTATCGTTAACAATGGAGGTACTCGATCATGCTGTGGGTTGAAAGGAACCTTAGACGCTTGTCGTCGAGAGTATGATGTGAGGAGGGGTTGGATGCCCCATGTTTCATTAAAATCTTTCATTATAACATCTTTCTAAGATCTTATAATGAAAGGTTTTAATGTTATTTATAGGGAGTGTATGTTTATGAACCTTGATGTCTAATTGGGTCAAGTGTTACCAGGTGTAAAAATTCCAATCGTTAACACTAAGGGGGTGTGAAAATGACCTACAAACAAAGGTTGTCTTTATTTATTTTGGTGGATTCCTGTTTTGTATTAACAGCCCTTTTTTTTAGCAGATTCCTAGTGAATGCAACCGTCCATGTAGTGACATTCTCGATTGTCATCACAGCTCTTGCAATCCTGGTCAGCCATCATATTCTTTCATTCAAACTTCATTTGTATAAAAAGGCTTGGGAATATGCAAGTATTGGGGAACTGATGATTGTTTTAAAAGTAGTCACTGGATCCATCCTGGCAGCATTATTCGTTCAACAGCTCATTATACATAAGATATCTTTCAGGCTTTTGGCGGTAACATGGCTGCTACATATTTTTCTTATCGGCGGATCCAGATTTTGCTTGAGAGTGTTTCGGGATTCTTTTATTAACAAAAAAGGGAACAAGAAGAAAACGCTAATCGTAGGCGCGGGGTCTGCTGGATCAATGGTGGCGAGACAGCTTTTGCAAAATCGCGATACGGAACTTCTTCCGGTTGGATTTATAGATGACGATATTAAAAAGCACAACCTTGATATCTTTGGAATACCGGTTGTAGGTGGAACAAATCAAATCGAATCCTTTGTTAGAAAACGCAATATTGAAAACGTTGTAATCGCCATTCCTTCGCTTAAGAAAAAGGAATTGAATGCAATTTTTTTAGAATGTGCCAAAACGAATGCGAAAACGCAAATTTTGCCTATGCTTGAGGACTTGGTTTCAGGGAAGGTCTCTGTCAGTCAATTTCGTGATGTACAGGTAGAGGATTTGTTAGGCAGGGAACAAATTAAACTCGATATCGCAAATATTTCAGAATATCTATCCGGGAAAACAGTCCTGGTTACTGGGGCCGGGGGATCGATTGGTTCCGAAATATGCCGTCAAATTGTATCCTTTCAACCGTCACGCCTTATTTTGTTAGGCCATGGTGAAAACAGCATCTATTCAATCGAAATGGAATTAATCGAGTCTAATCAATCACCTTCAATAGAATTCATCACGGAAATAGCAGACCTGCGGGATGAAGAAAAAATGAATAGGATAATGAAAGACTATAGGCCGGATGTTGTTTACCACGCGGGAGCCCATAAACATGTACCCCTTATGGAACGAAATCCTGAAGAAGCATTAAAGAACAATGTAATAGGTACAAGGAATGCAGCAAAGGCGGCCAGTTTAAATGGCGTAAAAACTTTTGTGATGATATCTACAGATAAAGCAGTCAATCCGACCAGTGTAATGGGAGCTACGAAGCGACTGGCTGAAATGATCATTCAGGGAATGGACCGCAAAAGCTCTACAAAGTTTGTGACTGTAAGATTTGGCAATGTGCTCGGGAGCCGTGGTAGTGTGATCCCTTTATTTAAGCGGCAAATTGAAAATGGCGGACCTGTAACCGTTACTCATCCTGACATGATTCGTTACTTTATGACGATTCCCGAAGCCTCCAGGCTGGTAATCCAAGCTGGTTCTTTAGCAAAAGGCGGAGAAGTTTTCGTACTGGACATGGGTGAACCTGTTAAGATTGTTGACCTTGCCAAAAATCTGATAAAGCTTTCGGGAAATTCAGTCGAGGAAATCGGAATTGAATTCACGGGAATACGGCCTGGCGAAAAGTTATATGAGGAACTTCTCAAAGAAGAGGAAGTTCATGAGAAGCAAATTTATCCGAAAATTTACATTGGTAAAAGGTCGGAGTTATATATGGAAGAGATCAATCATTTAATTGAAACTTTTCCTACTTTAGAAAAGGAAGAAATTAGAGAAAAACTTTTGTTGATTGCAAATGGGAAAGTCGCTTCAAAGCGGCTATTATCCATTTCAGTTTAAAGGTTTTTTATAGAAACAGATTTCCATTCTTCTGGAATGGAGGCCGTTCATATTATGTTGTTAAGTTTCAGGATATTTTTGAAAAAATGCATAAAGACCAACTGAGGCTGGTGAACGAAGTGAAAAAAATCCTTTATATCTCAACCTTGAGCAGAACCATCAATTCTTTTTTAGTACCTCATATTGAAAAGCTTATAAATGAAGGCAATGTCGTCGACTGTGCGTGTTCAATCGATGAAGAAGCCGATCAAAACCTGGCCAATCTCGGGGTCAGGTTTTTTGATGTTCCTTTTACCCGGAACCCGTTACATCCCGAGAACGTGAAGGCTTTTTTTGACCTGATGAAGATCCAGAATCAATTCAACTACGATATCGTCCATGTTCATACGCCAATCGCCGCCTTGTACGGGAGGCTTCTAAAGCTTAGATTCCCAAAACTGAAAACAATTTACACGGCCCATGGGTTCCACTTTTATAAGGGAGCGCCGCTCGTCAATTGGGGGATTTATTACCCTATCGAAAAGGTGATGGCTCGCTATACGGACACGATCATTACGATGAACACTGAAGATTATGAGCGGGCAAAGAGGTTCAAGGTGAAGGGAACTCATCTGGCCAATGGGGTTGGCGTAAAATTAGCTTCTTATCGTGCTGATTTATATGATCGAAATGAGGTCAGAAGGACTCTAAACTTAAACGAGGATGATTTCGTCATCATCATGATTGCTGAAGTGAACAATAATAAGAATCATAAACAGATGATCGAGGCTGTGGACATTCTTAAGCAAAAAGGAATCCATGTACAAGTGATTTGTGCCGGTGATGGCCCGCTTCTTGAGAGACTTAAAATGGAGCTGACGGAAAGGGAGTTAGAGGACCGGATTCATTTCCTGGGGAATCGGGATGATATAACCGCGCTGATAACAGCGAGTGATCTTGGCATCCTCATGTCTTACCGGGAAGGGCTGCCTAGAAATATCATGGAATTGATGGCCTGCAGGAAACCAGTAATCGGAACAAGGATTAGAGGGATTCGTGATTTAGTTGAAGATAAGGTGAGCGGATTTTTAGTAAATGTTGGGGATGCGGCTGAAACAGCCCAAAGAATAGAAGTGCTTTACCGGAACAGAGATTTTTTAGAGAAAATAGGCTCGAATGCCTATGAATCTATTAAACAATATGATGTTAAACAAGTGATTGGTCAGCTTATGGAGATCTATGGGTTAAACAATCAACAAAATGAGCAAATGTTTACAAAAACAATTTCATAAAGGTGTTCGTATGGAAAATAAACTGACTCAGGAACATTATGTACTATTTAGTCCGCAAAATATCCTTATTTTGACCATGGTTTTGTTTTTTGGTTTCACATCACTAAGGTTCGGTGCATTTGGCCTTGGAGAGCTGCTTTTATTATTTTTTTGTCTGAACGAGCTAGTTGGCAAGAAGAAAATCCTGGTATCGTTTCACCATCATTTCTTTTCTTTATTTTGGGTCGCCTTTCTGTGTTTCATGACATTCGGCTATGCGGTCAATACCTTTTTAGGAATCGCGCCCCAAGATGTGAAATTCGATTATCAGGCCTATGTAGTAATCTTATTTTTATGTTTTACATTTGAAACCTTCCTTAAAAAGAGCAATTTTGCCAGCCTATACAGTTTAGTGCGTTTTCTTTATTTCGGCGGATTATTTGTAATAGGCACGTTGTTTTTTATCTATCTGCGAGGCAGGACTGTTTTATTGGGGTTTAGTTTAACATATGGGGGGGCTGACATTTTTTCTCCATTTGCTAATGATTACCACCAATTTGCCTACTTCATCGCTCCCTTTCCATTTATCGGGTTGTATATCATGACCATTGAAAAACAAATGACAGTAAAAATCCTGGCTTTAGCAGGGATTGTTCTAAGTGTTTTCATAGGATTGTCAACGACTTCTTCTACATTGGTGGCGGCGTGGGCGATTGCAACTCTCATTTTTTGTATAGTTATGACAGTGAAATCTGTTCATAAACTACATCGTTCTTATGGCCTTATTATTGCGTTATTCTGCATCCTTCTTCTCGTTTTATTGTTCAATTCCGAATTGATTCTTATCTTCATCAATGATTTCTTTCATGGTGATACCAATGGAGAGAATAGGCTTGTCATTTGGAGCAATGCCATTAAAGCCTGGCTTTATTCGCCCATTTTCGGCCTGGGTCCCGGCTCATATTCCGGTGACGATGTATTTGATGGGTATGAAGCTCATAATTCTTTTCTGCAAATACTTACCCAAGGCGGAATCGCCGGGGGATTAGCGTATATCCTTATGGTTACAAAATTAACGAAAAACACCTATGTGAATACCTTTATCTTATGTTCGGTCATTTCTTTAATCGTGTATGGCTTTGGGATTAATGATTTACGCCGAACGGTACTCTGGTTCTACTATATTCTGTTTTATTTTCTAGTTCTAAAAAGCAAAGGGGAAACAAGTTGATGGGCACTCCTTTTTTATCGATTGTCATTCCGGTATTCAATGCTGAAAGAACCATCAGCCGTGCCATTGGCAGTATTTTATCCCAGGATTTCATGGGTATCGAAATCATCGTGATCAATGACGGTTCCACTGACCGCAGCCATGAAATCTGCCAAGATATCGCTCGAAATGAACCAAGAATAAAGCTTTTCTCCATAGAAAATTCAGGTGTCAGCTATGCAAGGAATGTAGGAATTGAGCAAGCACAAGGTAAGTATATTACATTCCTGGATGCGGATGACTTTTATGTAGAAACAGCACTTAAACAAATGGCAGCAAGCTTAACCCCAAACATCGAACTGATGATCTTCGGTTACAATGTCGATTTTGAAAATAAATACAGCGATTGTTTACTGCCGAGTGAACAGATGCTCACTTTTCATGACCAACATAGATTCAGGGATTATGCCGTTTCATTAATACGAAATGAAATGATTAACGCTCCTTGGAATAAGGTTTATTTAACTAGCTACTTAAAAGAAAAGGAAATAAAGTTCCCGGCAGATTTAAACATTGGGGAGGATTTAAAGTTCAATCTAGCTGTCATTAGAGATATTGAACACGTAAAAATTTTAAATCTGGCATTCGTAAACTATTGTGTAAAAAAAGGAGAAGGGCTTGTGTCACGTTTTCGGTTAAACCGATTTGATGTTCGATATGACCTCCTAATGGAAATTAGGAATCTCCTATCTTACTGGGGAATATTAAAAAAAAATCAAGCTATGATCGATCGGTTTTTAATCCGGGACATCATGGCTTATTTTATGGATTTTTACAAAAGGAATTGTCAGTTAACTTATCAACGAAAATTAGAATTGATTAGAGATATTTTGAGTCGAAAAGAAATAAGAGAAGTTATTGCTAAAAATCATCCCTATGATTTTTCAACAATAGTTATTGAACAAATTTTAAAAACAAATAACAGTAAATTCATACTATTTTTGGCCAAAATTCTAAATATAAAGAGAGTGCTAAGATGAAAATAAGTGTTATCGTGGCTGCATATAACGTTGAAGCATATATTGAAAAATGTCTTGAATCGATTATTTCTCAAACATATAAAAACCTGGAGATTATAGTCGTCAATGACGGTTCTTCTGACAATACACTTAAGCTGATAAAAAAAAGTTCTAGTTCTGATAATAGAATAACGTTAATTAATAAACCCAATGGAGGATTAAGCTCAGCCCGAAACGCTGGGTTAGATATTGCAACAGGAAACTTTATTGGTTTTGTAGATGGGGATGACTACATTGCAAACGATATGTATGAAGTATTAATAAATAATCTGATAAAAACTTCTGCGGATATTTCAATTTGTAATCTTCAAAGAGTTTTCAAGGGTGGTGAAGTATATTTTGAGAAATATCCTTCTGGTGATTTAGTCATTCTAAATAACATTGAGGGTATGAGGTCACTATTGGAGGCAAATACCATTCATCATTATGCAGTTGATAAATTATATAGAAGGGCTTTATTTGATGGAGTCCGGTATCCCGAAGGTAAAATATTCGAGGATGTATTTACAACATATAAAGTTTTTGCAAAATCAAATAGGACGGTTTACAGTGACGCAGCAAAATATTATTACGTTCAAAGAGCAGATAGTATTCTTCGTAACAGTTTCAGAAAAAAAAAGCTGGAATACCTTGAAGCCATTGAAGAAATGACAATTTTTATAAACCAGTATTATAAAGATTTATTAGAATATACTAAATTTTATTATGCATATGGGAGCTGCGGACTTTTAATCGAACTATTAAGATATAATTATAAATTTCCGGAAAATGAATTTTATACGATTGGTAAGCTGCTTACAAGAAATGTTAGAAAAAGTTCTTTCATTATGCTCAAAACTAAAGACGTTTCAAAAATTTATAAAATACTCAGTATATGTTCTTTATTGGGTTATGGATTTTGTAAAACATTCATTAGTAATAAAATAATTATGGGCTATTTTTACAAGGAGAAGGAGCTATTTTAATGAGTACAAATGTATTAGTAAGTATAATCTTACCAATATATAACTCTGAAAAATATCTAGTTCATACAATAGAGAGTGTACTAAACCAGTCACATAAAGAAATAGAAGTCATACTGGTTGACGATGGATCAATAGACAATAGTTTACAGATATGCAAACAGTATGAGAGTTCGGATAATAGGGTTAAGGTATATAAAAAAGAAAATGGAGGGGTTTCGGCTGCCCGTAACTTTGGATTAAATATGGCTGGAGGAAAATATATTCGGTTTGTTGATTCTGATGATCTCTTACCTGAAGAGTCAACAAGTAAATTAGTTGAGGCAGCTGAGCAACAGAATGCTCAAGTTGTAATTGGAGGATTCGAGGAAAGAAAATACTTAAAAAAATCTAAAGTTATTCTTGAGAGATTCAATGGAGGGGAAGAAGTTTTTTCTTCAGAAGAGTTTGCAACCAAGTATTTAATGTTAAAAAGGAATAAAGTGATAAATGCACCCTGGAATAAACTATATTGTCGGACCTTCTTAGAGGAAAAGAATATCTTATTTGATGCTGGTATGACATTAGGAGAGGACTTACTCTTTAACTTAAGCTGTTTTAGGGAATCAGAAAAGATTATTACTATATTGGATATTGTATATATTTACATGGTCAGACCCGGTCAGGGCCTCTCACAAAAATATTATGAGAATAAATTTGAATTAGTTAGTAAATTGTTAGAATCTGAAATGGAATTCACAAAAATATTTGGGGTTAACATTAAAGAATATGTCATTACCAACAAGATCAATGAATGTATTTACCATATTGAAAGTATCATTGGAAATCAGAATATCCCATTTTCAAAAAAAAAGAAACTTATAAAACAAGAGACGGAGTTGTGGGGGCTCGGTAAGAATTTTGAAAACGTTAAAATAAGCCGGTACAATACCATACTCCTTCGCTTTTTAGTGTCTAATAATCTTTATGGGGTTATATTTCTGAACAAAGTAAAAGTAATACTTAAGACATTAAATTATTGATAGCCGTGGTGAACCATGAAAAGAATATTGTTCGTACTAGAAGCTGTCGAATTCGGAGGAGTAGAAAAATCCTTAATTGATATTATAAAAGTATTAATCAATAAGGATACAGACATAACGGTTATGTCAATCTACAAATGCGAAAAATTAAAGAAACAATTGCCTGAGGGAACAAAATATCAATATCTTTTTGATAAGGGGCATATATTTATCAATCGATTTTTCAAAATTTTCTCCTCAGAAATACTTTCGTTTTTCTTTATAAGAAAAAAATATGATTATATTGTCTCTTATCAAGAAGGTATACCGACCAAACTTGTTTCGGGTATTAGAAATATGAAAATTAAAAAATACTGCTGGCAGCATAATGATCCTTTATACAATGATAATAATTTGTATTATTTCATAAACAAAAAGAAATTGATTAGGTATTTAATGAATTTTGACAAATGTATTAGTGTATCGAACTATATTAAAAATCAATACAGGAGCTATCTATATGAAAAAATAAATAGCAAAGTAACCTATAACTTAATTGATGATAAGAATGTTATCAGTTTATCAAAAAAGGGATCTCCAAACACAATTCCATTTAAGGACGGATTCAAATTTTGCTGTATTGGAAGATTGTCGGAAGAAAAAATGTTTTTCTCTGTAGTATCAGCAGTTAAAAAAATCAGAGATGAAAATTACGATGTCAATTTAACGATAATCGGGTCAGGCCCCGAAAAAAGTAAGTTAGTAGAAGAAATTAGAACGAACAACTTGGAAAAACATGTGAAGATCTTGGACTTTGTAGAAAATCCTTATATATACATGAAGGACAGTGATGCAATTGTTTGTAGTTCAAAAGTGGAATCCTTTGGTTTAGTAGTCGCTGAAGCAATGGTTTTAAACAAACGTATCCTTTCAACAAGGTGTGGAGGACCAGAGGAATTGATGAAAGACTATCCATATGGTGTATTAGTCCATTCGGCAGAGGAGATTTATAGCGGGTTCCATAAAATAATGAACATAGAAATGAACGAAAATGGGAAAGATTTTGGTAACTATCCGTTTTTTAAGACGAATGTAAAACAAGATATTATTGAATTATTTAGTTAAGATCGTTTTTTACATTTCCACATAATCCGATTCAAGAGCCCTAAACATAAAGTATAGGGCTTTTCTTAATGAGTTAACTGAAGGAGAAAATATAGGAATGTGGTTATCGTGGGAGGGAATGACCATGAAAAACATGTTAGTTAGTATAAATTGTATTACCTACAACCATAAAGATTATATAGCAGATGCGATAGAAAGCTTTTTAATGCAAAAAACAAATTTTGACTTTGAAATATTAATCCATGACGATGCCTCTACAGATGGAACAGCGGATATCATTAGAGAATATGAACGGAAATATCCAGAGACCATTAAACCAATCTATCAGGCTGTTAATCAATATTCGTTAGGGAAAAAAAATTTGATGCGTAATGGTGAACGAGCCGCAGGAAAATATACTGCGATTTGTGAAGGGGACGACTTTTGGATAGATCCTTATAAACTCCAAAAACAGGTGGACTTTATGGAAAAGCACCCTGAATGCAGTTTATGTGTTCATGCAGCAACTATTGTATCAGGATCAGATAAGAAAATAAAATCAGTGAGCAGGCCAAACAAAGGGGGAAGAATTTTTACGGCAGAGGAAGTAATTGAGCGAGGTGGAAACCTTTTTATGACAAATTCAATGTTATATCCCACCAGGTTTGCATATGATATTCCTGATTTTTTAAAAAACGCTCATGTTAGTGATTATCCATTAGCTATTCATTTAGCATTAAAGGGCACTGTCTATTATTTGGATGAATATATGTCAGCTTATCGGGTAGGAGTTAGCGGTTCATGGTCGGAACGGACGCTTTCTAGTGTTGAGAATTATAAAAAGCACCTTGACAAAATTGCAATTATGCTAAATGAAATAAATCAATATACAGGTTTTAAATATGAGGATCTTATCAAAAGGACTATAAAACGTAATCAGTTTGATCTCTTATTGGAGCAAGGAAAATATAAAGAAGCTTTTATAGATGAATTCAGGTTTATATTTTCTGAATTTACATATAAGACAAAGTTAAGGTGGTTTTTACAATGGCACTTTCCTAGAGTCTTAATATCATTGATTAGAATAAAAAGGAAATTACATTTATGAACACAGAAGTGACAAAGTCCAAAATCATTTCTTCTTTGTTTTGGAAGTTCATGGAACGAGGTGGGGTACAAGGAATACAATTTGTCGTATCCATTGTGTTAGCTCGTATACTGAGTCCGGAGGAATTCGGAAAACTGACGCTTATTGCAATTTTTATTACAATTTCTGGGGTTCTTGTACAAGGTGGCTTTAATACCGCATTGATTCAAAAGAAAGATGCTGATGAAGTTGATCTTTATTCTGTATTTTACTTAAACTTAGTCCTTTCCAGTATTCTATATTTTGCTCTATTTTTTACTGCTCCGTTTTTAGGTTTATTATTTGAAGACCCCCAATTAATAATCTTGTTAAGGGTTTTGTCATTATCTTTGTTTTTTGGCGCTTTTAATTCAATTCAGAATGTCATTGTCCAGAGAAACATGGAATTTAAAAAACTGTTCTTCAGCAGTCTAGGTGCAATTATGATTTCTGGGCCAGTCGGTATCGTAATGGCATATACTGGTTTTGGTATATGGGCATTGATTGGGCAGCACTTGACCAATCAGTTAGTCATTACCATCATTTTGTGGATGGTAGTAAACTGGAGGCCTAAACTACTGTTTTCATTAAATAAGGTAAAACGATTATTTTCATTTGGCTGGAAAATACTGGTCTCTGGATTGATTGATACATTGTACAACAATTTAAGAGGTCTCATGATAGGGAAATTGTTTAGCCCGGCAATGCTCGGTTTTTATAATAGAGGCGAGCAGTTTCCAAGTGTAATTATAATCAACATAAATGGGTCCATTCAATCTGTCATGCTGCCAGCCTTAGCGTTGAATCAAGACGACAGACCTAAAGTGAAAAGTATGATGCGGAGATCGATTGTAACAAGCTCTTTTATCATTTTTCCAATGATGGTGGGTCTGGCTGTTATTGCGGAACCGCTAGTGAAAATATTACTTACAGAAAAATGGCTTCCTGCTGTTCCATTCCTGCAAATTTTCTGTGCATCATATGCTTTATGGCCAATCCATACGGCTAATTTGCAGGCTATTAACGCGTTAGGAAGAAGCGATATCTTTTTGAAATTGGAAATTATTAAGAAAATAGTTGGGGTTATCATCCTGATTATTACCATTCCCTTTGGTGTGTATGCTTTGGCGTTAGGTGTCTTGGCAGGAGGCATCATTTCCAGTTTTATAAATGCTTACCCAAATTTAAAGTTGCTGAATTATAGTTTTCTCGAGCAATGGAAAGATATTATACCTTCACTTATTCATTCACTCATTATGGGGGCTTGTGTATATAGTATACAATTTTTTGGGGTTCCCTTGCTCCTTACAGTAATGCTTCAAATAACTGTTGGCATTATTGTATATATTGGTTTAGCCATTATTTATAAGAATGAATGTTTTACATATTTACAATTAACAGGTAAAGAGTTTTTAAAAGAAAAAAAACGAGTTAGTAAAATTAGACTAGGGAGAATGTAAGTGTGGACTAACATGTTCTTGGGAAAAGATGTACCTTGCTAATTTTTCACCAACGGATGATACCGGTGAGCGGACTGAAACAAACAATAGTCAAAAAACACCTATTTTTGATCAATTAAACCAATTTTGAAAGGATGTTCACATGAATATACTCCTTACTTCTGTGGGCAGGCGAAGTTACCTAATAACCTATTTTAAAGAAGCGTTGGGGGAAAAGGGTGAAATACATGTATCCAATAGTTCCGATGTAACACCAGCTTTTTCTTACGCGGACCATTCTACGATAACCCCCTTTATATATGAAGAGAATTATATACCATTTTTATTAAACTATTGTATAGAGAAAAAGATTGATGCGATTATATCACTGTTTGATATTGATTTGCCTATTTTATCGGCAAATAAATCGTTATTTGAGGAAGTTGGAACTCGTGTCATCGTCTCTTGTGAGTCTGTGATAAACATTTGTAATGATAAACTAGAAACTTATTATTTTTTAAAGAAAAATGGCTTCAACGTCCCGAAGACTTATCATTCATTGACTGACGTCCTTCATGCATTAAGGAATAATGAAATTCACTTTCCAGTCATCATAAAGCCACGTTGGGGGATGGGGTCTATAGGTGTTTTTGAAGCGGAAACCGAGTTGGAGCTAAAGGTTTTATTTAACAAAACCATTTCAAATATTAAAAACAGCTACTTAAAATATATGGCGAATGGAAGCCTGGTTACTAGTGTGTTAATACAAGAAAAACTTATGGGCCAAGAGTATGGCCTGGATGTTATTAATGACCTGAATGCCCGATATCAAAACACGATTGTAAAGAAAAAGTTTTCCATGCGTTCAGGAGAGACTGACTGTGCAGAGACAGTGGATTACCCCATTTTAAAATCGCTGGGTAAATCAATAAGTGAACGGCTTCAGCATATTGCTAACTTAGACATTGATGTTTTCATGAGTAATGATACTCCGTTTATTTTAGAAATGAACGCCAGGTTCGGTGGTGGATATCCTTTTAGCCATATGGCAGGAGTAAACCTACCATTAGCGATTGTAAAGTGGATCCGGGGAGAAGCAGCTTCAAAGTCTTTGATTGAAGAAAAATATGGGGTTATCGGACATAAGGATATTAATGTTATTCATTTAAAAAAATATGAAATTGCTAAAACAACCTAATTCGGGGAATCTCAAAAGTTGGAAAATAATTTGTTTAGTTTAGAAGACGTATATAGGGCGACTGTAAATTCTTCAATCGGATTTTAGTCGTTTTTTTAATGGAGCATATTATATGAATTGGGGTTGAATCATGAAGCCTATCCAAGTAACCCAATCCTCTATGCCTTCTTTTGAGGAGTATGTTGCGGAAATTAAAGATATATGGGAAAGCCGCTGGCTGACAAATATGGGGGACAAACACAAACAATTGGAATCACAGTTAGCACACTATTTAAATACTCCAAATGTGACTCTGTTTACGAATGGCCATCTTGCATTGGAAAGTACGGTTGCTGCTTTTAATCTAACCGGTGAAGTTATTACGACTCCCTTTACGTTTGCTTCTACAACCCATGCGATTGTAAGGAACGGTTTGACCCCCGTTTTTTGCGACATTCATGCAGAAGATTACACAATCGATGTCAGTAAACTTGAACCGTTAATAACTGAAAAAACATCTGCGATTCTGCCAGTTCATGTGTATGGGAATATTTGCAATGTCCGGGAGATTGAAACAATCGCAAAAAAATATCATCTCAAGGTGATTTATGATGCGGCCCATGCTTTCGGAGTTACGGTAGATGGTGAGGGAGTTGCCAACTTTGGGGATGCTTCAATGTTTAGTTTTCACGCTACAAAAGTTTTTCACACCATTGAGGGCGGAGCGGTAACGTATCGGGAATCCAATCTAAGAAAAACGCTGAATGAAATCAAGAATTTTGGGATAACGGGACCGGAGTCGGTTGACATTATTGGTGGGAATGCCAAGATGAATGAATTTCAGGCAGCCATGGGGATTTGTAATCTACGTAACATCAATCGGGAAATCTTGAGAAGAAAGGCAGTCGCGGAAAGATACCTTGAAAACCTCAAGGATGTAAAAGGGATTAAGCTGGTTCAGCGACAGAAAGGTGTGAAAAGCAATTACGCTTATTTCCCAGTGTTGTTCGAGGATTATAAAATGAGCCGTGATGAAGTGTATGCATTATTAAAGGAACATCATATTCATGCCCGGAAATACTTTTATCCGTTAACAAATAGCCTTGATTGTTATCAAGATCGGTTTGAGCCTGGTGAAACACCGGTTGCTAATTATATAGCTGAAAGAGTTTTAACACTGCCCCTTTATCCAGATTTACCAATTGAAGATGTTGATCGAATTTGTCAGATGATCATTGAAGGTGATCCCAGAGAACGGGATCATTTTTTATTTTCCGATAAGAGGGAGAACGAATTAATACTTTAATAAATTCCATCAAAAAACCTGTATAAGAAGGGAGTTTAACAAGTGAAGGGGATTATCCTGGCAGGAGGAAATGGAACGAGACTTTATCCGTTAACCATGGTTACGAGCAAACAGTTGTTGCCAGTGTATGATAAGCCAATGATTTATTATCCTCTTTCGACTTTAATGCTTGCTGGCATAAAAGACATCTTAATTATTTCAACTCCGGAGGATACAAAAAGGTTTGAATCTTTGTTAGGCAATGGCTCGCAATTCGGCATCACCCTTGAGTATAGAGAACAACCAAGCCCGGACGGTTTAGCCCAGGCTTTTTTAATTGGCGAAGATTTCATTGGTGAAGATTCCGTTGCAATGATTTTAGGCGATAATATTTTCTATGGCCAAGGGTTTACCAAAATATTAGAACGTGTGGCAAAACGATCTGAAGGTGCGACAGTGTTTGGATATAATGTGAAAGATCCTGAACGTTTCGGGGTCGTGGAGTTTGATGAAATGGGCAAGGCTATTTCAATAGAAGAAAAACCGTTAAATCCGAAGTCATCATTCGCTGTCACTGGCCTTTATTTTTATGACAATGATGTAGTCGAAATTGCTAAATCTGTTAAACCGTCTGCTCGCGGCGAACTCGAAATTACGTCTATTAATGAAGAATATTTGCGAAGGGGAAAACTTAAGGTTGAGTTATTGGGCAGGGGATTTGCCTGGCTGGATACGGGGACACATGAATCATTGCTCGAAGCATCGACTTTTATAGAAATCGTTGAAAGGCGCCAAAGCTTAAAGGTCGCATGTTTAGAAGAAATTGCATTCCGAAAAGGATATATTTGCATGGAAAGATTAATAGAGTTGGCAAAACCTTTGCGTAAAACTGAGTATGGGAAATACCTGTTGAGTTTAGCTAATCAAGCTGCATTTGAAAACAATTTAGTCGAAGCCCAATAAAAAAATGGTTAAGGTATCGTGTTGACAGTACTTAAAGAAGGTGAAAAAATGGCTCGGAAAAAAATCCTTGTAACTGGCGGAGCTGGTTTTATAGGAGGGAATTTTGTTCAATACATGGTGAACAAGTACCCTGCATATGATATTTATAATCTTGATTTATTAACGTACGCTGGTGACTTAACGAAGCACCGGAATATTGAAAGCAGAGACAACTACTTCTTTATAAAAGCGGATATTGCCGACCCTGACACGATGATCCCGCTTTTTGATAAGGAGCGGTTTGATTATGTCGTCCATTTTGCCGCTGAAAGCCATGTGGACCGTTCAATTACCGACCCGGGAGTATTTGTCCGGACGAATGTATTAGGGACACAAGTCTTGCTGGAAGCTTCAAAACGTATTGGTTTGAGTAAATTTATCCATGTGTCTACTGATGAAGTATATGGGGAATTGGATTTCGACCCAAACACATTTTTTACTGAAGACACGCCGCTCCAACCAAATAGTCCTTATAGTGCAAGTAAAGCTTCATCCGATTTACTGGTCAGGGCTTACTATGAAACGTATGGGCTGCCGATGAATATAACGCGTTGTTCCAATAACTATGGACCATATCAATTTCCAGAGAAGCTGATACCTCTAACCATTTCACGTCTTCTTACGAATGAAAAGGTTCCCATCTATGGCGACGGCAAGAATATTCGGGATTGGCTGCATGTATCGGACCATTGTAGCGCAATAGACCTTATTCTGCATGAGGGCGGGAATGGAGAAATTTATAATGTAGGCGGATATAATGAGCTGTCAAATCTAGAGATTGTCAAAATGATCATGGCGATTCTAGGTAAATCAGAAGGTTTTATAGAATTTGTTCCTGATCGTTTAGGCCACGATAAGCGTTACGCGATTAACCCGGCTAAATTGGCGGAATTAGGCTGGAAACCGGCCTATACGTTCGAAAATGGAATTGGCCAGACAATTCTTTGGTATCTTGAGAATAAACAATGGTGGGAAGGCATATTAAATGGAGAGTACGAACATTATTTCAGCAAACAATACGTCTCATTGAAAAATGGGTAACCCGAAAACGTAATACATGAGGTGTAAAATGAAAAGATTAGTAGACCTGGTATTATCCATTTTGGGTCTTATTTTGTTTTTCCCGTTCATTTTGTTGACTGCCGTATTGATAAGGATAAAACTAGGGTCGCCAATCCTATTTAAACAAGAACGCCCTGGGTTAAATGGGGAAATCTTTCAGCTTTATAAATTTCGTACAATGACGGATGAGCGAGATCAGCAAGGAAGGTTATTACCGGATCAAGAAAGGTTAACATCTTTTGGCAAAATGGTCAGAAGTTTTAGCCTTGATGAGTTCCCACAGCTTATTAACGTAATCAAGGGTGAGATGAGTTTAATTGGTCCAAGGCCCTTACTCTCTGAATATTTGTCATTATATAGTGAAGAACAGGCCAAACGCCATTTAGTAAAACCAGGGATAACCGGTTGGGCGCAAGTAAATGGCAGAAATGCTTTGACATGGGAAGAAAAGTTTAAGTTGGATGTTTGGTACGTCCAGAATCAAAGTTTTTATTTGGATTTAAAAATTTTATTTCTGACCATGAAGAAGGTACTCATTTCAGAGGGAATAAGTAATCAAAACCATGTAACCATGCCAGACTTTCAGGGGAATTCTAAAATAAGCAGCTAGCATCGTATGAGTAGCGCAGCCATTTCATTTTCTAAACAACTATCGATATCGTCACTGGTCGATAGTTTTTTTGTTTCCTTATACATTAACGGAGGGCTGTAAAATGGAGAATCATAAAGAAAAAATCTATCTCTCTCCACCGCATATGAGTGGAGAGGAGCAAGTTTATATCGACAGTGCATTTGATTCGAACTGGATTGCACCATTAGGTCCAAACGTTGATGCTTTTGAAAGGGAAATTTCCTCCTACCTTGGAGTGAATGCCGCTGCCGCAGTAAGTTCGGGGACCGCAGCAATTCATTTAGCTCTGCAATTATTGGAGGTTGGCCCTGGGGACCGGGTCTTTTGTTCAACATTTACTTTCGTGGCGAGTGCGAACCCAATACTTTATCAAGGTGCCGAACCTGTATTTATTGATTCCGAACCCGAAACCTGGAATATGTCCCCTCAGGCATTGGAAAGGGCTTTAAAGGAGGCAGAGCAAGAAGGAAATTTCCCAAAAGCGGTCATTGTCGTTCATCTATATGGGCAAAATGCAAAAATGGACGAAATCCTTCGATTGTGCAGCGAATATGACGTTCAGGTTATTGAGGATGCCGCAGAATCGCTCGGGTCCACTTATCAAGGAAAAGCGAGCGGTACATTAGGAGCTTTTGGCATCTATTCGTTTAATGGCAATAAAATTATCACGACGTCTGGTGGCGGAATGTTAGTGTCCAATGACGAGGGTGCGATGAATAAAGCCCGCTTCCTCGCTACACAAGCGAAGGACGCTGCTCCCTATTACCAACACAGTGCGATTGGATATAATTATCGGATGAGTAATATCCTGGCGGGCGTTGGCAGGGCCCAATTACAAGTTCTGGAGGACAGGGTAGGGGCCAGACGCTCCATATTTAACGAATACGTGATGCATTTATCCGGACTGCCTGGTATTACATTTATGAATGAACTGGAAAACAGCCGCTCTAACCGCTGGCTGACGACGTTATTGATTGATGAAAAGACAGCTGGTATTTCTAATAAGGCATTGTTAGAGGTGTTGAATGAAGAGAATATTGAAGCAAGGTATTTATGGAAACCGCTTCATTTACAGCCGCTGTTTAAAGATACTTCCTATTATCCTCATAGCGAATGCCATCATGTCGCAGAAGAATTGTTTCAAAAGGGGATTTGCCTTCCTTCTGGGTCATCAATGGCAAAAGAACAACAGATGAGAGTCATAAACTGCATAAGCCATTCAATTAAAGTAAACTCACTCCGTTTATCAGGGTGATTCAACCGTCAATTCATACGTTAAGCTTTAAGTGGGCCTGCTGCTAACGAATGATTACGGGAAAATCCGTTAACTTTAACAGTCATTGTATAAAGGAGGCAGGATATTGCCCAGTAAGCATCAAATCATCCTTTTTTTATTTATATTACTAACGCTTACAATTGTTTTTAAGGACTACATTCACTCTATTGGGAATAAAAAACAGGATTTTTTGAGTACAATCAATCTTTCTCCAGACAAACGCCATTCTGGGACTTCCCGTGTCTTTTTAACGATGGATGCACCTAGTTACAACCTAAATAAAGGGCAAACGATTCGGCCGTCTGTAACTGCTCATTACCCGGATGGATCTGAAAAAAATGTGACAAAGGAAAGCCGTTATTCAACATCCAACGAAAGAGTTGCAACTGTGGACAAAAGTGGAGGTATTTTTGCCGAGGTGCCAGGTTTTGCGACCCTTACAGTAACATACGAAGATGTGGCTAAGACGATACCGATAGCAGTCAATTGGACATCCTTACAAGTGAATGTCAAAGACTATGGGGCATCTGGAAACGGGAAGCGTGATGATACGAATGCCTTTCAGGAGGCAATCGACGCTGTGGCAAAAAAAGGCGGCGGGGAAGTATATGTGCCAAAAGGAACATATAGTTTACACCCACTATTCTTAAAGTCGAACGTCAACTTGGTGGGAGAAAGCCGTGACTCAGTCCTACTTAAATTATCCAAACGGGCACCGGATGATTTTACCCGCTTGGTGAATCTGGAAAGTGTCAGTAATGTGAAGATCCAGAATATCACCTTTGATGGCAATGCGAAAAAACATCCGAAAGGCATAGAACATATGCACGGGGTTTTTGCGTGGGACAGCAAGAATATCTTGATTGATAATAACAGGATGATCAATGCGGTTGGAGATGGGATTTCCATTTCAGGATCGACTGAAACAAGCGATCATGTGATTATTTCAAATAATATATTAGAAAATAACCGGCGTTCAAATATCGTTCTTGAACAAGTTAACAATCTGCAAATTTTCAATAATGTCAGTACTTCAAAGGCCGGGCGCCCTGCTCTTCATTTTGAACCTTGGGAAGAAATGTCTTTCTATAATGCGAAGATTTGGGATAACATCTTTAGCTCGAATACTGAAGGTTATTGTGTCCAACTGGAAGGCGGGCAGGGGGAAGGCAATTTCTTTCATGATGTTGATTTTTACAATAACGATATATATTGTCCGGCTGGCCAATTCCTTGTGATGGAAACAAAAAACGGAAAGGTCCACGATAATCTGTTTAAGGTTGGGGCCATATTTGTTTGGATCAAAAATGAAGACCTAAAAATCCATAATAATGAGATTGATTCCGAAAGAGGAGTCACAATTGAAGGAACGTGGGGAGTCTTGTCAAAAAGAACTCGCATTTTTGACAATGATATTTCTACGAAAGAAAATGGGATACACATTACCGCGGGAGCCCAGGATACAACAATCATGCGGAACCGTTTTCGAGGATCGGGACATTCGGGGGTCCGTTTTTTTGCATCAGAAACAGATATATCGAATACAACCATTTCAAATAATCAATTTAAAAATTTTGAGTATGGTATTTTTACTGACTATAACTTTTATGATAACAAGCGAATCGATGGCCTGGTGGTTCTCGATAATACATTTTTGGATTTTGCCGGGTACGCACTCTTTATTAAAGGAATAACCCGGAATGTAAAAATGAAAAACAATATTGTAAAAAATGCTTCGGGTGTTGAGATTATTGCAAATGATCGCCTCATGGAAAATATTGAAATCAGGAATAATGAAATTTCAGGAGGAAAAAGGGGCATAACCAAAACTGAATCCGGAACCGGGGCGATAAAAGGGTTAACCATTTCGGGCAATCAAATTTCTGATTTGACAGAGTAGAACGAAGGGTTTCCTAATGTGTCCGTATGTATGGTTTAGTTTTTTGTCTAATTCTTTTCTATCATTAGCGGCTGTTTTATCTGTCCTTACATGGAGAAGCCGATCTATCAAAGTACTATGAACCTAAAAATATTCCACTTCGTTATCACTTCCACAGACATTTTGTAAAAAGGGGATGAACACACTGATGTTAATCGACAGCCATTTACAATCCATTTTGGCACAAAAAATCCCTTTTAAGTTAAAAATAATGTCTAAATACTTCCTTTCCGACAAAGATTTTTACCCAAGCGTAGCAGAAGAGGAAGAAAAAATCTTTGTTGCCATTGCGGCTGATTATGGGAACCTCGGCGATATCGCGATAACATATGCACAAATTAATTATCTTAAGGAACAGTTCCCATATCACAAAATTATGGCCATATATGCCAATGACGTCTATCTTCTAAAAAGAATAAAAAGCTTTATCCGTTCCTCGGATATTTTGACCATTATTGGCGGGGGAAATATGGGAGACGCTTATCAGGTGTTGGAGGATAGCAGGCGCTATATCATTAAATTGTTTCCGGAAAATAAAATCATCTCATTCCCTCAATCGATCGATTTTAAGACTGTTAAATCCTTAAAAAAAAGTATAAAAGTTTATTCTAAACATCCGAATTTACACATTTTTGCAAGAGAGGCTAAATCATACGGAATCATGAAAGAAAGTTTTAAAAACAATCACGTTTATCTAGTTCCTGATATTGTCTTATCCCTAAAGAATATGGATTCAAAAGCACTGAGGGACGGCATCATCTTGTGTTTACGAAGCGATATGGAGCAAAAATTAACAAAGCAGCAGAAAGAGAGCCTAATAGAATCGATTAAACAGAAATACGCAAACGTAAATGCGTATGATACGTATATTCCTAACCTGCCAAAAGAATTGGGCAAGCAAGAATTGACGAAACTATTGGATGCTTTTAAAAAAACAAAGGTTGTGATTACTGACAGGTTACACGGAATGATATTTTGTGCCATCACAAAAACTCCCTGTGTCGTATTACCAAACAGTAATCATAAAATTGCAGGAACATATAATGAATGGTTAGCTGATTTAAAATTCATTGTTTTTACAGAGGAAACCAATCCAGAGCAAATTTTAGAATATATAAATAAGCTATATCATGACGAAAGTGATGAATTAAAAAAAGAAGTTGATTTACGTGATAAGTTTCGTCCGCTTGACGATGCGTTAAATAGTGAAAAAGTCTTTGTCAGATCCTTTCAAGAACGCTAAAGAATTTTGCTAAAGAAACGATCAGGAAGTTTATAGGATTAACAGACACAGTTGTTGGGCCGCTTTATTACAGGCTTCCTATCGGGAAATTAGGTTTAATAACCTATCTCCTTTGCGTGGATATGGATTTTATTATCTTTTTATCGTTCGGGATTATGTAAGGAAGCCAGTAGGAGAGATAACCCTCTGCTGATGGAGGATTCAGATATATTCTTTTTGTGTACACATTCATAAAGGAGTTTATAGCGAATGGGAATCGCCCGGCGTACCGCGTATATACTGCAAATTCACAAAAACCCCGATCAAGTGAATACGTTTATTCAACAGCTTATTGCTGAGGATCAGGCAGATGTCTTTGTTCATATCGATAGAAAAAACTATGAAAATATGAATAGGAAAATATTGAAGAATCCGCATGTCAAAGTATTACGGCAAAGTGTCAATTGTGAATGGGGGGATATAGGCCAGGTTGATGCGACGCTCCTTCTATTGAAAGAAGTCATCTTTTCGCAAAATGAATATGATTTTGTGTGCTTAAGAAGCGGCCAGGATCTCCTGGTGAAAGATGGATTCAAAAGCCTGTTAACAGAAAATCGCGGGAAAATATATATGAACTATCGAAAAATGGATGATCAACACTTGGGTTTCATGAAGATGAATTGGGCAAAGGCAGCGAGGAGGAGATATACTGCCGCTCACCCGATTCGGCTGTATAGAAGACTCCTGCTAATCTTTTATAGCAAGGGCATAAATCTTTCGCCCAATAAGAACAGCTGGCCTAAAGAATTTTTATTTTATAAAGGTTCACAGTGGTTTTCGGTTCCGTTCGAAGTAGCAAAATATATGTTGAACTTTTTGGAAGATAATCCGTGGTACTACACATTTTTTGAACATACATTGGTTCCGGATGAAAGCTTTTTTCAAACTTTAATTATGAACTCTCCGTATAAACATGCTGTGATCAATAACAACCAAATGTTTTTGAAATGGGGAGAAACGTTAGGCGAACGGAATTCCCCACAAAATTTAAAAATGGGAGATATTCAAGCAATCGAGGAATCGAATGATTATTTTGCCAGAAAGTTTGACGAAAACGTTGATTCGCGGGTCATAGATTATTTCACGGAGAAAATTACTTTAAAACATGTTCAAAAAAAAAGAACTTGTCTATTAAACTTTTTGGAGGATACAGGTCGATGAAAAACCTGGTTCAAGCAGCTGAAAATAAGCCCATCCCTTATAGGATCAATACACTTTCGATTGACTATAAGAAGATGTGTGAATTAGAGAGGGACTTCGGTTCCTCTTTTTTTTTACTGGATGTAAATAAATTGAGAGAAAACTATAAGAAGATTGAGCATGCCTTTAAAAGCAGGTATGAAAATTTTATTATTGGCTACTCCTATAAGACCAATTATCTTCCTTATTTGTGCAAGGAATTATCCAAATTAGGCGCCTATGCAGAAGTGGTTTCACGCCTGGAATATGACTTGGCGATTAAAATCGGTGAGGATCCAAGACGGATCATTTTTAACGGGCCGATAAAAAGCAGGGAGGATATTCAATATGCTCTAAATAATGAAAGTATTGTAAATATCGAATCCTTCTATGAGGCCGATTTTGTAAAGGAATATGCCCTGGAGCATCCAAAGAAACAAATAAAAATTGGGATAAGGGTCAACTTTGATATTTCCGACAATGGCATCAGTCCCCACCAGGCAGGGTACGATATTGGAAGATTCGGGATTTGTGTGGAAAATGGCGATTTTCAAAACTTGGTCATGCAGCTAAAAGAACTGAAAAATATTAAAATTACAGGTTTGCATGGCCATTTTTCGACAAGCGAAAGAAAGGCAGAAACGTATAGAATCATTACTGAAAAACTTTGCCGAATCGCGAAAGAGTCGATCCTTGATGGTTTAGAGTACATCGACATTGGAGGCGGTATTTACGGCGAGTTACCTAAATCCTTTCAGACCGTGGCCCCTACTTTTGATGAGTATGCCCAACCAATCTGCGAAGTTATGAATAAAGAATTCAATGATTTCAAAAATAAGCCGACGCTTATATTGGAACCTGGACTGGCAATGGTTGCGAATGTCCTCATTTTTATCGCAAAAGTCATTGATATCAAAAACATCCGGGGGAATCATTTTGTTCTCGTAGATGGCAGCGTCCATAATATCAAACCGACGATGCATAAAAGAAATTTGCCGATGCACGTTATTCGCCAAAATGAGGTTTCAGGATACACGAAAGAAATTTTTGATGTTGTCGGGTATACGTGTATGGAAAAAGATTATTTAGCGCATGACATCGCCGGCGCCTTGCCTCAACAAGATGATTATATTGTATTCGAAAATGTTGGGGCCTATACAATTGTTTTCAATCCGCCGTTTATAAAAGTACGGCCAAGTATTGTGGCAGTCGATGATGGTGAGTTGGTTGAAGTTAGGCGAAAGGAAACGTTCCGGCAGTTTTTTAATGAGGAATTGTATTATTTTTAAATCTTTTTGAGAGGAATAAAACAAATGAATATTTTAATTTGCAGTGCTGGGCGTCGGGCCAAATTAGTGGAGTTTTTTAAGGAAGAGCTTCATAAAAATGGCGGAAAAGTGGTGGCGGTTGACTGCGATTCGACAGCTTCAGCTTTGTATCACGCTGATTTTCATGAAGTTGTACCACGTATCGATGACCCATCATATATCAATCACATCATTGATTTATGTAAAAAATACGATATTGCTGGGGTCTTGTCTTTGATAGATCCCGAGTTAACTTTGTTGGCGAATTGTAAAGAGGAGTTTGAAAGGAACTCCATTCAGGTGATTGTTTCTGACAAAAACGTTGTGGAATGTTGTTTTGACAAATATTTGACGTTTCAATTTTGTCAGGAACATGATCTCCCTTGTGTGCCAACTTACACGGATATTGATAAGATTATCAATGATATAAATCATCATGAACTGGAATTCCCGCTTATTGTAAAGCCGAGAAGAGGCAGTGCAAGTATTGGGATTCATAAGGTTGAAACTGTTCAGGAACTGTATTTTTATCAGGATAAAGCTGAAGAAATTGTGATTCAACCTTTTATATCAGGTGAAGAATTTGGTGTCGATTGCTATGTAGATTTTATAACGAATGAAGTGACGAGTATATTTTTGAAAAGAAAAATATCGATGAGGTCGGGGGAAACGGATAAATCAGTTTCTTACAAAGACCCTATCTTAAAAGAAATCATTGAAGAACTAGTTGTTGTGCTTAAACCCAATGGCCCAATTGATGTAGATTGTTTTAAAACCGAAAGTGGTTATATGATATCGGAAATAAATCCACGATTTGGCGGCGGTTATCTTCACGCCCATGTATCAGGCCAAAACTTTGTGAAAAACATCATCAATAATTTAAAAGGCCTGCCAAATGTTCCAAATGAAGACCATTATGAAGAAGGCAAAAAGTTAGTGAAATTTGATCATTTTATCGTATTATAACAAAATCTTGAATCACTCGAAATAAACGGGAGATACGGTGTTTTTCCATAACTTGATGGAATGCTTTATTTCTTGACGAATAGCTCAATAGAAGCCGATTCTGGAACCTTGTTAGTTCTGAGGAGGCTTTTGCCAACCTAAAGTGGGAGGTTGTCATGGAAATCACTTGACAATCTCCACAACGTAATTCCTGGAAATGCACATATTTTTAAAGAAAGCATAATTTTCTTTGGAGATCCCCGCCTCAGCTTCGTCTTTTTTCCTCTCCCCAGACTTTTCCGCATTTTAAAGTTACTTCCCAAAAGGTTTTATCCCTAACAATCCATACGAATATCATCGCGAAATTCACTGTCACCCCTTATTTTTTCTCGTTTCATTAGTGTGATTGCTACACATGTTGTTGTGTCAGGTGCATGTCACCACCCGTTAAAAACTCGTTAAATCAAACTGATTAAACGAGTGATTTTCATTTGAGCGGGATGAATTAATTTTCCTCTTATAAGGTTGTAAGCGTTTTACCAATATAGATAAGGCTTGTAACGAGAAATTTCCTTCTAAATCGTGTATAGTAGTAAAAGTATTTTGGGAGTGCCAACTTTATGCTCAGGAGTAAATTGTCGCTTAATAGCCTTTTCCTCGCTCGTCTCTCCTTAAATTTTTCCAGGCAAATAAAAAGCTAAGAAATGGCAAAACTGAATATGATATGGGCAATTTTTTAGAATGAGGTGATTTTATGAATCCCATAGTAGAAGTCAGGAGTGTTTCCAAGATATTTGGCAAATCTCCTAGGGCTGCGATTGATTTATTGAAACAAGGTAAATCAAAAAGTGAAATATTGAAACAAACTGGGCTGACAGTCGGGGTGAATAATGTCAATTTTGAAATCTACCCCGGTGAAATATTTGTCATTATGGGTTTATCCGGGAGTGGGAAGTCCACTTTGATCCGGATGTTCAATCGGCTGATTGATCCAACAATCGGCGAAATTTTGATTGACAATGAAGATATTGTCAAAATGAACAGTGCCCGGTTAAGGGAAGTCAGGCAGAGAAAAATCAGCATGGTGTTTCAAAATTTCGCGCTGTTCCCGCATAAAACGATTTTGGAAAATGCGGAGTATGGGCTAGAAATTAAGAAGCTCCCTGTGGCCGAACGTCGCGAAAGAGCGATGAAGGCTTTGGCGAGTGTTGGTTTGAAGGGCTATGAAAACCAGCTGCCTTCGCAGTTGAGTGGTGGCATGCAGCAGAGGGTAGGCCTTGCCCGGGCTCTTGCTAGCGACACAGATATCATTTTAATGGATGAAGCTTTTAGTGCTCTTGATCCATTAATTCGCAAAGACATGCAGAATGAATTGATCGAAATTCAAGAACAATACAAGAAAACGATCATTTTTATTACGCATGACTTGGATGAGGCCTTAAGGATTGGCGATCGGATTGCGTTGATGAGGGACGGGAGCATCATTCAATTGGGCACACCGGAACAGATCATGATGCAGCCGGCGAATGAATTTGTCGAGAAGTTCGTTGAAGATGTCGATTTATCAAAAGTTTTGACGGCCTCTCATATTATGAAACGTCCGGAAAGAATCAGTGTCGACCGTGGTCCAAGGGTGGCCTTGGAGATCATGCGGAAACAGGGATATTCGAGCATATTTGTCGTTGACCGGAGGCAGAGGCTGCTTGGGGCGTTGACGGCTGATCAGGCACGGCAGGCAATTGACCAGAGTCTGACTATCTCTGAAGTGATGACAACGGACATTCCGACGGTTACGGAAGATACATTACTGGCCAATCTGATGGATACGATGGCAACGTCAAGTCTGCCAATATCGGTCATCGATGAAGAGAAAAGAATAAAAGGAATTATTGTCCGCGGAGCTGTCATTGGCGCTTTAGCAGGCAATAAAGACTCTTTGAACGAGATGGGGAGTGAGACTGAATGAATATAGCAAAAATCCCCTTAGGTAATTGGGTAGACTCTCTAGTTGAATGGATCACAGTCGCATTTGCTGGCTTGTTTTCATTTATTACGACTGTAATCGATGGGATATTGAATCTCATCGTGGATGTCTTAAGTGCGGGACCTCCTATCGTGTTAATTCTCGTTTTAACGCTTCTCGTTGCGTATACGAGCAGGTGGCCATTGGGTATATTCACATTAGTGAGCTTATTGCTCATCGAAAATCTCGGCTATTGGGATTCGACGATTCAAACGCTTGCGATTGTATTAGTGGCCGGAGTCCTCACAATTGTGATCGGAATCCCACTTGGCATCTGGAGCGCCCAATACAAAACGGTGCAAAGGATCCTCACGCCTGTTTTAGACTTTATGCAAACCATGCCTGCATTCGTTTATTTAATTCCTTCGATCTTATTTTTTGGCATTGGGGTTGTTCCAGGCATTATCGCATCATTTATTTTTGCGATTGCTCCGACAATCCGCATGACGAATCTTGGCATTCAGGAAGTGCCGAAAGATTTGGTTGAAGCGTCAGATGCGTTTGGTTCAACGAGGAGCCAAAAGTTGCTGAAAGTCCAAATTCCTTTGGCTACACCAACGATTTTGGCCGGGGTCAACCAAAGCATTATGCTTGCCTTGTCCATGGTTGTGACAGCTTCGTTAGTTGGAGCACCTGGGCTAGGAGCGGATGTTTACCGGGCTGTCAGCCAAATTAATGTCGGCCAAGGATTCGAGGCAGGATTATCGATTGTCTTTATCGCGATTATACTCGACCGGCTTTCGCAAAACTTACGTAAGCCTGCTTACAGGCATATCGTGAACGGGAAAATCGTCTTTGCGATTGTAGCTGTGCTCGTCGTCGGAACCGCGATTGGGGTAAGTTTTGCAAAAGAAAAGGCGGCTCCAGATGGGAATGCTGCCGGGGTTGGAGCCCAAACCAATTATAAAATCATTGGGATTGAACCTGGAGCTGGCATCATGGCGAGAGCCGACAAGGCAATGGATGATTACGGGCTGGACCAATGGAAGATTGTTGAAGGCTCTTCGGCAGCAATGATTGCTGAGTTGAAAAAAGCGTATAAAAATCAACGGCCGATTATTGTAACTGGCTGGTCGCCGCACTGGATGTTTTCTTCCTTTGACTTGAAGTATCTCGATGACCCAAAAGGAACCTTCGGCAAGGCTGAAGCCATTCATACGATTGTTCGTAAAGGTCTTGAACAGGATGCGCCGGGCGCCTATAAAATCCTTGACCAATTCGCATGGGAGACGAGTGATATTGAAGCCGTCATGGCCTCGATCGAACAGGGAATGAGCCCAGGGGAAGCGGCAGAAAAATGGATCGCTGAACATCAGGATAAAGTCACCGCATGGACAAAAGGAGCCCAAAAAGGAAATGGCGAAAAGGTCAACCTTGTCTATGTTGCCTGGGATACGGAGATTGCCAGTACGAATGTGATTGGCAAAGTGCTTGAGCAGAATGGGTACAAGGTGACGTTCAGCCAGGTCGAAGTGGGCCCAATGTTCGCGGGTGTCGCCAACGGCAGTTCGGATGCGATGGTCGCAGCGTGGCTGCCGGGTACGCATCTGGAGTATTACAATACGTACAAAGATAAGTTCATCGATCTCGGACCAAACCTTGAAGGCACGAAGCTCGGGTTGGTCGTTCCGGAGTATATGGAAATTGAGTCAATAGAAGATCTGAAATAAGTTTTCAAAAAAGCGAAAGCCATGGTTAAGTGGCTTTCGCTTTTTTTGAGGCACGGGGACGGTTCCGGCGCTTCATTCGGGTCACGAATGAAGCAGTGGAACCGTCCCTTTGCTTCATTTATTAGATTTTGAAACCCGCTAGGCAGCTGTAGCTTGGCGGGTTTTTGAGCCGGCCAATTTATCCGGAACTGAAGAATTTATTTGTTTTGGTTGGTGGTGAAGGGAGGGGGGAAGTTAGAGCATTAGAGCATGTTATTTTTCACAGAATGGACAAAAATAGTTGAAAGGGGAGAAGGTTTTTGGCGGGGGTTGTCGAATTTGATGTGGTAGCTACCGTTTTTTTTACTCCCTTTTCTTTACCACCTTCGTTTTTTTCACTGTTTGAATCATTTTTTTCCTCATGTATCGAAATTTGGAGCTTTGTGTATAGGGCTGAAACGTGCCTGGTTTCTAGGAATAATGAAAAATCTGTGAAGGTAGCTACTATTAAAAAATTATTAATTACTGGATTTAGCATTACCAAGTCGAATGCTAATTTTTTTGTATGTTTAAGAAAGTGTTTTCTAAGTTGAATAAGAAAAATTTTAAATAAATGAGGGAGGAATTACATATGAACTACCGTCAATTGGGTAACACGGGCATAAAGGTTAGTGAAATAAGCTTTGGAACATGGGCCATCGGCGGCTCTTGGGGGAAAGTCAACGACGGAGAGTCATTGAAGGCACTTGAGGCGGCCATGGATGCTGGCGTCAATTTCTTTGATACTGCCGATGTTTACGGAGAAGGCCATAGCGAGGATCTTTTGGCAAAAGTGACAAAAGGGAAAGAAGATAAAATCCATATTGCAACAAAGTTTTGCCGCGCCGGGGATATTTATGACCCGCAAACCTACTCGCACGACCAGGTCCGCGACTATTGTGAGGCCAGCCTGAAACGACTGAACCGTGAAGCGATTGATTTGTATCAAATTCACTGCCCGCCTTTCGAAATCCTGAAGCAGGGCGAAGTATTTACTGTTTTGGAGGATTTAAAGAAAGAAGGAAAGATTAGGCATTACGGTGTGAGCGTCGAGACCGTTGAAGAGGGACTGTTCGTCGTAAATGAAACAAAATCCAGTGCCATTCAGGTGATTTTCAATATTTTTAGGCAAAAGCCGGAGAAAGAATTGCTTCCACTTGCAAAAGAAAAAGGTGTCGGCCTTCTAATCAGGCTGCCGCTAGCCAGCGGTTTACTGACGGGGAAGTTTACAAAGGATACAGTTTTTGAGGGGGACGACCACCGCAATTTTAATCAAAATGGCGAAGCTTTCAATGTTGGGGAGACATTTGCAGGCCTTGAATTTGATAGAGGGGTGAGGTTAAGCCGGGAACTTGAGTGGATTGCAGAAGGAAGAGGAAATATGACAAGGGCGGCCTTGCGCTGGATTCTTGACCATCCGGAAATTAGCTGTGTCATTCCGGGTTTCAGGAATGTAAGGCAGGTAGAAGACAACCTTGGAGCGCTGACTGTTCCATCCTTTAGTGCTGAGGAGAGAAAACGGCTTCAGGTGTTTTATAAAAATGAGGTACATGACTTTATCAGGGGTGTTTATTGAAGTGTTGCCTGTCTCTCCCCGATTTTTCTTGTTACACGTGTTGGATATTTCACAAGTAAGGTAGTCAAAAAAAGCGGAAGCCCCCATTAGGTGGCTTTTGCTTTTTTGTGAGGCAGGGGGACGATTCCTTTTTAATTGTAGTATTTTAAATATTCTGTATAGTTAAGAATAGGTGTTAACGGTTGGTGAGTTGGTTGCTTTTTGAATTGGGCATGGATAGATTTTGAAAAGTAAGTTTTTTTTAATTGAAAAGGGGGAGTTTTTGAATTGAAGGGGTTTAATCGGAAAGTTGTGTTTATGTTGATGACGGTGTGCCTGCTGCTTCCGCTGGGCTTTGCCGGGTCTGCTTCTGCAGCAGTACCGCAGGGAAAGACGGAGCAGGTTAATAATGTGCTCGACCGGCTGGTTACGGTTCAGACGAATGGTGATTATGATACCCAGGCAGCGAGGGATATGGTTTACCGGGTCTGGAATATCCATCCGAATATTCTCGTTGCCCTACATAAGGCAGGCGTCGAGGTGAAATTTATTAATTTTGCGCTGACGGAACTTCCTGAATATGCCTATCTAAAAGGTGTTGTTCCGCGCGGTTGGGAGCATACCCCCTATACGTGGGACGATGTGCCGGGTGCTGGCGGAAAAACGGTTGTTGCCCGGATTGGGTATAGCGATGCGGGGAATATGCATAGCTCCCTCAATCTTGAGCTGCACGAAACGGCCCATGCCATTGATTATTATGTGTTCGGCAATATCAGCCACTCTGAGGAATTCAGAAAGATTCATTCCGAGGAAAGGCTCGGTTTTTCAGACAATGCGTATTACACCTATCCCGAAGAGTATTTCGCAGAGACCTTTGCTTATTTCCACCGCGGGGACGAGTCGAGGAATCATTTGAAGGCAGTTGCGCCCAAGACATATGAATTCATGGACAAGCTGTATCGCAACATTCCAAACCACGGAAGAACAACAGCGAAGGAACGATCGGCCAAAGGCCAGGAATTCCGGGTTCAGCAGCTTGCTTCTTAGGGGCGAGGTTGTGGTGTGAAGCTTTAATATTTGACTGCCCGCCGGGATTTCCCGGCGGGTTGTTTTTTTGATTTACCCTTAGCCAGCGGCCAGTTGTTTTTTAAAACCAGCATGGGATTAAATGGATATTCATGTTAAGATATAGAAGAAAGTATTTTGCGAATAAAAAAATCTAACTATAAGTCCAATAGGGGTATATGAAATGGGAAAAACGATTAAGGTTGTTATGTTGACGTTGTTGTCTATTGGATTGTTTGCAGGAGGAGTGTTGTTCCTTTTACATTTGTTATTTTCACCTGATCAGTTTAATCGAGATAGATGGTTAAATGAACCGGGGGAAAGAGTGGAAATGGTAGACAGTCTACTGTCAGAAGTGAGATTAAAAGGGATGTCCAAAGCAGAGATAATAGACCTATTGGGAGAGCAGGGTGAAGAGGCCTATTTAGAATCAGATAATCTTGTCTATTACCTGGGGGACGAGCGTGGCTTTATTAGTATCGATAGTGAATGGCTAATTATTCGGTTTGATAACCATGATAGAGTAACCGATTACGAAATTAAAACAGATTAGGAAGCAGAGGGACGGTTCTACTGCATCATTCGGGTCCCGAATGATGCACTGGAACCGTCCCTGTGCATCACCTGTGCATCATTTCTTGGGAAATTTATATATTTTTATCCAGTTTGGTAGTTTATACTTTTCTTATACTAATGGGGATGAGGGGAAATGACGAGATGAAGAGGGCTTCTTTTGTTTCGGGGTTTGTGGTGCTTTTTGCGGCGATGATGGTTTTTATGATGTTGCCTGGGGCTGCTTCTGCTGATATGGCTAATGCGACTCAGATCAATTTAGAGCAGACTGTTACTGGGCAGAATACAGATTACGATGGAGATTTTTACAAGTTTACGATTCCGTCTGATGGGAAGGTGAAGCTGTCAGTCAGGCAGCAAAGCGGGGTTTATTGGACTGCCTCTATTTTGCATGAGAGTGGGAATGTTTTTCGTTATTTTACAACGGACTCGAGCAGCAAGGCGACAGGGGTTGCAAGCGTGGGGGTTGGACTGCCGAAAGGAACTTATTATATTTCAATTCGCGGTTACAATTTTACTCAGCCTTATGAATTTACTGTTGGTTTTACTGCGGGCAGTACATATGAAAAGGAATTTAACAATACCATTGCGAATGCGAATCCGGTTGGGCTTAATACAAGCTACAAGGGTGCAATTCAAGGCTACTACGATGAGGATTTTTTCCGATTTACGATCCCTACGAATGGAAATGTTAGCTTCAACATGAATAATGTGACGGGGGCGAATTGGTTTGCCTCAGTAATGGATGTTAATGGGATGGAGGTTCAATCTTTCAGGACAGAGGGGAGCACCAATGCAGTGGGGATGATGTCGGCGGAGGTGGGCCTTCCAGCAGGAACCTATTATCTAAAAATAAAAGACGCGGGTTATAATACCTCGGATAAGGAATATCAATTCAAAGTGAACTTCACTTCTTCCGAGTTTTACGAGAAGGAGTTTAATAACAGTCTTGCCGCGGCCAATCAAATCATTTTGAACAAAACATATAAAGGTGTCATCGCAGACTCATCTGATGAGGATTTTTATAAGGTGCAGCTTTCTGCCAGCGGCAACGTAAAATTGGCAATCAAACAAAAGCCGGGTTCATCGTGGAACGGGTATATTCTCCATTCAAACGGTGGGGTGCTTGAGTATGTATCGACTGATTCTGGAAGTTTTGCAACGGGGAACAAAGTCTCAGAGGTAGGCCTGGCAGCGGGAACTTATTATATCAAAATTGTTAATGGTGGCAGTTCCGTCGACGTGCCTTATGAGTTTTCGGTTCAGTATACAAGCGGCAATTATTTTGAAAAAGAGTTTAATAATACTGTATTAACGGCAAACCCAATTAATCTAAATGCAACTTATTACGGGGCTCTTCAAACCTATAGAGATTATGAGGATTTTTATTCGTTTTCGGTACCTGTGTCGGGGAATGTGTATCTGACCGCGAAGCAGCTTTCCGGCTCCTATTGGTATTATGACATTCTTGATTCAAAAGGTACGAAAGTCATGAACTTTTCTACAAATGGCGGTTCGACTGCTCCTTCTTATGCAACCAAGGCGATCAATTTGCCAGCGGGAAAGTATTTTGTAAAAATCTCCGGCGTTTTCACGAATGGAATCCAGTATAACTTCAAGGTTCATGCCGTGGGAGGGGTATCCGGTTTAAAAGCGAGTCCGTCATCTTACAATAGTGTGAAACTAAGCTGGTCAGCTGCCCAAGGTGCTACTGGGTACGAGGTTTACAGGGCTGTCTCGCAAAATGGAACCTATACAAAGGTCGGAACCGCTACCGGTCCTTCTTTTGTCAACTCGGGCCTGGCGACCGGAACAACTTATTACTACAAAGTCAGGGCATACAGAGGCACAACAACGAAAGTCTACGGCGATTATAGTTCCGTTGTTTCGGTAAAACCTGTCCTTCCAACACCGGCGGTGAAAGCTGTATCAGGCGGCTATAATTCAATAAAATTAAGCTGGGGTGCGGTCAGCGGCGCGTCTGGGTATGAGATTCAAAGGGCAACCACGCAAAATGGGACATACACCAAAGTTGGCACTGTCACCGGCACTTCTTTTGCCAATACAGGCCTTGCAACCGGAACAACTTATTACTACAAAGTCAGGGCATACAGAGGTACGACAACGAAAGTCTACGGCGGCTACAGTTCGGTTGTTTCGGCAAAACCTGCCCTTTCAACACCGGCAGTTAAAGCAGCATCGAGCGGTTACAATTCAGTGAAACTAAGCTGGGGTGCGGTTACAGGAGCTAGCGGGTACGAGGTATACAGAGCCACATCGAGCACTGGAACGTATTCGCGTGTGGCAACCACGACATCAGGCAGCTTTTCGAACAGCGGCTTAACAACGAACAAAGCCTATTACTATAAGGTTCGGGCTTACCGGATAGTCGGGAGTACAAAGGTTTACGGTACGTACTCAACCGTTGTCTCGGCAAAACCTGTTCCAGCGGTACCAGTAAATTTCAAAGCAGCCCGGGTTAGTTCTACAAGCATTAAAACAACCTGGAGCGCAGTCGCCGGAGCAAGCGGCTATGAAGTACACAGGGCAACATCCTTAAAAGGAACCTACTCACTCGTAAAAACAGTCACCACCACCACCTTCACAAACACCGGATTAACGAAGGGCAAAGTCTACTACTACAAGGTGCGTGCCTATAGAGTTGTCGGCGGCGTAAAAGTGTACAGCGGCTGGACGGGTGTGCTTGGTGTAAAGTGAGGCATGGGGACGGTTCTACTGCTTCATTCGGGACTCGAATGAAGCACTGGAACCGTCCCTTTGCTTCAAAATGGAAAAAATGTGATTTTGCAGGCGGGTTTGTTATAGTGAAAATAGTAGATTTCTATTTGATGATTGAAGGGGAATCGGTGATGAGGGAGCTTTCGAGCAGGAGCGGGAGTGTGGAGAAGGCGCTGCGGATTGTGGAGTGTTTTGATTTGAAGCATCCCAGCTTGAGTTTGGAGGAGTTGTCGGTGATGACGGGGTTTCCGAAGCCGACGGTGTTCCGGATGATTTGTTCGCTGGAGAAGTTCGGATATATCCGGCGGGCGGCGAAAGAGGGGCAGTTGCGGTTTCAGTTGGGAATGGGGTTTCTGGAGAAGAGCCAGATTGTGAACAGCCAGCTGGATATCCGCGCGTCTGCGAAGAAGGAGATGCTGCGGCTTCGGAATGAGACGAATCTTTCGGTGCAACTGGCAATCCGAGATGGACAGGATGCGGTTTATGTAGAGCAGTTCGAGGCGCTGAAGCTGATCCGGGTGTTCCCGCAGGTGGGACGGCGTGTGCCATTGTATGCCGCGGCATGTCCACGTGTATTGCTGGCGGTGTTGCCGGAGGAGGAGCAGAAGGCGATTCTTGCCGGAGCGGAGTACCAGTTGTTTACGCCCCATACGAAGACGGACGAAGAACAAATTCTTGAGGAGCTGGCCGGGATTCGCCGGGACGGATATGCAGTGAGCAAGGGCGAGCTGTATGAAGGGACGATTGCCGTTGCGGTGCCGATTAAGAATATCAATGCTGAGGTGCTGGCGGCGTTGAGTGTCATTGGGACCGAGCAGGATTTCGAGGACGAGAAGATCGATGTTTATATAGAGAAGTTGATGGCGGCAGCGAGGAATATTGAGGCGGATTTAGGGTGAAACACTTCTTTCGGGGAGTGTTTTTTGTTTTGGTTTTGATTTGATGGATATGGTTGTTGGTTTCTGAATGGGTGGGGAATTCCGGATATCGCCACAAAGTTTCTGGATAAAGCTAGCACATTGATAGCAATGCTCACTCACTCACACGCCTAAACTATTTATTAAAATGAAAACATCTCTAGTTGAAGGCACTAGAAAACTAGTTTTTTCACTATAAAATGAATTTTTAAAATATTTCGTCGAATAAAGAAGGATTTTCGGATTTGACGGCTAATATATAGAGAATGCAATTTTGCAAAAATGAAATTTATATTTCAAATAATGAAATAGGGGGTTAGGAGATGAAGTCAGAGGTATCTGTTCCGGTTTCTGTTTCGGGACATGGGAAGCTGAACAGAGGGTTGGGGTTTGTTGATTTATGGAGTGTCGGGGTCGGGGCGCTGATTGGGGGAGGAATTTTCACGGTCATTGGCCCGGCGGTTGCCCAGGCGGGTCCGGCGTTGTTCGTCGCGTTTCTGATTGCCGGGGCGATTGCGATTTTGTCATGCATGAGCTATGCGGAACTTGCGTCGATTTGGCCGTATGAGGGTGCTTCGTACGCTTATTCGAAGTTCGCTTTTACACCAATCCATAAAGACTTGGGCAAGCTGATGGCGCTCTGGTGCTCGGGTTTGTATTTCCTGTCGTTCGCATTTGCGGCGGGCGCCGTCAACTTAGGTTTTGCTGGCTATTTCAATTATATTTTCCCGTCGCTGCCAACAACCGTTGTCGCACCGGCGATTTCGATTGCGATTACCGGGCTGCTATTGATGGGGATTAAAGCGACTGGCAAAATTAATACGTTTTTCTCAATTATTCAGGTCGTGTCTTTGTTTGCAATTGCCATTATTACAATTTTCCATAATCCGACCGGCCCTTTCAAAATTGCGGAGTTTTTGCCAAATGGCTGGACAGGCGTCTTTGCTGCGACTGCGCTGATTGCGTTTGGCCAGATGCAAGTTGAGGCTGTTCTCACATTGGGGGAAGAGGCGAAGAACCCGAGGCGGAACCTGCCGCTGGCACAGATTTCGGCGTTGGTGACAGTCGTTATCTTGTATTGCCTGACTGGTTTTGGAGTTGTGTCGGCAGCAGACCCGGCTTTGCTGGCTACTTCGACTGCTCCGTTGTCACTGGCGGTTGAAACGGTACTGCCTGGAGTTGGCGCCGTGCTGATCGCGATTGCCGCTTTGACGGCAACCGGTACTTCGACTGTCGGCTGCTTGCTCGGTTCGTCGAGGATGCTGTTTGCCGCGGCGAGGGAAAAAGCGGTCCCGCAGGTTTTGGGACAGGTCAGTGCGAAAACTCAAGTACCCGTGTACGCGACGCTTTTCACGGGTGTGATTGCACTTGGAGCAACGCTGATGAGCACAATGGGGTACGGGAAGGCGATTTCAATTGCGGTCGGCGCTGCCGTGTTCTCAAACTGGCTGATGATGGCCATCATGAATATCGCGGTCATTGCCGTCAGGATTAAGCAGCCGCACATCAAAGCGCAATTCCGCTATCCGTTGAACGTGAATAACATCCCGGTGCTGGCGATTTTCGCAGCAATTGCGTCGTTCTGGATTCTGACGTATATTGACACGATTCCATTGATCATCGGGATTTCGTGGCTCGTGTTGATCACCGCGTTTTATTTCCTGTATTCAAGAACCCGCTGGGATTATCTCGATGAGGAAGCGATGGAGAAGTTGGTAGAGTAATAATATAGAAGAAAATTGGTTTTCAGACGGGGAAAGCCGTTCGGAAGTCGTTTTGCCGAGTGGAAACTTGAATCGTGAATTCCGAGAAGCTTTCCCTTTGCAAAAACGCAGTGCTGTAAAAGATGTCACTACGTAAAATTTGTTGTGCTGGCGAATCCAATGTGAAAGGAAGTTATTTCATGAAAAGTGTGTGGCTACAGGAAAATAAATGGGAAGATGTCGAACGCTATTTGCAAAAGAAGAAGACGATCATTGTGCCGGTCGGTAGTGTTGAGCAGCACGCAAAGCATTTACCGCTCGGGACAGATTCATTTGTGGCGAATAAAGTGGCTGAGGACCTAGGCCAGCAAACGGATACGCTAGTAGCGCCGCCGAATTGGGTCGGCTGGGCGCCGCATCATATGGCGTTCCCGGGGACGATTACGTTGAGGCCGGAGACGCTCATCAGTCTCATGTATGATATTTGCAAAAGCCTAATCTATCACGGTTTTGAAAAAATCATCATTATCAACGGGCACCGGGAAGCCAATCTCCCGCCATTGAAAATTGCAATTACAAAGCTGCGGAATGAAACAGGCGCGTTCTTGGCGATCGCCGATCCGTTCTATATTGCAAAAAAGATCGGCGGGGAAATCAAAAAATCAGAGCCAGGCGGCGCCGGACACGCGGACGAGATGGAAACATCCCATATGCTCCACCTCATGCCAGAGCTGCTCGAAATGGACAAAGCAGTCAGGAACATCCATCTAAAACATCCATTCTTGCAGCACGACCCGTTCGTCGAAGGAGATACCATCTTCGTCCCAAGCGACGTAGCAGGATATAGAGAAGGCTCAAAAAACATCGGAGTCGTAGGCGACCCAACCGTCTCCACCGCCGAAAACGGAAAAACCTACCACCGCGAACTAATGAAAAACCTAATCGAATTCGTAAGATACTGCGAAGAAGAAGTCGAAGTGACCATCAGAAAAAGAGAAATCCCATTGTGAGGCAGGGGACGGTTCTAATGCTTCATTGGAAAACCTGGGAAATTTTCACAATTAATTTAGGGGTTTCGGTGCCTCATTCATAAACCGTTAGAAGCAGGAGCGATCCTGCTTCTTTTATATGTGCGCCCGGAGTTGCTCTGTAATTAAATCCAGTGATTTTTTATTTGAACGTACAAGTGGGTATTTTGTAAGAATAACTTATTGGCTATCCCAACTACTATCTAATAAATATTAATAACTTTTCAAAGTTACCCATACAAATCACCAAAAATACTGTAATTCACGCAATTGATTATGAATTTTCTAAAAACTACTTGTAAACTTATACGTACATGTATATAATCTAGATAAGGCATGTAAGGGCATACATAGTTATTTGTTTAGAATTGAAAACGCTTAATTGGCGTTTTATTTCTTGGTATTAGGCTGCTTGTAGGCGGCTTCAATATAAAACTATTAGATTTAAGGGGGCTTTAAATCAATGAGGAAGTTTTTATCAATTTTATTGGTTGCGATGTTAGCTTTGGCTCTGGTCGCTTGTAACAGTGAAAAATCGAGTGGCAGTTCCGGCGGTAAAGGAAAAAAGGATAAGCTTGTTTTCGGTTATACGTCCATGACTCAGAACAACCCGTTCTTCCAGGCGCTTGAAAAGTCGATCCGTGAAAAAGTTGAAGCGAATGGCGATAAGCTGATAACAATGAACCCAGCAATGGATGTTGAACTGCAAATCAACCAGATCGAAGACTTGATTTCACAGAACATTGATGCGATTTTCCTGAACCCGGTGGATTGGGAAGGAATCCGGCCTGCCTTGGTCATGCTAAAGGAAGCCAATATTCCTATCATTAACTACGACACTGAAGTTAAGGATTTCGATAATGTGACAGCGTACGTTGGCTCTGATAACAAGAATGCCGGCCGTGTTGCGGGTGAAGACCTAGTCAAAAGGTATCCAGATGGCGGAAAGATTGCTGTTCTTGATAGCCCTACAATGAATTCGATTAACGACAGAATGGCTGGTTTTATGGAAGCGATTGAAGGAAAAGGCTTTGATATCGTTGCCCAGCAGGATGCGAAAGGCGACCTTGAAACGGCACTTGGCATTACAGAAGACATTCTTCAGGCGCATCCTGACATTATCGCGATTATGGGTGGGAACGACCCGACTGCTCTTGGAGCGCTTGCAGCTGCAAAGGCGGCTAATAAAACTGCAATTTCTATCTATGGTGTAGACGGATCCCCTGATGCGAAGGCTGCGATTAAGGAAGGTGGCCCATTAGTAGGAACAGGTGCTCAATCCCCTATCTCGATTGGTGAGCAATCTGTTGAGGTAGCTTACAAGATCCTTAACAAAGAGAAATTTGAAAAAAGAGTTCCAGTTGAGACATTCCTGATCAACAAAGACAACGTTGATGAGTATGGAGTAGATGGCTGGCAGTAAATAGTAGTGTGGCTATAACAAGCAAAATAATGGGTGACTGCAACGTTTGATCGGAGCCTTCTTTTGAAAGGATAGTGTGAGAAATCTTGGCTATCCTTTCGGTAAAGCCAGGCTGAAGGCTCTGTTGAGTCGCCCATTTATTTTAAAAGAGGTGGCAATTATGAGTAGTGCGCTGTTGGAAATGAAAGATGTAAGTAAGCGATTCCCCGGTGTATACGCTTTAAAGGGAGTCAGATTTGAACTATATAGTGGAGAAGTCCACGCGCTCTTGGGTGAGAATGGCGCGGGAAAATCAACGCTTATGAAGATTCTGGGCGGAATCTACAGCATTGATGAAGGGAAGATTTTTATCGACGGTGGGGAAGCGGCTATTTCCGATGTGAAGGATGCGCAAAAATATGGAATCAGTATCATACATCAGGAAATCAGCCTTGTCCCCTACTTATCAATTGCCGAGAATATTTACTTAGGCCGAGAGCCGCTCACCAAGTTTGGCTTTGTCGACATAGAAACGATGTATGAAAATGCCCAAAAATTCTTAAATGATTTCGACCTCGGTCTATCAGCAAAAACATCAGTCAATAAGCTTACCGTTGCCCAACAGCAGATGATTGAGATTATAAAAGCAGTTTCCTTCCATTCGAGGATTATTATCATGGATGAGCCAACTTCCTCATTGACGGACAAGGAAGTCGATTTTCTGTTCAAGACCATTCGTAACTTAAAGAAAAAGGGAGTTGGCATTGTTTATATTTCGCACCGAATGAACGAGCTTTTCGAGATTACTGACCGGATTACGGTCATGCGCGATGGAACATATATTGGGACAGTGAAGACGGTAGAAACGACTAATGAGAAATTGATTGCAATGATGGTTGGCCGGGAATTGGATAACTATTATGTAAGGGATTTTTCCGCGACGGATGAAGTTGTTTTGAAAGTAAAGAATTTAACTCGTAAAGGAGTCTTAGAAAACATCAGCTTTGATCTACATAAAGGCGAAATTCTAGGCTTTGCCGGTTTAGTCGGTGCGGGACGCTCAGAGCTGATGAAGTGTATTTTCGGTCTTGATCCATTCAGCGAGGGTGAAATCCATGTGAATGGCAAAAAAACAGCCATTAAGAATCCGAATGATGCCATTCGAAATGGAATCGCGTATGTTACAGAAAACCGAAAAGAAGAGGGCTTATTCCTAATTAAGTCTGTTGAATATAATATTACGATTAAAGTCTTAAAGGATTTTATGAAGCTGTTGCGTGTCGATTATCATCACGAAGAACAGCAAGCGAACAATTATATCAAGAGCCTATCAATCAAGACTCCTAGCAAAAATCAGCTAGTCGGGACGCTGAGCGGCGGCAATCAACAAAAGGTCCTCATTTCAAGATGGCTTGCGACAAAGCCGCAAGTGCTCATACTCGATGAACCGACAAGGGGAGTGGATGTTGGTGCGAAGGCTGAAATCTATGCAATTATGAACAACCTGGTTAAAGAGGGAGTGTCAATCATCATGGTGTCATCAGAATTGCCTGAGGTCATCAATATGAGCGATAGAATTGCCGTTATGGGTAATGGTGAAATCCAGGTGATATTGAACAGGGAACAGTTTAATCAGGAAACAATCATGCAATATGCTACTGGGGGTAAATAAGATGGCACAAGTGAATATAGAATCTAGGAGAAGCAGCCTTCCCATGAAATTGGGATATGGAACGAAAAATTTTATCCAGGACAATATGGGGATACTGATTGGCTTTTTCGTTCTGTGTGTGGTTATTTCCTTCATTAACCCCAACTTCTTGTCCTCCAACAACTTACTGAATGTATTAAGGCAGACATCGACGAACCTTTATTTGGCACTAGCTATGACGATGATTATTATTCTCGCAGGGATTGATTTGTCGGTCGGCTCAATTATGGCGGTAACCGGCGTTGTGACAACGAGCCTGATTGCCCTTTTTGGAGCGCCAGTAATTGTTGCGGTCCTCGTAGGGCTGATGGTTGGAGTATTGATTGGCTCCATTAATGGATACGTTGCCGCAACAACGATCATTCCGCCCTTTATTATCACGCTGGCGACAATGAATATTGCCAGGGGTGCGGCATATGTCATCTCGGATGGGAAGCCGATCAGGGTCATGTCAGAATCGTTTAACTTCATTGGTTCTGGCTATCTATTCGGAGTTTTGCCAATGCCTGTCTTATATTTAATCATCTTGTTGATCGTTTGTTATTTTATCATGAATAAAACGAAGCTCGGCCGTTATATGTATGCAGTGGGCGGGAATGCGGAAGCTGCCAAGTTTTCCGGCATCAATATTAAGAGAGTCACATTTTTTGCATATGCCTTCAGTGGGCTGATGGCAGCGTTCGCCGGGATTGTCCTCGCATCCCGCATGTTCTCCGGTCAGCCAACCTCCGGCGAAGGCGCGGAACTCGATGCCATTGCGGCGGTTGTATTGGGTGGAACGAGTATGACTGGCGGATACGGCCGGATTGGTGGTACTGTCATTGGCGCGCTAATTATTGGGGTACTGAGCAACGGATTGAATTTAATGGGCGTTAGCTCCTTTTGGCAATACATCGTTAAAGGGATTGTGATTATTGTAGCCGTTTATGCAGATGTCATTAAGAGAAGGAAATCCTGACCGATTTACTAAAGCCTTTACTGAAATGGGTGGTTATTTTGAGAAAGGGTATTGCTATTGCGGGAACGATTGCGGTGGATGAAATAAAGAAGATTGCTAGTTTTCCGGATAAATCCGAGCTCTCACCAATCCAGAGTGTTTCCTTGTCTCATGGGGGAGCGGTGGCTAATTGTGGGATTAGCATTGCGAGAATCGATCCGGAAGTGCCGATTGAAGTGGTTGCTCTAGTCGGTGAAGACGAAAAAGGAAGCTTTTTGCAAAAACGTCTAAAAGGCTATCAAAATATTGATGTAAGCCAGCTTAAAATTGTCGGAGATACCCCTTTTACGGATGTTTTCCACGATGCTTCAGACCATACAAGAACGTTCTTTACTTACAAAGGGAATGCACATTTATTTAATGAAAATACGATTAACCTCGATGAATTGAACGCAAGCATTCTTCATATAGCGTATATTTTATTGCTTGATGGACTTGACCGGGAGGACGGGGAATACGGAACGAAAATGGCCAGGCTGCTGAAGGCTGCCCAGGAAAAAGGGCTAAAGACATCGATCGATATTGTTAGTGAAAGAGGCAGCCGCTATCAGAAAATCGTTCCGCCGAGCCTAAAATATACGAATTATTGCATCATAAACGAAATTGAAGCTGGCAAAACTGTCGGGGTCGACCTGAGGGATCGCTCCGGGATGCTAAAGACCCATGAAATTAGCGGTGTTCTATCAAAATTAATGGGACTTGGAGTAAAGGATTGGGTTGTCATTCATACTCCAGAAGGCAGTTTCGGATATGACGGCGCCGAATTCCACAGCGTCCCATCGCTAAAGCTGGAAAGCTCAGCAATCAAAGGGACTGTCGGTGCAGGGGATGCCTATCTCGCTGGTACACTATACGGGGCGTATAAGGGACTGTCCATTGCCGAATCGATGAAAATCGGAACTGCTGCGGCAGCCTCCTCTTTACTGGAAGAGGACAGTACATCAGGCGTCCAAAGGTTTGAAAAACTTGTTTCGATGTACAGGTCCTTTCCAAAAAATAATGAGATTGATATATAGGAGGAGTAAGCATGCTAGTCACGTTAAAAGAAATACTCTCGAAGGCGGACGAAGGAAATTATGCTGTCGGTGCATTTAATTCCCCTACACTTGAATCAGCTAGAGCGGCTGTGGAAGCAGCGGAAGAATTACAGGTACCTGTTATTTTATCGCATGCCGAAGTTCATTTTGAACTAACTCCGTTGGAAATAATGGGACCAATCCTCGTCAACCTTGCTGAAAAAGCCAGTGTACCGGTTGCGGTTCACCTTGATCATGGCTCATCTCTTGATGTTGTCAAAAGAGCGATTGAGACTGGCTTCAGCTCGGTTATGATTGATGCGTCCCATATGAGTTATGAAGAAAATATCCGAATTGTATCCGAGGTTGTTGATTTTGCCCACCAGTATCAAGTATCCGTCGAAGCGGAACTCGGCGTAATCACCTCCTCCGGGATTGGCGGCGAGGAGACTGTGAGTGAAAATTGCGAGTCTGATGGGGCTGAGGAGTATTATACGGACCCGGAAGTTGCGAGGGACTTTGTAAAAAGGACGAATATCGATGCGTTGGCGGCCTCGTTTGGAACGGTTCATGGTATTTACATGAAGGAGCCGAATCTTGATTTTGCCAGGCTGGCGTCCATATATAAAAATATCGAAAAGCCAGTAGTCATGCATGGAGGATCAGGGTTGCGTGTGGACGAATATGTAAGAGCCATCAATGCGGGAGTAAGAAAGATTAATTACTATAGTTACGTAGCAAGGGCCGGAGCCGAGGCTGTAACAGAATTTATTGCAAAAGAAGCGCCTCCCCATTTTTATCATGACTTTACTGTCCTTGCGAGAGAAGCGATGAAACAGGATATCAAGAGAGCAATGGAGATTTTCATGAATAAAATCAACGCGTGACGATTTGAATTTGACTAAAGGAGGAAGCCAAATGAAAAGAGAAGAATATGAAAAAATCAGAGCCAGGGCACTGGAGTACTTTGAAAAAGCGAATATTATTCTGACTGAGGAAGAGAAGGATAAGATTGAAGTAGCAGATTTCGGTCTTGGCAAGGTGGAAGAAACCGGTCTGCAATTGGTTACATATGTGAATACCGATGTCGTTTGCGCAAAGGAACTCGTCCTGTTCCCTTATCAGACCTGTCCGGAGCATAAGCACCCTAAGAGGTCTTTCGATGATGGGAAAGAAGAAACGTTCCGCTGCAGGTACGGGACGGTCCGTTTGTTTGTGGAAGGAGCCGAAACCGAGAACCGCTCGGCCAATCCTCCCGCGGGAGATGAAGACTATTATACTGTCTTTCACCAAGTGACACTGCGCCCAGGCGAGCAGTATACGATTTACCCGAATACCCTTCATTGGTTCCAGGCGGGTGAAGAAGGGGCGGTTGTTTCAGAGTTTTCCACTAGAAGTACAGACGAAGAAGATATCTTTACCGACACGCGTATTAGAAGAATCCCAGAGGTTGAATAAAAGCACAGAGGAGGTAAAGTGAACTGCCTCCTTTTTTCCAGATGAATGATAGGTAGATCTGGCATTGAGTTGAATATTGCGGAAGCTCGACCTAACTTGTACGGACAAATTGAAGAAAGCATACTTAATAGAATACAAGTTTATTCAGGGGGTGCAGAACCTTGCTTAAAAGATTGAAAGAGCAAGTATTGGAAGCAAACCTGTCTCTTCCCAAATACGGGTTAGTCACATTTACGTGGGGAAATGTAAGCGGAATCAACAGGGAGGATGGCCTCGTTGTCATCAAGCCGAGCGGTGTTTCTTATGAGGAAATGAGGGCCGAAGATATGGTTGTCGTCGATCTTGACGGGAACGTTATAGAAGGAAATTTGAGGCCTTCTTCAGATACAGCAACCCATCTAGTCTTGTATAAACACTTCCCCGAGATTGGCGGAATTGTCCATACTCATTCTCCATGGGCAACTGCATGGGCACAGGCAGGCAAGGGAATTCCTGCCCTCGGTACTACTCATGCAGACTATTTTAACGGGACGATCCCTTGTACAAGGCCACTGACAAAAATGGAGATACTGGGGGACTATGAGACTGAAACTGGGACTGTCATTGTCGAAACGTTCAAGGATATAGACCCTACTAATATCCCGAGTGTGCTCGTTCATAGCCATGCTCCGTTTAATTGGGGAAAAGACCCTGCTGAAGCAGTCCACAATGCCGTTGTTTTAGAAGAATGCGCGAAGATGGCTTTTCATTCCCTGCAACTGAACAACGGGCTTGAAACGATGGACCAGTTGTTGCTTGAAAAGCACTTTTTCAGGAAACACGGCAAAAATGCATATTATGGTCAGCCGAAATAGGGGGAATCATTTTGACAAACTATACGATTGGAATTGATTATGGCACACAATCTGGAAGAGCCGTTCTCGTATCGCTACAGGATGGTAAGGAAGTGTCCGACCATGTAACACCTTATAGGCATGGGGTCATGGATACTGAATTACCCCATTCGGGAAAAAAGTTGGGACATGAATGGGCTCTCCAACATCCGAATGATTATCTGGAAGTCATCACTAAATCGGTACCGGCAGTCATTCGCCAATCAGGTGTGGATCCAACGGACATTATTGGAATCGGAATTGACTTTACTGCCTGCACGATGCTGCCTGTAGATCAGCAATTCCAGCCGCTCTGCTTAAAGGAGGACTTTAAAGACCATCCGCACAGCTGGGTGAAGTTATGGAAGCATCATGCCGCCCAAAATGAAGCGAATAAAATTAATGAAATTGCCGAAGCCAGGGAAGAAAGCTTCCTGCCAAGGTATGGCGGAAAAATCTCATCTGAATGGATGATCGCAAAAATATGGCAAATCCTGAATGAGGCACCGGAGATTTATGAGGAAGCGGATCAATTTGTGGAAGCGACGGACTGGGTTATTTCCCAGTTGACCGGCAACCTTCTGAGGAATAGCTGCACGGCTGGTTACAAGGCGATTTGGCATAAACAAGACGGTTATCCAGGCAGTGATTTCTTTAAAGAGTTGGATCCGCGCCTTGAAAACTTAGTTGAAACGAAACTGAGGGGAGAAGTTGTTTCACTTGGAACAAAAGCCGGAATTCTGACAAAAGAAATGGCGGAATTGACTGGCCTTCCGGAAGGGATTGCGGTGGCGGTCGGGAATGTCGATGCTCATGCGGCGGTCCCAGCAGTCGGCGTGGTTGAGCCTGGGAAAATGGTGATGGCAATGGGTACTTCCATCTGCCACATGGTGCTCGGCAAGGAGGAAAAATCAGCGGAGGGCATGTGCGGGGTGGTTGAGGACGGGATTATTCCGGGATATTACGGCTATGAAGCAGGACAGTCGGCAGTTGGCGACATTTTTGAATGGTTTGTTGAAGAAGGTGTTCCAGCTTATGTGAAAGAGGAAGCAAACCGAAGAGGGCTCAACATCCATCAATATTTGGAGGAAAAAGCTTCATTATACAGGCCTGGTGAAACCGGATTATTGGCTCTTGATTGGTGGAATGGAAATCGTTCCGTTCTGGTCGATACGGAGCTTGGCGGCTTGTTTCTCGGAATGACTCTCCAAACGAAGCCGGAAGAGATGTACCGTGCCCTCCTTGAAGCTACGGCGTTTGGAACAAGAATGATTGTCGACACCTTCAAACAAAATGGTGTTGAAGTCAATGAACTGTATGCATGCGGAGGGCTCCCTCAAAAGAACAGGCTGCTCATGCAAATTTATTCTGATGTAACGAACCTTCCTATTAAAATAGCTGATTCAAAGCATACTCCCGCAGTTGGCGCTGCGATGTTCGCGGCTGTGGCTGCAGGGGAGGAAGCGGGTGGGTACAGCTCGATTCTGAATGCCGCGGATAAAATGGCAAGAATCCGTGACGAAATCATTCGTCCAATGAAAGAAAACGTAGTCATTTATGATAAAATATATCAAGAATATAAACGACTGCATGATTATTTTGGCCGGGGTGAGAATGATGTTATGAAAAAGCTGAGATTACTCAGATCCGGTACATTGGAATAAATGATCCGTCGAGTATGGAGGGGCATGAATGATAAAGAAAGATTCAGTAAATATTTGGTTTGTTGCGGGAAGCCAGCATTTATATGGAGAGGAAACTCTTGAGCAGGTTCGCAGGAACTCGCAAAACATGGCTGATTTTTTCAATCGTGAAGGGAACCTTCCGTTTAAAATTGAATTCAAAGGAGTTCTGACAACTTCCAAAGAGATCCTGCAATTCATCCTTGAGGTCAATGCAGACCCAAATTGCGCCGGGGTGATTACGTGGATGCATACATTTTCACCGGGAAAAATGTGGATGGAAGGCCTATCGAAGCTGCAGAAGCCTCTATGCCACCTTCATACTCAATTTAACCGCAGCATCCCATGGGAAACGATTGATATGGATTACATGAATTTGCATCAATCCGCACATGGTGACAGGGAATTCGGTTATACTGCTGCCTATTTAAAATTACAGAGGAAAGTGATTGTCGGCTATTGGAAGGACGAGGGAGTTCTTTCTCCTCTTAAGAATTGGATGTATTCGGCTGCCAGTATCCAGGAGAGCAGAAACATCCGCATCGCCAGGTTTGGCGATAACATGAGACATGTTGCCAGCACTGAAGGCGATAAGCTCCAGGGTTTGGTGAAACTCGGCTGGACTGTCGACTACTATGGTGTCGGCGACCTCGTTGAAAGAATCGGGACCATTCCCGAGGAAATGGTTGACCGGCTTTTCGGCGAATATGCTGCATTATATGATATGGAACAAGAAGCGTTGGCTCCTGGCTGGCTTCAGGATTCAATCAAGGAACAGGCCAGAATCGAACTAGGATTGGAGTCTTTTTTGCAAGAAGGCGGGTATACAGCTTTTACGACCAATTTCGAGGATTTACACGGACTCAGCCAGCTCCCGGGCCTTGCCGTCCAGCGGCTCATGAAAAAGGGGTATGGATTTGCAGGCGAGGGGGACTGGAAGACAGCTGGCCTTACGAGGCTCATGAAAGTCGCTTCCGGAAATACCGGCACTTCATTCATGGAGGATTATACGTATGATCTCGAGCCCGGAAATGAATTGACATTGGGGGCCCATATGCTCGAGATTTGCCCGACGATTGCAGCGAAAAAACCTCGAATTGCAGTTCATCCGCTTTCAATTGGAAATAAGGATGACCCTGCAAGGCTTGTGTTCGAGGCGAGGGAGGGAAGGGGCATTGTCGCGTCCCTAGTCCAAATAGATGGCCGGTTCCGCCTCGTAGTAAATGAGGTGGAGGTTGTGGAACAAATCCACAAAACGCCCGCGCTTCCTCTTGCAAAAGCATTATGGAAGCCGCTTCCATCACTCGCTGTTGCCGCCGAGGCGTGGATCCACGCCGGAGGAAGCCATCATACTGTCTTATCGCTCGTGCTGTCAAAAGACCATCTCTATGACATGGCGGAAATGCTTGGCATTGAATGCGTCATTATTGATGGAAATACAGAGCTTCACCGTCTAAAACAGGAACTTAAAATAAACGAGTTCCTTTATGGAATAAGATTATGAATCGCCGCTTGATTTGGAGCCGCAATTCAAAGTAACGGGGTGCATTGTTGTGGCCGAAACTAAGTATGGCATGGTAAAAAGTTGGATAAAGTCAAAAATTGAAGATGGTACATTCGTACCCAATCAACGGATTCGTTCTGAGAGTGAATTGATGAAGAAATTCCAGGTGAGCCGGCATACAGTCCGCATAGCGATTGCCGAACTTGTAAGCGAAGGATGGCTGTATACAGAACAAGGGGCCGGTACCTTCTGTGCAAGGCGCTCAGTTCAGGAACAGCCGGTTTCAGCCGAAGAAAGGGAGAAAAAGGTTGCAATCGTAACGACCTACATCTCGGATTACATTTTTCCTTCGATTATCAGGGGGGCTGAATCGGAAATCAGCAAAAGGGGTTACCAGGTTAGCCTTTTTAGTACGGATAATGATTATGATAACGAAAAACGCATTTTGGAGACGATTATTTCACAGCGATATGATGGGGCTATTATTGAGCCGACCAGAAGCGCCTCATCAAACCCAAATATTCGCCAGTATCTTAATCTTGAAACGATGGGTATTCCGTACGTGATGATAAACGCCTATTATGAAGAGCTTGAACCAGTCAGCATTGTTCTTGATGACGAAAAAGGAGCGTTTTTGCAAACGGAGCATTTAATCAACCTTGGGCACCGCGACATAGCGGGTTTCTTTAAAACAGACGACCTGCAGGGTGTAAAGAGGATGAAAGGTTTTCTCAAAGCTCTCCGCAAATATGATATTCCGGTAAATCCTAATCATATCATTACGTATTCAACCACTGAAAAAACAACCAAGGCAGTTGAGGAATTTAAAGCAATGCTTGATTCCACCGAACGAAAGCCGTCTGGGATTGTTTGTTATAATGATGAGCTGGTCATTCTCCTCCTTCATGTTGTCAGAGAAAGGGGAATTTCTGTCCCGGGCGACCTGTCGATTGTCGGCTTTGATGACTCCTTTTTATCGGATGTTACTGAAGTGAAACTGACAACCATTGAACATCCAAAAAGTGAAATGGGTAAAAAGGCAGCCAAAATGATCCTAAAGATGATTGAATGTAACGGGAGCCAGTTGAATGAGAATGTCGAATCGCAAGTGTTTGAGCCAAAGTTAGTTGTCAGGGAATCAGCAGCTTCCCTTGGGGAGGAAGCGTGTAAAAACAAAGAAATCAGTTGAGCCTTCATGGAGTAAATGCTGGACTGTACTCCGGCATATTTTTATGGGGAGGTTTAGAAAAATGAAGTACGTCATCGGCGTAGATTTAGGAACAAGTGCTGTAAAGGTTTTGCTCCTTTCCAATACTGGCGAAGTATGCCGCGAGGTTTCAAAAGCATACCCGTTGATTCAAGAAAAAGCGGGCTATAGTGAACAAGATCCGGAAGAATGGGTTGAGAAAACAAAGGAAGCTTTGAAGGAAATACTCGCAGGTTTCAAGGGGAGTCCTGCTGACATAGAGGGCTTAAGTTTTTCTGGCCAGATGCATGGACTTGTTTTATTGGATAAGCAGGGAAATGTTTTGAGGAATGCCATCCTTTGGAACGATACTAGGACTACAAAGCAATGCGAAGAAATTTACAGCATGGTCGGAAAAGAACGATTACTGGAAATCACCAAGAACCCTGCGCTTGAAGGGTTCACTCTGCCGAAGCTTTTGTGGGTGAAGGAACATGAGCGGGAGCTTTTTGAAAAAGCCTCGACCTTCCTTTTGCCAAAAGATTATCTCCGCTACCGATTGACAGGGAAAATCCATATGGACTATTCCGATGCTGCGGGCACATTGCTCCTCGATATTCGCAACAAAGTATGGAGGAAGGAAATATGCGATCTTTTGCAAATTGACCTATCGCTTTGTCCGCCCCTCATCGAGTCTCATGATTTCGTCGGCACAATCCTTCCCGACATTGCCGAGCAAACGGGTCTGCCGGAGACAGTAAAGGTATTTGCGGGCGGTGCCGACAATGCCTGTGCCGCGATTGGAAGCGGGGTTGTAAAGAATGGAAGCACACTTTGCAGCATTGGGACTTCAGGAGTTGTTTTGTCCTATGAGGAAGACGGAAGCCTTGATTATCAAGGAAAAGTCCATTTCTTTAATCATGGCAAAGCGGGCGCTTTCTACACGATGGGAGTCACCCTTGCGGCCGGCTTTAGCCTAAGCTGGTTTAAAGATACTTTTGCTAAGGGAGAAGATTTCGAGAGTTTTCTTGAAGGGGTCGAGACCGTTCCTCCCGGTGCAAAAGGGCTGCTGTTTACTCCGTACATAGTCGGCGAAAGAACGCCGCACGCAGACGCGAATATAAGAGGCAGCTTCATTGGAATAGACAGTTCCCATGAACGGAAGGACTTTATCCGGGCTGTCCTCGAGGGCATAACGTTTTCCTTGAATGAAACGGTCGAGCTGTTCAGAGACCAAGGGAAGGAAGTCCATTCCATCATATCTGTCGGCGGTGGAGCGAAAAATGATACCTGGCTGCAAATCCAGGCAGACATCTTTAACGCCCCCGTCCACAAACTATCCAGCGAACAAGGACCTGGAATAGGCGCAGCCATGCTCGCGGCCCTAGGATGCGGCTGGTATTCCTCACTCGAAAAATGCGCCGAAGCATTCATTAAAGTAGAAAAAACCTATCAACCAAATAAAAAAAATGTGCCCATCTATCGCGATATATTCCAGCTATATCAGGCGATCTATCCCAATACAAAAGACATCAACAATCAGCTATTTGGTTATAGGTGAGGCAGGGGACGGTTCCAGTGCTTCATTCGAGAGGCGAAAGAATTTGAAGCAGGGTTGTTTCCCTGCTTCTTTTTGTACCTTTTAAATATCGGGGTTCCGTAAAGGATGGAATGACGATTTTTTGGGGAAACAACAGCTTTGATATTCGTTCTGATTGTTACATTGAACTTTGTAAAGAATTCTCGGGGAGGACCATGGCCATCGGAACTTCCCGGAAGCATCCTATGTTGCGCCTATTTTGGTTAGAGAGGGATATGTAAAATTGGTGATGGAAACAGGTTGCTTTTAAAGTTTTGAGGAGTATTGAAAGCAAAATAGAAGGAGCTGTCATGGCATTGCACTCGGAATTCTACAAAAGTATTAAATTTACAACACTTTGCCCGCCGGCCTATCCAGCGGGCAATTTTCATTTCAGAAATGAGGCACTGGAACCGTCCCTCTGCCTCACTCCTTTGGAATATTAGTCCAATGGTACCAAACTTTGGAGCGATATTGGTTCTTTCGATAGATTTCGCTAAAAAAAGCAGGGTAGAAAGTTTGGTAGTTTTTCTAAAACTTGTAGAATTATGTGAATAAAAAATATAAACTAGTAATTGTAAGTTAATTTCAAAAGGAAAGAGAGGGAACGTTTGGGGGAACTGGAATTCCTCGCCTAAACAGGATGTCTTTTTTTTAATATTTAGGAGATTTGGAGGGGAAATAATCTGTGAATAGGATGTTCAACAGATCAAAAAAGTGGATTAGCTTAGTCTTAACCGCAGTTATGCTTTTAGCACTAGTCGTACCCCGTTATGTAAGCGCAAACATAGAGCCTGTTTCATTGGCGAAGTGGGATTTTAGCAAAGGAAACAACCTGGTAGTAACATCGGGAACGCCTGCGAATGCGGACAAAAAACTATCCGTAACAGGTGCAAGCATTACAGGATATAACGCTGGTCCAACAACTGGGATAAATGTTCCAAATGCAACCCCATGGACAGCCAACCCTAGTTATTGGCAAGTCTCTATTTCCACAAAAGGTTTTGAAAATATTACCCTATCATCTAAACAATATAGCTCTAATACAGGACCAAGGGATTTCAAGGTCCAATATAGCTTGGATAATTCCACTTGGGTAGACGTTCCGGGAGCTGCGGTAACTGTTGCAGCGAGTTGGACTAGTGGAGGAGCATTAACGAATGCCACATTACCTAAAGAAGCAAATGACAAGGACATCGTCCATGTAAGATGGTTAAAAACATCTGAAATAGCGGCAAATGGCCTTGCAATCGCTTCCGGAGGCACTAGCCGCATCGGCGAAATCGAGTTCAAAGGCGAAGCGGTTCAAGTCAAAGAACCGCAGCCGGATCCAGATGCAGTACCAGGTGAAGGAAAGGTTGTCTTGGGAGGAGAGCCTCTCGCTAACCTTACCTTCAGCTTGAAAAATACAGCAACGAACCAATGGCATGATTATACATCTGATGCAAACGGAGTTTTCACATTTAATCTGGCAGATGGAAGTTATAAGATTGAAGGCCTTTGGGTCGCGCCAACTTGGTATCCGCTTGGCAAAACCATTACAATTAAAAATGGTTTAGTAGACGGATTGCATGCACTTGTATTAGATGGACTGAATCCAGCTGAAGGTGTTTGGAATGTAACTGGATATGTGAAAAATGGTTCGCAAACATTCAACCATCTCACATTCAGTCTCCATAGCACTGATAATAAATGGTATGACGCAACAACCGATAAAAACGGTAAGTTCAATTTCAATTTACCTGATGGCAGCTACCAAGTAGATGGTATTTGGGATGGAGCCGCTAAAAAATGGTATGAGCTTAATCAGCAATTCACGATGAAAGATGGCAAGCTTGAAGGAGCAGCCGAATTAATTATTAATATTGCGGGCGCTTTCAATGTAACTGGTACTCTTTCAAAGGGAACAGAAGCAATGGGCAATACTGTTTTCAGCCTTCATACAACAACTGGAGAAATCAAGTGGTATGATACGAAAACAGAAGCAAATGGAAACTTTGAGTTGAAACTTCCAAACGGTTCGTATCGAATTGATGGAATCTGGGATAGTGCCGCAGCAAAGTGGTACGAGCTGAAGAAAGACTTCACGGTTGATGGCTCACTGCAACTGAATATTGACGTGCTTAAGGATGGAACAGGTACTGTTTCACCGAACGTTTCAGGTGTATTGAAGAAAGGCAATGAAGTTTTGCCAAACGTAACATTCAGTGTCCATACGGCTTCTGGTGAAGAAGTATGGTACGACATGACGACAGATGCAAATGGAAAATTCATTACAACAATGCCGAACGGCACCTATGTGCTGGAAGGAATCTGGCTCAATTCAGAAGCGAAATGGTACGAGCTGAAGAAAAACTTCGTGGTTAATGGCGTAACTGAATTCAATATTGATCTTTTAGCGGGCCAGCCAAAAGAGAAATTCACCCTGAACATCATGCATACAAATGACACACATGCGAACGTGGACAATGCAACGAACAAGATTAACGTGGCAAAAAGAATGACAGCCATTAAATCTGTTCGTGCAGATAAGCCTAACGCATTGTTGCTTGATGCTGGTGACGTATTCTCTGGCACATTGTATTTCAATGAATACAAAGGCCTCGCTGATTTGGAGTTTATGAATCTAGCAGGCTATGATGCGATGACATTTGGAAACCATGAGTTTGACATGGGTACAGCTGTACTGGCTGACTTTGTCAAAGGGGCTTCCTTCCCGTTTGTCAGCGCTAACGTAGACTTTACAAACGACGCGAACTTACAATCAAATTTCCATAAAAATGTCACAACAGATAACGCCAAAGGCGGCCAAATTTACAATGGCGTCATCAAAGTTGTTGATGGTGAAAAAGTCGGTATTTTTGGCTTAACAACAGCTGAAACACCAACAATTTCAAGCCCTGGCGAAGGTGTTGTTTTCAAAAATTACATCGAAGAGGCACAAAAATCAGTTGATGCTTTTAAAGCACAGGGCGTTAACAAAATTATTGCACTAACACACATTGGTTATAATGATTCTCTTGCTTGGGACAATGACCTGGAGCTAGCGAAACAAGTTGAGGGAATTGACGTTATCGTTGGCGGCCATACTCATACAAAGCTTGATGCACCTGTTATTGACAATACTGGTGATGAGCCGACCGTGATTGTTCAGGCAAATGAATACAACAAGTTCCTAGGAACAGTGGATGTTACGTTTGACAAGGACGGTAAAGTCATCGTTCCAGAAACATCTGGGAAACTTCTTGATATCAGCACATTTGCAGAAGATGCTGCAACAGCTGATCTATTGAATACAAAATATAAGCCGGCCGTTACTGAAAAGGAAAACACAGTGGTTGGTACCGCTGCTGTTCCATTAGTCGGCGGAAGCCCTGCAGCACGTACTGGTGAAACAAACCTTGGTAACTTCATCACGGACGGAATGTTGGCAAAAGCACAAACAATCAATCCTGATACATTGATTGCTGTTCAAAATGGCGGCGGCATCCGTGTGACACTGCCTGCTGGAAACATTACACTAGCCGATGTCTTTAAAGTCCTTCCATTCGGAAATACTTTGGGTATCATGAACCTAAAAGGCAGTGAATTAAGAGAAGCGCTTGAATACAGCGTGAAGGATGCGCCAACGACAGCTTTCGGCGGCTTCCTGCAAGTATCAGGCCTGAAAGTTACTTACGACAGCTCAAAGCCTGCTGGCCAAAAAATTCAAAGCATTGAAGTAAAAGGCAAAGACGGAAAGTACACAGCATTTGATAATGCCAAAAACTATTACGTTGCGACGAACGTCTTTACTGCTAAAGGCGGCGACGGCTTCACAATGTTTGGAAAAGCTTATGAAGAAGGCCGTGTAAGCGAACCTGGCTATGTGGATTGGGAAATGTTCAATGACTATATTGCTGCCCAGCCAAACAAGACGGTTAGCCCTGAAGTGGAAGGCCGGATCATTGATAAAGCTGGACAATTCACCCTGAACATCATGCATACAAACGACACACACGCAAACGTGGACAATGCAACAAACAAGATTAATGTGGCGAAAAAAATGACAGCCATTAAATCTGTTCGGGCAGACAAGCCTAGCGCATTGTTGCTTGATGCCGGTGACGTATTCTCTGGAACATTATATTTCAATGAATTTAAAGGTCTGGCAGATCTTAAGTTCATGAATTTAGCAGGCTACGATGCAATGACTTTTGGAAACCACGAATTTGACTTAGGTACGGCTGTACTGGCTGACTTTGTCAAAGGCGCTAACTTCCCATTTGTCAGCGCTAACGTAGACTTTACAAACGACGCGAACTTACAATCACGTTTCCATAAAGATGTCACAACAGATAACGCCAAAGGCGGCGAAATTTATAACGGCATCATCAAAGTTGTAAACGGCGAAAAAGTTGGAATCTTCGGCTTAACAACAGCTGAAACTCCAACAATTTCAAGCCCTGGCGCAGGTGTTGTTTTCAAAGATTACGTTCAAGAGGCACAAAAATCAGTTGATGCTTTTAAAGCTCAAGGCGTTAACAAGATTATTGCCTTGACACACATTGGCTATGATGACTCCCTTGCTTGGGATAATGACCTGGAGCTAGCGAAACAAGTTGAAGGAATTGACGTCATTGTTGGCGGTCATACTCATACGAAGCTTGATGCGCCTGTATTTGACAAAACAGGTAATGAGCCGACTGTGATTGTTCAGGCAAATGAATACAACAAGTTCCTAGGAACATTAAATGTTACGTTCGACAAGAACGGCAAAGTCATCGTTCCAGAAACAACTGGCAAGCTGCTTGACATCAGCACATATGCAGAAGATGCGGAGACATTGGACCTTTTGAATACTGCATACAAGCCGGCTGTTACTGAAAAGGAAAATACAGTCGTTGGTACAGCAGCTGTTGAGTTGATTGGTGGAAACCCTCCTGCACGTGTAGGGGAAACAAACCTTGGCAACTTCATTGCGGACGGCATGCTGGCAAAAGCACAAACAATCAATCCTGATACATTGATTGCTGTTCAAAATGGCGGCGGAGTCCGGGCAACGCTTCCTGCCGGAAACATTACGCTAGCCGATGTCTTTAAAGTCCTTCCATTCGGAAATACTTTGGGCATTATGAACCTAAAAGGCAGTGAACTAAGGGCAGCGCTTGAATACAGTGTGAAGGATGCTCCGAATGCCTTTGGCGGCTTCCTCCAAGTATCCGGCCTGAAGGTTGCGTATGACAGCACTAAGCCTGCCGGCGAAAAAATTCAAAGCATTGAAGTAAAAGGCAAAGACGGAAAGTACACGGCGCTGGATGAAGCAAAGAACTACTTTGTCGCAACAAATGTCTTTACAGCTAAAGGCGGCGACGGTTTCACGATGTTCGGGAAAGCTTATACAGAAGGACGTGTAAGCGAGCCAGGATTCGTCGATTGGGAAATGTTCAATGACTTCATTGCGGCCCAGCCAAACAAAACGGTTAATCCACAAGTTGAAGGACGGATCATCAACGTTGCACCACAAGTCATTGCTGGTGATAAATTCAGCGGTACTGTGGACAATCCAAAGGTTTATAACGGAAACGTTATTGTCGATGTAACTAACGTTGATAAAATTGAGAACGCCATCGTAAAAGGCAACCTCACCATAAAAGGCGGCTTCGTAGATATAATTAACGTCACAGTCGAAGGCGAAACCTTATTTGAAGATTAATTAAAAGTAAGGCTGTTTGTTGGATATGGATGTTGATTTCCGCTTCGGGCACACGCTTTCCGCGGGGCGTCAGTGGAGCCTCCTCGGCGCTTTAGCGCCTGTCAGTCTAGCTGCAGCGCCTAGGGGCTCGGGGTCTTAAGCCAATCCGTCAAGAAGGCAAACTGCGCCTTCTGTCCGGCTTGTCTTAAGCCTGTCGCCCCTGACCAAGGCGCTTCCGCTTTTCATGGGGTCTCCACCTTGCCGCTGCATCCCGCCGGAGTCGGTGCCCTCCGCTTCAATCAACGTAGTTAGTATTCAACATTAGTCCCATATTAATGTATAGATTCTCCTAGCTACAGTTAGGAGAATCTATCCCATGAAAAACGAAAAACATGCTACCTGGAGGTGCAGTTTTGACCAGAAGCCGTAAAAAGAAATTGAATATGCTGCTTACAGTGATTATGGTAATCAGCATTATCTTGCCTAACTTCCATATAAAGCCAGCAATTGCTGCAACAACGGCTCCCGACCTATTCATTTCAGAATATATCGAAGGTACAAGCTTTAATAAGGCAATTGAGCTCTACAATGGAACTGGGTCACCAGTTAAGCTAAGTGAATACACGCTTGAGCAATATAGTAATGGCGCTGCCACGACTACTTTCACAATGAAGCTGTCAACTGATCCAAATGCAACACTTGCTAATGGCAAAACTTTCGTAATTTCCAGAGATGATGCAGATCCAGCAATCAAGGCTAAAACTGATTTGCTGGATACAAGCAAAAGTGTCATCAACTTTAACGGTGATGACGCGGTTGTCTTGAAACATAACGGCACAATCATCGATGTCATTGGCCAAGTAGGATTCAGGCCAAATACAGCTTGGGGAACAACTGTAAAAACAATTGATCAAACGCTTGTCCGTAAAAGCTCGGTTACAAAGGGCGATACAAACCCAAGCGATGCTTTCGACCCAGCAGTAGAATGGGAAAGCTTAGGATTGAATGTTTTTACAAACTTGGGAACTCACACCATGGACGGCGGTTCAACCCCTATTGAAACAAAGGTTGCAACTGTAACCGCCTCACCAGCAGCGGGGGCAGTGCCAGCTGGAACATCAGTCCAGCTTTCAACAGCCACTGCTGATGCAAAAATTTACTACACGACTGATGGCTCTGCGCCAACAGCGGCTAGCACAGAATACAAAGCTCCGATAAAAATTGACGCGAACACAACTATTAAAGCCATTGCAATCAAAGCTGGCTTGGATAACAGCGATTTCGCAACCTTTGCGTACACGATGCTAAAGGCAAACACAATCGCTGAAGTCAGGGCGATGGCATTACAATCAAATGTGCAAACAAGTGGTGTCGTTACAGCCGTTTTGGGAAGGGCAATTTACTTCCAGGATACTACAGCCGGGCTTGTGGCTTACACACCGACGGATAGCGAAACGATTAAACAAGGTGATAAGATTACGGTTTCTGGAAAATTGGTCGAGTATGCGACATTGCTTGAAATCGAAGCCAATCACGAAAACATTATCGTAACCGGCAAAGAAGCTGTCCCGGCCGCTGTATTAGTTAAGGCAGCCGACTTGCGGGAAAGCAAAGAAGCAACTCTCCTAAAACTTAAAAACGTAACCGTTGGCGCATTCTCCGGCGGCAATTTTACAGCAACAGATGGCGATGGGACAAGCTTCCAAATTCGCCCGCCAAGCTCAACAATGCTTACTACTGGAACAACCTATGAAGAAGTAACCGGAGTTCTTAGTTCGTTCAATGGCGTGTACCAATTGATTCCGCGCAATGAAGCTGACATTATCCAAGATTCAACCATTGTCCAGCCTGTAATGGCGAATCCTGGTGCTGGCATGGTGAAAGAAGGCACGGAAGTTACATTGGCGACAGGGACTGAAGGCGCGACAATTCACTATACGGTGGATGGCAGTGAACCGACGACAGCGAGCCCGGCCTTTACGCAGCCAATCGTCGTGAGCAAAGCGATGACCATTAAAGCCATGGCTGTGAAAGCAGATATGAAAAACAGCGCCGTTGCTGTTTTTGCTTACCTTATCCAAGATGGCCAAATTCACATTTACGATATTCAAGGCAAAACACACAACTCGATACTAAACGGTAAAACCGTGACAGATGTTGAAGGTGTCGTGACGTATCTTGACGGGCCGAACCGTTTCTTCATCCAGGATCTGGTTGGTGACGGCGACCCTGAAACATCTGACGGAATTCTTGTATTTAAAACTTCCCACGGCGTAGCGATTGGTGACCGTGTGAAGGTAACAGGTAAAGTATCTGAATACTATGGCGAAGGGTATGCTGAAAAAGCTACGACCGATTTATCCATTACCCAAATCGAAGCTGCAACGATTACAAAAAACGGCACGGCATCACTCCCAGCACCAGTCAAGCTTGGAGTAGACCGGATTGCCCCGCCAGAAATCATTGATAATGACCAATTTACAAAATATGAACCAAATGAAGATGCGATTGATTTTTGGGAAAGCCTTGAAGGCATGTATGTCGAAATCGATAACCCGAAAGTGATTGCATTGCAAAAAGACGGACTCGTTTGGGTGGTGCCAAAGGATTACCCAACCGATGTTGAGCCAGGCGGATTGCGTATTTCAGAGAATGACTACAATCCAGACCGAATTGGTGTCGATGTCAGGAATAGCGCGACAGCCAATAAAAATTACCGCGCCAAAATGGGTGATTACTTTACAGGCCCGGTTAAAGGCGTTGTGAACTATGGGTACAGCAACTTTAAAGTAATGGCCCAGGAACCGACGCTTCCTAAGCTGACAGAAACGCCAATCGTCCGTGCTGCAACAAGTATTGTTCCAGCGGCTGATAAATTAACGATTGGAACGTACAACGTTGAGAACTTCTCAACTGTTACTCCAGATGACAAGGTAACAAAGATTGCTGATGCCATTGTGACGAAAATGAAAAATCCTGACATTATCGGCTTAAACGAAGTGCAGGATAACAACGGTGAAACAGATAGCGGGGTCGTAGACGGAACCCAAAGCGCGCAAAAAATCATTGATAAAGTAAAGGCGCTAGGCGGACCGACGTATGCGTATACAGAAATAGCGCCAGCCAATAACCAGGATGGTGGCGCGCCTGGAGCGAACATCCGTGTTGCGTTCCTGTATAATCCTGCGCGTGTTTCACTGGCAGCAGGAGCACCAAAGGGTACAGCTACACAAGCTGTCGGTTTTGAAAATGGCAAGCTGACATTAAACCCGGGTCGGATTGATCCAACGAACGAGGCGTTCAAATCAAGCCGTAAACCGCTCGCAGCCCAATTTACATTCCAGGGCCAAAGCATTATCGTCGTTGCGAACCACTTCAATTCCAAAGGCGGAGACCACCCGTTAATGGGCAAAAACCAGCCGCCGGTATTGAGCAGTGAAATTCAGCGTCATAAAATTGCCTCGATTGTAAACAACTTCGTGAAGAATGTTAAGGCAAAAGATCCAAACGCGAACGTTGTCTTACTTGGAGACTTCAATGACTTTGAATTCACGAGAACGCTAGAAATCGCGAAAGGGAACGAAATGGTCAACATGATTGATAAAGTTCCTGCGAATGAGCGTTACAATTACTCATACCAAGGCAATGCCCAAGTTCTTGACCATGTATTAGTAACGAACAATATGGCAGCAAATACGACTGTCGATATTTTGAACATTAACTCAGGCTTCATGGACGTGCATGGCCGTGCAAGTGACCATGACCCAGTCCTCATTCAGACTCAATTAAAGTCAGAGGCAGAAGTTTTGCCGCCATTAACACCGCCGGCAGGCACAAAGCCTTACAATCTTAAGGGCTTTAAAACGAAGAAGCTGACGGTGAGCAATGCGGCTGCTGAAATTTCGATGGACGCTGCCTCTGTCATTACTGAAGGGATTGTCGTAAAGAGCGCGTACGCTAAACTGAGCGGCGAAGGACTGAAGGACACAGTCATCATCCTAAGCCCAACCGCACCAGGTGCACAAATCGACCTTAGCGGCGCAGATATAAAGGAAGTTGTCATCGAAAATGGCAATGTCAGCGAGGTTCGCGGAATTGATCAAGTCAGAAAGTGGACGTTTAAGGAAGGCGTAGACGTTAGCAAAATTAAATTCGCTAATGTGGAAGGTGAAGTCATCCCGCCAACAGGTTATGAACCGCCTGTAGGAGGGGAACAACCGCCAGTTGGGGGCGGAGAGCCCCCAACTGAAGTGGAAGCCTACTATCAGGCAGCATCCGGTAAAACGGGTGCTGACCTGAAGGCGGCATTACACACTATCATTAAAGTGCAGACGAAATTATCGTATGCCCAGGTGACAGAAGCATTGAAGAAAACGGATGAAGATCCAAAAAATCCAAACAACGTCATCCTGCTTTACACAAACCGTTCACAAGCAAAAACGACGTTCGGTTCGGGTGTCAACGACTGGAATCGTGAGCATGTCTGGGCAAAATCGCATGGCAATTTCGGGACAACGATTGGACCGGGAACAGATATCCATCATTTGCGCCCAACCGATGCATCTGTCAACAGTTCTCGCGGACATTTGGATTTTGATAACGGTGGAACTCAACACTCCGAATGTACAGAATGTAAATATGACGGCGATTCATGGGAGCCGCCAAACCGCGTGAAAGGCGATATCGCCAGGATGCTGATGTATATGGCAGTCCGTTATGAAGGAAACGGAGAGATTGATTTGGAGCTGGCCGACAGGGTTAATACGTACCCGCTTCCACTCCATGGCAAGCAATCTGTCCTCCTTCAATGGAACAAGCTAGATCCGCCGGATGCTTTTGAAAAGAAGAGAAACGATGTCATCCAATCCATCCAAGGAAATCGTAATCCATTCATCGATCACCCTGAATGGGCAGACACCATTTGGCCTGCGAGCTAAATAGAAAAGTAAAAAGCACCTGCTGGGCAACTTCAATGCAGGTGCTTTTCCCTAAGTCCTTGATGGGAGAAGCATGACAGATTATACTAGAGGGCGATGGAAAAATTTGATAATCAAGTAGAAAGCAACGTTCTACTAGTTTGTTTTTAGGAGGATCATAGTGAAATCATACGGTAAGGTCATCTTAGTACTCATGCTATTATTCTCGCTCGTCAGTTTGAGCGGCTGCTTCGGGAAAGACAAAGCGACAGACGCAAATCGAAAAACGACAGAAACTGGCAAAAATAACGATGACAAAGAAACTGCGGAACAAAACGGTGAGGATTCAGAAACAGCTGAAGAAAGCAGCGATCAAGCGGAATCAAGCGAACAAGGCAGCGATAGCGTAAAAGAAAACACGGGTCAGGCGAAACCGTCTGATGGAACCAGCAAGAACACGAAAACCACTGCACAAAGCAGTGATAAGGGAAAAACTGCCGGTCAAAGCACGAGCAAAGGTAAAGAAACGAATCAAAGCAGTACGAAAGGAAAAGATAGTAACAAAGGGTCAAATAAAGGTAAGCAAACAAACACGACGCCTAAAGCACCCGATAAAAAAGCACCGGACACACAAACCGTTGGAGAAAAGGAAGTCATAGATTTTGTCCTTGAGAATACAAGGATTGTCCAAATTTCCAGCATTAGCAAGCGAAGCAAAGAGGAGTTTCCAGACTTAGGGCCATTCTTTGTGATCAGGGGCATGGATCTACGCGGTGAAGTTAGTGAAGTTTGGATTAAGGATATGAAGATTTTTGAGATGGAAACACAGAAAAACTAAACAAAAACAGAAAAAGGGAAAGCCATCACACCAACGAGTGAGATTGCTTCCCCTTTTTTATTTTTGCTGCTTGGTTAATGATGATGGTACAAAGCCCCATGATGAACCAGAGGTATCTCCAGTGCAGCGTATCTAAAAAGAAGCTGTTGACGATGACCCCGATATAGACAGCCAGGAATATATAAACGGGCAGATTCCAGACTTCCTGTTTTCGATAGTGCACTAGTAAGAATAAGATATACAAGACGATTGCCGAAAAGGACAGGAAGGAAATCCAGCCATTTTCAGCGATAATTCGAACAAATAAATTGTGTGTCGCATAGCTGAATTGTAACTCAAACTGGCCGGGGCCGATTCCAAATAGATTGGTTGATCCTAAGAGAATCCCCTGCTGCTGGAAAAAGAATCGATCCCAATCATAGGATTGCAGGACAAGTGAAGAGCTTGCAAAGCGGACCGAAAGATAATGAATGATGGAATCGCCGGCCATGGTCATTATCATGAAAGATCCCGCCCCAAGCAATCCTGCCAGCATGACTACTTGAGCAACCTTCTTTTTATAAAAAAGAGTATAAAAGAGATAAATGACAAAGACGATGAATAAATTCAGAATGGCAGCCCGTGACATGCCGGCTAATAACACAAAGGTGACCATTCCGGCCAAAGCGCAAAAAAACATATATTTTAACGAGAAATATTGATAGGAAAAGGCTTTTTCAATGAGCAGAATGATGGCAAGGATTAAAAATGGAGAAAAGTCATTTGGATCCATAAAAAACCCTTGTGCCCGGACGCCTTGAAACCACGTTCCGATGTCATCAATCACTCCGATTTTTTGCAAGATCACTGCCAAAGAAGAAATTAGAACGGTACAAATATAGCCCCAAAGAATAGCCTTGAACTCCTTTTTCGATCGAATCGTGATGGACAGAAAATAGTAGATCGCAATCATGAAAAGAGTATGGATAAAATAGCTGAAACCTTGGTTAAGTGTATGACTGCTGAGCACAGACAGCAAGGAAACGCTGATAAATACCAGCAAGGCATAATTAATAAAGCGAATATCTCTTAGCGCTTCTATATTTTGTTTTTTTGCTATAAAAAACAGCCCTGCAACGATGACGAAAAAAAGGTCGAAGGGTTTAATAGCGGTATTCATAATCCCAAAGGTGCAGAAGAAAACGAACAATATTGAAGCTGTCATATACGTTTGCTTGATGGCCATATGTCTACTCCTACGATGACGAAATTATTTCTCTTATAGCATTTTTCCAAAGGATAAACACTGCCCCTGCGTAAATAAGGAAAAAAGGCAATCCAGAGATCATTTTGAGCAACGGAGATACGTTCACTTGATAGAGGGCTTTTGCCAGGAAAAAAGGGAAGCCCACAACCAGCACGAGCAGGAATACTTTTGAAAAAGCCATCCATGGAATCTTCCATTTGATAAACCGATGCGCAAAAGCCGCGAGCAAACCACTATAAACAAAGAATCCGATTGTCGTAGAGATTGCAGCGCCAATAAAACCCCATTTCGGGATGAAATAAAGGTTAAGGGTAAAATTCGTTAGGGCAGCGATGAAAACAAAATAAAACATTTCCTTTGTTCTTTTTGCAATTTGATAGGCAAGCTGGCCATATAAACCGATATTCCAAGCAAAAAAACCGATGATTAAGATTGGTATGATGATGGCTCCAGATGTAAATTGATTGCCCAATAAAAGTTCACTTATTTCATGGCGGTAGATTGAAAAATAAACGCCAAAAGGCATCGCGATGATGATAAACAGGTGAGTAAAGTTCGAAATCCTGCGTTCGATATGCTCTTGCTCACTGTGCTGCTGGATTTCGTTCATCATGATTGGTTGAATCGCAAAGAATAAAGGATTACAAATTAGGGCGATGGCCTGGACGGCAATCGTGAAATTGGCGGAATAAATTCCGACTTCATGGGAGGAACGAAAATATTCAATCATGAACCGGTCCGTCAGGTTCATTACCGTTGTTCCGATATACCATCCAATTAACGGAAATCCGTACCGCCAGAATTTCTTACCGAATCCAAAAAATGAATCCTTCGCCGCCTTCATCGAACGGAACATTTTGCCTGTTTCGGCGTACCGCAGCATCGGAATCGTCACGAGGGCTTGAGCAGCCAAGGTTCCCCAAATAAACGAAACAGGCGAATAGTAAATCGCCATGACAAAAATAAGAATAATGACTAATTTCATTATGGATTGTATCACATTCAGATTGCGAAATTGCTTCGATTGTAAATCAACCTGATAAACTCCACCTAAAACTGTAAAATAAATGGTGCTAATAATTAGGAGGACAGAAGACCAATAGTAATCCCGGTATGATACTAATCCTGAGGGCAGGAATGGATAAAAAATGACAGCCGCCGCCAGAAAGCCCATTGAAATAAAAAGCAGCAGTCGGTTCAAATTGCGATTAAACTCCCTGATGGTCCCATTGTGACTGTACTCCGGCCTGAATCTCTGCACCGATAGGACAATCCATTGGGCAAGCACGGATGAAAGGATAATCGTTGTGTTGACGACAATGGTATAGGTTCCATATTCTTTTGGAGAAAAAAATCTAGTGAAAATCATTAAAAGAATAATATTAATGATAGCAGGAGCCAGAAATACAGGGATATAAATAATGGTATCGCGGCTAATTCGATTGCTTTTGATGTGTGCTGACATGGTGCCGTAGTCCCTTTCTATGCGCTAAATAGATTTCATTCGTTTCCCGGCACATCTGCTCAACCGTAAACCTGCCCACTACCTTTAAAAAATATCTTCCCAATTCTTCGCGGTATGAATCATTTACAAGTAAGGAGTGAAGTTTTTCGTACATAGCCTCATCATCGTTGATTGCGACTAGGATTTCTTTTTTGCCATCAGGGTCGACCACTTCCTTTACCCCTCCGACATCGGTACTGATGACGGGAAGCCCTCGTCCGCACGCTTCGAGTAAAACAAACGGAAGCCCTTCTTTATGGGAAGTAATAATCATTGCATCCATGTTGTCCATCCAGCCGAGGACATTGTCCTGATGCCCTTTTAGCAAAACGATCTCTTCAAGGTTGCGCCTTGTGATTACGTTTTGGTAATGGCCGTACAAGGGACCATCGCCAATCAGCCAAAACGCCACATTTTGCCCGGTGAAACGGGCAGCGACTCGAAGAAGCATATCCAAATTCTTTTCAGAGGCAAAACGGCCGACAAAGCCAATGACCTTTTTATCCCGTTGGCGAAGCCGCTGTTGCTTTTGAGTCAAAACAGGGCTGGAGATAATTGCCTTTTCTGGGATGCCATTATGGATGATCGACATTTTCCTGCCGTTGATTCCGTTCGCTTTTCCTTGGTGGTAATCAAAGGCTGAGACCGTGATAATATCGGTTGAAAAATAGCTGAACAGTTTCTCAAGCCATAGATACATTGTACGCTTTTTTGCTGATAAGGTTGGGTCTGTGAAGACGAAGCCATGTGCAGTAAAGATATTTTTATCGATTCTATTTAAAAAACCAGCCAGCCTGGCAATGATGCCCGCTTTTGAACTGTGTGAGTGAACAATGTCATACTTTCCATTTTTGATGAATAGAAATAGCTTTTTTAACGCCTTGAAATCCTGCCGTAACACGATTGTCCTTGGAATCGGAATGATCGTGACGTCGATGTTCTGCTTCAAAAGCTCATGTTGGAGGGGACCATCCTCTCCGAGAACGACGTGAACCTCATGGCCCTTTTTCTTAAAGCAATCCGATAGGTAGAGTAAATGTTTCTGGGCGCCGCCGATATCCGCACCTGTGATGACATAAAGGATTTTCATGGGGAAACGGTGTCGACCACACCTGCAACTCCTTTAACAAACATGTTTTTAGTAAATTGGGATTCGTACCTTTCCCGGGCCTGTTGCCCCATCCGTTCACATAGAGCCCGCTGTTCAAGAAGCAGCATGAGTTTATCAGCCAGTTCCTCAGCATGCCCAGGTTTGATGAGGAACCCTGTTTTTCCATCCTCGATCAATTCCGGGACTCCGCCTACATTCGTCGAAATGCACGGCAAACCCAAGGCCATCGCTTCGATAATGGAGAGCGGCATGCCTTCTGTGTCTGATGGCAAAATGAACACATGAGATTGGTGGAGTATGTCAGAAGGATTTTCAACCCAGCCCAGAAAGTTAACAGAATTTGTGAGATTCAATTGGGCTGCTAGCTCCAACAAAGAGTTCTTATACTCATCCGGGTGCCATGGAGGTTTCTCTCCAATGATATTAAGCTGAACGTGGTGCCCCTTTTTTGCGAGTTCCGCCACAGCGTATATAGCGAGGTCCTGGCGTTTACCTTCTATAATTGTACCAACCGTGGAAATAGTGAAAACCGGCAGCTCCTTTTTGGGAGCGAATGTCATGTCGTCAACCCCGTTTTTTACGACAACGAACTTCGACTTTTGTTTTGGAAAGAGTTCCTTGTAACGGTCTGCCAGTGTTTGGGAAACGACGATGATTTTGTCAGCAGATGCTGCACTTATTTTTCCTAAAAGATTATTCAGCTGTTCCTCGCCGTGAATATGCCAGACCACTTTTAGCCCAAGTAATTTTGCCAGCCAGCCAATCAGTAACTGGGAGCGGAATTGGCTCGTATAGACAAGGTTGATCTGGTTTTTCCGGATAAAGGCCATCACTTTCCAGAAGTGTGGAACAATATAAAACACTTGAACTAGCAAAAAGAATAGGCCCGTTTTAACTTGCCCTTTTCGAATTTGGTCCACATTCGGATGGACCGGAATAACGGTAACTTGCTTGCCCGCAGCGTTGACACGGCTGTTCATAGGCCCCATTGTTGAGGTGACAAAATACGTTTCTACTGAATCGCTTTCAAGCGCAGTTAAGAGTTCAAGCTCGCACTTTTGGGCCCCGCCCCATTCTGGACGGCTTTCGTAAAATAGAATCCGTTTCACGCCTATCTCCATCCCTTGGCGAATAAGATTACGGGAATGGATTTCATAATAATTTTCAAATCTAGCAAAAAAGAAAAATGATGAATATAGTATAAATCCAATTCCAACTTTTCCTTCGGATGAATTTCATAGCCGCCATGCGTTTGCGCCCATCCGGTAATGCCGGGCCTCACTTGAAGGCGCTTACGAAAATGAGGAATATCTTTTTCAAAACGTTCGATAAAGACGGGCCTCTCCGGACGCGGACCAATCATCGACATTTCGCCTCGCAATATATTAATAAATTGAGGGATTTCATCAATCCTGTATTTACGTAAAAAGTAGCCAACTCTCGTAATTCTCGGATCATTTTGATGAGCCAATTGAGGTCCATGCTTTTCCGCATTGTTGTACATCGTTCTGAACTTCAAGATGAGGAATGATTTTCCATTCAGTCCAAGCCGCTCCTGTTTATAAAAAATCGGACCGCGGGAATCGAGTTTAATGAGGATTGCAACAACCGACAACAATGGAAAAAGGATGATTAACGAACAAAGACTAACGAAACGATCAACAGTTTGCTTAATGGCAAAATACAGAGGTTTACTATTCTTGTTGTCTGCGATAATTAGACCCTGTCCATCCAATACTTTCATCTCATTCACCTATATTCTGAAAATTAGAGTTTCTTCTCTATTGTTTTCCAAAATCCACCAACATTAAGCATAAAACAGCATGGGTATCTTTCCCTATTGTACTATATTTCCACCCTTTTTGTTTGACAATTTCCGAAAAATGATAGATGATACAAGATTTTGCAAATGGCCGAATAAACCGTCCCTCTGCTTTCCCTTTTCTTAAAGTTCGAAATGAATACAAGTCCGGGCCTCTTCGTTCATAGGATGTAAGAAGGGGGTGAGGGGATGGCGGTTCACGTTGTGGCGGCAGGGGAGAATTTGTGGTCGATTTCGAAGAGATACAATGTTTCGCTTGGGACACTTGTGACTGTAAATGGGCTGGTTTCTACTACGGAGATCGTTCCAGGACTGGCTCTTTATATTCCGGATCCATCGCTGCCCACTCGGTCTTATCGAGTGAAAGCGGGGGATGTGCTTTGGAAAATCGCGCAACGGTTTTCCTCTACGATTCCTTTGATCGCTGCTGCCAATCCAGGGCTTAACATAGATCAGCTTCGAATCGGTCAGGTTCTTGCGGTCCCCTCTCCGACTAAAATGACCATCCAAACACTTGGGTTTTTTGTTCCGACTGGAACTGCGGCGGACCTGATGACGATTGATTCGCTCGCCAATCAGCTAACCTATGTGGCGGTTGTGAACTACTCGTTTACGGCACAAGGTTTTGCTTTTGCACAGATGGATGACGCCGCGATTATCACCCGGTGCAGGCAATTGAACATTGTCCCGCTCCTGATGATCCGGAATTTTACTTCAAGCGGGTTCAGTGCGGAGCTCGCGGGTCAGGTTCTTGAAAACCCCACCTTTCGGCAAAATTTAGTGACGAGTTTAGTCAATCTGACGGTCAGCAGAGGGTTCGGGGGTGTCAGTCTTGACCTGGAGTTTATTCCCCCGGCAAGGCGAAGAGATTTTAATTTGTTTTTGCAGGTGTTGAAACAGCAATTAGGAACGCTTATTTTAAATGTGAATGTCCATGCGAAAACAGCAGATTTGCCCACGAACCGGATTGTGGGGGCTTATGATTATGCATCGATTGGAAACACGGCTGATTTGATGGCGGTGATGACGATTGATTATGGCTATCCGGGTGGCCCGCCTGATCCGGTTTCTCCAATCTGGTGGATAGAGCAGGTCATTACTTATGCGCGAACGCTAGTGAATCCGCGGAAGCTGATGATGGCGATGCCGTTATATGGCTATGACAAGGTTGTCACCACAAATGCGACCAAAGGATTATCTGTCCTTGCTGCTCAAAATCAGGCCATTTCAAAGGGGTCATCGATTCAATACGACAATATCGCAAAATCACCGTGGTATCGGTATTGGACCGGTGCGGAAGAGCACATTGTCTGGTACGAAGATATTCGTAGTTTTATTGAAAAATATCAGCTTCTAGATCGGAACAACCTTGCTGGAACAACCTACTGGCAAATCGGCTTGCCAGCACCGCAGAATTGGGAATTTTTAAAGACCGAAGTCATCGTTGAGTGAGGCACGGGGACGGTTCCATTGCTTCTTTCGGATCCCGAATGAAGCACTGGAACCGTCCCCTGCTTCATTTTGGGAGAGTGATGCCCGTTGTGGTAAAGTAGATTTATAGAGTAGATTGTTGGGCGGGAACATGGGAAGCCGGCTTGAGGTGCTGTTGGGGAGGGGTTACGGGTGAAGGTTTTGCTGGCTGAGCGCGATCAGAATGAGCGGGCCGGGATTGAATGGCTGATGAAGACGTATTCGTTGCCTGTCAATGAGGTGGCGGGGGCGGGAAGTTTAAAAGAGACGCTTTCGCTGTTGGAACGGGAAGTGCCGGATATTCTGTTACTTGAGTTGGATATGATTCCTGCTGAGAGTTGGCCGCAGGTTCTCCGATATAGTAAGAGCTTTTGCAAAAAGGTGATTGCAGTGACTGTGGAGGCGACATTTGCGAAGGCGAGGCAGGCGATTGAGCTGCAATGCGTTGATTTGCTAGTGAAGCCGCTTGAGCCGGCGAAGGTGAAAGTTGCGATGCAGAAGGCAATTTCGCTAATCGTGCAAAACCCGGCCGAGGCTGGATCGCCGCTGTTAGTTGAGCAGGGCTTTACATACAGGTCGTTGTTTTTAGAGGAAGAGATGGTGGGTGACAGTACCGGGGTGATTTTGCTGCAGACAGAGGATCAGCGGAAAATCCAGGAGCTTGTTTCTTTTTTACAACACCATTCTTTCCTTGAAGTTTCCTCTATATTCCCTTTATCCAATCTGGTTGTGTGCGTATTGGAAACTCCTTCCGGCGCACTGGAGGAAGAAGCGAGAAAGCTGATCCGGGATTGGGAAAGTGGCCACGCAGAGCCTTTGGCGGCGGTGGTGCTTCCACGTGATACCGGTAAGGCGAGCTTGCATGACATGTACCAAACAGGGAGGCGACTGCTGGAGGTCACATTTTTTATTGGCTACCATCAAGTCATTACAGAGGATGCGCATGATGGAAGCTGGCGCGCGTTCGACCCTTTCCTGACCCCGAAGCAGCAGCGGGAATGGATCGACATGCTGAACCATTTTGACCGCGAAAAAATAAAGCGGTGGCTGCACGAAGAATTTTTACATATGGAACCGCCATTTCCGAATCCCGAGATGCTCCGGACCCGGCTGACGAGCATCCTTGCGCAGGCGAGGCGGTTCATGAAGACGTACCAACTTGACGGCCCCGGCCTCGAAGAGCTGTATATGAACGTGTTTTCGGACATTTTATATCACCCGGTGCTGTACCGGATCGTCCAGAATTTCCTCCTGTTTTTATATGAATTGGTCGAACGTGCGTCCCAGGCAGAAGCTCTATCAAAAAAAGATGTCATCGAACGGGGAATTCAGTATATCGAGGAGCATTATGCCGATCCCGATTTGACACTGCAAAAGGTCACGCAGGCGATTGGGATGAGCTACGCCTATTACAGCCATTTATTAATGAAGAAACTTAGCATGACCTTCCGCCAGCTTTTGACAGAAGTGAGGGTCAAGGAAGCGAAAGTCCTTTTGGCAAAATCACAGCTATCCATCAAAGAAATTGCCTCTGAAGTAGGATTCCGTAATGCGAACTATTTTGCCAGGAACTTCAAAAAGTTGACTGGGCTTTCTCCAAGGGAATACCGGGCTAAGTTGGGGAAGGAAGATTGAAGCGGAGGGCGGTTGAGGCGTTTGATGTGGTAACGGACAAGTCGCGTCGCTGGACGAGGTTTGCGGTCGGAAGTTTTATCTCGAGGGTCGCCATGTAGCCATGTTGGCGAACTTACAGAGACTTTCTGCTCATAAAGTCTCCAATGCGCTCAAAGGGATTAGAATAAAGTTTTGCCTAAACTAAATGTTTTATTGTCTTGTTCGCTAGACACGCATCAAAACATAAATAATTATCCGAATCGAAAGTAATTATCCTTACATCTCCAAATATAGAAAAATCCAATTCTTTTTGCCGAAATAATCATCCTTAATCGTAAATATACTACCTATAAATGAAAGCGCTTTTAATTTACACTATATTCAGTAAAGTCAGTGAGGCACGGGGACGGTTCCACTGCTTCACTCTACCTTAAGGAAGAAAGGGTGCTGAAGATGATTGCTGAGAAGAAGGAATTGATTAAACGTTACCGGGGGACGGAGCTGCAGACGAAGGGTTGGGTGCAGGAGGCCGCATTAAGGATGCTGATGAATAACCTCGATGAGGAGGTCGCCGAAAAGCCGGAGGAACTCGTTGTGTACGGCGGGATCGGCAAGGCAGCAAGGAATTGGGAAAGCTTCCAGGCAATTGTGGAGACGCTGAAAAAACTTGAATCCGATGAGACGCTGCTCGTCCAGTCCGGAAAACCGGTCGCCGTGTTTAAGTCGCACGAAAATGCGCCGAGGGTTTTGCTCGCCAACTCAAATCTCGTGCCTGCCTGGGCGAATTGGGACCATTTCCATGAGCTCGATAAAAAAGGCTTGATGATGTACGGGCAAATGACGGCCGGCAGCTGGATTTACATCGGCAGCCAGGGGATTGTCCAGGGAACGTATGAAACGTTCGCCGAGCTCGCCCGCCAGCATTATGGCGGCACCCTTAAGCATACGATTACGCTGACCGCCGGGCTTGGAGGCATGGGCGGGGCGCAGCCGCTCGCCGTTACGATGAATGAGGGGGTCTGCCTCGCGATTGAGGTCGATGAAACGCGGATTGACCGCCGGATCGAAACAGCCTACCTCGATGTGAAAACGGACAGCCTCGATGAAGCGATCCGCCTTGCGCGGGAAGCGAAAAAGGAAGGCCGGGCGCTGTCGATCGGGCTGCTGGGGAATGCGGCCGAAGTCCTCCCGCGCATGATTGAAAAAGGCTTCATCCCGGAGGTGCTGACCGACCAGACGTCCGCACACGATCCGCTAAATGGCTATATTCCTGCAGGGTATTCGCTCGATGAAGCGGCAAAGCTTCGCAGCGAAGACGCGAAACAATATGTGAAGCTTTCAAAAGAAAGCATCGCAAGCCACGTCCGTTCCATGCTTGAACTGCAAAAAAAGGGCGCCATCACGTTCGATTACGGAAACAATATCCGCCAGGTTGCCAAGGATGAGGGCGTCGAAAACGCGTTTGATTTCCCTGGATTCGTTCCAGCGTACATCCGGCCGCAGTTTTGCGAAGGAAAAGGGCCGTTCCGCTGGGCGGCGCTATCCGGAAACCCCGACGATATTTACAAAATCGATGAAGTATTGCTGAAGGAATTCAAAGATAACGAGCCGCTTTGCAAGTGGATTCGCATGGCCCGCGAAAAAATCAGCTTCCAAGGCCTGCCATCAAGGATTTGCTGGCTTGGCTACGGGGATCGGGCCCGTTTTGGCAAAATCATTAACGACATGGTTGCCTCCGGTGAACTCGAAGCACCGATTGTGATTGGGCGCGACCATTTGGATGCAGGCTCCGTCGCTTCCCCGAACAGGGAAACCGAATCGATGAAGGATGGCAGTGACGCGGTTGCCGACTGGCCGATCCTGAATGCGCTGATCAATGCGGTAGGCGGCGCGAGCTGGGTATCCGTCCATCATGGCGGCGGCGTCGGAATGGGCTACTCGCTCCATGCCGGGATGGTCATCGTTGCGGATGGGAAGAAGGAAGCCGAAGCTCGCTTGGAGAGGGTGCTGACAACCGACCCGGGAATGGGCGTCGTCCGCCACGCCGACGCAGGCTACGACCTCGCAATCAAAACAGCCCGCGAAAAAGGCATCAACATGCCAATGCTCGGGGAGGAGTAAAGGCTTTTCGACTCGAGATTTTTTATGCTGGCAAAAGTACTGCTGAGTACGTGGGGCTCTTTCGGTATTTGTAGTTGCTTTAGGAACCATTCTAGCGGTCGGAAGGCGTGCGAGACATCGGGCAGCGAAAAGACGGGCGTTCGGACGGAACTGAGCTAGTCTCAACGACCGTAGCGTTGAAAAAACGTTGGTGCGGTCGAATAGAGCCATCTCAACGACTATAGTTGCGGAAAATTGGTTGGTACGGTCGAATAGAATCGGTCTCAACGACCGTAGCCGCCGAAAATTGTTGGTGCGGTCGAATAGGAGGCATCTCAACGACCGGAGCGATGAAAAATTGCTGGTAGGGTCTAAGAGGAACTTTATCAACGACCGAGGCAACGAAAAAATCGCTCAAACGGTCATAGAGCAGCGTTCTCTAAGCCCGAATCGGTGAAAAGGTAGCACGAACAGTAACAGAGAATCGACCTCTACGCCCGAAACGGGGAAAAACCACGGCTTCGGGCGCAGAGGGTTGTGTTTTTGCAAAGAAAGGGGGAGGCAGAATTGACTAGGCCTCTATTGATACGGAATGCGTCACAGTTGGTGACGCTGAAAGGAAGTGCGGACGGTCCGCGCACAAAAGAGCAGATGTCTGACCTCGGATTGATTGAAAACGGGAGCGTTTGGATTGAGGATGGTGTGATTCAAGCAGTCGGGACGGATGAGGAGATTTGTGCAGCCTATGCCGGCCGGCTTGGGGAAGCGGAGGTCGTCGATGTAAGTGGGAAGCTTGTCACGCCGGGGCTCGTCGATCCTCACACGCATCTAGTTTTCGCAGGAAGCCGGGAAGATGAGTTCAATATGCGGCTGCAGGGCGCGACGTATATGGAAATCATGAACGCGGGCGGCGGGATTCACGCGACGACGGCGAGGACAAAAGCGGCCTCGTTTGAGCAGTTGTTTGAAGAAAGCGCAAGCCGTTTGGATCAGTTACTTTTGCACGGCGTAACGACCGTCGAGGCAAAAAGCGGCTACGGGATGGAGTGGGAAACCGAGCGGAAGCAGCTAGAAGTCGCAAAAAAGCTGAATGAGGTTCATCCTATGGACATCGTTTCAACCTTCATGGGCGCGCACGCGGTGCCGAAGGAGTATAAGGATCGACCGGATGAGTTTGTTGACTATGTCATCGGGTTGCTGCCAAAGGTGGCGGAGCTGGGACTCGCCGAGTTCAATGATGTTTTTTGCGAAAAAGGCGTGTTTACCCCTGAACAGTCGCGAAAAATTCTGAAGGCAGGGATTGAATTCGGACTGAAGCCTAAAATTCATGCGGATGAAATCGAGCCGTATGAAGGAGCCGAGCTTGCGGCCGAGGTGGGCGCGATTTCAGCGGACCATCTTTTAAAAGCAACCGGCAAAGGGATTGAGGCGATGGCAGCGGCTGGCGTAGTCGGGGTTCTGCTACCCGGAACGGCCTATTTCCTGAGGGCGGAGTTCGCGAATGCCAGGAAAATGATTGATGCTGGGGTGCCGGTTGCGCTCTCCACCGACTGCAATCCGGGCTCATCGCCGACCGTGTCACTGCCTTTTGTGATGAATCTTGGCTGCCTGATGATGGGGATGACGCCGGCGGAGGTTTTATGCGCGGCGACCATTAACGCGGCCCATGCGATTAATCGGGCGGATGTTGTTGGAAGCCTGGAGGTTGGCAAAAGGGCGGACGTCACCATTTTTGATGTGCCGAATTATATGAAGCTTCAATACTCGTACGGGGTTAATCACGTGAATACCGTTGTGAAAGCTGGCCGGGTCGTTGTCAGCGGCAGGAATTTGGTTGAGCGGGTTGATTTGACCGGGGCCGGGGTTGGCCAGAGGGAGTAGATGACTGGGGTATTGGGTTGGTAAACCAGCTTCATTTGTGGCCGACTTTGTATCAAATCGTAAAATGGGCACGAAAAAGGTTCTCAGATGGATACCAAACCGTTGAATCTTGGCAAAAAAATGCTTTAGGGGCTTGCGGTGTTTGATAGACTGCGGGATACGGACAGAGAATGCGCTTATAAGGCTTAGAGAGCCCGAATACCTGTTGGATTCGGACAGAGAATGAGTTTATAAGGCTTAGAGAGTCCGAAAACCTGTTGGATTCGGACAGAGAATGGGCATTTAAGGCTTAGAGAGTCCGAAAACCTGTTGGATTCGGACAGAGAATGGGCTTTTAAGGCTTGGAGAGTCCGAATACTTGTTGGATTCGGACAGAGAATGAGTTTATAAGGCTTGGAGAGTCCGAATACGTATTGGATTCGGACAGAGAATGAGCTTTTAAGGCTTAGAGAGTCCGAATACCTTTTGGGTTCGGACAAAGAACGGGCTTACCAAGGAAGGCTCTATATAAACGATTTTTGCAAAAGGGGGAATAGGATTGAAGAATTTCCTTTATCCTAAACTGGTGCCGCCAAGCTTTTCATGGATCAGGGCTGAGGACGGGTCGGTGATGAAGGTCCACGAATGGATTCAGCCGATCGCCGATTTCTCGAAGGGGGCGAGCCTCGATGCGGATGTTGTTTTGGCGGGGGTCCCGTTATCGCGTTCCTCGATTAGCGCTTCCGGAGCTTCCGAGTTTCCGGAGGCCTTCCGGCGTTCGTGGAAAAGTTTTGCCACCTATAACCTTGACGAAGAGGTTGATCTCGCCGGGCTGAAGGTGCTGGATGCCGGGGATGTGCCGATGCATGTGACGGACATTGCCAAATGCCATGAACATATTCGTGAGGCTGCTTACGCGCTGCATAGGCAGTTTGCGAAATCGATTGTTTGCGCAATTGGCGGCGACCATTCAATTACAGCAATGATGGTCAAGGGGATGCATAGGGCCAGCCCTGAAAAGCGGATTGGCATTCTCCAATTCGATACCCATTTTGACCTGAGGAGCATGGAGGATAACGGGCCGTCGAATGGAACGCCGATGAGGAACCTCATTGAAAGCGGTGTTGTTAAGGGAAGCGATATGTACAACCTCGGGCTGCATGGTTTTTTTAACACGAAGGATTTGAAGGAATACGCGGACGAGCAGGGCGTCAACTACCGGACGCTTCGCCAGGTGAGGAAAAAGGGTGTCGCCGAAACGGTTGACCAGTGTCTGGAAGAGTTGGCGGCGAAGGTGGATGTCATTTACATGACCGTTGACATGGACGTCCTCGATATCGCCTACGCTCCGGGGGTGCCGGCCTCAACGCCAGGCGGGATGACCACCGAGGAGCTTCTCGGCGGAGTGCTTACAGCCGGCAAGCATCCAATGGTCAAAGCAATGGACATCGTCTGCCTCGACCCAATGCGTGACACCCAAGCCCAACCCACCGTAAAAACAGGAACCCACGTCTTCCTCACCTTTTTGACAGGCGTTCGAATGCGGTGAGGCAGGGGACGGTTCCAGCGCTTCATTCGGGTATCGAAAGAAGCAGTAGAACCGTCCCCGTGCCTCACTCGTGCTTCATTGTTCAATCGGCTGTTTTTGTGTATGATGGCTTGGATTGAGTATTTTTTTGCGGAGCGGGTGAGGGTTTTGTTGTTGAAAAGGATTCACCATGTGGCGGTGATCGCGTCGGATTATGAGCGGTCGAAGGATTTTTATGTGAGGGTGCTGGGGCTTTCGCCGGTGCGGGAGGTTTATCGCGAGGAGCGGGATTCGTACAAGTTGGATTTGTCGGTGAACGGCGAGTATCAAATTGAGCTGTTCTCGTTTCCGGAACCTGCGGAGCGGCCGAACTATCCCGAGGCGGTCGGGCTTCGCCACTTGGCCTTCGAGGTAGAAAACATGGAAGAGACTGTCGCTCATTTGAAAGGGCATGGGGTTGCGATAGAGCCAGTCCGGGTTGATCCTTTAACCGGGAAGATGTATACGTTTTTCAAGGACCCGGATGGACTGCCGATTGAGGTGTATGAAGGGTAATGGCGAGGTGGAGCAACGGATTATCCTGGCGACGGTATGATTCGTTGCTCTTTTTAGTTAGTGAGGCATGGGGACGGTTCTAGCGCTTCTTTCGGGTGTCGAATGAAGCAGTGGAACCGTCCCCTGCTTCATTCTTTAGCAGAAAATCATTCGGTGATTCTAAAGGTTTTTCCAGTAAGAGCATAAAACGGGCGTTTTAATTTAATGCTAACAGGGGAAACGATTAGAAGAGGTGATGGGTGTGAAGGAAAATGTTTCGCTGCCGGAGTTTGTTTCGATTGTGAAGGAATCTGAAGGGAGGCCGGCAATCCGTTTTTCGGAGAAGGAAATTTCGCCTAAGGAGCCGGTGGTAGGCGATGAGGATAGTCTGAGCGGGACGGAGTTGAAGCTGGAAGTAAAGCTTGAGGCGGATACCGGCTCGCGGACAGTGGTTTATGAGAGTATTTACGACAATGATGTTAAATACGAGGGCGATATGGAAATCATTCAAGAGCTCTTGGAAGACTATGGGCAAGATGGTGAAAAGGTACCTGGAGAGTGATTGACACTCCCGGGTTTTTCTTTTTTGTGGGGCTAGGTTGATTTACGCAGTTCAATTAGGTATTAGGGCTTTTCTGTCTACCCTCGCCGGTATTTCGTATATCGAATGAAGCAGTAGAACCGTCCCCATGCTTCTTTCGAGACCCGAATGAAGCAGTGGAACCGTCCCTATGCTTCACCAACCTAGAAAAATTTTGAGAAGGGTTTCATGATTTGGGGGTGTTTGTGGAGGAGCCAGAGGATGAGTCCGAAGACGAGGAGCAGGGTGATGTTGATGATGTATAGGGCTTTTGCGGCGGTGGACCGCCTGTTTGGGTTGTTTTTCGACATTCCACTCGCCTCCTGGCAGGTATTTACAATATTAGACGGTATTTTTGAGAAAAGGGTTTCAATTTTTTTTGGAATTAGAAAGAACCTGCCTAGCCATGTCGGCTGGCAGGTTCTTTTTGTGAGTAGACTTGTGGGATCCTAAGCCACACCTCGTTTTTATAGCGCAGGCGGTTCCATTCCTGCGTCCTGCCATTCTTCGCGCGACGGCCCGTACATACCAGGAACTCTCAGGCCGGCCTGGCGCATGAGGATGGTCATTTGCCCACGGTGGTGGATTTGGTGGTCAACGATGATGGAAAGGGTGACGTAGTTTGGCCACTGCTGGCCATACATGTCATGGACTTCTTTTAGAGTTTCATCAGTCCACTGTTCCTTGATGGCCGCAACCATCGAGCTACTCGCCTGCCGGTAGCTTTCAGCGATTTCTTTTGCCGAGGATGGTTGTTGGCTTTCGTGTTGCGCGGCTTCAAATCTAAGTCCGGTGCGCGACAACATTTCGTGGAGCGATGTGACAATATGCCAAGCCAATTGTCCAAGTGTGCGGTGGTCCTTTGCGACCTCCTGTTTCAGCGAATCATCGGTGAGCGCGTCCATAATTCTTTGCGTCCCCTCGGACTCGTGTTTCCATGTCTGCAAAAATTCATCAAGAGTATGATACATTCTTCTTCCTCCTTCAAAATACATTCTTACCATAACTTCGCTGTTGTATAGGGAAAATCCTTTAAAATGATGCACGGGGAGGGTTCCAGCGCTTCGTTTAATGAAAATTTTTGTTGACGGGAGGTTGACAGGAGGTTTATTCTTATGGTGTAATTGAACAATATTTCAGCACTGAACAAATGTACAAAAGATTTAATATAATTTTAAAGCACACTAAGATGTACTTCATTTACATATTGCTGCGTTCTAGCAATGGGAGGGGTGTTTATTGGAAAAGGAGAAACTGCGCTTGTTGGTAAAGGTTTGCCAATTGTATTTTCATGAGGGGTTGAATCAACAGGACATTGCGAAGAAATATGGGATTTCACGCCCGCAGGTAAGCCGGTTGATTTCCCAAGCAAAGGCTGAAGGGATTGTTGAGATTACGATTCGGAATCCTTTTAGTGATGAGTCTGAGATTGAAAGGGAATTGGTGGAGTTATTTGGGCTGCGGGATGTAATTGTCGTCGATACGGCAGATGCTGATACCGGACTTGCCGATGTGTTAATTGCCCAGGCAGCAGCGGCCCATCTGGAGAGCATTTTTATAGATGGTGAACTTGTCGGCGTTATGGCCGGGAAGACAGTGAATGTCCTGGCAAAAGAACTGAAGGATCCGCAGAAGAAAAATCTTACCTTCATCCCTCTAATTGGCGGATGGGGTGCAGAAGTCAGCGAGTCTCACGCGAATATGAATTGTTCAATTATGGCGAAGCAGGCAAAAGGGGCCAATTTAATACTGAATGCCCCTGCGATTGTCAGTTCGGAGGAGACAAAAAAGAGGTTTCTCAAAGAGCCTGATATTGAAAAGGTTATTACTATGTCGAAAGAGGCGAACCTTGCCATTATAGGAATTGGGCAGGTTTCCGAAAGCGCTACCTTTTATAAATCAACAAATCTTGATAGCCGTGATTTGACAGAGCTGATTGATGTTGGAGCTGTTTGCAGTATTGGCACCTCTTTTATTAACAAAGAGGGTGAAGAGGTTGGAAACCAGATATCCGACAGAATGATTGGGATTACCGGAATAGAGCTGAAGCGCGTAGGTCAGGTGATTGCCTTAGCGAGAGGCCTTTCCAAAGCCGATGCCATCCATGCAGCCTTGACCGGCGGTTGGGTTGATGTCCTGATTACAGATATGAAGACCGCAAAGGCTATAGTGGAAAAGGGACAGAGACATTAATCATTAATAAGCGAGTGTTGTTTAACCAAAATAGAAATAAATTCAAAAGAGCCGTTTTGCAAAATGGATCAATAAAAATGCCAAAGCAGTTTTGAAAATAACATTCTATTAACGGGGGAAATGAAAAATGAAAAAGTTGCTGACATTCATGATTGCTGTGTTGATGCTCGTTTCAATGGTCGCTTGTTCAAAAGAAACGGAAGGAAAGAAATCAGAGACGAAGAAAGTTGCCATCCTGACTCCATTCCTGTCCTCTGTTACAACAAAGCAAATGGTAGATGAGTTGGAAAAAGGTGCGAAGGAGAAGGGGTGGAAGCCAAATGTGATTGATACTAATGGTGATGTTAGCGCGATGGCTTCCAGAATGGAAGATGTTATTTCATCAAATGTAAGCGCTATTGTCATTGTCAGCACGGACCCTAATCAGGTAAAGGCGCAGATTAAGCTCGCGAATGAGAAGAAGATTCCGGTTTTTGGGGCGGACTCTAGCTATATTGACGGGATGGCATTGAATGCTACTAGTGATAATGAAGCGATGTCCAAAATGATCACTGAGCATCTTTTTGAACAAATGGGTGGAAAAGGGAATCTAATTGTGTTCACACATCGTCCGCATCCGGGGGTACTGAAACGTACCGAAATACTTGATAAAATGCTGAAGGAAAACCCCGGCATCAAAGTCGTGACAGAACAAGAAATCAAGGTTCCAGGGCCAATCGAAAATGCTAGGCAGCAAATGGAAAACCTACTTCTTTCGAATTCCGGAAAAGATTCAATCACTGCGGTATGGGCGGGCTGGGATGAGCCGGCAATTGGCGCGGCACAAGCCATTCAGGCAGCTAATCGTGAAGGGATTATTGTGACGGGTATTGATGGCAATAGCCAGGCAGTCGATATGATTGAAAAGGGTTCGCCAATCAGCGCGACTGTTAAGCAAAACTTTGTCGGCATGTCGAAAATTGTCATTGAACAAATAGAAAAAGTGTTTAGCGGAAAAGAAGTCGACGACAAGGAAATGTATGCTCCTGCCGAACTAATTCAAAAATAGTAACTTTTCAGGGTCAAGATTAATGGGACCGCTCCGGAACAAGTTTGTAGAGTGGGGACCAAAAAAAACCTTAAAATAGCGGGTGAGTGGAGAATGACGTTACTTAGAATTGAAAATATTTCGAAGAAGTTTGGCTCCCACCTTGCACTCGATTCAATCAATATTGCCATTGAACCGGGGGAGATCCATGCATTGGTCGGAGAAAACGGCGCGGGCAAGTCGACGCTGATCAAAATCTTGACAGGCGTTTATGAAAGGACAGATGGAAAGATTTTTTGGGAAGACAAAGAGGCGGACATCGAAAGCCCAAGGGACGCCCACGCGCTTGGCATCAATGCCATTCATCAGGACCGCCAGCTTGTTCCTTATTTTACAGGCTACGAAAACCTGTATTTGAACATCGATTACCCGTTGAAAAAGTCGAAGCTAGGTATCGACTGGAAAAAGATTAAAGAAGATGCGGAGCTTTTGCAGGATGCATGGGGAATCAAGATTCCACTCGACCGGCCTGTTTCAGAGCTGACGCCTTCTGAAAGGACGCTGCTGGAAATCCTCCGGTCAATGATGAGCCAGTCGAAGTTGCTAATTCTTGATGAGCCTACGGCATCGTTGACAGATAAAGAATCCGAGTTGCTCTTCGGCTTTATTCAAAAATTGAAGGCCAGAGGGGTTTCGATTATTTATATCTCCCACCGGCTCGAGGAAGTCACGATGCTGTCTGACCGGGTGACAGTGCTGATGGGAGGGAAGGTCATGGTGACGCTCGAAAAGGATGAGGTAACGAAAGAAGAACTGATCCAGAATATGACCGGTGGCCAAGGGGTAGCCCTAAAGGAGAAAACTGTCCGAGCCTCAAAGCGAGCGGAAAAGCTGCTTGAAGTGGCCAATCTAAAAACGAGAGACGGAATGGTCAAGGGTGCATCCTTCGAAGTTTACAGTGGTGAAGTGCTTGGGATTTACGGTTTGGCAGGAGCCGGCAGGACAGAATGCTTGGAAGCGATTTATGGTTTCAGGGATTTGGAAAGCGGGTCGGTCAAGGTGAAGGGAACGCCTGCTTTGTTGAACCCGGCAAGGTCGATTGCCTCCGGAATGGTGCTGATTCCTGAAAACAGGCACGAAGACGCCTTAATTATGGAAAACAATTTGCTGGAAAATATGACTTTGCCAGTCATTCAGTCATTGACGAAAAAAGGTGTAGTTCAAAAAAAGCTCGAACGAGAAAAAGTCCAGCAGGAAATGAAGCGTTTCGCAGTTAAAGCGGTAAGTGAAGAGCAACCGGTTTCCGAGTTAAGCGGGGGCAATCAGCAAAAGGTTGTTTTTGCCAAGGCACTTTTGTGCAATCCAGATATATATTTATGCGACGAGCCTACCCAGGCGGTCGATGTCAAAACGCGTTCTGAAATTCATCAGTTTTTGCACGGACAGGCAGGCCAGGGAAAGGGTGTTGTCTTCGTGTCCTCCGACCTGTATGAGATTTTGGAGGTAAGTGACCGGATTGTAGTATTTAGTGAGGGTAAGACAGTGGCTGATTTGCAAAATAAAGACCTGTCTCCTGGCCAAATTCTTGATATCTGTTATCACTTTCAAAAGGAGGCTGTATTTAATTGAATGCAAATCTTGAAACTGAAAAACAACGATTCTATTTTGATAAAAGTATGATTAGTTCGTACGGAACGATTATTGCAGGGGTTGCGATTATTGTGATTTTCAGTATTCTGAGCCCCGGTTCGTTCGCGACGATCGACAATCTGATCAATATCACCCGCCAGATTTCCTTTCTTGTCATAATCGGGGTCGGGGCTACGCTCGTAATGGCAGTCAAAGAGTTCGATTTGTCCATCGGCGCGATGGCAAGCCTTGGAGGGGTCATCGCAGCAAAAATGGCGGCCTCGGGACTCCCGCTTGTGCTTTGTCTGCTTGTGCCGGTCATCGCGGGATTTGTAATTGGCTTCATGAACGGTGCAATTGTGACCAAATTCAAGGTTCTTTCGTTTGTAACAACGCTCGCGATGGGGACAATTCTTGGCGGGTTCACTTTTTGGTTTACCGGTGGTTCGACCATTTTTGAAAACATCCCTGATTCATTCAAGTTTATCGGCCAAACGAACGTCGGGGGTATCCCGATGCTGTCAATTATTATGTTCGCCATCGTGTTGGTTTTTTGGTACATCATGTCCCAAATGTCTTTTGGCAGACGGATTTACGCTGTTGGGGGAAATGAGAAGGCTTCAATGATTTCCGGTATCAACATTAAGGGCTTTAAAAACATTGCCTTCGCCCTGTGCGGTATGCTTGCTGCGTTGACAGGCGCGCTCCTCGCATCGAGATTGGGTTCGGCCCATCCGACTGGCGGGAATGGATTTTTCCTGAATGCTTATGCGGCTGTTTTCCTTGGGATGACGATCGTAAAGAACGGTGTCCCAAATATTCTCGGCACGTTATTCGGGGCGGCGATCATCGGTATTATGGCTAATGGATTGACGATTCTCGAAATCCCAACCTTCCTTCAGGATGTTATCACCGGGATGATTATTATCGCTGCCCTTATTATTCAGAAGTTAGGACGTGACGTGAAGTGAAGTCTCTGCAGGAGGATTTATTGAAAAAGGTGAGAAATCAGAAACAAACTTTTCTGGCTGGCTACTTTGTCGCCGGAGACCCAGGCGTTACAGAGTCCATTCAGTATATGAAGGCTGCTGTCCGGGAAGGGCTTGACGTTATAGAGGTTGGCATCCCGAGTGGCAATCCTTTTTTGGAAGGGGAAGTTATCAGCAGGGCCCATGGAAGGATCATCAGCGATTTTGAAACAGAACAAGACACCCTCGATTTCTTGGCCGCCTTACGGAAGGAAGTCGAGGTGCCGATCTGGATTATGGGCTACAGCAACGATGTGGTCAAATCGGGGCTGTACAAGGATATCTTTGCGCAAAATCTCGCGGATTGCTTCATTATCCCGGATTTGCCTCTCCAAGAAGCCTTAGAATTGAAAAGAGAATTGCCTGGACGGCTTATCCCGGTTATCAATGATGGAATGGCAGATACTGAAATAACTCAGTATGTTGATGGATGTCCAGTTGTTTACTGTCAGATATACAGAGGGAAAACCGGTTCCGTGATACCGGATTTTTCGTCCCTGCCGACTTTCCGTGCCCGAATGAGGAAGATAACAGATGCGGCTTTGATGGCAGGCTTCGGAATTAAAAGCGCTAGGGATGTGGGACAGGTACTTGGCGCCGGCTTTGATGGAGTGGTAGTGGGCAGCCAGATTGTCAGGTTAATAGAAAAAAACAATCAAACTTCCTACAATGCTTTTATCAGGGTTTTGGCATCAATGAAGGAAACCGGGAAGATTCGTTCATGAGTTACGTTGCTGCATTTGACATAGGGACGACAGCAATCAAAGGGGTTCTCGTGGCAAAAGACGGGACTTTTACTGGTGAAACGGTCATTCCCTTAAAGACGTATCACGGTGAAAACGGAGAAATTGAGCAGAATCCCCACGATTGGTGGGAGGGAGTGAAAGACATTGCCGCCCATTGGCGTGAAGCCAAGGAGATAGGTGGAGCGGATATTAAAATGATTTCCTTCAGCGGCCAGATGGAGGATGTTATCCCGATTAAAGCTGATAACAGGCTGAAGGGGGTCACTCAGATTTCCGAGCATGAGCAGTTGAAGGGCGGGGACCTTATTTTCGTGGACAAGGATCGGAGCAGCGGTACGCGGTTTTCGGAAGATAGGGATCAGGTTTACGCTATTCTTTATTCCGATACACGGGCACGGGAAGAGTTGCTTCTTTTGAAGGAGGCGTTTCCTACCCACCGGAGACGTACCGGCAACTCGCTCGCATCATCCACCCCTTTTGCAAAAATACTATGGCTGAAGAAAAAGGAGAGGGATGCTTTTACAAATACAACCTGTTTCTTATTCAGCTCAAAGGACTATGTCATATATAGGCTTACTGGCCAATTTGTTTCCGATCCGGTTACTTGCGCCACAACTGGAATGATGGACATTCAAACGAAGGAATGGCTATTGGACTGTTTGGACGAGTTCGGTGTTTCCACTGATTTGCTTCCTACCATTAAGTTTCCGGATGAAGTGGCAGGTTTTGTTGGAGCAGCTGCTGCATTGGAAAGCGGCTTTTTGGAAGGAACGCCTGTGCTCTGCGGCAGCGGGGACGCCGGTGCGACAACACTCGGTGCTGCCGCAGTTCGAAATGGTGATTCGTATATTTATCTAGGGACGACCGGTTGGGTTGCGGCTGCATCGTCCAAGCTGGATTTTGACGCGGCAGGCATTTTCAATCTCGCCCATATGGATCATGAGTTATATATTCGGATTGCACCGTTATTGAATGTCGGCAATATCCATCGCTGGGCGATTGAAACCTTTATCGGAAATGCAGATGAACCGTACCGGGATTTTGAGGTAAGTGTGGAAAGCTCTGAAGCGGGTGCGGGGGGACTGCTGTTTCTCCCTTATCTACACGGGGAAAGAGGCTATATCCAGGATGAAGAGGCGAATGGCGCTTTCTGGGGAATACAGCCGTTGACAAGAAAGGCTGATTTTCTCAGAGCGGTCATTGAGGGCCTAAGCTTTTCGCTTAAACAGACTCTCGACTTTGTTGTTGGGGAGGGTGAAGAAGGTTCGGTTACACTGATTGGTGGTGGAACGAAAAGCTCAACTTGGTGCCAGGCACTGGCCGACATTCTCGGGAAACCAATCAGGGTCCCGGCTAGCAGTGAATACCTTCCAGCCCTCGGAGCAGCTGCCTCCGCTTTTATTCGTCTCGGCTGGACCGAAAACTACGAAACCTTTGCTGATCAACACATCGACACGATACAAAGCAAATACTACCACCCAAACCACCAGCACACCGAAATGTACACCAACAAGTACAAACAATACCTCAAACTCTATCCCGCTTTAAAAGCGTTATATTGCTGATTACAAGGTAAGCGAGGGTGATGCACGGGGACGGTTCCAGCGCTTCTTTCGGATCCCGAATGAAGCAGTAGAACCGTCCCCTGCCTCACTATATACCGTAGTTTTTGAAGTACCAGACATAGAGGGCTCCTACAATGAAGTAGAATGCGATGTTTGCAATGTTGATTATGTAGTATTTGTTTTTTCGGTTGTGGAGGTATTCTTCCACTCCCCGTCTTGCTTCGATTCCTGTCACCAGGAGAAACACAAACAGCAGTACTGGGTCAACCGCTGTAATATAGATAACAAATACGAACCAACTTAAATCAAAAGCCATTCCAACTTTCGTCCGCGCGAAGGCTTTTTGTTTTCTGAGGGATATTTTAAATATCTTTGATAAAAGGTTGAGAACGCCCCATTGAATCAACATACAAATTACCACCAACACAAAGAAAATATAAAAAACCATATGTATCAGACCTCCGTTACCAAAGTTTCCCGAACCCCAAAACACTACTCCTCAAAATCTACAATTCTACTAAAACAATTATAATTGAAATGATACACCTTTGGTTGATTTTTCCTCGGCCTCTTTTCTCTTATCCGCGCACCATTGATGTAACTCTGTCTTGCCTTTAGAATGAAGCATTGGAACCGTCCCGCTGCTTCTTTCGTGTCCCGAATGAAGCACTGGAACCGTCCCCTGCCTCATTTCCATAGGAGCCGGATGAGGGTAAGGTAGAGGGTGTAGCCGATGAGGGTGTTGGTGTGGTGCCAGTTTGGGTGGTGGGTGAGGAGTCCGAGTGTTTCGGCGATGGGTTCGGCGGCTGCCATGGTTGTGCTTGAGATGAGGATGAGGAGGATGGTTTGGAAGGGATTGAGTTTTTTGCATAGCCAAAGAAAGGCGGCGGTTAGGATGGGAAGGCCGGCCAGGGTGAAGAGAATGTTGATGGTGAAGATTTCGGGCAGCGGCCTGATTGGGAAGGCGTACCAGCCTTTTCCGGTAAAGTAGAGTTCAAGATAGGTGCCGAGTAATGATCCGAACATCATCGCGGGGATCATCGTCCGGATTTCGGAACAGAACCGCTTTTTTAGCGAGCGCCGCAAGTTCAATTCTTTCAAGGGTTTTACAGTAGTCATATTTGATGTCTCCCTCCACTTTTTCCTCTAACGGGATTAACGCGTCAATAATTTTCCAATCATGAAACCAATCGCCTGTTTCCGCCGGCGGATGCTGTTGATTTTGCCAGGCGGACTCGAGCCTGGGGCTGTAAATCTTCGCGGCTCCGGGTGCCAGCTGACACGACCAGATCCTGGGAATCAACTGGATTTCGGGTGTCAGTTCTTCAATATCATTGAAAAGATGGGGCCAATAATCTTTCCGCGAACCGGTATGCGGGGTGGCGGTGGCCCACTGTTTAATCCGCTTCAATCTTTCCGCATTCTCAAATAAAAGTGCATAAATCCTTTTCCCGAACACAATCCGCGTCTCGAGGCTTTCGAAATGGCGAAGCGTCTGGCCCACGAAACGGACCGTCCCATTTTCCACGTACGGAAAGAGAATATGGTTCATGGACAGAAGGTCATGAAGCTGGAACTGCAGCGTATGGATGACCTTTTCCTGGAAGGCGGAATTTTGCAAAACACGGGTTTCCAAATACGTTTGTTCATTGATAATCAGTCCGACCGTCAACGTATACAGGTCCTTTTTCTCCCAAAAAAAGTTCCAGATTGTTTCCATGAACGTCGAGACATGAAAATGGGGCAAAAGGTGAAACAGGTTCTTGCCGCGATTCCGGCTTTCCTCATAAAGAAGGAATTGCGGGTAGGCGTCCTGAAAAATAAGCCAGTTTGCCCGTTCCAAAAAGGTGAAAAAGGCCAAAGCCTCCTTTTTGCCAAGGAGCCTTGAGACGAGCCCGCCCTTCAAATCGGTCATATTCCAGCCGCCGTTCCGGGAAACCATGTGTCCCAGAAAGGCCCAGTGAATTTCCGGGAAGCGAAGATAAAAGTCCAGATAGGCCTGCGTTCTTGTGACATTATTTTTATTCAGCCCGCTTGTCCGGTTGCGGATTTCAGTCACGACCCGTTCTTCATGGGCAGCCAGTTGCACAATTGGGGAGGCGGTTTTGTTTTTTTTCTTAAGCTCCTTCTGAATCGTTGCCAGGTATTCCGGCAACGGTTTCTTTTTTTGCAAAAAAAAGTTCAAGAACATGTCTCCGGCCTCCTCAACGAATTCTCACCAGCCTAAATGAATATGTATTTGAAAGAAGCCATTTTCCGGTTCGCGCCAGTCATTTTTTTAGAATGCCATTTTGCAAAAGGTTCCGGGCTTTCATATCCATACTTCATTGCCACATCAATCACCTTGGCTCATACCATGTTAAAAGCGAATGTATCAGCTGGAATGGGAGGGAACGGTTGGATGGAAGATGTCCAGAACGGAATCGATACGTTGATTGAACAGCTGAAACAGAGCCAGTCGCCGAAAGGGTCTTGGGATTTTCCTTTTGAAACGGGAATTGCGACTGACTGTTATATGATCATTTTATTAAAGACGCTTGAAATTGATGATGATAATTTAATCAGGGGGCTTGCCGAACGCATTTTAAGCAGGCAGGAGAAGAATGGGGCATGGAAGCTGTTTTTCGACGAAGGGGAAGGGAATCTGACGGCGACGCTTGAGGCCTATTATGCATTGCTTTTTTCGGGATTTGTGCAAAAAAATGATGGGCGGCTGCGGGCTGCGAGGCGGTTTATTCAGAGAAGCGGCGGGATTGAACAGGCGCATATGTTTACAAAAATTATGCTGGCCTTAACCGGGCAGATGAAATGGCCGCCATTTTTTCCAATTCCGCTGGAGATGATTTTGCTTCCTGCCTCTTTCCCATTGAATTTTTATAGCTTTTCGGAGTTTGGCAGAGCCAATTTAGCGCCGATTATGATTCTGGCGGACAGGAAGTTTCAGTTGAGGGCGGTAGGAAGCCCGGATCTGGCGGGGGAGTTGAAGGGAAGGGAGAAAGACGGCATTGAATGGTTCAGGGATGATGGCGCGTGGCGGGGGCTGGAGTCCTTTTTTGCAAAAAGTATCAAGAACCTGCTGGGATTGCCGGATGAGCTTCATAAGCTGGCGACTGAAAAGACCAAAAACTATATGTTAGACCGGATTGAACCGGATGGCACCTTTTTCGGGTATTTTAGTTCGACCTTCCTGATGATTTTCGCGCTGCTTTCGCTCGGGTTTAAGCAAACGGATCCGGTGATTGCGGCTGCGGTCGAGGGACTGAAGGGGATGAAGTGTGAAATTGATGGCTTTCCGCATATGCAATATACGACGGCGACAGTATGGAATACGTCCTTGATTAGCTATGCGCTTCAGGAGGCCGGGGTGAGCGCTGACGATCCAGTTGTGGAGAAGGCGAATCGCTACTTACTAGGACATCAACATTACAAATACGGCGATTGGGCGATTCATAACCCTTACGCTTTTCCAGGCGGGTGGGGATTTGCGGACAGCAATACGATCCACCCCGATGTCGATGACTCGACGGCGTCTTTACGGGCAATTGCGGGAAGTGTTCAAGGGGATCCGAATTACCAGCATGCCTGGGAGCGCGGAACACAATGGGTCCTTTCAATGCAGAATAAAGATGGCGGGTGGCCGGCTTTTGAGAAAAATACGGACAGCCGGCTGCTGTCGCTTTTTCCGATTCAGAAAGCAAGCTTTCTGCTGGCGGACCCTTCATCAGCTGATTTAACGGGGCGGACACTGGAGTTCCTTTGCAATGAAACGAATCTTGATCGGAATCATCCCTCGGTGAAGGCAGGTGTTGAGTGGCTTTTGAAAAACCAAGAAAAAGACGGCTCGTGGTACGGCAGGTGGGGAATTTGTTATATCTACGGCACTTGGGCGGCAGTGACCGGACTTCGGGCAGCAGGGGTAGTGCCGGGGCATCACGCGATTGAAAGGGCAGTGGACTGGCTAAAAGGTATCCAGAACAGTGATGGCGGCTGGGGAGAATCATGCCGAAGCGACAGCGCGGAGAAATATATCCCGCTAGGCGCAAGCACCCTCACCGACACCGCCTGGGCCGTCGACGCCCTCATCGCCGCCACCGGCCGCCCAACAAAAGAAATCCACGCAGGCATCAAGTATCTCCTTGACAACTTGGACCAACAAAACTGGACCACCCGCTACCCAAAAGGCCAAGGCATGGCCGGCGACTTCTACATCCACTACCACAGCTACAACCACTTCTTCCCCCTCCTCACCCTCGCCCACTACAAAAAACTTGGGTGAAGCAGGGGACGGTTCAACTGCTTCATTCGGGAGGCGAAAGAAGCAGAGGGACGGTTCTACTGCTTCAATCGAGGGGCGAAAGAAAAAGTGTGGGGCTTTCGTATTTGTATTTTTTAAAAAAGAGTTTTCTTTTCTCCGTGGCTGTTGTTTTGTAAAATGATCAAGATAATAAAGGCCTCCTTCCAAAACGCTTCCAATGGTGCGGCATTGGAAGGAGGCTTTTATAGATTTATAATGTGACAAAAATAGCAATTATTCACCCGAATTTATTGATAGAGATGTAAAATTTGGCGGATTGGTTTATGATTGAAGTAGCCCTCTTGGTGCCTCCTCGCAATATGCTTCCACTGTTTCAGCAGGATCGAAATTCCACTGTTTTTAGCCAACCACCTTAATATGTTTTGCTTACATCTTCATTTCTATCACTTTCAAAAGATACTACGTTATTTTCCACTTCTCCAGTTTTTTGTTTATCACAAATCCTATCAATTAAACTAAGTTTTTCGATGCTTTCAAAATACCAAAGGACTGAGGCACTGGAACCGTCCCCATGCCTCACTCCCGAAAAAATAAATTTAGGCAGTGAAACCTGTCTTATTGGAGGTGCTTGATGATGGCGCGTGGCGCGAGAATTCGGAGTAAAAGCGGTATGTATCATGTGATGTTCAGGGGTGCGAATAAGCAGGAGATTTTTCACGATGAGGCTGACCGGGTTGAGTTTTTGCGGATTTTACGGAGATACAAGGAGCAATCGGGGGTTAATGTGTATGCGTGGTGTGTGATGGGGAATCATGTGCATTTGCTTTTAAAAGAGGGGGAGGAAGGGATTTCGCTGACGATGAAGCGGCTAGGGATTAGCTATGCGCAGTATTACAATGGGAAGTATGGCACCAACGGGCATCTTTTCCAGGATCGGTTTAGAAGCGAAAATGTTGAAAGTGTTGCAAGCCTGCTGCGGGTCGTCCGATATATCCACCAGAACCCTGTCAAGGCGGGACTTGTCCGCAGGAACGAGGAATGGAAGTGGAGCAGCTGCCGGGCGTATTATGACCCGGAGCACTATATGAGGAAATGGCTGGATGGCGACTATATTCTCGGTCTGCTTCCCGGTTCCCCGGAAACGGCGCTGAAAATCTTCAAAGCTTTCACTGATCAACCTAACAATGACGAATTCCTGGAATACGATACCGGCACGAGAAGGAAAATCCCAGATGAAGAGGCTAGCAAGGAAATCAAAAAACTCATCGGACAACTCGAAATCCCCCAAATCAAAAGCCTCCCCAAACCCCAACGAGACCACATCCTTCGCAAAATCAAAACCATCCAAGGCATCACCCAACGCCAAGCAGCCAGAATCATCGGCATCTCCCCGAACCTCGTATTCAGGGTGAAATGAAACAGTGGACGCAGTTGCGCCGAGTTTATTCGGTTCCCGAAAGAAGCACGGGGACGGTTCTGCTGCTTCATTCGGGACCCGAATGAAGCGCTGGAACCGTCCCCTGCCTCACTAAGAACTCCGCTCCCTCAGTTCGACGACTGAGGTACTGGAACCGTCCCCTGCCTCACTGAGCATCCTGCCGAGCCGCTTGGATTGGGCGGTGGCTTCTTTGATGCAGTGGATGAGGGAGGCTTGGACTTGGCGGTTTTCGAGGATGCGGATGCCGGCTTCGGTTGTGCCGCCTGGGCTTGTGACTTCGTGGCGGAGCTGGCGGGATGGTTTGTCGGATGTCCGCAGCATTTCAGCGGCGCCGAGCAGTGTTTGGATGATGAGTTCTTTTGCCAGATGGCTTTCCAGGCCGATTTCCGAGGCGCTGTTTTCCATCGCTTCAACAAGATAATAGATATACGCAGGTCCGCTGCCGGACAGGCCGGTCACCGCGTCGAGCTGGCTTTCTTCGACGAATGCAGCGAGCCCCACTGTTTCAAAGAGCTTTTTTGCCAAAAGGGCTTGCTCATCAGTGACATGCGAATTAAAAGCGAGGCCTGTGGCGGATTTGCCGATGGCCGCCGATGTGTTCGGCATTGCCCGGACAACCGCAAGTTCCCGGCCGGCCATCTTTTCGATGCTCGTGATGGCGAGCCCCGCCAGGACAGAAATGACGAGCGTGTTTTTAGGCAAGTATGGTAAAATTTTCGCCAGTCCCGCAACCGCATCTTTCGGCTTCATAGCCAAAATGACTGCGTCCGCATCCCGGAAAAGCTCTGCTTTGTCGTACGTCGCGCAAATGCCGTATTTCTTTTGCAGGCTGGAGAGCCGCTCCCGGTCACTTCTATTCGTCACCCAGATGTTCTGTTTATTGATAAGGCCGTTTGCAATGATCCCCGAAATCAGCGCTTCCGCCATCGATCCCGCACCGACAATTGAAAGTTTCCTCACAGTAACCCCTCCTGTTTTTGAATGCAAAAAGGCCCTTCATCCGCAAAGGACGAAAGGCCAATCTTCCGTGGTACCACCTTTATTCGCTTTTTTGCTGGCATAAGCGGACAACGCAGCTAGCAGGATTTTAAACACGTCCGCTACGCCTACGCCGCCTTTTTGCAAAAAAGCTCACTCAACTCCGATATCGCCGGATACGCGTCCAGGTTTGCCTGGCAGCTCCCGGGGTAGGTTCAATGTTCAAGAGGGCGGTGAAGCCTTTCAGCCGCTGAGCTCCACTCTCTTTCGCCATATCCCATCTACTGGCCCCGATCAACGCTTTACAATATTTAGTTCATCTAAAATTCGATTAAGGTTAGAATTTTCTGAAGGTTTTAAATGTCATTATGCTGTAGGGGAGGGTTGTCTGTCAAGAGGAAGAGAAAAGTTTTTGAAGCACTGTGAAGCAGGGGACGGTTCCGCTGCATCATTCGACTCTCGAAAGAAGCACGGGGACGGTTCTACTGCTTCATTCGGCACCCGAAGGAAGCGCTGGAACCGTCCCTGTGCCTCACTAGGTATTATATCCTGTTTATTTTCACTATTTCCTTGTTTATTAACATGGTTAAACATATAATTCACATTCTTATAGGAAGGTAGTCCTATGAAAACTCATATCCAGTAGAAGTCTGTCACTCTATTGAAGTTTACTAAATTTTCTAACTAAGTGATAATTTACTAGAAATGCCTACTATTTTTGAAGGGGGAATAACATGGGCCGGAAGTGGACAATGGCTGTACTGTTGGCCGCAGGATTAGTTTTGAGCACCGGAGGAGTATCCGCACAGGGGAACGGAGGTGCACCAAATCAAAATGCAGCATCGGCGTTTGACAACAAGATAATCAAGAAAATAAGTGCTGACAACATGTACAACCATATTGCCTATTTATCCGAGGTGCCTCGTCAGGCCGGAACGGAAGGAGAGGTAAGGGGTGTTCGGTACATAGAGAGCCATTTTAAGCAATATGGCTATGAGACTGAGGTGCAGCCTTTTCCAATCTACAGTGTAATCAGAAACAATGCGAGTGGATTATTGGAAATTGGCGGACAAAATTTAAGGCCTTATGTCATGTCAGGCTCCTACAGTGGTGAGGCAACGGCGGAAGTCATTAATGTTGGTCTAGCACAGAAAGGTACAGTGCCGGATGCCGTAAAAGGGAAAATCGCCCTAATTGAACGCGGTGACATTACATTTGTTGAAAAAATCCAGAATGTTTTTGATAAGGGGGCCGTTGGCGTTATTATGTACAACAATAGCGGAACCTCGAACGCATTTGGCCAAGCTGCTTACGGACAAAATATTCCCGCGGTTTCAATCACGAGAGCTCAAGGTTTATCGCTAGTGGAGCAACTGAAAAATGGGCCACTAACAGCCCACATTAAAGTAACAGGTTCAGGTCTTGAAGAGAAAACCTCCTATAACGTTATCGCCAAAATGAAGCCGCATAAAAACAAGGATACCGGCCAAATTGTTATGATTGGCGCCCACCATGATTCGGTTGCAAACGGTCCGGGTGCCAACGATGATGCCTCTGGGGTGTCAGCCGTGCTGGAGCTTGCAAGAGTGATGGCTAATATGCCAATTGATACAGAACTTCGTTTCGTAACATTCGGTTCGGAGGAACTGGGGCTATTAGGCTCGTATCATTATGCAGGCACATTAAGCTCTGAGGAAGCAGATCGTATGGTCGCCCACTTCCAAATGGATATGATCGGCAGCAAGGATGCCGGCGGCAACAACAAGGCTAACGGATTAATCATGTATACAATCGATGGCAAAAAGAACTTGGTCACCGACCTGGCCTCAGCAGCAGGAGCAAGAACAGCTTTGGGTGAAGTTGTCCCCTACGGTCAGTTGGGGCGTAGTGACCATCAGCCGTTCCATGAACTCGGCATTCCAGCCGCATTGTTTATTCACTCGCCGCTTGAGAAGTGGTATCACACCCCAGCAGACACCATTGACAAAATTGATAAAAACAAACTCCAAGAAACCGCTGAAATCGTTGGCGCATCTGTCTACCAAATCGCCCGACCAGACACACCATCATTAATACATTCAAGAGTAGCCCCAAAACCAGTCGACTATGACTTCGAAAACCGCCCACCAGGAGCATAAAAAACAGGTCGCATAACCACTTAGAGTCAGGCACAGCTCGGGACCATATTGGTGGTGATTGGATGATTCTTCATACTTCGAAAAGAAACCCTGAATTTATTGGGGTTTCTTTTTGTTTGCGAGCACGGGGACGGTTCCGCTGCTTCATTCGACACCCGAAAGAAGCGCTGGAACCGTCCCCGTGCATCACTTGTGATATATTTGGATATAAGATGGAAAACGATAGGAGGGGTCTCATGATCAACCAATATTTTAAAAAGGTGGGGGAGATTTTTCAGGATGTGCTGGCGTCCGAGGAGGCGGTTATGGAGGAAGCGGCGGAGAGAATTGCAGAGGCTATAATGGGCGGAGGAATTATCCAATTGTTCGGCACGGGGCATTCGCACATGCTGGCCGAAGAAGTGTTTTATCGTGCAGGAGGCCTAGTCCCGGTTAAGCCCATTTTCGTGGAACCCCTAATGTTGCACGAAGGCGCGTTCAGGTCTTCCGAACTTGAAAGAGTTTCCGATTATGCCAGCAAAATAGTAAAGGAGCAGGACATTCGCCCGGGAGATGTGGTTTTCATCATCTCTAATTCCGGACGTAATTCGGTTCCGATTGAGTTTGCGGTGAAAGCGAGGGAGAAGGGGGCTTTTACAATTGCCCTCATATCGTTAGCCACGGCAAAAAGCCAGCCATCCCGCCACTCTAGTGGAAAGCATCTTCACCAGTTTGTTGACCTTGTCCTTGATAATCACATTGTGGCAGGGGATGCGGGCCTATCCAGCAGTAACGTCAAAGTCCCATTCGCCGCTACAACAACCGTGGTCGGAAGCGCCATCCTAAATGCCACCTTTGCCAAAGCCATCACTCTTATGGCAGACAAAGGCTTCGAACCGCCAATCTTCCTCAGCGGCAACATTGACGGCGGGGACGACCACAACAAAAAACAAGTAGAAAAATACAAAACCCGGATTCCGCTATTGTCATAAAAGAAGTAACGAACCCAGTTCTTTCGAGATGCGAAAGAAGCAAAGGGACGGTTCCGCTGCTTCATTCGACACCCGAATGAAGCGCTGGAACCGTCCCCTGCCTCACTTTACTTTAACTGTCCTTGGTTGGCTTGTGTTGCCGGCTTTGTCTTTGGCTGTGATGGTGAGGGTGGTGCCTCTTTTTTGGCGTTTTATTTTGACGGTGTAGTTGCCTTTGGTATCGGTTTGGGCGGTGCCGATGATTGTTTTTCCACTTTTGACGGTAATGTAAGAGGATTTTTCTGCTTTTCCTTTTACGGTTGTGTGAGTGGAATAGACGGCATTGACTGTCGGGATTGCCGGGGCAATTTTATCGATTACAGTCGTTTTCGCCTTCACGCTGACATTTTTTGCTTTGTCGGTGGCTGTGACGTAGAGAATCGTCCCTGCTGCCTGCTTCGGGATGGCGACGGAATATTTCCCGTCGGCTTTCGCGCTTGTGGAAGCAATGACCGTCGAACCTTTAAAAATCCGAACGACCGCATATTTTTCAGCGGTTCCTGAAATGGCCGTACTTGTATTGGCAACCGGGTTGATTCTCGGTGCGGGCGGCGGTGTTTTGTCTATGACTGTCATGCTTGCTGCCGCGCTCACATTTAAAGCCTTGTCTGTAGCGGTTACTTTAAGAATCGTACCCACAGCTTGCTTTGGAATAGACACGGAATAAGTTCCATCCGTCCGTACGGCTGCCGTGCCGAGAACGGTGGTTCCTCTCGTCACCTTTATTGTCGCTCCCTTTTCGGCAGTTCCAGTGACGGCTGTCGAGTTGTCTGCCACGCTATTCACTTTCGGTGCGGGCGGCGGCGTTTTGTCAAGGACCGTCACCCTTGCAGGCATACTTTTATTATTGGCCTGATCCGTTGCGGTTACGGTCAGTACTGTGCCAGCGGGCTGTTTTTGCAAAAGTGTAATGGAAAAGGTTCCATCCTCTTTTACATATCCTTCAGCGACACGGGATGTACCTTTTACAATTTCAACGTACGCACCTTTTTCGGCTGTACCTGTGATTGTGATGGAGCGATCGGTAACTGTGGTCACCTTTGGCGCAGCAGGCGGTGTTTTATCGATGACTGTTACGTAAATCGGGCGGCTCATATTTCCAACCAAATCGGTTGTTGTGATTTCCAGAACCGTGCCAGCCGGCTGGGCCGCGGGTAACTGGATCATGAAAGTACCGTCATCTCCAGTTTGTGCGCTGCCAAGTAGGACGCCGCCCTTTGTTGACACTTTCACTGTCGATCGCGGCTCGGCTTTTCCCGTTATAACTTTTGCAAAATCGGTCACCTCGCCAAAAAAGCTTGGCGGCATCGGCGGAGTATTAAGAGTGACAACTATATCAAAAACACTCGAATTTCCGGATGTGTCTTCTGTAAAAATTCTCAGTGTATATAAACCATAAGGGATGCCCCTCGTATTCCAGGTCGTATTTATAATGCCGCTTCCGTCAGAAACGGTTTTAATCGTCTCCCAATCAGCAGGGGATTCACCTTTCCCATACAAAATGGAGTAGCTTTTAAGCTGAACGTCGCTTATCGTTCCTTTAAAGGAAACATCGCCTTTCAATATGTCATACCTTGAAGGTGCTTCCAGGTTGATTGTCGGAGCGGTCCGATCCTCGACCGTAATCGTACCCTCTACAGGACGCCCGACCCATCCCGTTTCAGGATGATAGATTCCGTATTTAATAGGAATTTTGCCAAGCGGCTTTTCATCCTTAATCGTAAAACTGAAGTCTCCAACTTCACCGGATTTAACTACTTCGTCAGGGTTTAGCCTATAACTGTAAGGTAAACCTTCAACACGGATTTCATAGCCGTTGGCGGCAGACCATTCTTCTGTCCCTTCATTTTTTGCCAGAAGCCGTAAATTGAGCCACCCCGTTGCCTCAACTGGCCATACTGGCATTGAATAACCACTTACGATCGCATCCCTTAGTCTTCTTGGTTGAGCTATCACAGCCTCCGAATCAGCAAAATTCTCTTCCCAGCCTGACTTGTCGTAAGCTCTCACAACTATTTCATAACGTTGGCCAAGAGTAAGAACATTTTCATTCAAGGTAATCTGGGTTTCGTCCGTTGTCTTCGCCAATACAAGCCTCGTATTTACATCCCTCACGAACACCTGATAGTTTTTAATCCCGGCCCGGTCATCCACAGATGGGTCCCACGAAATCGTGAAGTTGCTGTGCAGCTCATTGACTCGGATGTTTTTAGGGGCTGAAGGAGCGGTCTGGTCCGGAATATATGCTTTTACCGGTTCGGAGATAACCGTAAAATCATCGTAATAAGCAACGACGCGAAAATAATAGGCAAATTGGTCAATTCCTTGGGCGACGGCATTTTGATAAACAGGACCTGGATTATCGGCGAATGGCCCTCCGCTACCGTCCAGGCGGAGCCGGTATTCACCATTAGCGATTTGCTCCTTGGTCGGCCAGATGTTCTTACCGACTGAAGACCATAGGGTGCCCTCGCCAATCCCAATTTCTTCATAGTCCTTTCCATTAAAAAGCTGGATCCCGACTTTATTGCTTCCTGGAAGAGGGCTCCATCTCAAATCAAAGCCGCCCTGCTGGCTGTTTCTTCCTGAGCCATATCCTCTGGCGGTTAAATCAAATTCTTTCGTATCGATATAATTAATCTGCAGCACCGGGATGTAAGTAATCGACTTGGGAATTTTTTCAAATGATACCCCCGAGCCTGGTTTGCTTTCATCAGTTGCTTTCAAGGCGAGTCCATGCGAAGAATCCGGATTCTTTTGCCACTTCCTTACAACGTCTGTTACATCCCAACTAAACCGCGGGCTATCAACAGCCTTCTCAATCGTTTCGGAAGTGGTCGGCAGTTCACTTAATTGCGGTTGCGAGTCCCATGTAAGCCGGCCGCCATCCCAGGCAGTCAACACATTATGGACAGAAAAAGTGGCATCCTTATGCCGAGGGCTTCCGTATGGTGGCTCACTCCCGCCGCCTTCTTGATAAAGCTGCAATTTCGCGTTCAGAATCTGTTGATTTGGAGTGAATTTCGGCAGCTTATTTCCGAAATGGATAAACGTCCGATAAGTCCCGTTCTCATCCGTCCCAACTTTGACAAGACCTCCGCTGGCAAAATTAGTCCCGCGCTCCGAGTCCGATACAAACGAAATTTGGCTGACCGGCCCATCGATTGCAGTCAAATCCTTTCTCACAAATTTCCCCGTATGATCCTTTTCGTGCACAGGGAAAGGATAAAGATCAACCGTCAACGACCTATTTGTATTCCAAAACGTACTCGAGTTCTCAGTCCTCAACTCAGGAAACTCCCACATCCGTTCATAGTTCGAAGCCTCCACACTCTCCGCCTCAAAAGGACCAAAACTCGAAAACACCAAAACCCCAGCAACAACCCCAACCAGCCACTTCCGCAAATTTACACTCATCATACTCTCCTATGCAATCGATTATTTTGTAAATATTATACAATCAATACAAAATCATGTCACCAGCAATTTTTGAGGCAGGGGACGGTTCCGCTGCATCATTCGCCTCTCGAAAGAAGCAGGGGACGGTTCTACTGCTTCATTCGGGTCCCGAATGAAGCGTTGGAACCGTCCCCCTGCTTCATTTTTTTGTGGGATTTGCATTTATTGGGGTTTTTGGAATATTGATAGTTTATGTGTTTGGTTTAGTGTGTAGGTAATTTGGTTTATTTTATTTCCTGGAAGGGGATGGGGAGTTGCGGAAGAAGGGGAAGTGGAAGGGTTTTGCTGCTTTTTTGTTGTGTTTGCAGGTGTTTCTTTTGCCAGCGGGGGTTTCGGCTAATGGGGGGGCCGCGCCACCCGAAAAACAGGGGATTTCTAGTGTACACGAGGCACAGAGTGCTCAAGGCGCTCTGGCATATCAGTCTAATCAAGCGGCTAAAGCCGAGTTAACTAAAAAGAAGGTTCCGATTGAGGTACTGGTAAAATCAGTCAAACGAAACGGTGAGATAAACGCCAATGCCACAAGGGTGGACAAAAAAGGAGCCAGCCTCACGCAGGGGATTAATTTCGATTATACCGATCCGAAAAGCTATCCCCTCGTTGAAAAAGGCGATTTGGTTGATTACTTGTATGACCCAACCGGCCATGCATTCTACTATGAAAATTTGACTGATTACAATGCGAAGGACTGGCTGCTGAAGCTATGGTACCAATCGGAATATAAGTATGCCAAGGACCGCTATTTTTGGATTGAGTATTATAAAGAGATTGACGGAAAGCTATTTTACGATTCTATGAGCGGCTTTGATACGTACGGGTATGACGCCGTTTACTTGAATGCAACTTTTGAAAAGGCCGACTTCCTGGACCAGCCTTATATTTATATGATTGCGGGAGTCACGCCAACCCAGGCTGCCTATTATTCTGATTACACCTTGTTCAAAATTAAAAACCCATTCTATAAAGGCAGCGGCGGTGGCGGGGAGCCGGATTCCTTCGCCTTGATCAGTAATGAATCGGCTGACGGGAGTACGAGCCAGCCGACCGGAACGTTCTCCATCAACAACAAACAGTACACCTTTTCAAAAAAGCTAAAGCAGGAAGCTTACCGGTTGGATGTCAATATTCCTTTTGACCCGGCCAAGGTAAAGGGCAGCCTTGTCGATAAAAATACGAAGGGTTTCTCGGCTTCGTATAATGTCGGCGATACGAAGTCTTTCTGGGTGATGAACCTTGTTTGGAACACGCCTTATCAAATCAATGCGAGGCTGGCGTACAGCGGGACAAAGGGCGACATTTGGGTCCATAACAGCCAGATTTCGGATGCCCAGGCGGCCCAGCTCGGAAGGGAATTTGATGCGAAAATTTATTCAACGATTAATACGAATTTTGGCAAAGAATCCGACGTTGACGGCAATGGGAAAATTAACATCCTCTGTTTCGATATCCTCGACGGATTCAACGGTTCCGGCGGGTATGTCGGCGGCTATTTCTACGGGCTGGATCTTTATAATCAGAATTACTCCAACAAATCGGAAATCTTTTATATCGACACGTACCCGACAATGGGCGGCACGACAAAGGATGTCAGTCCGGCTTATGGAATTCTCGCGCATGAATTCCAGCACATGGTCAATTTCAACCAGAATGTGCTCGTGGAGGGCAAGGCGCCGATGGATGTTTGGCTGAACGAAGCGCTATCGCTTGCATCAGAGCAGGTTTATTCCGGTAAAGGCGTCCAGGAGCGGATTGATTATTACAATTACACGACTTCGATCCCGAATGGGCATTCTTTGGTCTACTGGGACAATCAAGGTGATGTGCTTGCCAACTACGCACTTTCTTACTTGTTCAGCCAGTATATAAGGGTGCAGGCGGGCAAGGGGAACGGAATCTATAAGGAGCTTATCAATGATCCAAACAACAACTATCTTGCGGTCGAAAACCTTGCGAAAAAGTATATCAGCTCGGCTATGACGTTCGGGAAATTGATGACCCATTTCCGAGGGGCACTTTTGCAAAAAGAAGCGACGGGATTGAATGGATTTAAAGGTGATCCGTTCTTCAACTCGGTAAAAGAGCGGCCATACACAGGCAGCAGCCCGACAAGCTTACGCGGCGGCGGAGCGATTGCCGTCCCTTACCTTTCGAGTGATGGGTTCAAGGAGCCATCTTCAAAAGGCCAAAATATCACATATACGTATTTTACGAAGAAAAATGCAGATGTCACGCCTCCGGCAAAACCGGTTGTAAAGTCGGTCACCGATAAAGAGACGAAGCTGACAGGAAGCGCCGAGGCGAACGCGGCTGTTTTTGCAAAAGTAAATAGCAAGGAAATCGGCAAAACAACCGCGTCTTCCTCCGGAACATTTAGTATCGCCATTCCAGCCCAGCCGGCAGGGACAAAGATATCCGTCTATGCCCAGGATGCGGCCGGAAATGTGAGTGAAGCGGCTGTCGTGACAGTCAAGCTTGCGATGCCGATTAGCGTAAAAGCGGCTCCGAACACGTACAACAGTGTGAAACTAACCTGGACCGCGGGAAGTGCGGCATCGGGTTATGAGATTTACAGGTCGACGTCGGCAGCGGGGACTTACAGCAAGGTTGGAACGGTAAGTGGAACGTCGTTTGTTAACAGTTCCCTGAACACCGGCACGACGTATTATTACAAAATCCGTGCTTATAAGACCGGCACTTCCACCGTATACAGCGATTACAGTCCGGTCGTTTCAGCGAAACCAGTGCTGTCGGTTCCTGTTTCGGCAAAAGCGGCCTCCGCGTCTTATAACAGCATTAAAACGAGCTGGGCGGCGGTGAGCGGGTCAAGCGGCTACGAGGTTTACAGATCAACAGCGAGCACAGGAACGTATTCGCTGGTTGGGTCAACAACCTCGACGAGCTTCACAAACAGCGCTCTGACACCGGGAGCAACTTATTACTATAAAGTTCGTGCCTACAGGATGGTTGGGACTGCAAAGGTTTACAGCGGCTACTCGGCAGTTGTGTCGGCAAAGCCAATCCCTTCAGTGCCAGCATCTGCAAAAGCGGCCTCCGCATCGTATAACAGCATTAAAACAAGTTGGGCCGCCGTCAGCGGTGCAAGCGGCTATCAGGTTTACCGGGCCACAACGAGTTCCGGAACGTATACGTTGGTAGGCACGACAACCGCGACAAGCTTCACGAACAGCGGACTAACAACCGGGAAAGCCTATTATTACAAGGTCCGCGCCTATAGGACAGTCGGCACCTCAAAAATTTACAGCGGCTACTCGTCGGTCGTTTCGGCAAAGCCGGTGCCGGCCGTACCTGCAAACTTTACAGCTGCACGGGCGAGCTCCACCAGCATCAAAGTCTCATACAGCGCGGTGACAGGCGCAACCGGCTATGAAATCCACCGGGCCACCACGACAAACGGAACCTACACCCTAGCAGCAGACACAAAAAGCCTGACATTTACAAACACCAAACTCACAAAAGGCAAAACCTACTACTACAAAACACGCGCCTACCGACTCGTCGGCAAAACCAAAATCTACAGCGGCTGGACAGTTGTAAAAAGCGCTAAACCATGAGGCACGGGTGAGGCAGGGGGACGGTTCCGCTGCCTCATTCGCCTCTCGAAAGAAGCAAAGGGACGGTTCCGCTGCTTCATTCGGGACCCGAATGAAGCGCTGGAACCGTCCCCAGCCTCAGTAATTTGTGAAGGTGGTCAGTTTGATTTTCGTCATCTGTTTTGTAGGTGAGTTCGTATTGGAAATGGTCGTGTTGTTCTTTTTTCCAGCTGATGATTCCGCTGAGGTTGATGGGTTCGCCGGCGATGGTTGTTTTCAGTTGCAGCAGGAGTTCGGGCCTGGCTGGGAGGTTGATGCCGGAAATGAAGCTGAGGCTTTTTTGGCCGATTGTCTGAATGGACACCTCGGAATTCCCGACATTCACTTCTTTGCCGTGCAGGGATTTTAATGACATTATGGCGCTTAACGGGCGGGGCAAGGTGACAAGGTCGAACTCGCTTCTGTCGGAAAAAGAACCGAACTTATTGGGAGGCTTCGTCGGTTTCAGAACCTGCTTTTGCAAAAGAACCTCGAATTCACGGCCGGATACCGGCTTGCTGAACAAATACCCCTGGATTTCATCGCAATTCAATTCTTGCAAAAAGGTTAATTGGTCCACTTCTTCGACACCTTCAGCGACGACGCGCATGTTCAGACCGTGGGCGAGGGTGATAATCGATTTCGTAATCAATTGGTCCTGCGCCGATTCGGAAAGGTTTTTGATAAATGAGCGGTCGATTTTTAGAGTGTCAACCGGAAACTGCTTCAGGTAGGTTAATGAAGAATAGCCGGTGCCGAAGTCGTCCAATGCGACTCGGATGCCAATGTCCTTTAAAAGCTTCAAAGATGTATTGACCGCTTCTGTGTGCATAATGAGTGCCGTCTCGGTAATTTCAATTTCTAGGAAGGATGGGTCTAGCTGGTAATCATCAAGCGTGATTTGGAGTTTATTGATCCAGTCTGTTTTAAGAAACCGTTTCGCTGAGATGTTAATTGATATCGGGACAATGGGCAGCCCTTTTCGCTTCCAGTCGCTTAATGTTTGACATGCCTTATCGATGACAAACTCGCCAATATGCAAGATTAAATCACTTTGTTCGGCGACAGGGATGAATTCACCTGGAGAAATCAACCCCCAGATTGGATGTTCCCAGCGAATCAGTGCTTCAGCGCTAATCATTTTGCCCGTCTTCGCATCGACTCTAGGCTGATAGTGCAAATAGAGTTCTTTATCCTTTATCCCGCTCCGCAAATCTCTTTCAATCATAAAAAGCTTGTAGGACGCAATATTCATAGAGGAGGTATAGTGGTGGTAGCCATTTTTCCCTCTTTCCTTTGCCTGGTAACGCGCCGCAGAGGCATTTTTGACAAGGGTCTCGACATTGTCCCCGTCGTTCGGATACGTGCTAATTCCGATGCTCGTAGTAATATACAACTCAAACGCGCCTATGAAAAAGGGATGCTGGGTGATTTCAATAATCTTTTCCGCCAGTTCCGTGCTTTCTTCCAGACCTTCTGTGTTCCATAAAATAATGCCGAATTCGTCACCGCTAATTCGCGCCAGCAGTGAAGATTCATTCAGTACTTTTTCAATTCTGGAGGCAAAGTTTCTAAGCAGCTGATCTGCCACAGACCGTCCAAGTGAAGAATTGATGTTTTTAAAACGATCCAAATCAATGTACAGGATTGAAAAAGTTTCATTGTGACGGGGTTCTCTTTTTGCAAAAGATTTACACAAATGAGCGATTTTTTCATCGAACATCCTTCGATTCGCTACGCCTGTCAGATGATCATGAAAAGCGAGGCGGGTGATTTGCTCTTCATGCAAAATTTGTTGGGTAATATCTGATATGGTGCCGTCCATTCTAACTACATTCCCGTATGTACCGGTGATCGGAATCATGTGTCCGCCAATCCACCTTGTTTCACCGGACTTATGGATGATTCTATATTGATGGTAATGTTTATTCCCATTTAATATTTTGGGCTCGAGGCTTTTATACGAAACAAGGTCATCCGGATGGATAATGGACTGCCAGGAAATCAATTTGATTTCTTCGGCCGTATAGCCCGAGATATTTTCTACCCCTTTTGAGATAAAGAGAAAATCCTGCTTATGTAAATCGAATGACCAAATTCCGACGTTGAGGGCTTCACAGATGTTTTTGAACATCGTATTCCGATCATGTAATTCATGGAAACTGCTATCCCCAAGGCTAGTAACCTCGTTTGCTTCTTCCCCATGCCCCTTTTTAATTGTCTCCATCTTGAACGCCCTCCTATCAATGCTCAAATCTAAAGAATTATATAATTTGCAAAAATCATCCCCAAACACAAATCTATATCATGATTCATTACTTCTAAAATCGAAAACTCTTATGTAAGAACTTTTCACTATTATAAACATAGAAACTAAAAATGAAAATGCTTCCAACTGAAAAATAGGGGAATTTGCGGGAAAGTGTAAAAATTTAGCCTCCTGTTTCTGGCCATTAGGTATGAGGAGACCCGACTCTGTTCATTTCCTTCTTTTTCCTAAAAATAATTCTAAATACCTATCCAACTGACTGTCTTTATTTCGACAGCATGCGACGTTTTGCCCATTTTTTGAAATATTGTAATAAATCCAGGTTATTACAATAAATTTCGGTTGGGAAATGGTAAAATATCTCTTAATCTATCTTTTCACTATGTTGATAGGCAAAACCAAGGTCGCCAGAAAGCATGTCGGACCTAACTCAAGAAAGAAAGACTTGGACTGTTGGTTCCTGCTTTTAGACAGGCAACCGAAGTGGTTGAACAAGATCGTCTCCTAATCTTTAAAGGCGGCATAAAAATAAAAGAAAATGAGGCACCGGAACCGTCCCCCTGCTTCATTGGAAAATTGGTTGTTTCAATGGGAGGTTTGTTTATGATTGTAACGCTTATTCATATGGATCGGTTGGGTTCGATTACGTTGCCGGAGAGGGTGACGGGGCAGTATTGGGTGTCCGAGGCTGCTGATGATGGATCGAATCGTAAGTTGATTGGGATTGAGGGTGTGAATGGGGAGTGGGTGCTGAAGTCGAATAAGGATGTGCGGGTGCGGGATTCGTCCGGCCAGTATGTGCGGAGTACGATTCTCAAGTCCCTGAGCATTTATACCTTGTCGATTGAACAAACCGGGAGCAAGGCGCTGATTTTTACGGAGCCGAATACGGAGGACCGCCAGACGTTCATGAAGTTCCTCGCTGATGGGGACATGGACTTATCGATCGGCCGGGCCGAGCAAAATGACATTATTCTTGCCAACCAATTTGTTTCCGCCTCGCATGCGACTTTAGCCTACCGTGATGGGCAGTGGCATATTACGGACCTTTCGAGCACGAATGGGACTTTCGTTGATGGGGAGCGGGTGGCAAAAAAGAGCCTCAAATTCGGAGACATGATTTATATCATGGGCTTCAAGCTAATTGTCGGCAACCACTTCGTCGCATTGAATAATCCCGACGGCACTGTTACCGTCCGCGGCAAGTTAAAACCGTTCATCAGCCAAACCCCTGAGCAGGTGGATGAGGAAGAAGACGAGTTTGAGCTTCCGCAGCCGGACTATTTTTACCGATCCCCACGTTTCAAGCGGGACCTCGATAAACCGGTTTTTAAAATCGACTCGCCGCCGCCGAATGCGATCGGCGATGAAATCCCAATTATGTTCTTGATTGGCCCTTCGATGACGATGGGGATGGCATCGATGGCAACCGCCATGTTCGCGGTCAACAGTGCGATGACCACCGGCGATATCACGCGGGCGATTCCATCGATCGTCATGTCTGTGAGCATGCTGTTAGGCACTGTTTTATGGCCAATTTTGACAAAAAGATATGACAGAAGGCGGAGGCGCAAAAAAGAGAAAATCCGACAAGAGAAGTACAAAGCGTATTTGGACCGGGTCGCAGTCATGTTCAACGAAGAAGCTGAACGCCAGGAGGAACTCTTCCGTGAGAATCATGTTCCGGTCGAGGACTGCGTCGCGAGAATCCATCATGTCCAGCGCAACTTATGGGAGCGCGGACGAGGCCAGAATGACTTTTTGAAAATAAGGGCAGGAGTCGGCAGCGGTCGGATGATTGCCGATATTTCCTACTCCGAGAAAAAGTTCAGCATCGACGATGACAATCTCCAGGAAGAACTATACACCTTGTGCGAAGCTCCTAAAGTTTTAAAAAACATTCCCATTACTTTATCCTTCTTTGAAAATCACATCTCCGGTGTCATCGGCAACCGAAAAGAGACCGTCGAGTTTGCAAAAGGGCTGATCATCCAGATTGCGGCCTTGTATAGCTATGACGAAGTGAAAATGGTCTTCATCTATGACGAAGCCGAACAAGATGACTTTGGCTTTACAAAATGGCTGCCGCATGTGTGGAGCGATGATAATAAGTTCCGTTTCATCGCCACGAATCAAAACGAAGTAAAGGAAGTTTCTGCCTACATTGAAAAAGAAATTGAACACCGTTCCGAAATCAATGAAAGCGAGCTTGAGGACGTAAAGCCTACCTATATTATTTTTGCGTTGAGCAGGCCGCTTGCAATCAGAGCCGAGATGCTGAAGCAGGTTTACTCCAAAAAAGAAAACATACATATTAGCGTCGTGACGTTTTACGACGAGCTGAAAAACCTGCCGAAAGAGTGCACGACGGTTGTCGAAATCGAGAAAAACAGCGGGAAGCTGTTTGATAAAAGCGATATAACCGGCAAGTCGATCTCATTCGTTCCGGATATTTACTTGAACACCGCCCCGACTGCGCTGAGTGTGAAGCTGTCGAATGTCCAGCTCGATACATCGGGAGGTTCGTTCAATTTGCCGAAGATGGTCACCTTCCTCGAAATGTTCGGCGTAGGCAAAGTCGAGCACCTGAACGCGCTGACCCGCTGGAAGGACAATGACCCGACGAAATCGCTCGAGGCGCCAATCGGCGTTGATACGCTTGGCGAAACGTTCAAGCTCGACTTACATGAAAAGTTCCATGGCCCCCATGGCCTCGTCGCCGGGATGACCGGCTCTGGGAAAAGTGAGTTCATTATTTCCTATATCTTGTCACTCGCCGTCAATTACCATCCGCATGAGGTTGCCTTCATCCTCATCGACTATAAAGGCGGCGGGATGGCGAAGTCGTTTGAAAAGCTGCCGCATACCGCGGGTATCATCACGAACCTTGACGGCGCGGCTATCAAACGCTCACTCGTTTCGATTGAAAGCGAGCTGAAGCGACGCCAGTCTGTTTTTGCCGAAGCGAGCAAAAAGGTCGGCGAAAGCAATATCGATATTTACAAATATCAGAAACAATTCCGCGAAGGCATTGTTGATGAACCGCTCCAGCATTTGTTCATCATTTCTGATGAATTTGCCGAGCTGAAGACACAGCAGCCAGAATTCATGCAGAAGCTCGTCAGCGCGGCGCGAATCGGGCGGAGCCTCGGCGTCCACCTGATTCTCGCGACCCAGAAGCCGAGCGGCGTTGTGGACGACCAGATTTGGGCGAACAGCAAGTTCCGCGTCAGCCTGAAGGTCCAGGAACGGGCCGACAGTATGGATATGCTCAAGCGCCCTGACGCGGCTGAGCTCACCGACACTGGGCGCTTCTACCTCCAGGTCGGCTATAATGAGCTGTTTGAAATGGGTCAGTCCGCCTGGGCCGGCGCGCCGTATTATCCTTCTGACAAGGCTGTCGCTGAAAGGGACAGCAGCGTTGTCGTCATTGACCGCAACGGGCGCACGTTGAAAGAGGCGAAAATGGATAAAAGGAAAGGCAAGTTCGCCAATCCGAAGAAGCAGATGGATGTGATTACGGATTATCTCAGCCATATCGCCGACGAGGAAAAGATTAAGGTCAGGCCGCTCTGGCTCGAGCCGATCCCGGCAATGATTTTGCTCGACGATGTCAAAAAGCGGCACAGCATCCGTCCGACCCGCTCATTCCTGCTTGACCCGCGAAACCAGCTGGGGCAGGGTGCCAACCAAGCCAGCCAGTCAGAGAGGGATCAGCCGGCTCATAGCGCAAATTTAGCCGGGGTCCTGCCAGGCCAGGCGGAAGTTTCCGCAACGGTGGAAATCGATCCTGCGAAAGGTCAGCTCCAGGAAACAAAAATGCAAGAGACTCCTGCGGTCAGCAGCGGGATACAGCCTGCCGCTTCAATCGTCCTCAACCCGGTCATCGGCGAGTACGACGACCCGGCGAGGCAGCGCCAGTGCCTGTTCACGCTCCCGCTGACTGAAGAAGGCAACACGATTGTTTACGGGGTGGCCGGAAGCGGGAAGACGACGTTCCTGAACACGATGGTCTATTCGCTCATCCATGAGCACACGCCGGACGAGGTGAATATTTACTTGCTCGACTTCTCCTCTGAAACACTGCGCGCGTTCGAGAAGGCGCCGCATGTCGGCGACGTCATCTTTTCTTACGAAGGGGAGAAAGTGAGCAATTTGTTTAAAATGCTCCAGTCGGAGATTGGCCGAAGGAAGAAGCTGTTCGCCGATTACGGCGGCGATCTTGCTTCGTACGTCACGGCGACTGGCAAAAATATGCCGTCGATCATTGTCGCGATCAACAACTTTGCCGCGTTCACCGAGATTTACGAAGAGAAGGAAGAAGCGGTTTCCTTCCTGTCGCGCGAAGGCACGAAGTATGGCATTTACTTTGTCCTGACAGCACTGGGCACGAGCGTTGTCCGCTTCCGCCTTTTGCAAAATTTCAAGCAGCTCATCACGCTGCAATTAAATGATGAATCCGATTATTCAACAGTCGTCGGGAAAACAGAAGGGCTGTTCCCGTCGAAACACAAAGGGCGCGGGCTGATTAGACGGGATGACGTATACGAATTCCAAATCGCCCATGTGACCGACGACCCGGTGCCATACCCGTTCATCCAGGAGGCATGCGGGAAACTGCTAACAGGGTGGAAGGGGGCTTTTGCAAAAAAAATCCCGATCCTCCCTGAAAAAGTCGATATCGACTTCCTGGCAGATTCCATTGGAACGGGGCAAAGCCTGTCACTTCCAATCGGCGTCGAGAAAAACTCGCTCAATGTGCATCATTACCCGTTCGGGCAGTCATATATCCATATGGTTCTTGCATCGGGAGACGAGTATGTTCCGTTCCTGCATGAGTTTTCCATGCTGATGGCGGAGAGAGCCGGACTGGATGTGACTGTGTATGACGCACCGCAAAGCTTCGGGGATCAGGAAGCCACCGGCATCACCTATTACTCGACTATGAAGGAGTGCGAGGAGGCGATTGGTGAGTTGTTCAACCTGGTCGTTCACCGCAACAATTCCTACAAGGAGGCGCTTGAGAAGGGCACCGAACCCGATAGCTTTGAGCAAAAGGTGATTGTCATTCATTCGGTTGCTGCATTGAAGGAAGCTCTTTCTCCGGAAGGGTCCGAGAAACTGAACCTGATTTTGGAAAGGGGCGAGGCCCGCTACAATCTCACGATCATCTTCGGCGAACCGGCCCGGAACCTGTCCGGCCTAAGCTTCGATAAATGGTATAAGCGCCACCTGACCGGCGCCGACGGGATTTGGGTCGGCAGCGGCATTACCGAACAGTTCCAGCTGAAGCCGGCAAAAACAACGGCGGACATGCGCGAGGACATCGGCAGTGAATTCGGCTTCTCGATCCTGAAAGGAAAGAGCGTGCTAGTCAAGCTGCTGAGCGGAGAGAACGAGGAGGATGACAGCGATGAATAAAGTCCTTGTTGAAGTATTCCTGCCGGCCGCGAACGAAAGCTTTGACGTGTTTATCCCGCTGGACAGCAAGATGAGCGAGGTGCTCGCCCTCGTTTCGGCGCTCCTGGGCGAGCTGTCCGACGGAAAATACAAGGCAACACCCGACGCCGTTTTATGCGACGCGGCATCCGGCATCATTTACAACATCAACATGTACGTATCAGAACTCGGCATCCAGAACGGCTCGAGACTGATGCTGATTTAACCACTGCTGCGGGGAATTTACTTGGGCGTAAGCATCAGAGCCCTTCCGCTCAGTGCCCAAATAGAGAGAAAATTAGCCAAATTTGTCACAGAGAAGGCGCCTCAGTGCCCGAATGGGAAGGAAATTAGCCGAATTGGTCATAGACAGCAGATGCAATAAGAATTCCTAGGCAATGAATAGTTGGATATTACCATGCGTGTTTCAAAACCACCTCGAAATTCGGTTCGAAACGGCATGCTGATATAAATAGCATTTTTGAAAGGAGAATGGAAATGGCAAAAAGAATTCGCGTCACGCCCCAGGAGCTAGAAACCGCATCGAAGAAAATGCAGGAGCTTTCCGAGACGTACACAGGGATTTATACACAGCTGATGCAGGCGGCAAGCACGATGGGAGAGGCTTGGGAAGGTGCCGACAACCTGGCGTTTGTCGAGCAGATCAATGGTTTTAACGATGATCTCAAGAGCATGGCGGATAAGCTGTTGACAGCGAGCCGCGCTCTCGAAACCCAGCGCTCCAACTATGCGACAAGGCAGGAAAGCAATATGGTCCAGGTAAGGAAGCTTACAAACTAAATTAACTTGAAAAGGAGTGAGTACCATGGCAGGAATCATTAAGGTTAATACGGCCCAGGTGTCCGACATCGCGAACACAATCGAAAGGCTGAATACCCAGCTGGCTGAAGAATTGAGAACGAGCCAGGCGACAGTGAAAAACCTGACGAATACATGGGAAGGGGAAGCCGCTCAGGCAACTGTTTCTTCCTACGATGCATTCGCGTCAAAATTCTTCCAGACATACTACGACATTCTTGATAACTATGTAAAATTCCTAAGAGTCAACGTTGACCAAGGTTATTTTGAAACTGAAACAGCCAACGTCAATTTGGCTGATGCGTTTAAATAAAGCGGTCCTACATACGAAGGGGGCATGCCGCTCCCTTCCCGTGGGCCGGAACCTACTGCTAAAGACGATGAATCGCCGTCGTCTTTAGCCTGAATTTGAAAGGAACTCAAATTTGAGTTGAAATAGATAGATTATGCTCCGCTGATCGCAAAAAACAACGTTCAATGAACAGTGAAAGAGGGTCAGGAATGGGGAGAATACTGAAAATGGCGGCTGCCTTATTAGGGATTGTATCCCTCGTTGGCCTCCTCGGCTGCCAATCAAGCCAGGCTACGGCAAAGCAGGTTGAAGAAAAGTTGGAAGAAAAGTATGGGGAGAAGTTTGAGGTGTTGGCGCTTGGGAACCGTTGGGGGACGAAAGACAACGATACAGTGACTACTAATGTAAAAGCAATCAAAAATAACGTTATTTTCGAAACGGTAATGTATAAAAATGGAGAACTTAAATATGACACGTATTTAGTCCGGAAAATTGGAACTGATGTGGGCAATGTTGTTCAAGAAAAGTTGAAACAGGAAGGAATCGAGTCGAAATCAAAACTGTTCGCCATGGGTGGAGAGGATTTAGTTGTTAAAACGGCTGAAATGGATTTGATGGAATATATTCAAACTCACTCACCGGAAAAATTTGTCGGAATCATGGTCGTCGAGGATAACGGTCATGCCGCCCCTGCTAAGATTGCTAAAGCTTTTAAAACAGCATACTCAGAGTTAAATGAAACCACTTTGCAAGCAGATTTTCTAATCGTCTCAAGTGAGGATTACAATGATGCGGTAGAAGTCTTTCATAAAAATGCCGATGTTAGTGAAGATTGGCTTGAGAAATTTGATATTATATCTAAGTTTTATATCTACCTTGATAAGGATGGAAATGAATCCGATAACGAAGAGATTTTGAAGAACTTATAAGGTAGAGGGAAAATCGAGTCCGATAACGGGGATCTCATTAAGATTAGTACTAAGAAGTGAAGCACGACAACGACAGGAAGTAGCGGATGTTTACGCAAAAGAAATTTTAGAATGGCCGATTTCTTTCATATAATTTTTCTTGAAACAACTTATGCACATAGACTGCAAGAACACTATTGGATAAAGTGAGGGACTAGAATGCTAAAAAAAATACTGAAAAAGGCGGGTGTCCTTTTAATGGCTGTTTCAATTTTAAGCTTGCTCGGCTGTAATCAGGTTAATGAGGCAACGGCAAAAAAGGTTGAGGAGAAACTCGAAAAAAAGTACGGAGAGAAATTTGAGGTGCAGGCGCTTGGGAACCGTTGGGGAACGAAAGAAAATAACACAGTGAAAAGCATTGTGAAAGCAACTAAAAATAATGTGATTTTTGATGCAGTGATGAATAAGAATGGGAAGCTGGAAAGTGAGACCTATTTAATCCATAAAATAGGCGCTGAAGCGGGAAGTGTTCTCACTCAAAACCTGCAGAAGGAAGGGATAACCTCCAAGGTCAAACTTCGGGCAGCTGGAGGAAAGAAGTTAGAACTTAATGATTCAACTATTACATTGCCAGAGTACATCAAATCACATTCTCCTAAAAAGTTTGTTGGAATTATGATACTTGAGGATAGTGAAAATGCAAGTCCGGAAAAAATTATTAAAGGGTTTAAATCAGCCTATGTTGATTTAAGCGAAACTAAACTGCAGACACTTACGCTTATTGTTGCTAGCGAGGACTACGATGATGCTGTGGAAGTCTTTAATGAAAATGCCGATGTTAGTGATGACTGGCTTGAGGAGTTTAAAATTAAAGCGAAATTTTACCTATATATGGACGAAGAAGGGTTTCAATCAGATCATGAAGAGTTCCAAAATCAATCGTAAGGAGGGAAGTAAATGTCTAATACAGATCATAGTTTAAAAATTGCTACTGATTTGGCCTATATAGACCTAGATATTATTACTAATAATATGGATTTCAACAAAAAGTCCCCACCTACCATTCAGGAGATACTTGAAGCGGCGAAAGAACAGGAGCAGAAAGAAACAGTACAAAAGATCGAGAAAATCCTTAACAACCCTAATAATGAAGAGCTTAAATCCCAGGTTTTGTCATGGAAGCTTGTCGATGTTCATAACAAAAATAAAGCACATGGAAACGGGTTTTACGGTTGTGTTATCGATACCAACGAAGGTTTAATAGCATCTTTTAGAGGAAGTGAACCAATCACGAACCCCCAGCATGCCGAGCAGGACTGGAAGGATGCGGACATCGGCCTCGTCAACTCGACGATGACCCAGCAGCAGGCGGAAGCGGAAGTGTTTTTGGAGAAAATCAATAACTCCAAATATATTCAGGGTTACGACAATATTACTTTTGCTGGCCATTCTTTGGGTGGGAACCTGGCCTTCCATGCGACCATTATGTCAACGGAGTATGAAAATATCTACCGGAACCTGACGCAAAGCGCCAACTTTGACGGTCCAGGCTTCTCGAATGAGTATATTGAAATGCATGCCGACAGGATTGCCATGGTTAATGATAAGATGAACCATTACCAATGGAGTGTGGTTGGAACCATCCTTGAAAGCCTTCCTGGAGTTGACAGGCAAACACTTAAATCGGAACTAGCAGAAAAAGGTCCGCTAAAGTGGCTTATCCATGAAATTGGCGGCAAGCACTCAACCGATACGCTCGTGTTTGGCCCGGACGGCAAGGCACTCGCAGGCCAAAAAACGGACTATGAGCACATCATGGGCAAGTTTACCGAATTCATTGATCGAGTGCCGGCTCCCATTGGAAACCTTCTTACGGATGTCTTGGGCGGCATTATTATTGTGGCAACGTGGGATAGTCCGTGGGTAAAAGTCGCAATGGGTGCCGGGGCGCTCCTTCTGCTCGTTACAGTCGGGCCAGCGGCGCTTGCCGCTTTTGCTGGGAAGGTGATTCTTGCTATTGTCGCTTTTGCAGCAATTGAAATGGCTCTTGATAACCTGGGAGACATCTGGGCATCCGCTGTGAACCTGGCGAAGGATATCGGAAAAGCCCTTTCTTGGACTGGGCAGCAACTCGCAAACGTCATTGATTTCATCGGGCAGGAGGTAGGGAGAGTCAACAACTGGCTGCGCAATCTGTTCGGGCTCGGAACTGCTGCTGTCGCAACGCCCCTCATCGAAGTGAATACATACAAACTGCGCCAATATGCGGCCCGCCTTGAGAGTGTGAAAGCCCGGCTCCGGCAGCTTGATTCGGACATGAATTCGTTATATTGGAAAGCCGGTTTCCTCGACCTGCTGTCCGTCATCCGGGCGAACAACCTGCCGAGCAGCGCAAAAATGAACAAATATATTCATTATCTCGAAGACACGGCTACCGCTTTTGAAAGCGCCGAGCGGAATATTATGAGCAGTGTTTAAGGTTGATAGATTTAGATAACGATTCAGGTTTTGGGTTTTAGGTGGCTGGCTTTTCGTACACATGCATTTGGTTCTGGTGATAAGCAATGCAACTAGCAGCCTTGGTGCCTTTTGCGGTGAAAAATTGGGTCGAAGGTTACCGATAAGCGGTCTTGGTGCCTTTTCAGCTGAAAAAACTTGTCAAAGGTCACCAATAAGCGGTCTTGGTGCCCTTTACGCTGAGAAAACGTGGGAAAGGTCACCAATAAGTGGTCTTGGCGAACTTAGCACGGCAAAATAGCAAATAAAGTCTCCAATAAACTACATCTACCAAACAAGCAAGTAACCTAACCATTAATCAATTCAAAAAGGAGGTCACAACCAATGGCAAGCCTTGGTGCAATGAAAAGCGAGTTGAGGAGCATTATTCATGAACTGGAGAGCATCGCGTCCGGTCTGCAAAGCGAGTTTGAAGGAATCGGCAGCGAAGTGGCTGCCCACAGACTGAGAAGTGTAATCCGCCAATGCGAAAGCGCGCAGCACGGATTGAACAGTGTCGACATTACGAACATCGCGCCTGAGTTTAAAAAAGACGACGTTCAGAAGGCATGATTTTTTTGCAAAGGGGATAGCAAAAATGGCGGACAATATTGAGGTGGATGTAAAGGTTGTTAAGTGGGCGGCGGAAAGGATTCAAACGATTAACAAAACAATCCGCGATGATTTCCAGGATGTCGAATCGGCCATCCGGAAGCTGAATTCGAACTGGAACAGCCCGGCATCAGGCCCTGTGATCAATCATTTTTCGACCATCCGGAATGCTTTCGTGGATAACCGCTACACTGTGATGGACAACTACAGCAAATTTATGCTGAGCCAGGTGTCGGCGGGGTATACGGATGCGGAAAGCAAGAACACGAAGCTGGCCGATGCGTTTAAGTAAACGCGCTGGCGGGAGGAGGACTTTTAGATGAGTTCTTTTATTAAAGTGAACTATAACGAGTTTGATAAAGCTGCGGACGCGATTGAAACGTACATTACCAGGCAGAAAACGAATATGGAAAAGGCGACGAGGGAAGTGAACGTGCTGGCGGGCTCCTGGAAAGGCAAGGATTACCAGAGTTTCAAGGTGAAGTGGAATGAATTGGCCGGCGCCGGGTCGACGGCCGACTCTTTCGCGAAGTCGCTGGAATCGTATGCGAAGGTGCTGCGCTACGCGGCAACGCAATATAAGGAAGCCCAGAAGAAAGCGATCAATCGAGCGAACAGCTTGTAATATGGCAATAGGCAGGGAGATTTGTAGATGGGAAAGACAACGATTGAACAAAAAGGCAGAGCGTTTATCATTGAAAAAAAGCTGACCTACCCGGAAGCGGTCAATGAACGGGAGCTGAATGCGATTGCCGCCGGGCAACACGGGAATCTGCTTTCGGTTATCAAGGAAAAGGGCAAGAAAGGGTCTTCAATCAAATGCACGGTGAAAGACATGATTACCCTTAAATCATATTTTACGAGCCTTGTCAGCAAAAAAATGTTCCTTGATACGGTGTTCCGGATTGCTTCCATTATAAAGGAATGCGAAAGGAAATCGCTGAACACAAGCAATCTGATGCTTGACCCAGAGTACATTTTCATTGAGCCGCGGATGAAAGAAGTCAAATGCGTGTTTTTGCCGATGGTCAATAACAGCACCCCCTTTTCCGCCGGATCGTTTTTCCGTGAGCTGCCGTTCGGAATTGTCTTTTCGAAGCATGAGGATCATTCCTACATGTCGAGTTATCTGAAGTATTTTAACAGCACGTCCCCCTTTTCAATCAACGGTTTTGAAAAAATGATCCTTGAATTGATGGGGAAAAAGCCCGTCACCAACTCGTATCTCCCGACTGGCGATCAGGAAGGGAAGCAGCGGGAGACGGGCGGCGCTGCCGAAAAGAATACGGAGGCAAAAGCGGTTTCTGCGAATATCGCCTACAATCCGCTCAACCAAAGCAATCCGGTTGGCCGGAACGCAACGTTCTGCCCGCAATGCGGAACGGCTAGTCCGGCGGGGGCCAATTTCTGCGCCAATTGTGGGACGGCTTTAAAGTCAGTCCCTCCTGTGGCCGAGATTGTCAATCAGCTTTTTGCGAATGTCGGTCTTGCCGGGAATGGGCGGGCGCAAACTGGCGGGGTAGATGGGAATCCTAGCCATACTCGGCTGGCCGGACAGCCACAACCGGACGCAAACCCTGGCCACACTCAAATATCCGGTCCCGCCCAGACAACGGCCGGAACAACACATTACGCTGAAGTCCAACCCCCTTCTGGCAAAATTGGCACCCAAAACGGGAGCGAAACGACGGTCCTTGGGGCGGAGCGTTTTGCCGGAACGACTGTGCTCGGGTCGGCTTTTGCGGACGTGGCTGTTTTTCCTTATTTAATCCGGGAGAAAAACGAGGAGAAAATCACTGTCGACAAGCCTGTTTACCGGATCGGCAAGGAACGCAGCTTCTGCGATTATTTTATCTCCGACAACAACGCGATCAGCCGCAGCCACGCGGATATCATTACTAGACATAACCGCTACTACATCATTGATCAGAATTCAACGAACAAAACGTACGTCGACGGCCGCGCCATCCCGGTCAAACAAGAGGTTGAAATCTTCTCCGGCACAAAGCTGCGGCTGGCGAATGAGGAATTTGTGTTTTATCTGTGAGTTGCTTGTTTAGGCAGCAAACAGTACTACTTTTGCGAGCGTCTGGTGGACAATCCAACTTGAAAGGTTCTCAAATGAAACAGTCTATCTTCTATATAAGGAAGGTTTTGAAATGGATGTATTGACGGTGGCGGTTACCGACATTGGAATAAGGAAGGCCGCGAACGAGGATAGCCTGCTTGTGAAAATCGCCGACACCTCGCGAGGGAAAGTCGTCCTCGCGATCATTGCCGACGGGATGGGCGGACTGTCAAAAGGAGAGCTTGCGAGCGCGAGTGTCATCCGTGCGTTTTCGGCTTGGTTCGACCATGAACTCCCGGACCAGCTTGCAGCTGGGGATTGGGATGAGCTCCAGTACCGGTGGGAGCGGATGATCAAGGAGCAGAACCACCGGATTGCCGAGTACGGGAGAAGTGAACGGATTCAGCTTGGAACGACGCTGACGGCTCTCTTGTTAATCGGTGACCAGTTCCGGCTGATTGTCCATGTCGGCGATTCAAGGGTTTACCGGATTCATGAAGGCATCGAGATTCTGACCGATGACCAGACGGTTGTCGGACGGGATGTGAAGCGCGGGCTGCTCACTCCGGAACAAGCGCGCATCGACCCGCGGCGGAATGTTCTTTTGCAATGCATCGGGGCTTCAAGGCTTGTCGAACCCGACTATATTTACGGCCGCCCTCTGCCCGGTGAGGTCTATGTCCTCTGCTCGGACGGGTTCCGGCATATGGTTAGCGACGAAGAAATTTTCAGCGCCTTCCGCCCGGTGGAGCTCGCGGACGAATCGGTGATGGAGCAGCGGGCGCGGGCAATGGTTGAACTCAATAAGCAAAGGCAGGAGACGGATAATATTTCTGTGCTGCTCGTGAAAATTCAGTAAGGATGGGGAACGCATTTGGCAGTCATCGGCTCTGTTTTAGAAGGAAAATACGAAATACTGAAACTGATTGGGCAGGGCGGGATGTCAAAGGTTTACCTTGCGATGGACAAGCGCCTCAATAAGCAGTGGGCCGTGAAGGAGATCGAAAAGCGCGCAAAGGACAGGAATAATGAAGTCATTATCCAAAGCGCGATTGCCGAGGCGAATATGATCAAGCGGCTCGATCACCCGGCGCTGCCGCGGATTGTCGATATTATCGATGAGCGGGACAAGATTTTTGTCATCATGGATTATATCGAGGGGGAGCCGCTTGACAAGATTCTTGATGAGTACGGCGCACAGCCGCAGGAGCTTGTCATTGAATGGGCGAAGCAATTATGCGAAGTCCTTGACTATTTACATACGAGAAATCCTTCAATCATTTACCGCGATATGAAGCCTGCGAACGTCATGCTTCGGCCGGACGGGAACCTGAAGCTGATTGACTTCGGGATTGCGCGGGAATTTAAGGAGCAAAATTTCGCCGATACAGTGAGCCTTGGGACGAAGGGCTATGCGGCGCCCGAGCAGTTCGGCGGCAAGGGGCAGACCGACCCGCGCACGGATGTGTACTGCCTTGGCGTCACGCTTTACCATCTCTTGACCGGGCACAATCCGTGTGAGCCGCCCTATGAGCTTTATCCGATCCGTTATTGGAATCCGCAGCTGTCCGGCGGGCTTGAGCGGATTATTGAAAAGTGCACGCAGCTGAATCCGGAAGACCGCTACCAATCATGCGCCGAACTCCTGTATGCGTTGAGCCATTATGAGGAGTTCGATGACGTTTACCGCGAGAAGCAGAAAAAGAAGTTGCGCAATTTCTCGGTTGTCGCGGGTGCCGCGCTGTTCTTTTTGCTGACGGGGATTTTCGGCCAGGTGATGGCCATCCAGACGAATAATGCCGACTACAACCGGATGCTGCAAATGGCGGCCAAGGCATCATCTTACACGAATAAAGTGGATTACTACCTTCAGGCGATTGACATCAAGCCGACCGAAAACAGCGCCTACATCGGGCTCATCAACACATTCAAGGACGACGCCGCCTATACGGTTGAGGAAGAGGAAAAGTTCAAGAAGAAAATCAACCCGAACCTGATTAAATTCAGGGAGAATCCGGCCTATGCCGACCTTGCTTTCGAGGTGGGGAAAGCGTACTGGTATTATTACGATTATGGCAAAAATGAAGCCTCCGATAATCAGGTGACACGGATGAAAAGCGCAATCGAATGGTTCGAGGATGCCGCCCATTACGGCTCCCCGGACAAGGAATACTACGAAATGGCGACCATCTACCGTGACATCGGAAAGTTTAATCAAGAAATCCTGCTGCAAATCGAGGAAGCAGCTGATAAAGGAAAGTACAAGCCTTACTGGGAAAATATTAAAAAACTAATTGACATGATTGCAAAAAAGCCGGATGAAAACGAGATTGTCAAACTTGAACTGTACCGTTTAACGATGTATTCAATCGAAACGTACGCCAGAAAACTCAAGTTGGACGGGGTTGCTGAACGTGATATCCGTACTGTGTTCGATGCGGTGAAGACGGCGACGAGGGACGTGCCCGTCACAGCGGAAAAGACCGAAGCCATGAAGGACAGCATCATTGAACGCTTCGAAGTAACCGAGCAGGCAATTGCCAATGCGTACAGGGAGTAGCGGGATTAGCGGCTGGGCGGATTTTTAATACGTCGATTTTGGAAGATAAAAGTTGGTGAATGGAAGGGCCAGGCAGGTTCAGACGTTGAGTGCCGGATAATTAACGATCATTCAATCGATTTTTAGTGTCTGAACCTTTGTTAGACCGATAGAGGGTATCGTGGAAGCTAATTTCCGCCGATAGGATGAAAGGGGGGATTTGATGGATGCATCAACATGGCAAATCGTTTCGATCGTTGGGTATTCCTTGGCAGGATTGCTGTTCATTAGTGCTATTATCATGTTTTATAAATTGAATATCCCCGCCATCGTCGGCGATTTGACCGGCAGGACTGCTGCAAAGCAAATCCAGGAAATCCGCGAGCAAAATGCCAGCACCGGCCAAAAAAGATTCCAACCCGATGCCTTCAATCTCGAACGGGGCCTTCTCACCGAGCCAGTAAAATCCCGCTCGCGGGGACTAGGCAGAATTAGCGCCCGGCTTAGTGGATTGCTTAGCGGGGAAATGAGTGGGCGGACTGTAGGCCAGGATAGCGCTAAATCAGGGGGCCAAACATTTGGGCGGATCAATGAAAAGGTCAGTGGGCGAACTGCTGACGGGAAAAGTGGGGCAGCCAGCGGGCAACCGGTTGGTCGGACTGCTGGAGCGAGTGGTCAAACAGTTGGACGGACTGTCGTACCACTAATGGAATTGGGCGCCAGGGGTGAAACAATTGGGGCTGCCCGGGCGCACGTTGCCGAAAGCCAGCCAACAGAAGTATTGGCCGACCAGGAACCCGTTTTATACGGACACGAAGGAACGATGGTTCTGTCTTCAGCGGCTGACGGTCGGTTCTCCAATCAATTTGGCCAGGGAGATGGAGCTCCGGTAGCAGAGACAGAGGTCCTTGGCGAGATGGGATTGCCTGTCAGTGACTCGGAATATTCTTTCACCGAACCAGACATCCTCTTCACCGAAGTAACAGCTCCTTCCGGGGAAACAGGTCTGCGGTTGGAAAAAAGGGAGAGCCTAATTCCGGATAAAAGTGGTTTTAGTACGGATATCGACACAAATAGTACGGATACGGACACAAAAAGTACGGATACCGACACAAACTTTCCGAATAAATTATCCTTCTATAAAGATATAGATGCTGTTTCCTCAAAAAAAGAGGGTTTTTTGCAAGAAACAGGGTGTGCGGCAGAGAAAGGAAAAGACCATTCGTCCGAATTCGTGATCCATTCGTCCGATGTTGTGTATGATTCGTCCAAAAAGGCACTTCATTCGTCCGCATCCAGGGTTGATTCGGCGGATAACGAAACTTTGTCATCAAGCACGGAAGTTCTGGTTCCCGGAACCGAGATTCTATCACCAAATACTGAATTTTTGTCACCGGAACTAGAACCACTGGCATCCGAAACCGAAGTTCTTTCCCCAGAAACCGAGCTGCTGGCCCCTTATGTCACGGCTGGTACTGAGGTTTTAAGTGAAGAGCCAGGAGGAACGACCATTTTAAGTGAAGCAACCGTTCCGGCATCAATAGAAACACGGACGCCAATAAAGTTTAAAGTAGTTAAAAATGTTGTCATTACGCATACAGAAGAAACGCTTTAAAATGATTTGCTTGAGCAAGGAGGGGGATTGGAAATGAAATTGAGCAGGAAGGAAACGTACGCGCGTTTGAAAAGACAGTCGAGGTTTACGCGGATGCTGGCTGTCGTGCTGTCGGTTTTGCTGGTTGCGTATAATTTGTCCTACAGCGGCGTAATGTGGCCTGTATTCGCGCAAGGTGAGAACGATGCGGGCGCAGATGTGTTTACACTGACGGTTTTGAATGAAGACAAGCCTGTTGCTGGCCAGCTCGTCACAGTACATAACGCAGATGAAGAGGAAACATTGTTTACGGAAGGCACAACAGATTCAAATGGATTTGTTGCTTTGCCAGCATTAACGAATAAAGATTTCGGGGAAAGCAATCGTTTCCGATTCAAAGCAGGGGAAGCGTCCGTTGAAAAAGAGTTGAAGAAAGGCACTAAGCTTCAGCTCGTTTGGGAGCTTTCCACCGGTGAAATTAAGGAAAAAGAAGCTGAACCGGAGCCAGAACCGGAACCAGAGCCAGAGCCAATTCCGGAATACAATGTAAATGTCGAAATGACTGGCCAGGGGACGGTCAAGGTGAATGGGAAAGACCGTTCAAAGGCTGCCCCGATTCTGGAAGGGGAGTCCGCGAATCTGGAGTTCATCCCGGCAAAAAATTACGTCATCAAAGCTATCACGATAAACGGGAAATCAGAAACTGTTCCCCAAGAAGGGAATTTTGAAAAAACAATCGAGAATGTAACCGACCATCTCGCGGTTTCCGTCGAGTTTGCCCTGAAAACATATAAGATTACCTTTCAAACGAAAGGCAACGGCGAACTGTGGGATAGTGAAGGGGAAATGATAACGGATGGCGGATTTGTTGAAGTACCGCATGGACTGGATACGCATTTCACGTTTGCCCCGACTGAAGGCCACCATGTCGAAAGGCTGCTGATTGACGGGCGTGAATACAGAAATCTTCGTTCGCTAAAAGATGGGGATGTTTACCGTTACGATTTCAAAAGAGTAACCGGAACCCATGAGGTTGAGGTTGTTTTCTCCATCAACACCTATACCATTGAAGCGATGAGTACCAACGAAAAGATGGGGAAAATCAGGACGGATAAGAAATTGGCCAACCATGGCGAGGATGTTTTGCTAACCATTACTCCAGCTGACATCTCATACCAGGTTGCCGAGCTGACAGTCAATGATGAACCAATCGATGTAAACGAACTGGAAGAGAATGAAGAAGGCGGATATTATACTTATCTCTTAAAAGAGATTAAGCAAGATACAGCCATTCAGGTCAAGTTCGCTGAAGTTGCCGCGGAACCGGGCAAATGGAATGAGTATATTGAAATTACACCGGCAGAGGGTTTTCAAGTAGAGCCAGACGATGGCACGGATGAAAATCTTCGAATCTTTTCTACTGATGCCGTTGTCAAAATCACTCCAAAGGAACCTTACAGCAAAATTGACATTTTTTACGAGAATAGATGGGTTAAACTCTGGAAAGATGAAGTGCTCATTAGCAAACCAACCGCTATTGAGAGAGTGATTGTAAAGGAAAAAGGGTTCAAATGGCCGAAGGAAATCGAGCTTCCAGGCAAGCTGCTGCTTGTTTTTGACAGAATGAGCCCTGACTTGGACAAACCGGCTTTGGCTGGACCAAACAGAAGCACTGTTGGCGAAACCGTTTGGTATAGCGGCCCTGTAACGGTTTCCGGAAAAATCACCAATCCAACCGAAGAATTCAATGGGGTGAAGTACTCCACAGAGATTGAAAAGGTTTATTTGACAAGGGATAGGGATTCCCAAGAGTTTGTGGCCACATATGATGCAGCCACAGGCAACTATTCCTTCACGACAAACGACGAAGATTATCAAGGAACGTATAAAGTGTGGGCCAAGGACAAAGCGGGCAACATTTCAGGAGCGGAAGAAGTCGCTGTCAACATCGACAAGACCAAACCAGAGCTCGTCGATGGCAAAAACGCTGTGACGTTCGTGCAGAAAAATGAGAGCTTTTTTGCTAAAGCGATCAATTTCCTGTCCTTTGGGACGTTCTTCAATAAGCAAATTGAAATTACCGTGAAGGTGCAGGACGAGGCTTCGGGCATCAAGGATATTGTGCTAAAGGCTGTCACTGAAAAGGATGTTCAGGAGATTGGCGAGGTAAATTTCAAGAAGGATGGCCTGACCGCGGAGACGAAGTTTATCTTTGATAGCAAAAATTTCAAAGGAACCTTCACGGTTGACGTAACCGATAATGTGAAGAACGCGAACAGTATCATGGTTACAAAGGACAATTCGAACATCGACGCGGATAACACTGGCATCGTGATGGTCGAGCAAACCGCTCCTGTTGGCAAAATAAACGTCAAGCCCAATAAGGGTGTTTCCTCGAATGGCGGGAATCAGTACAACGGCGATGTGACGTTCGAAATTTCCGCCGAGGATGCTGATTCAGGCGTCAATACGGTTGTCGTTGAAGTAAACGGGAAGAAATTTGAGCACGATTATTCGCAAAAGGCCGAGAAACAGGTTGGGCCGCTGACTTACACGATTGATACCGCTGATTCGGATATTAAAATCAATGAAGACGGTTCATATCACGTTTCAGTTTATGTGATTGATAACGCCGGAAATACAGCGAAGCTTGAGAAAACGACCTACAAGGATGCCTCAAGTCCGAGGATCCTCGATTATATTTTCTCCGTTAATAATGGAAAAGGGTACGCAAAAGTCGGCGAAACCGCTGATGTGAAAAGCACGGTGGAACTGACGGAATACGGCTTTTACTTCAAACTGCCGACACGGGTGACCGTGAAGGCGGAAGATCCCAAGGTTCCTTATGAGTATACAAGTAAGGTCAAGTCGATGGCGGTTTACTTGAAGGACCATGACAATGGAAAGCTTTACGCGGTGCTCGCCAATGCTTCCCTGAAGGAAATCACGGCGAAGGATGTTGAAACAATTGCTCCAGTCGCGACAACTGGCGAGCTGACGTTCAATGTTCCGGCAGCTTTTAAAGGGCAGATTTTTGCAAAAGCGACCGATCATGTCAACAACACCGGTCCGTTTGAAACGCCTGATGGAACGGTGATTGAGAATGCGAAGCAGCATTTGAAGGAAAAGCATATTCATTTTGAAAAAGGCGATGCCCGCTTTAAAGATCAGAACAATCTTGACCTGTATGCGCAAAATGTCGATATAAAGCTGACTGTTGTCGATACGTATTCCGGCCTCGCCGAGATTGAGTGGTCTGTTGTAGCGCCGAATGACAAGGCGAATAACCAGGGCGGAAAGCTCCGGATTAACAACGACAAATCGTACGCGCCGGGCAGCGATACAGCGGGCTGGAAGCAGACGAGGACGGAGAAAAACCTTGTCCTTGAAATGGCCAAAACGCTCAGCGTGAAAAACAACAGCAACGGGATTGTCGTGAACGTGAAGATGATGGACCGGGCCGGCAACTCGTCTGAAGAAAAGCTCGAGTTCAGCATCGACAAGACCGCGCCTGATATCCAGGTGACGTTCGATAATAACAGCCCGGATCGCGAATACAACGACTTTTACAATGCCGACCGGACGGCGACGATTGTACTCACCGAGCGTAACTTCAACAAGGATGACGTCGACTACGTGATTACGAATAAAGACGGTTCGGTGCCAGTGCTATCCGGCTGGACGACAAGGACCAACTCTGCGGATCCTGACAAAACGACCCATACGGCTACGGTAAGGTTCGCTGCCGATGGTGATTATACGTTTGATATGAAGTTTAAGGACCGCGCCGGCAACCAGGCAGCGCCGGTCGCCCAAAGCAAGTTTACGATCGACAAAACCGACCCTGTCGTCAACGTTTCGTACAACAATAATCGGAATGCGAGTGGCCAGTTCTACAATGCTGCCAGGACGGCGACGATTTCGATCACCGAGCACAATTTCGACCCGGGCCGAATCCGAATTGCGGGTACGGCAACCCATGCTGGCAAAAACAGCGCCTTCCCTGCGCTCAGCGGCTGGACGTCGAGGGGCGATGTGCATACGGCAACGATTTCGTATGCCGCTGACGGGGAATACAGCTTTGACATTGACTTTATCGACAAAGCCGGCAATGCGATGGCCGATTATAAGGCGGAGCAATTCATTGTTGACCTGACAGCGCCTGCCCTCGAAATTACCGGGGTGAAGGACAAGTCGGCGAATAAGGGCGATGTCGCGCCAGTCATTGCTTTTTCCGATACGAACTTCAATAAAGAGGCCGTATCGATTAAGCTGACGGGTGCGAACCGGAAGGCGGTTGCCCTTGACGGCAAGTATACGAATACCCCGAACGGACAAGTCTTTACGTTCAATAACTTCAAGAAAGTGAAGGAAAACGATGACCTGTATACACTGACGGCAACGATTGTCGACTTGGCCGGCAACGAGTCGACACAGACGGTCCGCTTCTCGGTGAACAGGTTCGGCTCGGTTTATGCGTTCGACGAGTCTCTTCAGGAAATTGACGGCAAGTATGTCCAAGAAGAACGGGATGTTATTTTGACAGAAACGAACGTCGACAGCCTGAGGAAAGAGTCGGTTAAGGTGAAGATGACGAAGAACGGCACGCCGGTCGACCTTGTGAACGGGACAGATTACACGGTAAACGAGACAGGCGGCGGCGGGGAGTGGAGCCAATACACGTATGTCATCGGTAAGTCGCTCTTTGCCTCTGATGGCCGTTACACTGTGACGCTTTACTCTGAGGATGCGGCTGGTAACATTAACGAGAATATCGACGAAGCGAAAAAGGCGGAAATTTCGTTCGGCATCGACAAAACCGCGCCGGTGATCGTGCCAATTGATATTGAGGACGGCAAGCAATATCCGGTTGATACGAAGCCAGTGACGGTATTAATCAAGGATAACCTTGTCCTCGAGGATGCGGCCATTTACCTGAACGGGGTGGAAGTCGAGCATCAAGTGGACGGCGAGAACTATTCGTTTGAAATCCCAAGCTCCAACGACAAACAAAAAGTGCGGATCGTCGCTTCTGATGCCGCCGGCAATGAGTTCAGCAGGGAAGTATCCGACATCCTCGTCACCACGAATCCACTCATCCGCTGGTACAACGATACGAAATTATTTGTCGGATCACTGAGCGGATTGGGCGTTGTCACACTTGCCCTCGCCGGCTGGCTGGTGTACCGGAGAAGAAGCAAAGCGCCTGGCCCGGAGACGATTGAGGATCAAGTGGGCTGAGATCGTTTGGGAATTTTGTATTTGTGTTGTGCACTATTTGCAAGTTGTATCGTTAAATGAAAAGATGCATCTGCGAAAGTACCGAATTACTAATCTTTCTTAATTAGTATTTCCCCTGAACCACGGCCGGGTTTTGCCGTGGTTTCAGGGGCTTTTTAAAAGGCATTATTCTGAAGATATTCATTCCCCTTGAACATGCAGGAGATTAACACATCTAACTTAATGAATTTTTCACTAACGAAAATTTTGCAGTAGATTTAGTTGAAAATAGGAGGAACAAGTATGAATTTAGAAGACCCATTGTTGCTGCTCATCCTCATCGCAGCCAGCCTCGTCCTCAATCTCATCACACTCGTGCTCGTCATGATTCTCATGAAAAGGACCCGCGGCGCAAAAAAAGAAGCCAGCCAGCCGAGCAAAACATCGGGCGCAGCCCAAAAACCAATCGAATCCGGCATCATCTTCTGCCGCAGCTGCGGCTCCCAATACGACTCCGCCAAACCATCCTGCCCCCGCTGCCAAGCAGGATGAAGCAAGGGGACGGTTCTGCTGCTTCATTCGGGTCCCGAATGAAGCGCTGGAACCGTCCCCCTGCTTTGACACGAAATAGTCATTTTATCAGATTGTTTGGGTATTTCGGGGCTGTTAAGATAGATTTAACTATACTGATGTTGTTAATTGTAAATTTTTTGGGAGTTTGTTAAAAGGAGGTGGGCTGGGTGAAAAAGTTTTCATGGGTCAAGTCTGAGGCAGGGGTGACGTTGGTGGAGGTGTTGGCGTCGATTACGATTCTTTTTATTATTATTGTTTCGATGCTGCCTATGTTTGTACAGTCTACCCGTTCAAACAGTCACTCTAAAACAATTATGGATGCAACGTATGTGGCGGCAGCAAATATGGAAACGGTCTATCATTTTGTCTCGACTGAGCCCACCATCGACAGCGCGGCCACGAAGCTTGCGGGCCCTTCCAATCTATTTTTGCCAACGACAAAGGATTGCGCGGCGGCGGACAAATGCTTTGAGAAGTCGGACGGAGGCCATTATGTCTTCCTCCAATTAAAGCCCTCCGCCGCTAATCCCGACACTGTCCAACTTAAAGTAAAAGTCTACAAGGACAAGTCAAAGGCCATGAAGAAAGCGCAGATGGAAACGTTTGTACTTCGGAACAAGTAAGGAGGAGCTATTTTGCTAAAAAACCAAAAGGGGTTATCGTTGGTAGAATTGTTGGCTGGATTGGCACTCCTTTCTATGATTATGCTCCTTGCCAGCAGCATTCACTTATTCGGGCAAAAGCAGGCCATCAGCCAGTCAGCCCAAGTGCAGAATCAATCGGACGTCCGGCTCGCGCTCAAAATTTTGACGAAAGAAATCAGAAAAGCAACCAGTGTAACTGTGTCGAATAATACGTTAACGATTAATGATACGGACATATACAAGCTTGAAAAAGGCAATTTGACGAAAAATGGCGTTCCTATTATTTCAAATCTAAAGAATTTGTCTATCAAAATGGAAAATAATAAAGTTACCTTGTCTGTCACGGCGCTGGCTGCTTCAAATAGTCCGGAATCAACTTTGTCAACAGTCATCTATACAAGGAAATGAGTGGGAATATGGAAAAGCGGATCGGTTTTGCAAAAAATGAGCGTGGAATGGCGCTTGTCCTTGTCATGGTTGTGATGGTGGTCGTTTCAATGCTCGGACTCGGCATGATGGGGATGGCTGTAAACAATGTGAAAATGGGGACAGGCGAGCGGGATTACCAATCCGCCTACTATATTGCCGAAGCAGGCTCCGCTTATGGGATGAATGAGATCAGCAGCGTCATGAATAAAGCGTATGCAAAGGAGCAGACACTAGCAGGTTTTTTTGCCAATATCGATGCCGCCCTAAATTTGGGCAATGAAAAAACGGTTGATGGTTTTGAAGAATCCTTCGGCAAAAAACCAACCGCAAAAGTCAAAATTGAAAAGATCTCCAGTGATACGATTATTTCTTATACGAATGATTATAAAATCACTTCGGTTGGTACAATCGACAATCGGTCGCGGACGGTTGTAAGGATTGTGCATGTTTCCTGGAAGCCGAAAAGCGTTGTAACGATCCCGTCCAATACTGTTCTTTTTGCCAGGGACAGTATTGATATTGCGAACACGCCAATTACCGGAACGGTTGCGACGAATAGTACGGAAGCGAGCAATCAAGTCAAGATTACCGGGAGTAAATTTGAAAGGGAGCAGATGAAATACGATGCTAAAACGGCGACGGTGACTCCAGAGTTCCCGGCATTCCAAATTCCTTCGACTGCCGGATCATTTTCCGGCAATTTATTAACGATGGGAAAGGATATGGCGTTCAAAACTCTGATGGTGAATAGCTCGAGCACACTGACCATTAATGTCGGGGATTATAATCGGAATTTGATCGTGGAGCAACTGACCCTTGCATCCAATGCTAAAATAAAAATTATTGGAAAAGGGAAGCTGTCGATTTATGCAAAAAATATTACACTTGCCAGCGGTTCCGAAATCAATATTGATAAGGATACCAACAAGCTTTACGTATTTCTTGAAGGTCCGGGAACGACTATAAACGCTGGGATCATTTATGGGTCGATGTATGCGAAGGAGTTGAATTCCCAACTCATGGTCAATACCACCTCAGGGATTCAGGGGCATATTATTACGGGCGGCACCTCCCCAATCAAACTTGATGGCAACCCAATGCCTACTGCGAGAATGATTTTTGCGCCGAACGCCGAAATTACATTAGACGCCACCTTTTCAGGCTCCATCATCGCAAAATCAATCATCTCCAAAGGAGCGAACAAAGTAGGAACATTCGAATTCGTTCAAATCAACTACGAAAACTCGCCACTCTTCATGGATACCGGCACAGGAGCAAACCCAGTCCAAGACATCATCGTAAGCGACCCAGTCAGGGAAATAAATTGAGGCAGGGGACGGTTCCAGTGCATCATTCGACTCTCGAATGATGCGCTGGAACCGTCCCTTTGCTTCTTTTTTTATTGGTTTCCGAAAATTTTAACTTAATATTTTATTATTGGAAAACTAATATATTACTAGTTTTCAAGCGGTTTTATTATTGTTTTTTAGCATAAAAACGAACATTAAATAAAAATAAAATTCAAACATTCGTATTGACGGAAGGTGTTTATTTGAATACTATAGGGGAGTGTTGGATAAATAGACTCCATTATAAACGGAGGTTTGAGAGATGTTATTTAAAGAACAATATGAAGAAATTGCAGCTTTATCAAAACAAATTTTCAATAATCCCGAGCTGGGTTTCAAAGAATTTAAAACGAAAGCGACAGTCATCGATTTTTTGAAAAAAGTAAATCCGGCCATTGAACTGGAAGAGTTCAGCACGACCGGATTTAAAACGACACTAAACGCAGGAAAGAACCTGAACATTGCCTTCATTGCCGAGCTCGATGCCGTGTATGCGCCGAGCCACAAATGGTCCGATCCGGAAACCGGCGCCGCCCACAACTGCGGCCACTACACGCAGGTTGGGATTGCGCTCGCGCTTTACAGCTATCTGTTTAAGTCGGAAGCGTATAAAAACTTCGATTTCAACCTGACATTTGTGTTCGTTCCGGCCGAGGAGTATCTCGACCTCGCTTACCGCGCCAAATTGCTCGCTGAAGGGAAAATCAGCTATTACGGCGGCAAGCCGGAAGCGATGAAGTTGGGCGTTTTTGACGATATCGACGTTGGCATCTGTGTCCATGCGATGGGAGGCGAATTCCCAGAGCGGACGATTGAAGTCAACTGCGACCTGGCTGGATTTTTGTACAAGAAATACACGTTCAAGGGAAAAGCGAGCCATGCGGGGTTTGATCCGTTCTCTGGCAAAAATGCATACAGCATGTCAACGCTTTTTAATGTAGCGTTAGGACTCAGCCGCCAGCAGCTAAACGAACGTGAAATGGTGCGCATTAATCCAATTGTGATGGACTCGGATATGTCGACCAATGTCATCCCGAATCAAATTACCGTTGGCAGTGACATCAGGACGCAATCGATTGACTATATGAAGGAAGTCGTCAAGCGGATGGATGACGCCGCGCTCGGAAGTGCCCAGGCGCTGCAGGGAGAAGTGGAGCTTGAAACGCAGATGGGCTATCTGCCGTTCGTCCAGGACCGCTACTTGAATGAATTTGTCATCAGTACTTTTGAAAAGAATGACGAAATCGCGGCAATCAAAAACAACAACCCAATTAGTGCCGCCGGCGACATCGGGGACCTTTCCTATCTGTTCCCATGCATCCAGGTTGGCTACAGCGGTTTTACAGGCACGATTCACGGTGATGACTTCATTGATGTCGATCCCGAGTATATTTATGAAATATTTCCACGATTCATGGCTCAAGTTTTGGAAGAGATGAGTGGCAAAATCGACCGGGACAAGCTCTATAAACGTTCGTACGCCGAGTATGAAGTACTGCTTTCATCCATACTGGACTAGAAGGAGCGCCGCTTGGACTGCTCCAGCCGGGATGAAGCTCCCATTATTTGAACACAAATTTACATCAAGAGAGAGGCTTTGACGATGAAATCGAAATTTAGTTTTTTGCTCGTGTTTGTCCTGCTAGTCATTATAGCCGCGGAAATGATCGGCTTCCAGGCGATTCCGATTGGGAACGTTAAAATCGGCTTATTGCCGCTCGTTTTCGCCATCCTGATTACGATGGTGCTTGGGATTCCTTTTTTCAGAAAGGGAATTTTGCAAAAGGTTTACAGTCCTGGAAACGTGAAGTTTGCCAGTAAATATCTCATTTTTATTATGCTGCCGCTGATGGCAAGGTACGGAGCTGACGTCGCGCCGCACCTAAAGGAAATTGTGAAACTCGGTTGGATTTTCATTTTCCAGGAACTCGGAAACCTAGGAACAGTCCTTTTAGGCCTGCCGGTCGCGCTGTTCCTTGGCTTAAGACGTGAAGCAATTGGGGCGACACTCGGCCTGGGCCGTGAAGGCGAGCTTGCTTATATCACTGAAAAGTATACGTTGGATTCTGCAGAAGGACGCGGCGTTCTGTCGCTTTACATTATCGGCACCCTGTTTGGCGCCATCTTCTTTAGTATCCTCGCGCCAATCATGCTAGATTTAGGATTCCGGGTCGAGGCATTGGCGATCGCATCGGGCATGGGCTCTGCCAGCATGATGACCGCATCGTCCTCAAGCCTTGTCGCGCGGATTCCGGATATGCAAAGTACCATTTTGGCTTACGCATCGGCGAGCCAGCTGCTGACAAGCTTCCTCGGAACATTCACGATGGTGTTCCTGGCCGTTCCGCTGCAGCGCTTCATGTACCGTTTATTTGTAAGGGGTGAAAGATAATGGCCGCAGGCATGAATAAATACGTTAAATTCGGTTTGATTTTATTGCTCAGCATCGGACTAATTCTGTTCACCCAGCAAATCAAGCTTTTGAAAAATCCAGAATCAACCCCAATCTCGATCTTGACCATTTACGGCTTGATCACATTGTGGGCATTTTCTTTCATCGGTATCCTTATTTCTGATTTATCCAAAAAAGTTTCCCTGCGCTTTGTCCAGGATTTCCCGGTCCTCGGCTGGGTTGCGATTACATCGCTCATTTTCTGTTCCGCCTCTGATTGGTTCATCAAAGCCATTGGCGCAGTCGACTTCCTGTCGATTACAACCCCGATTCTCGCCTTTGCAGGAATCTCCGTTGCCGACCAGCTCGTCGACCTTAGGAAAACATCTTGGAAGGTTGCGATTGTAGCCGTCTTCGTCTTCATGGGCACCTACATCGGCAGCGCCCTCCTCGCCCAGTTTGGATTGTTTGTGTCAGGGCGATAAAACTAACATAATTAAATGCATTAATGAGTGCCTGGCACCCTAGTGGGACATTTAATGTCCCGATAGGGTGCCAGGCACTATATGTATGCTTCACCATTATAAAAGGAAGCAGGCCCTCCTGCTTCCTTCTCCATCCTCTTCCTTCCTCGACACTCACTGTCCTCCATAGCTGATCAAATTCGTAAAGATTCGGTACCCGCCTGGGACTTGGCCCTGGATTTGGCGGTAGAAGACTAAATTCGTATACAAGTATGTGCCCTTGCCGTACTTGGCCATAAGGATGCCGCCATCGAATGGCTCTTCGCCCGGGTCGGCCATGCTGACGAAGGTTTCATATTCCGGCGCCCAAACCATTGGATAGTACAGTCCGCGCTCCTGAACCCAGCCGGACCAGTCGCTGTCGGTGATGTTGTTCGGGTAGTTGAACAGCGGCGACTCAGGCTGAAGAACCGTTACTTTGGCATTTTCATCGGTAACCCGCCATTTGATTGACGGCGTGCCGATTGTTAGCGGATAAGGAGCGGTCGTGTCTTTGTTCCAGCCATCATCCGGCTTGTGGTACTGGACGACCAAGTGCCCGCCATTTGCCACGTATTCTTTTAGGCGTTCATTGTTAGCCCTCAAATCAGGGCGCGACAAGTAAGCCCGGATGCCGGTCACGATTGTATCGTATTGGCTCAGGTCAGCAGTAGCCAGATCGGCTTCGGTCAGCTTAGTTATATTCAGGCCGGCATTCAATAAGTAATCCGCCACCATGTCAAAGCCGCTTTCGATATAGCCGATTTTCAAGTCAGGATTCGTGAGGAGCTCAAACGCGACTCCGTTTACCTTGGCCGGGTATTGATAATAGAATGTACCGATATGCCCATAGCTGATTTCCTGGACAGTAGAACGAAATAATTTTCCTCCAACTTCCGCCACAGCATCAATCTCGAAATTTCCTTCCTCAATATCTGCTGGAGGAACGAGTGTAAAGCTGACCTCTTTTTCCTCAAGCTTTTTGGCAAAATTGACGACAGTCGAAGCGGGCGACACATCCCAGCCTGCCGGGACATTCAGCGCCACTTTCGCACTCGTTGCGCCATCATGGTAATTTTTCACCTTCACGGCAACGGGAATTTCGTCCTGCACATTGGCTGTGTTGACGACAAGATCCTCCGGCGACAAGGTCAAAGCGACATCAGGAAGGACTGCGATGGTTCCTTCAAGCTCTTTCACCTGGACGGTTTTGGCACCAGTTGATTCAAAGCTGACAGCGGCCCGGATGGCAGCTTCATCGTACGCATGGTAGTCTTTCGCATCCTCCGGGACAGCCACTTCAAATTTCAGCGTTGCTGCTTCACCCGCACCAAGATCGCCCACTGATCTAGTACCGGAAACCTTCCAGCCATTAGGCACGAGCAGGTTAACCGCCGCGTTTTTCAAATCCTTGCTGCCATTGTTTTTAAGATTGACTGTCACTGTTGTTGTTTGGCCTTTTGTCAAGATGTTGTCTGCCGCTTTAGCGACAACGTCTAGACTTGATGCTTCGAAGCTTGCTACCTGAAGCTGCTCTTTCTTCAATGAGAGCTTGTGGAGGAGGTCATTTTTTAATGATGCCTCAAGCTTGGCGCTTTCTGTTTTTGCCAAAAGCCGTTCGACATCCTTGAGAGCCTTCTGGCTTTTCACGAACACGTTCTCCCTGCTCGGGTATGCGTATATAATCGCATCTAAGTCTGCCTGAAACTTCGTATATTGGACTTTCAAGTCATTGGCGTTTTTCGGCAAAACTTCGGCCCACTCTTTGAAGTTAAAAGGAATCCCTGCGAACAGGCTTCTGTCACCATTTGTATCAACCGCGGATTTCACGAGTTTAAGATGGGTTTGCCTTGGCGCGACCGGTATGTCGTTCCCCATGCCCTGGCTTTTGTGCAAATAGCGCGACTGCTCACCGAGCTGCGGATAGGACATGCCGTAGACGGGATCGAACATGCCAATTTCAATTGAGGTTGTCGCATCGTCCTTCGCAACTGGAAGGTAGAACTTCTTCACCTGCCAGACAGACAAGCCTTCTTTTAATTGCCCAGGATAGACCGCCGGATCAGCGGCATCCTTGAACGCTTTCTCGCTCAGGATCGTCATCGCGCGGTGGTGGCCGTGCTGGGTATCAACGTCTAGGAAGGAAGGCATGACAATATCAGGCTGATAGATCCGGATGAAGCGGATCAGCCGCTCATACGTCACGTCTTCTCCCCATTTTTCCAGCGTTTCAACGGGGCTTTTTGAAAAACCGAAGTCATAAATGTCATCTGTGGTTGTCTCGCTGAGGTGGTAGGCCTTTACTCCTGTAATCTTGGCGGCCTCAATCATCTCCCGCGAACGGATAGTCCCGAGGGCGTTACCGAGTTCCAGGCCGATTTCATTTTGCCCGCCCTCACCGCGGTTCGCAATCAGGCTCGATGTTTTCACACCAAGGCCCCTTGACAAATAGGCGAGGAAATCGCTTCTTTCATCATCCGGATGGGCACCGGTATTCACGAACGTAACGGTAGTTCCCAATGGTTTCACAACATTCCATAGGTCGGCATCAGGCTCGCTTGCTTTGGCGGCGCCGCCCGAAAACGGCAGAAGGGTGATGACGAGGAGAAGGGACAGCACTACACTTAAATACTTCTTCAAATTTTGTAACCCCTTTCATTATTTTCTTCCAGGCCTCATAAGGATGTTAGTTAAATCGACTAACTAACTTGGCAAAACTGTCCCTTAAGAAATAGCATACCGATAAACAAAAGTAAATATTTCAATATTGGGAAAATTATAATATAGGAGATACGACCTAATCTTACATACTTCAATAAATTCTGAATATTAATACTTGTAAACGATTTCAATATTAGTTATAGTTTGGTTAATTAGTAGATTTTACTAACCAACCTATAAGGCCGTGATGGAATTGAGCAAAACAAAAATGACAGTGAAGCAGAAGAATAAAAAGAAAGTCCTGAATTGCATCCGTGACCATTCACCGATTTCGAGAGCGGAAATTGCTGTGAAGGCGCGAATCAGTAAACCAACCGTCTCGATGCTTGTCGATGACCTCATCCAGGAAAAGCTTATTTTTGAAAAAGGGATCGGCGAATCGTCGTCCCAAGGGGGAAGAAGGCCGATTCAGCTTTATTTCAACGAAAAAGCGTTCTTTATTATTGGGACTGATATTGGCGGGACGAAGGTGAAAACAACCATTTGTGACCTCGGAGGGAATATTGTTGCCTCATGCAGCTTCAAAACTGTGCAGTATTTAAAATCCGGGCTGTTGAAGCAGATCGCAAAAGAAATTGACGCCATGATTGACAAAAACAGCATTGACCGCAGCAAAATTCTTGGCATGGGAGCGGGGGTTCCCGGCATTACAGAAACAAATCGGGGCATCGTGGTGGAGGCGCCAAGTCTGAACTGGATCCGCTATCCGTTTATTCAGGAAGCAAAACAGTTTTTCACATTTCCGGTGTATGTCGACAATGACGTCAATGTTGCCGCACTCGGGGAGCAGTGGCTCGGTAATGCCAGAAATAAGCGAAATGTATTGTTTATTGCCGTCGGAACAGGAATTGGCAGTGGAATTATCATCCATAACCAGCTTTATCGCGGTTCAACGTATGCCGCTGGAGAGCTTGGCTATATGGTTACTGATAAGAATGAAATGAAGGGTGATTTTACGCCGGTTTTCCACCGGTATGGCTACCTGGAAAGCGTGGCGGGAGGCAAGGCGATTGGTGCGCGATTGACAAAGGCTGTTCTTGAAGATCCGGAGCATCCGCTTTACGCTGAGGCAATGGAGTCGGAACTGCCTGGTGAAATGGCGTTTAAGCTTGCGAAAACCGGTGATAAAACGGCCATGGCTGTTTTGGCGGAGGCTATCCAGCACCTGGCTTATGGAATTATCAACGCAGCAAGCCTACTTAATCCGGAAGTGATTATTTTGGGAGGTGGTGTGTTAAAGTCTGCTGATTTGCTTTTGCCAAAATTAACGGAAATTGTCAACCAGTATCTTCCTAGTTCGGTAGAATTAAAGATTTCTCAACTTGGCGATCATGCAGGCGCGCTAGGAGCTGTCTCATTGTTCTTGCGGGAACACGAAACGATTTTCAAAATTTAAAGGTTAGGGGGAATTTTTGTGAAAAAGAAAAAGGTTTCAGCCTTAATGGCACTGACAATGTCCGCTTCCTTACTATTGGCAGCCTGCGGGGGGAATGACGAAGGCTCGGGCAACAAGAAATCTTCAGGTGATGCGGGGGCCGACAAGGAAAAGCTTGAAGAAAAAGTTGTAATTTACTCGCCGCATGGCAAGGATATTTTGTCAAAATTCGAGCAGCAGTTCGAAAGCAAATACGATGTGGATGTTGAGTGGCTTGACATGGGATCCCAGGAAGTCCTTGACCGAATTCGTTCCGAAAAGAACAATCCGCAGGCCGACATATGGTGGGGCGCTCCTTCGGTGAACTTCGACCAGGCCAAAGATGAGGGGCTTCTTGAGCCATATGAGCCATCCTATTCAGGCAACCTTGCCGAAAGTTTCCATGACCCTGACTGGCACTGGTCCGGTACAAGCCAGACCCCTGAAGTTATCATGTACAACAGCAAGCAGCTAAAGAAGGAAGATGCGCCGAAGGATTGGGACGAGCTGCTTGATCCGAAGTGGAAGGACAAAATCATCATCCGCTATCCGCTTGCATCCGGTACAATGAGGACGATTTTCTCGGCGATGATTTACCGTGACTTCAAGGATTCCAATGATCCAAAAGCAGGCTATGAGTGGCTTAAGAAGCTTGATGCGAATACAAAGGAATATGCCGCGAACCCTGAAATGATGTACAACAAGGTTGCCAAAGGCGAAGGTGTCCTCTCCGTCTGGGCGATGCCGGATGTTGTCAACTTGAAGGAGAACAAGAACTATCCGTTTGAGTTCATTATTCCGGAAAGTGGGACGCCAGTTTTGACAGAAGGAATTGCAAAAGTAAAAGGCGCGAAGCATCCAAAAGCTGCTGAAGCTTTCTATGAGTTTGTAAATACACCTGAAGCCGCGAAGCTTCTGGCTGAAGAGTTCTATCGGATCCCAACGAGGGATGATGTAAAGGATCTGCCAAAATGGATCACCGATACTGAAATCAAACCGATGGACATCGACTGGAAAGTATTCCAGAAGGAAAGCGACGGCTGGATGAAGTATTGGGATGAAAACATTAAGAGTGGAGAGAAAGAAATCAAAGAATAGGAAGTGTACTCGGTATGGCGTCAATTAAAATTGAGAATGTCCAAAAAGCCTTCGGAAAAGTGGTTGCAGTCGATCAGTTGAATCTTGAAATTAATGATGGCGAATTTTTCACGTTTCTTGGCCCGAGTGGTTGCGGCAAGACAACAACGCTCAGGATGATCGCCGGCTTCTATTATCCGACAAAAGGTGTCGTGCGGTTTGGCGATAAGGATATGACGCGAGTACCTCCAGAAAAAAGAAATACGGGCATGGTTTTTCAAAACTATGCCCTTTTTCCCCACATGACGGTTTTTGAGAATGTCGCCTATGGTTTGAGAGTGAGAAAAGTAGGCTCGGCAGCATTGAAAGCCCGTGTCCAGGAGGTTCTTCGCAAAGTGAGGCTCGACCAGTATTCCGGTCGCCAAGTTAGCCAGTTGAGCGGAGGGCAGCAGCAGCGTGTCGCGCTCGCCCGGGCATTGGTGATTGAGCCGGAAATCCTGCTTCTTGATGAGCCGCTCAGCAATCTCGACGCCAAGCTTCGGGATGAAATGCGGAGCGAGATTTTACGGCTGCAAAAGGAGTATAAGATTACTACGATCTATGTCACGCACGATCAGGCGGAAGCTCTGTCAATGAGCGACCGAATTGCTGTATTCAACTTCGGGGTCTGCCACCAGGTCGGGACGCCGTCTGAAATCTACAACGAACCGGCCAATGACTTCGTTGCCGGGTTCATCGGTGAAATCAATCTTTTGCCGGTGGAAATCGATAAAATTGAAAACGAACAAGTGACCGTATCTGCCAGGACTGGCGCCAATACGAAGAAGCTTGTTGTACATAATCATCCGTTTAATTTCAAGCCTGAAGGCAAGGGCGCCGTGTCGTTGTCAATCCGCCCTGAATCGATCAAGCTTCACAGCGAGGCGGCAGACAGGCCAAATGTGTTCCGCGGCAAGGTCGAGGAGGTCGAGTTTTTCGGCTCGCTTGTCAATGTGACGGTCAATCTCGATGGCGTGCTTCTCCAGGTGAACATGCTGAACAATGTGAAAACGAACCTGCAGCCTGGCGCGGAAGTTTGGGCGGAGCTGCCTAAGGACCAGATTCGGATTATCCCGGTCGTGAGTGGTGAGGACGTATGATCAGAAACCGTGATACTCGGTTCACTGTCCTCCTGCTTATCCCGGTTCTGCTCGTCCTGTTCGCCTACGTGCTCTATCCATCAATCCGTACTTTCATCGAGAGCCTGGACAAAGGCGGCAGCTTAAGCTTTGGAAACTACGAGGATTTCTTTATCCAGGAATCGCGGACGAACCTTCAGGCGCTTTGGAATTCGGTTTATATTTCTGTGCTGAGTGTTTTGCTTAGCGCGCTGATTGGGATTCCGCTCGCGTTCATCTTCAACCGCTATGAGTTCCCGGGCCGCGGCTTTTTCGCCTCGGCTGCAATCATGCCGATTGTCCTGCCTTCGCTAGTTGGCGTCATGGCGTTCATGTTTTTATACGGAGAATCGGGTTTGATTCCGAATGCGATTAAAGATTTTTTCGGCCTTGAAAAGGTTCCGTTCAAAATCGGGGGCGTGTCGGGCATCCTGATCGTGCATGCGTATACGATGTATGTGTATTTCTATATGACCGTCTCATCGGCGATAAACAAAATCGACCCATCGCTCGAGGAGGCGGCCTACAATCTCGGGGCGAGCAGGTACAAGGTATTCAGACAGATCACGTTCCCGCTTTTGACACCGGCTATCGTCGCCGCATCGCTACTCGTTTTTATGATTTCAATGGCTTCCTTCAGCGCGCCGTTTTTGCTCGCGGGAGGGTATCGCGTCTTAAGCTTACAGATTTATTTTTCAAAATTGAACGGCGATATGGAGATTGCCGCGACCCAGTCGGTCATCCTGTCAATCGTGTCGATTGCATTCCTTTTGTTCATGCGCTGGTACCAGAACCGGAAGGATTACCGGATGGCTTCAAAAGGGATTGGCGCACACCGGAGCGAAGTGAAAAACCCGGTCATGAAATGGATTTTAGTAGCGGTCGGGGTCCTTGGCGTTATTGTCCTGCTGCTGCCGCATTTCACCATCCTGCTTCTGTCGCTCGTGCCGGACGGAACATGGACATGGCAGACGTACCCATCGGTGTTCAATTTTGAAAACTACCGGCTGCTGTTCCAGGATCCGAACATCTTTAAGCCACTAAAAAACAGCTTGATCCTGTCGTTTATCGCGACTGCCGGGAATTTAGTGTTCGGGGTGCTGACGTCGTATTTGCTCGTCAAGCGGAAGTTTGTCGGCAAAAGCTTCGTTGATATCCTTGTAATGATTCCTTGGGCGCTGCCTGCGACCGTCATCGGGATGAACTTGATTTTCGCGTTTAACGAGCCGACGATTTTTACATTCGGCAACATCTTGGTCGGAACGTTTTGGATTCTGCCGCTCGCCTACTTCATTCGCCACATCCCGCTCGTCGTCCGCTCGACAAATGCGGTGCTCGAGCAGCTCGATGACTCGATTGAAGAGGCGTCAAGGAGCCTTGGGGCAAAATGGTTCTACACGTTCAGGAAAGTCATTTTGCCAATCATCATGCCAGGGGTACTGGCCGGAACCTTGCTTGCGTTCGTTGAATCGGTTGGTGAATTCCCGACATCGGTCCTGCTTTACACGATTTCAAACAGGCCAATCTCAATTGAAATCATGAACCAGCTGCGCATGTTCAACATGGGCCAGGCCGCTGCCTACGGGATGATCCAAATCGGCCTCATCGCGCTCGTCCTGTTTATTTCGAACAGATTCTTCGGTGTGAAGGCGGAGAATTCGTTGTCGTAGGGATCGGTTGCTGGGAGCAGTCGCTTTTTAAGAGTGCTAGTTTGAAAGATTTGGGAACTGAATTTTTGCAAAAAATAACATTGGAGTGCGGTTTTGCGGGAAGAGTAAACGGTTTAAGAGTGTCAATTCGCAAAAGGGTAAACGTTTAAAGAGTGCCATTCTGCAAAGGGGTAAACGTTTTAAGGATGCACTTTTGCAAAAGGTGGCCTGTGGTGGAGGGTGGCTAGTGATTTCGAGTGTTTTACATGAAGGTAATGATAGTGATAATTCACTATAAGTTGTTTGTTATATAGTGAATTAGTGTGGTGGGATGACTATAAACAGATAGTTATCCTCAGACGCCGACTAGTAAGGTGCACAAGGCAGACTAGTCATTTTCTCTGCTAATAAGGAGATTCACTATCAAACAACTAGCAAAATTTCACTAGTCCCCACTCACTCAACCTATCAAGCTCGCTAAAACTGGGACAAAAAATGTCCCGCTGTGGTGCCAGGCACCAATGCTATAAAGCTTTTCAAAAATGGAGATGAAATTGTGAGTAAACTAAAAGGTTTTATCCGGGATGAAGGAGCGGCTTTTCCAGGGAAGACGTATGTGGAAAAGCTGCTGAAGCCTGTTTTTAATGACCAGAGGGATTACTTGTTCGACGTGATGTTCGATATTCACCGCGCCCATGTGATTATGCTGGCGGAGCAGGGGATTGTGCCGAACTCCGAAGCGAAGGTGATGCTTGAAGGCATCAATAAGGTCGGGCAGTCGGACAGGACACTGCTCGCCTATCAGCCTGAGTTCGAGGATTTGTTTTTCATGATGGAAGCAAGGATCGGCGAGGAAATCGGCGAGGAGCTGGCCGGAAAAATCCATATCGGCCGGAGCCGGAATGATATGGGGATCGCAATGTACCGCCTCGTGCTCCGGGAACATCTGCTGAATCTTCTCGGCAGTGCGTATCGCCTGAGCGAAGCGCTCCTTGAACAGGCAGAGCGGAACACGGATACGTACATGACAGGCTACACGCATACCCAGCCGGCACAGCCGACGACGCTTGGCCACTATTTCCTCGCCATTTATGATGTTTTGCAAAGGGATATAAAACGGTTGTGGTCCGCATACGAAACGGTCAACCAATCCTCGCTCGGCGCAGCGGCTTTAACGACTACCGGATTTCCAATCAGCAGGGATCGGACCCGTGAGCTGCTTGGCTTCGATAAGATCATTGAGAATTCGTATGACTGCATCGGCGGGGCGGATTACCTGCTCGAAACGTCGACCGCGCTGATGACGTGCATGATCAATACCGGCAGATGGATCCAGGATTTCCTTCAGCATGTCACAAGGGAATTCGGCACTTTCTATGTCGCCGACCCGTACGTCCAATGCAGCAGCATCATGCCGCAAAAACGTAACCCGGTTTCGATTGAGCATTCACGATCGATTGCGAGCTCCGCATACGGGGAAGCGTTGGCTGCCGTTAACATGATCCATAATACTCCGTTCGGGGACATCGTTGACACGGAGGACGACTTGCAGCCGCACCTGTACCGGGCTTTCAATAACGCCAACCGGGTGATGGCGCTCATGTATGCTGTCATTGCGACGTTGAAGGTAAACAAGGAACATGCCCTGGAAATGGCCCGGAAATCGAGTATCACCATAACCGAACTGGCCGACACACTCGCCAGGGACTATGGCATTTCCTTCCGAAAAGCGCATTCCATCGCCAGCTATATTTCAAAGGAAACGATTAAACAGGGCAAAGAGCTTTATGAATGGAACATTGAGGATATTAACGAAGCGATTGGACAGTTCGTCGATGTTAAGCTGACAGAAGATGAATGGCAAAAAATCATCTCACCGGAATACTTCGTTAAAATTCGCAGCATCCAAGGCGGGCCAAGCCCGAAAGAAGTAGAGCGCATGATTGGCGAACGGAAAACCAACCTTGCTAGCGGGATGGGAGAATACGACCAGGTAGTGGAAAGGCTTAAGGAAAAACGGGAGCAGCTGCTAGAGTATTCAATCGGCTAGAGGATGCACCTGATTTAGTTAGGCTAAATGGATAAAGCAGAATGAGGCACTGGAACCGTCCCCGTGCCTCATTCTGCTTTACTTATTTGTAGATGACGATGCCGCCGACGGATTTGTCGGTTGCTTGGGCGTTGACGCGGATTTTGAGGCCGTATTTGCCGATTTCGCGTCCTGCGTCTGGCATGTATGGATTTAGGTATGAGTTGCTGTCGTCGAATAGGCTTGCTCTTTCTAATGAATCAAGGTTTAAGGTTTGTGTCGGATAAATCAGGTTCAATCCGGAGGTTGGATTCAGGCCAAAAGCTGCGTCTGCGATATGGAAGCGTGTTGATGCCTGAACCGGATCTTTTCCGAAGACATTCCATTTTAAGTCGGTTGCCGGGTGGGCATCGACGACTCCGAGGAAGCCTTTGCCTGGATGGGTTCCTGTCCAGTTGTCTGTGTAGGTTGGATCAACGTACCAGACGACGAGGCCGCCATCGTAGCTCATCAGCGAGTTGCCGCGCTTGATGTTGGCAAGCCCTTTGTCAACGCCGGCGTGGTTCCGCCATTCGAGCAGATAATAGTGATCGCCATTTTTGATTCCATCTGATTTTGTAAAGCCGTTTAACGTAAAGGCTGAAGCCGCTTCAGCACCGTCTTCAATGATTGTTTTGCCGTCTGCAACTACTTTAATGTTATCGACATAAAACCCTTCCTGAGAGGAAGCCCAGTCTGTAGCATAGCGAAGGCGAAGTTTAATCTCTTGCCCCTTATAATCGGAAAGGTCGAAGCTCTGCGCCTGCCATCCGTTTGAATTGCCCGTAAAGCCCGGCATGGAATTAAGGATGGTCGGATAACCCTGGGATGTGACATCAGAACGGGTATTGGCGTTTCCTAGTGACTTCCATGTAGCACCGCCGTCAGTAGAAACCTGGACGAAAGCAAAATCCCATTGCTCTTCAATATCATACCAGGTATCAAAAGTCAAAGTTGCCGAGGATTTCCCGGTCAGGTCAACATCTGTCACCATGTTTGTATCGCTTTCATCTTTCTGCCCGCCCCAGTATTCATAGTTGCCTGCAGCCGGAGTGTTAATCTTCATCCCTTTTTGCGGGAGATTAACCTTAATCATGTTCGCATTTTTTCCATTAGGCGAATTGGATTGATCAAGCAGGAACTGTGTTCCTTTTGCTGAAACATCTTTCATATCGATTGTTGGGAAATCGCTGGACCAGTTGCCTCCAAGATAGGATTGGAAGTATTCTTTTGCAAAAGGAGAGAATCCTGTAGGTTCTGCGCCCGGAATTTTGCCGGCCCAGGAACCGCTTGCCATGATTGACCAGTAGGCAACGGCCTCGCCAGTGCCTGAATACATCGTGTCGTATTCATCTGGAAGTCCCAGGTCATGCCCGTATTCGTGGGCAAAAACTCCGGTCGCTCCGTCTTCCGGCATGATGGTGTAATCATAAAATCCTGGCACTCCTTTTCCCAAGCCATCTGGATCATAGAAAACAGCGGAACGGTGTGACCATATCGCATTGTCGCCAAGTGAACCGCCGCCGGCTTCCTGTCCCATACCCGCATGGATAATCATCAAGTGGTCGACCAGTCCATCCGGCTCGAGAAGATTGCCGTCTCCGTCCAGGTCATGAGGGTCTTCAAGGTCATAGTCTTGAAGAGGAATGCCCGCCGCTTTCGCTGCATCGTACGTATCTTTTACCAATTTGCTTGATCCGCCTGGACTCACGTTGTCATGCCCGGTTTTCCCATCTGCTCCGTAAAATGCGGCAGTTCCGGGAACCTTCAACCAGCCGTAAGCTTTCCCGTCAACTGTATAGGTTCCGCCGGATTGCTGCTCGTAAAATTGTTTCATCGATACTAAATTTTCTCCGTTCGGGCCTTTGACGCCATTTTTGCCAAAAATCATATCTTCATAGTGTGAAAGTGGATAGTCCTTATAGTAGTTATCTGTTTCATCAGGCTTGATTTTGTTATGTTCAAAATCCGCATATTCTACAGTCAGGACGAGGACTTTGTCCTTTCGTACAGATTTGGTGTTTGGTGATTCTGAAACCGGATCCGGATTTCCCTTTAAGTGTCCGTTTTTCTCGCCTTTTCCGTTTAAAAGGCCGTTGTTGAAGCCTTTAAACTTTTTCTGCTTTTTGGCTTCACCTGCTTTTGCTTTAGCGGCCAATGGATCTGCCTGCTTCGTGGCAGCCGGCTTCCCTTTTATTGTGAGATAGTTTTTGAGGAATTGCTGCTTGTCTGATTCTGAGACATCCTTGGAAAGCAGGCCTCTCTTAATGAACGACTCTATTAATTTCTCATCGTTCACGATTGCTAAATCCAGTGAACTTTTTGTTGTTGACGATCCGGCCTCCACTTTATGTAGGTTGACCTCTTTTGGTACATAGGCAGCTGCCGGGCTGGCAAAAACCGCTCCAGCAAGCATGACAGCTGATAAACTAGTTTTCCATAAGCTCTTCAAATACTATCCCCCCAAAGTGTTTTTGATTTGGTACAATAAAATAATATTCTGAAAACTAATTCATAACAAGAATTTCTGTTCATCAATTAATGACAGTAAATTGAATTAAATTCCAACATAGCCCATTTTTGTCGATGTACAAACTTAGTGACGGCAGGATTGCAAAAATGGAGGAAGAATTTAATAGCGCCTTTATTAGGAAAATTCAAAAAACGATATTGACAATTTGCTTATTCGGTGTAAAATTACACTAAATGATAATCGTAAAGGTGTGGGATGTTTTCATTCATAAAATAATCATGTGAGTGTAGCAGCTTTCATTTTCATGGAATTTACGTATAAGGGCGAAAAATTAACACGAGAGGATCGATGTTTATGAAGAATTTTTTGTCGGCGATTTTACCGGGAATAGTTATTTTGTTATTTATCTGGTTCGATTCACATTTTCCTGAAAGTAAATATATTTTAGTGGGTATCTATTTACTATTTCCGTTACTATTTATCATTCAAGGATATTACTCCGCTTCAAAAGGAGTGTTAATACTTGGTTTCATCATCTCGGTCTTTGCGATAATGATCCCGATTTCAATTTGGTATAATATGGGGAGCCTGCTTCCAGCGATTGTTGTTTATCTGTTATTAGGAATCGGGGCGTACTATCTTTCTGGCAAAACTAAAGGTTAATTAAGTTATGGTGAACTGAACCCTTTTAAAACTTCCGTCGGTTGATTTCCAGTCCACTAAGGATACTTCCAAAAATAATCACTCCGGGATATGCGGTCTTTTGCATATAGCGGGGTGATTTGCTTTTATATAGAAATTTCAAAAAAATACCCATCGTTGTATGGCTTTCCCATGGTACGATAAAGAAAAAACGATCGGGGGGAGAGAGCGATGTATTGCGTGAGATGCGGAAACCAAGCAGGAAGAGAAGATAAGTTTTGCCAGGCCTGTGGACATCAATTAAACAAAGATACGGCAAGTGAGGGTGAACCGCTTTCCGAACAGGAAATGGAAGAAGCATTTGTTGGCGGTGAATATGGATACTATAGAGAAAAATGGGAGATGAGGGGGAACAGCTTTAACTGGGCAGCTTTCCTCGTTGGACCTTTCTGGTTTGGATACCGCAAAATGTACCTTGTAGTCCTTTTATATTCCGTATTTTTGTTATTCTGGGATTTTCTTTTTGAAAATGAATCCGAACCTGCCAGCTTCTTCCTTCAAATTCCCTTGTACATACTAATGGGGTTCATGGCCAATCGAATCTACCGGTGGCATGCGCGCAAAAAAATCCAGAAGGTCGTCCTACTCCCTCTTTCAAATGAGCAAAAAAGGATTTGGCTAAAACAAAAAGGAGGGACGAGTTGGCTAGGCGTGCTAGCCGCGGCGGGGATCCTGTTTTCTTTTGGCATTCTTTCCTATATCCTCATGACTGCTGGCGTGGACAAAATTCTAGTTGTAAAGGATGGTTTCTTTTATGATTACCCGACAATGACCGTGGGGGAGGGACTTGAAAATTTCTTCAGCGAAGCGGATTGGATGTTTGTTGAGGATAATAGTCCGAATGATGTCATACGATTCAAGGGACTTGGTGAATACAACAGTGAAGAGGTGGATGTGGTAATAGATTTTATCTTGACGGATGAATCATTTGAAATCCACTTGGCAAAAGTGGACGGAAAAAACCTCTCTGATAGCGAGATTGATGAATTATTGGATGATGTGTTTACAACGAATGGTTTTTAGCTATGTAAAACGGATAAAAGGCTCTGGGAAGTAGACTGGATAGTCTTAGAAAAGCCTAAAAGCAGAGTAAAATAAATGTGCTTTCGTCATTTACCAAACAATTCAACCTATGATCCTGGCAAAATATAACCTCCGTTCCAACTTCTTCGGGTCCCGAATGATGCACTGGAACCGTCCCCTGCCTCACTCATATGGTAAAATGGAAAAAGGTTTTGATTATGTTTAATGGGAGTTTGGTAAGGATGGGAAATCGGAAGTTTGGTTTGGCGGTTTTTTTGGGTGATGTAAGGTCGCTGTTTAAGGCGGGGGTGCTGGTGGCGAATGTGCTGCCGGTGTTTACTGGCTTTTGGCTTGCGCTTTTTTTCAGCGGCTATTCATTTGCGGATTACCAGGGTCTGTTTTGGCTGACGATGGCGGGGAGCCTGCTGCTGATGGGCGGGGCCCTTGTCATTAACAACTGGTATGATGTTGATATTGATACGGTCATGGAGCGGACGAAGAAGAGGCCGACGGTGACGGGGCATTTTTCTTTACGATCTGTTCTTATTACCGGGATTGTACTGTCCGTAATCGGGCAAGTGATCCTGCTGTTTACGACGTACGAAGCGGCGATTTACGGATTCATTGGTTGGTTCGTCTATGTCATTCCGTATACGATGTGGTCGAAGCGAAGGTACACACTGAACACGGTCATCGGCAGCATATCCGGCGCAGTTTCACCGATGATTGGCTGGACCGCCGTGGATTCGGGGTTTCAGCTTGTTCCGATTATTTTTTTCCTGATTCTATTCTTGTGGCAGATGCCGCATACATTTGCCATCGCCATCCGGAAACATGATGAATACAAGGCAGCCAAGGTCGCAATGCTGCCAGTCTTGTACGGAATTCCAATCACAAAGCGGCAAATACTCATTTATAACTTATGCTTGCTGCCCCTGCCACTTTATTTAACATCACTGGGAACCGTCTTCGTCACACTGGCCATGATCATGAACATTGGCTTTTTAGCCGTATCCATCCACGGCTTCTTTGCAAAAGACGACCAAAAATGGGCCAGAACCATCTTCCTATATTCCGTCAACTATATAGCACTTATCTTTTTACTTCCGATTATTGTCACTTTATGATGCAAGGGACGGTTCCTGTGCTTCATTCGACACCCGAAAGAAGCAGTAGAACCGTTCCGCTGCTTCACCATCCATATATGGGCGCCCGGAGCCGTACGTAGCTTAGGCCTGGGTCGCCAATCAGAGCCGTCCAGCTATTTTGCAAACCTTTTGCAAAATAGCGGGGCGGCCTTTTTGTCACTGACTAGGAAATTATTAAATCTATCTTTCTGTACAACTCAAAATAGCCATAGTCAGAAGTTACATCGTACGAAATTATTCGATTACATAATTTGGAATTTCCGAGGAGTACCTAGCCCTTTCCGTTCGATTACTAAGTCAGCGTTTTAGAGCCCGAAGTCCTGCCTGGCCCTTGCTGTTCGGTCTCTAAGTCAGCGTTTAGAGCCCGAAGGCCTTCCTGGTCCTTGCTGTTCGGTCTCTAAGTCAGCGTTTAGAGCCCGAAGTCCTGCCTGGCCAATGCCGTTCGGTCTCTAAGTCTGCGTTTAGAACCCGAAGGCCGGCCTTTCCACTGTCGTTCGGTCTCTAAGTCCGCGTTTAGAGCCCGAAGGCCGTCCTGACGCTTGCCGTTCGGTCGCTAAACCTCCTTTAATGCCCAAAGTACCGGCTGCCTCTAGCTATCCGAGCGGCTTTTTTGTCATTCCCCCACATCCCCCATTCTCAACTACAACTATCCATCCTTGTAAAAGTTCACCATTTTGTCAAACTTCGATTTTCGTGATTTTTCCCTATTTATCTCCTCGAAGGATTAACCATATATACAGTGTAAAAACCCTGTAAACACTGGTTTCATAAGCAAAACCAGACCGTGTAGCAGGAAGCTTTCCACAATGTTCGACTATGGGGAGGCCAATTTTGCCAAAAAGAGAATGTTTGGGTGTGATGTAGTTCACTCCGATGATAATCATTCGCAAATATGATGGTAGTAAGAAAAGTAAAGGGGCTGGTTTTCGGTGGCAACATCAAAAGTTAGCAATGTGAGGAAAGCAGGAAAGCATAAGGAATCATCGATGATGGGGACTTTTATCTCGCTTGGCGTTGTTGGCGGAGTCATTCTGATTACGTATTTTATATTATTCGGCCTATTCATGGCCAGGTTTTAGGAGGGAATCAACATGCATCGTTCGGAGAAGGTTTGGCTGGCATTGAGTTTCGGGATGATTATGGGCTTTATGATTTTTACAGGATATCAGACGTTCGCATTGGAAATGGGGCCGCCGAGCGCGAAAGAAACAATCGATCCGCAGCGGGTGGATGAAATTGCTCCTTTTAATGAGCCAGGCGTGAAACAGGTTGGCGAAAATGAGTATGAAGTCGTGATGACACTGCAGATTTTCAGCTTCACTCCACATGATATCGAAATTCCTGCCGGAGCGAAGGTGACGTTCATTTTGACATCAAAGGATGTTGTCCACGGGTTCCAGGTAGCGGAAACGAATATTAACGCAATGGTCGTTCCGGGGCATATCCAAAGAATCACTCAGACGTTCGAGAAACCGGGAGAGTACTTGGTTTTATGTAATGAATATTGCGGTGCGGGCCACCAGATGATGGCTACGACGATCAAGGTTAAGTAAGGGGGGCAGCGAAAATGGCTACAGTACTGGCACATGCGTATAAGGAAAAAGTTACGAAGTCTTTAGGCGTCAATCCAAAAGACGCGGCCTTATCGAAAACATATATGTTTGTTTCATTTGTAACACTGCTTATTGGAGGATTTTTAGGATTGCTGCAAGGTCTAAACCGGGCAGGCATTCTCGAATTGCCAACATGGTTCAACTATTATCAAGTTCTGACAGCACACGGAATTTTACTCATACTCGTCTTTACAGCGTTTTTCACAATCGGCTACTTCTATGCCGGGATGTCGCACACATTGGGTGGACTCCTTCCTAAAGTAAGGAAAATGGCGTGGATCGGATTTGGATTGAAAATATTCGGTTTTGTCATGGCGGTTATTCCCATCCTTTTGAACCAAGCTTCGGTTATGTTCACTTTCTATCCGCCAATGGCCGCATCACCTTGGTTTTACATCGGGCTTGTTTTCATCGTCCTCGGCGTCTGGATGTGCGCGTTCGGCTGCTTTGTCCAGGTAGCGACTTGGAGAAAACAAAACAAAGGCCAGCACGTTCCGATTCTGTCTTTTTTTGCAACAGGCGTGTTCGTTCTCCTGTTCTTCAGCTCGATTCCTGTTGCGATTGAAGTGTTCATGATTATCCCATGGGCATTCGGATGGGTAAAAACAATTAACGTTATGCTTTCAAGAACTTTGTTCTGGGCGTTCGGCCATACACTCGTTAATATTTGGTACTTGACTGCTGTTTCAGCCTGGTATGTCGTCATTCCAAAATTGATGGGCGGCAGACGTTGGAGCGACACGCTGACACGGGTTGTCATTATCGCTCTTGTCGTTATGAATATTACTGGCGGTTTCCACCACCAAATCGTTGACCCAGGCATCTCTGAATCTGTTAAATTCATGCACGTGTTCATGAGCCTTGCGATTGGTTTCCCGTCACTCATGACAGCTTACGCGCTGTTCGCGGTCTTTGAAAAGACTGCAAGAAGAAATGGCGGGAAAGGTATTCTTGGCTGGTACAAAAAAATGCCTTGGGGCGATGTCCGCTTCCTGGCTCCTTTCATCGCAATGGTTGCGTTCATTCCAGCCGGCGCGGGCGGTATTGTCCAAAGCACGAACCAACTGAACCAAGTTGTCCATAACACAATGTGGGTTGTCGGCCACTTCCACTTGACACTCGGCATGACTGTAGCGATGACTTTCTTCGGCATCAGCTACTGGCTCGTTCCGTATATTTCCGGCAGAGTTCTGACACCGACGATGAATAAAATCGGTCTGATCCAGACAGCTGTTTGGACAATCGGCATGACGCTTATGGCCACTTCAATGCATTATCTCGGGCTGCTCGGAACGCCTCGCCGTACTTCTTTCAACACATACGGCGACTTTGCGGAAACACTTGGCTGGAATCCGTACCTCGCATTGCTCGCGATCGGCGGTACGCTACTGATCATTGGGGTTATCCTGCAAGTGTACGCAGTTATCAATATGATGTTCTTCGCGCCGAAGGGTGACACGGAGTTCCCGATTGCCGAAGAAGAAGATGACGCTTCGAAAACTCCTTATTGGACAGAGCGCTGGGGCGTCTGGATTGTCCTTATGCTCGTCATTGTCGGCATGGCCTATGTCATCCCGCTGACTGAGTTTATTGTCCACGCACCTCCAGGATCCCCGCCATTCAAGACTTGGTAGGATTTTAGCAAAGGAATTGCGGAGAGCGAATGAACATTGAGTTCTCGAATTCTGGCAAAATAAATTTTTGGTAGCTTGATGAATAGGCCGCTTTAAGAGTAAGATGCAGGCAATATCAAGTTCTGACAGGCGGCCGTTTTTGTATGATGATTCGTTCATCTCTGAGCGGCCGCCTTTTTATACATTACATGAACGAAAGATTATTTTGCAAAATGATGATGTTCGGTTTGGCAACCCTTTTTAGCCAGGTGATTACACTGGATGGAAGTGATTTTCATGAAGAAGTTTGGAAGAAATACGTGGGCGAGCATGATGGTTCTGCTGTTTGGACTTGTCCTGTTCTATGTCGGGACGGACGGGTTTCACGCCTTTACGGCAGAAGCAGCGAGGGTCGAGCGGCTCAAAGAGGAAAAACCAAAGTTCCCAGAGGTTACGCTCGAAGACAGCGAAGGGCGGGCGTACCCGGTTTCGGAGTTCAAAGGGAAGTATGTGTTTATTACGTTCCTTTACACGAGCTGCGGAACGGTTTGCCCCGAACTGGAAATGAACATGGGCGAGGTTTACAAGCAGCTGCCTGAGCGCTTTATCGGCAAGGACATTGTCTTTTTGAGCATCAGCTTTGATGCTGAGCGGGATACACCTGAAAGGCTCGATAAGTACAAGAACATGTTCGAGAGTGACGGGGAAACATGGCGGATGGCGCGGATCGAGGACGAAGCGGAGCTCGATTCGCTGCTGAAGGAATTCGGCGTCATTGTCATCCCGGATGGTGAAGGGAATTTTGCCCATAACTCGGCGTTTTACCTTGTCGACCGTAACGGTAATTTGGCTGACGTCATGGACTACAAGCAACCAGGCGAAGCGGCCCGGAAGGTTACGAGCATTCTTGAGGAGGGGGAGCAGCGATGAAACAGGGAGCATACGGTTTATTTTTACTGGCAGCTCTCGCCCTTCCTCCGGTTGCCAACTTCCTGGAATCGATCATGATCGTTCACATGCATATGCAGATGCCGTTGCTCGTTGTCTCCGGCTTCTTCATGGGACGCTTTTTCCTTGATAAGTTTCCTGGCTTTTTTGCAAAATGGAATGAAAATGGCGTGCCGGGGATCCTTCTTTTCATGGTCATCATTGGCTATTGGATGCTGCCGCGGGCGATGGATGAAGCTCTCACGCTTCCGGCCGTCGAGGTGTTCAAATTCATCAGCCTGCCGTTTCTCGCAGGCATTCCATTACGGGACAGCTGGTTCAAGCTGACGGGCAGAGGGCGAAATATCGTCTTCGGATTTTTCACCGCACTCTTCATCGCCATGGGCTGGCTTTACATCATGGCACCCGATAACCTATGCAACAGCTACCTCGTCATCGACCAGGTCATCCTCGGCTGGGGCTACATCGCCACCGCCGTGGCCTTCATCGTGTATCTTGGCTATAACTTCTTCATCGATCCATCCGAGTATGAATAATAGTGGTAGTGCCTGGCACGTTAGTGGGACGTTAATTGTCCCGCTGTCGTGCCAGGCATTTTTCATATGGACTTGTGGATTGACGGCAAAAAAGGCCTTACTCGCTGGGGGCAATTGGGTATTGGACAGTCGTTGATAAAATTTAGGCTTTTCTGTCGCAAAAAGATTCGTCTATGCGACATCCAGTGGGTAGAATCGGTGCTCTCCTGTCGCATAAGAGCCTTCTATGCGACATCCGTGGGGTAGAATCACTGCTTTCCTGTCGCATAAGAGCCTGCTATGCGACATCCAGTGGGTAGAATTGGTGCTCTCCTGTCGCATAAGAGCCTGCTATGCGACATCCGTGGGTAGAATTGGTGCTCTCCTGTCGCATAAGAGCCAGCTATGCGACATCCGTGGGGTAGAATCACTGCTCTCCTGTCGCATAAGAGCCTTCTATGCGACATCCGTGGGTAGAATTGGTACTTTCCTGTCGCATAAGAGCCTGCTATGCGACATCCAGTGGGTAGAATTGGTGCTCTCCTGTCGCATAAGAACCAGATCCACGACAGCCTTCGTTATATGATCATCACCCTGCGATTCGATGCGAACGAAACTCACCCTCTCACTTTTATTTTGCAAAAAAAAATACATACTTCCCCATGCAATCAGGGTAGAAGAATAGAAAGAGTCCAGCCATAAACATATATGCCATCTATGAAAGGGTATAATAGTGCAAACAAGGGGAGGAGTTCATACATGAATGAGCGTAAGGATGAAAATGTCCAGCAAATAGATGATTTAATCAAATCGATTTACGATGGGCTTGTGGAGTCGAAGCTACCGGAAGTGATGAAAAGCAAGATAAGAGGGGAGCTTGACCAGCTGAAGCAGTTCACCCTGAATGCCCGGCCGGCGCGGATAGCGATTGTCGGACGGAGGGGAGCGGGGAAGTCGAGCTTGATCAATGCCATTTTTGGCGAGAAGCGGGCGGAAATCGGTGACGTGAAAGCGCGGACCGGCATGGGGAAGTGGCATACGTATGAATCGGAATCCGGAGACCTCGAAATCCTTGACACAAGGGGACTTGGCGAAGCGGATCGGCCGGAGGAAGAGTTTTCACACGCTACCGCCCTTGAGGAAGTGCAATCCTCCGTTAAGGAAAAATGCCCGGATGCGATTTTGTTTTTGAGCAAGGCAAAAGAAGTAAGTTCAAGAATTGATGAGGATATCGAACAGCTGCTGCAGCTCAGGAAAATGATCGAGACGCAGCATAGCTACAAGATTCCGATTGTCGGCGTCGTCACCCAGGTGGACGAGCTGAGCCCGAAATCGGCGGACACCCCCCCGTTTGACAATGAATTGAAACAATCCAATATTGGCGAGGCGGTCGACGTGCTCGCAGCCAAGCTTGAGGAAGCGGTCGGCGGCCAGGTCAAAGTCATTCCGGTCAGCGCCTATATGGAATTCGAAGGGGGGGAAATTGTCTACGACATCCGCTGGAACGTAGACACACTGCTCGATTATTTGATCGAGCAGTTACCCAATGAAGCCCAAATGATCCTTGCAAAATTGTCCAAAATTAAACTGATTCAAAAGAAACTCGCAAGAAGGATCGGGAAAAGTGTCGCGGGCATTACCGGTGCAATCGGAGCGAGCCCGATTCCGGGACCCGATATCCCGATCATTACCGGGCTGCAAATGGCGATGGTCACATCGATCGGTCTTATAGGCGGCAAAAGGCTTGATAAAAAAGGCGTCAAGGAATTCTTGAGCGCGCTCGGGGTGAACGCGGCCGCCGGGCTTGTCTTCAGGCAAGTCGCAAGGCAGCTCCTAAAAATCATCCCTGTCGCCGGAAGCGTCATCTCCGGCGCGATTGCCACAGCCGGCACGTACGCACTGTGTGAAGCCGCCATCGCCTACTTCATCGAAGAAAAGCCACTCGAAAACGTCAGAAACGTCTATAAGACCATTTTTGAGAAAATGAAAAAAGAAAAATAGGAGAGTATCTGTACGCCTACCATCTCAATCACCATAAAAAAGCTCGGCCACTTAAAAAGTGACCGAGCTTTTTACTGTAAAAATTAGACTTGATTCTTAGATTCAACCCTCGAAACCCCAACCAACAGCTCGCTTGCTGCTAAAGCAGGTTCGTGAGCCTGGCTGATTGCGGAGATAACTGAAACACCGTCAGCGCCTGCAGCGATGACTTCCGCTGCGTTGGCGCTTGTAATGCCGCCTATCCCGACAATGGGGATGTCATAGCCTTTTTCTCTGAGTTCCCGCACCAACCCCGGGCCGATAGGCTTCTTGGCATCATCCTTCGTCGCGGTTAGAAAAATCGGTCCGACGCCAAGATAATTAGCACCCGCTTCAATGGCCAGTCGGGCTTCCTCAAGCGTATGGGCAGAAACACCGAGAATTTTGTCGCCAATCTTTTTTCTCACTTCACTTGCCCGCTCATCGTCCTGGCCGATGTGGACACCATCGGCACCCAAGCGAATAGCCAGGTCGACATCATCATTCACGATAAATGGAATGCGGTGGCGCCTGCAAATTCCCATCAACTTAACCGCCAATTCTTCCCTGGAGGCCCGCGTCAGGCTGCCGGTTCCTTTTTCGCGAAACTGGAAGAGGGTAATCCCACCCCTAATCGCTTCCTCGAGCACCTCATCGGGATTCTTCTTGCAGTTTACACTGCCGGTGATGAAATAGAGCTTCAACAGTTCTCTCATTTTTGTAACAGTCATTTTCGTCATTTAATCAATCGCCTTTCTTTTCAATGTGAAATAGAGCTTTGTTTTTGCAAAAATGCCCAACGCCATTTACTCAAGCGCCTTACCACCAAGTTGATTTCGCCGCCCGAACGCCCAATGGTTTGTCGGACCATGTCCGTTGCCGATTTGAATTGAATCTTCAATCGCTGCCTGGATAAACTGCTTTGCGGTTGAAACCGCGTTATAAACAGAATGCCCTTTAGCCAGCTCAGCCGCTATTGCCGACGAAAATGTGCAGCCTGTCCCATGTGTATTTTTTGTCTGGATTCTTGGGCTTGTAAAGTAGAAGAAATTCTCGCCATCAAAAAGGATATCAACGGCTTTTTCCACATCTTCATCATGGCCGCCTTTCATCACAACATGTGAGGCGCCGAGGCGGTGAAGGACTCGCGCCGCTTCTTTTTTCTCTTCCTCGGTTTTAATCGCCATGCCGGTAAGCTCTTCCGCTTCGGGAATATTTGGGGTCACGACCATGGCGAGTGGGAGTAGGTCCTCCTTCAGGGCGGCAATCGCTTCTTTTTGCAAAAGGGAAGTCCCGCCTTTCGCAATCATGACTGGGTCGACAACGACTTTTTCCCACCCAAAAGAAGAGATACTCCTGGCTACGGATTTGATTACTGCTGCATCAAACAGCATGCCGGTTTTAACTGCGTCTGTTCCGATATCCTCGCCAATCGACTGGATCTGCCTGGCCGCCGCTTCAGGGGGCAGCGGATAAACCGCTTGGACGCCTAGCGTATTCTGGGAGGTAACCGCAGTCAGTACAGACATCCCGTAGACGCCAAGTTCCTGGAACGTCTTAATATCTGCCTGGATGCCGGCTCCTCCGCCGCTGTCGGAGCCTGCAATCGTTAACGCTTTTTTCACCTTTATTCCTCCTTGCGATGATAATTAAAGGAACTGATTCGTAGCAGATCCTCATCGTTTACGTGATGAAGCTGATTCAGCAATTCGATTTGGAAGCTGCCTGGGCCTTTGGCTTCCGTTTTTTTAGCGGCGAGTTGCGCGGCTGACCCGTAAGTAACCAGAGCGGCAGCAGCGGCTTTTAAGTAATTTTTTTCGACTGCGGCGAATGCACCAACGACTGAGGTGAGCAGGCAGCCGGCGCCAGTCACTTTTGTCAAAAGGGGATGGCCGTTGGCAATGACGAACGTTTCCAAGCCGTTTGTTACGACATCTTCCTTGCCTGTAATCGAGACAACCGTGTTCAGCCTTTTCGCTGCAAGCACAGCTAGATCTCGAGTATCTTTATTGGACTCAACCGCATCGACACCTTTGATTTCCCACTCTTCTCCTGCAATATTGGCGATTTCTGCCGCATTTCCTCTGATCGCCGCAATGCTGATTTCTTTTGCAAGCATCCTGGCCGTTTCAGTCCGGTACGTTGTTGCCCCGGCACCGACAGGATCAAGGATGACCGGCACCCCGTGTTCGTTTGCCGATTTTCCAGCAAGAAGCATGGCTTCAACTGCTGGAGCAGTCAAAGTTCCTATGTTCAAAACTAAACTCCCGGCAATCGACGCCATCTCGGCCGCCTCTTCTTTTGCATAAGCCATCACTGGCGACGCCCCGAGAGCCAGAAGCCCGTTCGCGGTAAAATTGGTGACAACGACATTCGTAATATTGTGGACAAGCGGATTCTGTTCTCTAACCTTTTGCAGCAAAGAGCAAATTTCTTGTTTCAACTCAGGTCCCCCCTTAATTCATCACAAGGCCGCCGTCGGCCATGATATTTTGCCCGGTGACAGCCCGGCTCCAAGGCGAAGCGAAAAACAGGACGGCGTCCGCCATTTCTGAAGGAGCGGTGACCCTTCGGAGAGGAGTGGATGCCTTGATCAGCTCGAAAACCTCGTCGGATGTAGCGGCACTCGCACCTGTCGTTTTTAATAGCCCGCCCGAAACCATATTGACGGTAATCCCATATTTCCCGAGGTCGGCCGCCATGTTCCTTGTAAAGCCGAGCAGGGCGGCTTTGCTTGTCGTGTAGTCATGGTACGGCACGACCGGATGCTGGACAAGATTCGTCCCGATATTGATAATCCGGCCGAATTTCTGCTCTTTCATATCATCAAGTCCTGCCTGGACCGTATATAAACTTGCCTTGACCGCGCCTTCCAGCTGCTGAAGGTAATCCTCCCACCTAATGGCAAAAGCGTCCTTGTTTTTGACAGGATCGAACTTGAACGAGACGAGCGCATTATTCACAATTGTTGTAACGGGCGACCCAAAGTGGGCTTTTGCCTGCTCGAACAGATTCTTAACCTGGCCGTCGTCACGAACATCCGCCCGGAACGCAACAGCCTTGTCACCAAGTTCCTGAACGAGGCTTTCCGCCTGCTCCGCGCTATTGAAGTAATTGACAATCACCCGAGCTCCTTCCCGGGAAAAAGCACGCGCAATCTCGCGTCCAAGACCCCGGCTGGCACCAGACACTAGCACAATTTGATCTTTCAATTCCAACCTCAATCCCCCCTAATTGTATTGATGTACGTATTCTGATTGACTTGTCCTGATCAACATCTGGAATACCGTTGGTGTATTTTAGACGCAAAAAGGCCAGACCCATAGAGGGGCCTGGCCTTGATTTTTTAATGGCAGGTGCGTCACCTCTACTTTCCTACGCTGGTATCATCCAGATCAGGTCCAAAGGGTTAAAAAACTCAGCGTTTTTCTCTCAGCCCATAGCGGGCACCCCTAGTAGTCTCGTGAATATGTAACTAACCTCAATGTTACCCTTGAGCAGGAGGGAAGTAAAGGAATCGCTCTTTTTGGCAAAATAAAAACCCCTCCTACATACATGGAAGAGTTTTTTAACGATACGGACGCCCGGTGTGCAATAGCAAGATGCTCCTACAAAATAAGCGATGCCCGCATGTTTCGTCTATAATATTACGCGTAGGCAATACCCGCGCGCTTTATATTGTTGAAATCACCGGAACTGCAAGGCGTCACCGCGTACGTCATCTCGCATTTTGGACAATTCATAATGACCTTTTTCAGCGTAAATACCTCGCCGCACTCACATTGAATCTCATGCTCAACCAAAGGAGGAAGCTCCGCCTTGCCCTTATTCCTCACATGATCCACAACCGCTTGCCCATCTTCCATACTAGAACATCCACAACACATCTATAAACACTCCCTTTACATAATAAACAACTTACCTTAACCGTAGCACAAACAAAAAGAATGCTATATGCCAATTGTCACAGTGAGGCAGGGGACGGTTCCAGCGCTTCATTCGGGACCCGAATGAAGCAGCAGAACCGTCCCCTTGCTTCCCCCTTGCTTCCTTTTAAAATGGAATTCTATTGTTTTGTTGTATACTGGTGATAATTGTCGGTCTCTCAGTGTTGTTGTTGCTAGTTAAGGTTGGGAGGCTTGGAGATTGATTTTTTTGTAGAAGGGATGACATTTATGGACTTTACTATAAAGGATTTATTGAATGTTCCGTCTCTGAAAGATGCAGTTTTGCTAAGTGAGCATAATTCTTTGAATCGAATCATCAGTGGGGCAACGATTATGGAAGCTCCGGATATTACCGATTGGATCAAGGGAGGGGAATTGCTTCTAACGAGTCTTTATCCTATTCTTAATTTTACTGAGGAGGAACAAACGCAATTTATTTCCAGGTTAGCGGAGAGAGAGATTGGCGCACTCGTAATCAAAATTGACCGATTTGTCTCGGAAATTCCCGAGCCCATCATAGCCGCGGCCAAAAAATACGGGGTACCTCTTATTCAGATTCCTAGACATGTGCTATATATCGATGTCATGTATCCTGTAATGGGCGAGTTATTTAATAATCAAGTCAAAAAACTCCAATATTACAAGGAGATCCATGATCGTTTTACTGCTTTATCCCTCGCTGATGAGGGAGCCGACAAAATAATAAACACATTGGAGAAGTTGATTGGCAATCCGGTCTCGCTTTTTGACCGGAATTTTCAGTGCATCGGGTCAACCGTCCCTTCCCTGGCAGAATTCGAAATCATTGAAAAAGTCCCCGCTTCTTTTAATCAAAAAAATAAAATAAAATTTCCACATTATCGGCAAGCCGTCGAATACTCGTCATTAGAAGGCCAAAAGGGCTGGCAAATCGTTGTTCCGATTGAAACGATGAACCATATTAAAACGTATTTATTGATTGATGAATACCATAAACCTCTTGAAGAACTTGATTTTATTGCAGTCGAGAATTGCGCAATCTCGCTTTCTTTGGAACTAGTGAAACAATTTGCAGTTGCAGAGGTTGATAAACAATTAAAGAATGATTTCATTGATGATCTGATTGGAGGAAAACTCCGACAGATGGGTACGATTTTGCAAAAAGCGAATGTGATTGGCTGGGATTTAGGTGGGCCCTTTACGGCTGTCGTGCTCAAATTAACAAATTATCAAGAAACCTACTCAACGAAACGAAAGCAAAAGAGAGTTCTGTCAGATGAAAAACTTGAAATGGTTTATGAGGCGATCAACCATCATGTGCCAAACGGCATCATTAGAAGTAGAGGCAACCAAATCATCATCTTGTGGAAAATAAATCGGGATGCTGAAAGTCAGGCAGCTTCACTGGCAAAAATGAAAGAAATCATCAGGGAAATTCAACAATCAATCAAAGTACATATTAAAGAGGTCGGCGTCCAAGTAGGGATAGGAAGCATTGTAAAGCGGATTGTTGACATCCCCAAAAGCTATCGTGAGGCCCAGGATGCGTTGGAGTTCGGGGAAATCATCAACGGCAAAGATGCTGTAACGATGTTTTCGGAATTGGGGATTTTCAGGCTTCTTTGTAAGTTTGATGATGATTTATCCACATTAAGAAATTTTATCCCAGCCTCTTTACAAAAGTTGCTTGAGTACCCGCATGCCAATAAGAGGGACTTATTAATGACGCTTCAAACCTTTTTAGAATGTAACCAACATGCGACCAAAACATCCGATAGACTATTCATCCACCCTAAAACTGTCATTTATCGTTTAGATAGAATTAAAGAAATAACCGGAATGGATTTTGATAATCCAGAAGATATGTTATCTGTTCAAGTTGGATTAAAGATTGTTGATCTTATTGAACGAAAAACGAATCAGCTTTGAAAAAGGAGTGGGCAATTTTAATTGCCTGCTCTTTTTTTGCCATTTGGGATAAAAAAATTAATTTATCTTAGTCCGACGGGATGATGATTCACTCTTTATAAGCGCTTACAATAGATGGTGACGATCGTTCAGCCATTCTCATGAGTAAAGAAGCCTTTGTTTATTACACAGCACAGGACAAAACTTCTTGTTGTTTTTATGCAAGAAAAGAAAGGATAGGGGTGTAGATGGAAAATAGATTGCAAGCTGAAATGCAAGATGGATTACAGGGAAAAAAGGGAATGGAATATTGGAAGAAAATTGTTATTCTATTCTGCTTAGGTTGGACAGTGATTTGGACTTATAGGACAATTCTTAACCCGATTTTGCCGGAAATAAAGGGGCAGTTGGGAATCACCTCCGACGCTAGTATGGGGCTAATCGCGAGTGTGTTTTTCCTCTGTTACACATCGATGCAAATACCTTCTGGTTTTCTGGCAGATAAATTTGGGAGGAAGGTTATTTTAATACCCGGCTTTATTCTCTTCGCATTCGGGGCATTGACTGTTGGATTTGCCCCTTCTTTACTCTTTCTGTTAATCGGAAGTGCGTTTGCCGGCCTCGGACAAGGTACATACTACGGGCCAGCTTACTCGATTTCTTCGCTGGCGATTCCTAGTGAGAAGCGGGGGTTTTCTACGGCGATCATTAATAGTGGTTCCGCGCTTGGAATGGGGATTGGGTTTATTGGCTCTTCCTATTTAGTAAAGGGTCTTGGTTTTAGTTGGCGCCCACTATTATTTATTACTTCCGGATTAATTCTTCTAATGGCTTTTGCGTTTACGAAAGTCATTAAAGAAGGAAAAAGGCAAAATCAGGTTGTAAACGCTGAAAAGGGTTCTCAAGATAAGGCTTCTTTCAAAACATTATTCGGTGACGTGAGAATGCTTGGCGCCTATGTCTTATATTTTGCTACCTGCTATGGCTACTACATGATTGTTACATGGCTGCCTAGTTACCTCCAATTGGAGAGAGGATTTAAAGGGGTTGCGATTGGATTTGCATCTTCCTTGGTTGCGTTCGCAGCTGTCCCCGGAGCTTTGTTATTCAGTAAAGTAGCGGATAAATTTAAGAACAAAAAAATAACTGTCGTGCTCATTTTGGAGTTAATCGCAGCAGCAACCTTATTTTTGACAGTTGCTGTTCAAAATAATAGCCTCTTGCTCGTGTTTTTAGTCCTGTATGGATTTTTCGGCAAGCTGGCGGTGGATCCGATCCTAATCTCTTATGTGGCGGATATTGCTCCGAAAAAGGGATACAGTACAACTCTCGGATTCTTTAACTTCTTTGGAATGATGTCTTCCGTCGTTGCACCGTTCGTAACGGGAATGATTTCTGATGCGACTGGAAGTAAAATTTTAGGGTTTTATGTTGCAATTATTATTATTTTGATTGGAACAGGAGTTATGTTCCTGACGAACCTTAGAAAACCTTCTGTTCAACACTAAAACCAACAATCAGGAATGGACGTGACAATCATGGCAGATGTAAAGATGGTACCAATGGCAGACCAGAAGATGCTTGCAAAAGAAACAATTGAAAAGCTGGAGTGGTTGAGCCAGTTCGGGAAGGATCCTGAAGGTGGAGTCACACGTTTATTATATTCTAAAGAATGGGTTCAAGCCCAGCATGCTTTAAAAGAGTGGATGGAGAACGAAGGTTTAGATGTCCATTTTGATGAAGTGGGCAATTTGTTTGGAACCTTAAAAGGGAAAAATACGGATGAAACGATTCTAACCGGCTCGCATGTTGATTCAGTGAAAAATGGCGGGATTTATGACGGGCCTTATGGAATTGTCGCCGGTATTTTAGCGATTAACTATTTAAACGAAAAATATGGTGAGCCGCTTCGGAACATTGAAGTCGTTTCCATGGCGGAAGAGGAAGGTAGCCGTTTCCCGTACACATTCTGGGGTTCGAAAAATATAGTTGGAACAGCGAAACGATCAGAGGTTGAACAAATCACCGATTTTAAAGGCGTTCCGTTTGTTGAAGCAATGAAGGAATCCGGCTTTGGGTTCAGGGATGAATCGAAAGAACCGCGAAACGATTTAAAAGCATTTGTCGAGGTTCATATTGAACAGGGAAGCGTTTTGGAAACTGAGCATAAATCAGTAGGGGTTGTTACCAGTATCGTAGGACAAAGGCGATTCACTGTTGAAGTAACAGGTGAAGCGAATCATGCGGGTACAACGCCTATGGGCTATCGAAAAGACGCGGTTTATGCGGCAAGCCAGATGGTATTTGATTTGATTTCAATGGCGCGAAAAGCGGGCGACCCGCTGGTTACGACCGTTGGAAAAATCGAAGCCCAGCCAAACATTGTCAACGTTGTGCCAGGTAAGGCTATATTCACAATTGATGTCCGCCATACGGACAAGGATGCGATTGTCTCATTCACGGAGGAGATCACTGCGAAAATCAACGAAATTTCAAAGGAACATGGTGTTGAAACGACGATCAATATGTGGATGGATGCAGACCCGGTTCCGATGGATCCAAAAGTGGTAGGTATCATAGAACAGAAGTGTAAAGAAAATGGCTTAAACTATAAGGTTATGCATAGTGGGGCAGGACACGACTCACAAATTTTTGCTCCATTCGTTCCAACGGCCATGTTGTTCGTTCCAAGTTTAAAGGGAATCAGCCACAACCCGGCTGAATATACAGCCCCGGAAGATTTAGCGGAAGGGGTAAAAGCACTAATTGGCGCCCTTTACGAACTTGCTTATAAATAAACATGAGGCAGGGGACGGTTCCAGTGCTTCATTCGGATCCCGAAAGAAGCAGCAGAACCGTCCCCGTGCATCATCTTGGTATAACTGTTTTGTCAGCCTGATTTAGTTAAGCCATTTACTGAAAAGGAGATATAAGGAAGGGACGGTGTCGGTTGCCATTGATGTGGGCAATAGATACCGTCCCTCTACTATTATTAATCTTTGGTTAGCTGATCATGACCGTCACCAGTTTCCGAATAGTTTAGGCCCGGCCTCCAGTGAAGTCATACTCGCCATTTTCAACTAAATGGCATGCGGAGCGATGTGTTCCTTCTACTTCATAGAGCTTTGGTTCCTCTACCCGGCAGCGGTCGAAGGCGAATGGGCACCGAGTATGGAAACGGCATCCTTGCGGCGGATCAATTGGTGATGGGACATCGCCTTTCAGGATGATACGCTCGCGCTTTTGTCCCAAGTTGGTGCTCGGAATGGCCGATAGCAAGGCAATCGTGTATGGGTGCTGCGGTTTCTCGAACAATGACTTTTTATCGGCAATTTCGACAATTTTGCCGAGGTACATAACGATAATTCGGTCCGAAATATGTCGGACGACGCCAAGGTCATGCGAGATGAACAGATACGTCAGCTGAAACTTTCTTTGTAAATCCTTGAGCAAGTTCAGCACCTGCGCCTGGATTGACACATCCAACGCCGAGACGGCTTCATCGCAAATGATTAGTTTCGGATTGACGGACAGCGCCCTGGCAATGCCGATGCGCTGTCGCTGTCCACCGCTGAATTCGTGCGGATAGCGGTCCATTTGGTGGGCGCCGATGCCGACCGTGTGAAGCAAATCGGCTATCGTTTGGCGGCGCTCTTTTGCCGGGACTATGTTCTGGATCTCAAGCGCCTCTTCAAGTATCTGGCTGACCGTCTGTCTCGGGTTCAGCGACGCATAAGGATCCTGGAAAATGATTTGGAGATCCTGGCGTTTTTTTCGCATTTCTCCCTTGCTTAAACCAAGCAGGTTTTCGCCATCGAAATTTACTTCGCCTGCAAATGGCTCATCAAGACGCAGGATTGCCCTTCCAGTTGTCGACTTCCCGCATCCAGATTCGCCAACGATGCTGACAGTTTCACCTTCGTACACAGAAAAACTGATGTCATCCACGGCTTTAACATAGTTGACCGTCCGGCCTAAAATTCCGCCTTTAATCGGAAAGTATTGTTTAAGATTTTTTACCTCGAGCAATGCTTTCTTCTCTGTTGCTGTTGGTATGCTCATGGCTGGCGGACCCCCTCTGCTTCTTTTTCCCACTTGTCGCTATAAATCCAGCAGCGGACCTTATCGCCATCGGCTGTTTCCAAAAGTTCAGGCAATGCCGAATGGCAAATATCCCGGGCGTGAGGGCAGCGCGGTGCAAATCTGCAGCCCTTCGGCATGTTTAGTGGGCTAGGCACCGAACCAGGAATGACGGCGAGATCTCCTTCATAATCCTGATCATGCTTCGGCACTGAGAGAAGAAGCCCAACCGTATAGGGATGCTTCGGATTCGTAAAGATTGTTTTGACATCCGCGTATTCGACCACTTTGCCGCAGTACATAACCGCAACCTTATCGCACATTTCGGCAACGACGCCAAGGTCGTGAGTAATAATCATCAGCGATGTGCCGAGCTCTTCCTGCAGATTTTTAATCAACTCAAGGATTTGCGCCTGAATGGTCACATCGAGGGCGGTCGTCGGTTCGTCGGCAATCAGCAGTTCCGGAGTGCAGGCGAGCGCTATCGCAATCATGACCCGCTGCCTCATCCCACCGGATAGCTCGAATGGGTATTGCTTTGCCCGTTTTTCTGGAGATGGAATCCCAACTTGGCGCAACATATCTACCGCCTTCACCCAAGCCTCCCGGCGATTTAGCTTTTGATGAATACGGATTGATTCAGCAATCTGCTCACCGCAAGTAAGCGTAGGGTTTAACGACGTCATCGGCTCCTGGAAAATCATTGAGATATTGTTGCCGCGGATGGACTTCATCTGCTTTTTCGTTTTGTTGAGCAGGTTCTCGCCTTTAAAAATAATTTCCCCATCGACGATTTTACCGGTTTCCTCTTCAATCAGCCGAAGAATCGAAAGGGAGGTGATGCTTTTTCCAGAGCCTGACTCGCCAACAATACCAAGCGTTTTACCCCGTTCAATGGAAAAGTCAACCCCATCGACTGCCTTCACTTCTCCTTCATCGGTAAAAAAGGAGGTGCGCAGGTTTTTTACTTCCAAAATATTATCATTATTTAAAGACATTCTGTTCACCGTCCTTTAGTTCAATTCAATTCGTTTATTAATTAATCGGTACGTAATATCAACGAGGAAATTTACAAGTACGAACAGTACCGCACAGACCAGGATTGTCCCCTGGACCATCGGAAAATCATGGGCGCGAATCGAGTCAATAATCAAACGGCCAAGGCCATTTATGGCAAAAACGGTCTCGGTGATCACAGCACCGCCGAGCAGCCCGCCGAACTGGAGGCCAACGACTGTGACAACAGGAATCAATGCATTTCGCAAAGCATGCTTGTATATGACAAGCTTGTCGCTGACCCCTTTTGCATAAGCGGTCCTGATATAATCCTGATTCAGTACCTCAAGCATACTGGAGCGTGTCATTCGGGCAATTATGGCCGCGCCGCCAGTCCCCAGTGTAATTGCCGGAAGAATCATTTGCTCCCACGTCCCCCAGCCGGCAACCGGCAGCCAGCCAAGATTAACAGAAAAGAAGAAAATCAGCACAATCCCAAGGAAGAAGTTAGGAATCGATAAGCCAATGAGCGCAGCAAGCATAAGGCTGATATCTGCAAACGAATATTTTCTTGTAGCCGAAATAATCCCGGCAAAGAGGCCGAAAATGACGGCAGTCGCCGTTCCGAGAACTGCCAGTTGGACAGTAATGCCAAAGCGGGAAGTGAAAATTTCCTCGGTAACCGGCCTTGAGGTCCGGATTGAATTGCCGAGGTCGCCGACAATGGCATCCCCGACATAGCGGATGTATTGGATATGAAGAGGGTCGTTTAGCCCAAGGTTCTCGCGCATTTGTTCTACCTGTTCCGGGTTCGCGTTTTCACCGGCCATGATTTTCGCCGGGTCGCCTGGAATAAAGTGCATCATTAGAAAAACAGCTAATGTAACCCCAATCATAACCGGGATAATTTGAATAAGTCTTCGTAGGATGAATATAAACACTCAGGTCACCTTCCCGTCCTTATTTTTTTGTCTTCGGGTCAAGCGCATCGCGGAGCCCGTCGCCGAATAAATTAAAGCCGACAACAACGAGCAGAATAGCAAGCCCCGGGAACAAAGTGATATGGGCAGCTTGGCGTATGTACGAACGGCCCTGGCTCAGCATTGTGCCCCATTCGGGGGCAGGCGGCTGGGTCCCCATCCCAAGGAAGGATAGAGCTGCCGCCGTAATGATGGCCGATGCGATGTAAAGGGTGGCCTGTACAATAATTGGCGACAGAATATTTGGCAGGATATGCCGGAAAATAATCCTTGAATCCTTGGCTCCCATGGCCTTAATCGCATCAATGTATTCCAGTTTTTTGACACTTAGAGTCGAGCCGCGGACAATCCGGGCAAAAGTGGGAACTGCAAAAAAGGCGACAGCGATGACTACATTCGTTGTGCTGGCGCCAAGAACGCTGACGATTGCGAGCGCGAGAAGAATGCCTGGAAACGCAAGCAAAACATCACAAAATCTCATAATAAGTGAGTCGACCCATCTCCCGTAATATCCCGAGACAACACCGAGCACAATTCCGACAGCGGCTCCCAAAATAGTCGATAGGAACCCGACGGTCAGGGAAATCCGCGATCCATATAGCAGGCGGCTCAGAATATCCCGCCCTTTATCATCGGTACCAAGCCAATGTTCGGATGATGGCCCCTGCAGTTTATCGGCCATGGTGATCTTCAGGGGATCGTGTGGCGCTAGATAAGGCGCGAAGACAGCCAATACGATAAAAGTAAAAACAATGAATGCTCCTGCGAGCGCAGCCTTGTTTTTAGCAAGTTTACGATAAAAGCCTCTCCAGGTTGCTGACTTCGCTGTTTTGCCAACAACAGAGCTAACAACTGGAGCAGGCTGTAATTGTGGTTCATTCATCTGTATTTCCATCCTTTCTCCCAAGTTAAAAAACTACGTAATATTTGTAACAATGAAAACATTAAGTTATATCATAACGGCTGATTTCAAAAATTACAATAATTAGATTAGTATAAAAAATAATCTCTTTTATATATGGAAATAATATACTGCTATTGCAATCAACCGCCTGCAAAAGAAAAAGAGTTTTTTAGAAGAACTAAAACGTATATTTATCGGACTTTTCTATTCATTTTAAACATTCATCAAACTAAGAGATTGATAATTTTAAATATTTCTATATAATAAAGTGCATGCTATGTTATTCATAGTGCAAATACATATATATAGGGGGAAAATGGAAAATGAAGGCAAAAAAGAATATTTGGCTAACGCTCATGCTGGCATTCGTATTGATCTTGACAGCATGCGGCGGGAACAATGCGTCCAATAAGGGCGATGGCTCAGGTGGCGATAAGGGAGCCGCAAAAGAGGGCGGCGAATTGGTATTCGTTGTACCATCCGATGCGCCAACTCTGGATCCGCATGGAGTGAATGACACGGCAACAACGAATGCTACGACACAAATTTTCGATCGTTTGACTGATTACGACAAAGATGGAAAGGTCATTCCATCACTTGCGGAGTCCTTTGAACAGGTCGATGACCTTACGTGGGAATTTAAATTAAAAGAGGGAGTCACGTTTCATGATGGTTCGGAACTAAAGGCCGATGCTGTAAAAATGAACATCGATCGCCTGCTGGATCCTGAATTTGCTTCTCCGCGTGCAGTTGTTTTGAACATGATTAAGGAAGTCGTTGTGGTTGATGATCACACCGTTCATTTCAAAACGGAAGAACCGTTTGCACCGCTTCCAGCCCATCTGGCGCACAACGCTGCTTCAATCATCGCGCCGTCCGCCATTGAAGAAGAAAAGAACGGCGGAAAGACAGTTGATGAAAACCCAATTGGGACTGGCCCGTTTAAGTTTGATACATGGAACCGCGGTGCTGAAATCAAGTTCGTAAAGAACGACGATTATTGGGGAGAAGAAAAAGCAAAGCTTGATTCAGTTGTTTTCAAAGTAGTTCCGGAGCAGGCTACACGAGTTTCCATGCTGGAAACTGGTGAAGCACATGTTATGCTGGTCGGTTCTTCTGATGTTAAGCAATTGGAAGGCATTGAAGGAATTGAGCTTGACCGCGTTAAAGGAACACGAATGGACTATGTGGGCTTCAACATGAATAAAAAGCCATTCGACAACCTGAAAGTCCGCCAGGCAATCGCAATGGCTATCAATAAACAAGATATCGTTGATGGAATCCTTGACGGCCAGGGCGTGGCAGCCGTTGGACCGCTTGCGCCAACTGTTGTTGGGAATTCTCAGGATGTTAAGCCGCTTGAATTCGATGTGAAAAAAGCAAAATCCTTGCTGGCTGAAGCTGGTTTCCCGGATGGCTTCAAAACAACATTGTTCGTTAACGAAGGCTCTAAGGAGCGCGCCGACATTGCTGAGCTTGTTCAAGCACAGTTGGCCGAAATTGGCATCAAGGCTTCAATTGAAGTGATCGAGTGGGGTGCATTCATTGAAAAAACCGGTGCTGGCGAGCATGAAATGTTTGTCCTTGGCTGGACAACTGTAACTGGTGACGCCGACTACGGCCTATACGCCCTTTTCCACTCTTCAATGCATGGAGCAGCGGGCAACCGCTCCTTCTACACTAACCCGAAGGTGGACGAATTGCTTGACAAAGGACGCACAGCAACAAATCAGGATGAGCGCAATGCTGTATATAAAGAAGTATCGCAAATCCTTATTGACGAAGCGCCAATGGTTTACCTGCAACATCCAGACTTCGTCCACGGCCTAAACGGAATCGACGGCCTGTTCGTCGACTTCAGCGGAATACCTTTCTTCCATAAAGTTTCGCTCACAAAATAACGTTTAGCCGCAGCAACAGACTATGAATTAGAATCTGCTTTAAAACAGCCTCCCTCCTGAAAAGGATGGAGGCTGTTTTTGTAAATCAATATACATATATAAATGAAGTATGACGCACAGCTTTCATGCCCTTTTTTTATCATTGGTGAGGCAGGGGACGGTTCCAGTGCTTCATTCGGGACCCGAAAGAAGCAGCAGAACCGTCCCCGTGCTTCTTTTCATTTTGTGGCGGGATTATAAGAGGAATGCATATATTTGCGACTAGTTTTTCAATATATGGAAATCAATGATGTTAAAGAGTTAACCTAGTTTCTGGAAGGCTCTACAGACGCTTTCAAATGACATAAACAAAAAACGCCAGCCACCCCAATAAAGGGGTAGGCTGGCTTTTTTGCGTTTAATTAGCTTGCTGTTTTCTTGCGCTAGAAGACGAGGGTAGCTGAACCGGTTACGAACAAGAGCAGGCCGATCAAACTCCAAATATAGGTTGTAGCTATATTTTTTTGTTACATTGGTTAATTTTGCCTGTACCGCCCAAGCACTTCCCTTTACTTGTTTCCAAATTCACCATAACATGATAATAATTGCATATTCGAGAGACTACTGGGGGTGCCCAATTCGGGCTGAGAGAGAAACGCAGGTTTCTTAACCCTTCGGACCTGAACTGGATCATACCAGCGTAGGAAAGTAGAGGAGAGCTAGTTTGCCATTTACTTTTGCTAATTGAGGCCAGGTCCGGATTGTGGACCTGGCTTTTTTGCGCTTAAAAGTCACCATGTATAGGTCCCGGAATGTGCATCTACATCTTCTCGTTTTGCAACCAGCCTGCTGATGATTCTTCCCAGGGCTGCGCGAAAGTGGCTAACGAGGTTAAACAAGGAGGAGTTATACTATGCGAAAAACACAAAAACTGACGTTGACTGCGATGTTCGTTGCGCTTGGCACGCTGACGAGCCATACTTTTTATATCCCACTGGGGATTGTGAAGGCCTTCCCGATTCAGCATGTCATCAATGTTCTTTCAGCGGTTTTACTTGGGCCATTCTACGCTGTGGCCCAGGCATTTTGCGTATCGCTTATGCGGAACATGATGGGCACAGGTTCCATTTTCGCCTTCCCGGGCAGCATGCTTGGAGCGTTGCTCGCGGGAGTTCTTTTTGCAAAAACAAAAAAGACCGGCATGGCCTTTGCCGGCGAAGTGGTTGGGACAGGCATTCTCGGTGCCATTGCCGGCTATCCGATAGCCGCTCTGTTCATAGGGCAGGAGGCTAGTTTGTTCGGATTCATTCCAGCGTTCATCACTAGCTCGCTTATCGGGTCCGGTATTGCATTCGTGTTATTGAAGGTTTTCCAACGGAACAGGGTGATTGAAAGGGCTTCGGCAAAAGGCTGACTCGTTCCATTATCGCCCTTGTAATGGAATGAGTTCTGGTAAAAAGCGTAAAACCGTTCCATTATCGTGTTCATAATGGAATGAGTTTTGGCAAAAGGGTGTTTCTCGTTCCAATATCGTGTTGGTAATGGAGTGGGTTTCTGGAAGAGAAGTAAACTCGTTCCAATACCGGCTTGTAAATGGAATGAGCTCCAGCAAAAAGCGAAAACTCGTTGCAAAATCGCCTTCATAACCGAACAAGACGACTTCGCAACAGAGGCTGACTTCAAGCAGCTAAAAACCCGGTGGCAGTTCACAGCTGCCAGCCGGGTTTTCACCACTAAATTATTTCGTATCCGCTGCTCTTCGTTCAGCAAATTCTTCTTTAATAGCCTCAAGCAATTCCGGATTGGTCACGAGCTTCAATGCAGTAAGCGCCAGCCCTTTGGCTCCAGTAATGAGCGCCTGGTCGCCTTCTTGGGAAGCCGCTGCTTCACGAAATTCAACAGTATGGGCAACAAGGTCTGCGGAACCGATTTTGATATAAGGGTGGATCGTTGGGACCACATGGCTGATATTGCCGGCGTCGGTTGAACCGAGGCCAGGGCGGTCGCCTGAAGCAACGGTTTCCCCGAGCTCCTCGATCACTTCCTTGAACACTGCATCGTACGTCTTATTTAATAGAAGATTATCGACTTCGTTCTGGAAGGCTATGACGTTCAACTCGGCACCAGTTGCTAACGCGGCGCCTTCTGCGATTGCCTTGACACGGCGGGTTACTTCGTTCAAGCCGCTCCGTGTTGCCGCACGGATGTAGAAGCGCGCTTTAGTATACTCCGGAATGATGTTCGGCGCATCACCGCCATGCGTGATAATGCCGTGGATACGGACATCATCGGTCAACTGCTGGCGGAGCGCGTTTATGCCATTGAACAGCTGGATGACAGCATCAAGTGCGTTAACCCCTTCATGTGGAGACGCGGAAGCATGCGCCGGCTTCCCAAAGAATTCGAAATCAAGCGGATCGACCGCGAGCGAAGTAGAAGTAAGCCTTGTTTCACCAGACGGATGGATCATCAGCGCGGCATCAATTCCTTCCACGAGCCCGTGCTTAACGAAGCTTCCTTTCGCGCTGCCGTTCGGGCCACCTTCCTCGGCAGGGGTACCGAATACTACTGCTTCACCGCCCGTTTCATCGATCACCTTGCTTAGTGCGATGGCCGCTGCGACACTCGTCGTGCCTATGATGTTGTGGCCGCAAGCATGGCCAAGGCCAGGAAGAGCGTCATACTCTGCCAAGAAAGCAAACGAAGGGCCGGGCTTGCCCGACTTTTTCCGCGCCAGGAAGGAAGTTTCGTGGCCGGCAACAGCTTTTTCGACCTCAAACCCTTCCTCTTGCAAAAGTTTAATGTGTTGGGCGGAAGCGAAAAATTCTTCGTTTCCGATTTCAGGGCGGGCGTGGATTGCCTGGCTTGTCGCAATATATAGCTCGCGTTTTGCCTCAATATTTTCAAGGATAGTATTTTTAAGTTCAGTAAGGGGTTTCGCCGGTGCTGTCATCGTAATTCCTCCTTTATTTTATATACAGTAGGGGAGGGGGAAGGGCGTAACCTTCCTCCCCTCTGGACAAAATACCGGTTCTAATTCATGTGGCTTTCAAATACTTAACAATGTGTTGCTATGAAGCCTTAGTCCTTTCCCGCTTTACTGCTGCATCCTTCGACCTTCGAATGATGCACCAGAACCGTCCCGCTGCTTCTTTCGGTACCCGAATGAAGCGCTGGAACCGTCCCCGTGCTTCACCCTTTACCAGCCGATGTTGCTGAGGGGGACGAAGGTTGGGATGGAGTTGCCTTTGTATTCTTTTTCGATGAATTCTTTTGTGTCGTCTTGCTGGTAGAGTTCTCCGAGTCTTTTTAGGGTTTTGTTGTCTTTTTCTTCTTCACGGACGGCGATGATGTTGATGTAAGGCGTTGCTGTTTCGCTTTCTAGGAAGATTGCGTCTTCTCTTGGCGTGAGACCTGCGTCAACGGCAATGCCGTTATTGACGATTGAAGCGGCAACGTCTGGCATCACTCTTGGTGTATGGCCCGCAGTCATTGTAACGAATTCAAGGTTCTTTGGATTTTCAACAACTTTATCAAGGGATCCGATTCCGTTAAAACCTTCCTCAAGTTTAATCAACCCGGCTTCCTGAAGAAGGGCAAGCCCTCTTCCCATATTGGTTGCTTCATTGTCCAGTGCGATTTTGCCGCCTTTCGGAATCTCTTTCACATCTTTGTATTTTTCGGAGTAAAGGCCCATTGGTGCAATTTGTGTCGTTGCAATCGGAACAAGGTCAAGCTTATGTTCTTTGATGAACGCATTAAAATATGAAACAGTCTGGAAAGAGTTTGCATCCAACTCGCCTTCCGCTAAGGCAAGGTTTGGCTGGACATAGTCAGAGAAGGTGACGATTTCGACCTCGATTCCTTCCTTCTTGGCTTTGTCAGCGACGAAATTCCATATGCGGTGATCGGTGCCGCTGACCCCAAGTTTCACTTTCACGGTATCTCCTTTTGCGGATGAAGAGTCGGAGCATGCTGCACTTAATACTGCTAAGACAAGGACAAGGACTGCTAATACTAGTTTTCTCATTGATGAATTCCTCCTGATAGGTAAATTTTATAGGTTATATCTTTGTTGTTAACGGTCTAACTTTACGTTCTCATTGGTTCAAAATACTCTACTCGTTAACGTCTTCTGATCTTCTTCGCTGCGATATTTCCTGCTGACTGCAGGCCCTGGACCATTACGACCAAAATTCCGACCGTGATCAGCATCGTTTTCGTATCAAACCGCTGGTAGCCGTATGTAATTGCCAGGTCACCTAATCCTCCGCCGCCAATTGCACCTGCCATTGCCGAGGCTCCAATCAGCCCGATTGTTGCAATCGTAAAGGCGAGGATGAGGGAGCTCAACGCTTCGGGCAAAATAAACCTGAACACAATTTGCCATGGCGTTGCCCCCATCGCTTGGGCTGCCTCAATGACTCCATGGTCGACTTCAAGAAGTGAATTTTCTACGAGTCTCGCAATATACGGCCCCGCGTAGAAAACAAGCGGCACGACCGCGGCTGCCGTTCCGATCGATGTCCCGACAAGGAATCTTGTAATCGGAATGATCGCCACTAGCAAAATAATAAATGGAACCGAACGCAGCACGTTGATAATCCCGTTAAGAGTATTAAAGAAAGGCGGGTTCTCTAGTAAATGCCCCTTTCTTGTGACAACCAGCGCAATCCCAAGCGGAATGCCTATAAGAGCAGAGAACAAGAGTGAAAAAGCAACCATTTGCAACGTTTCAACAAGCGCTTTAATGATTTGATCTGAATTAACTAGCATGTGCTGTCACTTCCTTTATGCTGACATTTTGTTGATGGATATAGTTGAGGGCGCGGAGGATTTCTTTCTCGCTTCCCTGGAACTCTACGATCAGGTTACCAAACGGCGTCCCTTGCAGTTCGGTAATATTGCCAAACAAGACGTTCACATCCAGGTCGAACTTTTTTGCCAGCTGGGAAAGAAGCGGCTTGCCCGCGGAGTCGCCGACAAAATTAATCCGGTAAACCTTATTCAGACCGTCATTCCGCTCAATCAGTTCCTTGACTGAATCCGGGAGGCGGTCGTTCATGACCGAGCTGACGAAATTCCTGGCCGTCTCTGTTTTCGGCGAAGAGAAAACGTCGAAAACAGAACCCTCCTCAATGATTTTACCCGCTTCGATGACCGCGACCCGGTCGCAAATCTCCCTGATGACCGACATCTCATGCGTGATAATCAAAATCGTAATATTGTACTTCTTGTTGATTTTCTTCAACAACTGGAGAATTGAGCTCGTCGTCTGCGGGTCAAGAGCCGAAGTCGCCTCATCGCAAAGGAGGATCGACGGCTGCGTTGCCAGTGCCCGGGCAATCCCAATCCGCTGCTTTTGCCCGCCTGATAGCTGATCCGGATAGCTGTCGGCCTTATCCGCAAGTCCGACAAACTCGAGCAGCTCATAAACCCGATTCTTAATCTGATCCCTTGGCGTTTTTGCAAGAATAAGCGGCATCGCCACATTTGCAAACACCGTTTTTGAGTTTAAAAGATTAAAATGCTGGAAGACCATTCCAATATTCCGCTTGATTTCGCGCACGTCTTTTGCCGAAAGGGCCGTTAAATCGTGGCCATCGACAATCACCTTGCCCGACGTTGGCCGCTCGAGCAGATTCACACAGCGGACCAGCGAACTTTTCCCCGCGCCGCTAAAACCAATCACCCCGAAAATCTCCCCGGTATCAATCTTCAAATCAATCCCATCAAGCGCGGCCACCTCCTGGGTGCCGCCCCCGCCGTAAACCTTACGTACCTGCTGAAACTCAATCATCTGCCTGCCTCCTCGTTCGGAATATGTATTCTTTTCCTTTATTCTTTTGGCAAAAGTTGCTTTGCGCCCACGCCCACTTTGAGTGATTTTCAGTCCATTTTCCAACGCCACCCGGTTCGGAAAATGAAAAGCCCTCTTCCGGGGGACAGAAGAGGGCACGCCTGAACAAAGACAGGCAAGGACTCTTCTTATCTCCCAAGCTTTCGCTTGCTGGAATTGGCACAGATCTCCAAATGGAGTCCGCTGCCGAGGTTTCATAGGGCCAGTCCCTCAACCTCTCTCGATAAGAAAATACACAGTATGGGGTGTTGTGTGCAGGAAAAATAAAAAGCCCCTTCTATAAAGAAGAGGACAGAATGAAACAAGTTCGCCTCTTCTCATCTATCAAGCATCGCTTGCTGGATTTGGCACAGAGCTCCATTCGGATCTCCGCTGCCGAGGTGTCATAGGGCCAGTCCCTCAACCTCTCTTGATAAGAAGGTAACACTATTCGCTTTTCAAGATTCCTGTGTCTTACAATACAGCGTTAATTTGGAAAAGTCAAACAAAAGTGAAAATTTTAAAGCAGGGGACGGTTCCGTTGCTTCATTCGGGTCCCGAATGAAGCGCTGGAACCGTCCCCTTGCCTCACTTTTATGGCATAATAGTTTAATACAGTGTTTAAGTTGAAAATGATTTATAGCGGGGTTGGTTTGATGAGTTTTAAGAAGTGGGTGCGGATTTTGGTTCCTGAGATTCAGCTGTTTGATTTTATTCAGGAGAGAGGGTTTTGGAAGAAGAAGCGGGGTGCTGTGCAGCCGGTTGCGATGAGGCAGGGGGCGGGAGTTGTTCCAGGTCAAAGCTCAAGTGCCATGCCAATAGGGGGCATGCAGTCGGGCCCGGTTTCAACAGGGGCAGTCAGGGAAGTGTTGTCCGATGCAAAATACGGGATGAAGCAGCTTGGGCTGAACAAGTCCAACGAGGAGCTTGATCGGATTTTTAATGAAATCAGAGAAACGATGAACATGTACATACTGCGCCAGGAGGAGTTTATCGAGGAGCTGCTCATTTCCTACAAAAAGGCCTTTTTTCAAAGAGCGAAGGGGGCCGTCCAGAATACAATTCTTCTTGCGGGGCCGGCGGGAACAGGGAAATATTCATCTCTGGCAATCTTTATTGACCAGTTGTACAAGAAAAAGCTTGTTCCCTACAGCAAATATTCATTGATCGACCTGAGCAGATATGAGCAGGGAGAAGTTCATACGAATTTTATTGCTGATGTCTCAGCCGCTTTTAACCAAGGGATTGGAACAGTCTGTTTTTCGGGTTTTGAAAAAGCAAATACGGAAATAATCAGCTACGTTGCCAGGCTGTTCAATGACGGGTTTTTTCGGACCCCAGGCAATGTGATGGTTGACGCATCTGACTTTTTCCTTCTGCTTTATCTCGATGCGGATATGAAACCAGAAGAACGGGGACAGCTTCCGCCTTCAATTGCGAAGAAAATCCCGGCAGGCCTTTTGAAAGGCATTCAATCCTATGCGCTAACGGCCCCTCTTGGGCTTGACGACTTGGAGGAAATCCTCAGGCAAAAGCTTGGATTGATGGTGAAAAAATTTGACAGGCAGGCACAGGTGGCCGCCATCTTCCACCATTCCTTTTATAAAGGGCTTTCGAAGCAGATTTATGAAACAAATAAATACGGGGAAGAAGTTGAACGCCTAATTCAAAAAGACATTTACCCTTCACTCCTTGATTTGCGGGCGAGAGAGAAAATTACGGCCGGGGACAGAATCACTGTAAAAATGGAGAATAACATGCTCATTGCTGTGAAAGGGGAGAAGCAATTTCCTCTGAAAGCGATTGAACTAGTCAAAGAAGAAAATCTTGATGACTTGCTTCAGGAACTCCATAGCCTGACAGGCCTTCAAACTGTGAAGCGGTCAGTTGAAGAACTCCTTCAGACCGTCAGAATGGAAAAGGCAAGGCAGCAAGCAGGCCTCCGATCTTCCGGCAAAATGGCGGTACATATGATTTTCACCGGTAATCCCGGGACAGGAAAAACAACGGTCGCCCGCCTGATCGCCAGGATTTTGAAAGCGATGGGCATTCTTTCACAGGGCCAGCTCGTTGAAGTGACGAGGCAGGATCTCGTTGGTCAATACCTTGGTTCCACTGCTCCTAAAACGAACAGTGTGATTGAAAGCGCCCTGGGCGGGGTGTTGTTTATTGACGAAGCCTATACGCTTGCCCGTTCGAAGAATGACCCGTTTGGGCTTGAGGCAATTGACACGATTGTGAAGGGGATGGAGGACCACAGGGATAACCTGGTCGCAGTGATTGCGGGGTATACACGGGAAATGGAAACTTTCTTAACTTCCAATCCGGGGCTGAAATCCCGATTCCCATTTATTATTGAATTCCCTGATTATACTCCAGCTGACATGCTTGAAATCCTAAAGGGAATGGCTTCAGCAAGAGGTTTTCACTTTGAACCTAGTCTGACGGAAGGATTGTTGGAGCTGTTTGAACGAAAACAAATTCCAGGCCGGAACGACAGCGGGAATGGCCGCCTTGTCCGCAACCTGCTCGAGGAAGCAATCCGCAGGCAATCGGTTCGATTAAGCGAGGAACTGGTACCGGATGATTTAACCTTGTTGACGGCGGAGGATTTCGGCTTGTCTGAAAGGAAGCCTTTTGATATCGAGACCGCTTTTGCAAATATTGTCGGTCTTGAGCCCGTCAAGCACTTCGTCCGAAGCCTGGAAAAACAGCTGCTTGCCAACCAGAAAAGGAAGGAAGCCGGCATTATCACTGATCATTCACAAACATTGAATATCATCTTTTCGGGTAACCCGGGTACAGGGAAAACGACAATGGCGAGGCTGCTGGCTGAATTGCTGAAAACAATGGGTGTTTTGAAAAAAGGCCACCTAGTCGAGGTGGACAGGTCTGACCTTGTTGCCGAGTATGTCGGGCAGACCGCGGTCAAAACAACCGAAGCTGTTCAAAGGGCTCTCGGGGGCGTTCTGTTTATTGATGAAGCTTACTCACTCGTCGAGGAAGGAATCGAAGGCGGAGGCTTTGGGAAAGAAGCGATTGATACGCTTGTCGGTCTAATTGAAAACCACCGCAGTGAATTGGTTGTCATTTTGGCGGGCTATACACAGGAAATGGAGCAGTTTGTGAAGTCCAATCCTGGTTTGTCTTCCCGGTTTCCATTGAAAATTGAGTTCCCTGATTATACGCCGGAACAGCTTGTTCAAATCACTGATCTGCAAGTGAAAGGGAAAGGGTTTGTTTTGGAAAAAGCGGTTCATGCCCCTCTTGCCGACTACTACGAGACGAAACAAATTCCTGGCAAAAATGACAGCGGGAATGGGCGCCTTGTCAGGAATACGGTTGAGGCAGCGATCCGCACGCAGGCGGTCCGCATTGTAGAGACAGAAGAGTTGCCTATTGAAGAATTGAATGTCCTGAAAGTTGAGGATTTTTCGTTCCCTGCCGCCAAGAAAGTAAGGAATGCCCTTGATGAACTTGACTCTGTGATTGGGCTGGAGCAGGTAAAAACCTTTGTCCGTTCGCTGTCCGCGCAAATTGAAGTGGCGGAAAGACGGAAGCGGATGGGGCTACCTGATATGGGTTCCCAATCGCTGCATATGATTTTTAAAGGAAATCCGGGTACAGGCAAGACGATGATGGCAAGGATCTTGGCAAAAAGACTCAAGGAACTCGGTGTCATCAAGCTTGACGAGATTGTCGAAACCGACCGGTCCGGCCTCGTTGCCGGCTATGTTGGCCAGACAGCGATTAAAACGAGGCAGGTTCTTGAGAAAGCTTTGGGTGGAATCCTATTCATCGATGAAGCGTACGCACTAGCCGGAGAAGGAAATGATTTTGGCCAGGAAGCGATTGATACGATTGTCAAGTTCATGGATGACCACAGGGAAAATATTATTGTGATTCTTGCTGGCTACGATGAGGATATGGACATCCTGCTCGATATGAATGCCGGGCTCAGGTCGCGCTTTCCGAACATCATTACGTTTGAGGATTACTCAACTCCTGAATTACTTGAAATCAGTAAGGCGATCTTGAAGCCTAAAGGCTATGAATTGAGCAGAGGCGGAGAGGAAGCGCTAATTAAGCTGCTTAGAGAGCAGGAAGGGAACACGCACTCCGGCAATGGCCGTTTTGCCCGCAATGTTTGCGAGGCTGCGATCCGGTGCCATGCCTTAAGAATGAGCGGCCAGGAAAATCCGACGAGGGAAGACCTCACTTTACTGCAGTATGGGGATTTTATTGAGGGGGCAGGTGTGGAAAAATGAAAAATGTGCTTAGAATTATTTTTACCATTCTTTTTTATGTGCTTATTTTTCCGATCACCGTGCTGATTATCGTGGTTGGCCCTTTAATGAGCTTCACAGATTTAATTGATGTTTTTAAGTACGAAGCGCCGAGGACTGTGTTCCCAATCCCAATGATTATCTGTTTCGGGTTCATCCTGTTTTTGTCGATGCAGTTTGAGCCCCTTAGATGGATCTACAAAAAAGTGCCAGTTCTCCTTCCCTTTTTGCAAATGTGCTTCATTATGTTTCTAGTGCTGGAGATTGGTGTTGAGTTTGCCAATCTTTGGGCGGACCATGGGATGATTCCGCGGACAGCGGCGATTATTCTTTCGATTCTCACGGTTGTTTTAGGGCGGGCTTTCCTATCATACTGGTATTATAAATATCCGATCAGCTTCAAAGTCCAGAAAGAGAAGTGAGGGTTGAGGAATGAGAAAGTTTTCAAAAAGAGAATACCAACGGGCAAGGAAGCTTCCTGATTTAGATGTCGACGCAGACATGGAACAGGAAGAGGAGTTGTTCCATTATGAAAAAGACCACAGAAAACCGATCATAATCGCCTCCATGGCGGGGATTGCAATCGCGATCGTTTTGAGCTTGTTTACCGGCGGTTTTTCGTCTGCAGCCAACCCTGAAGAGGTTGTAGCGAACCGAGTTAGCGCTTCCGTATCAGCCGGTGAAACGCTGTTTGACTCGGAAGTGAATGCGGGAATCGACGCGCGGGATTTTGAGGTGACTGTCAATGATAACCATGGTGAGGCAAGGATGCTGATCTGGGACTTCAACAGCGAGGACCTCGATGAAGTCCAAATCCTCGTCAACGGACAACCGGTAAAAGAAAAACTAATCTTGACCAATCGTGCCGCGGCCATCTCCATCCCGGTTCCAAGCACAGTCACAATTAAAGGACTAAAAGACAACGGCGGAGGCATCTCCTACGCCGCCAAATTCCCAAACGACAAAAAAACCTACTTCAACACCGTCACAAAAGGAACATCAAACACCTACACAGTAAAACCATTATAATGAGGCAGGGGACGGTTCCGCTGCTTCATTCGGAACCCGAATGAAGCGCTGGAACCGTCCCCTTGCTTCACTCCAGAATGTCTCTGTAGTGGTCTTTTATGAGATGGGCGAGGTTGAGTTTTTCGAGATAGTTGGTTGGTGCTAAGAAGGTGACGGTGACGACGCCTGGGTGGCGGCCAATTTCGATTGAGCCTGTGATGGTTGCCCGGTTCATGACTTCGGGAACGGTGATGCCGAGTGCTTCGGCGGCGCGTTCGAGTCCATTTGTCGTAGCATCATTCAGGTTGGCTCCCGTTCCGATGAAGGAGATTGGAAGCGATTCTTCTAGCTTTGATACACCCCACTGCTTGGCGAGCGCCATGGCCGACTCCTTTTCTTTTTTCGTGATCGGTTTTGCCAAGTAAGGGAGGTCTTCCGGAACTGGAAGGAGAATCGGTCCGTCAATCTTCAAGTCTTTAATCACGATCGCCTGGAGGGTGACAATTCCCGCGACATCGGCGGTGTGTCCGGCAATTTCCCCGTCTCCCTGCATGGCGTGCATGTCGCCGAGATAAACGCCGCCGCCTTCAACCTTCACGGGACAAATGAGAACTGCGCCTTCGCGGACCCGGTTTATGTCCATGTGGCCATCTGTCCTGTCTTCCAAATCCCCGGCCGTCATCCCGTATTCATGGGGTGCTCCTACTAAAAACTGGCCGAAGTCACCGGCATTGTGCGAATCCGGCATCCTTTGCGCAGGCGTCGTACCGAGCTGGCCAAGGAAAGGCCTCAGCCTTGCAACCGTGCCGGCCATATCATGAGGAGCAAAGGAGACAATCGGGTTTTGGACCGAATTTTCAGGTGTGTTCATAAAGCTGTGTCCTTGTTCTGCCGCCGCTTCTGCTGCAGCTTTGTTCAATGTCACACCGACTTTCCGGTCCGAATCAAAAGCGATGGTATAGCCGTGTGTAAAAATAAATGGGGTGACATCGGTGTCGCACTTCACGCATCGGACCGATTCCGGGCCCGTCCCAACGACCTTAGTATCCGGATAAAGCGTGCCGCAGCCGGGACATTTCACCGCAACGAACGGATCGCCGACAAACCGGCCTTCGACAGGCGAATCGTTTCCTGATGCCGTTCCCAACGAAGTCACCTGGATTGATTTTATCCTGATGGCAATCGCATCGCCGACTTCTGCTCCTTCAACATAAACAGGCTTGGTCACCTCGTGTCCGCCGCGTAGGCACGGAGTGATCATCGGCCCCCAGCAGCCAGGCGCAGTATTCGCGATAATGTGCCCGCCATTTTTCACTGGTCCTAACATATTTTCCGCGGGATCAAGGATGCCATTCGTAAACTCATTCACAAAAACCGTCTGCTGAGCTTCCTTCTTCATTACCTTCAAAACAACCCCTCCTCATGGAATATGTAACCACTTACATTATATCTAAAAATTGGGTAAGGTTACCAATAAATAGATTGAAGCAAGGGGACGGTTCCGCTGCTTCATTCGACACCCGAATGAAGCGCTGGAACCGTCCCCTTGCTTCATTTAATTTCTATAATCAATCAATTAACCTATGAAATAGGGTTTCTTCATTTTGCAAGAGGGATATACTTCTTGAAAAGGACCGTTTAAAAGACTATGATTAACTTAATGATAATTAATTAATTTAATTAAGTAAGGAGCCATACAAGGCTGTGGAATTAATCCCACTAAGGTGGGTAGTTGGAGGTGGAAGTATGGATCAATCAATTTACGGCCATATTCAAAGGCTTTTGGAATATGGGCTGGACAATCAACTGATCAAAAATGAAGATATCGTTTATGCGAGGAACAGAATAATGGCTTTATTGCAACTAGACACATGGGAAGAGCCTAAAGAATTTGAACATACACCAGTTAGGACTGTAGGGGAGGAAGCTTTCAACGCAGCGGAACTTCTCGATCCAATCCTTGACTGGGCTTATGAGAATGGGCAACTTCATTCTAATACAATAACCGAACGGGATATTCTTGACACTGAAATAATGGATTGCCTGATGCCAAGGCCTTCGGAGGTCATTAGGGAGTTTACGAATCATTTTGCAAAAAGTCCAGAGGAAGCGACGGATTATTTTTATGACCTATCAAAGGCATCTAATTATATCCGAACAGATCGAATTAAAAAGAATATTGAATGGAAAAGCCCCTCTCCATACGGTGAAATTGATATCACGATCAATTTGTCGAAGCCTGAAAAAGATCCGAAGGAAATCGCGCTTTTGAAAAACGCACCGGTTTCTTCCTATCCGGCTTGTCTCTTGTGCAGAGAGAATGAGGGGTATCGCGGAACGGTTAGGAATCCAGCGAGAGCGACACACAGAGTCATCCCGGTTGAGCTGAATGGGGAAGGATGGTACTTCCAATATTCACCATACGTTTATTACAATGAACATTCCATCGTGTTCCGCGGTGAACATGTCCCCATGAAAATATCCAAGGAAACGTTTGTTAGATTACTAGACTTCACTGAGAAATTCCCTCATTATTTCGTCGGTTCGAATGCTGACCTGCCGATTGTCGGCGGTTCAATCCTTTCACACGACCATTTTCAAGGAGGCCGTTATGAATTTGCCATCGAGCGAGCCGATGTAGAAGGAGAATTCGTTCTGGAAAAATACCCGTCCGTTACATTAGGCTTGGTCAATTGGCCGATGTCAGTCATTAGGCTGCGGGGCAATAAGAATGAAGTAGTCGAAGCCAGCTATAAAATTTGGCGGATTTGGCAGCAATATGGGGATGCCAGTGCCGAAATCCACCCATTTACCGATGGGACACCGCATAACACGGTCACACCAATCGCCAGAAGGCGGAATGGCCTGTTTGAGATGGATATTGTCCTGCGAAACAACCGGACGAGCGAACAACATCCAGATGGAATTTTCCATCCACACCAGGAGCTTCATCATATTAAAAAAGAAAATATCGGCTTAATCGAAGTCATGGGCCTAGCCGTTTTGCCAGGGCGGCTTGCCACAGAGCTAAAAAAGGTGGCTGGCTATCTGCTTCAGCCTGTTCCAAAAGAAAGTTGGGACGAGGACGTTGTGAAGCATTACAGCTGGGCGAACGACATTCTTGAAGCACGGAAAGACTTAAATGAAAAAACTGTCATGGACGTTCTGAAGGAAGAAGTCGGGAAGAAATTTGTCACGGTTCTTGAACATGCCGGTGTATTTAAGAGGACTGAAGAAGGGAAGCAGGCTTTCGCAAAACTCAAGGATCATGTCCGAGAGGAATTGCGTCGAGAAGACAACTAAATGATCAATACCGGGGAGGGTTTGGAATGAAAAAAGAAGATTTGTTGTTACTGTTTAAGGAACAGTTTGGCTATGTGGAGAACGCCAGGGTGTTTTTTGCGCCGGGACGTGTCAATTTGATTGGCGAGCATCTTGATTATAATGGAGGGCATGTTTTCCCAGCTGCATTGACGTTTGGCACCTGGGCGGTTGCAGCTCCTCGTGATGACTGGGAGTACAATTTTAGATCCGAGAACATTCCGCTGCCGGTTTCGTGCTCCGCAGCGAATGACATCCATTACAAAAAAGAGGATGACTGGGCGAATTACCCGAAAGGCGTTCTGAAGGAGCTAAAGGAGCATTATCCAGACGGTGCCTTTACAGGTGCGGATATTTTGTTTTATGGCAACATTCCGAACGGGGCGGGGCTTTCTTCTTCTGCGTCAATCGAATTGGCGGCTGGGCTTGCTTTTAGCAGGCTTGCAGGACTTGAGGTCCCTATTTTGGAGCTTGTCAAAATCGGCCAGCGTGTTGAGAACCACTTTATTGGCGTCAATAGCGGCATAATGGACCAATTCGCAGTTGGAATGGGAAAAGAAGGCCATGCGGTCGCCCTGAAATGTGACTCATTGTCGTATGTATACATCCCTGTGGACATTACGGGATATAAACTGATCATAACCAATACGAATAAGCGCCGCGGGCTGGCGGATTCCAAATACAACGAGCGCAGGAGTGAATGCGAACAAGGGCTGGCCATTCTTCAAAATTATATTCCGAATGCGGACTCCCTTGGCGATATCAGTCATGAACAATGGCAGACGATAAAACAGCATATTGAAGACGAAACGATCCGCCGCCGGGTCGAACATGTCATTAGCGAAAATGAGCGCGTCCTTAAAGCAATGGACAGCCTCCAAGGAGACGACCTGCTTGCTTTTGGCAAAAGAATGAAGGAATCCCATGAGTCGCTCCGGGATGATTATGAGGTAACCGGTCCCGAACTCGATGCCTTATTTGAAGAGGCCTCGAAACAGGAAGGCTGCATAGGTACCCGGATGACCGGCGCGGGATTTGGCGGCTGTTCGATCAGCCTTGTTAAAGAAGAAGCCGTAGATGTATTTATAAAAGAGGTTGGCGAAAAGTATGAAAAAAGGATAGGCCTCAAGCCATCCTTTTATATAGCCGAAATTGGCGGCGGAGCAAGGGAAATTTAAAAGGAGGCGGGATAATGGCTATTTTAGTGACAGGCGGCGCGGGTTATATCGGCAGTCATACAGTCGTCGAATTGCTTGCCCATGGTGAGGAGGTTGTTGTCATCGATAACCTGAGGACTGGCCATAAGGGTGCTGTGACTGGGGGGGCGTTTTACGAGGGGGACTTGAAAGACAGGGCATTTCTCGACTCAGTTTTTAAGAAGCATGAGATTGAGGCGGTCATTCATTTTGCCGCCAGCTCCCTTGTTGGGGAAAGTGTTCAAGAGCCACTGAATTATTACGATAATAATCTAATTGCGTCACATTCTCTCATTTCAGCCATGATCGATCATGGGGTAAAAAAGATTGTCTTTTCCTCAACCGCGGCGACATACGGAGAGCCGGAAGAGATTCCGATCAGGGAGGAGATCGCGACAACTCCAACCAGCCCGTACGGAGAGACAAAGCTGGCTATGGAAAAAATGTTTCGCTGGTGTGATGGTCCATACGGCTTGAAGTCGATTTCCCTTCGCTACTTTAACGCGGCAGGCGCCCATCCGGACGGACTCATTGGCGAAGATCATACACCTGAGAGCCATCTTATCCCAATTATCCTTCAGGTTGCGCTTGGACAGAGGGAGGCCATCGGCATTTTCGGTGACGATTATCCGACAGAGGACGGGACATGTATCCGTGATTATATCCATGTCATGGACTTGGCCAATGCCCACTGGCTTGCATTAGAGTATTTGCGCAAAAATGACACGAGCGGTGTTTTCAATCTTGGTAACGGGACAGGCTTCTCGGTCAAGCAGGTCATTGAAGAAGCGCGAAAGGTAACAAACCACCCTATTCCAGAAAAAATCAGTGAACGAAGGGCGGGAGATCCCGCGGTTTTAATCGCTTCTTCCGACAGGGCCAAGGAGGTTCTTGGCTGGAAGCCGAAATATAATGATTTACGAACGATTATTGAAACAGCATGGAAATGGCATCAGGCAAATCCGAACGGGTTTATCGACTGAATGCCCTCCTGCAGGCAAAAGAAAAACAGACTCGGCGCGTGCGCGTGGAGTCTGTTTTTTTATTTGGTTGTAATTTTCACTTAAAGCTTTGGCGCCTTTTGCGGTTTTTCACCGGGCTCTTGTTTTTTTATTGACGGCCAACCATCTTTCCATATGATTGGGTCGAGCATAAGCGGCCTACGCGTAATGCCGCTAATCATTTTAGGCTCGTCCTTTTGGATTGCGTGATAAACGATCCAGTCTTTCCCTTCCTTATCCGTAATGATGGCATTGTGTCCCGGACCAGCAAAGTTTTTGCTTGAAGCTAGAATAACGGTTCCATTTGATGTCATAATATCCTTGCCGTCCTTGTCCAAGTAAGGCCCTTTAATGGACTTAGACCTCGCAACAGCTACGTGGTATGTACTATTTTCCCCTTCACAGCAGGAGCCTAGTGACAAAAACATGTAATAATAGCCATTCTTCTTCATGATATACGGTGCTTCGAATGCGTTCCCTGCAACTTGAAAAGGATTCCCGACCGTTTTCAAGCCATCCTTGGTCAGTTCAATTCCATAAATGCCGTGAAAGCTTCCCCAAAATAAATAAGGGGTGCCGTTATCATCATAAAAGGCCGGATCAATTGAGTTATCCACCCCTATTTCCAGGCTCCTTAGCAACTTTCCATGATCTGTAAAAGGCCCTTCAGGAACATCGCTTGTCGCAACACCGATTCCAGGGTCTTCATCTCCCCATGTGGATAAAGAGTAATAAAGATAGTACTTATTTTGGTAGTAGCGGATATCCGGCGCCCAAATCCCGCCTTCTTTCCAGTTTGGACTTAAACCCGCTTCGAACGCTTCTCCAACATAGTCCCATTTTACGAGATCCTTAGAACGTACAACGGGCACATAACGTGGGCCCATTCCATCTCCCCAGTTATCTTCTGTGCCGTAAACATAAAAATAGCCATCATCCGCTTCAATAATTGAAGGGTCTGCCATAACCGGTTCGAAGACTGGATTTTGAAATTCCCCTGATTTCGGGGACAGATTCTTTGCAGCGGGTTTTTCATTTTTTTCATTACATCCCGCCAAACCAACAAACACAGCAGCCAAAATCAAAAGAGACCTGATCCACTTCTTACTAATCACCCATACCCCCTTAATAAAATTACTTTACTTATACACCAAGAATACTAACTATAATCCGTCATGACAATCAATTTGGTGAAGCAGGGGGAAGCAGGGGGACGGTTCTATTGCTTCATTCGACACCCGAAGGAAGCAATAGAACCGTCCCCGTGCCTCATAAACCAATAGAGTTGAATCTATTTTCCCAGTTTAGATGTATTTCAGATGGGTTATTATAATCTTAACTGTAAGTAAATTCTGTTTCTTATGAAAACGGTGACAAATGAAAACGTTGACAAATTTATTGGGGTTGATTATGATAAGGATACAAAGTAAATTAATTTAATTAAGTTATCTTTGTAAAGATTTACCCACCTATATTTTGTGTAAGGATTGAAGTTTACTAGTTTTTACTTTTTTAATTCGAGGGGGCAATAAACGTATGAAGAAGAAAAAATGGCTTGGTTTAGCGTTAGCGTCTGTTCTCGCTTTAGGAACGCTAGCTGGATGTACAAGTGAAAAGGAATCCGGCAAGTCATCAGGAGAGGGCGGTTCCGGCACTGAGATTACATATTGGGCACCTTTCTCCGGTGCTGACGGTCCGCGCATGAAAACAATTGTTGAAAACTACAACAAGTCACAAGACAAATATGATGTGGATTTCCAGATTGTCCCGCAGACTGATTACTACAAAACGGTGGATCTTTCGCTGTCGGGACAGAAGGATGGACCTGATGTTTTAATTATGCATACCGACCAAATCCTGAACTATACAGAGAAAAACTTGTTGAAGGATTTAACTGACACTATTGAAAAAACCGGCGTAAAGCCTGAAGACTATTCCGAAACTGCTTGGAAGAGCGGTGAAATTGATGGGAAACAATATTCGATTCCACTAGATATTCACCCGCTAGTTCTTTACTATAACAAAGATATGTTTGAGGCAGCGGGCCTGGATCCTGAAAAAGCACCTACAAACCGTGAAGAGTTCGTTGCAGCTGCGAAAGCCATGACAGATACTTCGAAAAATCAGTACGGCTTTGTCGTACCGACACTTTGGCCGAACCAGTTCATTTATCCGACAGTGTTCTACCAAAACGGTGGGGAATTACTGAAGGATGGCAAGCCAAACTATAACAGTCCTGAAGGCGTTGAAGCACTCGCTTTCCTTCGCAGCCTGATTGATAAGGAAAAAGTATCTCCTGAAAACGTTCAGCAGGATGGAGAGGTCACACTATTCCTCCAAGGTAAAAACGGCATGCAGCTGAATGGGCCATGGATGATGGAACAGTGGGATAAAGCAGGCATCAACTACGGTGTTGCCGAAGTCCCAATGCTCGGTACAAAAGAACAAGCAGTCTATGCAAACGGCCATAACTTTGTCATCCCTGCGTCTGTAAAAGACTCCAAAAAGCTTGAGGGGGTTGCCGACTTCCTGAAGTATGTAGCTGAAAATACAATGGAGTGGGCAAAGTCTGGACAGGCGCCAGCCTCCAAAGCAATCTATGAGCAAAATGAAGAATTCAAACAGATGAACCAGCAGCCAAAGGTTGCAGCTCAGTTCGAATATGCAAAGTTCGCTCCAAGCATTGCAAACTGGGGACAAATTTCCGATCCGTTATGGGCTGAAGTAAACCTTGCCCTGCTAGGCAAAAAAGATCCTCAAAAGGCTCTTGATGATGCAACGAAAAAAGCGGAACAAATTTTGAATAAGTAATTTTTGCAGGGAGACGGACCTGGTGAGCCATTCACCTGTTCGCCTCCCGTTTTGTTTTATTGGTAGTCGAAATGGTTGTACATTTTGAAAGGAGGCGTTGAAGTGAACCAGACAAGCTGGAAATCGAAATTGACTTCAAGTCTGTTTGTTCTGCCTTACCTGATTTTATTTACAGTATTTTTGTTCATCCCAATCATTTATGGTGCGTGGATGAGCCTCCATAATTGGGATCTCTTGAATCCAGTCCATGATTTCGTAGGGTTGAAAAATTACACGAAAATTTTTAACAGCGATTCTTATTTGAATACCCTCTTTTTCGAAGGGCTGAAGAACACGCTCCAGTTTGTGGTTTTTAGTGTACCGCTATTGGTCGCAGTCGGGCTGGGGCTTGCGCTGCTTATTAGCAGTCTGCCAAACAGGCTGAAAGGGTTTTTCCGGACGGTTTACTTTATCCCGTATGCTGTTTCGGTTTCCGTTGTGGCAATTATCTGGCTCTGGCTGCTCGATACAAACAGCGGGCTAATCAACCAGTACCTTCAAAAAATAGGCCTCCCATTTATTCCTTGGCTGACGGATATGCCTTGGGCATGGGTTTCCATTATCATTGCGACGCTTTGGTGGACAATCGGCTTTAATATGGTCATTTTCATTAATGCATTAAATGATGTACCGGAAGAACTTTATGAAGCAGGCTCACTTGATGGAACGAGCCGCTGGCAGCGTTTTATTTACATCACACTTCCAAGTATCAGGCCAACCATGCTGTTCGTCCTCATCACGTCCACAATTGCTTCTTTTAATATTTTTGGACAGCCTTATTTGATGACAAGGGGCGGCCCAGGTACTTCTACAAAGGTTCTATTAATGAACATTGTTGATGAAGCTTTCAACCAAAGACAACTCGGAAATGCAGCCGCTATGAGCTTGTTGATGGCCTTAATTATGATTGTGATTTCGATTGCCCAATTCAGGCTTACGAATAGGAAGGAGGACTAGTAGCATGCAAAGCAAAGGTTTTAAAGTGTTTATCGTTACTTTGGCAGTGATCATTGGGCTGATATTCATCTTGCCAATCATCTGGATGCTGCTGACTTCTTTCAAGTCTGACCAGGAGGCTTTTACAGCAGGATTAAAATGGCTCCCTCAAGTGTTCACTGCGGAGAACTACCAGTATGCTTTTTCTGACAACCGGGAAACGCCGGTGCTCAAATGGATGGGGAACTCCCTATTCGTCGGAATTACTGGGACACTGATTGTCTTGGTTGTCGATACAATGGCAGCCTATGGACTTGCTAGGCTTGATGTTCCGTTCCGGAGATTTTTTATCAGCCTGTTCATCGGGTCCCTGATGATTCCATGGGTTATTACGTTCCTGCCGCTATATATGGAATTCCGTACGTTTGGGCTGTTAAATACGTATGCTGTGCTCATTTTGCCTTATTCAGCGAATGCGTTCGGAGTCTTCCTCCTCTATCAGTATTTTAGAGGTTTCCCTAAAGAACTGGAGGAAGCGGCCTTTCTCGATGGGGCAAACAAGTGGCAAGTATTTACGAAAGTTGTTTTGCCGTCAGCGCGCCCGGTTATTTGGACGCTTGCCATTTTCACATTCATGGGCATTTATAACGATTTCCTCTGGCCGCTTGTTACGACAAGCTCTCCTGAAATGCGAACGATTACGACTGGTATTGCCGTGATGCAGCAAGGAAGCTTCGTTTCTTCTCCGGCAAAATTAATGGCGCTGACCTCGATTGCAACCATTCCGGCGGTTCTGCTCTTTATTATCGGACAGCGTTCGTTTATTAAAGGAGTTAACCAAACTGGAATCAAATAGAATTTTTGCAGGAAGGATTGAAAAGAATGTTTATACCCCGCAATGATTATCCAAGACCTCAATTCGTTAGGAGGGAATGGGAGAATTTAAACGGGCAATGGAATTTTGCATTTGATGATGAAAATAAAGGGCTTGACGAAAAATGGTATGCCAATTTTCCGAAAGGGAAGGAAATTACCGTTCCGTTCGCATTCCAGACGGAAATGAGCGGCATTCACGATACAACCTTCCATGACATCGTATGGTATCACCGCACTATCTCGGTTCCTGAAGAGTGGAAAGATAAGCAAATCATTCTCCATTTCGGTGCGGTCGATTACCGGTCCTGGGTCTATGTAAATGGCAATCTCGCATGCTATCACGAGGGCGGAAACACACCGTTTTCTGTTGATATGACACATCTTTTGAAAAAGGACGGCAGCGAGGACGAAATCGCTGTACGGGTGGAAGATCCTTCCGAAGACGCTACAATCCCAAGGGGAAAGCAGTACTGGCATGAAAAGTCGGAGTCCATTTTTTATACTCGGACAACAGGGATCTGGCAGACGGTTTGGATGGAGCCTATTGAAAAGACGTCTCTAGGATCCATTCGCTGGACGCCGGACATCGATAACGGTGACATTCACCTAGAGGTTGAAATCGATGGAGATATGATCGAAGGTTTGGGCCTTGAAGTGGAGATTACCTTTAATGGGCAAAAACTCATCTCTGACCTGGCAGGTATCCTTGAAACGTATACGAAACGTTCCTTCAATTTGCGGAACCGGTTTACAGACCGAAGCAATATCCACGGACCGGGCTGGTACTGGTCGCCAGAGCATCCGAACTTGTTCGATGCGAAGCTCGTCCTGAAGGCGGGAGACAGAGTGCTCGATTCCGTCGATTCTTATTTTGGCATGAGGAAGGTTTCGGTTGAAGATGGCATCTTTATGCTGAACAACAAGCCTTATTATCAAAAACTTGTCCTTGACCAAGGCTATTTTCCAGGGGCTCTTCTGACTGCTCCGACGGATGAGGCGTTAAAACGGGATATCGAGCTTGCAAAGGAAATGGGCTTCAACGGGGCAAGGAAACACCAAAAGGTAGAGGATCCCCGTTATTTATACTGGGCCGATCAACTCGGCTTCCTCGTCTGGGGTGAAATGGCGAATGCTTCTGAATACAGTGAAGAAGCAGCGCGCCGGATTGCGACGGAATGGTTCGATGTTGTCAAGCGTGACTACAGTCATCCATCCATCATCGTCTGGCTGCCGCTGAATGAAAGCTGGGGCTTCTCGCGCGTCGCCTATGACAAGCAGCAGCAGGCGCACGCCACTTCCATGTACTGGCTGACAAAGTCGATTGATCAGACAAGGCTCGTCCTGTCCAATGATGGCTGGGAGCACACCGTTTCCGACATTTGCGGAATCCATAACTACAGCAGTGCCGAGGAAATGGAAAAGGCCTATCAATCACTGGAAAGCGCCCTCACAACGACTCCTGCAAACCGGGTCATCTATGCGAAAGGGTACGAATACCAAGGTGAGCCAATCATGATTACAGAGTATGGCGGTATCGCTTATAAAGTCGATGAGCAGGAGGGCTGGGGCTATTCAGCTGTTCAATCTGGTGAAAGCCTCATTGAAGAGTACCGGAAACAAACCGACGTCCTGTTTAACAGCTCAATCGTCCAAGGTTTCTGCTATACGCAGCTGACAGACGTCGAACAGGAAATCAACGGCCTGCTCACGTACGACCGCGAACCAAAGTGCGATTTAAGCAAAATTAAAGAAATAAATTCACGGAAATAACCAAAAGCGCAAGCGCCTTGGTCATCGCCGTACAAACTGGAAGGGCTTTGACTGAGATAAAGGAATCACGAAGAGCGTTAGCGCATTCGTGCATGACTTATCGTAGGGAGGAGACCTGAAGTTTGCGCACGCGTAGGCGCTGAAGCTAGATGTAGCCAAGATTGAAAATAAAGTTATCCACAGTTGTGAAATCTATCCTAAAAAACCCTGCACCTCCAATTGGAGGTGCAGGGTTTTTGTGTACTAGTTAGCCCTAATTTTTCCAAAAATGCTAACCGTAAAGCGGGTGGTCATGCAGCTGTCCTGGTTGAAAAAAGTTCGACTAGGATGAGGGCGACCGCTCCCATGACAGTTGCATCATCGCCAAATTTTGAAATGAGAATTTCGGTGTTTTTAGCTGGTTTCGTGACTGCTTTTTGCAAAACTGTCCGGTTGATTGCATCAAACACAAAGTCCTGGGCATTTGAAACGCCGCCGCCAATAATGATTTTGTCAGGGTTCAGCGTATGAATCAAGTTTGTCAACCCAATTCCTAGGTAATGGCCGGCTTGCTCGAGAGCAGCGGTGCAAAGCTGATCCCCCTTTTTGGCAGCCTCATAAACCAATTCCCCGGTCACTTTATCGGGATCGTTGCCTGCAAGCTCGCTAATTAAGCCTGAATACCCCATCTTGATGCGCTTTTTGACAGCTTCAGCAATGGCAGGACCGGAGGCAAAGGCCTGGAGACAGCCGAAGTTTCCGCACGAACATTTCGGTCCATTTACATCGATTATCATGTGGCCGATCTCCCCACTTATGCAGTTACTTCCGTGGAACAGCTTTCCATTTATAACGATTCCTGCCCCGATACCCCGGCCTGCGTTTACGCAGACAAAGCTGTTATAGCTGCCTCCGTGGCCAAACCACAATTCGCCCAAGCTCATTGCTCGGGCATCATTTTCCACTTTAACAGCCATTTTGAATTCTTTTTCCAGCACTTCTTTAATCGGAATGTTTTGAAGATCAAGGTTCGGTGCGAAAATCGATTCGCCCTTCTCAATATCGACAATACCATGCATGGCAACCCCGATGCCAATTATTTTATCTACATTAATATGGCCGGATTGTTTTATTGTATGAATCGCTTCTTTCAGAAAATTTAACAACATCTCTTTTGTTACTTCAGGTGGAAGCGGGAAATTCTTTTTTACAAGAAGCTTTCCGGTAATGGTTGTGATAATGGCTTTTATACTTCTTGAGCCGACATCCAAGCCAACAACGTGGAAGTTATCCCCGTTCAAAGTAAGGAGGGTTGGCTTGCGGCCGCCGCTTGATTCGCCAAGCTTTTGTTCAATTACGATCCCAGCCTGCAGCAATTCTTTCACTAGATTGCTCACTGTTGGAGGAGTAAGCTTTGTCAATTTCGCAATTTCAGATCTTGAAATAGGCTCGTGACGCCGTATGATATTTAGGATTAAAGACCGGTTCATTGATTTCATAAGTTGGAAACTGCCAATTTGAAATTTGTTTGTCATTTTGTCACTCCTTCAACAATGCACACAACTTTCTTTATTAAATTTAATTATAAACTATTTGCAGGAGATATAATACATAAGAGAGGTATTTTCTTGCAAAAAGGCTGTTTGAAGGGATTATTTGATTGCAGATTACATTTGCGGGATATCTTTATTCCTCTTTCGAGATTAATTAATCAAGTTTAATTTTATAAAAGTTTAGAAGAAGCAAAACCAGCATATTTTACTAAGATTTTACAAATTCGTCACAATTATCAATTATAGGAAAATAATATATAAAAATAGAATTTACATCCACTAAATGGGAAATTATAATATAAGTGAAGAAGCAAGTGACTTGATTTGACAACATTTGCTGAAAACGACAGAGAATCAGAGGCTTCTACAGAAACTTTTCTACTATCTTATCTCAAATCGCCTGCTTTTGGCACCAGGATTCGTCACAAGCAATATGCATGTAAAGCCCAGAGTTAATTTTGCTAAAAATTACAAGAAGGCCATGAAGGTTTTTATGCTTACAATACGCGTGGGGAAGGGAAGGACGAGGGCCACAAGGCAAAAGTAGTCAGGGAAAAGTTTATTTATGGGGGAGTCTATGTGATAGAAATAGCAGAAGATTATTTGGTTAATGAGAAGACCGTTCTAATTACTGGCGAGTATGACCAATACGGGAATCTTTTTTCAAAAGTATTGGAAGGAAATAAAATCATTTATGTCAAAATGCCTCCAATCCAGCTCATCAATTTATCACTCGTCCGGCTAGGCTCCAGCTTTATCGGAGCGCGCCACAGTTCAAAGGCGCTGCTCAGCGGAATCCGGATGCACCCAATCACTGTCAACACAAGTCTGGGAATATGGCTTTTTCCGTCAAAATCATTTGGAAAGTCAAATTGTGTCTGGTTTTCACTTATGCATGTGAGGGGAACGAAGAAAAACGGGTTAAAGAAGACAATCGTCCAGCTCAGCTACGGCCATACATACGAAATCAATATGAAGGAAGCCTCTTTCAATCAAAAGCGGAAAAAAGCGGAAGAGCTTCGGGAAATTGTCATCAAGCACACAAAAAACCCTCTCACCCTGTACGTGGAACGGGAAAAAGGTATTCGGGTCGTCGAGGAAGAAGAGACCGTTTATTGGCTGGACCAGGATTAACATAGCAGGAACGAAAAGCCCGGTTTAACTCCGCTGCAGCAGCAGACGGCATGTTAAGACGGGCTTTTTTTTTTGCGTAGAGAAGGCAGTTTAAAAGTTTTTGCAAAAAAAAAAGATATTTTAGGTTTACTAAGCCATAAATGTGGAAAATCACTATAGATATAGAAATAAGCTCTAGATTGATTGTTATACAAAAATTTGTTAAATTTATTTATAGCACAAATATAGTACGACAAGGGCAAATCCATTGAAAAGTGGAGACGCAAAACTACAGGGGCTAAAGCTATGAATATAGCCAAGCCAGCCAGTTTCCGAATACGGCCCTGCAGTATACGGAGCAAATAAGGGGGTAATTGTGTTGAAGAACTTACTAAAAGGAAAGTACTATTTTCATCTTTTTTTACATCGGTACAACCAGCGGCTGACCCATGACGCAGTATGTGAAAACTTGAAAGCGAAGCTGATGGCAAAAGCCTGCTACCATGGCAAAAAAGCCACCTTTTTAACAACTAAATTTGAATGAACAACTTGACTGCCCGGAAACCCGGGCAGTTTTTATTTTGAAACCGGTTTGGTCTGTTGTATGGGATGAGTAACAAATGGGGAAGCTTGGGAATGATGCGAACAATCAAAAAAGTTAAAAAGTCCGCACCGAAACTTTAAAAAATCGTCTAATAATGTGAGAGGGCATGTGGGCAATGGCTGCCTCTACATAGTTGGGTAACAATCCCCTTCTCACATTTTTTTGCAAAATGGAATTGTCCTTAAGAAAGGGGCAGGAAAAATGAGATGGATTGGATTAACTTTTTCGGCAGTCATTCTTTTGGCTGGTTTAACATACGGAAGCCTGAATTGGACTGGAAACGCGGAAAGCGCCCAGCCACCGAAGGAAACTGGAGGCACTTCGAATCGGCGTGAACTGGAAACGTTGGACCTATCTGCCATTCGTGAGCTCATGGAGGGGTATTTTGCCATAAACGCCCTTGCCAGCCAGTATATGGAGGAAAAAGGTTACTGGAAGGAAAATCTCACCGACAAGGAAATCGACCTGGAAGGTTTTTATCCGATGGTTTCAGGGCTGGTGACACGGGACTGGCTGAAGTCGCTTGACGAGCTAATGCTCGAGATGAACGATACTTACGGGGAAGGGATGTCGCCGCCAGATTTGGATGTCCGGATGGAGGTTATTGAAAACGCTCCTGGCAAAATTAAAATTAAAACAGTAAAACTGCCTGATGACCTGGATGCCGGGTATACGCCGTTCGGCATCCATTATTATATGACTGCCGTGAAAGTGGATGGTATGTGGCTGATTGATGATGTCCTGCAGGTACCCGCAAAGAGTGAGCCGCTCGAGTTGAGTTGGGAGGAAGCGGAACAGCACCTGAAGGCGAATGGCATTGAGGCAAAGTATAAAGGAACAGCGGTCATGGATGGGCCAATTATGTATTCAGATACATGGGAATTTGTTAATATTCCGATGAAGGTCTATCTTGTCGAACATCCTCAGGTTAAAGGGATATCCGCAGTTACGGGCAAGGTTATCTTTAGGGAAGAGTAGGCGGAGCGGGTTTCGAAACTGTTTTTTTTGATGGTTGGTGTTTAAACCGGGAGGCTATAAGCTTTCCGGTTTTTAGCGTGATTAAAATGGCTACCAACTAAATTTTGCGAAAAATCTGCCATAAAATAAAAGGAGGCGGGAATCTAATGATTCCCGCCTGACCTAAAAATGTCTTTTCTCTATTTAACTTGCTATTTACTTATCTACCTAGCTGCACTGGCGTCATTTCGCTGTTCAGCGGCTGGAATGTATAATTCTGGTTCTTCAGGTATTCCATTAATGCAGGCAGATGGGCGAGCGTTTCCGGACGTTCATGAAGCAGAATGACGATAGGCCCAGTGCTGTTGCGTTGTTTTTCAAGCTGTTCGATCACACTGTCCACATAGCGGGCGTTGCGGAAGGCCCAGTCCCTGCTGTCAACCGTCCAATCCCACATTTTATATCCATTTTCAATGACCGCCTGTTTATAAGCGGGTGTCATATGAGGAGAACTGCCAAATGGAGTACGGATTAATACAGTATCAATCCCAGTTAAATTCTTGACAGTTGCTCTAGCCTGGTTCATTTCACCAATCACAGACTGGGCGGATTTATAAAACTCCGTCTTGCTGTGTGTCACGCCATGCAAACCAAGGCTGTGTCCCGATGAAGCCATCCGCTTAACCGCGGCCGGGTGCTGCTTCATATTGCCGTCCAACATGAAAAAGGTTGCCTTGGCATTGTATTTGTCGAGCACGTCAAGGATTTGCCCTGATACATTGTGCGGGCCGTCATCGAATGTTAGGTAAACTGGTCGGCCATTCCCGGTGTTGACTGGCTTAGCGGGTTCTGTTGGCATTTTTACGGGAGGTACAGGCGGTGCTGGTGTCTGTGGCTGCTTGGCTGGGGCGCTAGCTTGCGTTTTAACCGCAGGTTTTACTCCGGGTTTCACTGCCACAGGCTGCTTTGCACCTTCCGTGTTTCCCTGTTCGATTTCCTTTTTTTCATCAACAGCTGGCTCTTGCTTCCTCACTTCTTCGGATTCGCCTTGAGGGGCTATTGGTTTAGAAGGCTGGAGGCTCGGGTCGTAGTTCGGAAACTCAGCGGCATATTCATTTTTTAACCCGGAAACTATCGGACTCGGAATCTTCTCGGATTTCGCATCAGACTTTAATGCACCAACACCTAAAATGGCCCCATAAATGAGCGGCACTAGCGCAATACATACTAAAAAACTCCTCAGCCTTTTACTTCTAAACAAATTTCCCATTTTTCTTTCCCCTCGGTTTCTCGTGATTTTTCTCTACACCTATATTAACGAAAATATTTCGTCTATGTTACAAATATTTCCCCTTTTTTACAAAATACTAGATTCATAGGGAAAATGGTAGGTTAAATCGACCTATTTGTATTACAAAGTGGTGAAAGTAAGTTTTTCCAGTCAGGTTGAAATGAAGCTTGAATTAACATTCAAACATTAGAAAAAGTGGTGCAGAGATGTCCCGATTTGCAGTGAAATTCGTCGAGGTTGTCACGCAAAGCCTGTATGAGTGACAACAATCCGGAAAAACCGGTCGAGGTTGTCACTCATGTGAAAATTATGCAGACAGATAAAGGATTGGCAGCGATAAATGAAGAATATATTCATTAGAAACAATTTTGCGCGGGAGGCGGTGGGGAATGAACAGAGCGATCAACTATCAAGAATGCTGTCCTGAATGCGGAGCGCCCGAAGCGAATGGACTCGATTGCCGGGGACAACTAGATGAAATTATCTCCTGGGAAGCTGAAAACGCTGACTTGCTAGGCCTTCATTTTTGGACGGTTGCCTGCTACAACATCCAGCACCCCGCCATATTTACAGATGAAGCACGGGAAGAACTTTTTTGGATTTTTTGTGAAGCTTACGACAGGCAAATGCCTATCAGCAAAGTCCGAAAAAAAATTTCTTATTGGTCTGAGGGTTCAGGAAAGGTAGTAAGACAGGTGCCAGCCCAGCCGGTTTTCAAAGACTGGGCGATGACCGTTTCCGAAGTTTACCTTGTCGGGGAGAAAAAAGGAGCAGCCGATCGAGTCCGTGCCTGGACAAAGGTTGTAAGGAAACAGCTTTAGAAGCCAAAAATAAGCCAGATCGTGTAACCAACACTGGTTAGCGCTCTGGCTTTATTTGTCTTGATTATTTCCTGCCTTTGAACCAGTTCAAAGGGTTCAGGTTTTTCCGGTAGCGTGTCACGGCTTCTTTTCCGAGGATGATGCCGCCAATCCAGAAGGTGGCCTCACCGCTAATGACGAGCCCGGCCGTAATCGCGACTTTTGTTCCGGTTGAAAAGGAGGTGAGCGGCACGAGCAGGATGGCTCCGTAAAGGATGCAGGACAGGATGATCAAGGCCGCGCCAATCACGGTGAGCCTTGCTTTTTTCTTTTGGTGGGAGGCAATTATGTCCCCGTTTTCTTGCATGGTATACCTCCGAAATTGTTTTCTTAAATTATATAGGAACGCGTGCGAATTGCCTATTAAAATCTTCTTCTCTATTGCTCGGGTCTAGGCGAATGGATAAAAGCTGTGAAGTTATGTACAATTAAGTAAGAAGGAAAGCATCAAGGTTTTTTGCAGAAAGAAAGGTGTTGGATATGGAGAAAAGCATTATTTTCTTTGATATTGACGGTACATTGCTTGACGATGAAAAACGGCTTCCGGCTTCGGCGAAAGAGGCAGTTTTTAAACTGAAAGAATTGGGGCATGAGGTGGCGATTGCAACCGGCCGGGCTCCGTTCATGTTTGAAGATTTGCGGAAAGAGCTGGGAATCGATACATATGTGAGCTTTAACGGACAGTACGTTGTTCTGCAGGGGAAGCCTGTTTATACAAATCAATTAAACGAGAAGGCTTTAGAGGCTTTGACTTTGGCTGCGGCTGAAAATAATCATCCACTCATTTATATGGATGAAGTGGATATGAAAATGAGCGTGCCCGAGCATAACTGGATCACAGAAAGCATAGGAACTCTCAAGTTAACCATGGGTCCAACGCACGAGCCTGAGTACTTTCGCGGGCGCACTATTTTTCAGACTCTATTATTTTGCGAGCAGGATGACGAATTGAAGTATGAAGATGCATTCAAGGAATTCGACTTTATTCGCTGGCATCCAGTCTCTGTCGATGTTCTGCCTGTTGGCGGGTCAAAAGCGAAAGGGATTGAAGAACTTGTCGAGGCAATGGGCCTACATATTGAAAACGCCTATGCGTTCGGCGACGGGCTGAACGATATTGAAATGCTTTCGTATGTCCCAAACAGCGTTGCGATGGGAAATGCGCTCCCGGAAGTGAAGGAAGCGGCCCGGTACGAGACGATTCACGTAAATGATGGAGGGATTCTGCACGGCCTGAAACTGGTCGGGCTGCTGTAGGGAAGTTAAGCTTTAATAACAGGTGAAAAATGCTGAGTGGACGGTTGGACATAGAGAGCTTCTCTCACCTAAACTGCATGCTTTGCAAAAAAACTAATTTGTGAAGTTGTTGTCACGCATCCGTGCCTTGAGTGACAACTATTCCGGTTTTTGAGTGTTTGTTGTCACGCATCCGTGCTTTGAGTGACAACTAAACCAGGTTTCGAGCATTCGTTGTCACGCATCCGTGTTTTGAGTGACAACTAAACCAGGTTTCGAGCATTTGTTGTCACGCATCCGTGCCTTGAGTGACAAGTATTCCAGGTTTCGAGCGTTTGTTGTCACGCATCCTGGACTTGAGTGGCAACTACTCACTTTCGTAAAATATATGTCAATTTTGTGGCTGATATTAAAATAGGCAGGATTTTTGATGAAGGTGGCGAATACCTTATTCGGGGTACCAGGTAATTAGGGCTTTTTATCTTCATTTATGGTACTATTTCAGGGTAGGAATCGTAAGGAGTGGTGCAGATGGCATTGACGTTTTACTGGTATCCGAAATGCGGAACATGCAGGAATGCGAAGAAATGGCTTGAAGAGAACGAGATAACTTATGAAGCAATACATATTGTAGAACAGCCTCCAACGAGGGCTGAACTGGAACAGTTATACAAAAAAAGCGGCCTTGAATTGAAAAAGTTCTTTAATGTAAGCGGCCAGAAATACCGTGAGCTTGGTTTGAAGGATAAGATGAAAACGGCTTCAGAAGACGAGTTGCTCGATATTCTGGCGTCAGACGGCATGCTGATGAAACGGCCAATTTTGACGGATGGGGAAAAGGTGACAGTCGGTTTCAAAGAAGATGAGTACAAAAAGGTTTGGTTATAGGGAACCTGTTGCCGGAATTCCGGCATTCATGGTCTATCGATTGCTTTTAAATCGATAATAGATAATACAACACATTGTGGAGGGATAACATTGACAACACCAAAGGATTTGCGTTATTCAGAAGAACATGAATGGGTAAAAGTTGAAGGGGATAAAGTACGGATTGGCATTACGCATTTTGCCCAGTCTGAGCTTGGCGACATCGTATTTGTGGAGCTTCCTGAGGTAGGAGACGACGTTACTGCGGACGAGCCATTTGGAAGCGTCGAGTCTGTTAAGACGGTATCCGAGCTGTACTCACCGGTAAGCGGTAAGGTTGTTGAAGTGAACGAAGACCTTTCTGACAGCCCTGAATTCGTAAACGAATCTCCTTACGAAAAGGCATGGATGGTTGTTGTGGAGCTTTCTGATACAAGCGAGCTGGACAACCTCATGACCGCTGAGCAATATGATGAAATGACAAACGAATAAACATGTCGGGCTGTTCCTTTGGGAATGGCCCTTTTATTTTGCAAAAATACTGCCCGAATGCCCTTTCTTTCCCATCTATGCCTTTGCGTGGACAGGGGCAGAATAAAGGAAAAACAAAAGGGGTGATGTTGGATGACATGGAGTGAAAAGAAGCTTGATATTACCGACAGAGTGGTTGGAAAACTGAGAAATGGGGAAATAGAACTTTATCTGGAGAAAGAGGCGATTGGCCGGATTTTGTTGAACGGGAAAGCCGAGTTTGAGCTTGACCAGCGTTTTGACGTCGACCAGCAGCGAATTTTCCAAAACGTAGCGATGGTTGACCAGCCTAATGCGAAGTATACGGATTGCGAGCAGGGCGGCTGGTGCTAACAGCCCGCTTTTTTGCCTGCAGGCAAGCCATTTTACTGCCGGCGAGAGCAAACTCCTGTATGCAAAATAGGCATAGTGGTATAGTTGAACTAGAGCAGGAGACTACACACAAATAGTCCTTCTGAATAAGCTAATACCAACTACTTTCCTGCAGGTGATTTCGATGAGTGAAGAATACGCGGATAAAATTATTATTGTGGAAGGCAGATCGGATAAGAAAAAAGTACTAGGGATTATCAAAGACCGTGTTGAAGTGATTTGCACGAACGGAACGATTTCCCTGTCACGCCTTGATGAACTGATTGATTCGTTCGGCGATAAGGAAGTTTACGTCCTTGCCGATGCCGATGAAGCAGGTGAAAAGCTCCGCCGCCAGTTTAAGCGCGAGTATCCGGAAGCCGCACATTTGTATATTGATAAGATGTATAAAGAGGTGGCAACAGCCCCTTATCATCACCTCGCAATGGTCCTAATGGGTGCGAATATCGATGTTCATGCTGAATTTTTGGAAATGGGCCGCACATCCCCATGAAAGAATGGACAAGCGAAGAATTATCCGCTTTTTTAACAAGCGGGAAAACAGGATTGGCTTATTTTTATACTCCTTTATGCGGAACGTGCCAGGTAGCAGGAAGAATGCTTGAAGTCATAGACGCACTACAGCCCGATTTGGAAATCGGCAAAATAAATCTTAACTACGCACCCGAGTTTGCTTTAACTTTCGGAATTGAAAGTGTACCCTGTCTTGCTTTTGTGAAAGAAGGGCGCGCTGTTGATGCGATATATGCCTTCCGGTCTGTTCCCTACCTGTTGGATAAAATTAATACCGTTTTCGATTAAGCAGATGCTACTGAGCATCTGCTTTTTTAGTTGGATGGCCTCTTCAATGTTGACAGGAAGCTAAATTACGACATATTTCCCCGGAAATTTCACAGGAACATGGCTCGATAACGGTTAAGTTGTAGATTTCCACTCCGAGCATACGCTTTCCGCGGAGGAAGCAAAAGTTGTCGAACGATTCTAGAAGGAATTTAAAACGTCCTTGAAGAAGTGGTAGGCATAGGGGGGGATGCCAAATGATTGGGCAGATTGAGCGATTTGTGGAAACAGTAAATGAGAAAACCCATATAAGCGGACTGTTCAAAAGCAGCAGGCCATTTTTTCTTCATATTGCTGGTATACCCATAGAAATCGTTGGCGGAAACGCCAGGCTGTCGCCTGGATCCGCGGATGCCCGGGACAGTGAATGTTCCGGTACTGCCAGTATTACTGGGGAAGCCGAAGCGATTGTCCAACTGCTTAAAGGGGAAAAAAGATTGCGTGATCTGCTCAATCAGGAGGCTGTCGAAATAAGTGCATCATTCAGGACGATTCTGAAACTGGAATCGGTTTTTCTTTTGGCAAAAAAATAAATTAGAAAAATAAAAAAAATCCTATTGACGGAGTCGGGAAGATAGGATAAACTCTTTTTAAATCTTGGCGCAAGATTCGAATAATTCAATAACCTTATCAAGAGTGGCGGAGGGAATGGCCCAATGATGCCCGGCAACCGGTTGTAGACACGGTGCTAATTCCAGCAAGGCGTTTGCTTTGTAAAGATAAGAAGAGATTCCCCTCTTCTTAATGAAGCGGGTTTTTTATTTGCTTACAATAGGTAAATGAGTCTTCATTGACAGCTTTTTTCATCCATGTTACGATAGCAATTACGATTAATTGAATAATTTGTTTACTCTTATCAAGAGAGGTGGAGGGATGTGCCCGATGAAGCCCGGCAACCGTCAGTGGACCTTGTGTCCAGTGAAATGGTGCCAATTCACACAAAGCGACTGCTTTGGGAGATGGGAGAAAGGATAGTTGCCGTTTAAGCCTTTCTGCCAGATTGCAGAAAGGCTTTTCTCATTCATCAAAGGGTAAACTATCATTATCAACCTAATCTTAGTTGCTGGCCGCGGATGCGGGAAAAAGGATGTAAAGAAGGTGAGCCTAGTGATTTCTATAAAGAATGTCCGAAAGAGTTTCCAGACAAAACAGGGAACGCTAACGGCGGTAGACAACGTCAATCTTGAAATAAACGAAGGGGAAATCTTCGGCGTAATTGGATACAGCGGCGCGGGGAAGAGTACTTTAATCCGGATGCTGAATAAACTTGAAAGTCCGACAGAAGGATCAATCACCATCGCAGGCCGGGAAATTTCAAAAATCAAAGGTGCCGAACTGAGGAAGGCGCGCCAGGAAATCTCAATGATTTTCCAGCACTTCAACCTCCTCTGGTCACGGACTGTCCGGGAGAATATTGCCTTTCCGCTAGAAATTGCCGGAGTTTCTGGTGCCGAGCGAAAAAGGCGGGTAGATGAGCTCATAAAGCTGGTCGGCCTTGAAGGAAGGGAAAGTGCTTATCCTTCACAGCTGAGCGGCGGGCAGAAGCAGCGTGTCGGCATTGCCAGGGCGCTTGCGAATAATCCGAAGGTACTTTTGTGCGATGAAGCGACATCCGCCCTAGACCCGCAAACGACCGATTCGATTCTCGAACTCCTTGTTGATATCAATAAGCGGCTCGGGCTGACGATTGTCCTAATTACGCATGAAATGCATGTGATCAGGAAAATCTGCCACCGGGTTGCCGTGATGGAAAATGGCGGGATTGTCGAGCTCGGTCCGGTACTCGATGTATTCCGGAATCCTAAGCAGCCAATCACGAAGCGATTTGTCCAGCAAGTGACGGAGCCGGAGGAAACAAAGGATACAGTTGAGCATCTGATTAAACGCTATCCAACAGGCAGTGTAATCCAACTGACATTTGTCGGTGAAACAGTCGAACAGCCTCTGATTACAAACCTGGTCAGGAACTATGCGATTACGGCTAATATTCTGCAAGGGAAAATTTCACAGACGCAAAGCGGTTCTTACGGATCTTTATTCATCCATCTTGACGGGCCAGAGCAAGAAGTTCAAAACGCCCTTGAGTATATCCGCTCCCAGCAAATCGGGGTGGAGGTGATTGGAAATGGCTGAGAAATTCTTTCCGAACGTTGTGTGGGAAAACATGTGGGAGGCGACAATTGAGACGCTTTATATGACTGGGATTTCTGTTGCCATCACATTTATTCTCGGAATTATCCTTGGACTGCTTCTTTTTCTGACGGCAAAAGGCAATCTTTGGGAAAACGCATTTATAAATAAAAGTATCAGCGCATTCGTTAACGTTTTCCGTTCGATCCCGTTCATCATTCTGATTGTGCTGCTCATTCCATTCACGATGATTATTGTAGGCTCGATGATTGGTGAAAACGCGGCCTTGCCGGCACTCATTATCGGATCTGCTCCATTCTATGCGAGAATGGTTGAAATTGGATTGCGTGAGATTGATAAAGGAGTCATCGAAGCGGCGAGATCGATGGGCGCATCGACATGGACGGTCATCTGGAAGGTATTATTGCCAGAATCCATGCCGGCGCTCGTATCTGGAATCACCGTTACCGCTATTGCCCTCGTCAGCTATACAGCGATGGCCGGTGCAATCGGTGCAGGCGGTCTCGGAAACCTTGCATACCTGGAAGGATTCCAGCGCAGCCGAAATGATGTCACAGTGATGGCGACCATCATCATCCTGATTGTCGTCTTCATCATCCAGTTCATCGGGGACACGATTTCCCGGAAGCTCGATAAACGCTAATTCGCCCGGCCGGGGCAAAAAACTCCGGTACCGGCTAATACTTACTTATATACAACAAACAAAGGAGAGGGAAACATGAAAAAATGGTTAGGTGTTATTTTAACTTTTGCACTTGTACTCGTACTTGCTGCTTGCGGAGGTTCCGACGATAAGGCGGGAAGCGGTAAGAAGGACGACAAAAAGATTGTTGTCGGCGCGTCTAACGTACCGCATGCTGTCATCCTTGAAGAAGCGAAGCCAATCCTAAAGGAAAAAGGCTATAATCTCGAAATTAAGACGTTCACTGATTACATTCTGCCGAACAAATCGCTGGATGCGAAAGAACTGGACGCCAACTACTTCCAGCACATTCCTTACTTTGAGTCTCAAGTGAAAGAAAACAATTACGATTTTGCCAACGCTGGCGGAATTCACATTGAACCAATCGGTGTCTATTCAAAGAAATACAAGAGCCTTGAAGAACTTCCAGAAGGAGCGCACATCATCGTCAGCTCCTCGGTGCCTGACCACGGCCGAATCCTGACAATGCTTGAAGCAAAAGGCTTGATTAAGTTGAAAGAAGGCATTGATAAAACGGCCGCAACTGTAGAAGACATCGTTGATAATCCTAAAAAGCTAAAGTTTGACGCAAAATATGAAGCAGCGCTTCTAACTCAAATTTATGATAAAGGCGAAGGCGATGCAGTTCTGATCAACTCCAACTATGCACTTGATGCGGGCTTGAACCCAGTCGAAGATTCAATCGCAATTGAAGAAAGCGATTCTCCGTACGTCAACATCATCGCTGTAAACAAGGGCGATGAGGACAGCGATAAAATCAAAGCGTTAGTTGAAGTTCTTCGTTCAAAGGAAATTCAGGACTTCATCCTTAAAGAATACGGCGGCTCTGTTGTTCCGGTAACCAAATAAATTTGGTCAGAGTTTGATAAAAAGCTGAGCACAAGCCATTTTGGCAAAAAATAATTACATCATGCGGGCATCCATTTGAAATGGGGTGCCCGTTTTTTTATCTTGATGGTTTTATCCCGCCTTTGGAAAGCGAGAGCGCATACTTCCCTTTCCACTTCTGCATACTAATCGGTGATACTACACGTAAGGAGTGGAACGTATGGAACATTTTCATGAGCCGAAAAATTCAACGGAGGCAGCCTTGTATGAATATAAGGCTGGGCTTGGTCTATATACGCAAAAAATGCCAGAAATAGCCCGCCATTATAACGCATTTACCGAGGAGTGTTTTAAAGAAGGCGTCCTTTCCCAGAAGGATAAACAGTTAATCGCCCTTGGGGTTGCCCTATATTCTCAGGATGAGTATTGCATCATTTATCATTTAAAAGGATGCCTTGACCAGGGAGCATCTAAAGAGGAAATCCTTGAAACGATTGGAGTAACCGCGGCTTTCGGAGGCGGTGCGGCCATGAGCCTGGGGGTTACCCTTGTCCAGGAAGCAATGGATGATCTGAACCAGCTGAAGCAATAATTCATTGCAAAACCATTTACCATATCCTTCCGCTGATTCCTTCCTTTCCCGAGCCGATTGACGTTTTCTTCCTATGGCTAGTGGTAAACTCCTAATGTGCAAAAAATTCCTTTACTTAATTTGCAGATTGATTGAAGCGGAAGGCACGAAGACTCCGGCGGGATGAAGCGGCAAGGTGGAGACCCCATGAAAAGCGGAAGCGCCTTGGTCAGGGGCGACAGGCTTAAGACAAGCCGGACAGAAGGCGCAGTTTGCCTTCTTGACGGATTGATTTAAGACCCCGAGCCCCTAGGCGCTGCAGCTAGACTGACAGGCGCTTTTAGCGCCGAGGAGGCTCCACTGACGCCCCACGGAAAGCGAAGTGCCTGGAGCGTAAATCAACCAAAGTTTATTTGGAAAGGATTTTTGCAAAATACACCAAGTCAGTGCAAAGGAAAGGAAGTTTTAGTTGTGGAAGAAAAGCTTAACCTAAGGTACACATCGGAAATGGAAAAAGCGATGCAGGACACTCACGGGGTCGGGTACGAAGAATATAATCTGAAGCATGATGTAAGAATGGAAGTCGAGCAAAAGCGCGAAGATGACTATGTAAAAAGCCAGCGCATTATTGCCGACATCGATCGAAAGATTTTTTAGGGGCAGAAAGCCAGCCACTTAATTATAATCAGTTAAACGGAAGGACTGTCTTTTGAAGGAAAGGACCAATTCCCAGGCAGCACATTCGCTATAGATGCACTATATAATAGGAAGAAAACGGGGGAGCCAGTGGAACTTATCACTGGCTTTTCGCCATATTTTGAGCTATTGTAGATGCGTGGTGAATACGAACCTGTCTAGGCTGGGGAAGCTAAAGGGGATTTTGGTACATGCTGATTCTCAATCCTGGGCTGTCCAGTGAAAATGGTGAAGCCGCAAGCCAGTCAGTTTAAAGGGTTGCTATCACATTTGATTTGTTATAAGATTGTAATGAGAATAAAATGAGAATGGAAGTTTCCGCGTTTCAGCCGGGCAGACTTCCTCAAGTAGCGGAGGTATTGAAATGGGTGGATCAACTTTAACGATCAAAGATCTCCACGTTGAGATCGAAGGAAAAGAAATTCTAAAGGGTGTGGACCTCGAAGTAAAAGGCGGGGAAATACACGCTATAATGGGGCCTAATGGTACAGGGAAATCAACTCTTTCTTCTGCCATCATGGGTCATCCTAAATATGAAGTAACTAGCGGAACTGTCACACTCGATGGTGCTGACGTCCTTGATATGGAAGTTGATGAACGTGCTCGCGCGGGACTTTTCCTTGCAATGCAATATCCTAGCGAAATCAACGGTGTAACAAATGCCGACTTTTTACGTTCGGCAATTAACAGCCGCCGTGGTGAAGGCAACGAAGTTTCTTTGATGAAATTCATCCGTCAAATGGATGAAAAAATGGGCTTGCTTGAAATGGACGAGGACATGGCCCAGCGTTACCTGAATGAAGGCTTTTCCGGCGGTGAAAAGAAGCGCAATGAAATCCTTCAGCTTATGATGCTTGAGCCGAAAATCGCCATTCTTGATGAAATCGATTCCGGCCTCGACATCGATGCGCTTAAAGTTGTTTCCAATGGTATCAACGAAATGCGCGGAAACGACTTCGGCTGCTTGATTATTACACACTATCAGCGCCTGCTGAACTACATCACTCCTGACTATGTTCACGTCATGATGCAGGGGCGCATTGTAAAATCTGGCGGACCGGAACTTGCAAAGCGCCTTGAAGCGGAAGGATATGAGTGGATCAAGCAAGAGCTTGGCATTGAAGATGAAACTGTCGGCCAAGAAGCATAAGCATTAGGGGGATAATTGATGACTACTGAAACCATACTGTCTTTTGACAAAGAGTACATCAGCTCTTTCTCAAAAGAAAAGGCTGAACCGGCATGGCTTGAAGAAGTTCGCTTGAAGGCTCTTGCCAGCCTTGACTCTCTGCCGATGCCAAGGCCTGATAAAACGAAAATTGATAAATGGAATTTCACGAAATTTGAGCGGCATACAGTTGAAAGCGAGCCGTTCGCGTCACTGAATGACCTCCCTGAGGAATTAAAGGCGCTCGTAGACGTGGAAGGCCAGCAAAACTTATATATTCAGCGCAATCATACTCCAGCCTATATTTCCCTTTCACAGGAATTGAAGGATCAAGGGGTCATTTTTACAGATATTTTCACAGCAGCGAATGAGCATGGTGATCTTTTGCGCCGTTACTTCATGAACGAGGCTGTCAAGGTTGATGAGCACCGTCTCACTGCCGTTCATGCGGCAATGATGAACGGGGGCGCGTTCCTCTACATCCCTAAGAATCTTGAAGTGAGCGAGCCAATCCAGGCTGTTTATTTACATGACAACGCGGAAACGAATTTATTCAACCATGTCATCGTTGTAGTTGAGGATAACAGTTCAGCAACATACGTTGAAAACTATCTTTCGACTGTCGATGGACAAGGCGTCTTCAACATCGTCAGCGAAGCGATTGTTGGCACGAACGCACGCCTGCAGTACGGCGCGGTAGACACGCTTGCAGAAGGGATTACGACTTACGTAAACCGCCGCGGTGTAACGGGCCGGGATGCCCGCATTGACTGGGCGCTTGGCCAGATGAATGACGGAAATACAATTTCCGACAACGTGACCAACCTTGTTGGTGACGGTTCCCACGGCGAGTTGAAAACTGTTGTTGTCGGGCGCGGGGAACAAGTCCAGAACTTTACAACTTCAATTGTCCATTTTGGCAAAAATACAGAAGGTTTCATCCTGAAGCATGGCGTCATGAAAGAGAGTGCAACTTCAATCTTTAACGGTATCGGCAAAATTGAGCACGGCGCCTCTAAAGCAAATGCAGTTCAGGAATCACGCGTTCTGATGCTCAGCGAAAAAGCGCGCGGGGATGCGAACCCGATCCTGCTGATTGATGAAGACGATGTTACTGCCGGGCACGCAGCATCTGTTGGCCGCGTGGATCCTCTTCAGCTCTACTATCTGATGAGCAGAGGAATTCCGCAACATGAGGCGGAGCGCCTTGTCATTCACGGTTTCCTTGCCCCAGTTGTAAACCAGCTGCCAATTGAAGGGGTTAAAAAGCAGTTGACCGAAGTGATTGAGAGGAAAGTTCGATGATCAATTCAGCCGAAATCCGCCAGCTGTTTCCACTATTGAACCAGGAAGTGAATGGAAAGCCGCTCGTCTATCTCGACAGCGGCGCGACTTCCCAAAAGCCGATTCAGGTCATTGAAGCGCTAGACAAGTACTATCGCGAATACAATTCCAACGTTCACCGCGGAGTGCACACACTCGGCACAAAGGCAACCGATGCCTTTGAAGGGGCGAGGGAAAAGGCGCGAAAGTTCATCAATGCCAAATCGACTCAGGAAATTATCTATACGCGCGGGACGACGACTGCGTTAAATACAGTCGCCCACAGCTACGGCACGGCGAATTTACGGGAAGGTGATGAAATCGTCATTACCCCGATGGAACACCACAGCAATATCATTCCGTGGCAAATGGTCGCAAAGCGTACCGGCGCCACCTTGAAATACATGCCTCTTCAGGAGGACGGGACCATTTCTTTAGATGATGCCCGAAAAACGATTACGGAAAACACGAAAATTGTTTCAATCGTTCATATTTCCAACGTTCTCGGAACAGTCAACCCGGTCAAGGAAATTGGGGAAATCGCCCATGAAAAGGGTGCCATCATCGTCGTGGATGGCGCTCAAAGCGCACCACATCTGAAAGTCGATGTCCAGGATTTGGATTGTGATTTCTTCGCGTTTTCCGGCCATAAAATGTGCGGACCGACTGGGATTGGGGTATTATACGGGAAAAAGCATCTATTAGAGAACATGGATCCGATTGAATTTGGCGGAGAAATGATTGATTTCGTCCATGATTTCGAATCGACTTGGAAAGAACTTCCGTGGAAATTCGAGGCAGGCACGCCTATTATCGGCGGCGCCATCGGCCTTGGAGCCGCAATCGACTTTTTGGAAGATTTGGGCATGGACAATATCGATGCGCATAACCGCAGACTTGGTGCCTATGCGCTTGATAAAATGTCCCATATAGAAGGAATGACGATTTACGGCCCTAAGAATGCTGACCAGCGGACCGGAATTGTCACATTCAATATTTCTGATGTCCATCCACACGATGTCGCAACCGTCCTTGACGCGGAAGGCATTGCCGTCAGAGCGGGCCACCACTGCGCCCAAGTGCTGATGAGATGGCTGAAAGCTTCAGCGACGGCAAGGGCCAGTATGTATTTGTACAACACAGAAGAAGATATTGACAAGCTTGTTGAAGGCCTTGTCAAAACAAAGGAGTATTTCAGCGATGTCTTCTAAAAATTTGGATCAGCTTTACCGCCAGGTGATCATGGACCACTATAAGAATCCCCGTAATAAAGGGGTTATCGAGGATGGCAGCCTGACGGTCAATATGAATAACCCTACATGCGGAGACCGGATCCAGCTTACAATGAACGTTGAAGACGGGATAGTAACAAATGCGAAATTTGAAGGGGAAGGCTGCTCGATTTCGATGTCTTCCGCCTCGATGATGACGCAGGCGATTAAAGGAAAAAAGGTGGAAGACGCTTTAAAGCTGTCGAAGATTTTTTCCGAAATGATGCAGGGAAATGACTACGACGATGATGTTGACCTTGGTGATATCGAGGCGCTATCCGGCGTTTCGAAGTTTCCGGCACGGATCAAGTGTGCGACACTGGCATGGAAAGCGATGGAAAAAGGCCTCGGGGACGAAACTAACTAATAGGCTTTGGGCATTTGCCAAAATGCTGCGCGATCTGCAACCTCCTGCTTATGGTGGGACTGGAGCGTGGGCGCAAAGAGACTTTTGCAAAATAGCCCTTAAAAGGCCTTAAGAAGGAGGAAAACGGTAATGGCTAAAAAAGCGCCAGAAATCGGTGATTATAAATATGGCTTTGCCGACAGGGACGTTTCCATTTTCCGGTCGAAGCGCGGTCTGACGCGTGAGATTGTTGAGGAAATTTCCAGGATGAAGGAAGAGCCACAGTGGATGCTCGATTTCCGCTTGAAATCGCTTGAGCATTTCTACAATATGCCTATGCCACAGTGGGGTGGCGATTTGAATTCGTTGAACTTCGACGAAATCATTTATTATGTTAAGCCTTCCGAAAGGACTGAGCGTTCATGGGATGAGGTGCCTGAGGAAATCAAGGCTACCTTTGACAAGCTCGGGATTCCGGAAGCGGAGCAGAAGTACTTGGCCGGGGTTTCCGCCCAGTACGAATCTGAGGTTGTTTACCACAATATGCAGGAAGATCTCGAGAAACAAGGGATTATCTTTAAAGATACAGACTCTGCGCTTAAGGAGAATGAGGAACTTTTCCGTGAGCATTGGGCAAAAGTGATCCCTCCGACTGATAACAAGTTCTCAGCATTGAACTCTGCGGTCTGGTCTGGCGGTTCGTTCATTTATGTTCCGAAAGGGATTAAAGTGGAAACTCCGCTTCAGGCATATTTCCGCATCAACTCCGAGAATATGGGACAGTTCGAGCGTACGCTAATCATAGTCGATGAAGGTGCGTCTGTGCACTATGTTGAAGGCTGTACAGCTCCTGTTTACACGACAAACTCGCTTCACAGCGCGGTCGTTGAAATCATCATTAAGAAGGATGCCTACTGCCGCTACACAACCATCCAAAACTGGGCGAACAACGTTTACAACCTTGTAACGAAGCGCGCGGTTTGTGATGCGAATGCGACAATGGAATGGGTTGACGGCAACATCGGCTCCAAGCTGACAATGAAGTATCCGGCTGTCATCTTGCGCGGTGAGGGTGCCCGTGGCATGACGCTGTCTATTGCTTTGGCTGGAAAAGGCCAGCACCAGGATTCAGGCGCGAAGATGATTCACCTGGCTCCGAATACTTCATCAACAATCGTGTCAAAATCAATCTCGAAGCACGGCGGTAAGGTGACGTACCGCGGAATCGTCCACTTCGGACGGAGAGCGGACGGCGCCCGCGCCAACATCGAGTGTGACACGCTGATCATGGATAACCAGTCGACTTCGGATACGATTCCGTACAACGAAATCCTGAATGACAACATTTCGCTTGAACACGAAGCGAAGGTTTCAAAGGTTTCCGAAGAGCAGCTCTTCTACTTGATGAGCCGCGGAATTTCCGAACTGGAAGCAACTGAAATGATCGTCATGGGCTTCATCGAGCCATTTACGAAAGAACTTCCAATGGAATACGCAGTCGAAATGAACAGACTGATCAAATTCGAAATGGAAGGCTCTATTGGTTAATATTCTTATGTGCAAAAACCGTCTGCCGCTGGCAGGCGGTTTTTTTGGGTTTGAGTAGGAAGTGGTGACTTTTCACAGTGGTTTTCACCCAAGAACCTCTATTGGCGACCTTACGAAGTGTTTTTTCGGCATAAAGTCGCCAAGCCGCTTTATTGGAGAACTTACGAAGTGTTTTTCCACCATAAGTTCGCCAACCACCCAATTGATAACCTTGCGAGGTAGCTTTTGCAAAAGTGGCGGGGTTTATTTTTCAACTCTTCGGGAAAATGACGAGAGCTGGTGAATTTTAGGACTATTGTGCTATGATGGGTACTGGAGGGATTGTATGATTTACATAGGTGTGACAGGGTGGGGGGACCATGACAGTCTTTATGGGCCGGGGATACCTGCGAGGGAGAAATTGAGTGAATATGCAGGGCATTTTCCGACGGTTGAGGTAGATGCGTCTTTTTATGCCATCCAGCCTATTAAAAATGCCGAGCGTTGGGTTGAACAGGTTCCGGAAGATTTCCGGTTTGTTGTGAAGGCCTATCAGGGCATGACCGGACATCAGCGCGGCGGAAGCCCTTTTGCCACTGCGGAAGAGATGTTTACCGCCTTTAAGGAATCCCTCACACCCTATTTGGAGCAAAATAAGCTTGCAATGGTCCTGTTCCAGTTCCCGCCATGGTTCGATTGCAAAAAAGAAAATGTCGATTACGTGCGTTTTTGCAAAAAGGAAATGGATGCATTGCCATGCGCGATTGAATTCAGGCATCAGTCCTGGTATATGCCGGAACTCCGCGAGAAAACCCTCGCTTTTCTTACCGAAGAGGGCTGGATTCATACAGTCTGTGATGAGCCGCAGGCAGGCTCTGGATCGGTTCCGATTGTACTGGAAGCAACCCATCCAGAAAAGACGCTTGTCCGTTTTCACGGGAGGAACGTCCATGGCTGGCAAAAGAAAAACGCGAAGAATTGGCGCGAGGTGCGCTATTTATATAAGTACAACCGCCAGGAGCTCGGCGAATGGGCTCTCATGCTCAAAAAGCTGCAGCAACAAAGCAAAGACTTGTATGTTTTGTTTAATAATAATTCAGGCGGGGATGCCGCGGGGAATGCAAAGGAATTGATCGAGATTCTCGGAGTGGAATACGACAGCCTTGCCCCAAGGCAGCTTGACCTGTTTTAATAAATAGAGTCATCATTTAACTAATTCACGGCTGACACCTGGAAAATACACGGAAAACCACCGGCTGGTGCATGCTGACTGAGGAGAATTTTAGCAAAATGGAATGGATACTCATTGTTTTCATTGGGCTCGCTGCGAGCTCACTTGGTTCACTGATTGGGCTTGGCGGGGGAATCATCGTTGTCCCGGCCCTTCTTTACATCACAACTCTCGGCATTTTGCCGGATATTACCCCGCGTGAAATTGTCGGAACATCATTATTTACGATGATTTTTACCGGGATGTCGTCTACGATCGGGTACATCAAGCATAAAACGATTGATTATAAAAGCGGTTTGATTTTCCTGGCCGGAAGTGCACCCGGCGGAATTTTTGGCGCCTGGATGATTAAGAACCTGGATGCACATGCGTTTAATCTTTATTTCGGCTTATTCGTGTTGTTTGTTTCAGTCGTGATGGTGCTGAGGAACAAAATCAAGCCGATCCCTTACAATAAGGAATCCGGCTACACAAGAACATTCACCGACATGTCGGGACAGACTTTTGAATACGGCTATAATCCGGTTGTCGGAATCTTGATATCAGTCGCAATCGGCTTTATTTCCGGTCTCTTTGGCGTCGGTGGAGGGTCATTGATGGTACCTGCGATGATTCTGTTTTTCTATTTTCCTCCGCATGTCGCTGTGGCAACTTCGATGTTCATGATCTTCTTGTCATCCATCATCAGCTCAGTTGCCCACATTTCACTTGGAAACATTCATTGGATGTACGCACTCGCGCTCATACCCGGCGCGTGGATTGGCGCACAAGTTGGCGTCTACCTGAACAGCCGGCTGAAAAGTAAAACAATCGTCATGATTTTGCGCGCCATCCTCATTATCATCGGCATCCGCCTCATCTACGAAGGTCTCACGGGCTGAGGGTGGCAAAGCCGACCCAAACGTCAAACGCCCAACCAGAAAGAAAAGGAAGCGAACGGATGGAAACAATACATATTTATCATACAAACGATTTGCACAGCCATTTTGAACACTGGCCGAGGATTAGCCGCCTTCTCCGTGAGCGAGCTGAGGAGCATCGCAAAGCGGGGGAAGATGTGTTCCTTTTTGACATAGGCGACCATGTCGACCGCTGGCACCCATATACCGAGGGGACGATGGGGAAAGGAAACACACTCCTGCTGAACGAAGCGGGCTACACCGCTGTGACTATCGGCAATAATGAAGGCATAACCTTGCCGCATGATGGACTTGGCACATTATATAATGAAAGTGACTTTGATGTCCTCGCAGCCAATTTATATGAAAAAGACGGAACCCGCCCTGAATGGGCCCAGCCTTGCAAAATTTACAAAACAGAAGCGGGAACGAACATTGGCGTCCTTGGCCTAACTGCCCCTTTCTCGCTTTTTTACAAGCTGCTCGGCTGGAAACTAACCGATCCTGTTGAAGAGCTGAAAAGGCATTTGCCTGCCTTAAGAGAAAAAGCCGATATCATCGTCCTTCTTTCCCATCTAGGCATCTACGAGGATGAGCGGATTGCGCTTGAGTGCCCGGAGATTGATATTATCCTTGGCGGGCACACCCACCATATCCTCCCTGAAGGCAGGGAAATCAATAAAACCCTTCTGGCCGCTGCAGGTAAATATGGCCATTATGCCGGGCATGTGGCGATTAAAACTGAAAATGGCCGGATAAAACATAAAGAAGCCTTGCTCTATCCGATTGCGGAGTTATCCCGCGAGCCTTGGGAAGAAGCAGAAGCTGCATCTCTGTTCGAAAAAGGGAAGTCACTTTTGCAAAAAAAAGCAGCAGAAGTTGAGCTGCTTACGGCGGATTATTTCCAGAACTCCGACTTGCCGCAGCTGCTCTGCGAGGCGCTCCGCGAGTGGTGCGGGGCGGAATGCGCCTTTTTAAATGCGGGTTTAATACTTGGCCCGCTTGAAGGCACGGTCACGAAATTCGACCTTCTTTCAGTGTGTCCGCATCCAATCAATCCGTGTACAGTGACTCTGGAGGGGACAGAACTGCGCGAAATTCTGAGGATGACGGTCGATGAAAGCTTGCATCATCTCGCTATTATGGGAATGGGTTTCCGCGGAAAGGTGATGGGCAAGTTCGTCTATGACGGGATTGAGATCGTTGAAAACGAAAGGGATTTTCTAATAAACGGTGAAAAGATAGCCTCTGAAAGGAAGTATAAGGTGGCTATCCCGGACATGTATACGTTTGGCAAAATTTTTCCTGAAATCGTCCGTTCAAAAACGAAATTCTATTATATGCCTGAATTCCTCCGCGACGTCTTGGAATGGAAGCTCGCAAAAATGTAAAACGGAGAGCAGCTTAAAAAGGCCAAACTGAATTTTTGAAGGTCCAATTAAACACCCGACATTCGTCAGTAATTCACTCCCCGCTTTTTCCTGCATAGAGTAGTAGGGACAGGAGAGGAGGCGGGCAGATGATTCGGGTAACCCCGGTAGAAATAGAAGGAAATACATTTCTTGGCATCACAGTTGAGCTTCCAAAGACTACGCTGCTTGCGGTAACAGGAGGCAGCGGCTATATAATGTGCGGGGCCCTAGATATTGGCCTATTGAACCGGAAGCTGAAGGACAGAAAAATAATAGCAGGCAGGGCGGTTGGCGTCAGGACGATTGAACAGCTGCTTGAAGCGCCACTCGAATCCGTTACTCTAGAAGCTGAAAAATGCGGCATTCATCGAGGGATGGCAGGCAGGGACGCCCTGCTGAAAATGATATAACAATAAAAGACATTCAATCCCGGATGGATGAATGTCTTTTCTTTTGCAAAAAACAAATAATAAAATTGTTATTAATGGATAATAATGTAATAGGCAAAAAGGGTTGCCGCGACGCTTTTTCGATTAGAAATGAATGCAACATCACCTGTTTTTCCAAAAGATTCCTCCGTTGACGGGGAAATAAGTGCTTTAATCGAAGGGAGATAAAATATATATTAAAATAGTAAATTTATTATAACTTTTCCATTGACATGATAGGATTTAATCCCTATACTGATTTTATTGGATTCCAAGTAATCTGAAAAATGTAAAACTTTAGACATTAACTTATTTTGGTAATTTGGGGGTATTCGTTTATGGAAAATCGACCGCAGTGGGGGACCAGGGCAGGATTCGTTCTTGCAGCCATCGGTTCCGCAGTCGGCTTAGGGAATATTTGGAGGTTTCCTGCAGTCGCTTATGATAATGGAGGAGGAGCATTCTTTTTCCCGTATTTATTCGCACTTTTAACAGCTGGTATTCCGCTCCTTATCCTTGAATTCACACTCGGGCACAAATACAAAGGTTCATCACCGCTGACATTCGCTCGGCTAAACCGGAAGTTTGAATGGCTTGGCTGGTGGCAGGTAGCCATATCATTCGTCATTTCTACCTACTATCCGATTATCGTTGCATGGGCGTTATCTTATTCATGGTTTTCAGTCAACCTGTCATGGGGCAACGACCCTGGTAAGTTCTTAATGGTTGATTATTTGAAAAGGGCGCCTAACCCGGGAGAATTCATAGGCCTAGTGCCAGGGGTATTCATTCCGTTACTGATCGTCTGGGCAGTCACCCTTGGCGTCCTTTTCAAAGGCGTTAAAAAAGGGATTGAGGCTGCAAACAAATTCATGCTGCCAACCCTTATCGTCCTGTTCCTGATTATTGTTCTTCGGGCCATCACATTGGACGGTGCCGCTGTAGGCCTGGATGCGTTCTTCAAGCCTGATTGGAAAGAGATTGCAAATCCAAAGGTTTGGGTCGCGGCATACGGACAAATTTTCTTTAGTTTATCTGTTGGTTTTGCCATCATGCTTACTTATTCAAGCTATCTGCCCAAAAAGACAGACTTGACGAACAATGCGTTCATCACTGGTTTTGCGAATTCGGGTTTTGAATTGTTGGCAGGTATTGGCGTATTCGCCGTCCTTGGCTTCATGGCCCAACAGCAAGGTGTACCTGTTTCAGAAGTCGTAGACTCAGGAATCGGGCTCGCATTCGTTGTGTTCCCGCAAATCATTAACGAGTTCCCGGCATTCCCAGAGTTTTTCGGTTTCCTGTTCTTCTTCTGTCTCGTCCTGGCAGGGCTGACATCGCTGATTTCAATCGTTGAAACGTATGTTGCCGGTGTCCAGGAAAAGTTTAACGTTTCACGGACAAAGGCTGTTGCGATTGGCGGGGGGGCATCTTTTCTAGTATCCGTTTTGTATGCTACAAACGGGGGCCTCTACCTGCTGGATTCCGTTGATAATTTCATTAACCATTTCGGAATCGTGATTGCTGGCCTTGCTGAGGTTGTTCTAGTCGCCTGGGTTGCAAAAGAACTATCCACGCTTCAGTCACATGCAAATGCAATTTCTGATATTAGAATTGGAGGCTGGTGGAAGGTTGCGCTTGGCGTTATTACGCCACTTGTCCTCGGTTATATGACTGTCCAGAACTTCATCACGAACTTGAAAGATAACTACGGGGATTACCCAACCTCCTTCCTCCTCTTTGCTGGGTGGGGTGTTGCGATTGCCGTAGTCGTTGTTGGCTTTGTGTTTATGTCACTCAAATGGGGAAAGAACAAGCTGGAAGTTCCTGACACAAGGGAGGTTTCCTAAATGTCAACAAGTGCATTAACAATGATGGTGGTCGGAATGGTCATTATTTGGGGAGGACTTGTAGCGAGCATCACGAATGCGGTTATTAAATCGAAAAAATAACTTTACATCATAAGGCCATTCCGTGAATCGGAATGGCCTTCACATTGTACGAGCTACTTTTTGGCTTTTTTGTCCATTCGCTCCCATTTTCTCAGGTGTGGATACGGGTCAAATGACCACTCGGTATACCCATTATCTTTATACATACCATAATGAAGGTGCGGCGGAAATTTGCCGGAAGTTCCGGGCGGACCGTAGCCCGAGCTGCCGACTCCGCCAATCAGCTTACCTGGCTCAACAATATCGCCTACTTTTATATCTTTGGCAAACCCGCTCAAGTGCGCATAGTAATGATAATTATTATTTAGGTCCCTGATTCCGATGCGCCAGCCGCCAAATCGGTTCCAGCCCTTCATTTCAATGATGCCGTAACTCGTTGCGCGAACAGGGACTCCATAACCGGCAAAGATATCGGTTCCTTCGTGCATGCGACGGCCGCCCCATCCGCGTGCGTCACCCCATGTATTTTTATAGCTATGGTTACTTCGGTATGGGACCGGAAAAGCATTGCCTTCAAGGTCGATCCGGCCAAATTCATTGAAGATATTCGCAAAACCCATTATGATGCCGACCGCTTTATCACGGTGATAATATTCCCATAGAGCAATCCGGATGTTTTCATTATCAGTGCCGAACTGAAGGACATGATTGGCAAAAGCCTGCAGGACATCTTCATCCTCAAATCTGCTCGCTTTTCCATTTCCATTCCCGTCCACTCCAACTCCTTCGAAATAGGCAATCGTTCCAGGATTCGCATCATCGGGATTTGGGTTGGCTGCACCAGCCCATGCTTCAGGGGTATAGAAAATGGAGATCGCCCCCTCGGGGTCGGGCAAATCTTTTCGGGCAAGCCTGACATTTCGCTCATACTGGTCCACTCCGGCAAGATAGTACCATGGAATGCCTGTTTCAGCGTCTGCCTTCTGATAGAGCTGCATCCTTTTGCCGAAAAGATCAGACTTTTCTTTAGCCTTTGAATCAGTCTTTCCGGCAGTCCAGTCTGTTTCATCAATAGTATGTCCAAGCCGCGGAGCAGACGGTTCGCTCGTTAACCCAGGTTCATCGACACGGGCAAATACGCCGCCAGCGACTGCCAGCGAGATAAATAGTATAAGCAGGACCCTCACAGGGCGCCCTCCTTTCGAACTGAAATTGGCTGTGTTCATTATGCTTTAGTTTGCCGCCCGTCTCATTCCTTCATAAGAAGAAATGATTGCCAATCAACGGAGTATTCCCTTGAAGGGGAAATTGGAGTATGGTACAGTTTCAAAGAGAAGTAAATGTTTACATAATCAATTGGAGTTGATCATATGACAGTTGAAAACAGGCCGCAAAGAAAGCCAGAATGGTTAAAAATAAAACTGAATACAAATGAAAACTACACCGGTCTGAAAAAAATGATGCGCAATAAAAACCTGCATACTGTATGTGAAGAAGCCCGCTGCCCGAATATCCATGAATGCTGGGCGGTAAGAAGAACGGCAACTTTCATGATCCTCGGAGACACCTGTACAAGAGCCTGCCGCTTCTGTGCTGTTAAAACTGGTCTCCCAACCGAATTGGATTTGCAGGAGCCGGAGCGCGTCGCGGATTCTGTTTTCCAAATGAACCTGAAGCACGCCGTCATCACCGCTGTCGCCCGCGATGATTTGCGTGACGGAGGCGCAGCCGTTTTTGCCGAAACTGTCAGGGCTGTAAGGCGGAAAAGTCCATTTACAACCGTTGAAGTCCTGCCATCCGATATGGGTGGGGTGGAAGAGAACCTTCGTACGTTGATGAATGCCCGGCCCGATATCCTTAACCACAACATAGAAACCGTCAGAAGATTGACGCCAAGAGTCCGCGCAAGGGCAACCTACGACCGTTCCCTTGAATTCCTGCGCCGGGCAAAAGAAATGCAGCCTGACATTCCAACAAAATCCAGCCTGATGATTGGCCTCGGCGAAACATGGGAGGAAATTATCGAAGTCATGGACGACCTTCGCGCGAACAACGTCGAAATTATGACCATTGGCCAATATCTCCAGCCGACAAAAAAGCATCTCAAAGTCGTAAAATATTACACACCGGAAGAATTTAACGAACTAAGGCTAATTGCCATGTCAAAAGGCTTCAGCCACTGTGAATCCGGCCCGCTCGTCCGTTCCTCTTATCATGCCGACGAGCAAGTAAACGCAGCGGCACGGGCAAGAACCGCCGCTTTGGAAGCCGCCGGAGAATAATAGCGTAACGTTCATGCGTCTAAAAGCAAGAGGGCATCCGTTTTTTATAATGGATGCCCTTTTTCAATCGCTTACCGCCCGCTTTCCATACCGCCTTTAGAACCCTTCCCCGGCCTAAAACCCTGCGGCGACTTTCTCATCTCCCGAATAACAGCATCAATCGTTTCCGTCGCATTCTCATTCTGCGTATTTAGACTCGACAACGTCTCCACATCTCGGATCAGCATTTTATTATCGGAAACATAAACATGGTAAAAACTCGGCACGACCGATATCGCCGTCTTCCTAACCTGATCCGCCGTCAGCTCCCGGTTGTCTGTGTCCGATTCATATGCAACAAGCACCTCATCATCCGTCACCAGCACCGCCGCATCATTTACATTCGGAAGATCCGTACTCAACCTGCCGATATCCCTGGCAAGTTTTTTTCGGTCCATGACTGGTGGGTGCCTTCTCGCTGATCGATCCCCCATAATTGGACTCTTCTGATGACGGAAAAAACCAAATTGCTGCGACTTGTCCGCCCGCTTCTGCCCTTTCTCGCCTCCATAAACCTCTGATCGGCGGTTATCCGGGTGCAGGTGGCTAACACCGCCATAATTGTCTCCCGCAGTATCACCTCCTGCACAGCCCGCAAGCAGAAACCCACACAATATATAGGCCCATAATCGCATTTGCATGGAAAACACCTCCTATCAGGAGTATTGCCAACCCGAATGTTTTTTCTCTTAGTAATTGACTGGGAATCGGTTATAATGGAAAGAGAGATTTGCCGGCAAATGAGGTGATAACAATGATTGTGGTCAACAACACGGCTTATGAAGTAATAGAGGATTACCGGGACGGCTTTAACGAAGAAGCATTCAAAGAAAGGTTCAGCGAAATCCTCGGAAGGTACGATTACATTGTCGGCGACTGGGGATACGGACAGCTTCGCTTAAAAGGATTCTTCGACGACCAGAACCAGAAAGCCACCTTTGATACGAAAATCAGCACACTGACCGAATACTTGTATGAATTCTGCAACTTCGGCTGTGCTTACTTTGTCGTAAAGAAAGTGAAAAAGTAAATGACTTTTGCCAAAAGAAGGGGCAGCCACAACCGGCTGCCCCTTCGTCTATGCTCGCGTGAATTCCTGCCTGAAGCCGGCCAAATCTCCGTGAGTGCTAAATTACCTCCTCCAAGAACGAGCGCAGTTCCGCCGCGTCCTCATCGGAAAGCTTGAATGCAAACTCAAGATAACCATCCTCTTTCAGGTCATCCTCACCGATAATCGCAAACCGGCTGCCTTGCATATCCAGCACAAGCGTCTTGCCATAATGGCGTCCAGTCTGCACAAGCGCCAAATCAAAACGATTATGCTCCCCAACAAAACTGACAAACCTCGTCTTTGACTCCTCTGTATCATCATACAAGAAAAAACGTTCTCCCATCATCGTACTCCTTCTAATCAATTTATAATTAAACAAAAGTGCTTTGAATAAAGTGCCAGGCACTAATTTCATTATCCTACTACCCCATCTTACCAAAACATTGCCCTGTTAGCATTTCTCTAAGTTTTGCAAAAATCATTTGTGTAAAACACGAATATTGGTAAATTGTGTTACAATACTATTACAGGCTAACCGGAGAGGAATGAAATGAATGATCCGACAGTATGTGATAAAAGCCGCACAACTCATGCAATGGGGCAAGATTGTGCTTCCCCTGTCATCAATTAAATTTTTCCCTCCACAATTTATCCTGAGGAATCCGGTTACCCAAGGAGTCAGGTTTGCTTTCAATGAAGGCTATGAGGCAGCGGTCATCGTCTTTAACCTGAAAAATAGTAAGGAACTCGCTGATTTTCTCGGGCCAATCCAGTTTTTAAAGTTCATGGACAGGTTTAAGAAAATGTTTAGGCAGTCAATTGAAGGGGCCGTCGACGCCGGGGACATCATTACTCTCCATGATTATTATGGGGACGGCTTGTCGCTCTTTATCCGTGCTGGTCAAAGTCGGAGCGGCCTATCAGCTATAGACAGCATCATGAGGATTGTTGCCGGACAAGCCCGAAGGAGTCTTCACTCAGAGTTTCCGGACGTTCAGATGATCTTAGAGACAGGATATATGTTTGTTGAAAAGAAGTCATACTCCATCCATGAAGCCGTCTTAAAAGCCCATCAGCAGGCTGTTGCCATGGCGGAAAGAAGGGTTGAGTCCGAATTCAATGAATTAGTATTCATTATGAGCAAAATCATCTCCCAAAGGGAAATCTTCCTGCTTGCCCAGCCAATCATAGATGTGGCGACTAAGGAAATCCGTGCCTGGGAACTGCTGACGCGCGGACCGGCCGGCACGATGCTCGAAAACCCGCTAACGCTGTTTTCGGTTGCAAGGCAGACAGGAAAGCTTTATGAACTGGAAATGGTTGTACTCGAGAAAGCACTTGAGCAAATTAAAACAAGCGAGTGCACGCAGGATATCTTTATTAATTTCACTCCACTGACACTTGGGAATGCAAAGTTCGTCCGCGATCTTAAGAAACTCATGGACAAATATAAGAATATTTCACCGAAACAAATAACATTTGAAATAACAGAGCGTGATTCAATCGAGGAAATGAGGGACTTTATATACAACATTAAAGTCCTGCGCCTGATGGGAATCAAAATCGCGGTCGATGATACCGGATCAGGCTACGCAAGCCTGAATACAATCAGCGAAGTCATGCCTGACATTATTAAAATCGACCGTTCACTTATTCAGAACATCGATAAAAATACCGTGAAAGAATCGATGTTAAAGGGCCTTCTGCTCGTCGCGAAGGAAGCGGGTTCGCTCGTCGTCGCGGAAGGCATTGAGAATGCGGAAGAGGCGTCCGTCCTAACCAGGAACAAAGTCGACCTCGCGCAAGGGTATTTCTACGCAAAGCCAGCCATACTGGCTAAAAAAATCGCTACATAGGACGTGGCTCTTTTCAGCCGGCCACCACCAGAAATTTAAAAATGCTGCATAGGGAAGTGTTTGTATGTATTTTGTCGACCGTAATCTGATGGAACAAAAGCTCCGCTACATTGAACAGCAGACAGGGCTGTTCAAAAGCCGCGAACAATGGGAGTCGCCACTTGAGAAAGCCGCACTGGAGCGGGTGGCACACATGCTGACGGAAGCTGTTCTCGATGTGGGCAATGCGATGATTGACGGCTTCATCATGCGCGATCCGGGAAGTTACGAGGACATCATCGACATTCTCCTTGATGAAAAAGTCATCGACCGCAAAACGGGGGAAGACCTTAAAATCCTTGTTTCCCACCGTAAGCAGCTCGTCCAGGATTATACGGAAATCGACCACGCCCGGCTTTACGATGATTTAACCGCCATCCTTGCCGGCATCTCCGAGTTTCCTGAGTTGGTCAGGACATACCTGACGAACGAGCTTGGCCCCGTATCGGCTTTTAAACCGCACTGAAATCTGGCCGCATCCGCGGCTTTTTCTTTTGCGGGAAAGGGGGGCTTAACTGTTGCGGGAGTGGGAATTTTACTATCGAGGAGAAATTTTTGAAAAGACCAGGAGTGATTTCGCGATGAAACAGTATAAAGGATATTTAATCGATCTTGACGGTACGATGTATAAGGGCTCCGAGCGGATCGAGGCCGCCTCGGATTTTGTGAACAGGCTTAAGTCGAAGGGGATTCCTTATTTATTTGTCACCAACAATTCCACGCGACGCCCTGAACAGGTAGCCGAAAAACTGCGCAGCTTTGACATATCCGCTGACAGTTCGCAGGTTTTTACGACGAGCCAGGCAACAGCGAGCTATATTGCCGAGCAGAAAGCTGGCGCGAAAGTTTATATGATCGGCGAGGAGGGGCTGGCCCATGCCTTGAAAGAACAACGGCTCGTGCCCGCCGGGAAGGACGCTGACTATGTCGTGGTCGGGCTGGACAGGGATGTGACGTACGAAAAGCTTGCTGTCGCATGCCTCGCTGTCCGTAATGGCGCGATTTTCTTGTCGACCAACGGCGATATTGCCATCCCAACCGAGCGGGGGCTTATGCCGGGCAACGGTTCAATTACTTCGGTCATCGCCGTTTCAACCCAGGTAAACCCGATGTTCATCGGTAAGCCTGAGGCGATCATCATGGAGCAGGCGCTCGAAGTGCTCGGCACCGCAAAGGAAGAGACACTCATGGTCGGCGACTATTATGATACTGATATCCTCGCTGGCATGAACGCAGGTCTAGATACATTGCTCGTCCATACAGGCGTCACGACCCACGCAATGATGGATGCTTATGAGAAAAAACCGACCTATGCCATTGATTCGCTGGATGAATGGGAAGTATAAGTCGTTTTTGCCAAAAATGACAAAGATAAAAAACCCCCAAGCTGCCCGAATAAATGCTCTTACTCGGGCACTCTTGGGGGTTCTTTAATAAGCAAGACTAAACAAAGTGCCAAGATTATTATAAACCGAGCACAAATGAAAATCCCTACTCGACATTTTCCGCTCGATGGGCCAGGCGGCTCGATGCCGCAGCAGCGACGGCGCCGACAATATCATCAAGGAATGTATGGACTTCCCCGGTTGATTTATCATTCAGGCGCGTGAGAATCCCCGGTTTTTGCTTATCGATGTAGCCGTAGTTTGTAAACCCGATCGAACCATACACATTGACGATCGAAAAAGCCAGCACTTCGTCCACGCCATACAAGCTTTCGTCGGTTTTGATAATCGATTGAAGCGGTTCCTCGAGCATCCCTTTTTCGGCAAGCATATCCAGCTGAATACCGGTAATGATTGCATTCTGCACCTCGCGCTTTGAAAGAACGCGTTCCACATTCTCAATGCAATCCTCAATTTTCAGATCTTCGTGGTATTTTTGCTGCAAATAGTAAACGAGGTCGGCAATATCCTGCACCTCAACGCCCCGCTCCTTCAGCCATCTGCGGGCAGTTTGTTCGGTTAAACTGATTTTTTTCTCAGACATATAGTTGTCACCTTTCCCGGAATATTCACTATTTATATACCCTATTTCTTTAAATTATGCCTGAACTTCATAAAAGGAACAAATCTTGGGGCTGTCTATGTAAGGAAAACTGCTATTTTTAAGCCACAAGGCCTTCCCGCACAAAGTAATCTACACAATTTATCCTGTCCTTATCCTTTGCTACTTCACCCAATTCATCCGGGCATTTTTGCAAAATGGCTCCGTCATTCTCAATGCCGGCAACAAGTTTTCGAACCGCAATCATATACTTCAATAGGAACTGTATGAAAGCAGGTGGTTTTATGCTTGGCGAAATCCTTGAAAAAGTATATGGAATTAAAAGTGGAGAATATTTGAGGCTGGAATCGTTCGATGCTGTCAGAGGGAATGGGTTTTATTACCTCATTGCAAACCCCGGCGGAAAGGATGAAGAAGAGGCTGCAGAGCTCCAAAAAATTGCCGCCCATTTAAGTGCCTACGGTGACCGGAATGTCCCTGCTGTCCTTCCGACCCAAAGCGGCAGCATCATTGGCCAGTGGGAGGCCCAGAAAGTATGCCTGTTGGCATGCCGGACACCGGAGCTCCAAGGAAATCTGAAGCTTGGGCGAAAGCTTGCGAAATTTCATGAACGCGGGAAAATGGTTCCGTTCAAGGTCGAAAAAGCAGCACGGATCGGCCAATGGAAAAGTCTCTGGGAGGCAAGGCTTGACCAGATGGAAAAGGTTTGGTCCGAGCGGATTTTCCAGCCGCCCGCGGATGAATTTGAACGGTTGTTTGTTGAATCCTTTCCGTACTACGCCGGCCTTGCGGAAAACGCAATTCAGTACCTCGTCGATACTGAGATTGATGCGGAGCCGGAAGCGACAGACAACGGGACAGTCTGCCATGAGCGGTTTACTGACCAGGCCTGGGGCAGGCAGTATATTATTAAGAACCCGATGGACTGGGTTTTCGACCACCGGAGCAGGGACTTGGCAGATTGGGTGCGTTACAAATATTTTAGGAACAGGGGCACCTATGGTCCCGAAATCGCCCGCTTTTTCAGTGAATATGGCCAAATCACCAGGCTGTCCCCGTTTTCGTGGCGCCTTCTCTATGCGCGGCTCCTCTTTCCGCTCCATTACCTCGAAACAGTTGAGTCCTATTACAGCACCACACGGGAATCCGAGCAGAAAATGCTTGAAGACAGGCTTGTCGACATGCTTAAACAAACCGGTGACTTCGAAACTTTCGTCGCCCGCTTTTTTGCATTGGCTGGTTCGCCGCTGCAGACAGCTCTCCCGAAGCCCGAGTGGCTCACCCGTTAAGGGTTTTTTGCAAAAACGGCCTTCGTGAAAATTCAAGCGTCAATCGTGAATGCCTCTAAGCTCGTCATAATTGTGATACTATACAGTTATGACGGGTTTTATTATTTCAGGAGGGAAAAATGTGAAGCCATACATATTTATTACAAGAAAGCTGCCCGAAGAAGCGATTGAAGTTTTGAAAGAAAAATATGAGGTTGCCATGTGGGACAAGGAAGACATTCCTGTATCGAAGGAGAGGCTGCTGGAAGAGGCAAGGAGAGCGGATGCGCTGCTGACAATGCTTTCCGATCCGATTGATGAAACCATTTTAAATGCGGGCCGCAGCCTGAAGGTCGTTGCTAATCTGGCTGTCGGCTACGATAATATCGATGTAGCCGCTGCCAGCAAAAAAGGAGTCGCGGTCTGCAATACGCCGGATGTTTTGACCGATACAACCGCTGACCTTACGTTCGCGCTTATGATGGCGGCAGCGAGAAGGCTAGTTGAGGCAGCTGAATTGATCAAGGAAGACAAATGGAAGAGCTGGAGCCCGCTTCTTTTGGCCGGCCAGGATATCCATCACAAGACAATCGGGATTGTCGGCATGGGCAAAATCGGTGAGACCGTTGCAAAACGCGCGACTGGGTTCGACATGAACATCCTTTACCACAATCGGTCCCGCAAGATGGAAGTCGAAGAGGCAATCGGTGCCCAATATGTATCATTCGATGAGCTTGTGGCGGAATCAGACTTTATTATTTGTCTGACGCCGCTGACGAACGAGACGGAAGGCCTGTTCACACGGGACGTTTTCAGGAAAATGAAGAAGACGGCGATCTTTGTCAATGCCTCGCGCGGCCCTGTGGTCGATGAACAAGCTTTGTACGATGCGCTTGCAGAAGGGGATATAGCCGGCGCCGGCTTGGATGTTTTCGACAAGGAACCAATCAGTGCGAGCCATCCGCTCCTGAAGCTGAACAATGTTACAGCCATTCCGCATATCGGCAGTTCGAGTGTTGAAACAAGAATGGCCATGATGGAGCTATGCGCAGAGAATATCGACCTTGTTTTATCAGGCCAGGCACCTAAGACACTCGTGAATAAAGATTGGAAGAAGTCATAGCAAGCAGGAGCTTGGACGTGTACCAAATAAAAAAGCGATTGCCTGAAAAAGGCAATCGCTTTACTATCCACTATTAAAATACCTGTTCTACTTCTATAACGCCAGGGACTTCTTCAAGAAGCGCGCGCTCAATTCCGGCTTTCAGAGTGATTGTCGAGCTAGGGCAGGTGCCGCACGCACCGAGCAGGCGGAGTTTTACAATGCCATCTTCAATATCGACTAATTCACAATCGCCGCCATCTCGGAGAAGAAACGGGCGTAATTTATCTAATACTTCCTGAACCTGTACCATCATTTCTTGTTCTGTCATGAAAATCGACTCCTTTCATACTTTCTATTATAATCTGAGAGTGGATAAAAATCCATTCTTCAAGACAGGAAATCTCTAGTTAAAAGTATATTTTGTTATTATTATTCGAAATGTTGTACTATTTGGATAAGGGGTGAGTGGGATGCTTCAAAAGAAGGTGGAAATCATTGTTTATGGGGCGGAACAGCTTTGTCCAAGCTGCGTCAATCTTCCGTCGTCTAAAGAAACGTATGGATGGCTCGAAGCGGCAGTCAGCCGAAAATTTCCTAATCAGCCATTTGATATCACGTATGTCGACATTTACAACCCTCCGGCTGAAGAAACGAAGCGTGATTTTGCCGAAAGGGTCATTGAAGAGGACATGTTTTATCCAGTTGTATTGATTGGAGACAAAGTCGTTGGAGAAGGGAATCCGCGCCTGAAAACCATTTTTGCAGAATTGGAAAGCCAGGGATACCGGGCCGAATAGAATTGATTTAGTTGAAAAAACAGGTGATTCATTGGCTGCTTGCCGTCTGAATCGCCTGTTTTCTTTATTTATCGATTATTTGGCTTGAGTTCATATTTTTACGTTAATTCTTTGACAGAACTCGCAAATATCTTTTCGGTTGGTATGAGTACACGCTTGCTTTTGAACTCACAGCCCTTAATTTTTGTGAATAAAAGATTCATCGCTTCTTCGCCCAGCCTTTTGAATGGAATTTCAATCCTCGTTAGTTGAGGGGAAAGAAAGGTCGTGAAACTCGAATTGCTATAGCCTACAAGTGAAATCTCCCCGGGAATTTCAATCCCATGTTCAGCCGCAAACTTATACGCTCCGAGTACTTTTAAGTCGTCTGTAGCAAAAAGTGCAGTCGGCTTTTGACCGCCATCGAAAATTTGTTTCAAAGCACTATAAGCGCTCTCAATTGTATAGCCGCCATCAATTATCCGTTTGGTTGCCGGCATTATATTATGATCACGAAGGCAATTTTGAAAGCCGCTCAGCCGATCGACAGAGACGTGATAATAAATAGGGGAGTGAAGACAGGCAATATCGGTATGCCCTTTGTCAATTAACAGCTTGCATAGATCATAACTGTCTTGATAATTGTCCGTATCCACAGAAAAGATGTTTTGATAATCTCCCTCTACCTTGCCAATAACGACGATGGGGACATTATATTGATCAAGCTCCTTGAAAAATTGTTCATTGGCCGGGGAGCTGAGCATGAGAATTCCTTTGACCATTTTTTCATTAATTTTTTTTATACACTTCTCTAGTTCATCCCTGCTGTTTTTTGATGTTTGCAGAATGACATCAAAATTTTCGTCTTCCGCCCTCTGGGACACAAGATGCAGGGCTTCTGAAAAGAAGGGATTATCAGCCGTTGTTTTGGCTGCCCTGGAAAGGACCATGATCGCATCGAAGCCAGCAGAAAGCCCTCTGGCAAGCTTGCTAGGCTGATAATTTAGCTCTTCGATCGCCTTTAACACTCTTGCACGGGCTGTTTCCGAAATGTTGCTTTGATTGTTTAAAACTCTTGATACGGTTGACTTAGAGACATTCGCCAGACGGGCAATGTCATATATCGTGTAATTCATGGATTTCTCCTCCAATGAAAAAGATCAGCTGCCTTGCTATAGAAAGCTTTTCGTGTGGGAGGGCCAATCCTTTGCTTTATTATAGGATGTAAATTTTAAAATTACCAATTAAATTTGAAAATAAAAGCAAATCGCCTCTTTCTTGACAGAAAGGGTTTTCTATACTATTCTACTGTTGTGGGAGCGGTACCAATCAATTGAAATATCAGATTATTTTTTTGAAATCATTTGGGAGCGGTACCAGCTATTAACATATGTTATTTTTACGGCTTAGAGCGGTCTATTTTATTTGAAGGAGGCTAGATTCCCGAAATAAATAAAGGTAAGCCAGTCTTTTCATGAGAATCAAAAATTCGATTTAATAATCAATATTTTCAGGAGGGAAAAGAATGAGACTTAAACACTTTGTTTTGGCTTTAGCGCTCGCTGTAAGCGCTTTATTGGCAGGCTGTAATGCAGGAAGTTCTGGGAATTCTAGTAAAGATGGCGGAAAGCTTACAATTGAATTCATGCATTCCTCTGTTGAACAAGAGCGGCTTGCGGTGATTACGAAATTAGTTAAAAAATTTGAAAATGAAAATCCAACTATTAAAGTAAAGCAAGTACCTGTTGAAGAAGACTCTTACAACACTAAGATTGTTACACTAGCTAATTCAGGGAAGTTGCCAGCTGTGGTCGAGGTTGGAGCTGATTATGCAAAAGTGATGAATAAAGATCAGCTAATCGATTTGGAGTCTGTTGGCCGTGTTCTTGAGAAGGCGGGGAAAGATGACTTTTATGAAGGTGCCTTAAGACTGCTAAATACGGAGGATGGGAACAGCTATACAGGTGTTCCGGTAAGCGGCTGGGTTCAAGGTATTTGGTATAACAAAGAAGCTTTGAGCAGTAAGGGCTTTGATGAACCAGAAAGTTGGGATGAAGTTCTGACAATTGCCGAAGCTTTCACAGACAAAGCAAACAAGAAATTCGGAATTGCTCTTCCGACTGTAGAAGGCGGATTCTCTGAGCAGTCTTTCTCACAATTTGCTTTATCGAATAATGCAAACGTGTTTGACGGAAAGGGAGAAGTTGCATTCAATTCCAAAGAGATGGAAGAGGCGTTAGAGTACTATAAAAAACTTTCGGCTTACACGATGCCTGGTTCAAATGATACAACGGAAGTAAAAGATGCATTCATGAACGGAACCGCACCAATGGCCATCTACTCCACCTATATTCTTCCGTCAGTCTATGCGGAAGGCCTATCGGACAAGATTGGTTACGCCATTCCAACTGAAAAAACAAAAGCTGTGTATGGTACAGTTTCAGCCTTGACAATTACTTCCGGACTTGAAGAAGAGGAGAAAGAAGCAGCAGAAAAATTCACAGCATTTATGGCAGAACCTGAAAATATGACTAGCTGGGTCCTCATGTCACCGGGTGGAGCGCAGCCTGTAAATAAAAAGGTGACTGATAACTCTGATTATCGAAACAACGAAGTCATTAAAGCATTCGGCGACCTATCAACCGAAATTGCGGCATCATTTGAAGATATCCAAGTATTTGGCCTTGTGGATGGCAAAAACTACTTGAAGATGGGGAATGTGACGAGCTCCGGAGCAATCCCTACATTAGTCAATGCTATTACTGTAGGAAATAAGGATGTAAAAACTCAGTTGAAACAAGCGGATAAAGCAATAAAGGATGCAACAGATAAATAAGGATCACCCCCTTCCCAATCACGAGGAAAGGGCAACCATAACCGCAGTGTGAAGGGTCCTGAATCTATTGGAAGTGGCATGGGGATACCTAGATCGTCAGGTATTCCTATCCACTTCTTTTTCAAAAATGTCAAAAGAAGTTTTAAGGAGGCCCTATGAAGTCTATAAAGCGAGAAAAAACAGATTTAAAACTGGCGATGCTCCTGCTCTTTCCAAGCGTATTTTTAGTTTTGCTCTTAGTAGCGTACCCAATGCTTTATAACATCCAAATATCTTTTTTTGATCAGCCGATCAACCCTCGACTGGACAGTATCTTTGTTGGATTGAAAAATTATACTGATACGCTGACCGACCCAGAGTTTTTCAAATCGCTCGGTCTGACTGTCCTATATACACTTCTGACTGTTTTGGGGAGTACTGCAGTAGGGCTTGGGGTGGCTATCTTTTTTAACAGGCCCTTCAGATTTCGGAAAACTGCACGATCACTCGTCATTCTTTCCTATGTAACCCCATCTATTTCATTGGTTTTTGCCTGGAAATACATGTTCAACAACAGTTACGGAGTGATTAATTATCTTGGGACAGATGTATTCCATCTATTTAAAGATGCTCCACTCTGGTTTGATAACCCTGTAAGCAGTTTTGCTCTGGTTGTTATTTTTGCAATATGGCGGTATTTCCCATATGCGTTTATCTCATTCTTGGCAATCCTGCAGACCATTGATAATACTCTTTATGAAGCGGCGGAAATTGACGGGGCGAACGCCTGGAATAAATTCAAGATTGTCACGCTGCCAGCTATTGCGCCAGTAATGATCACCGTACTGACACTCCGTTCGATATGGATGTTCTATATGTTTACGGATGTGTATCTGCTAACAAGCAAGGTGGATATTCTAGGAATCTACCTGTATAAGACGGCCTTTGCCTTTAATGACCTAGGGAAAGCCGCATCTATATCGGTCATCCTTTTCATCATTCTATTTATTGCAATCATCCTTTCACGAAAGCGGGTGAACCCGAATGGCAATGGCTAACACGAGGAGAAAAAAGATCGGGAAGAAAATTGCTTTTTATGTCTCTCTGATTGCTTTATTGTTTGTAAGTTTATTCCCGTTTTTTATCATGCTCATGACTTCCTTTAAAACATCAAAGGAAGCGGTGGCAACGAACCCGACAATGCTGCCGAAGGAGTGGACTTTCCAACACTATGTCGATATTTTCAATCCGGATATTTTTCCATATCTGACCTATTTTAAAAACAGCTTGACAGTAGCCTTGACAGCTGCTTCGCTAGCTGTCTTGATAGGAATCTTTGGCGCCTATGCTTTATCAAAACTGAAATTCATAGGCAGGGTTACAATCAATGCCAGCTTTTACACAGTTTATATGTTTTCAGGTATTCTGCTTGTTGTCCCTTTGTTCAAAATTATTTCCGGTTTGGGGCTATATGATACGAGGACATCCCTGATCATTACGATGATCGTCCAAACTCTGCCAACGGCAATTTTCATGCTGAAAAGCTATTTTGATACAATTCCAGAAGACCTTGAGGAAGCAGCCATGATTGATGGGCTGAATAGAATCCAGATTATTTTCTATATTATTATTCCACTTGCAATTTCGGGGATTGTTTCGGTATTTGTTTATTCGTTTATGGTTGCATGGAATGATTATTTGTTTGCATCCATCTTCCTGTCAGATTCAGAGAATTTCACGTTGCCAATCGGACTGAATTCATTGTTTAGCACTCCGGATTATATATGGGGCAGAATGATGGCTGCTTCACTCGTAACCGCCATTCCAGTTGTGTTCATGTACTCTATTTCGGAACATTTTATAAAGGGTGGAGCAACCGATGGCGGAGTGAAAGGTTAATAAAAGTGAGAGAAGGTTCAACATGAAAAAATTGATAGCAACTAAGCCAAGATTAGCTGAATTAGTGGATTATGAAGACGTACCAGTCAAGCCTAATGAAGTGAAAATTAAAGTGGACTTTGCCTCCCCAAAGCATGGCACAGAGGTGGTTGACTTTAGAGGCCATTCACCATTCTTTGAGGAAGAATTCAATGAAGAATGGCGGATGTTCATGCCCCGCGAAAAAGGTGCCACTCCAGGAATCGTTTTTGGCGAATTTCCATTAGGCAATATGGTTGTTGGAAAAATAATTGAACTAGGCAATGAAGTAACAGATTACCAATTAGGAGACACGGTTTGCACATACGGCCCAATCATGGAAACGGTCACTGTAAACGGGGTTGATAATTATAAGCTTAGGAAAATGCCGGAAGGAGCAAAATGGCAAAATGCTGTTTGCTATGACCCGGCACAGTTTGCGATGAGCGGAGTGCGCGATGCCCATGTCAGGGCAGGGGACTATGTCGTAGTCGTTGGGCTAGGCGCAATTGGCCAGATTGCAGTACAGCTGGCAAAGAAAGCTGGAGCGAGCATGGTGATAGGGATCGATCCTATCGAACGCCGCAGGGAAATTGCATTAAAGCATGGCGCCGACTATTGCTTCGATCCAATTTCTGTCGACCCAGGATATGAAGTGAAAAAGCTTACGAACAAATTAGGTGCTGATTCCATTATTGAAACGAGTGGAAATGATTCTGCCCTGCAGGGTGCTCTAAAAGGGATCGCTTATGGAGGCATAATTTCGTATGTCGCATTCGCAAAACCATTCGTTAACTTGAACTTTGGGCGGGAAGCGCACTTCAACAATGCGAAAATAGTGTTTTCCCGTGCATCAAGTGAACCGAATCCTGATTACCCAAGGTGGAATCGGAAGCGGATTGAAGATACGTGCTGGGAGCTGCTCATGAACGGTTATTTAAACTGTGAGGATTTAATTTATCCGATTGTGCCTTTCGAGTTCAGTCCTGGTGCGTATATGAAGTATGTGGACCAGGAGCCGGAATTGAGCATTAAAATGGGGATTACGTTCTAGTAGTGATTGTTCCGGAGTCCATACTGGGCTCCGGTGAAGTCACAACTAATAAGCAGTGATTCCAAGGAGGAATTCAAGTGAAACTAGGCACGCAAAATCAGGCTTTTTTCCCTGAAGGTATAAAAGAGAAGTTTCTCTATTTAAAAGAAGCTGGTATCGACGCATTTGAAATAGATGGAAAACTGTTAGTTGAGCGTCTGGATGAAGTGAAGGAAGCGATGGCTGAAACAGGAATTGAAGTTCCAACAGTTTGTGGAGGTTACACTGGCTGGATTGGCGATTTTATTGAGGAACGACGCTTGAACGGCCTTGAAGAAATAAAGGAGATTCTATATGCCCTAAAGGAAATTGGCGGCAAAGGAATTGTTGTCCCAGCTGCCTGGGGGATGTTTACGTACAGGCTTCCTCCTATGGTTTCTCCGCGCAGCAGTGCAGGGGACAGGAAAGCAGTTAGCGAGTCTCTTCAGTATTTAGATATGATTGCCAAAGAAACCGGAACGATGGTGTTGCTTGAACCGCTGAACCGTTATCAGGATCATATGATCAACACTGTTTCTGATGCGAGAACGTATATAGAAGAGTATAACTTGCAAAATTGTAAAGTAGCAGCAGACTTTTATCATATGAATATCGAAGAAGATGGAATATCTCAGACCTTGCATCTTCACAAGGATATTATTGGCCATATCCATGTTGCGGATAACCACCGGTACCAGCCTGGCAGTGGATCAATTGATTTTGGGAAGCATTTCAATCAGTTGAGGAAGGATGGTTATAAAGGTTATATCATGTTTGAAGGGCGGTTGCGTGGCGAACATCCTGAAACGGCATTTTTAGAAGGAATGAACCATTTAAAAAGATCGTTAAGCTGAAAGGGGCGTCACGATGAGAAAGTTGAAAGTGGCCATTATTGGTCCCGGACAAATTGCTGAAAAGGTGCATGCTGCCTATTATGCCACCCGGAATGATGTGGAGCTCGTTGCGGCCGTTCATCATAATAACATTGACAAAGCTAGGGAATTTGCCAAAAGAAACGGAATACCACGATATTACACGAATGCAGATGAAATGTACGAAATAGAGAAGCCCGATATAGTGAGTGTTTGTACACCCAATAAATTACACTATGGCAATGTCATGCAGGCACTGAAGGCAGGTTGTCATGTATTGTGTGAAAAACCGCCTGCTTTAACTTCCGAGGAAGCGAAGGAAATGCTTGAATACTCCCGCTCAAAGAATTTAATATTAGCCTACAATTTTCACAACAGGTTTGCGGACGATGTTGGGATGATCAAGGAACAGGTTCAGCAAGGCGCGCTAGGCGAAATTTATGCTGTAAAGGTAAAAGCACTGCGTAGAAGCGGAGTACCGGGGTGGGGGAGTTTTACAAACAAGGACCTTCAAGGAGGCGGTCCTTTAATTGACTTGGGAAGCCATATGCTTGATGCCGCATTTTATGTCATGGGCTTTCCGAAAGTAAAAAAAGTTACTGCGAAAATGTTTCGGAAAATAGGCAATAAGAAATCAGAAGGAACTCTCGGTAAATGGGACCCTTCCAAATACGAAGTTGAAGATTCGTTCTTCGGGTTCATTGAACTTGAGGAAGGCGGTTTAATCCAAGTCGAAAGCTCCTTTGCCCTTAATATTAAAGAAACATCGATTATGAACGTGGAGTTCTTGGGGGATGAAGCAGGAGCAAGCTTGTTCCCAGCTCAAATCTATACGGATAGGAAAGGTGAATTGACCTATTTACTGAATCGTGGAACCGCTGACCCTAACCGCCATCAAAAAAGTATCAAAGCATTCGTTGACAGATGCCTCGGAAAACCAGTTATGATAGCCGATGCAGAACAAGGATATAAAATTCAGGAATTAATCGGGGCTCTATACGAGTCGGCTGAAAAAGGTGATAGTGTTTTATTATGAAAAAAGTTCACGAGATTAATGAAGAAAAATTCAAAATAAATAGTTTGAACAAATATGCGAGTTTAATGGCACTAGGCAATGGTTACATGGGGACCCGTTCAGCTCTTGAAGAAGACTATCCACAGCAAGTCCGGGGAATGTACGTATCCGGCATTTATAATAAAGCTTATCCTGAAGATTCTTCAGACATTGTTAACCTTCCGGATGTGTTCGGTGTGGATATGATCATCGATGGTGAACCATTTAGTCTTCTTTCCGGTGAGATTCTTTCCTATAACAGAACGCTTCATATGCAAACCGGAGAAATGACCAGGGAAGTGAAATGGAAAAACAGGCGAGGGAAGAGCTTCCTTTTTAAGTTTCAGCGTTTTGTTTCAAAGGCAAACCTTCATCTGTTAGCCTCGAAAATAACAGTTACTCCATTGGCTGATTCCGCGGATATTCAAATTGAAACGGGGATCAATGGCCAACAGACGAATTTCGGGAAGCAGCATCTAGTAGAAGAGAATGTAAGAGTTTATGATGAAAAAGTAATGTTTGCAACCTACAGAACGTCTGAATCGGGGCATAAAATAGCCATTGCTGCGTGTTGCGATTTTCCGGAAAGTTTTACTACCGTTTTTCTTTCAAAAAACCGGAAACTGACTGCAAAATCACAAGGTGTCCTTTATGCAAATGAATCAGCAATCATTGAAAAAACCGGCAGCGTTTATACCTCTCTTGACAAGGAGAGTGCCGGCCAAAAGATAGAAAATTTAGCCGTAAAGCTTGCGAAGGAAGCCGCAGGAAGAGGTTACCACGATTTGCTGGCCAGCTCCGGGGACCAATGGGAAGATTTTTGGAAGAAAAAAAGGGTGGAAGTTAACTCGTTAAACCATTTTGACCAAACTGCTTTGGATTTTGCCCTTTACCACATGGAAATTATGACCCCCGGCCACGATGAACGATTCAGTGTTGGGGCAAAAGGTCTTACAGGTGAAGGATACAAAGGGCATGTGTTCTGGGATACAGAAATCTTTATCAAGCCATTTCATCTTCTGACTGAACCAGAAAAAGCAAAGAAATTATTACAATATCGATACGATCGTATTGAACAGGCCAAGGAAAAGGCGCGGATGAATGGCTACGATGGAGCGCTCTTCCCATGGGAAAGTGCTTTTTCAGGAAAAGAAGAAACGCCTGAATTTGCGGCCATCAACATTCGTACGGGCCTCCGGCAAAGAGTTGCTTCAGCCGCGGCGGAACATCATATTGTTGCTGATATAGCGTTTGCAGTAGTTCACTATTATCTTGCGACAGGCGATGAAGCTTTCATGAGAAAAGAAGGCTTGGCCCTATTAAGGGAAACCAGCTTGTTTTGGATTAGCAGAACTACAGAGGAGAATGGTCGCCTGTCTATAAAAGATGTAATTGGCCCTGATGAATATACGGAGCATATCGACAATAATGCCTACACCAATTATCTTGCATATTTCAATGTCCAACAGGCCATTTATTATATGGAACAGTTTCAAATGCTTGAGCCGGCCTTTGAGGAAAAAGTAAAGAAATTTTTGAAACACTTATACCTACCGCTGCCGAATGACGATAAAATCATTCCGCAGGATGACACCTTCCTACATAAGCCGGATATTGATTTGTCCAAATATAAAGAAGTACAGGGGAGCCAGGCCATTTTACTGGACTATTCCCGAAGTGAAGTAAACGAGTTGCAAGTGCTGAAGCAGGCAGACGTTGTCATGCTATTTTATCTTCTTCCTGACTTATTTTCTGAGGAAGTTATCAGAGAAAATTTACATTACTATGAAGAACGGACTATTCATGACTCCTCTTTGAGTAAAGCCATTCATTCCATTGTCGCGGCGAGAATTGGGATTCTGAAGGATGCCTATCGCTTTTTCAGTGAAGCATGCCTGATTGATCTCGGCTCTAATCCGCATTCTTCTGACGAAGGAATTCATGCTGCCTCCCTGGGATCTTTATGGATGAGCGCCATATTCGGCTTTGCTAATGTTAAAATAGACCAGGATGGCTTAGCGATCGATCCGAAATTGCCTAAGGAATGGAAAGAACTAAGCTTCCCGTTAGCTTTTAGAGGAAGAATATTAAGGGTCAAAATGACTCAAGGGAATATCGAAATCAACAAGCTGTCCGGCCAGCCAATGCCGATTCTCGTGCGTGGTCAAAAATACAAGCTATCATCTGAATTGGCAATCAATTATTAAAGGGGCTGCAGGGAATATGGGGAAGATAGAAGCTGTCGTTTTCGATTTGGATGGCGTTATTACAGATACCGCTCATTATCATTATCTGGCTTGGAAAGACCTAGCTGAAGATTTAGGTATTTTCATAGATGAAAAGTTTAATGAAAATCTTAAGGGGATTAGCAGAATGGATTCTCTTGAGCTCATCCTAAAAGAAGGAAACCGCCAGGAAGATTTTACGAGCGAAGAGAAGGAAGAGCTCGCAGCCAAAAAGAACAGCCATTATTGCGAACTATTAAAGCAACTGACTCCGAAAGATATTTTGCCGGGAGTCCAAGAGCTTTTAACGGCCATTAAAGCAGAGGGAATACCGATTGGACTCGCTTCGGTTTCGAAAAATGCGATGACTGTATTGAACGCTCTCAATCTGGTAGAAGAATTTCATTATTGCGCGGATGCTGCAAAAATTGCAAATTCAAAACCTGACCCGGAAATATTCCTGACTGCATGCGAAGGACTCGATGCAACCCCTTCCATGTCAATTGGAATTGAAGATGCTTCCGCAGGTGTTCAAGCCATTAAAGCCGCTGGCATGTTTGCTGTCGGGGTTGGCGAAAGCCTGGATGAAGCCGATTATTTGCTGAAAGATACAAGTGAGCTGGTTTGGGAATTAATAAAAGTCTCATTTGCTAATAGGAAAAATAGAGAGTAATGGAAGGAAGAAGTCCAGACCCATACTCGTAACTAAAGGATGGTTGCCTTGACAAAAGAAAAACTTCTGCAAGGAATAGCTGACAAGCTAAAAGAGATTTATGGAGAAGACTATAAGGGGCACTATTTTGCCGATTTTCAAAAGCTAGTTGATTTATGGGAGAACAAGAAGCTCGGAACATCTAGCCCGGTTTCTGAAAAAACGACATACTTAATTACGTACGGTGATAGTTTTTATGAAGAAGGATTACGCCCTCTAGAGGTTTTGCATAAGTTTTTAGTAACCTATGTGAAAGATGGGATTACGGACATCCACATTCTGCCTATGTTCCCTTATACCTCTGACGATGGCTTCTCTGTGACTGATTACAGGGAAATCAATCCCGACCTAGGGGATTGGGATGATATAAAAAGACTGTCTAATGATTACCGGCTCATGTTTGACTTTGTAGCAAACCATATCTCAAAATCCAGTGGATGGTTCCAGGAATACGTAAAGGACAATCCCGAATTTGAGAATTATTTTATCCCCCGCGACGACCAATTTGATGCATCAGGGGTAGTAAGGCCGCGGACATCCCCGCTATTTCATGAATACAAGGGGGAAAATGGGACTAAAACGGCATGGACAACCTTCAGTGAGGACCAGGTCGATGTGAATTTTGGCCATTTTCCAGTCCTGCTTGAAATGACCGATATTTTACTGGATTATGCCCAGAAAGGAGCAACGAGTATTAGGCTCGATGCAATCGGATTCATTTGGAAAGAATCAGGAACGACTTGCATGCATTTGCCTGAGGCGCATGCCATTATTCAACTTTGGAATCTGATTCTTGAGTACTTTAAACCTAATACGCAAATTATAACCGAGACGAATGTTCCTCATCTTGAAAACATTAGCTATTTTGGCGATGGAACCAATGAAGCGCACATGGTGTATCAGTTTACCTTGCCGCCATTAGTATTATTTACTTTAACAACCCATGACCCGACAAAATTAAATTCATGGGCTAAAACAATCAATAAAGTTTCAGACAAAGCTACCTATTTTAACTTTTTGGCAAGCCATGATGGAATTGGGCTGCGGCCAACAGAAGGAATACTAACGGACGCAGACAGGCAGCTGCTCGTTGACAAAGTAGTAGAAAACGGCGGAAAAATTTCATATAAAAATAATCCCGATGGAAGCCAGTCTGTATATGAATTGAACATCAATTATTCCGATGCATTAATAAATAAAACGGAAGATACCGATGAAGATCAGCAAAACCAGAAAATCATTGCAGCCCATGCGATTCTATTGTCTGTAGTTGGTGTCCCGGCAATTTATTATCATTCTCTATTAGGGTCAAGGAATGATTATAAGGGGCTTGAGGAGTCTGGAATCAACCGAAGGATTAACCGCGAAAAGCTTGAGCTTGGTAAATTGGCTGGGGAATTAACCGGGAGCAAGCGGAGACAAACGATATTTAATAGTCTCCTTGACTTAATCGCGATTAGAAAACAGCAGTCTGCATTTTCTCCAATTGCCAGCCAAACGGTCATTGACTTAGGCAATAAAGTATTTGCGTTAGAAAGAGTGAATGACAAAACCGGTGATTCTATATTATTCATTTTGAATGTCGACCATCAAGAAACGACCGTTCATCTTGAGCGAAAAGGGATAGACATCCTATCTGGCAAGGAAGTTGAAGATAAACTTCAATTAAAGCCTTATGAGTTCGTATGGATTAAAGAGTAAAGTACACCACCACAGTGTGGGAATAAGTTAATATAAACTATACATTCCAGATGATAACAACAAAAAAATCCCCTCTTCCTGCAAGGTGATTCCCGATCATCCTGTCAGTTAGAGGGGATTTTTCATAGATTGTTAGCAGGCTCAGCCTTTATGATACTTATATAGCCATAATACGCCCGACTTCAATAGTCTTGCGACCCGCCCGGTGATAGCATGGTCGGCCATCATTCCGAATCCTTGTTTTTTGCCGAGGGAGCCTAGGACGCCCTTTAGTTTAATCGGCGGGAAGGTTTCAGGGAGTGCTTCTCCGCTCCATCTTTTTCGCAAAACTTCAGCGATTTGCTCTGCTTGTCCTTCTGCTAGCTGTGCGCTTGGGGCATGCGGAAGGCTCGCGCAATCTCCGACAACAAAAACATTTTCATCCGTTGGAAGATGGTGGTGAGGGGCCACTTTGAGCCGGCCCAATGAATCTTTTTCCACTTTAAGTTCCCGGACAACATGGCTTGCCTGGATACCTGCTGTCCAAACAATGGCATCGCAAGGGACAGGTTCATCGTTGTTATAAAGCAGCTTTTCTTCTACTCTTGTAATATTTGAATGGTTGACGATTTCCACGCGGTGCCGCAAGAACCAATTCTCGACGTACTCACTGAGCCTGTCTGGAAAATCGGACAGGATATGGGCCCCTCTGTCGAACAGCTTTACTTTCAGGTCAGGCCTGCTTTCTGTCAGTTCGCTAGCAAGTTCAACTCCGCTGAGGCCAGCCCCGACAATGCCAACAGTCGAACCGGCAGCCAGGTTGCTCAATGTCTGGTAAGTTTGCCGTGATTTTCCGATGCTTTGGATGCTGAGGGTGTATTGGTCTGCACCGGGTACGTTGTGGTATTTGTCCTCGCAGCCGAGACCAATCACGAGTATATCGTAAGAAACTTTTGTTCCATCACTAAATGCAACGTGCCGGTCGTCCAAATGAATTCCGGTTACATCACCGTAACGGAGTGCAAGGCGAGGATGCTCAGGAAAATCAACCCGGAGCTCTCGGTCTGAGACTGTCCCGGCAGCAAGCGCATAATATTCGGTCTTTAGGCAGTGGTAAGGAACCCGGTCGACAAGCGTGACCGATACATCATCAGGAAGGTGGCTAGGAAGTAACTCGTTAAGCAGTCTCATCCCGCCGTATCCTCCACCCAGGATAACTAAATTCGTCATAAAGATTCCCCTTTTGTCTGTGGCAAAAATAGTGAAATGGTACGGGCAAAATTTTTGCGGAATAATAATGAAACGCTTTCTTTCGCTCAGTAAGAGTATATCGAAATGTTGACAATATCTCAACAAATTCAGTTATTGTATTGACAATGTTGATGGAGATATGGTAATTGACTGAAGCATAGAAAAGAGGTAGGATAAGGTGGTGTATAAATGAGGTGAGCCCATGATTAAACCAATGATTGAATTTTGCATCAGCAATCTCGCTAGCGGGGCGCAGGCTGCACGGGAGCGGCTCCAACGGGATCCCAACCTTGATATTATTGAGTATGGATGCCTTGGATACTGCGGAAAATGTGCCTCTTCGCTATATGCACTTGTAAATGGAGATCCCGTAACAGGCAGCACTCCGGAAGAACTGGTGGAGAATATTTATCAATACCTGGACGATAACCCAATGTTTTAATTTTTTCCAATAGTAGGCAGACATGTTGAGAATAGATGCCTTGCTGAAATATACTGATAGTAAGGGAAAGAAAAAGGAGGGATTCGGATGGAAAGTCAAGTTGTCAATTTGACAGAAGCGGCAGCTCTTCAAATCAAAGATATGATGAAGCATAATGAAGAAGAAGGTTCATTCCTGCGGGTAAGTGTTAAGGGGGGCGGCTGCAGCGGCCTTTCTTATGGAATGGGGTTTGACCAGGATATAAATGAAGAAGATGTCCTGCTTGAACAGTTCGGCATTCAGATTCTCGTCGATAAAGAGAGCAGCGCGATTCTCAGCGGAACAAAGATCGATTACAAGCAATCCTTGATGGGCGGGGGATTTACGATTGAAAACCCGAATGCAATAGCTTCATGCGGTTGCGGCTCTTCCTTCAGGACAGCAACGCAGGTTGGAAACCCCGAAGAGTGCGATTAAGAATAAGATGCACCGGCCGCATATATGGCCGGTGCATTTGTTATAGTAAAAAATTATTCTACTTTTAACGGGCACTTTATTCAAACATGGAAGTACTGTGCAATGGCTGGACTCTTGCTTTAGGATCGATAAACGCTTTCGCATTGTTAACAGCAGTCGGCGCCTCACCAAATCCGCACGCAATCAGCTTTACTTTTCCGTCGTATGTGCAAATGTCTCCAGCGGCATAAATCCCCGGGACATTTGTTTCCATTTTAGAATTGACAAGAATTGAATTTTTTTCAATATCGAGTCCCCATTCCTTGATAGGGCCAAGAGAAGATACAAAGCCATAGTTGACAATCACAGCATCAACATCGATTACTTCCCTTTCAGAACCATCAACACTTGCAAGCACAACCTGGCTGATTTCATCGCCGCCGATCAATTCGTCCGGAACAAATGGAGTCTTGATTTCCACTTTGGAATTATGGAGGTTTTCCACACTGTGTTCATGAGCGCGGAACTTGTCCCGGCGGTGAACAATGGTTACCTTCTCAGCAATTGGCTCGAGCATAAGGGCCCAGTCGACGGCTGAGTCGCCCCCGCCGAACACAACAACTTTTTTCCCGGCAAAATGGTTCAGGTCATCAATGAAATAATGAAGGTTTGTCCCCTCATATTTCGAAGCGCTTTCAAGTTCAAGCCTGCGTGGCTGAAATGCGCCATTTCCTGCAGTAATGATGACGGTTTTTGAAAAATGTGTTTCTTTATTGGTTGTGAGCTTGAAAATACCGTCGGCCTGTTTTTCAACTTTTTCAACTGATTGCTCAAGCGCAACGTCAGGATTGAATTTAGCCATTTGCTCCTTTAAGTTATCAACCAATTCCTGTGCGCGGACTTTTGGAAATCCGGCCACATCATATATGTATTTCTCAGGATAAAGCGCTGACAGCTGGCCGCCCAGCTGCGGAAGGCTCTCGATGATCTTTACCGAAGCCTGTCTCATACCTCCGTAAAAAGCTGTAAACAGGCCAACAGGCCCTCCCCCGATGATCGTAATATCATAAACCTTTTGTTCTTCTTGCACTGTGTATCCCCCCAGCAAAGTAGTAAAGGTAGTCCACACATTATCATACCACAACTTTGCCAATACAAGCCATTCCCTGTAAAAAATAAGGGAAAGGAAAATAAATATTTTATGTTTCCCATTTTTTGCTTAAATACTCTTTAAATAGGGAAAAGGAAAAGACTGAATTATAGAATATTTTGAAAGCAGAAAGGAAAATCAATAATTTCCTTGAAAATAAATTGGAAAAAGAATAAGATGGGATATGGAAATAATGTTACTAAATTGTGACAAAATCAGCACATTTTTTTGACTAATATCGTGAACAAAATCACAATCTTTTCCGTTGCTTTCAGCTGCTATAGCAGAATCCAAAATTCAATTGAATTTTGTTTTACTATATGGTCCAGCTAAAGCAAATGCTAAGCGCAAGGAATAAAAATATTGTAAAGGTGGAAGTGATTGCGTTGAGAATCCCTAAAATTGTTATCCTTGGGGCCGGCTACGGCGGGCTCATTACAGCGGTGCGCCTGCAAAAACAGCTTGGTGTAAATGAAGCGGAGGTCGTATTGGTAAACAAAAATGATTATCATTACGAAACCACCTGGCTTCACGAAGCATCTGCAGGGACACTTCATCATGACCGTGTTCGCTATGACATTACAAGCGTCATCGATCGTCATAAAGTTGATTTCGTTCAGGGGACTGTTATGGAAATCAACAAAGAAGAAAAGAAAGTCGTTCTCGAGAACGGCGAAATCAACTATGACTATTTAGTGGTTGCACTAGGTGGCGAGCCTGAAACATTTGGAATAAAAGGCCTGAAGGAATTCGCATTTGGGATTACTAACGTCAATTCCTCGCGCCAACTCCGAGAGCATATCGAGTACCAGTTCGCAACATATAATATTGAGGAAGAAAAGAAAGACGAGCGTTTGACGATTGTTGTCGGCGGAGCTGGCTTCACCGGCATAGAATTCCTAGGCGAGCTTGGGAACAGAATTCCGGAACTTTGTCAGGAATATGATGTTGATTTCAATAAAGTCCGTGTGATTTGTGTTGAAGCTGCTCCAACAGTCCTGCCCGGATTCGATCCTGAATTGGTTGATTACGCTGTTGCCGTCCTTGAACAAAAAGGCGTGGAATTTATGATTGGAACCGCAATTAAAGAGTGCACACCTGAAGGAATCATTGTTTCGAAAGGCGAGAACGAAACGATGGAAATCAAGGCCGAAACAGTTGTTTGGGCAGCCGGTATCCGCGGTAACTCTGTTATTGAAAAATCAGGATTTGAAGCGATGAGGGGCCGTGTAAAGGTACAGCCGGATCTCCGGGTTCCCGGTTTTGAAGATGTTTTCATCATTGGCGACTGCTCACTGGTGATTAATGAAGAAATCAACAGGCCTTATCCGCCAACTGCGCAAATTGCTATCCAGCAAGGGGAAGTCGTTGCGAAAAATCTTACCGCGCTTGTCCGTGGCAAGGCAGAGCTTGAGAATTTTGTGCCGGATATTAAAGGCACAGTCTGCTCACTCGGTGAAGATGATGCCATTGGCGTTGTTTACGGCAAAAAGCTTACAGGCGGCAAAGCTTCAATCATGAAGAAGGTCATTGATAACCGCTCCCTCTACCTAGTTGGAGGAGCAGGACTTGTTTTGAAAAAAGGAAAATTTAATATACTGTAATGACTGAGGGGCAGAGCAATCTGCCCCTTCGTTATATGGTTTAGTCAAATTTCTACGCAAAAATACATATAAGATGTAAATATATATACGTTAAACTTAATTTTTACACAAATTAGCCAAGGAAGCAGGTTGATTGAAGCGGAAGGCACGAAGACTCCTGCGGGATTCGGCTCCACTGACGCCCCGCGGAAAGCGAAGTGCCTCGTGACAGGCAAAAACCGCCTGTCCCTGCGATGATTTTTCTCGGAAGCTTTCCTTTGTGAAGCGCAAATCAACCAAGATTCACCTAAAAAGAAAAACCTATATAGGCATTTTTTGAAAGGAGGAAACTAAAATGGCATCAAACAAACGCGGAAAAGTCTGGCTTGGCGCTGCGGGCCTTGTTATATCCGAGCAGGGCAAGTGGCTTGTTGTAAAAAAGAGCTATGGCGGACTGAAGGGGAAATGGTCCCTTCCCGCTGGCTTTGTGGATGAGGGCGAGACAGCAGATGAAGCGGCTGTAAGGGAAGTAAAGGAAGAAACGGGGCTTGACTGTGTTGTAAAAGGATTAATCGGGCTGCGCACAGGTGTGATTAATACGGAGTTCAGCGACAATTTGCTTCTGTTTTTACTTGAGGCAAAAGAGGGAGGCATCATCAAGCGCCAGGAAAATGAAATTGTTGACGTTGCTTACCTAAGCCCTAAAGAATTGATGGAAGACAAGGATGCGTCAATTCTGATTCATTACTTAATCGGCCTTGGCAACTTGCAAAGCATTCCCGGAAAAAGCGGATTGAACCCTGGTAATGATTTTGGGTATACAACTTATAGACTTTTTTTCTAACGAGACTAATGGCAAGTTTAAATGTTTAAGATTTTCAGTATACTGTTGAAATAACGAGTATATAGAAGTAATTCGTTTATGTATGCGCTTTCTTTAAAGAGGATGACGGAATATCCTCCTTTTCGTTTTCATATAATCCTGTTATATTATCAGAAAATTGAGTTTTTATAAGGAGAGATTCAAATGAAAATGAAAAAGGCGGACGCAAAGAATTGTATGTATTGCGGAGGGAATGGTTATTTTCAGCTGCTTCTCGGAGGATCGGAAACCTGTATTTGCTGCGGCGGTTCGGGCAAAAGGAAGGAATAGACTGGTTTATCCCGGCTTATAAACAGGATGGGCTTTTCTTGAAAAAGAGAATGTGTGAAATTTGTCTAGCTTCAGCGCCGAGCGCCGAGACGACTTCGATCCCCTCGCTACGATAAGTCAACATCGATTCGCTTTCGCTCATCGTGTTTCCTTTATCTCCATCGGGGCCCTCCAGTCCATACGGCGCTAAACGGGCGCTTGCGCTTTTCTAATTGACTCCCCCAGGAACGTTAAGTAAACTAGATTAGAGCGCCTGAGGGGGAAAGTGCATGAGTATTGTCGAATTAGTTATTTCTATGTTATTATTCTTTGTTTTATTTTTCGGAATCGGCTTCCTTTTGAATATGCTGCTAAGAATGTCATGGGTCATGGCGGTTATTTATCCGATTGTTGTCCTATTGATTGTCGATGAAGTCCGCTTTATTGACTATTTTACAAATAGCGGGGAAGCTTTTTCAGAACTTGGCCACCAGCTAAGTTCACTCGCATCCGCGGATATTATCATCCTTTCAAGCGGAATGGCCGGGGCGATTGCAGCAGGCCTGGCAATTAGGCTTTTAAGGAAAAACGGATATCAAATGTTCTAGCCTTTTCTTTCGTAGAAAAGGCTATTTTTATGTCCGTATAGGCAAATTTACCCGTGTAAAATGACTTTTTTGCTCCTTTTATGAATATTTTCCTGATACTTGGGGAAGATTGTCTTGGGAGGAGTGAAAAACTTATGAACCTAATAAAAACATGGGCTAAACGATTCGCCATGGCAATTTTATTTATCCTGGCGCTATCGACCACTTTCCAATCCATCTCGGGTGTAGAAGCGAAAACGCTCGTATCCTACGCTGGATCTGGACAAGAAGCCCCAGTATTTGATGAAAGCTTACAAACCTTTTTTGCCCATAAATTGAAAACAATTGGATTGACATTTAAGAAAATAAAGCATTCAGTTAGAAGTGAACATCTTATTTCTTCAAGTGAAGCAGTCGCAGGGGCTCCGCCTAAGCTTGAAGACGCAATCGATTGGAGCCAATACAAGAAAAAATCTGTCATTGCTACAGGCTATACGGCAGGAGTCGAATCGACCGGCAAGGATAAAAGCCATCCAGCCTATGGGATTACATACTCAGGAGTAAAGGTAAAGCGTGATTTGTTTTCCACCATTGCGGCCGATCCGAGAATCTTTCCAATTGGAACAGTCCTATTTATTCCGGACTATGGGTATGGCGTTGTAGCGGATACTGGAAGTGCCATTAAAGGCCATAAACTTGACCTTTACTATGATACAGTCGATGAAGTTTTTAAGGAATGGGGCAAAAGAAAAGTTGAAGTGTTCATTATCAAAATGGGTAATGGGAAAATTACTGAAAAAGAACTAAAGGCCATGAACGAAACTGAATCACTGCAAGTATTTCGGCAGCAGTACATAAAATCAGAAAAAAAATAGAGACCATTAAAAGCCGGCAGTCCAAACTGTCGGCTTTTAGTTTTTGTCATTAAGGATTTGGACTGATTAGTGTTTCGCAGGAAATTGTGCCGCTCGCCTTTTGAAAGACTCCGGCGCTCGTAAATAAAGGCTGAAGTCGATATGATTGTGGAGAGGAGAAATCCGCGGGGTTTTTAAAGGGGGGGAGTGGTTTGGAGTTTTATCCGCCTGAGTACTATGAGTTTTTCATTTGTTTTAATGAAGGTGATTATTATACTTGCCATGATCTCCTGGAAGATATGTGGATGGAAGAGAAGGGGAATCTGTTTTTTAAGGGGCTTTTGCAGATGAGTGTGGCTTTGTATCATTACAGCTACGGGAATATCAAGGGGGCGAGAGTCATGATGCAGACGGCCAATGATTATTTACAAGGGTATAGGCCGAAGCACTGGGGGCTTGATCTTGAAAAGGTCATTACTTACATCGAGGCATGCCAGGCTTTGATCCCAAGTTCTATAGATAGGGTGACTTATGAAGAAGTAGATAACCTTCCGGAGCTGCCCCGGCTATTTCTCTACCTGGAGGAATGACCTCGGTCAAAGGTTATGAAATTTCCGTTTTTTTCGATATAATTAAAAAATAGTCATGAGGGAGGATGGAACATGTTAACTGTAAAAACTGAAGTCGATTTTTCAGCCAGCCATGAAAATTTGATTGTAGGGCTGTTTGACAAGCCCATTAAATTTGATGGAGGGCTAACACCGCTTGACGAGAGGTTTGATGGTCATCTGAACTGGCTTGCCAAAAGCGGGGATATCTCGGGTAAACTGAAGGAAATTAGCAAAATACATAGCTTCGGCAATTCAGGCGCAAAAAAAATCTGGTTTGTCGGTCTTGGACGGGAAAAGGAATTTACATTTGATAAGCTGCGAGAAGCGCTTGGGAGGGCATTTAAGGCACTGAAAGCCACGAAGCAGGAAGAGGCAGCACTTTTCCTTGATTCATTTCTTACAGGCGATTTGGAGGCGGAGGATGCAGCTTATGCGGCTAGTGAAGCATTAGCACTTGCAACCTATCAATTCGAAGGATACAAGCAAAAGCCGAACGAGCCTGAAAAGAAACTAGGAAGCCTGACTGTCTATACTGGTACCCAGGATGAAGAGGCCATTCGATCAGCGCTGACGGTGGGCTATGCTTATGGACAGGGAACGAACTCGGCTCGGACCCTTGTCAACACGCCTGGGAACTTGCTGAAGGCGGCGGATTTAGCGGAGTATGCCCGGGATCTCGGCGAAAAATATGGCTTTGAAACAGAAATTCTTGGTCTTGAAGAAATCAAGAAACTTGGTATGGGTGCCTTACTAGCGGTAAATCAGGGATCGGAAGAACCACCGCGGATGATTGTCCTGAAGTATCAGGGGAAAGAAGAATGGGAAGATGCGATCGGGCTTGTGGGCAAGGGCATTACGTTTGACACAGGCGGTTATTCAATTAAGACGAAGACCGGCATTGTCGGCATGAAGTCGGATATGGGCGGAGCAGCCGCGGTTCTTGGGGCAATGGAAATTATCGGTGAATTGAAGCCGGAGCAAAACGTTATCGCCGTCATTCCATCCACCGACAATATGATCAGCGGCAAAGCTCTCAAGCCTGACGATGTCATTACATCGATGAGCGGAAAGACGATTGAGGTGCTGAACACGGATGCGGAAGGCCGCCTCGTACTCGCCGATGCCATGACGTATGCAAAGCACCATGGCGCAAGCGTTCTTGTTGATGTGGCAACCTTGACAGGGGGCGTCATTACTGCGCTCGGCCTGCATACGACAGGAGCGATGACAAATAACGAAGCACTTTACGAGCAGGTTCTTGAGGCTGCGTATGAAGCTGGAGAACAAATGTGGCAACTGCCCATCTTTGAGAGGGATCTTGAACGTGTACGCGGCAGCAAGATTGCAGACCTGAACAATTCTCCAGGTTCCGAAGGCCATGCGGTCATGGGTGGTGCGTTTGTCGGCGAATTTGCAGAAGGTACCCCGTGGGTCCACCTTGATATCGCCGGTACGGCAACATCATCCAAAGCCAGTGATCTTGGTCCTTCTGGCGCTACTGGCGTCATGACAAGAACCCTTGCTTTGTTCGTAGAAAGATTTGAGCCTCTTGCAAAATAAGTGTTAAGAAACTTGAAAAAAATTCTTATTGTCAATCATACTCCTGGACGCTTTTGTCCGGGGGTATTTTCGTCGGGAAAGTTACCCGTCAAAACGAGGCTTCACTCCTCAGCTTTTGCGGGACTTCCGGCTTTGTTCTTGACCTTTTTTATAATGCCTTCGCCCACTCAGAAATGCCCGGCATTGCATATGAAATAGGGAAGGCAAGTGCATAAAGAAGGAGGTACCCGCATGTATGATATGAGGAATCAACCCTATTACGGAGGGGAACAGCGTTTTTTTGCAGGCCCGTTTATTGGCGGCTTGCTGGGTGGGGTGCTCGGGAGCGCGCTATTCTTTCCCCGTCCATTTGCACCGTATCCGTTTTACCCGCCAGTAGGTTTTCAACCGTACGGCTTCGGATACGGCTACCCTTTTTATTGACCTCCAAGCAGAGGGCTGACCTAATTGGCACAGCCTTCTCTTTTTATAAAGCGACTTTAGTGTGATACTATTAAAATATACATCTCGTTCTGGGAGGGGCTTTCAATGGGAGGATTAACGCCATCTCATCGATAGAGAAACTTTACAGCAGCCCTGTTCGGCAAGGTCGATTGTTACCCCGTCAGGATTATATGTTATTTGGACATTTTTTCTAATGCCAGCCGAAACAATCAACCTCCTCACGGCGTCCGGCTTTGACTGTTGGGCAGCATCCATAATCTGTTTTGAAAAGTCCCTCGAGCCTGCAATTTTATTTGCCAATATCCCCGCCTCTGCAAGTGCCGGTCTTAATGCTCTCGCAGAAGACATGAACCGATCGGGATTGACTGAAGGAAAAACCCCCGGGTGGGGAGTAACACGTCCGCTTTGGTAAGGATAGCGATGATAGTACATATATCCACATCCCTTTAGAAAATAGTGAGATACCCTGCAAAAAAGATTCAGCAGTCTTAATCGTTTAAAAGCAATTCCTCTCATATATATGATGTATGTTATGCATGTATACTGTTGGCCAAAGGATTGCCGATTCCAGAAAAGGGGAATGGGAAAATAGGAAACAGTGGCAAGGGAGGAATAAGGATGGAATTTGATTTTCTTTTAGATATATTGAAAAATGGCGAATATGCCGGTTTGTTTTTATGGATTCTTATTGGTTCCACTACCTTGCCGTTGCCAAACGAAATCATCATGATGACAATCGGGATGGCCGCTTCGAAAACACCATCTAATGTTGTGCCTATTTTTTTTACAACGCTTGCGGGCGTACTTGTTGCTGTTAGTACAAGTTATTTCCTCGGCAGATTGATTGGAAGGCCGCTGCTTGTATTTTTTGCTAAAAAGAAGCGCTTTTCAAAAAAAATAACTTCCTCCTTGAGGCTGATGGATAAATACCATGCCTTTTCCTTGTCAATTAGTTATTTCGTTCCTGGCGTAAGAGCCATTATTCCTTTTCTGTATGGGTTCAGCAAGCTATCGTTCAGGAAATTCATTTTATTTGCTTATAGCGGTGCAACATTATGGCTTTTCATCATGTTTTCGGCAGGATACCTTTTTGGAGAGCACATTAGCCCTAACTTTTCTGGGGAGCTTTCACTCATTACGATCCTTTTCATCGTATTCTTATTTGCAATTTTTAAATTTTTCCGCAAAAATAAAATAAGGGAAGCTTCGGAGGACGATCACTTCGTGCCGACAAAGCTTTCTGCCATTCAAAAAGGCAGCCCGGATTAATGCCGGCCTGCCAAAGTCCAGTTACATTTCCCTGCGGTGTTCGAATAGGTCGATTGCTCCGAGAACGACGTGCGCCAGTCCGAAGCCAAGCACAGTATTGGCAACTGTTTTGTTGACTCCGTTGTTCCGTGTCATCGCATAGCCTGCAGCAGTGACAGCTGAGCCGAGAATAGTCGGAATCAGCCCTTCCCTGAATTGATTCATCCACGCTCACCTCATTCGAATTTTGTCCCAGGTTTAATTCTGGACATACATAGTATTAGCAGTTGAAATATTATTAACGCTAAATATTTTACGTAGAAAGCGGGGATAAAGGTGGAAGTAGGAAATACGATGATTGAAAATCTGGGAATTGACATTACCCTTTTGGAAAAGGGACGGGTTGAGGCAACGATGCCCGTCGACGAAAGGACGCGCCAGCCGTTTGGGATCTTGCACGGTGGTGCTTCGGTCGCGCTTGCGGAAACGGTGGCCAGTATTGGGGCTTATGAACTTGTTGACCAGGAGACCGAATCCGTGGCAGGGCTTGAAATAAACGCAAACCACATCAGGGGAGTTAAAGATGGTACGGTCAAAGCAGTTGCGACCGTTTTGCACCAGGGTAAGTCGACCCAAGTTTGGGATATCAAAATATCGGATGAGGAAGGGAAACTCATCTGTGTCTCCAGGTGTACAATGGCTGTTTTGAAGTTAACAAAATAAGGCAGCTGCATGCTGTCTTTTTCTTTTGGGTGCTTCTCTTTAAAAACTGATTTTCGCGGGGAAATATTGTTAAAAAATTTAAAAAACTTTTGTGTTTCCATGCTATAATAAAAAGAAATATTTTAATAATGAGCACACGCACAATTATTTGTACATGTTCCTCTATATAATGTAGTACGAGCGCAGGGGGGAGGAGTGGATGGGTTGTCAGCAAAAAAGCAGCACTTGTTTATTGATTTTGAATTTACAATGCCCGAGCGGAACAGCAGGGCAAGAGGGTTTTTTCCTGAAATCATAGAAGCCGGAGTCGTTTCGGTGATTGATAATAAAATACAGTCACAATTTTCGACCTATGTCGTACCAGCCCATTTTCCGATTCTGACCGAACGTTGCAAATCATTCCTACATATTACCCAGCAGCAGATTGATTCAGGCATTCCTTTTGTGGAACTCGTCAAGTATTTCGAAGAATTGGGCAGAAACGAGGATAACTTGATTGTTACATGGGGAAACATGGATATGAAGGTGCTTAGGCAAAATTGCGCTGCCGCAGGACTTCTGTTTCCTTTAAAAGGAAAGGAAATTGATTTGTCGATGGAGTACAAGCGGTTCTTCGGTGACAAAAACCAGACGGGGCTTTGGAAAGCTGTCCAGGAGTACGGCAAAGAGGGGACAGGAAAGCACCATCGGGCCCTTGATGATGCCCTAACAACATATAATATATTCAAGCTTGTCGAGAAGGATAAACGGTATCTGGAAAAACCGAAGCCGACAACGATTGGCGACAGAGTTGATTTTTCAAAGCTCTTGAATGAATTCGTTTAAAAGGCCAAGTCACAATCATGTGATTTGGCCTTTGTGTTTTTAGGGCGATATCAGTTGAAATCTGTTTAGGGCAGATGTTTTCATCTGAGGGTTGTCAGCCTCCGTTTATGTGCTTATCTAAAGTACTCCTTATCAAGTGTTTCGATGTTGCGGAGGCTCATTTCTGCCCAAGGCCCGGACTCGTTTTCAAGTTCGGTTTTCATTTTGCCAAGCGCCTCTCTCAAAGATTCCTGATAATCAGGAACTTGCGCCTCATATTTCTTCACCATCTGCTTTGGAATCATTGCGCCTTCCCGGAAGGCCAATGCCCGGCGTTCATGGAAAAAGCCAACCTCCGCATCCTTTGGGTGGTGGAGATCGCCCTGCATTGGATGCTTCATTACGGCCAGAACCCTGACAAGCATGCCATTCGGCCGCTCTTCAACAAATTCGCCTATATATTTTCCTGTTTTATAAATAGCGGTCACAATCTCGCCTTTTTGAAAATCAGGCAAACCAATCACTCCTTTTTGCAAAAAATAGACTTGTTGCTTATGATTATGAATGAAAAACATGGAAAAACAAAGTGCAAAAGCTTACGGAATCGGTTACATCAGAAAAAAATGGAGGGATTTTGGATGAAACAGAAAATAATCGCGTCTTTGGCAGGCGCTATGCTCCTATTATCCGCATGCGGAACACCGGGCGATCAAGCGGGGGACAAAAAAAATACTGGAGCAGGGAACACTCCAAAAGAAGAAACGGTTAAAGATGAGAAAAAACAAGCCGCTGAAGTAAAGGGATTCCCACAGCTGTCAGACGAAGTGGCCGAAAATGAACGGCTCGTCGAAATGGTGACATCGATGGGTTCCATAAAAATAAAGCTATTTCCAGAACTCGCGCCGAAAACTGTTGATAACTTTATTAAATTGAGTGAAAAGGATTATTACGACGGCATGATTTTCCATAGGGTCATTAACAATTTCATGATTCAGGGCGGTGATCCCGAGGGTACCGGGCGTGGTGGCGAAAGTGCCTTTGGCGGACCGTTCGAGGATGAATTCTCGGAGCACCTGTTGAATTTCCGGGGGGCCTTATCGATGGCTAATTCCGGACCCAATACAAACGGCAGCCAATTCTTCATCGTCCAGAATAAAACGATGGATGAGGGCATGAAAGGGCAGTTGCAGTCGGCGGGTTATCCAGAAGAAGCTGTTGCTGCATATGAAAAGGGCGGCACTCCTTGGCTTGATTTCAAGCACACTGTATTCGGGCAGGTCATTGAAGGAATGGATGTTGTCGATAAAATTGCCGAGGTTGAAACCCATAAAGACAAACCGAACGAGGACAAGCCTATAAAGGATGTTGTGATTAAGGATATCAAGATATTGAAATAAGCTCCTATTTCAATGGAAAATCATAATTGGCGCCCGCCAGTGGCTGGTGTGGTATACTACAAGTGAAATCAGGGGAGAGAGGAAGTAACGAAAATGGATTCATTAATCATGGCATTGAACCTCTATTTTCCGGATGATAAATCAGAATATATCCCAGCAGCAATGTGGGTTTTAGTTTTCATGGTTGGGGCAGCCGTCATGATGTGGCTGATCATGCGTAATTCTAAAAAAGAGGCCATGAAAGCAAAGGAACTTGAGGACCGGCTCATGAAAAAAGACGAATCGGAAGGAAACAGCTAAACGGCTGTTTCCTTTTTATTGGTTGAATGTTCATAAGACTGTTACCTGCGGCCTGTCTTCTGTTCCTGTTGAGTGGATTTTTCTTCAAGACCGATTTCATTTCCTGTTGTATATTCATAAGATGCCTCGACACCTGAGTACTTTGCTTTCTTTCCTTTTGGCACCCGGTATTGTGATGAATTTTTGTAAACCACTGTAAAACACTTCTTTTCCCCGTGTGGATGATTGCGTTTTATTCTGCCCTCAAAGTCACCGGATAACTCCCTGTTTAAGAAAAATAAAAGAATAAAACCGATTTAAAAGGGGGATTAGAAAAAAAGAGATAGAACTGGTAAAATGATTGAGGCAAATCATTTCATATACCTGCAAGGAGAGATTGTACAATGAATAAGGTTTTAGTTTTTGGACATAAAAATCCTGATACGGATTCAATTTGTTCGGCGATTGCTTATGCAGAATTAAAAAAGAAGCTTGGGGTGGATGCGGAAGCTGTCCGTCTTGGGGATATAAACGGTGAAACTGCCCATGCACTGAAAACGTTTAGGGTTGAAGCACCGCGCCTTGTGGAAAAGGTTTCCGGTGAAGCGGCTGGAGTGATCCTTGTCGATCATAATGAGAGGCAGCAAAGTGTTGATGATATTGGCAGTGTGGAAATTCTTGAAGTCATTGACCACCATAGGATTGCTAATTTTGAAACAAGCGGCCCGCTCTACTATAGGGCTGAGCCGGTTGGCTGCACTGCAACGATCCTGAATAAAATTTACAAGGAAAAAAGCGTCGAAATAGATAAAGCCATTGCAGGGTTAATGCTGTCGGCTATCATTTCCGACTCCCTGCTGTTCAAATCGCCTACATGCACTCAGGAGGATGTCGACGCAGCGGCTGAACTTGCTGAAATCGCGGGAGTCAATGTGGAGACCTATGGCCTTGCAATGTTGAAGGCTGGTGCTGACTTAAGCGATAAAACAATTGAGCAGCTGATTTCCCTAGACGCGAAAGAATTCCAGATGGGAGACAGCAAAGTTGAGATTGCCCAGGTGAATGCTGTAGACCCGAACGATGTGATGAGCAGGAAAGCAGAGCTGCAGGCGGCACTGTCGTCGGTTGTCGAGGAAAAGGGGCTTGATTTGTTTTTGCTTGTCGTAACCGATATTCTTACAAGCGATTCAGTTGCCTTGGCAGTCGGCCGTGATGTTGAAGCAATCGAACAGGCGTACAATGTCGCGCTCGTTGACAATACGGCTATCCTAAAAGGTGTTGTATCAAGGAAAAAGCAGATTGTCCCTATCCTGACAGAAACGTTTATGAAAAGAAACCAATAATGTAATTGAGCCGGCTCCTTATGGGGCCGGCTTTTTCGTATGGAGGTTGGTGTCAGCTGAACAATAGCAACTAGTAATTGTATTGTGACAGTGTGATGAACCAATCCTCTTTAGCTAAGCGCTACTTTCAGCCGCGTTAGGCCGTCAATAAGCATTTCTTTTGGACAGGCGATGTTCATGCGAACGAAGCCTTCTCCGCCATGACCATATTTAGCTCCCGGTTCAAGGGCGAGCTTGCCCTTTTTAATTAGTCTTTCCTGCAAGGCCTCATCGGACAGTCCAAGCCCACGGCAATCGAGCCAAAGCAGATAGGTGCCTTCCGGTTCAACTAGCTTAATTTCAGGAATGCTTTCCGCAATGAATTCCTTTGATATTCTAACATTTTCCTCGATATAGGCGATGAGGGAGGCAAGCCACTTGGCTCCATGCTTGTAAGCAGCTTCAATCGCAATCGTGGCGAAAATATTTGGCGCGAAAAATCCCTGCATTTTTTGCACTGCATGGAATTTGTCGCGCAGCTCCGAGTTCGTAATAATGGCAGCAGATACTTGGATGCCGCCAAGGTTAAAGGTTTTGCTAGGAGCAACGCACGTAATTGTTCTGTCCGCAATGTCTTTGCCAAGGCTAGCTATCGGGATGTGGCGGCGGCCATTTAAAAGAATATCAGAATGGATTTCGTCTGCGAGTATGAGGCAATCATGCTTTACACATAAATCCGCCATCTTCTTAAGCTCCTCTTTTGTCCACACCATACCTCCAGGATTATGTGGATTGCAAAGCAGAAACAGCCTGCAGCCTTTTTTCAAGGACTCTTCAAAGCTGGTGAAATCAATTTCATATCGGCCGTTCTTTAGAAGCAGCGGGGATGATTCGACTGTCCTGCCGTTCAGTTCGGTCATTTCAAAAAACGGATTGTAGACAGGCGGCTGAATGAGAACTTTGTCACCAGGCTTTGTGTATGCCAGGATGGCAATACTAATAGACGGGACCACACCGTTTGCAAACAAAATCCATGAATGGCGTATTTCCCAGCCATGCCGGCTCTTGAGCCAGCCGCTGATCGATTCATGAACAGAAGGTGGAACAAATGTATAGCCGAAGATCCCGTGGTCAACCCTGGCTTTAATGGTATCAAGGAGCTCCTGCGGTGGCTTGAAATCCATATCGGCCACCCACATTGGCAAAACATCATCAGTCCCGTAAATCTCCTTGGTCAACTCCCATTTAACGGAAGCTGTATTTAGACGGCTTATTCTTTCATCAAAATTCATGCGAAACCTCCGGACAACAGAATTTTTTTCATGCATTATTCGTGATAAAATAAAATGACTTCAAAACTTTACGGGTGATTGTATGGAAACTTCTTTGATGAATCTTCTTATGGCCGATGAATTAAACAATTGGGATCCATTCCGCATCGGCGGAGGCTCTTATGATCCAGAGATTGCGGATGCGATCCAAGCTGTTCGTGAGCTGAATGACGCCAACCAGCTGGCGGCAAGACTCCAATCCATTTATGATTTCTCCTTTGAGCAGGTAATTCCCTTCAAGGAATGCCTCTCAGTTGCTGAAAAACTGCTGTCCATAAAAAACCAAGGCTCCTGCTCCTTGTAGGCTGGTGGCCGGTGGCCTAAACTATTTTGGCAAAATTGATTGTATTCGGACTCTTGGGGCCTCAAAAGCTGTCCAAGAGTCCGAATCTCTCTTCCCTCAAAAAAACTTACCCCTCCAAAAAGTTTTTCATATGCTTATAAACTTCTTCCGGCCGCTCTTCGGGTACGAGGTGCCCGGTATTTTTGAGGATGATAAGCTGGGAATTTTTCAGGTCGCCTTGCAGCCTTTTGCCGACAGCGACCGGCACGACTTGGTCATATTCTCCCCAAATCAACAGGCAAGGCGTGTCAATTTTTTGCAAAGCTTCTGGCGGCAGGTCCCCCTCCCGATCCCGAATCAGCCTTCCGATCCCGTGGAACATCTGCTTGCTTAAAAACGGTTGCATATAGCCCCGAAGCATTTCTTCATCAATCATCGATTGGTCATGGACAACAAGCTTTAAATTTTCCTTAACTCCCCCCGAACGGACAAGCCACCGTTTCACAGCGAGGTGGAAAAGAGGCAGCCGGCTCCCAAATGAAAGCAGGCGGCCAGGAGGTTTTAAATAGCCGGAACTGCAAAAAAGAATAATTTTGTCCGTTAAAGAGGGCTGAAGGGTAATCATATTGAGCACAAACTGGCCACCCATTGAATGGCCGGCCAATATCGGGTTCTCAATGTTCAACTCGCCCAGCAGCGCAATAACCGTGGCTGCAATGTTCTTATACGAATATTCATATCCTGCTGATTTGCCGCTTTTGCCGAATGGCGGCAAGTCAACTGTCAGCACATTGTAATCCCTGTTCAAGAGGGGAACGAGTTTTCGAAAACTGAACGCCGAAGACAAAAACCCATGGAGCAGCACAATCGTCCGCACCCCGTCCCTAGAAGGATACCACTCGTAATACACATCAATCCCATTGATCTTCACAATCGTTGCCACAGCAGTCCGACTCATAATACCCTCCATCATAAAAACTCTACTCCTAGTATATACCTTTTTAACCCACCTACTAATCAGAGTGAGGCAGCGGGACGGTTCTACTGCTTCATCATTGAGGGATATTGTTACTAAAATCAACAGTCTAATTAAAAATGTAAATAAAAAAAGCAAGCCCGTTGGCCTGCGATGGTGTAGTATTCATCTATTGATTTTAATGAAGCATGTCCATTGCCTTCAGAAACTCCTCCTCGGGAATTTCTTTTGCTTTTCGTAAAATCATTTTTGCCCGCTTCGTGCCAATTTCTTTGACTAGCTGCTCGAGTTCATAGTCAAGACCTGCGGCATTGGGCTGATAAGCATTTTCGAGCAGTTCGGAAGCAGGTATGTCAAGAACGGTGCTGATTTTTAAAACTGTCTGGACAACCGGGATTTTCTCGCCGTTTTCATATTGTTCAATTGTATGCACGCCAATCCGTGCTTTCCTGGCCAGTTCTTCAATCGACATCGACCGCAGTTTCCTGCCCGCGCGAATGTTCTCACCAATCGTGCTCATTGAAATCACCCCCCTATGAATATGGTCTACCACTTTCATTTTACCACTTGGAAGGTAGGACGCCCGAGAGAATTCCGAAAATTGTGTTACCGAAATGCCAACCATTCCCAGACATATCTTGCATTCGCGTTTACCATGCTTCTTTAGGTGGAATACGGATAGTAATGAATCAAGCTCCCAAATAACATTGAATTATTAATCCAACTGTGATATAATTTTATATTGCGTATAAAAGGGAAAAAACGTATAAAACTTAGGAGTTGTTCATATGTCTGAAAAAATTGAAACAGGCAGCGTCCTGACTGGTAAGGTAACTGGGATCCAGCCTTATGGAGCCTTCGTTGCGCTTGATGGTAATGTACAGGGGCTTGTCCATATTTCTGAAATCACGCACGGTTATGTAAAAGATGTAAGTGAATTTTTAAAAGTTGGCGACGAGGTAAAGGTCAAGGTTCTTTCCGTTGATGAGGAAGCGGGCAAAGTCAGCCTGTCGATTCGCGCGACTGAAGAAACTCCTGCCCAGCAACCTAGAGTCAGAAAGCCACGGCCGAAACGCCAGGCAGCAGCGATTATGCCTGAAGCCGAACAGCAGCAGGGATTCAATACCTTGAAGGAAAAGCTTCAGGAATGGATTGACCAGTCCCAGAAGGAAGAAATTAATAAATAATGTTCAATTGAGGCCCGCTCTGAAAAGAGACGGGCCTTTTTATTTGAGAAGTTGGAAGATGTAGCAAATGGGAATGGACTCTGTCGGGAATAACATGTGGTTGACTCCCGTTCCAATCAACAATTTAGGTATATGGCATCAAAATTCAAAACTTTCATGATTTCCTCCCAAATTGTTATGTAAAATATTTTCCTCTTATGTACAATAGAGGTAACTGTGATTTTTCAGTATATTTTACTATCTACGGGAGAGGAAGAAATCCGAACCCAGAAACTGGAGGGATTTTCATTGGTACATACAACAAAAACGCAGGATGTCATTGAACAGACAGAAAAATATGGTGCACAAAACTATCATCCGCTGCCAATCGTTATTGCGAAAGCGGAAGGGGTCTGGGTCGAGGATCCGGAAGGCAATAAATATATGGATATGTTAAGTGCCTATTCCGCTGTCAATCAAGGGCACCGCCATCCGAAAATCGTTCAAGCGCTGAAAGATCAGGCGGATCGTGTCACACTTACTTCACGCGCGTTCCATAACGATCAGCTCGGTCCGTGGTATGAAAGGGTTTGCAAACTTGCAAACAAAGAAATGGCTCTTCCGATGAATACAGGAGCGGAAGCGGTTGAAACAGCGATCAAGGCTGCAAGGCGCTGGGCGTATTTTGTAAAAGGCGTCGAGGAAAACAAGGCGGAAGTCATTGCCTGCATTGGCAATTTCCACGGCCGGACAATGACAGCGGTTTCGCTCTCATCTGAAGAAGAATATAAAAGAGGCTTTGGTCCGATGCTTCCAGGCATCAAGCTTATACCTTATGGCGACCTTGATGCACTCAAGTCTGCGATCACACCGAACACCGCGGCATTCCTAATTGAACCAATTCAAGGGGAAGCGGGAATCATTATTCCTCCGGACGGATTCCTGAAGCAAGCATCTGATCTGTGTAAGGAAGAGAACGTATTGTTCATCGCCGATGAAATCCAGGCTGGTCTGGCCCGTTCTGGCAAAATGTTTGCTTGTGATTGGGAACGTGTCGAGCCTGATATGTATATCCTGGGCAAGGCCTTGGGCGGCGGAGTCTTCCCGATTTCCTGCGTCGTTGCGAACAAAGATATACTTGGTGTATTCAATCCTGGATCACACGGTTCAACATTTGGGGGCAATCCGATGGCTTGTGCGGTTTCAATTGCTGCGCTTGATGTACTTGTTGATGAAAAACTTGCAGAACGGTCACTGGAGCTTGGCGAGTATTTTATGGAAAAACTAAAAGAAATCTCCAATCCAAGAATAAAAGAAGTCCGCGGTAAAGGCTTGTTTATCGGAGTTGAACTAACAGAGCCTGCCCGTAAATATTGTGAGCAACTGAAAGAGGATGGCTTGCTTTGCAAGGAAACCCATGAAACAGTCATCCGCTTCGCTCCTCCGCTTGTGATTTCAAAAGAAGAGCTGGATTGGGCGATTGAACGCATTCAAAAGGTATTGGAATAATTGTGAATCTGGAGCCGGACCCGCTTTAACGGAAGAGGCAGGGGGAGTCCAATCATGCTTGAGCCAACGCAGGAAGTTATTAAAGAGGCCCTAGAAAAGCTCGGTTTCAACAATGATATGTTCGAGCTGTTAAAGGAGCCGGCCTTATTATTGGAGGTCAGAATTCCGGTCAGGATGGATGATGGCTCCTATAAAGTATTTACAGGATACCGGGCACAGCATAATCATGCTGCCGGTCCGTATAAGGGTGGCATCCGCTTCCATCCCGGTGTAAATCCAGATAACATGAAAGAGCTCGCCATATGGGCAGGCTTAAAATGTGGGGTGGCCGATTTGCCATTTGGCGGCGGCATGGGCGGAGTTACTTGTGATCCGCGAAGGCTGAGTCTTGGAGAGCTCGAACGGTTGAGCAGGGGCTATGTCCGTTCGATTTCGCAAATTGCGGGGGCATCGAAAGATATCCCAGGCCCTGATTTATTCACAAATTCACAAATCATGGCCTGGATGATGGATGAATACAGCAAGATAAAAAGAGTTGATTCCTCCGGTTTTATTTCGGGTAAGCCTCTTGTGCTCGGTGGCTCCGAGGGCCGCGAAAAAGCCAGCGGTTACGGAATCGCGATATGCGTGGAGGAAGCTGCAAGGAAAAAGGGGCTGCGGATGAAAGGATCCAGGGTCATTATCCAGGGCTTTGGGAATGCCGGCAGTTATTTGGCGAAGTACATGCATGATGCAGGCGCCAAAGTAGTTGGCGTTTCCGATGCTTATGGCGCACTTTACGACCCGGATGGGCTTCCAATCGATTATATGCTGAACAGACGGGACAGCTTCGGAACAGTGACTTCCCTTTTTGAGGGGACAATCACGAATGCTGAACTATTGGAACAGGACTGCGATATTCTCGTTCCGGCCGCGGTTTCAAAACAAATCACTGAACAAAATGCCCATAATATTAAGGCATCTATAATAGTGGAAGCGGCGGGAGGTCCAACAACTCTTGAAGCGACCAAGATCTTGACTGATCGCGGCATTCTGCTTGTTCCTGATGTTCTTGCTGGAGCTGGTGGAATCATTGCTTCTTATTTTGAATGGGTGCAGAATAGGCAGGGGATGTACTGGCCGCTTCAAGAAGCTGAGGAGAAACTGCGCGCGAAAATGACCGGCGCATTCAACACGATCTATAAATCGGCGGAAACGAGACGGCTGGATATGAGATTGGCCGCATATATGGAAGGCGTTAGGAAAATGGCCGAAGCTTCCATGTACAGAGGCTGGGTGTGAAAGCCACCCCCGTACGGAAGTAAATGAATTTTTTGCAAAAAAAGGCAGCCGGAGTAGAGCCTCCTGCTGCCTTTTAAAATTGAAATTGCTTGCGAAGCAAATAAGAAATCCATTGGCAATGAGAGTGGCTTTGAAGGTTTTCGATCAAGCCTTTCACGATAGCCCGGCTTAAGGAAGGTTCTAACAACTCCCGCTTAAGCAAAATTAACGATTCCTTTTCAATAGAGTCTTCCATTTCCTCTATTTTTTGTTTAATCATTTCCACAATTGCCTCTTTTGTCACTTCTTCATTTTTGGGCTGGTTAAACATAAAAGCTAAATCCTTGGTGATAAACGGAATGCCGGCATGTTTGGCGATGAGGTTTGTCTTTTCCGCAAGCGACTTGGCTAATGTGTCCAAATCAATTGGCACGTTATAAAAAATGAACAACTGAGAATACGTATTCATGAAGCCTTTTATACAATAAATCAAATCATACTTAATTTGTTTGGCCTCATCACCATAGAGGCGTTCAATCATCGATAAGATTAGATTTTCCATTACTTTGTCATAATAACTCATTTTTACCATGAGCTCATTATTAAAAGTATGCGCCTGCTCCTTAATCAATATTTTTGCGAAATCGGAGTGCTTTTGAAAAGTATGATAGATCGCATAATAAAATTCATAGAGCAGCCGATCGTCAGGCGTGTTTCTGACTATGTGGTCAATCGTTGAAATCATTTGCATCATAAAATGATCAATTAAAGCGACAACCAATTCATCTTTTGATTTAAAAGATAAATAGAAGGCACCTTTTGAAATACCGCAGTGATCAGTGATTTGCTGGATAGAAGTCGCCTCAAAGCCTTTTTCCGCAAAAAGCTCAGAGGCCTTCTCCATAATTAATTGTCTTTTCAACATTGTCTTTTACGCTCCTGTTTTTTCATCTGTTGACAATTGACTGGTTAGTCATTAGTATAAATAATTGAGTTTAACAAGTCAATTTAGGGCGGGTGTAAAGGTGAAAGGTTTAGTTAATTTTGTTATAAAAAATAAATTGGCAGTCTGGCTGCTGACCATTATTATAACGGCATCAGGCATTTATTCAGGCACACGGATGAACATGGAGACAATTCCGAATATCTCGATTCCTTACCTAATGGTGATGGATGTTTATCCGGGGGCAACCCCTGAAAAAGTGATGGAAGAAGTATCAATGCCGATTGAGAAAGCGGTAGAAGGGCTCGAAAATGTAAAAGCGGTGTACTCCAATTCCTACTCCAATATGTCCAATATCCAGGTTGAATATGAATATGGAATTGATATGGACGAGGCAAAACGCGCCTTGCAATCGGCTCTTGATGCGGTGAAGCTGCCGGAAGGGGCGGAAAAACCGAACATAACGGCCATTAGCATGAATATGATGCCTGTTGCGGCGTTAAGTGTGAGCAGTTCCAAAGAGGATATCGTTGAGTTAACTTCAACAGTTGAAGAAAGTATTGTGCCAAAAATCGAGAAGCTTGACGGTGTTGCCTCTGCTTCCATAACCGGACAGCATATTGAAGAAGTTAATCTTACGTATAACGAAGCGAAAATGGAAGAGCTTGACTTGACCGAAGATAAAGTAAAACAAATGATTCAGGCCAGCAATGTTGCCGTTTCTTTAGGGCTTTATGAGTTTGATGAGGGCAAGCAGGCAGTCTCAATTGATGGCAAGTTCATGACAGTCGATGAATTGAAGAACATGTTGATCCCGGTCACTCCTTCCACAGCCAATCCAGCGCCATTTGTAAAGCTGAGTGATATTGCCGAAGTCAAAACAGTCGGCAAGGTGAAGTCTGTTTCAAGGACAAACGGGAAAGATGCGGTTGCCATTCAAATCGTCAAGGAGCAGCAAGCAAACACAGTGGATGTTGTTGACAGTGTGAAGAAGCTCGTTAAAGAGGAAAAGAAAAAGGTTGATGGTTTGATAATTGATGTAACATTGGACCAAGGAAAACCGATTGAGGATGCCATCTTTACGATGGTTGAAAAAGCGCTGTTTGGCGGTTTAATTGCGATATTAATCATTCTTTTATTCCTGCGGGATGTAAAGTCGACGATCATTTCCATCATCTCTATTCCGGTTTCGATCTTGATGGCACTATTGCTGCTAAACTGGCTTGATATTACGTTGAATATTATGACGCTTGGTGCGATCACAGTGGCGATTGGCCGTGTCATCGATGATTCAATTGTCGTTGTGGAAAATATATATAGGCGGTTGCATTTAAAAGATGAAGAGCTGAACGGCCGCGCGCTGATTCGAGAGTCGACTATTGAGATGTTCAAGCCGATTTTATCATCGACATTGGTGACAGTAGCTGTATTCGCCCCGCTCATTTTCGTTGGCGGCATGGTTGGCGAGCTGTTTGCGCCGTTTGCGTTGACAATGACATTTGCGCTCGGGGCTTCTCTCTTGATTGCCATTACAGTTGTCCCTGCCTTATCCCACACTTTATTTAAGAAGAAATTATATGGTGAGAAAACGGAAAAGAGCCATAAGGAAGCAGGAAAACTGGCAAAATGGTATAAGGGAGTACTCGAAAAGACTCTGAACCATAAAGTCATCACTTCACTGATTGCCCTTGTTTTGCTGGGAGGCAGCTTGGCGCTTATGCCAATCATCGGGTTCAGTTTCCTTGGCAGTGAAGAAGACAAGGTCATGTACTTAACCTATACACCCGGGGCCGGTGAACTGAAGGAAGATATTCTGAAGAACGTGCAACTGGTCGAAGATAAAATGTTGAAGCGCGACGATATTGATATTGTCCAAATTTCCGTGACGGAAAGTGGCGATCCGATGGCGGCGATGATGGGCGGAGCCGGAGACGGGGCTTTGATGTACCTCATTTTTGATCCGGAAATGGAAAACTTCCCGGAAGTACGGAAAGAGATTGAAGAGTATGTAACGAATATCGGCCAATCCGGCACATGGAAGAGCCAGAATTTCACTTCAATGGCTGCGAACTCTAATGAAGTCAGTTACGCTCTCTACAGTGAGGACCTGAACAAACTGAATAAATCGGTCAAACTGGCTGAAGACGTTTTAAAAAAGAATGATGGCCTTGAGAAAGTAACGTCCAGCAACGAGGATCCTTACATTGAGTATACGTTCAGGACGGAACAGGATGAATTGATGAAGTACGGCTTAACAACCGGTCAGCTCATCATGATGTTAAGTCCGGACCATTCAAAGGATTTGATCACAACCGTCGAAAAGGACGGAACAACCCTTGATGTCATCGTCCAGCATGAACAAGAAGCTGCAATGCCTAAATCAATAGATGAGATTTTGGCGATGGAGGTACCGACCCCATTAGGAACAGCCATTCCGTTTTCTGAGCTTGTTACCGTGGAAAAGGGCACAACATTAAATACTCTTGCCCGAAGCAAGGGTGAATATTATGCAAGTGTTTCTGGAACGGTTATTGGCGATGATATTTCAAAAATAACTTCAGAGATAGAAAAAGGGATCGATAAACTGGACCTTCCAAAAGGGGTTACAGTTGACATATCAGGGGTACAGGCGGACATGAAGGAGACCTTCACACAGCTTGGGATTGCCATGCTTGCGGCAGTTGCCATCGTCTACTTTATCCTTGTGGTGACGTTTGGCGAAGGGCTCGCGCCATTTGCGATCCTCTTCTCCTTGCCGTTCACGGTTATTGGTTCATTTGCGGGTCTGTTCATTGCAGGTGAAACCATCTCTGTACCAGTCATGATGGGGCTGTTAATGTTAATCGGAATCGTCGTCACAAATGCAATTGTACTCGTGGACCGGATCATCCGGATGGAACGAAGCGGCTTGTCCATGCGTGATGCAATCCTCGAAGCGGGTGCGACAAGATTGCGCCCGATCCTCATGACAGCAATCGCTACAATTGGTGCGTTGATTCCATTAGCGATGGGCAATGGCGGTGGTGGCTTGATTTCCAAAGGCCTTGGCATTACTGTCATCGGCGGGTTAACAAGCTCCACGTTATTAACGTTAATCATCGTGCCAATCGTTTATGAAGTTTTGTCTAAGCTTTTCAAGAAAAACCGTCAGGAAATACAGGAGAATTAAGAAACAAGCCCCGCCGAGTAAATCCGGCGGGGCTTGTTTTTATTTCCCAGTTTCAAATAGCTGTAGTTTAGAGAATTACCTTGTCGGTTTTGCTTGAGCTGCTTCTTCACGTTCGTGGCTCGGTGCAAAAAGAAGGCCGAGGTTAACTAAACCGGCAATACCGACTAAACCGTAGACAATACGGGAGAGTGCGGAATCTTGTCCTCCAAAAAGCGCCGCTACTAAATCAAATTGGAAGAAACCAACCAGGCCCCAGTTAATGGCGCCGATAATTGTAAGGATCAGTGCAAGTCTTTGAATCGTACTCATTGTCATCCTCCTTGAAATTTTATCGTTATTAATGTTGACACATTCACCCATTTTATACATGCTCCAAAAAAATATGAAAAAACATCAACCAGACTGTTCCTAGTTTTTGCAATTCCTTTCGGGATAATAAATAATAGTGTGTGAATAGGAGGAGAAAATAATGGATAATTTTATCTTTCACAATCCGGTACGTTTACTATTTGGCGAAGGCCAACTGGCTGAATTGAAAAATGAGGTTCCTAAATACGGGAAGAAGGTGCTCCTTGTATACGGCGGAGGAAGCGTTAAACGAAATGGCCTGTATGACAAGGTCACAACACTTTTAAGAGAGAGTGGTGCTGAGGTTTTCGAACTCGGCGGTGTCGAGCCGAACCCGCGCGTGTCGACGGCGAGAAAAGGAGTCGATATTTGCAAATCAGAAGGAATCGACCTTTTGCTCGCGGTTGGCGGAGGCAGTGTCATTGACTGCACGAAGCTTATTGCCGCGGGGGCGAAGTATGAGGGCGATCCATGGGATTTGGTTATTAAAAAAGCAGAAGTAAAAGAAGCCCTGCCGTTAGGAACAGTCCTTACCCTTGCAGCGACAGGTTCGGAAATGAATGCGGGCTCCGTTATTACAAATTGGGAAACGAATGAAAAATACGGCTGGGGAGCAGGAGTTATCTCGATGCCGAAATTCTCAATTCTTGACCCTGTCCACACCTTTTCGGTACCGAAGGACCAGACGATTTACGGGATTGTCGACATGATGTCGCATACATTCGAACATTATTTTCATAAGACAGCCAACACGCCGTATCAGGATCGGATGTGTGAAGGTCTTCTCCAAACTGTGATGGAAATAGCACCTAAAGCAATTGAGGACCTTGAAAATTATGAATACCGGGAAACGCTCTTATTCTGTGGGACAATGGCGCTGAACGGGATGATCAATATGGGTTTCCGCGGAGACTGGGCGACTCACAACATTGAACATGCTGTATCTGCTGTTTATGATATCCCGCATGGCGGCGGCTTGGCGATCCTCTTCCCGAATTGGATGAAGCACAATTTAAAACACGCTCCAGCACGTTTTAAGCAGTTGGCTGTCCGAGTGTTTGGTGTGGATCCTACCGGCAAAACGGATGAGGAAGCAGGACTCGAAGGGATTGAAAAACTGCGCGAATTTTGGAATAGCATCGGCGCCCCTTCAAGGCTCGCCGACTATGACATCGATGACAGCAAAGTTGAACTGATGGCCGACAAAGCGATGGCTAACGGCGATTTCGGCAATTTCGTCACACTAAACCGCGAAGATGTAGTTTCCATTTTGAGAGCGTCTCTATAATTGATTGTAATACGGAAAAAGCTGCTATCCTTATTATTGGGAAGCAGCTTTATTTTTGCAAAAAAATCCTGGAAAATCCCCGGAAAATTGCCTTTTTCCTCAAAACAAGCACTGTAAGAAATTTATCAAAAATGGTCGCGCTTACACGCGGGGCTGTTCCTTGCTTATCCGATTTCCTTTGGGTAAAGTGGGTATGATAACAATAAAACACGGAGGTTTCCAAATGACACATATCCGTTTTGACTACTCAAAGGCGCTCAGCTTCTTCGGCGAGCATGAACTCACCTACTTACGTGATGCTGTAAAGGTCGCCCACCACTCCTTGCACGAAAAAACAGGCGCGGGAAGCGATTACCTTGGATGGATTGACCTGCCTGAAAACTATGACAAAGAAGAATTCTCACGTATTCAAAAAGCGGCTGAAAAAATCAAGTCAGACTCCGATGTCCTCATTGTCATTGGCATCGGTGGCTCTTATCTCGGTGCCCGCGCGGCACTGGAAATGCTCGGCAATAGCTTCTACAATGCAATGGCTGCCGAGAAGCGAGGTACACCGCAAATTATTTTTGCCGGCAATAACATCTCATCCACCTACATGCAAGACGTAATCAGCCTCCTTGAAGGCAAAGACTTTTCAATCAACGTAATCTCAAAATCAGGGACAACCACCGAGCCAGCCTTGGCCTTCAGGTTGTTTAGGAAGCTACTTATTGAAAAATATGGAGAAGAAGAAGCAAGGAAGCGTGTCTACGCCACAACGGACAAAGAGCGAGGCGCTTTAAAAACGCTCGCCGATGAAGAAGGCTACGAAACATTTGTCATTCCTGACGATGTTGGCGGCCGCTACTCTGTTCTGACTGCAGTCGGCCTGCTGCCAATCGCGGTGAGTGGTGCGGATATTGAAGCAATGATGAAGGGCGCTGCCCAGGCGATGAATGACTATAGCGGTTCCGAGTTGGAAGACAACGAGGCCTACCAGTATGCGGCTGTGCGGAATGCCCTTTACAACAAAGGAAAAACGATTGAAATGCTTGTGAACTATGAGCCAGGGCTTCAATATTTCAGTGAATGGTGGAAGCAACTGTTCGGCGAAAGTGAAGGAAAGGACCTAAAAGGAATTTTCCCTTCTTCAGCTAATTTCTCGACAGATTTGCACTCGCTAGGGCAATATGTCCAGGAAGGCCGCCGCGATTTGTTTGAAACCATCATTAAAGTGGAAAAACCAAGACATGAGCTCATAATTGAAGACGAGGCCAATGATCTTGACGGACTGAACTATCTGGCGGGAAAAACAGTCGATTTCGTTAACAATAAAGCGTTTGAAGGAACGATGCTTGCCCATACGGACGGCGGCGTTCCAAATCTGATTGTGTCGATTCCGGCGATGGATGAGTATACTTTCGGCTATCTCGTTTATTTCTTCGAAAAAGCATGTGCAATGAGCGGCTACCTGCTCGGTGTCAATCCATTCGACCAGCCGGGAGTAGAAGCCTACAAAGTGAACATGTTCGCCCTGCTCGGCAAGCCTGGTTTTGAAGAAAAGAAGGCTGAGCTCGAAAAACGCCTGAAATAGCCAACCACTAGTACTATTGCAAAAATAATTACTGAAAAGAGGGGCTGCTATGATTCCGATTAAAAGTAATATTGAAGGGAAGGATTTCTCCTTCAAAGCTCTTGAAGATACTTTGAAGCCGCTTGGCTACAGTATTGGCGGCAACTGGGATTACGACAAAGGCTTTTTTGATTACAAAATCGATGATGACGGCACATACCACTTTTTCAGAATACCTTTCCAGGCCATCGATGGACAGCTCGATGGTGGAAACCCTAGGATAAGGATTGGAACACCGTTTTTGCTCGCGCACGAGTATGAAGATGGTGTCGATGAAGAAGGGAAGGTCGGGAACGTGACTGCTTCAGTCAATCAGTTCCAGTCGCCGGAGAATAAGGATGCTCCTATCGATTCGGAGTATTTGAAAGTCGCCGATGAGCTGGTCGCAAAGCTGGAGGCAGCCCTTCTTTAAATTTCAAAAGCGGCTGTCCCGATTTCTAGTTTTTTGGGGCAAGAAATCGGTATTAGGACAAGAAACTGTCCCGATCCCTAGCTATTCGGGGCAGGAAACCGGTATTAGGACAAGAAACTGTCTCGATTCCTAGCTATTCGTGACAGGAAACCGGTAAAGTGCCTAACAGATGTCACGTATCGTTTCGCTGCGATCGGTGCGAATTATCTATCATTAGAAAAATAATAATTGAGGCTCATCCCAAACCAACCTTTTGGGAAAGCCTCTTTTTTTATTTAATGGAAATAAGCTGATCCCCACTCTCAACTGTTAAGGAGAGAGGTGGGTTGATCATCAACTCATCTCCCCTGCTGACGCCAATCAGCAGACTTTCCCTGCCAGCCCAAATATTTTTCACCTCGGCAAAACTTTTTCCTGCAAATGAATCCCCCGCTTCCCCTGTGTCAAGGCGGTTCTCCTGAAGTTCTCCGATAATCTCCATCAATAGCCCTGCTCCCTTGGAGTGAAGGCTGCTCAACATGAAAATACTTGTCAGCCTATTCGACTGGAGTACCTGGTCGGCGCCAGCCCTTTTTGCATTCACGACCTGTTCAGGGGTTAAAATTTCTACAATACACTTCACCTCAGGGCAGAGGCCTTTAATCGTCAATAATGTCAGGATTGAATTCATATCGGCCTGGGTTTCTTCATGGCCGTGATCAGCTGTTATCAGCACCATTTCAGCTTTCGAAACATTCCCTTTCAAAATTGTCCCGTCAACATGGGGCTTGCCTTTAATAAAATGAATGTATCTCGAATCAATCGGGTTTTCATCAAGTGTTTCATCAATTAAAACGATGTCCACTGGGATTCCAGATGTATTCAGCTTGCTGATAATTTCCCTTGAACGCTCATTCCAGCCGACGATTGCAATATGCTTCATGCCTTTAAAAGCAAGCCTTCCTTCCGAAAATGCGTTTTGCTTTGTCACTGCCGCAGTTGCAAGTGAAACAAGATAGAAGGAAACGAGGCCAGCCCCGAATAAAATTAAAAGAACAGCCGCTGTTCTTCCCAAAAACGATTGCGGGACATAATCACCATAACCCACCGTTGTGGCTGTAATGAATGCCCACCATATTCCATCATAAATCGTTAAGAATGTTTCCGGTTCGAGGAAATGGACAGCAATGCCAAAGGCGATTAAAAAGAGCAAGGTTATAAATAAAATACGGATGAGGACCGGCAGGCGCAAAAATGTTATATATAAACGACTTGGCATTGGAACCTCCTTATCAGCATTGAAAAGATTATTACTTCCACAAAATTAATTAAGAGTGGACCGAACTTCCGGGTTTGGCCAGTATGGGTCCGGTTTACGTTAGCATTATGGACAAACAACCGTTTTGAAAAACATGACAATGTGTACGTTATAACAAAAAATCCATCCCTGCTCAAAATGATATTCAACTATTTGGCAAAACCGGGAATAAAAATAGGCCGCTAGACAAATACTAGGACGGGTGCGAACGTCGGGTTTTGCTTACCTGGTAAATTAAAAGAGAAGCCGACAATTTTTCGGCGTCCTAGAGAAAGGAAAGGCGGGGAGAGGATGGCGAGAAGTCATGCTGCAAAACAAGAGAGAATTCAAATAGGCATCGCCTTTTTCATGCTGGCAGTCTATTTGTCTCCGCTTATCTTACTTGGAGAAAATGCCCATATCAGAGTTCATGATAATCTTGATTCCAATATCGCCTGGTATAAGGTTCTCGTGGAAAGCGGGGAGATTTTTGGATCGGTTAATGCTTCCATCCCGCAAATTATCAATGGGGAGCTATCTAGAAACGCGTTTGGCCCCGAATTGAGCGGAATCGTCTGGCTGCACGCACTCCTTCCTTCGATGGCAGCCTATACAGTGAGCCAGGCGATTACACGAATCTTTGCTTTTCTCGGGATGTATCTTTTGCTTAAAAAGCACGTGGTAAAGGGTTCGGGCCGTCATTGGATCATCACAGCCTCAGCTACAGCTTTTGCCTTAACGCCATTTTGGCCGTCGGGGATGCTGAGCACACTAGGCATGCCGCTCGCAGCCTGGGCGCTTTTAAACATAAGGGCAGGTGAAAAGTGGCTCGTGAATTGGCTAGTGCTCGTCCTCTTGCCATTGTACTCAAGCTTTGTACTCGGTTTTTTCTTCTTTATCGTGGCGGCGGGCATCTTTTGGATGGTCGATTCGATTCGGAAAAAAAACTGGAACCTTCGATTTTTACTGGCGATTGCACTGATGACTGCTATGTTTTTAATCGTTGAATACAGGCTTGTTTATTCGTTTTTGTTTGATCATGAGCCGAACAGCCGCGATGAATATTTCCATGCAAAGCTGACTTTCATGGAATCTGCCTGGCTCGCGGTAAGGAATTTTTTCCTAGGCCATACCCACGTCATGACCGTCCACAGCCTGTTTATCATGGCAGCAGCTTTCATCGCACTGCTGATCATTTTTGAAAAAAAGAGTTGGCGGAAGGAAAAGCTGTATATTGGCTTGTTCATCCTGAACGTTGTCTTGTCGGTTTGGTACGCTTTCTGGTTTTACAAGGGCTGGCTGCCGCTGACGGAGCGGTTTCATTTTCTGGATACGTTCAACTTTGCGCGTTTTCACTTTCTCCGGCCTATCGTCATTTACACTTTGTTCGCTCTTGCCCTCAAAATTATGGCTGATGCAGGCAGCGCTTGGAGAAAAACCGCCGCGCTCCTTGTTGCGGGTCAGCTTGCCGTTTTGTTTTTTGCAAATGATGAAATTGTCTATCGTGATAAACCGACTGTAAAGCAGTTTTATGCGGAGGAACAATTTACGGATATTGCCGAATATATTGGCAAACCGACGGAGGAATACCGGGTCGCGAGCATCGGCATTCACCCAGCCATCGCGCAATACAACGGCTTCTATACGCTTGATACATATAATAACTTTTATCCGCTCACGTACAAATACGAGTTTCGGAAAATAATTGAAAAAGAGCTCGCCAAGAATAAAACGATTCAGGAGTATTTCGACACATGGGGCGGACGCTGCTATGTTTTTTCAAGCGAGCTGGGCAAACGATATATGTTCAAAAAAGACAGCAGCCGGTCGCTGAAAAATTTGGAATTGAACACAGCCCAATTTAAAAAGATGGGCGGCGAATACATTTTCTCGGCTTTGCCAATCAGGAATGCCGCTGCTAACGGACTGCAATTAGAGCGGACCTTTGAATCAAATGAGTCCGCTTGGAAAATTTATTTGTACAGAGCTTTATAGCCATTAACTTTTAAAAATCCATTGGCACATCGGAGGTTGTAAATCATGTCTGAGCCAGTCCTGACAATAGTTGTTCCATGCTATAACGAAGAGGAAGTGCTGCCGATTACCTTGCCTAGGTTGATGGGCTTGCTAAAGGGAATGATTGGTGAACAGCTTATTTCACCAAAAAGCAGGCTTCTATTCGTCGATGACGGGAGCAAGGACCGGACTTGGGAGATTATCTATAAAGAAACCCTCAAAAATGAACTTGTGAAAGGCTTGAAACTGGCTGTTAACGCTGGCCACCAGAATGCTTTACTTGCCGGAATTTTCACCGCCAAAGCCGCGTCTGACTGTATCATTTCCATTGATGCGGACCTGCAGGATGACCCTTCTGCCATTCCGGAATTTATTCGCAAATATAATGAAGGGTGCGAGGTTGTTTACGGAGTGCGGAAAAGCCGCGAGAGCGATACGTGGTTTAAACGTTTCACCGCGCAAGGCTTCTACAAGCTCATGGCAAAAATGGGCGTGAATCTCGTCTATAACCACGCTGATTTTAGGCTTCTTGGCAAAAGGGCGGTAAACGAACTGGAACGGTTCAGGGAAGTGAATATGTTTCTGAGAGGAGTCGTACCGCTAATCGGTTTCAAGTCGGCCGAGGTCTATTATGATCGATGTGAACGGGAAGCGGGGGAATCGAAATATCCGCTCCGAAAAATGCTTGCATTCGCCTTTGACGGGATTACGTCATTTTCCATTACGCCCATCAGGCTTGTGCTGATCGTCGGAATTGCTTCTTCTGTCATTAGCATCCTATCAGGTATTTCCTTTTTATTTCTTAAATTTTTCGGGGAAACCGAGACTGGCTGGACATCGCTGATTATTTCCATTTGGCTGATCGGCGGCCTGCAATTGATCGCGATCGGACTGATCGGTGAATATATCGGCAAAATTTACAAGGAATCAAAGCAGCGCCCTAAATTCGTTGTCGATATTGATATGTTCAACCTGCCTTTAAATCTTAAGAATGAATCTGTGAATGGAATGGAGAGTTACCAACTTGATTCCCGCCAATACCCTGAAACGAACTAGTCCTTTTATCCGCTTTGCATTGGTCGGCGTTGTGAATACAGCTGCCGGTCTTTTTATCATGCTTTTCTTGTTAAATGTGTTCAGTGTTTCATACTGGCTGTCCACTTTTACCGGAAATGTGGTCGGAGCTGTCATCAGCTATTTTTTGAACAAGGCATTCACATTCGAAAGCTCAGTCCGGTTTCGTGAAGGGGCGCCACGATTCCTGGCTGTCATCCTTGGCTGTTATTTCATGTCATACTGGCTTAGCGGTCGGATTGTTGATGCCGGTGCGGTTGGATTTCTGCCGAGAGAATGGGCGGATAATGCAGCAGTCCTCATCGGCAGCGTGTTTTACACCGTCAGCAACTACTTTGGGCAAAAAAAGATCGTCTTCCGACAGCGGGAAAACAACTAAATAAAATGAACTAATTCTTTTAACGTTGCTGTTGATTTGCGCTCCACAAGGGAAAGCTTCCTCGAATACTGAGCTTTGTATGTCGCATACGTGTTCGCTATGCGACTTTGAGTCTTCGAAGGGCGGCTTTCAAGTCGCATAAGAGGTCGCTATGCGACTTTGTTTCTTCCAAGAGCGGCTTTCATGTCGCATAAGAGGTCGCTATGCGACTCGATTCCTTCGAAGAGCGGCTTTCAAGTCGCATAAGTGGTCTCTATGCGACTCGATTCCTTCCAAGCGCGACTTTCATGTCGCATAAGTAGTTGCTATGCGACTTTGTTCCTTCCAAGCGCGGCTTTCAAGTCGCATAAGAGGTCGCTATGCGACTCGATTCCTTCCAAGCGCGGCTTTCATGTCGCATAAGTGGTCTCTATGCGACTCGATTCCTTCCAAGAGCGGCTTTCATGTCGCATAAGAGGTCTCTATGCGACTCGATTCCTTCGAAGAGCGGCTTTCAAGTCGCATAACTGGTCTCTATGCGACTCGATTCCTTCCAAGCGCGACTTTCATGTCGCATAAGTAGTTGCTATGCGACTTTGTTCCTTCCAAGCGCGGCTTTCAAGTCGAATAAGAGGTCTCTATGCGACTCGATTCCTTCGAAGAGCGGCTTTCAAGTCGAATAAGAGGTCTCTATGCGACTCGATTCCTTCCAAGAGCAGCTTCCTTGTCAAGGCCACCAGCTTAAAAATAACAGTCGTACAAGCCCGCCTTGCTGAATACACTTTGTAGACAGGCTTATTCAGCAAGGGGTGGATGGGATGACTGTTTATTTAAGTTATGTTTTGCTCGGACTGTCGCTCGCAGCGCCAATTGGACCAATTAATGCCGCCCAGATGGACAGGGGGATACGGTATGGTTTCTGGCATTCTTATTTGACAGGAGTCGGCGCTGCGATTGCGGACGGTTTTTATATGCTGATTGTGTATGCCGGTGTCGTCAGGTTTATTGAAGTTCCTATCGTCCAGACGTTTCTGTGGCTGTTCGGCGCGTTTGTGTTGCTGTATAGCGGGATTGAAAGCCTGATCAGCATCAGGGGACTCGAAATGGGGACGAACCGTAAGAAAGAACCGCTTTATAAATCGTTCGTGTCGGGCTTTTTTATGTCACTATCAAATCCGCTCACCATTTTATTTTGGCTCGGAATTTACGGGTCAGTTTTGGCAAAAATAGCCGCAACATCCGGCCGGGGACAGCTTGTCCTCTATAGCCTGGCCATTTTCAGCGGGCTGCTCATATGGGATATTACAATGGCCGCCTTAGCAACCGGAGCAAAACGATTCCTCACGTCCGTTCTCCTGACAGCGATTTCCGTCTTGTCCGGTCTGTCGCTGATCGGCTTCGGCCTTTATTTCGGCTGGCAGGGAATAATCGCTCTGCTGTCCTGGTGAGTAATACATACAACTATGATGGACGTATAAGTCTTTAGCAAAATGAGGGCCCGGTCATTACCGGGCTTTTTGAGTTTACACGTTTCTCCCCGTGGCACCGGGCGATTGATCGGTATTACCCTGCCCGTTAAAGGTGGAATTTTTCTTCCCCATAGGCTGGTTTCTGTCAGTTCCGATATACTCAGCTTTGTGCTCTTCCTGTATTTTATGGAACTTTTGCTTATCCTGGTTCGGCATGTGATCCACCTCCTGCTTTTAGTGTGCAGCCAATAAGACTGCTTTATCCTAAACCTTTGGCATAGACCCCTTTTGCAAAAAACTTTCACGAAAAAGGTAAAGGTGCACATCTCCTTCTTGCATAATAAACGCTGCTTTACTTGAAACTATAGAAAAGATAAGCCGCACCTAATCGGCTGCGGAAGATAAAGAAAGGGGCATGCACATGTTATCTTCATCCCAATTGGAGGAGCTGCGGTCTAGGCTGCTTGAGGAAAAAGCGAATATTGAAGGGCATTTGGAGGAAAATGATGAGTTCGGGCTGCAGCGCGGGCATTGGCATGAGTCAATGGGGGAGTTATCGAGCTATGACAATCATCCGGCTGATGAAGCTACCGAACTGTATGAACGGGAAAAGGATATAGCACTGAATGAACATAGTAATAATCAACTAGATGCGGTAAACAGGGCGCTTGAAGCGATGGAGAAGGGGAACTACGGCAAATGCCAGGTGTGCGGGAAGGACATTCCTTATGAGCGACTTGAGGCGCTGCCCAATACAACCTACTGCAAAGAACACAGTCCAGATCAAATAACATCGCATAACCGGCCTGTTGAAGAGGGCGTCTTAATGCCTCCGTTCGGGAAGTTTGACAAGGATGAGGAAGATGAGAGTGTTTCTTATGATGCCGAGGATACTTGGCAGGAAGTTGCCTCCTTCGGAACGTCTGAAACGCCCTCCGATTTTGCCTTTACAGATGAAAAGGATCATTACAATGATGATTATATTGAAAGTGAAGACCCGGTTGGTTATGTGGAGGATTACGAAAATTTTGCCGCCGTGGACATGTATGGTAATCACGTTACCATTTACCCGAATGGCCAACACCGGAAGTATGAACAGGAGCTGGATGAAGCAGGAACGATGACGGCTTTCGGCGACCTTCCTGCGTTTGAACATGACCCATATGTCGATGACGACCCGGCTGATGGCCTTCAGGACCGGCATCCCGGCGGAAAAGAGTAAGAACGGGCAGAATAAGCCCGTTCTTTTTTGCAAAATAAGATAACCAGTTGTCGCGAGCTGCTGCTCTTTGTATTCCCTCTCTTGGCTTTTTTTGGTACTATGTTGTAAACGACTGGGGGGGAGTTACATGAAGAGGAATCTTTTTATCATTTGCATTTTGTTCCTGCTTTTTGGCTGTTCTGATCAGAGCAAAGAAAATGATCCAGGCAAAAAGGGTGCATTGGAGACACAAAGCGAAATGGTGACCAAAGCGGAGTCTGCAAAGAAACCTGAAGATCTTCGCGATTTGAATTATAAAGAAATAAGCTCCCTCACGTTTGAAATGATGAACCTTGCAATGAGAATCCAGGACCAGGAGATTGATGTCAACTCAGACGAGGCTAAACTTGTCATATCGAAACTTTATCCGAAAGTAAAGGAGAAGTTTGAAACTGCTCGCGATACAGTGGTTCCAAAGCTCGATAAAAGAACCCCTAAAAATTCTTATTATATCCAGTTTGTGAATGAGTTTTGGCGGCTGGCAAATAACATGAAACAAGCGATTGAACATGGAGAATTCACATGGGGCTAAGTGAGGGACCAATTGGTGGAGCTTCAACAAATACTGGATGGATACAATAATGCCTCCTGATTTCTCTTCGATTCGTTTAGTTTATTCATAGTTGCATCGGCACCACTAAAAAGCATCCCCTCTCAAAAGGACTGGCCCAAACTGTTAGACATACATAGCGATTGGGGTACACTTCACGAAAGGGGATGCTTTGCTGTTTTTAACGCGGTAAATCCTCGCTGGTGCCGTCGGGCCGTTCAATTTTCCCGCCGATTTCGCCTTCCATATAAGCATCGCTTACTTGTTCATGTGTTTCTGCAAGGCCCCTGGAAACCTCGTCATCTTTTTTATAATCAGACGCCTCATAAACCCGTCCGGCAATTGAATGCACGCGTTTCTTCATCTTCATCATCCTTTCCCGCTTATTTTCTGCAATTGGTAATGTTTTATCCCGTGCTTTTAGGAAAAACTAAGAAAAAAGGAGGCGGACGTGATGAAGGAAAATGGAAATTTGCCGTCACGGAAAGGGCTTGATGAAGCATTCCACCTGCTCCAGGACCAAATCACACGAATCACAGTAGAAGAAGAAGAGGAAATGCTGAAACAGGAAATTGAGCCCAAGAAGGAAGAGTGAGGCAGGGGACGGTTCCAGCGCTTCATTCGGTTCCCGAAAGAAGCAGCAGAACCGTCCCCTTGCTTTTAAATGTGAGCATAAAGCTTTTGCTAGTTTGTGTGGGTTGGAGTAAGATAGGTTGGCAAATAAATATGGTTCAACGTGGGGGAATCGGAATGGATGTGCGGCTTTCGGAGTTTAATGAGGAATGGTCGGCCATGTACGAAGAGGAAGCCCTATTTCTTAAAGCAGTTTTTGGAGATTTGATATTGAAATTAGAGCATTTTGGCAGTACAGCCGTGAAGGGAATGGTGGCGAAACCTGTTATTGACATGATGGTTATTGTGCTCGACATCGGTAAGGTCGATTCCTTCAACGAAAAAATGATTTTGTACGGATATGATGCAGCAGGAGAGTGGGGCATCCCCGGAAGGCGTTTATTCCGTAAAGGCGGAGAAAACAGAACCCATCACATCCATTTTTATGAGCAAGGCAACCTGGAAATTGCAAGGCACTTGATTTTCCGTGACCATCTCAGAGCCCATCCGGAAGAGGCAGCCAGATATAGTTCCTTTAAAGAACAGCTTGCCAAACAATATCATACGACAGTCCAATACAGCCCCGCCAAAAAGAACTTCGTCAGCCAAATGGAACGACGTGCATTAGAATGGCACAAAGGAATCAAGAGAAACTGAACATGGAATAAAAAAATATGCCCACTTTTACATAAAAAACTGATGGAACCGGCTGGAGACAACTGCCGCGCCTGCATCAGTTTTTTATATTTTATGGATGAATGAATGGTATTTCCCAAGTTGAGAAATGTTTAAAATTCCGCCGCAGCATGACGGAATAAGGATTTCAAATTGCTCCGCTTGCCGCTCCCTCACATTCATCCTAAAAAGGATTTTCCGGGCTGCATTTCTATTCGGAAGCAGCGGCAAAGCATGGGTTTTCCCAATATAATCTCCTTCCACAAATGGAATCACCCCACTCGATTTTCCCAACGGATACCGTCCGGATATCAATTGCACTTCTCAGAAAATTTAAAATATACTTAGGGCACGCAGCAGGGGTGCTTGGTGCTGCAGACTTTATATTCGAGAGGAGAAAGTAAATGAGGAAAAGAACCAAAGTGGGGTCTGCAATTCTGAGTTTGGCATTAGGTATGTCAGTTTTTGCATCAGCAGCTTTCGGCCAGGCGCCGGAGCAGGCAGCGAAGGATTCCTACCGTGTTTTCATCCAGGGTCCAAGCTCTGAAAAGGCAAAGGCCAAACAAAGTGTTGGCCAGCGTTGGGATTTCGGTGCGGCCGGCTTTACGACAACCGTCAATGAAAGCCAGTACAAAGCCCTCCAAAAAAACAAAAATCTGAAAATCGAACTTGTTGAGGAGGTCCAGCTCGACAGCAGGGCAACTGCAAAGCCAGGCGCTTCCATCCAGGCAGTTCCGTCCCAGCAGGTACCATGGGGCATCAAAGCCATTTATAATGATTCTGCAATTACGAAGACCTCAGGCGGGGATGGCATTAAAGTTGCGGTACTCGATACAGGAGTAAATACGGGCCATATTGATCTTCGGGACAATGCGGAGCAGTGCAAGGACTTTACCCAGGCATCCAACCCTCTTGTTAATGGGGTATGTAACGATAGAAATGGCCATGGCACCCATGTTGCAGGGACGGTCCTTGCTAACGGAGGATATGACGGCCTTGGAATTTACGGAGTTGCCCCTCAATCTGAGCTTTGGGCATACAAGGTTCTGAACGACCGCGGATCGGGCTATTCCGATGATATTGCCGCCGCAATCCGCCACGCGGCCGATGAGGCGAGCCGATTAGGTGTGAAAACAGTCATTTCAATGTCGCTTGGATCAAGTGGGAAAGATTCATTGATTGCGAGTGCGGTAGATTATGCGTATGGAAAAGGCACTCTCGTTGTAGCAGCTGCAGGAAATGACGGCCCAAGATCGAATACGATTGGCTATCCAGGGGCGCTTGTGAATGCGATTGCTGTCGCATCTCTTGATAATACATTTGTCAACGGCACCCATAAGGTTTCGGACTTCTCTTCTCGAGGAAACCCTGCAACAGCCGGTGACTATAGAATACAGGAACGCGATATCGAGCTTTCTGCGCCAGGAGGTTCAATTTACTCCACTTCTACTAGCGGCGGTTATACGACAATGAGCGGTACATCAATGGCAACTCCGCACATTGCGGGTCTTGCAGCGAAAATCTGGTCTGCCAATAAATCACTCAGCAATGTCCAGCTTCGCACCGAGCTTCAGAACAGAGCAAAGCAATATGACATAAAAGGCGGAACAGGAGCGGCAACCGGGGATGACTACGCCTCCGGATTCGGCTTCCCGCGAGTAAAATAGTCTAATATCCCCAATGCCATCCGGCAAAAAGCCGGATGGTTTTGGGCGTTTAGTCCCATTTTTCAGTAAAAGTCGAATAATTTTGAATAATATTGTATTATTTTCTATAATAAGTGATAGAGTAATATGAAAACGGTTGGTGAGCTTATGGACTTTGGGCCCTTAATCAAATATTACAGGACGCAAAGGGGGATGACGCAAAAAGAGCTTGCAGAAGGAATTTGTTCCATTCCGCATTTAAGCAAAATCGAACATAATTCAAAAGAAGGAAACAAAGAAACAATTGCCCTGCTGCTTGAGAGGCTGGGAGTTAAAATTGAGGATGTTGCAGGCCAGGAGAAAGAAATCAAAACATTACTTGATGACTTTGATGACAAAATGACTTTCCAAATAAAAACGGAGGCTGACCGTATTTATTCCCGACTGAAGGAGCTTGGCGGCCTGATTCCGTTTACTCCCTATATTTATACATACGAGTTGTATAAATACAGATATATGCTCTTTAAAGGGGAGGACGTTGCGGCCGAAGTGCAGCATGATTTGTTGAAGAAGCACCTGAAAAATTTCTCGCGCCAGGAAAGGAATTTGTTTGATTACTTTACAAGCATCTATCTGATGAGGCAGGCGAGGTACCATCAAGCCGATTTGATTCTTGAAAAGCTTGATGAGGAGTTTGCGGTCGGAATCAATAATGGGGAATTTCTCTACCACCGCGCGTTTGCGAAAAGCCATATGCTGCAGCCCGGACACGTTATTCATTTCGGCAAAAAAGCCCTTCAGCACTTTATGGAACAGCATAATTTCAAGAGGATTCTCCATACGCTAATGCTGCTAGGAATCAACTTCACCCATTCAAAAATTTATGAAGAAGCTTCATCGTGTTTTGAACATTTAATTCGGAATGCGGAGCTATTGAAGGAAACAAATCTGCTTCCACAAATTTATCATAATATGGGATTTTTACAGAGAAAGATGAATAGGTCTGAAGATGCCGTTCGTTTTTTTGAAAAAAGTTTATCAATGCAAGAGGAAAAAAACATAAATTACTTGGTTACATTATATGCTATCGGAGAGACAAAGCATTCGGAAGGTGAACGGAAAGAGGCAAAACAGTGCTTTGAAGAAGTTCTCGAGCTGGCAGAAAAACTTGAAAGCAATAAATATCTCCTGCTTAGTACATTCTATCTGATGCTTGAAGATGCAGACCCAAAGGCATTTGAGCTTCTTGAAACCAAGGTGATTCCACTCCTAGAGGAAGGGAAAGAACATCGGGACGACTTGGAGCATTTTTACAAATTTTTAGCAAACTACTTCATAAAGATGGAAATGTTTGAAAAGGCAGTCTATTATTTAAATAAGATAAGCTAAAGGAGGAAAAATAATGAAAAAGGCTTTTATTGTTGTTTGCACTGTCTTTACTCTAGGTTTGTTTGCAGCTGGTGCTGCGCCGTCCCAGGCATCTGCGCATCCGATTCACCCGCCGCTTTCACATCCGATTCATCCGCCGCTATAAACGTACTTCTATTGCGGCAAAAAAGGCGCCTCCAGATTTTTGGAGGCGCTTTTTCTGTTGCTTCAAACTGTTTGCCGGCTTGCAGTGAGGCACTGGAACCGTCCCCTGCTTCAGTCATCTTCCCCAAACATGTATTTTTTGGTTTTGGCGGAGATGTTGAGGATGATCGATAGGGCTAGCAGTGTGCTGAGCAGGGAGCTTCCGCCGTAGCTGAGGAGCGGGAGCGGGATTCCTGTTATGGGGACGAGGCCGATGACCATGCCAATATTTTCGAAAATATGGAACGTGAGCATGGAGATGACGCCGGTGGCGATAATGCTTTCGTATTGTCCCTTGTTTTGCAATGCGATGACGATGATTCGATAGATTAAGATAAAGTATAGCGAAATGACGATGCTGGCTCCGAAGAAACCGAATTCTTCGCCGATGATCGTGAAAATAAAGTCTGAATGAGCTTCAGGGACAATTACTTGAGCCCCATGAAAGCCTTTGCCATACATCGTGCCAGAGCCAATGGCCAGGATGGAATTTGCAAGCTGATAGGAAATTCCGTCCCTGTATTTAAATGGATGGAGCCAGGCGTCAACCCTGTTTAGCTGGTACTGATCAAGGACAAGCAGCAATAAATCCGGGGTCTCGATATAAATATACACAAGGCCGCCGAGCAGGACTGCGGCAAGGATACCCAATAATGCAATGATCCGCCAATTGATTCCTGAAACAAAGATCATCCCGATGACAATGACCGTGACCACCATCGCAGTGCCGGCATCCGGCTGAAGTAAAATAAAGGCGAGAGGCAAGGCAGTGGCCAAGCCGATTTTACATAGCAAAAGTAAATCTGTGCCTGTAGTACGATGAAAATACAGTTCATTATGATTGACGATGATCTTGCCAACGAAAAGGATCAGGAATACTTTCATAAATTCGGAAGGCTGAAGCGAACCAAAGCCAGGAATCAGGAACCATGCCTTCGCTCCTTTAATTTCTTTTGCAAATGGCTCAGGCGCAAGAAAAAGTGCAAGGAGGACCAATATGCCAAAAATATAAACAAAAGGCGAAATCCGTTTTATTTGTTCAAAATCAAACAAGTAAATGATGGACGAAAAACCTAGTCCAGCCACAAACCAAACAGCCTGTTTCAAAGCAAAGTTATCTTGATAAGGCAGATATTTTTGCGAGCTGTAAACCGATATGCAACTAATGATCATAAACAGGAATATGATAAACAAGAGCGTCGTATCAAAATAGTTTTTTTGAAATTTATCCATTAATCTTATCTCCGGTTCCGTTGTTGGTGAAAAAAGCGAAAAAGAGAACCTCTCCAAATCTTTCACTCTCACTTTCTAGTGTAACCTATTTTTCAATGCCGGGCAGACTTTCCGGGCGAAAAACCAATAATTATTTCTGTCTTGTTGACAATTGAACAGAGGGCGTTTAGAATTCGTTGTAACGGGTTACAATTTCCAGTTTTGGAAAATAACTAGTTATTTTCAACTTTATATAAAAGCCAGATTAAAATTTTGAAATATAAAAAGCCTTCTTAAGTAATAGACGACACATCTCTTTTTTTGTTTCCTTTTGTAACCGGTTTCATTTTTTGGGGTTATCCTGGAGGTGATTTGGATTAGTACAATTCGCGATGTTGCGAAGGCAGCTAAAGTTTCGGTCGCAACCGTCTCAAGAGTTTTGAATAATAGCGATAAAGTAAATGAAGAAACAAAAAAACGGGTCCTTGAAACGATAAGGGAACTAGATTACAAGCCGAATGAAGTAGCGAGAAGCCTTTTTAGAAAACAATCGAATACAATTGCACTCATTGTTCCTGATATCAAAAACCCTTTTTTCCCGGAAGTAGCCAGGGCGGTTGAGGATGTCCTGAATGAAAAGGAATTTACATTAATCCTTTGCAATTCAGATGAGGATCCGCAAAAGGAACAGCGCTACCTGGACATGATGAAGCAGAAATATGTAGATGGCGTCATCATCGTGACGAGTACATTGCAAAAAAAAGAAATTGAAAAAAGCGATATACCGATTATTGCCCTCGATAGGCAACTAGGCAACTCAATTCCCTCGGTTTCTGTAGATAATTTTAATGGTGCGAGGGAAGCAGTCCGCCATTTAAAATCTGCTGGATGCAGAAAGATTGCTCATATCCGCGGCCCTCATGGCATTGTTAGTGCTGATGACCGCAGTGATGGCTATCTCCACGAAACAGCGCACGAGCCCTGGTATTGCGATGATTTAATTGTCTCTGGGAATTTTAATCATGTCGAAACATTTGAAGCGGCAATTGAACTAATGAAAAGGCATCCAGATCTTGACGGCATTTTCGCTGGCAATGACATCATGGCGGCAGGAGCGATAAAAGCGGCTGGAACGTTTGGCAAAAAGGTTCCCGAAGAACTGGCCGTCATTGGGTTTGATGGCATTGATTTGTGCAGGCTGACCAATCCGGAAATTACAACAATGGCCCAACCGATATATGAGTTGGGGGCCACTGCAGCGAAGTTAATTTTGGAATTAATAGAAGGGAAGGAGCTTGCTGAAACGCATGTCCTATTTGATGTTACTTTCAGCAAGGGCCAATCAACAAAAAATGTGAGGTGAGCCGTATGGCTAAAAAGAACATTACGGTTATCGGCAGTATCAACATGGACTTGGTGACGAAAACAGAACAGGTGCCAATGATGGGCGAGACTTTACTCGGTGAAGCGTTTTATACGATTCCAGGTGGAAAGGGCGCCAACCAGGCGGTTGCGGCAGCGAGGCTTGGAGCGGAGGTATCAATGATTGGTTGTGTGGGGGATGATCCATTCGGCAGGGAACTGCTTGCCCATCTTGGCCGGGAATCCATTCACACTGATGCAATTAAAGTTGTAGCGGAAGTCTCAACGGGGATCGCCTCAATTACTTTGTCCGGCGGTGACAATAGCATCATCGTGGTCCCCGGGGCCAATTACCATGTGACGCCGGAATTTGTAGCCGGCCATGAAGAGCTTATTGCGGCCAGTGACATCATCCTCCTGCAGCTTGAAATACCAATGGAATCAGTAGAGATGGCATCATCTATCGCAAAAAAATATAACGTGAAAGTCATTTTGAATCCGGCTCCCTTCCAACCAATCCCCGATAGGCTCTTGGAAAATGCCGACTATTTTACTCCAAATGAGCATGAACAAAAGTTGCTGCTCTCACATGATTGGTCCGAGGAGAAAAGGGAGAGTTTTCTAAGAAAGTGTATTGTTACTCAGGGAGAAAAAGGTGTTTCCATTTTTAGCGGAACTCAGATTGATATTCCCGGCTACAAGGTCAAAGCCATCGATACGACAGGAGCCGGTGATACGTTCAATGGAGCGCTTGCCTATTCGTTGAGTGAAGGGATGGGGCTTTCTGAGGCGTGCCGGTTTGCAAATGCAGCTGCTGCACTTTCAGTGACAAAGCTCGGTGCGCAAGGGGGCATGCCGACGAAATTTGAAGTGAATGAATTTTTGAGAAAAGCAGGTGAAAATAAATGAAGAAAAACGGTATTTTAAACAGTCATATTTCAAAATTACTTTCCGACCTAGGCCACACGGATACAATCGTCATAGCTGACTGCGGACTGCCAATACCTGATGGAGTTAGGAGGATTGACCTGGCTCTAAAAATGGGATCTCCTGGTTTCCTTGAGACATTGGAAGAGTTACTGAAGGATATGGCAGCAGAGTCGGCCACAATCGCGGCGGAGATAAACGAGCATAATCCAGAAGTTAAGAATGGAATTGAAGCGCTTCTTGGAGGTTTGCCAATTTCCTCGGTATCCCATGAGGAATTTAAAGAGCTAACAAAAAAGGCAAAAGCGATCATCAGAACTGGGGAAGCAACGCCATATGCAAACATTATTTTGCATGCCGGGGTGATTTTTTAATGGAGAAAACCCCATTAGTCGTAATGGAAGGAATCAGTAAGGCATTCTCCGGTGTCAGGGTGCTTGAAAATGTATCGTTCGAAATTAATCCAGGAGAGGTTCATGCTCTGATGGGAGAAAACGGAGCTGGTAAGTCGACGCTCATGAAAGTCCTCACGGGAATTTATGAACGTGATGCTGGCACGATTTCAATTAAAGGAAAAGAAGTTCACTTTCGGGATGCTAAGGAAGCGGAAGAGGCTGGGATTGCGGTTATTCACCAGGAATTAAATATTATTCCCTATCTATCAGTCACAGAAAATATGTTTCTCGGAAAAGAGCTGACAGTCGGCAGATTCGGGATTATCCGGGATAAGGAAATGAAAAGAAAAACGAAAGAATACTTAAATCGGCTTGGAATTGAAATAGACCCCGAAATCGAGGCGGGCAAGCTTTCTGTCGGACAGCAGCAGATGATTGAAATCGCCCGGGCGGTGGCGGCGAATACCGAGGTCCTGATTATGGATGAGCCGACAGCCGCATTGACAGACCGTGAAATTGAAGCACTGTTTCACGTAATCGCTTCCTTAAAAAAGCATGGGGTTGGAATTGTTTATATTTCTCACCGAATGGAGGAAATCTTCCAGATTTGCGACCGGATATCAGTCTTGCGTGATGGCCAGTTCATTGGTGTAAAAGCAGTAAAGGATACAAGCTTCGATGACATTGTACGCATGATGGTTGGCCGCCAGCTTGGTGAGCGTTTTCCAACGCGGGATACGTTACCCGGTCCAGAAAGACTTAGAGCAGAGGGACTGGCAATCAAAGGGGTTTTCGAAGGGATAAGCTTTTCCGTCCACCAGGGAGAAATTCTCGGAGTTGCGGGGTTGATGGGCGCAGGGCGGACAGAAGTGATGGAGGCCATCTTCGGCTACAGGAAACCTGATGCCGGGAAACTGTATATCGATGGCAAGGAGACTGCTTTCAAGTCTCCCTACGATGCGATAAAAGCCGGAATCGGTTTTATTACAGAAGACAGGAAGAGCCAGGGCTTAGTTCTCGACCTGTCTGTAAGGGAAAACTTTTCGCTTACAAACCTAAATCGTATTTCTAAGAACGGTATTATTTCCGATAAAAAGGAAGCAGATTTTATTGGTGACATGATCAAAAAACTGCATGTGAAAACGTCCGGCGGCGAGCAGGCTGTTAAATCCCTGAGCGGAGGGAATCAGCAAAAAATCGTTATCGGCAAGTGGCTTGGCATTCATCCTAAAATCCTCATTCTTGACGAGCCAACCCGCGGAGTTGATGTGGGTGCAAAAAAAGAAATTTACCATTTGATGAACGAACTTTCTAAACAGGGGGTGGCGATCATCATGGTCTCATCCGAATTGCCCGAAATTCTCGGTATGAGCGACAGAATCCTTGTCATTCACGAGGGAAAAGCAGCCGCCATTCTTAACGGACCAGAAGCGGACCAGGAAAAAATTATGCAAGCAGCAACAGGAGGGGAATAAAATGAAGTCCTCAAATTTAGTCACAAAGCAAATCTCAAAACTCGGCCCGCTGATTGGGCTTGTCATCCTCATACTCATATTGGCTGTTGTAAGTCCAAGCTTCTTAACGCTAAATAACGTTTTTAATGTTCTGCGTCAGGTTTCAATCAATGCGCTCATTGCTTTCGGTATGACCTTTGTCATTTTGACGGGGGGAATCGACCTATCGGTAGGGTCTATTCTTGCCCTCTCTTCGGCGTTGACTGCTGGGATGCTGGCAAGTGGAATGGATCCGGTTCTCGCCGTCTTAATCGGCCTCCTCGCAGGGGCTGCCATGGGTGCCCTGAACGGACTTATTATTACAAAAGGCAAGGTTGCCCCGTTTATTGCAACCTTGGCAACGATGACGATTTTCAGAGGTCTTACGCTCGTGTATACCGACGGCCGCCCAATTACGGGTTTGTCGGATAGTACTCTGTTTGAATTGATGGGAAGGGGATACCTTGGCTGGATTCCTGTACCTGTCATTTGGATGTTGGTAACCTATTGTATTTTGTATTTTATTTTGAAAAAGACGACATTCGGGCGAAGGGTTTATGCGATTGGCGGAAATGAAGAGGCGTCTATTCTGTCCGGAATCAGGGCTGATCGGATTAAATTCTGGGTTTATTCCATTACGGGCACACTTTCCGCTTTGGCAGGGATTATCCTCGCTTCACGCTTGAATTCAGCTCAGCCAACAGCAGGGGCAACCTATGAGCTTGATGCGATTGCTGCTGTTGTCCTTGGCGGAACAAGCCTGTCTGGCGGAAGAGGATGGATTTTTGGCACTTTGGTAGGAGCCCTCATCATTGGGGTTTTAAATAATGGGTTGAACTTAATGAATGTCAGCTCCTTTTACCAGCAAGTTGTTAAAGGAGGTGTCATCCTACTGGCCGTCTTGCTTGACCGTAAAAAGGCAGCATAATGAATTTCTTAAAAAGGGAGAGGAAAAGAATGAAAAAGGCTTTAAAAGGATTTTTGTTTTTTGCAATGGCCATACTCGTTTTGGCAGGGTGTTCAACAAAAGCACCAGGATCGTCTGAAAAATCATCAGGTGAAAAGAAAGTGAATGAAAAATTGAAAATCGGCCTGTCTGTTTCTACTTTAAATAATCCTTTCTTTGTCACTCTTAAAGAAGGTGCGGAGAAAGAAGCGAAGAATCAAGATGTTGAATTGATTGTTGTTGATGCGCAAAATGATTCCGCAAAACAAGTTAGTGACATTGAAGATTTGATTCAGCAGGGCGTAGACGTGTTGGTTGTAAATCCAACTGACTCATCCGCAGTAGCAGCTGCAATTGAATCTGCAAATAAAGCCGATGTTCCGGTTATTACAGTTGACCGCAGTGCGGAGGGCGGGGAAGTCGTTTCCCATATTGCATCCGATAACGTAGCAGGAGGGCAAATGGCTGGTGACTTCATTCTTGAGAAGCTTGGCAAAAAAGGAAAAGTTGTTGAACTAGAAGGAATTCCGGGATCTTCTGCGGCCCGCGAACGCGGCGAAGGCTTCCATAAGTCTGTTGATCCAGAAAGCGCCATTGAAGTGGTTGCAAAACAATCCGCAGACTTTGACCGCGCCAAAGGGTTGTCTGTTATGGAAAACATCCTGCAGGCGAATAAAGATGTCCAGGCTGTATTTGCCCATAACGACGAAATGGCCCTGGGAGCCCTGCAAGCGCTTGAAGCAGCAGGCCTGAAAGATGTCCTTGTTGTCGGCTTCGATGCGACAGATGACGCTGTTAAAGCAGTGGAAGAAGGGAAAATGGCAGCCACTGTCGCCCAAAAGCCAGCTTTGATTGGCGAGTATGGCATCGGAACAGCCATAAAAGTAGCGAAAGGCGAAAAAACTGAAGAATTCATTCCAGTTGAATTGGAGTTAATTAAGAAATAAAGTTTCTTTTAGTTGGACCGGATTTTCCGGTCCAACTTTGTGTTTTTCACTGTTTCTTCTATAAATTAAAGTTGGGAAATAGCTGTCTGGGAAAAAAAGGTCAGATGTTTTTGCTCAGGTTACTTGCCTTTTATTTCTATTCGTGTTAATCTAAACAAGAATTATTTTTGTTCGGTAACAAGCGACATCGCCTGGATACGTTTGAGCAAGAATAGTAATACAATTGTGTGGAAAACACACTAGGAGGCAACAAAAATGGAAAACGGTAAAGTAAAATGGTTTAATGCAGAAAAAGGTTTCGGATTCATCGAGCGCGAAGGTGGAGACGACGTATTCGTACACTTCTCAGCTATCCAAGGCGAAGGCTTCAAAACTCTTGAAGAAGGCCAAGAAGTAACTTTCGACGTTGAGCAAGGAGCTCGTGGACCACAAGCTGCTAACGTTCGCAAAAACTAATTTTAGGTTTTGCCCATACAGAACAGGTTCCCTTAGGGGAGCCTGTTCTTTTTTTGTTCCTAAAATTTTATATTCCCAACTTCTTTTGCAAAAACTAACCCAAACAGTGAAAAAGGGAGAGCGACATAAATGAATCAGGATTGGGAACAGGATTTGGAAATTTGTCTTGAGTACGGGGATCGGCGGATGGAGTTTGGCGGATCGGTCATTCCACCGACATTTGGCGGCTCCTTGTTCGTTTTTGATTCAACAGACAAACTGACAAAGGCGGTCATGAATGAGCAGGGGAACTACGTGTACACAAGGGGCACCAATCCGACGATTGAAACGGCGGAAATGAAGCTTTCCGCCCTCGAACGCGGTGAGCAGTGCCGCTGTTTTTCTTCGGGTATGGCAGCGATCACTGCAGCACTTTTTAACTCTGTGAAAACCGGTGACCACGTCCTTTGCATCAGCAATTTATACTTTTCTACGATGGAACTCTTAAAATACCTTAATAAATTTGGAATCAGCCATTCTGTTTGCTACGAAACAGATGCCGCCGAAGTGGAAACATACATCCAGCCGAACACAACGGTGATTTTCATCGAAAGCCCTTCATACATGACTTTTCGTCTTACAAATCTAAATGCCATCACATCCATGGCAAAAAAGCGTGGCATCAGAACAATCATGGACAACACGTGGGCAACTCCCCTTTTTCAAAAGCCGCTCCTTCACGGAGTCGATATTGTTGTCCATTCGTTATCAAAATATCTTGGCGGGCACTCAGACCTTGTTGGCGGGGCGGTCATTGCCGGAAAGCAGATAATGGGAACGCTTTTCACAAAAGAGTTTTTATTGATGGGCGCGGCGTTTTCGCCTTATGAGGCTTCTTTACTGTTGAGGGGGCTTCGGTCCTTGCCTTACAGGATAAAGGGGCACCAGGAGAACGCGTTGAAGGTTGCGGCTTTCCTGGAGGGGCATCTACGGGTGCTGGAGGTGCTGTATCCGGGGCTGCCGCCTCATCCGGACTATGAGCTTGGCAAAAAGCTGCTAACGGGCTATACGGGCTTAATGGGGTTTACAGTGGATGGCGGTTACAAGGAGGTAAAGAGAGTGCTTGATCGGCTGAGGCATATCAAGATTGGTGTTTCATGGGGTTCTTTTGAAAGTCTCGCATTGTCTCCGAACACGGGAAACAATGATCAGCAGCTTTTATCCGAAAACATTCATCCGGGAACAATCCGGCTGGCGGTTGGCCTTGGGGACAGTGAAAGGATTATCCGGGACTTGGATCAGGCGCTGGATTGATTGAGCAATGGCAGGGCCGATTCTTGAAACGGATGTTGTTTCACACCTGGCAGTTACCTCTGGGGAAAGTTTCATTGGACGAATAACCATTTCCATCCCTCCTGAATACGTTAAAGTGATGTTGCAGAAAAATGGAGGGAACCTAAATGAATGAAGAACGCAGAACGCTCGCTTGGCATGAAACGCTTGAAATGCATGAATTGACTGCTTTTCAGTCTATAGGGCTGATGAAAACGAAAACGGGTATGAGAAGGGTTACTGATTCGCAATTAAGGGAAATTTACCAGCGGACCATCCGCGATCTTGAGGAAAACCTGACTGAACTTCTACAATTTTATCCTTCCGCCCCGGGGCAGGGAGGCCGTGACGATGATGATTTCAGGGAGGACAATGCCTTTTATGCGGGCGATTTGCTGGCTATGTCGAAATCGCTTGTCCGGAACTATGGGATTGCAGTCACAGAAACAGCTACGCCTCAGTTAAGAAGGACGTTTACGAATCACCTTACGAAGGCGATCCGGGGTCATGAACGAATCTACAACTATATGCACAGTAATGGGCTTTACCCATCTTATGATCTTGGCAAGCTTTTGCAAAATGATGTCAATTTGGCTCGCAGGGCAATCAGCATGCGCGAGGAATGAACGAGAAAAACCTTATAATCCGATTCAGCCTGGCAAAAAAAGCCGGGCTTTTGCTGTTAACGAGGTATGCCAAACTTCCCGGTCTCGGTAAGATAGCTATGTCTTTGTAATCATTTTTCTGTTTTTCTAGTGGTAAGGTTAGACTTTCTCGAAAATTCTTTATATTTTTGTTGTAGTTTGTCGAATTGGCAGACTGCTTACATAAGAAATTGAGAGGAGAGACTAGCCTTGGAGAACAAGAAGAAAAGTCCATTGTTAAAAACCGTTTCGAAAGGGGTAGTTGCCTCTGCTATTCTGGCAAGTTCCCTTTTTGCGACAGAGAATCCTTCCCTGTTTGGAAAGCCGGCTATAGCCGAAGCGGCTTCGCAATCCTATACGGTTACCGCATCCAGTCTGAATGTCCGCACAGGTCCTGGAACAAATTTTGCAAGGATTGGTGGGTTGCCTAGAGGGAGCTCAGTCCAGGTGATTCAAAAGATGAAAAATGGCTGGTACAAAATTTCGTATAAAGGGAAAACAGCCTATGTATCCGGTCAGTATGTAAAGTCTTCAACTGCGGCAAAACCTACATATCGTGTAACAGCTTCTGCGTTGAATGTCCGGACCGGGCCTGGGACGAACTATAAAAAAATCGGCCTCTTGAAGAATGGAGAAGCCGTTAATGTTATCAGGAAGGAAACCAATGGCTGGTACAAAATTCATTTCAACGGCAAGACCGGCTATGTGAGCGGCCCGTATGTTAGTACATCATCCACTTCTGCGGCGAAATTGTTAAATGTTCCGCTCATCGCGCAGAAGCCTGAACTTCCGACCGGCTGTGAGGTGACTTCATTGGCGATGGCGCTGAATTATTACGGTGTAAAAGTGAGCAAGGGCACGCTGGCAAAAAAGATGCCTTATGATTCTACGAAACTAGTCCGAAATTCAAATGGTTCGATAAGAATTTGGGGAGACCCGAATGTCGGCTTTATCGGCAACCCATTTGGGAACGGGTATACGATTAATCCGGGGCCGCTGAAGAAGCTCCTTGACCAGTATCGGCCTGGCGGCATCAATCTTACCGGGAAGAATTTTTCCGAGGTTGAAGCGCATGTGAAAAATGGAGCTCCGGTTCTCGTCTGGATTACGCTCGATTATGAAATGCCTTCCGCCAGGAGTTGGAAAACGGCTTCCGGCAAAACGATTTCCGCTCCAAGGCCGCTCCATTGTGTTGTTGTGACCGGGGTGGACGCTAACTATGTGTACTTCAACGACAGCGATGCGGCTAAGAAAAATGTAAAAGTGCCAAAGTCGAAGTTTATGAGTGTTTATAATGCGATGGGCAAGCGGGCGCTTGTCGTAAAGTAGAAAAAGATATCGGCGGCTCTCTCAATTGGGGAGCCGTCTTCTGTATGTGCTTATCGTTCGATCGAAAACTCAGCCATTTAACCGTAAACAAAAAATCCCATCCAGAATAAATGGATGGGATTTCATTCGACTTCACGATATTGGACAATGTGAAAGGGTGTTCCTTCCTCCAGGAGGCTATCAATAGAGGGTGTTTCTGCATAGGGGACGATAATAAACACATCCCCGTCCTTTCGCCCTTTCGTCCGGCGAAGCACTTTATAAAGCAAATCACCCGCTACCTCAATACAGGATGCTTCGATTGTTCCAAAAAAACGGTTGGAACTGTTGCCGGATGAAGCTTTATAGATAGAGAATCTCATAATTCCTGTCTCCTCCTGCTCTCCATATTCCCCCTTAAAAGGAAAAATAAACTGCACAGGAAAACGAAGGCCACACCTATTGATCGTGTAAATAAAAAGGGGCAGGTCTCCTGCCCCATTTTGCTGCATCCTAGCGGTAGCCGCAGCCTTTCTTATAGCCGCCCATTGGCATACCGGAAAAAGCGCCGGCGACATTTGTGCCAGGCCCCATCATGCCAGGTCCCATCATGCCAGGTCCCATCATGCCAGGTCCCATCATGCCAGGCCCCATCATACCAGGCCCCATCATGCCAGGCGCTACGCCAGGCCCGGGTGCAAAAGCGCCTGCCACAGTTGGAGCAGGCGGCGGCCCCGGAACAGGTCCCAAATCCGTCACAGAAGCCTCATTGACAAAGGATTGTGTGTTTGTAAAATGATGAGTGTGTTCAATGTTCGTATGATGAACATGGGTGGTATGTGAAGGATGGACATGCGGCTGAATGACATTTTCAAACGATTGAGTCACACAGCATTGTGTCGGATGGCAAATGGCCGGCAATACTTGTGTTGGTCTTGGACAAAACATATAAATTCCCCTCTCTCAGTAATATTGTTACATTAATAAGGTATGAGGGGAGATATGCACTTGTACTGAGGCAAGTACCTATTTTTCAAAACGCTGTTAATCTTCATCTTTAATATCGGGATCTTCGGGGATTGGTTCATTGCGCCATTCCTCAATCATCCGCTTGACCTCTTCAACATGGTCGAAGTGCCTGTTGAATTGTTCTTTATTAATAAGGTATTGCTCACCGTCAAAAAGGGCCCGGATTTTCTTCTGTCCGATCAGGGCTTTTACATGGGATTCCGGCATCGAAAGGAAGTCTGCCGTTTCTTTAATCGTCAAATACATTAGGGTGCCTCCATTGTCCAGGACTTGAAATGTTCATTATACTGGAAATAAACACAAATGGATAGACTGAAAGAAAGGAGGCCTGACATGGAAATAGGAGAGGCCAAAAAAGGCGCAGAAACTGGTGCCGCCCATAGCGGGAGAATATGGACGCGTGATTTTATCCTGATTTGCTTCGCCAACTTTTTTATTTTTCTCGGTTTTCAAATGACATTGCCTACGATCCCGCTTTTTGTTGAACAGCTTGGCGGAAATGACCAGATGATCGGGTACGTCGTCGGCGCATTCACATTTTCAGCACTGATTATCCGCCCATATGCTGGGCAGGCGTTGGAATCAAAGGGAAGGAAGTTTGTTTTTTTAACAGGCCTGGCCATTTTTGTCCTGGCAGTCGGGTCATTTGGTTTTGCGAGTGGTATGGCCTTTTTATTCCTAATGCGGTTTTTCCAGGGGCTTGGATGGGGCTTTTCAACGACTGCGTCCGGAACGATTGCTACTGACCTTATCCCGCCGGCCAGACGAGGCGAAGGAATGGGGTATTATGGGCTATCCGGAAATGTTGCCCTGGCAGCAGGCCCATCGCTCGGATTGATTTTAGCCGGCGTGCTGACATTCGATAACCTGTTTTTAATTTGTTCGGCGCTTGGGCTGGCTTCTTTATTGTTGGCTTCGCTCATTCGTTACAAGAAAGTAGAGCATGCCCAACAAACAGTCACCGTGAAATGGGATTTTTACGAAAAAAGCGCACTGCAGCCGTCCATCCTCCTCTTTTTTATGACGGTCACATTTGGAGGAATTGCGTCCTTCCTGCCGCTCTACACCGCTCAAAAAGGGATAGCCGGAATTCAATGGTATTTTCTGGTTTATGCGTTGTCGCTCATGTTGACACGGGCATTCGCAGGGCAGCTTTATGACAAAAAGGGCCATAGGGCTGTGTTCATCCCCGGTGCCATGCTTGTGTTTGCAGCTATGCTGTTGCTTGCGTGGCTCCCAAGCACGACGGTGTTATTTATCGCCGCTGCATTATACGGATTCGGTTTTGGGACAGTACAGCCAGGCCTTCAGGCATGGGCCATTGAACAGTCGCCCCGCAATAGAAGGGGGATGGCAAACGCAACCTTCTTTTCCTTCTTTGATTTGGGAGTTGGCGTGGGGGCGATCTTGTTTGGCCTCATTGGCCATCATTTTGGATATGACGGTATTTATAAAGCATCGGCAGTATCAATCTTACTATCGATTCTATATTATCTGTTCCTATTGCGGAAAGAAACATCTCGGAAACGAACCGTGTAAGTCATGTGAGGAAAGGAATGGATTAATATGAATTCGTCTTCCGAAAAGCTAAAATCATTCATCCTAACATTCCTTGCCGCACTGGTTGGCGGCCTCATCTTTCGGTTGCCAGGCCTGCCGGTTCCATGGCTGCTCGGCCCCATGACGGCAGTTCTTGCCTGCTCTGCATACGGGAAGTTCCAGCTTTTTTGGCCTTCCTGGGTACGAGACACAGCACTTATAATCCTTGGCTACTCAATCGGCCTATCCTTCACAAAGGAGGCGCTCTCGCAAATTATCAGCCACTTTCCATCGATTATTTTGATGACATTGCTCTTGATTGGCTATTGTACCATCATTGCCTTCGGGATTGCGAAAGTTTCCGGTCTTGATTATAGGACGGTGCTAATTGGAAGCATTCCAGGCGGCTTATCGCAAATGATTGCCCTTTCCGAGGAAGTGGATGGAACAGACAGTGCCGCGGTAACAGTATTTCAAGTGTCCCGGCTATTGTTGATTATTTTTATCGTTCCTTTTTTTGCGCTATCTGCTTTCTTGAGGGGGACTGAAGCGGCAAACCTAGGAAAAACCGCTGAAAATACAGTGCTGGTGCCTGAGATTTTTTTATTCGCGCCATTAGCTATTTTATTTGCTATCCTAGGCAAAAAAATCAAGATGCCCACTCCATTCCTGACCGGGCCGATTCTCATTACCGCAGCTCTCACCGTTGCAGGGATTCAGGGGCCTGTTTTGCCGGATGCGGTGATGGATATATCCCAGTTGTTAATGGGTGCTTATATCGGGCTTATGTTCAATCTAAGCAAATTGATAAAACAAGGAAAACAACTTCTTATCTGGGCAGTCTTCTCTAGCATGATGCTGCTTGCAGGGGCGGCAGTCATGGGGATATTACTGTCGGAGACCAATCCTATCTCTACTATTACTGGTTATTTAAGCATGGCGCCGGGCGGAATGGATCAGATGACCATCATTGCCCATGAAGCGGGAGCAGACCTTTCCATTGTGGCCGGGTACCAGCTGTTCCGGATTTTCTTCATCGTTTTCGCGGTACCATATTTGCTAAGGGCAATGTTCAGGCTGATGGCAAAACAACATTCATAAAAAGAGTGCTTCCGAACCGAGGTCAGGAAGATCATCGCTATACAAACTTTCGAACCAAATGTATAATTAGATAGACATAAAAAATACTCTTCTAAACAGGTGCTGATCGTTCATACTGTCAGCTTAAAAGGGAAGTTGGTGAAAATCCAACGCGGTCCCGCCACTGTAAATGCGAGCAACCTATACAAAGCCACTGCCTGATTCGGGCGGGAAGGCATAGGAAGCGATGACCATGAGCCAGGAGACCTGCCTGTTTACACGCACCATATTGCCTACGCGGATAGGAGGGTGTTAAGAAGGCCGTTTTTTCATGCCTTCTTAACGACAAACCTCCTCCTTTAACAGGGGGATTTTTTTATGAAAAAACAATTAGGGAGAGTAGTAGAAATGGTAAGTAACCGAAATTTAAAGTTTCTGATGGCATTTATGCTAGTTTTCGCTCTTTTTGCCGGTGGATTTGGGCAAAAGGCTGCGGCGGCTTCCAGCACGGTGACAGTAAAAGTGTTGGGCGAGCAGGATGAAGTACTGACTGAAAAACAAGTGGCCTTGGCTGACAATAAAACAGCCTTTGACGCCTTGGTGAAATCTGTCGGTGAAGAAAATGTGAAAATTGAAGAATTTGATTTTGGGAAGATGATTAAAGAGATTCAAGGCCTGGCCGGTACAGATAAAATCTACTGGGCATTTTACGCGAATGGCGTTTCAGCTATGACAGGAGCAGACTCCTATAAAGCACAACCCGGAGATACATATCTTTTCCGATACCAATCGGAAGCGCCAAAGGACAAGGTCAATTTAAAAATAGTCGGAAAAGCTGGCAAAAGCCAGGACTATAAAGACGTATATTATTTAGGGGAGCCGAACGCCTTTCAATTGCTTCAGACTGTCGTTGGGCCGGAAAATCTGAAATTCGATCAATATGATTTTGGCAAAATGGTCACTTCGATAAATGGTCTAGCCTCCACAGAAAATACATATTGGAGCTTTTATGTGAATGATGAACCCCAAATGATTGGTGCTGAAGACTATACGCTGGAACCTGGAAAAACAGTCTCATTTGTCTATGAAACATTTACACCGCCGGCTGAAGAGCCTGAAACAGAGCAGCCAGGGCTGGAAGCGGAAAAATACCCTAAGGATAGCTTTCAAAAAAATCTCCATGAAGTATTGGAGAATATTCAAACTAGCGGCCAATTAGGTGAATGGGAAGCAATTGCCTTGAAACAGGCAGGTAAGCCTATTCCTGCCAGCTACCTTGAGGAAGTTGCAAAACGTGTAACCGAGAGAAACGGACAGTTTAGGAGTATTACTGATTATGAACGCTACACACTTGGAATCTTGGCAGCGGGAGGAAATCCTGAAAATTTTGCGGGCTATAATTTAGTCGAACCCATCTACAATGGGGACGTTTTAAAACAGGGGCTTAATGGAGTCGCTTATGCCCTGATCGCCCTTGATAGCGCAAACTTTAAAGTGCCTGCGAACGCGAAATGGACGCGGGAAAAGCTTGTAGACTATTTACTTGAAAATCAAAACAGCAATGGCGGCTGGGGCCTGAATCAGGGAGCCGGAAGTGATCCGGATACAACTGCGATGGTCCTCACTGCGTTGGCGCCGTATAAAGAAGATGGCGCACCTAAACCTGCAATTGAAAAAGGTATTGAATACCTGAAAAACCTTTTTGCTTCTTCAGCAGTTGACAGCAGTACGGCAACAGCCCAAGCGGTTATTGCAATGTCGGCACTTGGGCTTGATGCAAACAGTAATATCATTGCAGCAGACGGTAAAACACTGCTCGGCTTCCTTGCTTCATTCATTCAGCCTGGAGGCGGTTTTGCATGGAAGGCTGGCCAAGAAGCAGATGCTCTGTCTACTCAACAAGGCGTACAGGCTCTGGTTGCCTATCATCTATATAAGAACGGTAAAGGTTCCTTGTATAGCCTTAACCTAGCTGACGTACCTGTCGACCCTGTAATTAAGCCAGCTCCATCTGGACAACCGGTTCAGCCGGCAGCTCCGGATAAGCAAGCTAGTACAGAGAAAGAAGGCCACCGACTGCCGGATACGGCTACTGACAGCTATACATGGCTGGCCTTAGGATTTATTTTGGCAACGGGCGGGGGTACCGTTTACTTGCTTAGAAGAAAACAGCAGGCTTAACCATCACTTCTGACAGGAGGAAAAGCAATGAATCGGAAAATCCTATTGCGGCTGCTGCTAGTTTTTTCATTGCTGGCAGCGTTTGCGCTTGCAGGCTGCGGGACAGCTCCTGAGTCTAAAAAAAATGCGGCAGAACAGGGACAGCATGACATTGCCCTTGATCATGAGAACGGCCAAGATGAAGATGGGGCGTCCGATTCCATTGCCGGGGACGGAGAAGGAGAAGCAGACCCTGATACTTCTTTTTCCAATGAGGCACCGGCTTCCGGTTCTTCCAAGGATCCCGGGGACTCAGATGCCAAAAAGAAGGTTGAACAGCCGGCATCTTCCACTCCAAGCAGTCCGCCAGCTGACAAGCCTAAAGCGGGAACTGCGTCTGGGGGCGCTGCTGGTTCAGGGAACGGGACTTCATCCAACAGCAGCGGATCAAGCAAGGGTAGCGGGGCGGCCAGCGCTTCCGCCGGCTCAGCTGGAACTGGTTCGGCAACTTCCGGTGCGACGAGCAAACCAAGCCAGCCGGCCGCGAAGCCCGCGCCAAAACCAGTTTCGAAACCGTCACCTAAACCCGAATCGGCCGCAACAGCAACCATTTCAATTAAAGGACCGAAAGATGTCGGGACAATTCTCGGCGCGACTGCCGTTGAAGTGAAGGAAGGCGACACGGTTCTCAACGTACTGCTTCGCGCGACGGGCAAAAAAATTCATGTTGAACACAGGGGCAGTGGCGCGACTGCCTATGTCGAGGGAATAGACAATTATTATGAATTTGATTATGGGGCAAAAAGCGGCTGGACGTGCAAAAAGAATGGCACTACCATTGACAGGAGCGCAGGGCTTGTAAAAGTAGCCAAGGGCGACAGGATCGAGTGGATCTATATTGAAGGCTGACATGCAAATGAACAGGCTCCACCCGTTTACTGCTTTTTTCTACTATGCCGGCGCACTCGCAATGCTGATTCTCTTTCAGCATCCGGTCTTTCTTTTGGCGGGGTTTACTTTCGTCCTGCTCGTGAATTTTGTTCAAGATCGCTGCAGGGGACTGCAGCGATGGTTTTTTTTCCTAGCGACGAGCGGACTGCTGATTTTTCTCGTGAATCCTCTTTTTAACGAAAGGGGCAGACATGTTCTTTTAGAAGTTTGGGACCATCGTATTACGCTGGAGGCAGTCACGCTTGGCGGAATGTCAGCACTGTCAATTATGGGAATCATCGCCTTGTTTGTCTCTTACAATGAAATCATGACGCCGAACAAGCTATTATTCCTTTTTGCAAAAGTAATGCCGCAATTTGCCGTCCTGCTTATGCTGACACTCAGGTTCATTCCACTGATGCGCATCCGCCTCGGGGAAATTGCGGCGGTTCAGGCCAGCAAAGGGATTTTGGCCGGATCAGGGAAACTTCGGGAACGGGCAAAAAACGGGATGCTTTATATCCAGGCGCTGCTAGTTTTTTCGCTCGAAGAAGCCATCCAAACCGCAGATTCCATGAAGGCACGGGGATATGGCAGCGGAAAACGGTCTTCCTACCATCATTTTCGGTTCAGAAGAATAGACTGGCTTTCACTCGGACTGTTGGTTCCTTCTATCCTTTTTGCCATCTACGGCCGGTCCATGGGCTTTGGGGTGCTCACGGTTTACCCCGTCATGGAGGAAATCGGCTTGCCGAAACAGGAACTACTAGGTATTCTTCTATCATTTGTATTTTTTCTTGCATATCCAGTAATCATTGAGCTGAAAGGGGCATTCGGATGGCGCAAATCGAACTGAAAAACGTAACCTTCACCTATCCAGATGCTCCGGCACCGGCGCTTTCATCCGTCAACCTCTCTATCGAACGGGGGCAGTTCGTTGTTCTGTTAGGTTCTTCCGGTTCTGGCAAAAGCACGCTTCTTCGGCTGCTAAAGGAGGAAATCAGGCCGCATGGCAGGTTGGAAGGCACAATTGACATCTCAGGTACAACCTCATCTGAAATGGGCTTTGTCTTTCAGGACCCAGAAAACCAAATTGTTGCGGACGACCCGCTCCACGAGATGGTCTTCGGCCTCGAGAACCGCGGGCTAGCGACAAGTGAAATGAGAAGCCGAGTAGCGGAAATCGTCAGCTTTTTTGGCGCGGAACCAATTTTGCACAAGAAAATGCATGAACTTTCTGGCGGCAAGAAGCAGCAAATGAACCTTGCCTCCGTCCTGTTAATGCAGCCGGATGTTCTCCTGCTGGACGAGCCCGCTTCCCAGCTAGACCCTGTCAGCACGAGGGAACTGCTCGATATGCTAAAGCGGCTGAATGAAGAATTCGGGATGACCATCGTCCTTGCCGAGCACAGGTTGGAAGAAATAATCACGCTCGCAGATCAGGTAGTGATGATGGAAAATGGGCGAATTATTTATGACGATCCGCCCCGCGAGGTGATGAAGGAACTTTGGAAAACAGGTTCAAGAGCTTTTGTCCCGGACATTCCGGCTCTTTTTTTGCAAAAGAATTCTTCTGAAGCCACTTCCCGATTGCCTCTTTCAATCAAGGAGGGGCGGGGCATGCTAGGGGCGATTTTACAAAAAAATGAACAAGAATGGCCGGAATTGTATCCCGATGAAACGAGAATACGAACCAATTCAGCAGCAATCGGAAGAAATACCATCCTTACCGCAAAAAACGCGAGCTTCCGATACGATAGAAAAAACGGGACAGTCATTGAGGATCTTCACTTTTCGCTTGGAAGCGGGGAACTCTACGCCTTGCTTGGCGGGAATGGATCAGGAAAATCGACATTGCTGAAACTGCTGTGCGGCGTCTTGAAGCCGGAAGCGGGAAACATCATGCTGAATGAGAAGCCTTTAAAGAAATGGAAAACAACAGAAGTAGCCGCGCGAATTGCCTATCTGCCGCAAAATCCTAAGTTGTTTTTCCTCCATGACACTGTGAGGGGAGAAATGGAAGCCGCCTGCCGCGCTTGGGGTACGAAGATGTCAGAAGCGGACAGGCTAGCTGAGGAGTTCGGGATTGATAGGCTCTTGGATCAGCATCCTTATGATTTGAGCGGCGGTGAGCTCCAGAAAGCCGCGTTTGTATGCCTGCTTCTCAAGAAACCGGACATCCTTCTGCTTGATGAGCCGACAAAGGGACTTGACCCGGTGTCCAAAGAGAACCTCGCTGCAATTTTGCGCGAATGGAAGGGCAATGGTGCAGCCATTCTGATTTCCACCCATGATATTGAATTTGCGGCAAAGTATGCAGACCGATGCGGGATGCTCTTCCAAGGGAACATCACCTCCGAGGGCAGTCCGGACAGCTTTTTTAACGGGAACTTTTTTTATACACCCATCCTGCAGCGCCTGTACAGAAACTTGGGCAAAACAGCGATATCAAATAAATTTTAGTGGAAGAACGGAGGAGACCGGGGCATGCATATGAAAAAAATAATCGCTATGATTGTACTGCCTGCCGCGATCATCGGCCTCCTTCTCTATACGGCAATCAATGCGGACAGCTTTATGTGGGTGAGCTTAGGCTTTGGCGGTTTAGCCTTTCTGTATTTACTTGTCCGCTTTGAGAAACGGAAGGTGGAGCCGCGGGAACTGGTCCTGCTCGCCGTCCTCGCTTCGATTGCGGCCGTCGGGAGAATTCCGTTTGCAAGCATTCCGGGAGTCCAGCCGACAACCTTTGTCATTATCATGGCAGGCATTGTCTTTGGAGCGGAGAGTGGCTTTTTGGTAGGAGCGGTTGCCGCTCTAGCCTCAAATATGATTCTTGGCCAAGGCCCGTGGACGCCGTGGCAGATGGCGGCCTGGGGGCTGGTCGGTTTGACTGCCGGCCTGATGAGCAAAACAGGACTCATGAAAACGATGTGGGGCAAGATTGCGTTCGGCTTTTGCTGGGGCTTCCTTTTTGGCTGGATAATGAATTTATGGGGCTATCTCGCGTTCATCCAAACCGGAGGCGAAGTCAGCCTTGCCACGCTTGGAACGTATTTTGCCGCTAGCTCTCTGTTCGATTTCCTGCACGCCGCCTCGAACGTCTTCTTTCTGCTTGTGTTCAGTGGAAGCTGGCTCAAAAGCCTCGCGAGATTTAAACGAAAATATGGTTTGCTGGAGTAGCCGGGGATTATGTTCCACGGCTTTCCGTTTTTTGCTGGGGTTGACTAGTTAATTATTACTATAGTAGATAGCCTGTTTATTGTTAGGCGGTTAATAGTTATCCTGTAAGGATGCGACTAGTGAATTATTACTGTTGGGTATAGAGGGCAGTCTAGTGAATTTTCACTATAAGACTTTGGTTTTTGTAAAAATAACTAGCCTAACTTGACTACAGAAAACCGCATCATTACTAGTATTTGATCTTTTACACTCCTCAAATTTACTAGCCTTTTTGCAAAAAAGTACTATTATTCTTAAGCAGCTAGATCCTTTTGCACAAAATTACTATTCATCCCTATCTAATAATGCAAATTGCCTCTTCCATTCACAAATTGATGAAAATTGTTCACAACGTCCGGCATGAAAAATAGTGTACAATGTAGGTAACATAGTTTGTGAAGTCTGTCACAGACAAAAGTAGAAGGGATGAGCACACATGTCTTCTTCCTATAATAAACCTGAAGAAATTATGAATATAACAGTTGAAAATGGCGCTAAAAAAGCAGCACTCCCGGTTAGGACCTCGGCCATTCTTGGCTTTCAGGCGGGCGCTTTCATCGCGCTCGGCTATTTGCTGTCAATCCGGATCACGGCTCCGTTAACAGGTGATATAGCAGGGCTTGGTTCCATTCTCGGCGCTACTGTTTTCCCGATCGGGTTAATCCTTACGCTGATTGCCGGCGGTGAGCTGTTAACGGGAAACATGATGGCAGTGCCTCTCGCAGGGCTTGCCCGGAAAGTCTCGCTCCGTGGCATTTTGCAAAATTGGGCCATCATCACGGTTGCCAATTTTATGGGCGCCCTTTTTGTCGCTTATGCTTTCGGGCATGTGGCCGGCCTCACCGCGGACGGAATTTATCTCGCGAAAACCATCAGCATTGCCGAGCATAAACTTGATGATACTTTCCTTCAGGCATTTGTATCTGGAATCGGCTGCAACTGGCTAGTCGCCGCGGCGGTCTGGCTTTCATACGGAGCAAAGGACATTATCGGCAAAATAGCCGGTATCTGGTTCCCAACGATGACATTCGTCGCGATTGGGTTTCAGCACGTAGTTGCCAATATGTTCGTCATCCCGGCTGCAATTTTTGAGGGGCATTTTACTTGGAGCCAATACTTTGCGAATTTCGTTCCCGTTTTTCTTGGGAATGCGACCGGCGGCGCCGTCTTTGTCGCGATGGCCTACTGGTTCGCCTACAATAAACTCCAGCAAAAACCAAAACTTGAACCGGCCCCATCCGTCATTATGCTGAAGAGAAGTAAAGGTTAACAAAAAAATCGCCCTCAACAACTGTTGGTGGCGATTTTTTCGTCTTATTCCTGTGTTTGCAAAGCAAGTCTCAGACCGAGTCCAATATACACAAGACCGACCGCTTTTCCCATCCATTTTGAGCTCTGCCTTGATTTTGCAAGAACTCTCCTCCCGATTGAACTTGTCAAAAACACAAGCGATGTTGTGTAAAGGATGCTCATCACGACGAAGGTCAAGCCGAGAATCAGCAGCTGGATGGTGACAGGAAGCCCGTCCTTCTGTACGAACTGAGGCAGGAAAGCAAGGAAGAACAAGGCCGTTTTCGGATTGAGCAGTTCAATTAGCAAAGCCTGCCGGAACGACGGGTTGGAATGACCAAGCTTTTTCTTAGGTTTCTCCTTATTCTTCGCTCTTTCAATGAACGACATGATGCCTAGATAAACCAAGTATGCGGCACCTAGATATTTAACAATTTCAAATGCAAGTGAAGAGGTCATTAAAATAGCCGACAGCCCCGCAACAGCAGCGATCGTATGGATTAAGTCCCCGACGGCAATGCCTACTCCAGTAATCATTCCGCCTTTTATCCCGCCCTTTAATGTTTGTGATACGGTCAAAAATACCGCAGGGCCGGGAGTTAGAAACAGGATCAGGACAACAAAAATAAAGGTCAGCAACTTTCATCCTCCTTAAAAACAACAAAAAAATGGAAAATAGTTTATACTAAAAAGTAAAAGTACTAGATTATTTTAACACTTTAACGCGGCAAAATAAACACCCTGGTATCATAAGAGCCCATAGATTAATTGACAAACAGTCAAAAAGGGGAAGGAGCCGAAAAATGAGTACAACTGCGGAACTTGTTTTTCAAAAAGTACATAATTTCCGGGATATTGGCGGGCTGCCAACCGAGGATGGGCGGAGAATGAAGTCTGGCCTCCTTTATAGGTCCGATGAGCTTTCCCGGTTAAGCAATCATGATCTTGCAAAACTAGAGGCACTTGGGCTGAAGCTGATTTGCGACTTAAGAACAGTCAATGAGCAAAAGTCACGCCCAGACAGGATTCCCGGGCACTGGAATCTTAAAGAGGTTCATATTCCCATCTACCATGGTAGTCAGGATTTCACTCATTTCGAGTTTGTGAAATTTTTGAACACCAATCCTAAGACTATTGATTTTGCCGATATCATCAAAGATTTTTATGTATGCCTTGTCAAGGAACGGACAGGGGAAATCAGGAAACTGTTCGAGTTGACAGCAGAAGCAGAGAATTTGCCGGCGCTTATTCATTGTACCGGCGGCAAGGACAGGACCGGCTTTATATCCGCCTTGTTTCAGCTACTGGCCGGAGTGCCGCAAGAAATCATCGTAAGGCAGTACCTCCTCTCAAATGAGCGGGTTGGAGCAAAAATGAAGAAAACAGGAAACTTCATCAGGCTAATGAGCCTTTATAGAATTCCGCTAGAAAAGATCCAGCCGATGCTTGCAGTTGACCGAAAGCATCTTGAGTATGCGTTTGGCTATATCCTTGATGAATACGGAAGTGTTGAAGCTTACTTGCATGAGGGCTGCGGGATTAAACAGGAGTCCATTAGTAAATTAAAAAATATGCTTGTGGAGTAATGCTTTGTTGTTGAAGAACACCCAAAAAGGAGCCGTCAAATGTGATAGCTCTTTTTTGAATAGTTTTCAATTCCACGATCGTACCCTTATGCGTGACAACAATCAGTAAAAAACCGTTTTCATTGTCACTCAAATCTCGGATGCGTGACAACAATCAGTAAAAAACCGTTTTGGTTGTCACTCAAAGCATGGATGCGTGACAACAATCAGTGAAAAACCGTTTTGCTTGTCACTCAAAGCTCGGGTGCGTGACAACAATCAGTAAAAAATCGTTTTGGTTGTCACATAAAGCATGGATGCGTGACTACAATCAGTAAAAAATCGTTTTGGTTGTCACTCAAATCTCGGATGCGTGACAACAATCAGTAAAAAACCGTTTTGGTTGTCACTCAAATCTCGGATGCGTGACAACAATCAGTGAAAAACCGTTTTGGTTGTCACTCAGATCTCGGATGCGTGACAACAATCAGTAAAATATCGTTTTGGTTGTCACTCAAATCTCGGATGCGTGACAACAATCAGTGAAAAACCGTTTTGGTTGTCACTCAAATCTCGGATGCGTGACAACAATCAGTGAAAAACCGTTTTGGTTGTCACTCAAAGCATGGATGCGTGACAACAATCCTGCCTATTTCCTCGAAGTTGTCCCGGAAATCCCTGATGCCCAACCACATACGTGCTCGTTCAAGTAAGTTCCCGCAAATTTCACCATTTTTTTGCCTCCAAGGGGTAAAATCCCTGAAATGAGGGTATTAAGAAGTGATATACCCAAGAGGAGGCTGAAAAAAGTGATCAATGATTTATTCAGCAAAGGTATTCTGCTTGGCCTTGGCGCTGCTGTGGCAGGCAAGGAAAAGCTTGAAGAGACGATTATGAAGATGGCAGACCAGGGAATGATGTCAAAAAAGGAAGCGGATTCCCTTTTCAGTGACCTTGTCAAAAAAGGCGCTCAAAAAAGTGAGAACTGGAACAAGGATATCCGCGACTCGATTACCGCACAGCTTAGAGAGCTTGGATTTGTAACAAGAAGTGAGTTAGAGACGCTTCAGGCGCAAATCGTGCTTTTGCAGCAGGAACTAGCGGGCTACCGAGCCGATCAGGGTTCAAAGGCTAAAGGTCCTTCTTCTAACCAAACCGAATTTTCAACAGGCCTGAGCTCAACAGGAACAGGTACCAGTGAGTCTGCATTAACCAGCCAGTCCCAAGCGGCGGATGAAATTATACTTGATGATGCGGACGGGCAGCAGCAAGCCGGCTACACGGGGAACTTTACTGATTCAGGGGACAAAAAAATCCCTCCTAATACAGACAATGTGCTTGATTAATAGTTGGTGATGGAATGTTGACGGACAAAATGCGTCGGTTGAACAGATATAAAGAAATCATTTCCCTGCTTGGAAAATATGGCTTCGGTTATTTAGTGGAAGAGGTAGGCCTGACCGAGCTTCTTTCATTTAAAGACAGGATCAAAGCCGATTTTGAGAGGGAAAATACGCTGGAGATGGGCGTCCGGCTTAGGGGGCTTCTTGAGGAACTTGGCCCAACCTTTATTAAGCTGGGACAGTTGCTTAGCATCAGGAGTGATTTCCTGCCGTTCGATATGATGAAGGAACTGGAAAGGCTTCAGGACAATGTCCCTGCAGTACCGCTTGAAGAAATAAGGGAAAAGATAATGCAAGAGCTGGGTAAGCCGCCTGAAGAAATTTTCCATACTTTTAATGAGGACTATGTCGCGGCTGCTTCAATTGGCCAGGTTTATGAGGCAGTCCTTTGGACCGGAGAGAAGGTAATGGTGAAGGTCCAGCGGCCGGGAATAAGAAAAACGATTTATACAGACCTAGAGATTTTGATGGACTTATCGAGGCTGCTTGAGCAAAATTATGACTGGGCTGAGCAGCATAAAGTGGCGGAGATAGCCGATGAACTAGGCAGTTCGATTAAAAAAGAACTGGATTATCTGGAGGAAGCCCGGAACACGGAAACAATTGCGTTCCAATTTGAAAACAACGAGAGAATTAAACTCCCGAAGATTTATTGGGATTTCACAACTTCACATATTCTGACGATGGAGAAGATTGATGGAATAAAAATTTCCGAAGTGCCTTCACAAGTTGGAGACCAGGAAAAAAAGCATGAAATCGCAGATCTGCTAGTTCAGTCTTTTGTAACCCAGGTATTGCGAAAAGGCTTCTTCCACGGCGATCCCCATCCTGGTAATATCCTTTATATGCCGGAAACCGGCCAGCTGGCTTTCATAGATTTTGGCCAGATTGGCAGACTGTCAAGCAGAATGAGGGATGAAACGGCTTCGATGATGATAGGACTGATGCGCGAAGATACTGATATGATTGTAAAAGCGCTGTACCGGCTCTCAGATGTGCCGGCGGATGTGAATGAAAATAAATTTTACGATGATGTCGACCGGATCAGCAAGATGGTCAGCCATGTTCCGTTCGGTGAACTCGATCTTGGCAATACTGTCCAGGAGTTGCTGTCAACCGCTCAGGAGCACCGGATTATCGTGCCGACTGAGTTAACGATGCTTGGAAAAACGCTGATTACAGTCGAAGGAATCATATCCGGCATTGACCCTAAATTGAATTTGCTCCAACTGGCAAAACCATATGCCGAAGAGCTCGTTATTGAGCGGTACGATCCTATCAAAATTGGGAAACGACTGCTAAAGGATGCGGAGGAAATGACCGAAACGGTTGCTAAAATTCCAGGCCGTGTGGATGAAGTGCTCGGCCAGGCCGCAGAAGGCGATTTGAAACTGAAAATCAGCTTATCACAAATCGATTCAATCTTTAATAAAATCGACCGCATTTCAAACAAGGTCTCGTTCAGTTTGACATTGCTTGCTTTCAGCATCGTCGTCCTTGGGCTAATCATCGGGGCGACATTTGGAACAGACACGTTCCTGACAAGCATCCATGCACTGGAAATCGGCTTTGCCGTAGCCTTCCTCATGTTCCTCTGGATTCTCTATTCCATTATCCGTTCAGGACGGTTTTGAAAAGCAAAACCATATGTAAAAAAAGATTCGGACCTGGTGCCGGATCTTTTTGTTTATTTACTATTGGTTGATTGGAGCGGAAGGCGCGAAGACTCCTCGAAAATGCTATCGCATTTCCTTCGTGCAAAGCTTATTCGAGGATGCTGTTTGTCCTGCGGGATAAAAGGTCAGTGGGAGACCCCGCAGGCGCTTGCGCCGAGGAGGCTCCCAGACCGCCCGCGGAAAGCGCGCCTCGTGACAGGCAAAAAACGCCTGTCCCTGCGATGATTATTCTCAGAAGCTTTCCTTTGTGGAGCGGAAATCAAATATAAACAAAAAAACCGGCTCCATCCGGAACCGGTTCATATACGCAGAGGAAAAGCCGCCTTTGCCGTAGGTAATATAAGAAAGTTTTAAACCACCACTCCTCAAAGTGGGTGTTCTTAGAAGCGTTCCTGCCTGTCCTCCTTGCCGTGTAGGCGAAGGCATGTCATTTCGGCTTCGTTCAAAAACTCCCTATTACAGCTTAAAGGTTAAAACTTTATTATGAGTACGAACAACGCAGCTTCTATAGTAGTATCGTACAATATTTCCCTGAACTATTCAATGTAAATATGTCCCAGATAGTGTTAAAGTGCCGCCATTTTTCGGGCTTGTCCTAAAATGTTCAATCATTTGCAAGGCCATCGCTTTATAGCCATCCGAATTCGGATGAACCCCATCAGGAGACAGGTTTTGGAGATTTTTCCCGTTAATGATGTGTGATGTTTCTACAACCATAGCGGTTGGAATCCTCTCGGCGGTCTTATAAATATTGACGTTCCATTTTGGCAAAAGCTTATCCGCGACAGTGTAATAAGCTGTTTCCGGATTAAGCGGATTATATAATTCCAAAAAGACAATTGTAGCATCTGGATTTAATTGTGTTATTCTCGCAGCGATATCCTGGAGATTCTCCTTGAATGCCGATTGCAAAGAATCAAAAGCTTTGAAGACTGATTGGAAATCCGTCTTATTAGCGGCTCTCAGCACATCATTTCCGCCAATATTCACCGTAATTATATCAGCTTGTTTAATTTCATCATCATATATTTGATCATCAACAAGCTGACGTAATTCGCTGCTCGTCATCCCATTAATGCCTTCATTCCTGAATTCCACTTTTTTCTTAGTTAACCTGCCGAGTTCAATAGAGAACTGGCTAACAAGATTTTGGTCCTGGCCTGCTCCGACCCCACGGATAATCGAGTCGCCAAGTGCAAGATGGTAAAGAGCTTCCTTTTCTGAGTGGCGGTAATAATCAATATATGACGGCAGACTAGCATTCATCGTTTCCTTCGACTGCTTCTTCATTTGGCTGATTTGATATTGTGGATAATAAAGCCAACCTGTTATTCCAGCGGCAACAAGAACAGCAACAATAAGCAGATACTTGATGACTTTCGTTCTCCCTTCCGTACTAACTGCCTCCTAAAACCCTCCAACTGTCGGATCGTAAAAAGCCTACACTCATTATACAAGGAATTTTTGCAAAAAAAGCTAGTAAACAATGGCAGTATAGTGAAAACTTTAGTGTCTTTTCAAAGGTATATTTAGAAATCTTTTGCTCGTTTTTGTGAAAAAAGTAGCAACTTTTGTCGTATTTTGTTACCGTTAATGCCAAATTTGGATATTTTGTATCTAGAATTCGTCACCATTCTATGTAACAATAGCTTAGTAAGGAGGGGGAGTTTTGAACAGGAAATTAGGGTTCATCATAATTGCCGTATTAATCCTTGTAGTAACTGTCGGCAGTTATGTTGTGTATGGCGCTACGAAAGATAAAAAAGCTGAGAACTCGGTGAACGAGGCGAAGTCCTCGGCGTCTGACTTATATAAAGAAATGGAAGAGAAAATTGATACTGGTAAAGAAACAGGCCATTTTGCAAAAGTAGACAGAGAAAAGATCTTGAAAGCCGAAGCACTTGTCTCAATCGCCAAAGCAGATTTAAAAGAGGCTACCAATAAAACGAGCCGTGAATACAAGGAAATCCTCCAGGATGAAGTGGAATCGATGATTGGACAACTGCGGGAGTATAATAAAGGTGCCGCTATTGCCGAACCGCTTTATGAACGGATCTATGCAGCCGAAAAACTCGCCGCTGAAAATCCACTTTCACCGGATTTACTAGAGGAGCTTCCACTGCTGAAAGCCGATGTACTTGAGGGAAATAAAGAATTTAAAAAGCTGAAACCACCATTCCACGACCTTTTCGCGGACAGATATATTCTGGAGGTTGAAAAACTCGAAGGGATTATGAACTTATTTGTGACTGCCGAGCAGGCTGTCCAAACACTTATCGACATGTCGGAATCCGAGAAAACAATAAAAGCCGATTTTGACAAGAAATATGAGGAAGCAAAAAAACTCGTCGAGGAATTGTCGAATGAATCGGCGAAAAATGAGTTGACCGCTGAAATGGAAACCGCTGCAAAAGCCTTTGCAAATGCGGATAAAAAGCGGGATGAGGAAGCGAAAAAGAAGGAAGAGGATGAAGCAAAAACATTCACTGGTCCCGAGGGCGAAATGTATGAACTTGGGGAAGGCCCATCCTTTGATCCTGCTTGGTCGGTGGCCAAAAAGCATGGCGCAAGGCTTTACTTTATGCCCGATTCCGATGTTATGATCTTCGTTAAGGACAATAGCCGCATACTGACAATGAGCGCCGGATTTATAGGCACGGATTTAAACCATGGGAATATTCTCGCGGACCTGCTAACGGCCCGCGGCTATAAAATTACGCAAAAAGAAATGAACAATGTCATTCAATCGGGCACCCCTTTTGAAAAGGAAAAGGAAATGTTCCGGGTTTACCGTGAAGGAAAGAAGCTGATTGCTGAAACCTGGTGATACTTATGAGAGCACCCTGTCTTCATTTGACGGAGGTGCTCTCTTTTTTTTTCGGTTCCGCCTGCCACTTTTGAACAAACTAGTACCTAAACATAAATTACTATTGAAAAACGAACATGCAAGTTGATTCCCAAACAAATAAGTTTTACTTTTAAAGTAACCGGATTCCGTTTTGGAGGTAGATTTCATGAGAATACTAGTAATTGAAGATAACGAAAGTGTTTGTGAAATGATCGGGATGTTTTTTTTGAAAGAAGGCATTCAAGGCGAATTCGTCCACAATGGCCTTGAAGGCTATAAACGCTACAAGGAAGGCGGCTGGGACCTTTTAATAGTCGACTGGATGCTGCCAGGAATGGACGGGGTGACGCTTTGCCGGAAAATCCGCGAAGAAAAGAGTCAAGTTCCGATTATTATGCTTACAGCAAAGGACAGCGAATCGGATCAGGTGCTTGGACTCGAGATGGGTGCGGATGACTATGTAACAAAACCGTTCAGTCCTCTCGCCTTGATGGCCCGCATCAAAGCGGTTGCAAGGAGGTACCAGAAAACCGGGGAGAGTGGTAATGAACAGAAGCATATGATTGTAACGAAGCATTTTGCCATAAATAAAGACACAAGGGAAGTGTTCCTCGATGGAACGGCCATTCCGAACCTGACCCCGAAGGAGTTCGACCTACTGTCTTTCATGGCATCAAACCCCCGCCAGGTTTTTACGCGCGACCAACTGCTTGAAAGAGTATGGGGCTACCAGTTTTACGGGGACGAGCGGACGGTGGATGTCCATATTAAGCGGCTCCGGAAGAAAGTAGGCACCCAGGCTCAGCCTTTTTTTCATACAGTATGGGGAGTGGGCTATAAATTTGATGAATCGGTAGAGGCACATGAGGATTAAATATTTCTACCAGCAACTATTCAGCCATATCGGCGTTTTGATTATCGCCTTTCTCGTCTTGAGCCTTTTGTTTACACACTATGTTGAGAACCTCGTTTACCAAAGCAAAACAGACGAGCTCCTTGAGTATGGGGAGAATATTCTCAGTGACCTTGAATGGAGTAATCCGAGGGAGGCGGATTCGGTCATCAATCAATATGCCCGGGTCCTGTTCGGACGTGACATTCAGTTCAGCGTCTTTGCGGTGAACGGGCGGAACGTCACCTTGATGAACCCGATTGACTGGCGGGGACCGGCGATTGTCCTGAAAGAAAACGACTGGCAAAAGCTGCGCTTCGGTGAGCCGGTGGTGATTAAATCCGATCTCAAGCGTTACAATCAAAATGTTTCGATTGTAACGGTCCCATACAATGCAGGAGGGGAATTTATCGGCGGTGTCCTGTTAATTTCCCCGGTTAAAGGGCCGAGAGAAATGATTAGCGGAATTAATGAATATTTACTTTTCACTGTCCTGATTTCTTTGGGGGTATCGTTTTTGCTAAGCTGGCTCCTTTCAAGGATTCATGTGATACGCATAAAACGGATTCAGAAAGCGGCTTCAGTAGTAGCTTCCGGAGATTATACAGTCCATGTGCCTTCTTCTAATTTCGATGAAATTGGCGAGCTTTCGAGCGACTTTAATCAGATGGTCAACAAAATAAACCAGTCCATGGAGGAAATTGAAAACCTTGAAAACAGGCGCCGGCAGTTCATGGCGGATGTTTCCCATGAAATGCGGACACCGCTTACGACCATTAGCGGCGTTATTGAAGGGCTGCGCAACAACATGATTCCAGAAGCCGAAAAAGAAAAAGGCATCGACCTTGTCAGTAAAGAAACAAAGCGTCTGATCCGGCTCGTAAACGAAAACCTTGATTATGAAAAAATCCGCTCTAACCAGGTTGTTTTGCAAAAAGAAGATATCCATCTTAGCGAAGCCTTTGAGATTATTAAAGATCAGCTCGACATGCAGGCTGTTGGGCGCGGAAATGAAATTATCATCTGCGTTGATGATGAGACAATGATTTATGCGGACTATGATCGGCTATTGCAAATCCTGATTAATATTACGAAAAACAGCATCCAGTTTACAGAGGGTGGAACCATTTCTCTGAAGGGCTATACAGAGGATGGCAATACGGTGATTGAAATTGTAGATACGGGCATCGGTATTGAACCGGAAGAAGTCGAGAAAATCTGGCGCCGTTTCTATAAAGCGGATCTTTCAAGAACCGGCAATCCCTTCGGCGCTTTTGGCCTCGGCTTGTCAATTGTCAAACAGCTAGTTCAGCTGCATGATGGCAAAATCAGCGTTTCAAGTGAGAAAGGGAAAGGGACGAAATTCACCATTCTTATACCTAATCATGCGAATTAAAGGCTGCAGGGACTTGTCCCCGCAGCCTTTATCTCTATTTTGCCTGAAACAAGGCATCTTGGGACAGTTGGTGCCAGGCAACCCGGTTAGCTGTCGCAACAAAAGACATCTCGGAACAGTTTGGTTAAAAAATCCCGGGTGTTGTCCTTTTTAGTGGTTTTTAAAATGATAATGTTTTATTCTACGATGATTGAAGCGAAGGGGAGTGGAAATCAGCAGAGCACATATTTAAAAGCCTTGCCGCAGATTGTTAATAATTTGTTCATAAATTCCGGTTAAGATAGAGACAGATAGGAAAGGAATTTAATAGGAGGGTAACACGATGAGTGATTATTACCAAGACTATGGACAAATAAACCGTGAGCCGGAACAAAGAAGAGAACAAAAGCCGGCCAAATCGGGTAAAATGAAAAGCTTTCTTTCAACAATTGGCGCGGGCGTCATTGGATCTGCCTTGACCCTTGCAGCCGTGAACTATACAGATTTGAATTCTCTGATTAATCATGAACAACAGCCAGCCCAGACTGAAAACTCAAGCAGTCCGACTGCCAACTTAGTCCCGGCTTCAACTGCGTCTAAATCCCAAGGCGGTTCAGTAGCGGATATGGTCGAGAAAGCATCAAAGGCAATTGTCGGCATTGTGAATTACCAGGAACAGAATAATCCGTTCAGCAACAGCCAAGGCGTTGTCGAGAAAGGTTCAGGCTCTGGGGTTATTTTTAAAAAATCCGGAGGCAGTGCCTATATTGTGACAAACAACCACGTAATCGAAAATGCGCAAAAGCTTGAAGTGTCCTTCGATAATGGGGAAAAGGCAGAAGCAAAGGTGGTGGGAGCGGATGCATTGACGGACCTGGCAGTGATAAAGGTGGATGCCAAATTCGCTCCCGATGCGATTGATTTCGCCGATTCATCCAGCTTAAGGCCTGGTGACGAAGTTTTTGCAATCGGAAACCCGCTTGGCCTTGATTTGTCGAGGACAGTCACGAGGGGAATTGTCAGCGCGATTGACCGCAGCATTGATGTTTCCACTTCTGCTGGTGAATGGAAACTGGACGTCATTCAGACCGACGCCGCGATTAACCCTGGCAACTCCGGCGGCGCCTTGATCAATACGGCTGGACAGGTCATTGGCATCAATTCACTGAAGATATCCGATAGAGGTGTTGAAGGTCTCGGCTTTGCGATTCCAAGTAATAATGTTGTGCCGATTGTGAATGAAATGATTGAAAAAGGCAAAGTGGAGCGCCCTTATCTCGGGGTTAGCCTCGCGGACTTTGAAGAAATTCACCCGGCATTCCTTCAGGATCTGCCAAAGAACGTTGACTCAGGTACGATGGTCACTTCCGTTCAGCCTGGTTCAGGGGCGGACAAAGCAGGCCTGCAAAAACAGGATGTCATTGTTGCCATCAATGGGGAAAAGGTAAGCAACTCGGGTGATTTGCGAAAGTTTATGTATTCCAATGTAAAAGCAGGCGAAAAAGTTAAACTGAAAATTTACCGAAGCGGCAAGGAAAAAACAGTTGAAGTGACCGTGTCGGGGGACAGCGTGACGAACTAATTGATGAGAGGCAGCCTTTAATTATAAGGTTGCCTGTTTTTTGTAAAAAAACAGAGACTGCAAATGGAAGCAGTCTCTGTGAGTAGTTTATTAGGCTTCGACCGGTAATGGAAGGCCAAGTCCTTCTGCCACTCGTGTGCCATACTCCTTATCGGCTTTCAAGAAATGCTGGATTTGGCGGAGCTTTATTTCTTCGTGCTCAACCGGTTTCATTGCGGCTACGATATTCGCAACTAGGCGGGCCCGTTCTTCTTCGTTCATCAGGCGGTACAGGTCACCAGCCTGGGTGTAATGGTCATCTTGGTCATAAGCAGCGCTGGCAGCAAAGCCCGAAACTTCGTATGGGGAGATCTTCGTTTCCGGCGCTTCCTTTGGGCCGCTGAAGCTGTTCGGTTCATAATAAACCGATCCGCCCCCGTTATTGTCAAATCGCATCTGTCCATCACGCTGATAGTTATTTACCTCCACGCGCGGCCGGTTGATTGGCAGCAGGTTGTGGTTCGCTCCAACACGATAGCGATGTGCATCGGAATAAGCAAACAGGCGCCCCTGCAGCATTTTGTCAGGTGATGCTTCAATTCCCGGAACAAAGCTTCCAGGCGAGAAGGTTGCCTGCTCAACTTCCGCGAAGTAGTTCTCAGGATTCTTATTCAGGACCATCCGGCCAACTTCTTGGAGCGGATAGTCTTTTTGCGACCATACTTTAGTGACATCGAACGGATCCCAGCGGTATGTATCCGCATCAGCGAGAGGCATGATCTGAACATACAATCTCCAGGCAGGATAATCGCCTTTCTCAATTGCGTTATGAAGGTCTTCGATATGGTACTCCGGGTTGGTGCCGGCCATTTTCGCCGCTGTTTCAACAGCAAGATTTGCAATCCCTTGTTCCGTTTTGAAATGGTATTTCACCCAATAGGCTTCACCCTTTGCATTCACCCATTTGAATGTATGGCTGCCAAAGCCGTGCATATGGCGGAATGTCGCCGGGATGCCCCGATCAGAGAACAGGATGGTTACCTGGTGGAGCGACTCAGGCGATAGGGACCAGAAATCCCATACTGCAGTAGGATTTTTGAGATGAGTCTTTGGATCACGCTTTTGTGTATGGATGAAATCAGGGAACTTGATTGCATCACGAATGAAGAAGACAGGGGTATTATTCCCGACAAGATCATAATTGCCTTCTTCGGTGTAGAATTTAACAGCGAATCCTCGCGGGTCACGGACAGTGTCGGCAGAACCGAGTTCACCGGCAACTGTCGAGAAACGGATGAACATTGGCGTCCGCTTTCCTACTTCGGAAAGGAAATTTGCCTTCGTAAATTGGCTGACATCCTGTGTTACCTCGAAATAACCGTGCGCGCCTGCTCCTTTGGCATGGACGACACGCTCTGGCACACGCTCGCGATTAAAATGGGCCAGTTTTTCAAGCAAATGGACATCTTGAATAAGGGTAGGTCCGCGCTGTCCCGCTATAATTGAATTTTGGTTATCACCCACAGGAGCACCCCAACTGGTCGTCAATCTTTTTTGATTTTCCATCATTCAGCCTCCTATAACAATATTAGCATTGTAGAAATGATATTAATTGAAAATGAATATCATATTATAATTATTATAATTTAATAGATGTTAAATAGTCAAACTTTTATAAAGATATCCTGTTTTTTGCAAAAAAGGTCTTCTGTCTTCCGATGGTTGACAGTCCATAGAGCTTTTTGAACAAAGGAAAAAGCAGTGCGCCTGATTTGGCACACTGCTTTTGGGCTCTCTTATTTAATTGATGACAACCGCCTGGCTTCCCATTTGCTCCCAGGCTTTTATAAAGTTCGCCCTGTTTACCTTCCTGTCCTTCGTTCCGTATGGATCATTCAGGAAAATGTGCTTTTCATCAAAACCAGTCAGTGCGACACTGTGCATAGTAAACGTTATTTTCACTTGGCCTTCCGGCGTATTCCATGTTTTAAAATGGCTGGGACCAAGCGGTGCATAGGCGGTGTTAATGATTACCCACACCGGAGTTCCTTCAGCCAGTTTTTCAATAACTGTATCGAAAGGTTTACCGGTCAGGTCTTCCGCCTTCGAACCAGCATACTCTTTTGCAAGAGTGAAAATAGGTCCGTGATAAACGCCGAGGCCAGGGCCATCCTCCATGTTGCCGACAAACCCAGTATATGGGTTGCCGTACTGGCCATTCTGATAGCGAAGCGGAACGCGATTTACTTTTTTAGCAAGTTCATTTTTTGTGACTTCAATTCCCTTGTATTTGAGAATCATCGCAAGACTGGTCACCTCACAGCCATTATAAAGCCTCGGTGTCGCCATTTGGTTTAAAAACGGCACATCAAGCAAGATTTCTGTCATTGGCTTTTCAGGAACAGCCTTTTGCGGAAGCTTAATTTCTGATTTGGGTGCTTCTTGAATAGCAATAGGTGTTTCTTGCTCCGCCGCCGATAGGACATTTTCTTTATTTTGCGAAACAGATGCAATTTCCTGCTTTGGCAGCAGAAAAAATCCTGTTAGAACGATGATGCCTAACAACACAATTGCATAACCAAAAAACTTCTTCATTTTGTCCTTTCCTCCGACTGAAAAACCTTTTTCTTTATTTTTACTACCCCTTTCATTAAGTTTAACAAACAAAGGTGAATAATCCAGAGCAAAATAAAGAAAATATGCCTTTTGAACCAGTTTTATCCCTTTCTGGAGGATTGTCACTGTTTATAGCAAAAAAAAGTGCAGGCGATTTGCCCACACTTTTTCAAATTGAAACTTATTCTGCTTTTGCTGCCTGGATTTCAAATGATATTTTAATTTTGTCACCGACAAGAACGCCGCCGGTTTCAAGTGCAGCATTCCAGGTTAGACCGTAGTCAGCACGGTTGATTGAACCGGTTCCACTGAAACCAGCCTTTTCATTGCCCCAAGGATCTTTGCCGCTGCCTTCATAAACAACAACGAAGGTTTGCGGACGTGTAACGCCGCGGATTGTAAGGCCACCAGTCACGTCATACTCGCCTTCATCCGTTTTTTTGATGTCGGTAGCGTTGAAAGTGATCTTTGGATGTTGCTCGGCATCAAAGAAGTCAGCGGAACGGAGATGATTGTCCCTGTCTTCATTGCGGGTGTCAATACTTGCCGCATCGATAGTAAATGAAATTTCAGCATTGGTCAAATCAGATGGATCTGCAACCACTGTCGCGTCAAAACTCTGGAAAGTACCCTTAACATTCGCGATCATCATATGCCTTACTGAAAAGTCAACACTGCTGTGTACAGGATCAATTGCCCATTTTGTTTTTGCCATTTCAAATTCCTCCTAATTTGTTTTCCCCTAAAGTATTTTTAGCTTGAGATAATCAACTTCAAGGTAAATTATAAAAGCTGGCGAACACTTTGTCAATTGAAATATTTTTAAACTGAGATGTTTTTGTTGAGCTAAGTGAGAGAGGCAGCAGTAATGCTATTGAAAAGTTCAGTTTATTTTTTCTTAAATGTCCTGCACACATCTAAACATGATTGAAAGGCCATGAAAGGGGTATATTAACAGCGGGTGATTCCGACATTTTTGTGAACCCACCCCTTAACATTCGTTTTACAAAAATGTTGGTTCTATAATAGAGGATGGAAAGATAAGACATAGGAGGAATCTAAATGAGCGGAAATTTAACAACAGTTGTCAACAAACAAGTAGCAAACTGGAGTGTTTTATTTATTAAGCTTCACAACTACCATTGGTATGTAACTGGGCCGGAGTTTTTTACCCTCCATGCCAAATTCGAAGAGTTGTACAATGAAGCAGCAATCCACATTGATGAACTTGCTGAAAGGCTTCTTGCCCTTGGGGACAAGCCTGTAGCAACGATGAAGGAAGGCCTGGAAAAGGCATCTGTCAAAGAAGCGGATGGCGGTGAAAGCGCCAATGAAATGGTGAAATCCATCGTGGACGATTTTTCAACTCTCATTGGAGAGCTAAAGGAAGGAATGGATCTTGCCACTGAAACCGGCGACGAAACAACGGGCGACATGTTGTTGGCCATCCACGCAAGTCTTGAAAAGCATGTCTGGATGCTGAACTCTTACCTAGGGAAATAATATGAGTAACAAAAAAACAGGATCGGCATGCGCCGGTCCTGTTTTCATATTCAAAAACAAAACATACAGGCAACCTGCCTGCATGTTTTTCGGGTAAGGAGAAGATGAGATTCGAACTCACGCGACGGTTGCCCGCCCTAGCGCATTTCGAGTGCGCCCCCTTGAACCACTTGGGTACTTCTCCACGAAATTGGAGCGGGTGAGGGGAATCGAACCCCCGCCGTCAGCTTGGGAAGCTGGAATTCTACCATTAAACTACACCCGCAAATAAAATAAGATTTGAATGCGGATGAGAGGACTTGAACCTCCACGGGGTTGCCCCCACTAGAACCTGAATCTAGCGCGTCTGCCGATTCCGCCACACCCGCAAAAATAAAAAAACGGCAAAAGTAATATATCATATTATCAAAGGAAATTAAAGTGAAATTTTTCCCTAACCTTCCATAGAAATTCCTTTTAATTAAAGATTGCCAGATATGGAAATAAGGTAATAAAATGGAAGTGACCCGCGGCTTTTAGCGGCTTAAACAGTTGGGGAGTGTGCCGATGAAATTTGATAAAACTTTCATTCTACTTTGTGTTATCTTTTTTTCTTTTGGGCTAGCTGTGAATGCCACGAGCTGGGTAAGGCTCAGCCCGCAGGAAGTGGCCGACAGGGCTGAAATTGTTATTGTTGGAAAGTATGATTTTTCCGGTGAGCCTGTAAAAGGAGAGCCACCCTTAAATAATGGCTATAACTTCATTGTCCAAAAGGCTTATAAAGGCGATGATATAAAAGCCACCATGCTAGTCGGTATTGACATGTTTGATGTCAGCTGGGCAAAAGAGTTTCAGCAACAGGGTGGATCTTTTCTCCTCTTTCTTGAGGAAGGCAAGCAGGAGTATCTGGTGCCTGTCGGCGGTCCAAACGGAATGATTCAACTGAAAAACGGTAACGTATATTCAGAAGACTCCGAGCGACTAAAGTTTTTTGGAGACTATCTGAAAACACAGGAACTTACCGGGACAACGATCCCTGTTAAACCAGTAAAACTGGAAGAAAAGAAAGTCGTCACTGGCATCGGTCCATATTTACTTCCGATTGTGTTTATCCTTTTGGCTGGTACAGTGGCTTTTGCAGGGATAAAAAGAGCAAAATCAAAAACTAATCAAAATATCAAATAGATTTAATACTGGGGGAGAATGGATGGAGATAATCCGGGTGGAAAACGTTTCAAAGGTGATTGCTGGAAAAACGATTTTGCATGATATTTCGTTTTCTGTGAAGGCGGGAAGTGTCATAGGCCTTCTTGGTCCGAATGGTGCAGGGAAGACGATAATGCTGCGGTTATTAAATGGCGTTATTGATGCCGTCAGGCTGAAGTTTCCTAATAAATTCAAATTTTTTCACTTTAATACGAACAAACATTCGCCTATTTTTTAGTTATATATTATAATAGTATATAGAAGTTTTAAATGAACTGAAGAAAAAAGGTGGTGAAAACAATGCTTCGGAAAAAGCCAGTTAAGGTACTTCGTAAGAAAAAGAAAACGGAAAATATTCAACGTTTCACTCAGGTTCAAAATCTCGGAGGAAAAAGCCTTACAGCTAAAGAGTTCAAAATACTAAAAAGGATGACGCACAGCACGAAAGCGCTGCGAAATGTTGGTCTTTACACAATTAAGAAAAGCTTTCGCGAAAATAATAGAAATGCCACCACCAAGGAAATTGATGAAGCAATGCAAGCAGATGTTAACTATTGGGGTGCTCAGTCTAATTCTGTTCAAGCCATTCGCCGTTCGTTACTAGAAGAGGTGAATAGCTTTTTTAAATCGCTCAAATCTTGGAAAGATAATCCTGAAAAGTTTACAGGTCGTCCGAAGTTTCCAAAATATCTACATAAAGAAGCGAAACGTGTGATCGAAATTTACCAAATACCAAAGGTAGATAAAAACGGATACTGGACTATTCCGATGAATACAAACTTCAAAAAGAAATTTGGTTCCATAAAAATTCGTATGCCTAAGAATTTGTTGAACAAAAAGATTACCTATATCGAAATTGTACCAAAGCAAAAAGGTCGGTTCTTTGAGGTACATTACACGTATGAGGTGCAAGTAGCTCAAATGAAGAAACAACCCACGACAACTAAAAACGCTTTAAGTATCGATTTAGGTGTAGATGTTCTTATGAGTTGTGCAACAAATAATGGGGAAACGTTTTTACTTGACGGTTTAGCTTTAAAATCGCTAAATCGGTATTTCAATAAAGAACTCAGCAAACTCCAAGAAAAAAATAGAGAGAATGGGATTTCAAAACGTGTCGTTACAAATAATCAAGCGAAGCTTTGGATGAAACGTGAACGGCAAATAAAAGGGTATATCTCGCAAGCCGTAGGTTTGCTTTTCAAAAAGGGAAAAGAATTAGGGATCGACACCTTCGTTGTCGGTTACAATGTCGGTTGGAAGCAAGAATCTGATATGGGCAAAAAGAACAACCAACACTTTGTACAAATTCCTTTCGCAAGACTGATTTCCGCCATTGAAAACAAATGTTCCAAAGAAGGCATTCGTTTTGTAAAACAGGAGGAAAGTTATACATCTAAGGCTAGTTTTCTAGAACGAGACGAGATTCCTGTTTGGTCAAAAGGTGATAAAAAGACCTATCATTTCAATGGTAAACGCATAACTCGCGGTCTATATCAAAGTAAAACAGGTCAATGTATTCATGCCGATATTAATGGAGCATTAAATACATTAAGAAAATCAAAAGTGGCGGAATTGGATGAAAGGCTCAAAGTTAAAACGCCAATTCTGTTGAAAGTACAAAAACGTAAAGCTGTTGCCTAGTGCATGGCATATATTGGGTGTGTCAACCATCCAAGTGTATTCGACACATTTGTGTCGGGGCTTGTAGTACATAGTTCGTAAGGCTATGACTTCGCCGTATTCATATGGGGAACTTTAACTCTTCGCGAGGGAGAGTGCAAGTGGGAAAACGACCGTTCGTCACCAGTACCGACCTAAAAATCTCTTGGGGTGTCACCGTAAGGTGGCATGAATTCTAGAGCGTCAAACTGTCTAGCAATAGACGAGAAGACCTAGACTTCAAACTCAAGCCCCCACTGAAGTGCTTTATCTCAGTAGGGGTAGTTGACTTTAAAATAAAAGGGGATGATTCGGATGAATAAGTCGATTATCATGGCGATTGCCTGGAAGGATTTAAAGGCGACTTTTTCATCCAAAAAGGTATGGGTCCCGATGGTCATTATTGCAGTACTAATTTGTACGGTTCTTCCATCAGTGTTTGCTGTACTCGGCTTGCATACGAATATGCTCGCCGGGGAGGCCCAGGACATTGAAAAACCAATCCAGGCATTCATCGAAAAGTTCCCTGATGAGGAGATGGGAGAAAAACTAGCATCACTGCCGGATCTCGGAACAAAGTTCGTGTACTTTTTCATGTCATTCATGATGATTCCCTTTTTCCTGATTGTCGTGATTATCAACTCGCTCGTAACGGCCTCTAATAGTTTTGTAGGAGAAAAGGAGCGGAAAACACTTGAGACCCTGCTGTTCGCACCAATCTCAATTACGGACTTATTCATAGGCAAGGTACTTGCTTCACTGATTCCGGCACTGGGAATTACCATCGCAGTCTACCTTCTGGATCTGATTGTCATAAATATCATTGCATATCCGTATTTTGGAGAGCTGCTGTTTGTGAAAAGTGTCTGGCTATTGCTCATTTTTTGGTCACTCCAGCACTCGTTTTATTTACGATCATCCTAAATGTCCTAGTTTCGGCAAAGGTAAAAACGTTCCAGGAAGCGCAGTTTGGCGGACTTCTCGTTCTGCCAGTCGTCGGCATATTGATTAGCCAAGCTACCGGGTTGTTTTTCCTAAGCCCATTAATCCTTGTAATGATAGGAGTCTTGTTGCTCGCTGCCAATGCTGTTTTGCTGAAAGTCATAACAAAGTTCAATCAGCGCAACGCTCTGTTCGAAAGCCAAATCCATTAGTCGTTTCATTAGGATTCTAAAAAGATGGGAAAGCTGTTTTTAATAAATCCTGAACGGAGGAGTCTGGATGTTTACTGTTAAACCGGTCGGAAGGGTTTGCAATAGCCGCAAGGAAGTTGAGGACGACTTTTGGGGTGAAGTGATTTCTGAAATAGAGATGAATGAAATTCTCGATGGAAGCTGTCTGGAAGGAATCGAAGAATTTTCCCATCTGGAAATCATCTTTCTGTTCCACCTGACTCCTGATGATAAGATTCTATTTGGTGCAAGAAGGCCGAGAAATAACCCCGACTGGCCGGTAACCGGGATTTTTGCCCAACGCGGCAAAAACCGGCCGAATCGAATCGGCGCCACGATTGTCAAACTGCTAAAGCGGGATGGAACAAAGCTTACAGTGGCAGGTCTCGATGCCGTCGACGGGACACCGGTTATTGACATCAAACCAGTCATGAAAGAATTTTTGCCAAAAGAGGAAGTCAAGCAGCCACAGTGGGCAACTGAATTGATGGAAGACTATTGGAAATAGACTCAGAAAAGGCGGTCTTAAAGGGCCGCCTTAATTTGCTTATTGTTAGAAAAATACAGATTTAGTGACTTTGGATAACTCATTTATCAAGCATGACTTCCTCTAGCTTCAGCGCCTATCGCCTAGCAAACTTCAGGTCTCCTCCCTACGATAAGTCATCATCGAATCGCTAACGCTCTTCGTGATTCCTTTATCTCAGTCGAAGCCCTTCCAGTTTGTACGGCGATGACCAAGGCGCTTGCGCTTTTGTTATATATATTCATAATAATCCTGGGCATGGTATGATTTAAAACCGACCGACTCATAAAGCCTTAGCGCATGAGCATTCTTTGCTTCAACTTCAAGGAAAAGCGGATAACCTTTCTGGTCTTCTTTAGCGATGATAGCCGAGAGTGCCTTCCTGCCAATCCCTCGTCCCTGGTAGTGGGGAAGTACCGCAAAACCGTAAATCCACGCCTCGCCATCCAGATGGTCGACCCGCATTTTCCCGACAGGCTTCCCTTCCGATTCAATGATGTAGAAGTCCTCGTTGCTAATAGCCCTTAACTCCTTGTTAAATGAATCGGCTTCTTCTTCCGTAAAGCCAAAGCATTCCACTTCTAGTCGGGCTTCAAGCTCATGGTCGCCGTCGGTTGATGGGCGGAGTGTCACCCCTTCACTGGCGGGCGAAGAAGTTCCATTCCACTTCATCTGGTATTCCGTCATAAAGTACCGGTTCGGCACATGATTCAAGAATGCCCTCGCTGACTCGGATCCCGCCGGAGCGTTAAGGAGAATCTGCCTGGCACCGCGTTTTTCCGCAACCGCAACCGCCTCATTCAGCAACCGCGAGAAAATTCCTTTCCTGCGGAATGCAGGATCGACCATCCCGCACAGCTCGACTTTATTCCCGAAGCCGTATAGGCCAATGAAGCCAATCAGCCTTCCTTCTTCATAATGGAGAAAGTCGTCTTTCCTGCCTTGCGGGCGTGAAGCGAGCATATCCCAGTTTAATTTTAGCTTGAAGCCGCCTGCTTCTTCACAAACGGCCTGCAATCCTTTTATTTCTTCAAGCTGCTTTCTTGTCAGCATATAAAACCTCCATTTTTGCAAAATTGGACAATTACCTATTCGCCATTTCCGAACGTGAAACCTTCTTTCGAAGCAAAGTCAACGAAAAGTTTTGAAATGAGCGGGAGTGTCTTGAACACATTGTAGACGAGATAGAAATAGCGCTCATCGTTAAAGCCGTCAATTTCATACACGTTCACCATATTGTGCTCAGCATAATCCCTGGCGGCTATTTCCGACATGATTGAAATGCCAATGTCCTGCCTGACAAATTGGATCAGGCTTTGGCCGGAGTCGGTATAGGCAATGATATTCAACTGGTCTTTTTGAATGCCGGCTTTTTTAAGTAATTGTTCGAGCATTGTATTCGTTCCGGAGTCAGAATGCCGCATGACAAAGGGATAGTTTTTAACAGAATGGATGCTTACTGGCCCTTTAAGCTCGATTTCTTTAGAGGTGACGAGCACCAATCTCTCCTTCAATAGGGGGATATACTCCAGTTTTTCGTTCTCGTATTTTGCGCCAAGAAGCCCGACATCGACGGTTCCGCTGAGTACTTTATCGGCTACGGCTTTGGATGGAAACTGAGAAATATTAAAGCCCGCCGCAGGGTATTCCTTCCGAAACTGTTTGACCATTTTCGGCATGATGAACTGGCCGGGAACCGAGCTTGCCGCCACACGGATAATGCCGCGGAACTCAGCCATCCCTTTGTTCAGGTCGAGAAGCGCCTCATCTTTCATAAGCAAAAGTTTTTGCGCCCATTGGTAGAGCCGTTCCCCGTAAGGCGTAAGTATAATTTCCCTTCCGACCCGGTCGAATAGACTGACATTCAGCATCTTTTCGAGTGATTGGATATGGGATGAAACGGTTGATTGGCTTAAAAAAATATCCTCTGCTGCTTTTGAAAAACTTTTATGCTCGACGACTTTCGTAAAAACAAACAATTGGTGGAAGTCCATTGGCTTTCCTCCTTTATTTATAAAAGCGATTTCTAGTATTGGATATGTAGATAGATATAGGGTAGCATGAATTTTTTGCCAATGGAAGAATGGAATGAAAAATCCGCCGGCTTAAGCGGGCGGATGTCAGAACTATGAAACTTGAATTCTAGTATGGTTGGATGTATGGCGGCTGTTTTAGGTGATCCGTATGTTCTCTTAAATGGTGATAAAACACTTCATATCTGGCCCAGGCCAGCGGAAACGTCATAGCGGGTTGTTTATTATCAGTTTCATAAATGAGAATATGCTTTTTCGTATGTTCAACCTTTCCAATTTCATGGAGCAGAATTGCCTGTTGTTTCTGACCGTCCTTTATCACGAGTTTTTGGCCAATAATCGAGACGCTTTTCGTCTTGATTTTTCTCCATTCAAGAACAGTCAGTCCGGCGCCGAGCAGGGTAAAGAGGAAGGATGGCCATACAGGTTCTGGGAATCCTTCAAGTGCCATCCGCAGCCAATGGACAATCAGTAATCCATAAAAAAACCACATTCCCTTGCTTACCCGCGGGCTGCTTTCAAAATAAATGCTATGCTCATGAACCGTTTGTTCGTCCTGGCGTTTTGTAAAAAAGGCTTGCTTGTGCTCCTCAATCGTCAAGGAATCAAAATCAGTGAAATCCGTATACGTTCCATCCCAAAGAAAGGCTGTGTCATTGCCTTCCTCAAGCGCATAACCTCCTGCCCAGCCGGCATAGGCATGGTCCAGTTCGGTAAATTTCATTAAATAATAACGGACTGGCTGGCTATAAACATTTTCTGTATCAACCTTGTCGACAACCTCAATTTTCTCCGGATAATGGGCCGTGCCGTCCTCGTCCTCGGGAAGGTTGATGATTGTGCTGAACAGTCTCGTCCTAGCAAGGTGCTGCTGTTTTCCGTCCTTCATTGGATACAGATGCTCAAGGTCCATATCCTTCAGTTCCCAATAAACCATTTCGGCACTTTCGATGTGCCGCGCACACTCTTCTATCACTGCATGATCAAACGGCAAGTTTTTAGATAAGCACACAAGAAAGGCTTCTGTTTTTATGAGTGGATCCTTAAATGTCAATGCCTCCAGAAGCTCGCGTTCTGTTTCTTCGGCAAAATAATAGTTCATTAAGCCGATAAACAGTCTCATTCTGCTTCGGATATAAAAATAGTTTTCCTTCCAGGCGGTGTAGGCATATTTCGTTGTGTAATCGCCGTTAAATTTCATGTATTGTTCTTTTGTCTTCCTGTAATCCTCAAGCAAAAGTGGAAGGACTTTTTCCTTCCTATAGCCTTTTTCAAGCTCGGAGGAGTTGATGCCGAGAATCAAGTCATACAGCATAAATTTGTAATGTGGCGAATGAATCGTGTCTAGTGTTTGGTTCAGGATGTCCCTAGTAAGGACCGGATAGGAAGTGAGTTCTCCGATCGGGATCTGGAAGTTTTCCGTGCCGTTTATTAATCCGACAATTTTTTCTTCGAGGAAATAGAAAATTTCCTCGTCCTCGGTACCGAGTAGGAACTCAATCGCCCTTTCTTTTGCCTGGAGGCTTAGCCCGTCAAAATTCGTAATCAACGTGACAACGACTTCTTCCATCGGAAAGTCACAAACAAAGTCGATTAAATAGTAGGAAGGGTTGTCCCAATTGTCGACTGGATCGGGAAAAGATCCGGCCGCAGTGACAATGATGTCGCGCAGTACATCGATTTGAACTTCAAGATTCTGAATTTGTTTATATTCGAATAGCTTATCAAGTCCCTCATACCGTTTATGCGGATCAGGGCTCTTTACCTGCCTCAGGATATTTCGCAGCTTTAACTCGTACACTTTCTCCCCACCTGTTCTGGTTTCTTTTCCATTTTCATTATCATATTTCATTTCTGTTTTTGCGGCAATTATAAAATAAGGAATTGGTTCAGATGCCCAATTTGCATTTTTGTCCGAAAACAGGGAAAATAAAACTTTGAATCGAAAAGAAAGCAGGGATTGCATTGCCCGATTTTATAGAAATGGGAATATCAACGAAGCTGGCAGGCATTTTGAAAGAGAATGGGATCGCTGTGCCGACCCCGATCCAGACCATGGCCATTCCGGCCGCTCTGGACGGAAAGGATCTTATCGCCCAGGCGCAGACAGGGACAGGAAAGACGTTGGCGTTTATTTTGCCTATATTGGAAAGAATTGATGGAGATGCACCCCATGTCCAGGCGCTGATCGTAACGCCGACAAGGGAGCTTGCGCTTCAAATAACAGCAGAACTGAACAAGCTGGTTTCAGGCAGTGACGTGAATGTTCTGGCGGTTTACGGCGGCCAGGATGTCGAAAAGCAGCTGAAGAAGCTGGAAAAAGGGGTGCAGGTTGTTGTTGGAACGCCGGGCAGGCTGCTTGACCATATTCGGAGGGAAACAGTCCAGCTCGGGAATATAGCTACTCTTGTTCTCGATGAAGCGGACCAAATGCTGCACATCGGTTTCCTAAATGAGGTGGAAGCAATCATCCGGGAAACGCCTTCCAGCAGGCAGACAATGCTGTTTTCAGCCACGATACCTGAGGATGTTCGCGCGCTTGCAAAAAAACATATGCGAAATCCTGACTATATGCAGGTTGAGAAAACGCAAGGTCCGGCTGAAACGGTGAACCAGCTTGCTGTGCAAACAACAGACCGTGGCAAGCAAGGCGCATTGATGGAACTAGTTAATACTCATAGACCGTTCATGGCGGTCGTTTTTTGCCGGACGAAACGGCGGGTGGGACGGCTGTTTGAAGTATTGAAAGCAAACGGATTTTCCTGTGAAGAACTGCATGGTGATCTTTCTCAGGCAAAACGGGAACAGGTGATGAAACGGTTCAGAAATGTTGAGTTCCAGCTGCTGATCGCCACTGATGTCGCAGCGCGCGGGCTGGATGTTGAAGGCGTCACCCATGTTTTCAACTATGATATGCCTGAGGACGCGGAAAGCTATGTACATCGAATCGGTAGAACAGGTCGGGCGGGGACGAAAGGACTTGCCATCACTCTGTTTACAGCTGCTGACAGGCAGCAGCTAATGGCGATTGAAAAGGAACTGAACATCCGGATAAAAAAGGAGAACGCCGAAGGATTTAAAGATACTGAACCATCAGGGCGGAGATCGGCTGGCAAAACCGATGGAGGCCGGCAAAACTCAAGGCGTTCACCTCAAGCGGGTAATGAAGGCAGACCTCGCAAAAAATCAGCAGCGGGGCCGCGCCGGTCTGATTCAAATAGAGATAAAAAACCTCTAATAAATAGCCGAAAACAAGCTGAAGCAAAGACTAAAAGAAAAGAGTCAGCTTCGCCAGGCCGGAAATCACTTGCAAATACTGGTGGTCGAAAATCTTCAGCATCCCGTCCAAAACAAAATCAACCTTCAGGGCGTGGCAGGAGAAAATAAAAGCGTTCTGAAACCAATACGCATTCTTATATTGGAGTGAAAAATGGAAAACTGGATTTTATCATTTATGAATGACTATGGGTACATTGGAATCTTCCTGTTGATTGCCCTGGAAAATATTTTTCCGCCGATTCCATCGGAAGTTATCCTAACATTCGCGGGCTTCATGACGACAACTTCTAAACTGACGATTTCAGGAGCGATTGCCGTTTCCACGCTCGGCTCGGTAGCGGGCGCGGCTGCTTTGTATGGAGTCGGCAGGCTTTTGGATGTTGAAAGGCTTGAGAGGATTGTTGATCGCTGGGGCCGGTTTCTACGATTGTCAAAAAAGGACCTGCACAAGGCGGATGCCTGGTTTGATAAATATGGCGTTTGGACTGTGTTCTTCTGCAGGCTAGTCCCTTTAGTAAGAAGCCTCATTTCAATTCCGGCAGGCATGTCGAGGATGAAATTCCCGCTCTTCATCCTGTTGACAACGGCAGGAACGCTCATCTGGAATACGATCCTTGTCAACGCGGGAGCCCTGCTAGGCTCTTCGTGGAATGATATTGCCCGCTATATGGATGTTTTCTCAAATGTCGTTTATGTATTGCTGGCAGGAGCTGCGCTGTACTTTGGAGCAAAGTTTGTGAAAAAGCGTATATAAATTAAACAAAGGCCTTTGCGCTAAAACAGCAGCAAAGGCCTTTTCAATTATTTATAATCAAGATGTTTATGTTTGAAAATATTTTCATCAGAGTTGCGAACTAGAATGAAATAGTCAATATTTTCAAGCCGATGGAGATTGCAGTTATGATGGGCAATAATATCTTTTGCGCTCAAGACACTGTTGTCTGTCGTCGAATGACCATCGGCGACAAGGGTGACGTCATAGTCAAGTGTCGTGGCCTTTCGGCATGTCGTATCGACACAGTATTCGGTCTTGCAGCCCATTATGACAAGATGGTTGACCTCCAGGGTGTGCAGGTATTCATGCAGGTTAGTATGATGAAATGCATCGGTGGCCCGCTTCGTCAGGATCGTATCGTCCTTTAAAGGAGCGATGTGCGGGTGGACCTGATACTCCATCGAATCCGGTTCGGCCACATCAGTGTCCAATATAAAGATAATCGGAACCTCCTTCTCTCTCGCCTCGTCAATCACCTTTTTCATTGATTCAAGAAGTCGTTCCTTTTCATAAACTGGTCCATATTTTGGCCCCTCAATAATCCCTACTTGGGCATCAATCACCAATAAAGCCGTATTCCCCATCCGCTTCCCTCCCTTTGGCAAGATTAAATTCACATTTCAGCTTATCTTTCCCTTCTTAAGACTTAGTTATATAGGAGCATTCGTTTTCATAAATGTAACATATGATTCAGAGATAACAAGTTGCCCTACCGTGTTGGCTGGCGGTTTGTCCTACCTCTTATTTTACTAGAAAACAATCACACCGCAATGATTTAGTTCGATTGGAGCAGTCTTTTGGCCCTGCCTGAAAATTCTTCACTACTAAAACTTTCTTACTTAGCTAGTTTTCCTATTGTTGTATTGAATGTAATCATGTCTCCGATTTCAATCCCTAAACTGGCGATCGTACCTGAGGGCAGCTCCAAGGTGGAATAAGCTTTCTTCTCCGGCTTTGTTGCCGTCCATGGTTGAAGATCGGGATAAAGGCAGACAACTTCCATTCGTTCATTAATAAGAACAACATCAATAGCGAACGACATAAAAAACATATGAACAGCATTGCAAGGAATAATCCATAAACCCTCGTTCCTGATCGGCGCCTTTTTAAACATAAGGCCCTTAAATCGGGCAAAAAAAGAATCCGCTTTTTTTATTGGAAAGGGAATGTTAACTAGTTTATTACGCATAAACCCGACCTCCTTCTTAGATAAACAGGCAACGTGTTCATTATAATAAATATACAGTTCTTTAGAAAGAACTAAAAAGTTAGTAAATGAAAGAAAAACAGAGAAAAAGTAAGATAAGCCCATAAATATCCGTTAAAACAAACAATTATCAGACTTTTCAAATATACCTTGTTCGTAATATAATTCGTTTAAGTTCTAAATAAAGAACCCAAAAATACTTAGAAAACAGGAGGCGGAGAAGTGAATTTACTTAGCAGAATTGTCAAAGAAGAAGAAGGCCAGGCACTTACGGAGTATGGGTTGATTATTGGGTTAGTTTCGGTTGGTCTTATCTTGGCTTTAGGTATTTTAAAGGATTCGATAGCTGCTGTATTTGATGATATTAAGGCAGAATTAAATCCATAAGCAATTGCTCAATTATTATAAAGTAGGCCCTGCTTTTCAAGCATGAGAAGCGGGGTTTTTTAAAGAAAGGGGGCTTTTCGTGGAAAATATACTTCTTCTTATCGTACTAATTATTTGTACGATAACAGATATTAAATCTAGGAAAATCCTGAATATAGTGACATTCCCCGCAATTCTGCTAGGCTTCCTCTATTATTTACTGATCAATGGCTTCGACGGCTTCTTGTTTAGTGGAAAAGGTTTCTTGGTTGGACTGGGGGTCCTTTTTATTCCCTTTGTTATGGGGGGGATTGGAGCGGGAGATGTTAAACTAATGGCTGCAATTGGAACAATGAAGGGAGCTTTTTTTGTTTTTTATGCTTTTTTGTATGCTGCAATAGTCGGCGGCTTAATTGCTTTATTTATTATAATCCGAAGAAAAGATGTAAAGGGTTTTTTTGCGAGGATAACCAATTCAGTTCTTCTGCTGTCTTTAAATAAAAGGAAAGAATCAGTCCAAGTCAGTAATAGAGACCTTGCACCGTCCTTTCCGTATGGAGTTGCGATTGCAATTGGAACGGTGGCGATGATGTTCATGGAGGGAAGGATATGAAATCTGAGAAAGGGCAGTCAATGGTGGAAACGGCCCTTATTCTACCTATCCTGGTTATTATGCTTTTTGGAATCGTCGATTTCGGTAGACTTCTTCATGCTTATCTCGCTCTTGATCATGCGGGGAGAGAAGCGGCTAGAGCAATTAGCATTCAAGAAGATCCTCCGACGGTTTTAGCCACCACCAAAAACTCACTGAAAAATAAAAATATAGATGCAATTGTTAAGATCAAAGAAACAAAAATAGAAAGTGGAAAACCGGTAACGGTCATAATCACCCACAACTTTAAATTTATCACACCGCTTGTTTCCTTTATTAATGGTCTAAAAGATTATTCAATAGAAAATTCTACTGTAATGAGGGTGGAATAGAATGAAAAATGTTTTGGGGAATATAGGCAAAAAATTAAAAAAGGAAGATGGAAACGTCCTGGTTATGGTGGCTGTTTCTTTAGTTATGCTTCTTGGCTTTACTGCCCTTGCCATTGATGGAGGAAGGCTTTATTTTGAAAAAAGTAATTTACAGAAAGCGCTTGATGCAGCTGTTTTAGCAGGAGCGCAGGACCTTCTTAAGGGAGAGACCAATGCAAAGGCGACTGCTATTGATATAGCTTTAAAAAACGGAGTTACTCTTATTAATGATGATTTTGATACTGGGCCTAACCATATCAAGGCAACAAAGACAAGAGATAAGACTCTTTTTTTTGCAAAAGTACTTGGAATCAATAACGCAAAAGTTAATGCTTCTTCGAAAGCACAGCTGAAAGGAGGGCTTAAAAAGAAAAAGGGAGTGGTTCCACTCGGTATTAAAGAAGACCAGTATAAAGAAGGGGTGAATTATCCCCTTAAGTCCTCAGAGTCTGTTAAGGGGAATTTTGGGTACTTAGATCTTGTTGGAGATACAAGGAATCTAAAAGAACAAATTATAGGGGGAGCGGAACTCGAAGTTTCACAAAAATTTGCTTGGACAAATCCAGGTGAAAAATGGGGTCAAGTTACGCAAGGCTTTGAAAGTAGAATAAGTAATGATAATGGTATTGAAAAGTGCCAAAGCTATGAAACTGCAGATGATTCATGCCAAAGGGTAATTATTGTCCCACTGGTTAAAGAGGTTGTATTATCGGGAAAAACCCAAGTTGAAATTGTAGGGTTTGCTGCATTTTATATTACGCGTGTTGAAAATGATAAAGGCGATAAAATTGTTGAAGGGAAATTTATCAAGACTTATACAGTTGGTGAATTCGGCGGAGAAGAGGATTATGGCATATATAAGGCTTCTCTAGTTGAATAAGACACGTTTATGGAGGAAGTCATGAAATCTAAAAAACTATGGATCTGGTCCTTAATTTTCGGGCTGGTTGCCACTTCATTTCTATATATTCTTATTAATTCAAGGGCCAATGTTCAAACTTCGGCACCTTCATCCACTAAACCAGTAACCACAAAAGCAGAGGAGCAAGAAGAAACCAAAACAGCATCTACCAAGACGGCGGCCGCTGCTGAAAAGGGTGCAGAGGGCAATGAACTGCTCCCAATAAGTGATGGAAAAAGGGCTATGACCATCCAGGTAACCGATGTCCAGGGGATCGCGGGATTTATTAAAGCTGGTTCACATGTTGATGTTGTTGTAAAACTGATTGTTCCAGAAGATGCGAAAGCAGGCCAGCATGATGCAGGCACACTGATTGTCCAAAACGCAAAGGTGCTGGCAATCGGGCATGCCGCCGATGATGAAGAAACGAGAAAAAAATATCAAATGGTGACGCTTGAGGTAAATCCAAGAGAAGGTCTGGCACTTGGATTTTCTACAAAATATGAGCTCTATTTAATGCTCCGCAAAGATGGAGACGATAAGCTCGAGAAGAAGCATACACACGTCCATGAAGATGAACTCCACGAAGGGGTGTTTTTGAAATGACATGGTTTGTTGTAGCGAAGCATGAAGAGGTATACGAGGAATTGGAAAAACATGCCCTTACTCTGAAATCCAAAGTGAGATGGCTGAAGTCGAAAGAGGATTTGGCGGATAACATTGAAAAGGGGCTTGTTTTCCTGACTGTCTCCAATGACGACATCATTGAGGATTTGTATGAAGAACTAATAGCGTTTTCCGGTTCGAATCAAGGGATTCCTATATTAATAGATATTGAAGATCAAGTCGATATCAGGAAGGCGATCAGGGCGGGAGCCTTTGATGTTTTGCCGTTCCCTGTTCCCCCGGAGACGATTCGGGAAACGGTAAAAGAGGCAGAGAAAATCCTTTTGCAAGTGAAGGTGGAGTCTGAAAAAGCTCCGGTAAAAAAAGATTCCCCTGAAAAAGATGCAAAAATCATCACTGTTTGCAGTACAAAAGGCGGGGTTGGGAAAACCACTTTTACTGTCAATCTCGCAGCAGCGTTTGCAAAGCAGTTTAAAAAAGTGGCGGTCGTTGACCTCGACTTACAGTTTGGGGACGTTTCGATGTTCTTTGACTGCAAGCCGAATAAGACGATTTACGAATGGGTGAAAGAGGAATATTACGGCCAGCCTGAAAAGCTGAGCGGCTATATGTATGCCGTCAATGAGTACATTGACATCATGGCCGCACCAATCAGGCCGGAGTTTTCGGAAGTCATCCTCGAAGAGCATATCCAGAAGCTGACGGACTATTTAAGGCCTGACTACGATGTGGTTTTAATTGATACAGCTCCTTATGTCGAAGGGAATATTCTGACCGCACTCGAAAAATCGGACGATATCTTCCTTGTCACTTTCCTTGATTTGCCGACATTGAAAAACTGCAAAATCTTCATTGACACACTTCATTCGCTGGGTCTCGTTAAAAAAACGAAAATAGTCCTGAACCGGGATTCGAAAAAAAGGGGATTGAACAAGGAAAACGCTGAAGAAGTTCTAGGAATGAAGATTCATACCCGAATTCCAGACGTTGAAAAGGTAGTCGTAACCTCTGTAAATGAAGGAAACCCGTATGTCTATTCCTACCCAAGGGCGAAAATATCGAAGGTAATGTATTCCTTGGCCCAGGACTTTTTCGGGAACCCCGTTAAAAAACAGAAAAGGTCACTTTTTGCAAAAAAAGTCGTAAATGAGGGGAGGCTTGTTTAATGTCCTTGTTAAAAAGGCTTGGCAAGGAAGGGCTGATTGTAACGAAAAAGCCTGCCGCTTCCTCGGTTTTTCATCATAACAAAAGCGTCCCTGAAGACGGGCTGGAGAGCAAACTGCATAACTTCCTTGTGGAAGAAATGAAAAAAGCAGGAAACGAGCAGGATATCAATTATGATGACATTATCGAAAAAAAATCAGACGAATTTTTGCAAAAAGAAGCCTCTCATCTGTCGTTTGAAGATAAGCAGGCCATCTTCCAAGGGGCAAAAAATGAATTGGTCGGGTACGGGCCGATCACTCCGCTCCTCGAAGACCCGGATATTACTGAAGTGATGGTAAACGGGCCAAAGGACATTTATATGGAAACAAAAGGGAAAATCAAAAAGACCTCTGTCCATTTCAAGGATGACGACCATGTGTTGAGGATTATTGAAAAGATTGTCCACCCGCTCGGGCGCCGGATTGACGAAAGTTCGCCGATGGTGGATGCCCGTCTCCCGGACGGATCAAGGGTAAATGCGATCATTCCGCCGCTGGCGCTTTATGGCCCCGTTTTGACAATCAGGAAGTTCTCGGATACGCCATTTACAATTAAGAACCTTATCCAATTCCAAACGTTAAGTACGGAAATGGCGGAATTCATTGAAGCGTGCGTTGTTTCACAGCTAAATATTTTCATCAGCGGCGGGACGGGGTCAGGGAAAACCTCAACCTTGAACGTGCTGTCGTCATTCATACCGGAAAGCGAGCGGATTGTCACAATTGAGGACGCTGCCGAGCTGAAGCTGTCGCAAGAGCATGTTGTCGCACTTGAATCAAGGCCGCCGAATATTGAGGGACAGGGAGCTGTCTCAATCCGTGACCTTGTCAGGAATTCGCTCAGGATGCGCCCAGACAGGATTATTGTCGGGGAAGTGCGAAGCGCCGAGGCGCTCGATATGTTGCAGGCAATGAACACTGGACATGAAGGAAGCCTTGGAACGGGGCATGCGAACTCACCAAGGGATTTACTTGCCAGACTTGAGACAATGGTATTGATGGCTGGTTTTGATCTTCCTGTCCGTGCGATCAGGGAACAGATTTCAAGCGCGCTCGATATTATCATACACCAGACAAGGATGAAGGACGGAACAAGGAAAATAACCCATATCTCCGAGGTGCTTGGACTTGAAGGAGATACGATCGTTACCCAGGATATTTTTATTTTTAAAGAAACGGGTATGACTGAAGAAGGGAGGATAAAGGGAAGATTCATGTCGACCGGAATCCGTCCCGCCTGCGCCGACAGGCTTGAATTGTCAGGATTTACAATTCCTACTTCCTGGTATTTGGAGGAGTGGCGGGTATGAATGTGAACCTTCCAGTGCAACTTGCTTTGTCTGTAATTGGTTTAAGCGTTGTCGCTTATCTAGTTTTTTCAATAATCGGCCGGAGAATGAAGATGAAAAAGCGGCTGGACAGTTATTTTGTTTTGGAAAAGGAAGAGAAAGAAATAGAAAAGAAGAAGCCCGCCAAAAGCAAGCATGTATCGCTTATTCAAGAGGCGGGCTCACGCTTGAATGGCATTTCACCGGCTATCTCAAAGTGGGAGAAAAAGCTGGTCCAGGGCAGGTCTGCTCTTTCACCTGGGGAGTTCTTTATTTTCCGGATGCTGTCGCTCGTTTGTCCTGTATTAATTGCCTATATGCTGAACATTCATTTTTTGTTTTTTATCCCAATCGGCATCGTCGGTTTCTGGCTTCCTGTCCTTCAGCTTAACAAAAAAATCAACAAGCGCTTAACCCGCAGCGCCTATCAGCTGTCAGAAGCGCTTGGAACAATGGCCAACTCGATGAGGGCCGGTTTCAGTTTTATGCAGGCGATGAAGCTGATCTCCGAGGAGTTTCCCGACCCGATTGGCACTGAGTTTGACAAGACCTTGAAGGATATAAATTTAGGGGTGCCGGTGGAGGAAGCGTTCATGAAAATGCTCCAAAGGCTTCCCGACAAGGAACTCGAAATGGCTGTCAAATCGATGTTGATCCAACGGGCAAGTGGGGGGAATCTCGCTGTCCTCCTCGAAACGATTCAAGAAACGGTAACAGGAAGGATCCAAATTAAAGAAGAGATCAGAACGCTGACTGCCCAGGGGAAGCTTTCAACCTGGATTATTACCGGGCTGCCCGTTGCTTTGGCTCTTTACCTTAAGCTCGTTAATCCAGAATATTTCAACCTTCTCCTCGAGCATCCGCTTGGATGGGTGATGCTGTCAGCAGGCGGAATGGGCATTTTGATGGGCTGGTTCTTTATTCGAAAAATTGTCCGGATTGAGGTGTAGGCAAAATGCTGATCGCAGCTCTATATTTCATGGCGTTTTTGTCACTCACACTTGTATACCGGGCTTTTCTGCAATTTCTTTACAGGAGTGAACTTACGATTCACAGCAGGGTCGAAAACTTTCTCGGCACTGAGCGCCAGGCTCCCAAACCTGTGGAAATGAAAAACAGGGGGCAATTTTTTGCAGAAGAAAAAATTTCAACCCTCGCGGAGAAAATGAAGGTGTTTTTGTCGAAGAAACTTTCCGCAGAAGCGAAAAGCGATCTCGAGAAAAAGCTCTTGGATGCAGGGGTGGTGAAGTGGACAGCGGTCGACTTCAGGCTGCTCCAGCTGCTAGCAGGACTTCTTCTTTTCTTCCTCGGTTTTCTCCTGTTTGGGAGGACTACCGGAAAAACGATGAGTTTATTTTTACTGTCGAGCGCTCTTGGTGGGCTTGGCTTTTATTATCCAATTTTTTATCTGGGAGCAAGAAAAACTCAGCGCCTTGCAAAAATCCAGAAGTCTCTCGCCGATTTTTTCGATATGGTGAATCTATCGGTGGAAGCGGGGATGGGGCTCGACGCCGCAATCATGCGTGTCTGTAAAAATAAAGAGGGACCTTTGTCAGAAGAGTTTTTGCGGGCGATAGAGGAAATGAGGCTCGGAAAATCAAGAAGAGATGCTTTTATTAACCTCCGGGCCCGGGTCAGCCTCGATGCCTTTCAGAGCATAATGACTTCGTTAATCCAGGCAGACCAACTTGGAATCGGAATGTCGAAGGTCCTCCGTGCCTTAACGGATAGGATAAGGGAGCACCAACGCCAGCTCGCCCGTGAAAAAGCGATGAAAGCACCGATAAAAATGCTTTTCCCGATGGTTCTGTTTATTTTTCCGGCAATATTTATTATTTTATTGGGTCCGCTAATCATCTATCTTTTGCAAAATGGACTGGGAGGTTAATAGCTTTTGTCCCGTCAGACCAGGGGAGGTCAACATATGGAAGGAAGACGGATAAGAAAGTTGCGTACAGAAAAAGGGATGTCGCTGAATAAATTAAGCGAACTGACCGGTATTTCTAAATCTTATTTAAGTTTTTTGGAAAGGGGAATACAGCGGAACCCCAGTATTGACGTTTTGGAAAAGCTTGCTGCGGCACTCCAGGTGAGCGTGGATGTATTCATTAATAAGGAAAAGGATGCAAAGGCTGTAAACGGAGGAACAGGCATCTTGAAGTTGCATGTTGAACTATCAGAGAAAGATATGGAGCCGGAAAAGATAAAAAGGGTCAAGGAACTGCTGGAAATCTTGAATGAACCGGGGAGCAACGGCCCGTCTAAGTAACCACTTTTTTGATATCACAGTATATACTAAGACCAACTTAAATAGCACACAAAAAACCCTTGCAGAGCAAGGGTTTTGACTTTGATGCTTAATTCTGCGCCTCCAGGCTGTCATAAGAATTTCTTCTTTCATCAGGCTGAACGGCATCCTTTGCGGCAAGGTCGGCTTTTACTTGAAACTCATCCCGTTCTTTCCGTGCCTTTCGTAATTCCCTTTTTAGGGCGACAATCCTGGTGGTACCGACTGCCCCCATAATGATTACCCCAGCCAATACCGAGCCGAGGACAACTAGGATAAGCGGCCAATGCGCAGAGCCAAAGTAATAATCGACTTCAACCGGTTCAACATTCATAACAGCAAAAATAGCAACCAGTAACGCAAAAACGATGCCCAGCAGCAAACTCCATTGCGTTTTCATCACGTAGCCTCCCTTTGTATCGTGTCCCTTATTCTAAAGATACCCAATGGGAGGAAAGAAAAAACAAGGCAAAAAAACAGAAAAAAGAACTTCTGCCAATTAGCAAAAGTTCTTTAGTATGGAGACTATCGGGATCGAACCGACGACCTCTTGCATGCCATGCAAGCGCTCTCCCAGCTGAGCTAAGCCCCCGTGTGGAATTTGGGTGTTCCCTTATAAAGTTTTCTCGAAAACTGACTATAAATGTTTCCTCAAAAACGACTACAAAAAACATTATATCACCCTTGCAAAATATTGCAAGGGGAAAATTAAAAATTCGACACCTTAAGGGTCAGTAAGCTTCCTAGGAGGCACTGCCCCTTAGGTCCGATTGGTTCAACTAACAATTCAGTAGAAAAACCCCACTGATTGAAGATTCACTTTGTGATATAATTTTCTCGGCGGACAGGCTGTTAAAAATCCTGTTTGCGGGTTACCGAACAAAACCGGTTATGAAGGGGGCTTCCTTTTGAGAAATATCCTGTTTTATATATTAATTGCATTAATGCTGACCACAATTATCAGCATCGTTCTTGGCTACCACAGCTTCGGCTTTACGGTCGGCTTCATTTTTGCAGGCTTTGCCTTGGCGGTCGGCGTGTTTTATTCAATGAAAAACCGGGACTATACGTACAAGCAGTGGTACGACGACTATGTAGATAGAAAACAGAGGCGAAAATAAAAAAAGGGCGGCCAAAGCCGCCCTGCCATTTAACTGATGCTCTCAATTTCCACACGCTGGACTCCTGGAAGGTCAGAAATCAAATTATAAACCTCTGTTGTCTTCAATCTTGAATCTACTCCGATTTGTAAATGGACGTGATGGTCACCATCTCTTAGATCTTTAATCCGAACCTTTCTTAAAATATATTTTTGCTCAGAAATAAAATCAATTAAAGAATCAATCTTCTCCCGTTCCGCTACATGAAGCTGAAGAAGAATTTCTTTTTCCCTTAATTGTTTTGGCCCAATCATTTTTATAATAAATGGCAGGAACTCCACGCTGAAAATGAGCAGTGCAACGCCGGCGAAAGACTCTAAATAGAATCCAGCGCCAACCGCAATTCCAATTCCGGCGGCTCCCCAAATGATTGCCGCTGTTGTAAGACCTGAAATGCTGTCATTCTCTCTTCGCAAAATAACCCCAGCGCCTAGAAAACCGATGCCTGAAACAATTTGCGCAGCAAGCCTCAGCGGATCCATTGTGATATTGACCGCGCCCGGAACCGCATTATATGCTGACTTCATGGATACAATTGTGAGAAGGCAGCTGACGATGCAGATAACGAGACTAGTCTTCAGCCCGACTGGCTTTCGCTTCAGTTCCCTTTCAAGCCCAATAACCAACCCAAGGACCGCAGAAATTCCCAATTTTAAAAAGATTTCTGTTTCAAAAGCCGACATGTCCGCTCCCCACCTATTTCCTCTTTATTTAGCAAAAAATTATAATATAATAGAAAAATACGAGTAATCCATGTAAAATACATGGCACTACATAATTAATCATTTACACCAAAGGAGCTTTTATGAAACCTATTCTTAATCCATATATGGCTTTAGCAATCGGTGTTATTACCGTGTCCGCTTCAGCTATATTTGTGAAATTCTCAGCATCACCATCTGGCGTCATCGCTTTTTATCGATTGTTTTTTTCTGTTCTTTTCATGCTGCCGCTTTTTTTGGCAAAATACACCCCAGAATTAAGAGGAATTTCAAAAAAGGACTGGATTTTTACTATTGTAGCCGGTGTATTACTAGCATTTCATTTTATCCTCTGGTTCGAATCGTTAAACTACACATCTGTTGCCAGCTCAACAGTACTTGTTACACTCCAGCCGCTGTTTGCCTTCATAGGAACATATTTGTTCTTTAAGGAAAAAATGACGTTTGGGGCAATAGCGAGTGGGATCATTGCTATCATTGGAAGCTTTATTATCAGTTGGGGGGATTTCCGGATTAGCGGTTCCGCTCTCTTCGGTGACTTTCTTGCCCTTGTAGCTTGCGCTTTCATAACTGGGTACTTGTTATTCGGCCAGACAGTAAGGCAGAGAGTGTCGCTGATTACTTATACATTTTTAGTATACCTTATCAGCACCGTTACATTATTTATATATATCGTTGCCATAGGCGATTCATTCATACCGGTACAGCAAAGCGATTGGATCCACTTCATCTTGCTGGCGCTGCTTCCTACCCTTCTTGGCCACAGCCTTTTTAATTGGGTTGTCAAATGGATCAGTACGTCAATGATCTCCATGGCCATACTATTTGAACCAATCGGTGCGGCGATTCTCGCATACATTTTGCTTGGTGAATCGGTCATCTGGTCTCAGATTGTTGGCGGCGGAGTTGTTATTGCGGGATTATCTCTATTTATTATTAATGAGCGAAGGCTGAAGCTTAAACAAATAGCAGCCCAGCATTAAAAGCGGGGGAGGAGCATTGTTGATCCGGAAAGCGGAAATGAAAGACATGTGAAAAACTGGCAGGCAGCATACAAAGGAATGGTCGACCAGGAAGTTCTGGATGGGTTGAAAATAGACGAAAGGCTTTCTTTATGGAAGGAAACCCTCTCCAATCCAATTGGAGATTCCCCTGTGTATATTGAGGAAACGGAGGAAGGCCGGATTATCGGCTGTGCCTCCTTCGGCCCAGAAAGGCAGGATCAGCAATGAGGAGTGGGTGAGCTTTATGCCATTTATCTCTGGCCAGAAGCTCTCCGGAAAAAAGCGGGAACCAGGCTTGTGATTGCAGATCTTGCGGATTTGAGCATATATTCCGTAATCGCATTTCAATGGAATGACCTTCCGACGTTGCTGAACCAACTTAAAGAGCAACTATAAAAAATCAGTACATGTTATAGAAGAAGTAAATAAGAGATTCAACTTCCTTTTTGGGAAATAAAAAAGTTTTAAAAATTATATTGCAAACATTTTAAATGCGTGATATAGTATAAATCGTCGCTTCGGAGCGGTTGGAAATGAAGTCACTGTTACTTTAAAAAATGCGGTTGACAACGCCGGAACGAATGTGATATAGTAACTAAGTCGCTACGGCGACATGTTAAATTTCTACGGCAGTAAATTTTCTTAAATATTGTTTTGTTTTGAGATGCAAAATCCTCAAACTTTAACAATAATGATTTATGCCGATGTAGGATACTTGCTCTTTGAAAACTAAACAAACAAGCGTCAACAAACAATAATATAGTGATCTTCGGATCACTAGCCAACGTAACTTTATGAGCTAAACTCATACTCTTTCTTGGAGAGTTTGATCCTGGCTCAGGACGAACGCTGGCGGCGTGCCTAATACATGCAAGTCGAGCGAAAGTTTCAAAAGCTTGCTTTTGAAACTTTAGCGGCGGACGGGTGAGTAACACGTGGGCAACCTGCCTGTAAGACTGGGATAACTCCGGGAAACCGGGGCTAATACCGGATAATCCTTTTCCCTGCATAGGGAAAAGCTGAAAGACGGTTTCGGCTGTCACTTACAGATGGGCCCGCGGCGCATTAGCTAGTTGGTGGGGTAATGGCCCACCAAGGCGACGATGCGTAGCCGACCTGAGAGGGTGATCGGCCACACTGGGAC
>NZ_QWEG01000029.1 GCF_003515685.1 Neobacillus notoginsengisoli | reverse complement strand
AAAAAAACAGTATTATGTAGTCTGTTTTTTATGCAAAATCTAATTTAATATATTGATATTTATATCATTTTACGTTTCTCGTTCAGCTTTTTTATACTAAGTTGGCATTATAAAAAAGCATTGCTTATCAATTTGTTGCAACGAACAGGTCACTATCAGTCAAAATAAAATCATTATTTGATTTCAATTTTGTCCCACTCCCTGCCTCTGTCATCACGATACTGTGATGCCATGGTGTCCGACTTATGCCCGAGAAGATGTTGAGCAAACTTATCGCTTATCTGCTTCTCATAGAGTCTTGCAGACAAACTGCGCAACTCGTGAAAGGTAGGCGGATCCCCTTCGAAGGAAAGACCTGATGCTTTTCGTGCGCGCATAAAATACCTTGATACTGTGCCGGATGAAAGCGGTTCGCGACGAGTAGATGCAATTATGGTTTCTCCGCCAAGAATCTCTTTGCATTTATCAAGTGTTTCCTTCATTGATATTCCGAGAGCATCAATATGCAATGCTGTTGGGATGGCAATTTTTACGCCTGTTTTGCTTTGCTCGACATAAAGATATCCATCTACGATATCAGACCACTTCATTTCGCATAAATCACCAACTCGTTGCCCGGTAACAACAGCCAGTTCCATTGCAAGTCTGAGCCAACATGGTGATGATTCTGCTGCTTGATAAATTTTCAGGTATTCGTCAGCCGTAAGTCTTGATCTCCTTACCTCTGATTTTGCTGCGCGAGTGGCAGCGACATGGTTTGTTGTTATATGGCCTTCAGCTATTGCCTCTCGGAATGCATCGCTCAGTGTTGATCTGATTAACTTGGCTGACGCCGCCTTGCCCTCGTCTATGTATCCATTGAGCATTGCCGCAATTTCTTTTGTGGTGATGTCTTCAAGTGGAGCATCAGGCAGACCCCTCCTTATTGCTTTAATTTTGCTCATGTAATTTATGAGTGTCTTCTGCTTGATTCCTCTGCTGGCCAGGATTTTTTCGTAGCGATCAAGCCATGAATGTAACGTAACGGAATTATCACTGTTGATTCTCGCTGTCAGAGGCTTGTGTTTGTGTCCTGAAAATAACTCAATGTTGGCCTGTATAGCTTCAGTGATTGCGATTCGCCTGTCTCTGCCTAATCCAAACTCTTTACCCGTCCTTGGGTCCCTGTAGCAGTAATATCCATTGTTTCTTATATAAAGGTTAGGGGGTAAATCCCGGCGCTCATGACTTCGCCTTCTTCCCATTTCTGATCCTCTTCAAAAGGCCACCTGTTACTGGTCGATTTAAGTCAACCTTTACCGCTGATTCGTGGAACAGATACTCTCTTCCATCCTTAACCGGAGGTGGGAATATCCTGCATTCCCGAACCCATCGACGAACTGTTTCAAGGCTTCTTGGACGTCGCTGGCGTGCGTTCCACTCCTGAAGTGTCAAGTACATCGCAAAGTCTCCGCAATTACACGCAAGAAAAAACCGCCATCAGGCGGCTTGGTGTTCTTTCAGTTCTTCAATTCGAATATTGGTTACGTCTGCATGTGCTATCTGCGCCCATATCATCCAGTGGTCGTAGCAGTCGTTGATGTTCTCCGCTTCGATAACTCTGTTGAATGGCTCTCCATTCCATTCTCCTGTGACTCGGAAGTGCATTTATCATCTCCATAAAACAAAACCCGCCGTAGCGAGTTCAGATAAAATAAATCCCCGCGAGTGCGAGGATTGTTATGTAATATTGGGTTTAATCATCTATATGTTTTGTACAGAGAGGGCAAGTATCGTTTCCACCGTACTCGTGATAATAATTTTGCACGGTATCAGTCATTTCTCGCACATTGCAGAATGGGGATTTGTCTTCATTAGACTTATAAACCTTCATGGAATATTTGTATGCCGACTCTATATCTATACCTTCATCTACATAAACACCTTCGTGATGTCTGCATGGAGACAAGACACCGGATCTGCACAACATTGATAACGCCCAATCTTTTTGCTCAGACTCTAACTCATTGATACTCATTTATAAACTCCTTGCAATGTATGTCGTTTCAGCTAAACGGTATCAGCAATGTTTATGTAAAGAAACAGTAAGATAATACTCAACCCGATGTTTGAGTACGGTCATCATCTGACACTACAGACTCTGGCATCGCTGTGAAGACGACGCGAAATTCAGCATTTTCACAAGCGTTATCTTTTACAAAACCGATCTCACTCTCCTTTGATGCGAATGCCAGCGTCAGACATCATATGCAGATACTCACCTGCATCCTGAACCCATTGACCTCCAACCCCGTAATAGCGATGCGTAATGATGTCGATAGTTACTAACGGGTCTTGTTCGATTAACTGCCGCAGAAACTCTTCCAGGTCACCAGTGCAGTGCTTGATAACAGGAGTCTTCCCAGGATGGCGAACAACAAGAAACTGGTTTCCGTCTTCACGGACTTCGTTGCTTTCCAGTTTAGCAATACGCTTACTCCCATCCGAGATAACACCTTCGTAATACTCACGCTGCTCGTTGAGTTTTGATTTTGCTGTTTCAAGCTCAACACGCAGTTTCCCTACTGTTAGCGCAATATCCTCGTTCTCCTGGTCGCGGCGTTTGATGTATTGCTGGTTTCTTTCCCGTTCATCCAGCAGTTCCAGCACAATCGATGGTGTTACCAATTCATGGAAAAGGTCTGCGTCAAATCCCCAGTCGTCATGCATTGCCTGCTCTGCCGCTTCACGCAGTGCCTGAGAGTTAATTTCGCTCACTTCGAACCTCTCTGTTTACTGATAAGTTCCAGATCCTCCTGGCAACTTGCACAAGTCCGACAACCCTGAACGACCAGGCGTCTTCGTTCATCTATCGGATCGCCACACTCACAACAATGAGTGGCAGATATAGCCTGGTGGTTCAGGCGGCGCATTTTTATTGCTGTGTTGCGCTGTAATTCTTCTATTTCTGATGCTGAATCAATGATGTCTGCCATCTTTCATTAATCCCTGAACTGTTGGTTAATACGCTTGAGGGTGAATGCGAATAATAAAAAAGGAGCCTGTAGCTCCCTGATGATTTTGCTTTTCATGTTCATCGTTCCTTAAAGACGCCGTTTAACATGCCGATTGCCAGGCTTAAATGAGTCGGTGTGAATCCCATCAGCGTTACCGTTTCGCGGTGCTTCTTCAGTACGCTACGGCAAATGTCATCGACGTTTTTATCCGGAAACTGCTGTCTGGCTTTTTTTGATTTCAGAATTAGCCTGACGGGCAATGCTGCGAAGGGCGTTTTCCTGCTGAGGTGTCATTGAACAAGTCCCATGTCGGCAAGCATAAGCACACAGAATATGAAGCCCGCTGCCAGAAAAATGCATTCCGTGGTTGTCATACCTGGTTTCTCTCATCTGCTTCTGCTTTCGCCACCATCATTTCCAGCTTTTGTGAAAGGGATGCGGCTAACGTATGAAATTCTTCGTCTGTTTCTACTGGTATTGGCACAAACCTGATTCCAATTTGAGCAAGGCTATGTGCCATCTCGATACTCGTTCTTAACTCAACAGAAGATGCTTTGTGCATACAGCCCCTCGTTTATTATTTATCTCCTCAGCCAGCCGCTGTGCTTTCAGTGGATTTCGGATAACAGAAAGGCCGGGAAATACCCAGCCTCGCTTTGTAACGGAGTAGACGAAAGTGATTGCGCCTACCCGGATATTATCGTGAGGATGCGTCATCGCCATTGCTCCCCAAATACAAAACCAATTTCAGCCAGTGCCTCGTCCATTTTTTCGATGAACTCCGGCACGATCTCGTCAAAACTCGCCATGTACTTTTCATCCCGCTCAATCACGACATAATGCAGGCCTTCACGCTTCATACGCGGGTCATAGTTGGCAAAGTACCAGGCATTTTTTCGCGTCACCCACATGCTGTACTGCACCTGGGCCATGTAAGCTGACTTTATGGCCTCGAAACCACCGAGCCGGAACTTCATGAAATCCCGGGAGGTAAACGGGCATTTCAGTTCAAGGCCGTTGCCGTCACTGCATAAACCATCGGGAGAGCAGGCGGTACGCATACTTTCGTCGCGATAGATGATCGGGGATTCAGTAACATTCACGCCGGAAGTGAATTCAAACAGGGTTCTGGCGTCGTTCTCGTACTGTTTTCCCCAGGCCAGTGCTTTAGCGTTAACTTCCGGAGCCACACCGGTGCAAACCTCAGCAAGCAGGGTGTGGAAGTAGGACATTTTCATGTCAGGCCACTTCTTTCCGGAGCGGGGTTTTGCTATCACGTTGTGAACTTCTGAAGCGGTGATGACGCCGAGCCGTAATTTGTGCCACGCATCATCCCCCTGTTCGACAGCTCTCACATCGATCCCGGTACGCTGCAGGATAATGTCCGGTGTCATGCTGCCACCTTCTGCTCTGCGGCTTTCTGTTTCAGGAATCCAAGAGCTTTTACTGCTTCGGCCTGTGTCAGTTCTGACGATGCACGAATGTCGCGGCGAAATATCTGGGAACAGAGCGGCAATAAGTCGTCATCCCATGTTTTATCCAGGGCGATCAGCAGAGTGTTAATCTCCTGCATGGTTTCATCGTTAACCGGAGTGATGTCGCGTTCCGGCTGACGTTCTGCAGTGTATGCAGTATTTTCGACAATGCGCTCGGCTTCATCCTTGTCATAGATACCAGCAAATCCGAAGGCCAGACGGGCACACTGAATCATGGCTTTATGACGTAACATCCGTTTGGGATGCGACTGCCACGGCCCCGTGATTTCTCTGCCTTCGCGAGTTTTGAATGGTTCGCGGCGGCATTCATCCATCCATTCGGTAACGCAGATCGGATGATTACGGTCCTTGCGGTAAATCCGGCATGTACAGGATTCATTGTCCTGCTCAAAGTCCATGCCATCAAACTGCTGGTTTTCATTGATGATGCGGGACCAGCCATCAACGCCCACCACCGGAACGATGCCATTCTGCTTATCAGGAAAGGCGTAAATTTCTTTCGTCCACGGATTAAGGCCGTACTGGTTGGCAACGATCAGTAATGCGATGAACTGCGCATCGCTGGCATCACCTTTAAATGCCGTCTGGCGAAGAGTGGTGATCAGTTCCTGTGGGTCGACAGAATCCATGCCGACACGTTCAGCCAGCTTCCCAGCCAGCGTTGCGAGTGCAGTACTCATTCGTTTTATACCTCTGAATCAATATCAACCTGGTGGTGAGCAATGGTTTCAACCATGTACCGGATGTGTTCTGCCATGCGCTCCTGAAACTCAACATCGTCATCAAACGCACGGGTAATGGATTTTTTGCTGGCCCCGTGGCGTTGCAAATGATCGATGCATAGCGATTCAAACAGGTGCTGGGGCAGGCCTTTTTCCATGTCGTCTGCCAGTTCTGCCTCTTTCTCTTCACGGGCGAGCTGCTGGTAGTGACGCGCCCAGCTCTGAGCCTCAAGACGATCCTGAATGTAATAAGCGTTCATGGCTGAACTCCTGAAATAGCTGTGAAAATATCGCCCGCGAAATGCCGGGCTGATTAGGAAAACAGGAAAGGGGGTTAGTGAATGCTTTTGCTTGATCTCAGTTTCAGTATTAATATCCATTTTTTATAAGCGTCGACGGCTTCACGAAACATCTTTTCATCGCCAATAAAAGTGGCGATAGTGAATTTAGTCTGGATAGCCATAAGTGTTTGATCCATTCTTTGGGACTCCTGGCTGATTAAGTATGTCGATAAGGCGTTTCCATCCGTCACGTAATTTACGGGTGATTCGTTCAAGTAAAGATTCGGAAGGGCAGCCAGCAACAGGCCACCCTGCAATGGCATATTGCATGGTGTGCTCCTTATTTATACATAACGAAAAACGCCTCGAGTGAAGCGTTATTGGTATGCGGTAAAACCGCACTCAGGCGGCCTTGATAGTCATATCATCTGAATCAAATATTCCTGATGTATCGATATCGGTAATTCTTATTCCTTCGCTACCATCCATTGGAGGCCATCCTTCCTGACCATTTCCATCATTCCAGTCGAACTCACACACAACACCATATGCATTTAAGTCGCTTGAAATTGCTATAAGCAGAGCATGTTGCGCCAGCATGATTAATACAGCATTTAATACAGAGCCGTGTTTATTGAGTCGGTATTCAGAGTCTGACCAGAAATTATTAATCTGGTGAAGTTTTTCCTCTGTCATTACGTCATGGTCGATTTCAATTTCTATTGATGCTTTCCAGTCGTAATCAATGATGTATTTTTTGATGTTTGACATCTGTTCATATCCTCACAGATAAAAAATCGCCCTCACACTGGAGGGCAAAGAAGATTTCCAATAATCAGAACAAGTCGGCTCCTGTTTAGTTACGAGCGACATTGCTCCGTGTATTCACTCGTTGGAATGAATACACAGTGCAGTGTTTATTCTGTTATTTATGCCAAAAATAAAGGCCACTATCAGGCAGCTTTGTTGTTCTGTTTACCAAGTTCTCTGGCAATCATTGCCGTCGTTCGTATTGCCCATTTATCGACATATTTCCCATCTTCCATTACAGGAAACATTTCTTCAGGCTTAACCATGCATTCCGATTGCAGCTTGCATCCATTGCATCGCTTGAATTGTCCACACCATTGATTTTTATCAATAGTCGTAGTCATACGGATAGTCCTGGTATTGTTCCATCACATCCTGAGGATGCTCTTCGAACTCTTCAAATTCTTCTTCCATATATCACCTTAAATAGTGGATTGCGGTAGTAAAGATTGTGCCTGTCTTTTAACCACATCAGGCTCGGTGGTTCTCGTGTACCCCTACAGCGAGAAATCGGATAAACTATTACAACCCCTACAGTTTGATGAGTATAGAAATGGATCCACTCGTTATTCTCGGACGAGTGTTCAGTAATGAACCTCTGGAGAGAACCATGTATATGATCGTTATCTGGGTTGGACTTCTGCTTTTAAGCCCAGATAACTGGCCTGAATATGTTAATGAGAGAATCGGTATTCCTCATGTGTGGCATGTTTTCGTCTTTGCTCTTGCATTTTCGCTAGCAATTAATGTGCATCGATTATCAGCTATTGCCAGCGCCAGATATAAGCGATTTAAGCTAAGAAAACGCATTAAGATGCAAAACGATAAAGTGCGATCAGTAATTCAAAACCTTACAGAAGAGCAATCTATGGTTTTGTGCGCAGCCCTTAATGAAGGCAGGAAGTATGTGGTTACATCAAAACAATTCCCATACATTAGTGAGTTGATTGAGCTTGGTGTGTTGAACAAAACTTTTTCCCGATGGAATGGAAAGCATATATTATTCCCTATTGAGGATATTTACTGGACTGAATTAGTTGCCAGCTATGATCCATATAATATTGAGATAAAGCCAAGGCCAATATCTAAGTAACTAGATAAGAGGAATCGATTTTCCCTTAATTTTCTGGCGTCCACTGCATGTTATGCCGCGTTCGCCAGGCTTGCTGTACCATGTGCGCTGATTCTTGCGCTCAATACGTTGCAGGTTGCTTTCAATCTGTTTGTGGTATTCAGCCAGCACTGTAAGGTCTATCGGATTTAGTGCGCTTTCTACTCGTGATTTCGGTTTGCGATTCAGCGAGAGAATAGGGCGGTTAACTGGTTTTGCGCTTACCCCAACCAACAGGGGATTTGCTGCTTTCCATTGAGCCTGTTTCTCTGCGCGACGTTCGCGGCGGCGTGTTTGTGCATCCATCTGGATTCTCCTGTCAGTTAGCTTTGGTGGTGTGTGGCAGTTGTAGTCCTGAACGAAAACCCCCCGCGATTGGCACATTGGCAGCTAATCCGGAATCGCACTTACGGCCAATGCTTCGTTTCGTATCACACACCCCAAAGCCTTCTGCTTTGAATGCTGCCCTTCTTCAGGGCTTAATTTTTAAGAGCGTCACCTTCATGGTGGTCAGTGCGTCCTGCTGATGTGCTCAGTATCACCGCCAGTGGTATTTATGTCAACACCGCCAGAGATAATTTATCACCGCAGATGGTTATCTGTATGTTTTTTATATGAATTTATTTTTTGCAGGGGGGCATTGTTTGGTAGGTGAGAGATCTGAATTGCTATGTTTAGTGAGTTGTATCTATTTATTTTTCAATAAATACAATTGGTTATGTGTTTTGGGGGCGATCGTGAGGCAAAGAAAACCCGGCGCTGAGGCCGGGTTATTCTTGTTCTCTGGTCAAATTATATAGTTGGAAAACAAGGATGCATATATGAATGAACGATGCAGAGGCAATGCCGATGGCGATAGTGGGTATCATGTAGCCGCTTATGCTGGAAAGAAGCAATAACCCGCAGAAAAACAAAGCTCCAAGCTCAACAAAACTAAGGGCATAGACAATAACTACCGATGTCATATACCCATACTCTCTAATCTTGGCCAGTCGGCGCGTTCTGCTTCCGATTAGAAACGTCAAGGCAGCAATCAGGATTGCAATCATGGTTCCTGCATATGATGACAATGTCGCCCCAAGACCATCTCTATGAGCTGAAAAAGAAACACCAGGAATGTAGTGGCGGAAAAGGAGATAGCAAATGCTTACGATAACGTAAGGAATTATTACTATGTAAACACCAGGCATGATTCTGTTCCGCATAATTACTCCTGATAATTAATCCTTAACTTTGCCCACCTGCCTTTTAAAACATTCCAGTATATCACTTTTCATTCTTGCGTAGCAATATGCCATCTCTTCAGCTATCTCAGCATTGGTGACCTTGTTCAGAGGCGCTGAGAGATGGCCTTTTTCTGATAGATAATGTTCTGTTAAAATATCTCCGGCCTCATCTTTTGCCCGCAGGCTAATGTCTGAAAATTGAGGTGACGGGTTAAAAATAATATCCTTGGCAACCTTTTTTATATCCCTTTTAAATTTTGGCTTAATGACTATATCCAATGAGTCAAAAAGCTCCCCTTCAATATCTGTTGCCCCTAAGACCTTTAATATATCGCCAAATACAGGTAGCTTGGCTTCTACCTTCACCGTTGTTCGGCCGATGAAATGCATATGCATAACATCGTCTTTGGTGGTTCCCCTCATCAGTGGCTCTATCTGAACGCGCTCTCCACTGCTTAATGACATTCCTTTCCCGATTAAAAAATCTGTCAGATCGGATGTGGTCGGCCCGAAAACAGTTCTGGCAAAACCAATGGTGTCGCCTTCAACAAACAAAAAAGATGGGAATCCCAATGATTCGTCATCTGCGAGGCTGTTCTTAATATCTTCAACTGAAGCTTTAGAGCGATTTATCTTCTGAACCAGACTCTTGTCATTTGTTTTGGTAAAGAGAAAAGTTTTTCCATCGATTTTATGAATATACAAATAATTGGAGCCAACCTGCAGGTGATGATTATCAGCCAGCAGAGAATTAAGGAAAACAGACAGGTTTATTGAGCGCTTATCTTTCCCTTTATTTTTGCTGCGGTAAGTCGCATAAAAACCATTCTTCATAATTCAATCCATTTACTATGTTATGTTCTGAGGGGAGTGAAAATTCCCCTAATTCGATGAAGATTCTTGCTCAATTGTTATCAGCTATGCGCCGACCAGAACACCTTGCCGATCAGCCAAACGTCTCTTCAGGCCACTGACTAGCGATAACTTTCCCCACAACGGAACAACTCTCATTGCATGGGATCATTGGGTACTGTGGGTTTAGTGGTTGTAAAAACACCTGACCGCTATCCCTGATCAGTTTCTTGAAGGTAAACTCATCACCCCCAAGTCTGGCTATGCAGAAATCACCTGGCTCAACAGCCTGCTCAGGGTCAACGAGAATTAACATTCCGTCAGGAAAGCTTGGCTTGGAGCCTGTTGGTGCGGTCATGGAATTACCTTCAACCTCAAGCCAGAATGCAGAATCACTGGCTTTTTTGGTTGTGCTTACCCATCTCTCCGCATCACCTTTGGTAAAGGTTCTAAGCTTAGGTGAGAACATCCCTGCCTGAACATGAGAAAAAACAGGGTACTCATACTCACTTCTAAGTGACGGCTGCATACTAACCGCTTCATACATCTCGTAGATTTCTCTGGCGATTGAAGGGCTAAATTCTTCAACGCTAACTTTGAGAATTTTTGTAAGCAATGCGGCGTTATAAGCATTTAATGCATTGATGCCATTAAATAAAGCACCAACGCCTGACTGCCCCATCCCCATCTTGTCTGCGACAGATTCCTGGGATAAGCCAAGTTCATTTTTCTTTTTTTCATAAATTGCTTTAAGGCGACGTGCGTCCTCAAGCTGCTCTTGTGTTAATGGTTTCTTTTTTGTGCTCATACGTTAAATCTATCACCGCAAGGGATAAATATCTAACACCGTGCGTGTTGACTATTTTACCTCTGGCGGTGATAATGGTTGCATGTACTAAGGAGGTTGTATGGAACAACGCATAACCCTGAAAGATTATGCAATGCGCTTTGGGCAAACCAAGACAGCTAAAGATCTCGGCGTATATCAAAGCGCGATCAACAAGGCCATTCATGCAGGCCGAAAGATTTTTTTAACTATAAACGCTGATGGAAGCGTTTATGCGGAAGAGGTAAAGCCCTTCCCGAGTAACAAAAAAACAACAGCATAAATAACCCCGCTCTTACACATTCCAGCCCTGAAAAAGGGCATCAAATTAAACCACACCTATGGTGTATGCATTTATTTGCATACATTCAATCAATTGTTATCTAAGGAAATACTTACATATGGTTCGTGCAAACAAACGCAACGAGGCTCTACGAATCGAGAGTGCGTTGCTTAACAAAATCGCAATGCTTGGAACTGAGAAGACAGCGGAAGCTGTGGGCGTTGATAAGTCGCAGATCAGCAGGTGGAAGAGGGACTGGATTCCAAAGTTCTCAATGCTGCTTGCTGTTCTTGAATGGGGGGTCGTTGACGACGACATGGCTCGATTGGCGCGACAAGTTGCTGCGATTCTCACCAATAAAAAACGCCCGGCGGCAACCGAGCGTTCTGAACAAATCCAGATGGAGTTCTGAGGTCATTACTGGATCTATCAACAGGAGTCATTATGACAAATACAGCAAAAATACTCAACTTCGGCAGAGGTAACTTTGCCGGACAGGAGCGTAATGTGGCAGATCTCGATGATGGTTACGCCAGACTATCAAATATGCTGCTTGAGGCTTATTCGGGCGCAGATCTGACCAAGCGACAGTTTAAAGTGCTGCTTGCCATTCTGCGTAAAACCTATGGGTGGAATAAACCAATGGACAGAATCACCGATTCTCAACTTAGCGAGATTACAAAGTTACCTGTCAAACGGTGCAATGAAGCCAAGTTAGAACTCGTCAGAATGAATATTATCAAGCAGCAAGGCGGCATGTTTGGACCAAATAAAAACATCTCAGAATGGTGCATCCCTCAAAACGAGGGAAAATCCCCTAAAACGAGGGATAAAACATCCCTCAAATTGGGGGATTGCTATCCCTCAAAACAGGGGGACACAAAAGACACTATTACAAAAGAAAAAAGAAAAGATTATTCGTCAGAGAATTCTGGCGAATCCTCTGACCAGCCAGAAAACGACCTTTCTGTGGTGAAACCGGATGCTGCAATTCAGAGCGGCAGCAAGTGGGGGACAGCAGAAGACCTGACCGCCGCAGAGTGGATGTTTGACATGGTGAAGACTATCGCACCATCAGCCAGAAAACCGAATTTTGCTGGGTGGGCTAACGATATCCGCCTGATGCGTGAACGTGACGGACGTAACCACCGCGACATGTGTGTGCTGTTCCGCTGGGCATGCCAGGACAACTTCTGGTCCGGTAACGTGCTGAGCCCGGCCAAACTCCGCGATAAGTGGACCCAACTCGAAATCAACCGTAACAAGCAACAGGCAGGCGTGACAGCCAGCAAACCAAAACTCGACCTGACAAACACAGACTGGATTTACGGGGTGGATCTATGAAAAACATCGCCGCACAGATGGTTAACTTTGACCGTGAGCAGATGCGTCGGATCGCCAACAACATGCCGGAACAGTACGACGAAAAGCCGCAGGTACAGCAGGTAGCGCAGATCATCAACGGTGTGTTCAGCCAGTTACTGGCAACTTTCCCGGCGAGCCTGGCTAACCGTGACCAGAACGAAGTGAACGAAATCCGTCGCCAGTGGGTTCTGGCTTTTCGGGAAAACGGGATCACCACGATGGAACAGGTTAACGCAGGAATGCGCGTAGCCCGTCGGCAGAATCGACCATTTCTGCCATCACCCGGGCAGTTTGTTGCATGGTGCCGGGAAGAAGCATCCGTTACCGCCGGACTGCCAAACGTCAGCGAGCTGGTTGATATGGTTTACGAGTATTGCCGGAAGCGAGGCCTGTATCCGGATGCGGAGTCTTATCCGTGGAAATCAAACGCGCACTACTGGCTGGTTACCAACCTGTATCAGAACATGCGGGCCAATGCGCTTACTGATGCGGAATTACGCCGTAAGGCCGCAGATGAGCTTGTCCATATGACTGCGAGAATTAACCGTGGTGAGGCGATCCCTGAACCAGTAAAACAACTTCCTGTCATGGGCGGTAGACCTCTAAATCGTGCACAGGCTCTGGCGAAGATCGCAGAAATCAAAGCTAAGTTCGGACTGAAAGGAGCAAGTGTATGACGGGCAAAGAGGCAATTATTCATTACCTGGGGACGCATAATAGCTTCTGTGCGCCGGACGTTGCCGCGCTAACAGGCGCAACAGTAACCAGCATAAATCAGGCCGCGGCTAAAATGGCACGGGCAGGTCTTCTGGTTATCGAAGGTAAGGTCTGGCGAACGGTGTATTACCGGTTTGCTACCAGGGAAGAACGGGAAGGAAAGATGAGCACGAACCTGGTTTTTAAGGAGTGTCGCCAGAGTGCCGCGATGAAACGGGTATTGGCGGTATATGGAGTTAAAAGATGACCATCTACATTACTGAGCTAATAACAGGCCTGCTGGTAATCGCAGGCCTTTTTATTTGGGGGAGAGGGAAGTCATGAAAAAACTAACCTTTGAAATTCGATCTCCAGCACATCAGCAAAACGCTATTCACGCAGTACAGCAAATCCTTCCAGACCCAACCAAACCAATCGTAGTAACCATTCAGGAACGCAACCGCAGCTTAGACCAAAACAGGAAGCTATGGGCCTGCTTAGGTGACGTCTCTCGTCAGGTTGAATGGCATGGTCGCTGGCTGGATGCAGAAAGCTGGAAGTGTGTGTTTACCGCAGCATTAAAGCAGCAGGATGTTGTTCCTAACCTTGCCGGGAATGGCTTTGTGGTAATAGGCCAGTCAACCAGCAGGATGCGTGTAGGCGAATTTGCGGAGCTATTAGAGCTTATACAGGCATTCGGTACAGAGCGTGGCGTTAAGTGGTCAGACGAAGCGAGACTGGCTCTGGAGTGGAAAGCGAGATGGGGAGACAGGGCTGCATGATAAATGTCGTTAGTTTCTCCGGTGGCAGGACGTCAGCATATTTGCTCTGGCTAATGGAGCAAAAGCGACGGGCAGGTAAAGACGTGCATTACGTTTTCATGGATACAGGTTGTGAACATCCAATGACATATCGGTTTGTCAGGGAAGTTGTGAAGTTCTGGGATATACCGCTCACCGTATTGCAGGTTGATATCAACCCGGAGCTTGGACAGCCAAATGGTTATACGGTATGGGAACCAAAGGATATTCAGACGCGAATGCCTGTTCTGAAGCCATTTATCGATATGGTAAAGAAATATGGCACTCCATACGTCGGCGGCGCGTTCTGCACTGACAGATTAAAACTCGTTCCCTTCACCAAATACTGTGATGACCATTTCGGGCGAGGGAATTACACCACGTGGATTGGCATCAGAGCTGATGAACCGAAGCGGCTAAAGCCAAAGCCTGGAATCAGATATCTTGCTGAACTGTCAGACTTTGAGAAGGAAGATATCCTCGCATGGTGGAAGCAACAACCATTCGATTTGCAAATACCGGAACATCTCGGTAACTGCATATTCTGCATTAAAAAATCAACGCAAAAAATCGGACTTGCCTGCAAAGATGAGGAGGGATTGCAGCGTGTTTTTAATGAGGTCATCACGGGATCCCATGTGCGTGACGGACATCGGGAAACGCCAAAGGAGATTATGTACCGAGGAAGAATGTCGCTGGACGGTATCGCGAAAATGTATTCAGAAAATGATTATCAAGCCCTGTATCAGGACATGGTACGAGCTAAAAGATTCGATACCGGCTCTTGTTCTGAGTCATGCGAAATATTTGGAGGGCAGCTTGATTTCGACTTCGGGAGGGAAGCTGCATGATGCGATGTTATCGGTGCGGTGAATGCAAAGAAGATAACCGCTTCCGACCAAATCAACCTTACTGGAATCGATGGTGTCTCCGGTGTGAAAGAACACCAACAGGGGTGTTACCACTACCGCAGGAAAAGGAGGACGTGTGGCGAGACAGCGACGAAGTATCACCGACATAATCTGCGAAAACTGCAAATACCTTCCAACGAAACGCACCAGAAATAAACCCAAGCCAATCCCAAAAGAATCTGACGTAAAAACCTTCAACTACACGGCTCACCTGTGGGATATCCGGTGGCTAAGACGTCGTGCGAGGAAAACAAGGTGATTGACCAAAATCGAAGTTACGAACAAGAAAGCGTCGAGCGAGCTTTAACGTGCGCTAACTGCGGTCAGAAGCTGCATGTGCTGGAAGTTCACGTGTGTGAGCACTGCTGCGCAGAACTGATGAGCGATCCGAATAGCTCGATGCACGAGGAAGAAGATGATGGCTAAACCAGCGCGAAGACGATGTAAAAACGATGAATGCCGGGAATGGTTTCACCCTGCATTCGCTAATCAGTGGTGGTGCTCTCCAGAGTGTGGAACCAAGATAGCACTCGAACGACGAAGTAAAGAACGCGAAAAAGCGGAAAAAGCAGCAGAGAAGAAACGACGACGAGAGGAGCAGAAACAGAAAGATAAACTTAAGATTCGAAAACTCGCCTTAAAGCCCCGCAGTTACTGGATTAAACAAGCCCAACAAGCCGTAAACGCCTTCATCAGAGAAAGAGACCGCGACTTACCATGTATCTCGTGCGGAACGCTCACGTCTGCTCAGTGGGATGCCGGACATTACCGGACAACTGCTGCGGCACCTCAACTCCGATTTAATGAACGCAATATTCACAAGCAATGCGTGGTGTGCAACCAGCACAAAAGCGGAAATCTCGTTCCGTATCGCGTCGAACTGATTAGCCGCATCGGGCAGGAAGCAGTAGACGAAATCGAATCAAACCATAACCGCCATCGCTGGACTATCGAAGAGTGCAAGGCGATCAAGGCAGAGTACCAACAGAAACTCAAAGACCTGCGAAATAGCAGAAGTGAGGCCGCATGACGTTCTCAGTAAAAACCATTCCAGACATGCTCGTTGAAACATACGGAAATCAGACAGAAGTAGCACGCAGACTGAAATGTAGTCGCGGTACGGTCAGAAAATACGTTGATGATAAAGACGGGAAAATGCACGCCATCGTCAACGACGTTCTCATGGTTCATCGCGGATGGAGTGAAAGAGATGCGCTATTACGAAAAAATTGATGGCAGCAAATACCGAAATATTTGGGTAGTTGGCGATCTGCACGGATGCTACACGAACCTGATGAACAAACTGGATACGATTGGATTCGACAACAAAAAAGACCTGCTTATCTCGGTGGGCGATTTGGTTGATCGTGGTGCAGAGAACGTTGAATGCCTGGAATTAATCACATTCCCCTGGTTCAGAGCTGTACGTGGAAACCATGAGCAAATGATGATTGATGGCTTATCAGAGCGTGGAAACGTTAATCACTGGCTGCTTAATGGCGGTGGCTGGTTCTTTAATCTCGATTACGACAAAGAAATTCTGGCTAAAGCTCTTGCCCATAAAGCAGATGAACTTCCGTTAATCATCGAACTGGTGAGCAAAGATAAAAAATATGTTATCTGCCACGCCGATTATCCCTTTGACGAATACGAGTTTGGAAAGCCAGTTGATCATCAGCAGGTAATCTGGAACCGCGAACGAATCAGCAACTCACAAAACGGGATCGTGAAAGAAATCAAAGGCGCGGACACGTTCATCTTTGGTCATACGCCAGCAGTGAAACCACTCAAGTTTGCCAACCAAATGTATATCGATACCGGCGCAGTGTTCTGCGGAAACCTAACATTGATTCAGGTACAGGGAGAAGGCGCATGAGACTCGAAAGCGTAGCTAAATTTCATTCGCCAAAAAGCCCGATGATGAGCGACTCACCACGGGCCACGGCTTCTGACTCTCTTTCCGGTACTGATGTGATGGCTGCTATGGGGATGGCGCAATCACAAGCCGGATTCGGTATGGCTGCATTCTGCGGTAAGCACGAACTCAGCCAGAACGACAAACAAAAGGCTATCAACTATCTGATGCAATTTGCACACAAGGTATCGGGGAAATACCGTGGTGTGGCAAAGCTTGAAGGAAATACTAAGGCAAAGGTACTGCAAGTGCTCGCAACATTCGCTTATGCGGATTATTGCCGTAGTGCCGCGACGCCGGGGGCAAGATGCAGAGATTGCCATGGTACAGGCCGTGCGGTTGATATTGCCAAAACAGAGCTGTGGGGGAGAGTTGTCGAGAAAGAGTGCGGAAGATGCAAAGGCGTCGGCTATTCAAGGATGCCAGCAAGCGCAGCATATCGCGCTGTGACGATGCTAATCCCAAACCTTACCCAACCCACCTGGTCACGCACTGTTAAGCCGCTGTATGACGCTCTGGTGGTGCAATGCCACAAAGAAGAGTCAATCGCAGACAACATTTTGAATGCGGTCACACGTTAGCAGCATGATTGCCACGGATGGCAACATATTAACGGCATGATATTGACTTATTGAATAAAATTGGGTAAATTTGACTCAACGATGGGTTAATTCGCTCGTTGTGGTAGTGAGATGAAAAGAGGCGGCGCTTACTACCGATTCCGCCTAGTTGGTCACTTCGACGTATCGTCTGGAACTCCAACCATCGCAGGCAGAGAGGTCTGCAAAATGCAATCCCGAAACAGTTCGCAGGTAATAGTTAGAGCCTGCATAACGGTTTCGGGATTTTTTATATCTGCACAACAGGTAAGAGCATTGAGTCGATAATCGTGAAGAGTCGGCGAGCCTGGTTAGCCAGTGCTCTTTCCGTTGTGCTGAATTAAGCGAATACCGGAAGCAGAACCGGATCACCAAATGCGTACAGGCGTCATCGCCGCCCAGCAACAGCACAACCCAAACTGAGCCGTAGCCACTGTCTGTCCTGAATTCATTAGTAATAGTTACGCTGCGGCCTTTTACACATGACCTTCGTGAAAGCGGGTGGCAGGAGGTCGCGCTAACAACCTCCTGCCGTTTTGCCCGTGCATATCGGTCACGAACAAATCTGATTACTAAACACAGTAGCCTGGATTTGTTCTATCAGTAATCGACCTTATTCCTAATTAAATAGAGCAAATCCCCTTATTGGGGGTAAGACATGAAGATGCCAGAAAAACATGACCTGTTGGCCGCCATTCTCGCGGCAAAGGAACAAGGCATCGGGGCAATCCTTGCGTTTGCAATGGCGTACCTTCGCGGCAGATATAATGGCGGTGCGTTTACAAAAACAGTAATCGACGCAACGATGTGCGCCATTATCGCCTAGTTCATTCGTGACCTTCTCGACTTCGCCGGACTAAGTAGCAATCTCGCTTATATAACGAGCGTGTTTATCGGCTACATCGGTACTGACTCGATTGGTTCGCTTATCAAACGCTTCGCTGCTAAAAAAGCCGGAGTAGAAGATGGTAGAAATCAATAATCAACGTAAGGCGTTCCTCGATATGCTGGCGTGGTCGGAGGGAACTGATAACGGACGTCAGAAAACCAGAAATCATGGTTATGACGTCATTGTAGGCGGAGAGCTATTTACTGATTACTCCGATCACCCTCGCAAACTTGTCACGCTAAACCCAAAACTCAAATCAACAGGCGCCGGACGCTACCAGCTTCTTTCCCGTTGGTGGGATGCCTACCGCAAGCAGCTTGGCCTGAAAGACTTCTCTCCGAAAAGTCAGGACGCTGTGGCATTGCAGCAGATTAAGGAGCGTGGCGCTTTACCTATGATTGATCGTGGTGATATCCGTCAGGCAATCGACCGTTGCAGCAATATCTGGGCTTCACTGCCGGGCGCTGGTTATGGTCAGTTCGAGCATAAGGCTGACAGCCTGATTGCAAAATTCAAAGAAGCGGGCGGAACGGTCAGAGAGATTGATGTATGAGCAGAGTCACCGCGATTATCTCCGCTCTGGTTATCTGCATCATCGTCTGCCTGTCATGGGCTGTTAATCATTACCGTGATAACGCCATTACCTACAAAGCCCAGCGCGACAAAAATGCCAGAGAACTGAAGCTGGCGAACGCGGCAATTACTGACATGCAGATGCGTCAGCGTGATGTTGCTGCGCTCGATGCAAAATACACGAAGGAGTTAGCTGATGCTAAAGCTGAAAATGATGCTCTGCGTGATGATGTTGCCGCTGGTCGTCGTCGGTTGCACATCAAAGCAGTCTGTCAGTCAGTGCGTGAAGCCACCACCGCCTCCGGCGTGGATAATGCAGCCTCCCCCCGACTGGCAGACACCGCTGAACGGGATTATTTCACCCTCAGAGAGAGGCTGATCACTATGCAAAAACAACTGGAAGGAACCCAGAAGTATATTAATGAGCAGTGCAGATAGAGTTGCCCATATCGATGGGCAACTCATGCAATTATTGTGAGCAATACACACGCGCTTCCAGCGGAGTATAAATGCCTAAAGTAATAAAACCGAGCAATCCATTTACGAATGTTTGCTGGGTTTCTGTTTTAACAACATTTTCTGCGCCGCCACAAATTTTGGCTGCATCGACAGTTTTCTTCTGCCCAATTCCAGAAACGAAGAAATGATGGGTGATGGTTTCCTTTGGTGCTACTGCTGCCGGTTTGTTTTGAACAGTAAACGTCTGTTGAGCACATCCTGTAATAAGCAGGGCCAGCGCAGTAGCGAGTAGCATTTTTTTCATGGTGTTATTCCCGATGCTTTTTGAAGTTCGCAGAATCGTATGTGTAGAAAATTAAACAAACCCTAAACAATGAGTTGAAATTTCATATTGTTAATATTTATTAATGTATGTCAGGTGCGATGAATCGTCATTGTATTCCCGGATTAACTATGTCCACAGCCCTGACGGGGAACTTCTCTGCGGGAGTGTCCGGGAATAATTAAAACGATGCACACAGGGTTTAGCGCGTACACGTATTGCATTATGCCAACGCCCCGGTGCTGACACGGAAGAAACCGGACGTTATGATTTAGCGTGGAAAGATTTGTGTAGTGTTCTGAATGCTCTCAGTAAATAGTAATGAATTATCAAAGGTATAGTAATATCTTTTATGTTCATGGATATTTGTAACCCATCGGAAAACTCCTGCTTTAGCAAGATTTTCCCTGTATTGCTGAAATGTGATTTCTCTTGATTTCAACCTATCATAGGACGTTTCTATAAGATGCGTGTTTCTTGAGAATTTAACATTTACAACCTTTTTAAGTCCTTTTATTAACACGGTGTTATCGTTTTCTAACACGATGTGAATATTATCTGTGGCTAGATAGTAAATATAATGTGAGACGTTGTGACGTTTTAGTTCAGAATAAAACAATTCACAGTCTAAATCTTTTCGCACTTGATCGAATATTTCTTTAAAAATGGCAACCTGAGCCATTGGTAAAACCTTCCATGTGATACGAGGGCGCGTAGTTTGCATTATCGTTTTTATCGTTTCAATCTGGTCTGACCTCCTTGTGTTTTGTTGATGATTTATGTCAAATATTAGGAATGTTTTCACTTAATAGTATTGGTTGCGTAACAAAGTGCGGTCCTGCTGGCATTCTGGAGGGAAATACAACCGACAGATGTATGTAAGGCCAACGTGCTCAAATCTTCATACAGAAAGATTTGAAGTAATATTTTAACCGCTAGATGAAGAGCAAGCGCATGGAGCGACAAAATGAATAAAGAACAATCTGCTGATGATCCCTCCGTGGATCTGATTCGTGTAAAAAATATGCTTAATAGCACCATTTCTATGAGTTACCCTGATGTTGTAATTGCATGTATAGAACATAAGGTGTCTCTGGAAGCATTCAGAGCAATTGAGGCAGCGTTGGTGAAGCACGATAATAATATGAAGGATTATTCCCTGGTGGTTGACTGATCACCATAACTGCTAATCATTCAAACTATTTAGTCTGTGACAGAGCCAACACGCAGTCTGTCACTGTCAGGAAAGTGGTAAAACTGCAACTCAATTACTGCAATGCCCTCGTAATTAAGTGAATTTACAATATCGTCCTGTTCGGAGGGAAGAACGCGGGATGTTCATTCTTCATCACTTTTAATTGATGTATATGCTCTCTTTTCTGACGTTAGTCTCCGACGGCAGGCTTCAATGACCCAGGCTGAGAAATTCCCGGACCCTTTTTGCTCAAGAGCGATGTTAATTTGTTCAATCATTTGGTTAGGAAAGCGGATGTTGCGGGTTGTTGTTCTGCGGGTTCTGTTCTTCGTTGACATGAGGTTGCCCCGTATTCAGTGTCGCTGATTTGTATTGTCTGAAGTTGTTTTTACGTTAAGTTGATGCAGATCAATTAATACGATACCTGCGTCATAATTGATTATTTGACGTGGTTTGATGGCCTCCACGCACGTTGTGATATGTAGATGATAATCATTATCACTTTACGGGTCCTTTCCGGTGATCCGACAGGTTACGGGGCGGCGACCTACTGACGTTATT
>NZ_QWEG01000028.1 GCF_003515685.1 Neobacillus notoginsengisoli | reverse complement strand
TTACGTTGTCACAGGGCTTCAACCTTAGGATTTCTCCACCAGTTGCCTGTCAGCTAATGAGCGTCTTGGTACTTACTCAGATTGGACTTTCACCAATTAGCAATTAACGGCTTGCCTGGGCACGCAATAACAAAAAAGATTCCTATCCTTTTTACTTTATAGTAGCCCTGTTCTCAAGCACTTACAAATGACAGATGAAATTTTTGAGGAATTGTGTTTCAAGCGCGCTTGATGGGCTAAATGAATAGGGAATTTATTTTTGCGGCTCTTTTTGGGGAGGAAGTTTATTTTGCAAAAATTAGCCCTTGGAATCTTACGCCTCTTCATCGTTTTTCTGCTCGCTTCCTGCAATTGGGGAAATACTTCTGAAGCGGAGAAATCCAGGAAAAGACTGCAAAAGGCTACTCATTCCCCGGAACAAGTACTTGAGAAAGCAGAAACCGCATTCGAGAAGTTTGACAGGGCTGACGGTCGACCTCGAAATTTTTCAGAAAATGCAAGGAAGCGCGGATGCCAAAAGCTTTAAACTGCATTCCAAAGCTAGGACAGATATGCTGACCAGGCCAATTGCCTTTCATCAAAAATCTGAAATAAATATAGTCGCAACAGAAAAGTCTATCCAGACTGAAGCATATTATACTGAAGAGGGTATGTATGTTTTCGAGGGCAATCAGAAGCAATGGGCAAAGTATCCTGCCGAACAGGTTTCCTTTGGTTTATCATCTTCCCCTCAACATAATCTTGCCGGGGAACTTAGAAAAGCTGCCACCCTCATTGAGAATTCCCTTTTAATAAAAGAGAATGCGGAGGTATATTTGATTTCACTGACAACAAACCGGCCTGAAAACTCTTAGGGCATAAAAGAATTGATGAAGGAAAGCCTTCCCCCGCAATTAAAGGAGGACGAGGCTGCATTGGAAAATTTATCAATTCACTCGTATCATTATGAACTGGCTATTACGAAAAAAGGCTTTTTGCCTTCAAAAATGAAAGCAATTACTCAAATGGAGCTTTTAAAAGCTGATAGTTCTGTTAAAATGAAAATGGAGATGGATGGAGCGTATTCCAATTACAATCAAATCAGCACAATTTCGGTTCCGGCAGCCGCCGGGATGAAGTGATAGGGACATTCCTTACAGTCCGGAATCATCGGATGGTAAGATGCCCATGCTAGCAATATGTTCCCTGGCCTCTTCATCACCTAAATCGTAAATATAACTGTAGATAGTCTGAAGCTTATCATCGTATCTTTTCGTTTCCCGATCGTTGTGGTATTCCATATAGGGAATGTGAGCCCGGACGAAAGTGAGCCATTCGTTTGCATAATTTTCGTCAAAGAATTCCCGCAGCTGGGTAATTTCGTCATCCGTTGCGGTAATCTTGAAATCCCAGGGCGAGCTTGTCGCATTCCTGAATATTTCACCGTTTGCTATCGCTATATAATATGTCTTTTTTTCATTTTCCAAAGTGGATGTACTCCTTTTCAATAACTTGATTCCGTCTGGCAGGATGCATGGCTTTGTCTTTCGTATCCCCCTCGGTTCATCAATTATTCATAAAAAGCGTTATACGGGCAGGAATACTTTTTTTGGCAAAGGGTATTAAAAGAATAGGCGATAAAAATTCTTCTTCTGGAGGTGATGTGTGGTGAAACTAGTAGATGAGCTTTATGAATTATACCGCAATAAGCTTACCGGGGATGAGGAAGATATTGATATGCTTGCATTTGCCTTTCTTGAGGAAATGACCCGCGAAGATTTGCTTGCCTTAATCCAGGGGATGGATAAACAGGAGCTTTATGATCTCATGGGCATATACCTTATTGAAAGTCTTAAAGGAAAATTTGCAAAGGATGACTACGGGCAGCGTTCTGTAACCTTTTACCCTAGAAATATACACTGAGAGACCATACATAGGGGATGGAAGAAAAGGGCCTGATTTGAGGCTCTTTTTTTAGTTCACTCGCTACTCCTTAAGCATCAAGATGGCTGGGGTGCCGGTCAGGTCCTTTGGCAATGAAACTTTCTTATGCTACAATGGAGCCAAAAGAAGCAGCCGGTTACGGATGGCTATGCGGAATAACGGGGGGTTGGATATGGTAATTGTCATGATTACGAGCATCATTATCTGTATTGCCACCATTTGGATTACAATTATTGTCACTAATAAGGCATATGCTTTCAAGCATTCAGTCGACCCAATGGACCAGGTTCCAAAGGAATTGACTGAATACGAATATGAATATGAGGATCGGTTTAAAAAAGCTGAAAGTAAATAAGAAGCTTGCCCGGAAGAAGTGAACCGGGAAGCTTCTTATTTTTTTGCCTTCCCTAATGGGAAAGCTCATTTTCAAGCAAAAACCTGCTTCAGTTCCTCTTTGCTGTGGCCGAGCCAGAAGCGCATCAGCCTTTTAGCGCCTTCGAGGTCATGTAGCTTCGCTTGGCCGCATTGCTTTTCATTTGCAGCCGGGATTTCCGTAATTTCGACCGCATCCTTCATCGTATTTTCAAGAAGATCAATGATTTCTTCAACAGTCGGCTCACCGCTGACTACAAGATAGTACCCTGTCTGGCAACCCATCGGCGAAATGTCGATGATGTCAAAGTGGCTGTACGGTTCGGCATGCTTGCGGATATTAAAGGCCAGCAAATGTTCGAGTGTATGGATGGAATCAGGCTTCATCGCCTGCTTGTTTGGCTGGCAAAAACGGATATCATATTTATTTACAACTCCATCGCTCCCTACTTTATGAACGCCGCAATGGCGGACATATGGGGCTTTGACGGCATTATGGTCAAGTTCAAAACTTTCTACTGAAGGCATATAATCCTCTCCTTTTACCATTCTCTTGGCAGTATACCATAAAATCCGACTATTTTCATCTACTTTTAAGGGATTTCATCATTTAGACGCTAATCAACATTTTTGTGGTAAAGTGAGAACAGCACTCGTTAGGGAGAATTCGGTATGCTAAAAAAACTATTCATTGGAATCATCCGCTTTTACCAGATTGTCATTTCCCCGCTCAAACCGCCGACCTGCAGGTTTTACCCAACCTGCTCAAGCTACGGGCTTGAAGCGGTTCAGAGATTCGGAGCCTTGAAGGGCGGCTGGCTCGCATTCAAACGAATTGTAAAATGCCACCCGCTCCACCCTGGAGGTGTTGATCCCGTTCCGGAAGAATGGCCGGGTAAGAAAAAGTCACCCAGAAAGTAGATGTCTTGGTTAATATCCGTTTACCACAAGATCCAGTTTCCCTGTTTCAGGATTAATGACAAGTCCATGTACGTTCACATCCGCCGGCATAAGCGGATGTTTTTTAATGAGCTCAACGCTATGCTTGACGCTTTCTGTGACGTTTTCGAAGCCATGGAGCCAATTGTTGATATCAATGCCCGAATAGTTCAGCGTATCCAGCGTTTCCTGGTTAACTCCCCTTTCCTTCATATGTTCGATCATGGCCCCCGACTTCAGCGAGCTCATTCCGCAGTCATGATGCCCAATCACCAAAACCTCAGTTGCCTGCAATTCATAAACCGCCACTAGGATACTGCGCATAATACTCCCGAATGGATGCATAATTAGCGCGCCGGCATTTTTAACCGTCTTTACATCGCCATTGCTGAAATTCATCGCTTTTGGCAAAAGTTCAAGCAATCTCGTATCCATACAAGTTAAAATGACCATCTTCTTATTCGGAAATTTTGTCGTTTGGTACTTTTCATATTTCTTTTTTTCAACAAAGGTTTTGTTGTATTCCAGTATTTCGTTTAACATTGCCACTTTTATTTCACCTTCCTTACTATATTTGATTAATGAGCCGGCCAGATGTGCCCGCAAAACAATTCTTTAATAGAATAACGGATTTTATACAGTGAAAACAAATTTCATCTTGATTTTCGGCAAATATTTTTGTATGATTAGTCAGTCAACAAATCGGAATCATTACGCATTAATATTTTTTTGAAACACAAATCGTAACGGATACGATTTACAAAAGGAGCTTTAACAATGCGCAAATATAGTTTATTTCTATTAATCTTGCTCGCCGGGATGCTGTTAGCAGCCTGCTCAGATGAAACCGGAAGGCTAAATGAAAAAAATCCTGACAAACTTTCCATTTATACAACTGTCTACCCGCTTCAATATTTTGCCGAAAGGATTGGCGGAGACCATGTTGAAGTGAAGACGATTTATCCTCCTGGGGCTGATGAGCATACGTATGAGCCTTCACAAAAGGATATGATTGCTCTTGCCGAATCTGACCTGTTCTTTTATATCGGTCTCGGCCTTGAAGGTTTTGCAGAAAAAGCAAAGTCGACCTTGAAGGGTGAAGATGTCGCAGTTGTTGCAACAGCGGAAAAGATCAACCTTGAAGAAGGAGTCCATGAAGAGGATGAAGAGAGTGGCCATGAAGGAAATGATCATGGACATGGTCATGGAGGGATCGACCCTCATATTTGGCTTGATCCGATTTACGCAAAAGGCCTCGCTGAATCCATAAAGGTAGCCATGGTAAAAGAAATGCCTGAAAACAAGGCTGATTTTGAAGAAAACTATGAGAATTTGATTTTCGACCTCGAAAATCTTGACCAACAATTTAAAGATGCCGCGGCCGGTGCTAGGAACAAGGAAATCATCGTTTCCCACGCGGCATTCGGCTACTGGGAATCCAGGTATGGAATTAAGCAGACCTCAATTGCGGGAATGTCTACCGCAAGCGAGCCGACGCAAAAAGATATGGAGAAAATCATTTCCACCGTCAAGAAGAATGGCATTCACTATATTTTAGTAGAACAAAATGTTTCTTCCAAACTCGCAAAAACCGTTCAGGCCGAAACCGGGGCGAAAATCATCCAAGTCCATAATCTTGCAACAAGAACCGCCAAGGACATAAAAAATAACGAAACGTATTTTACATTAATGGAAAAAAATGTGGAGACGTTAAAGAAAGCTATGAACTAATATTACTAAAAGCATCCTTCCCTTATGGGGCCGGGATGCTTTTTTGTTTTCACTTCCACTCCGTCTAAAAAAATACCCGTTGGTCAACAATGGTTATAGTTATTTTTTGAAGGGGAGAGTTGAATGAGTGATTTGCTGATTGCCCGGTCCCTGTTCGGGACGACGATGGGGTTCCATATTATCCACGCTACGATTGGGGTCGGACTGCCGTTGATGATGATTTGCGCCGAACTCCTCTATCAAAAAACGAAAGATCCAGATTATGTTGTCATGGCGAAAAGGTGGACAAAGACTTTTGCGATATTGCTTGGGGTCGGTATCCCGACGGGCACGATTGCCGGTACCCAGCTGTCTCTGCTCTGGCCCGGTTTCATGGAAGTAATTGGCCGGGTGATGGCGCTGCCTTTTCAAATTGAAATCTACGCGTTTTTCGTTGAGGCTCTTTTTATGTCGATCTATGTGTACGCCGCGGAACGGATTAAGCCATGGATGCGGCTGGCAAGCCTTTTCCTCGTTGCCCTGGGCGCACTGGCCTCTGCGGTTTTAATCACAAATGTCCATGCCTTTCAGGGAACCCCGGCCGGATTTGATGTGGTGAATGGGGAAATCGTGAATGTGGACCCGTGGAAGGCATTTTTTAATCCGAGCTTTTTTGTGACTGCCACCCATGTTGCCCTTTCGGCTTATGTTGTCGGGGCCTTCGTCGTCGCAATGGTTGCGGCATTTAAGTTGATTCGCGCGGAACATGGGACGAGGATTTATAAATTCCATCAAAAAGCTCTGACTTTGTCACTCATAGTCGGTGGAATTTTTTCACTTCTTACTGCGGTCAATGGGCACGCATCCGCACAGATGCTCCACGAATATCAGCCTGAAAAGCTCGCCGCCGCAGAAGGCCTTTTCGAGACCCAGTCACATGCGCCGCTAGCAATCGGTGGAGTGACTGACAAGGAAACTGAGTCGGTTAAATATGCAATTGAAATTCCATGGGCGCTCAGCTTTTTGGCAGGAAACAGTTTTGATACCGTCGTAAAAGGCCTGAATGAATGGCCGGAGAATGAATGGCCGCCGCTGTTTACCCACACCCTCTTCAACGGGATGGTTTTTATTGGGACCTTTCTTATTCTGATTGCTGTTCTAGGCCTTTTGTGGAAGAAACTATTTAAGAAACCCAATTATCCTAAATGGCTGCTTTGGTCGCTCGTTGCATCAGGGCCGCTGTCAATCCTGGCAATGGAATTCGGCTGGATTTTTGCCTGCACCGGCCGCCAGCCTTGGAATATTTACAGGGTGCTCCCAACTGCGGATTCTGTCACTAGCCAAACAAATCTTGGTCCTTTATTTGCTTTATTTGTTGCGGTTTATGTCATCCTCGCTGCAGCAGCGTTATTTGTGCTGCTTCATTATTTCAAAAAGAATCCTGTTGAGAAAGATTTTGCGCGGGCGGAAACGAAAGGTGTTCCGTTATTCAGCTCGAATACATAGGAGGTGGCAAAATGGTCGATGCCTATATTGCGATTACAATCCTTTGGGGCTTTGTCTTTATCTACGCTGTCATGGCGACGATGGATTTCGGGGCAGGCTTCTGGTCGATGCTCTACATCAACAAAAATCATACAGGCGCTACGAATATTGCCAACCGTTATTTGTCTCCGACATGGGAGGTAACGAATACGTTCATTGTTGCCCTGGTCGTCGCCGTTTACAGCCTGTTTCCGCGCGGTGCGTATACACTCGGCACGGTTTTATTGATTCCGGGCAGTTTCATCCTTGTCCTGCTGACTCTCCGGAGCGCATTTCTTGTTTTTTCAAATATTGCCGAGGAATACAGGAAGCCATTGACCTATGTCTCGGGAATTTGCGGGTTTCTCATTCCGGGTCTGCTAATCAGCGTCCTGCCTATTACGCATGGCCAGTATATCGACACATTCGAAGGAGGACGGCAATCATTAAACCTCGCCCGTCTCTTTACGAGCCCGAATGAATATGCGTTTTTCTTTTTTGCGATTAGTTCAACTTTGTTCTTGTCCTCCCTACTCTTGGCCGACTATTCCAAGGTTTCAAATGAGTTTCACGCCTACAAAATTTATCGGCGGGATGCTCTCATTCTCGGACCGATTACCATGGTTATGACCATTGCAATTATGGTGACTCTTAAGCGGGAAGTTCCTTGGCTGTACAACGGGATGATGGAACATCTTCCCTTGCTTATTCTATCCGTAGGCTTTTTCCTGACCGGCGGACTTGCCCTTTTCCTTCCTACAAGAAAGAACGGCGCCAGAGTCTTCGGAATGCCAAGGATTGCGGTTATTGCGATTACATTGCAATACCTTACGGCTAGCTATGTATACGGAAGGGCTCATCTCCCCTACCTGGTCTATCCTGACGTGACGATCCATACGGCCTTTACCGACCCGAGTTCATTCAGGGCCGTTTTTGCCACCTATATCGTTGGCTTTGCCATCCTGTTCCCCGGCTTTGTCTACTTTTGGAGTCTATTCATGCATGACAAAAAATATCTGAGGCGAAATGCTGAGTAAAAGTATGCTACATAATTTCAGGCGGGGGAATTTGCCAGGCATGAATGGCAATGACAAAAACTTATGGAAATAAGCCTTCAAATTTACAGGAATCCACCTTGCGAAAAATCACAAGCTAAACATGTATCCCAATGATAAGGAGTGATACGTGTGGCAAAAGATGTCCTTTGTGAGGTAAACAACTGTACGTTCTGGCAAAATGGCAATAAATGCGGCGCCGAACAGATTTATGTTGTCAGCCATACGGGTGAAACTGCGGATACAAGCAGGGAAACAGACTGCAAAACCTTTGAACCCCATGGCCTATAGGAAGATGAGGGAGCGCCATCGAGCATGCGTGCTCCCTCTCTTTTATGGACAGGATTGCCTACAAACCCAACGCAAAAAAGCCTGCGTACGGCCGCAGGCCTTAAATAGTAAATAGTTTTCTAATTAAAACGATAAACCTCTTCCCTCAAAGTAACCTGCTCCAAACGCTTTCGGTTGATTGAAAATCCAATTCCCGGCGCTCTCGGAATACTAATCCATCCATCCTCAACAGTGATTTCCGGCTCAATGATATCCTCTTCCCAGAACCGGGATGATGAGGAGAGATCGCCAGGAATCGTAAAGCCGGGCAGTGAGGCCAAAGCTATATTGTGGGCGCGGGAAATACCGAATTCAATCATCCCTCCGCACCAGACCGGAATTCCTTCGGCCTTGCAAAAATCATGAATTCGGACCGCTTCCCCGAGCCCGCCTACTTTCCCCGCTTTTACAGCAATTACCCGGCAGCTACCGAATGCAATGGCCATGACTGCGTCCGAATAGGAATTAATGCTTTCATCTAAACAAAGTGGGGTCGAAATCTGCTTTTGCAGTTTTGCGTGCTCGATGAAGTCATTATGTGCGAGTGGCTGCTCGATCATAAGCAGGTTCAGTTCATCCAGTACTTTCAGCCTCTCGGCGTCATCCAAAGAATAGGCCGAGTTGGCATCGGCCATGATTGGAAGGTTCGAGAATGCTCCCCGAATCGCGGAAAGAAGCTTGTAATCATTGGCCGGACTGATTTTCACCTTCACGCGCTGGTAACCTTCCTCCACATACTTGGCGGTTTGTTCGAGAGCTTCGGCTTCATCTTTGGATGCAACGACGACTCCGGAAGGAATTCTATCCACTCTAGGTAATTTTTCAACCATTCCGGCCAAGTCCCTTTCTGCTCCAGGTGACTTCCCTTCTGTTCCAAACGGAGCGCTCCCCATTTCTGCACCGAGCAATCGCGCAAGCGGGACCTGTTTTTGCTTCGCATATAAATCCCAAAGCGCCAGCTCAATTGCCGACTTTGCCATATGGTTGCGTCTGATGCCGGAAAACAGGCCAAAGACTTCTCGCGGATGGGAGACAGGGTTCCTTTTGAGAAGAGGAAGTAAAAACTCAGTTAAAACATGCCAACTTGTCGCGACGGTTTCTTCCGTGTACCAGGGCGAAGAAAAGGCAACGCCTTCGCCAAATCCGGACAGTCCTTCCCGGTCTATCGCTTCAACGATGATTGCTTCGCGTTCCTTTACTGTACCGAGGTGCGTGTGGAAGGGCTGCTTCAGTGGCATGGAAATGATTGAAAGTTTTATGGCTGAGATGTTCATTTCCCGGCCTCCTCTATCAGCTCGGCCAGTTTCCTGCGCAGGAGCTTGTTGGATGCGTTCCGCGGCAATTCTTTTGCAAAATAAAACTCCCTTGGCACTTTGTATTTCGCCAGTTTTTCCTGGCAATAGTGGCGAAGTTCGTCCGCTGAAGGGCCAGCTTCTTCCACAAGGACCACAAACGCAGCCGGCACCTGGCCCCATTCACTGTTGGGCAGCCCCGTAACACCAGCTTCTTTTACTCCGGGATGGGACAAAAGAACACTTTCGATTTCGGCCGGATAAATATTTTCGCCGCCAGAGATAATCAAGTCGGAACGGCGATCAAGAACATAGAGGAACCCCTCTTCATCAAGAAAGCCAATGTCGCCTGTGTGCAGCCAGCCATCAACGATTTTTTTGGCAGTTTCTTCTGGCCTGTTCAAATAGCCGGGGGTGACGTTCGGGCCTTTGAGCAAAATTTCTCCCGCCTCCCCTTCAGCCGCTTCCCGCCCATCCTGAAGCTCGATTTTCAAAGATACCGGAAAAAGCGGCTTGCCCGCCGACCCGAGTTTTTCCAGACTGTATTCGGGAGCAAGAGTGACGGACTGTGAAGCCGTTTCCGTCATCCCGTATGTTTGGAAAACGGGGATATTGCGGCTGCGGCATGCTTCAAGAAGCGGCAATGGCGCAGGCCCCCCTCCTAATAGCATGCAACGGAAGTGCTCAGGCAGCCGCCCATCTCCCAGTTCATCGACTATTCTCGTCAATGTCGTCCCGACGACGGACATGATGGTGACTTTTTTCGCCTCGATATCTTCTAGTGACTTTTTCGCATCAAAATGGCTGTGCAAAACAATATGCATCCCATAAATGACGCTTCTCATTAAAATTGAAAAGCCGCTAATATGAAAAATTGGAACGGAGCAAAGCCATGTGTCGTCTTGCGACAAGCCGAGGTTCAAGGCCGAGGCAGACGCGCTCCAAAAATGGTTGCCGTACGTTTGGAGAACCCCTTTCGGATTCCCAGTCGTTCCGGAAGTATACATAATGGTGCAAACGTCATCGAGGGACAATTCCTGTTCAATGGGAACATCAGTTACATCCCCGCCCGCCAAGTCTTCAAGCGGGAACATTTTTACTTTAGAGACCTTTCCCGAGGCCTCATAAGCCAAATCCTTAAATGTATGTTCATAAATGAGAAACTCGGCTTTTGCGTCGGAAAGCTGAAAGGAAAGTTCTGCTGCGGACAGCCGGTTGTTCAGCATGACCGCGGTCGACCCGAGCAGCTGAAGGGCATAAAGGAAGACTGCTGATTCGAGGCTATTTTTGACCAGGACGCCTGTTAAGCTTCGCTTTTTCACGCCAAGGGCCGCAAGACTTCCGGCAACCTGAAGGCTCCTGTCATAAAGTTCACGAAAGGAGAGCTGCTGATTAAAATAGCTGATTGCGGGCCTCTCGGGTGTTAAATATGCCCGTTTTCGCAAAAAATTCGGCATGGTTTGTGCCATCTTTTCACCTTCAATACTAAAACAGCCTGACGGGGAATCCCATCAAGCTGTAGAGTTAGTTTATTCATTTACAATTTGTCAGTCCGAGACACATGGTATATACGCAATAATTTTGAGTTTACGGGAATCTCGGGAACTGGCCGAAGTCTGGCTTGCGCTTTTCCTTGAAAGCATCGCGGCCTTCTTTTGCTTCTTCAGTTGTGTAATAAAGGAGAGTTGCATCCCCTGCAAATTGCTGGAGTCCAGCCAGGCCGTCCGTGTCAGCGTTCATTGCAGCCTTCAGGAAGCGGAGCGCAGTCGGGCTCTTTTCAAGGATTTCTTCGCACCACTTGATTGTTTCTTCTTCAACCTGATTGAGCGGTACCACTGTGTTGACAAGCCCCATGTCAAGTGCTTCCTGGGCATTGTACTGGCGGCATAGGAACCAGATTTCACGTGCTTTTTTATGGCCGACGATTCGTGCGAGATAGCCGGAACCATAGCCTGCATCAAAGCTGCCGACATTCGGGCCTGTCTGGCCAAAAATGGCGTTGTCAGCCGCGATTGTTAAATCGCAGACGACGTGGAGCACATGGCCGCCGCCGATGGCATAACCTTTTACCATAGCGATGACAGGCTTAGGAATAACGCGGATCAAGCGCTGAAGGTCAAGGACGTTCAGACGCGGGATCTCATCCTCGCCAACATAGCCACCGTGGCCGCGCACCTTTTGGTCGCCGCCCGAACAGAATGCCATATCGCCCGCACCAGTAAGGACAATGACCCCAACGCTGGAATCGTCCCTTGCATATGCAAATGCATCAATTAGTTCCATAACCGTTTTCGGGCGGAACGCGTTGCGTACCTCCGGGCGGTTAATGGTGATTTTTGCGATACCATTATATGTTTCATACAAAATATCTTCGTATTGTCGACCTGCGACCCATTCTACTGTCAAAATGGAATCCTCCTTTTATGTATGTGTCAAAAACCTACTAACTATTGTACCAAACTTCTCTGGATTCTCCACATGAATTGCATGGCCGGCACCATCAATCAGCTCAATTCGGGATGATTGTAGGCGCCCCGACATTTTTTCGGCGATTCCGCAAAATTTTTCGTCCAGCTTCCCTGCTATAAGCAGCACTTCGGCATTTATTTCCGAAAGCCGATCCCAATAGGAGGGCTGCGCCCCCGTCCCAATGCCAATCAGCGAATTGGCGAGCCCTGCCGGCGAATTGGCAAGGCGCTGTTCCCTGACCGCTTGCCTGGCATGGGCAGGCATTTCCTGGAGCGATTTGAACAAGGGGATGTTTTGCCAATAATCCACGAAGCTTTCGATTCCCTGATCTAGGATAAAATCAGCAAGTTCACTGTCTTTTATGCGGCGTGCCTTCCGCTTTGCTTCTGTCGCTAGGCCGGGGGAAGTGCTTTCGAGAATCAGCTTCCCGACCCGGTCCGGACAGGTAATGGCGAATCCCAAGGCAATCCGGCCACCCATCGAGTAGCCAAGTACATTCGTCTTTTCCACTCCAAGCTCGTCAAGTATAGCCTTTAAATCAAGAATCATATTTTGCATGCTGTACCGCTCCGGTGAACGAGGAGCATCTGTTTTGCCGTGTCCGGGCAAATCTACACAGATCAACTTTGAATGATGGCCCCACTTTTGGCAAAATGGCAGCCATGTCCCTCCGCTCCCCGTAAATCCATGGAGAAGCAGGAGCGGCTCCCCTTCTCCACAAACTTCTACATGATAAGACAATCCGTTTACCTTGATTTTCATTTTTCCATATCCATGAACTTGTTTATTTCCCGGGAAACGGCTTTCCAGAGCCTTCGATGGTCTGCGGCGTTTGCTTCCCTGTCAGTAACGACTTCAATGACTTTTAAGCCCGGTTCCTCTTTTGCCAATTCGATTGATTCGTTGAATTGTAGCCAATTTTCGACTCTTGAAAACTTCCCGCCATACATTTCAACGACATGGGAATAATCAAGTCCAAGCGGAGTGCCGAAAAGCCGCTCGAAATTTTTAGCCTGGCCGGACTGCGGCAGGAAGGAGAAAATACCGCCGCCGTTGTTATTAATAAGAATCACTGTCAAATCAAGGCCATACTGTTTGGCCGCAATGAGGCCGTTCATATCATGGAAAAACGTCAGGTCTCCCAAAACAAGGTACATTGGAGCAGCATAAAGGGAGGCCCCGAGCGCGCTGGACGTGACACCGTCGATGCCATTAGCGCCCCGGTTCGCCATCACCTTGATTCGCTTATTAGTTTTCCAGAAAAAGCTGTCCAAATCCCTGATCGGCATGCTGTTTCCGACAAAAAGCGACGCTCCTTCCGGAAGCAGCTCCGAAAGCTGGCGAAAAACGAAGCTTTCATTCAGCTCGTCACGGTTCATTTCGGCCTCCATGGCAGCTTTCGCCAGCCCATTCATTTTCAGCCAACGGTCGGAAAAACCACTTCCCTGCCGGCCTTGGATATGCTGTAGGAGCCCCTCACAGAATAGCGCCTCATCACAGTAGACCATTTCCGTCGATAGCGCATGAGGGTCAAGCCAGCCCCCGCCGCCATCAACAACAAATTGCAGGGCGTTCCGGTTTTCTTTTAGAAAAATTCCCAATGCCTTGGAAACAGGCATCGCGCCAAAGCGGATGACAACTTCGGGCTTCAGTATGCTTTTCGCTTCTTCAAATCGCAGGAATGCATCATAGGCGTCGACAATCCAATCACCGGGATTGGTTGCACTCCTCAGCTGGGAAAGCGGATCGGCCAGCACCGGATAGCCAAGCGCTTCAGCGAGCTGTTCGACCTTTCCGGCAAATTCCTTATTGCCAAGCTGTCCGCACACAATGATTCCTTTCTCGTGCTTCTCCAAAACAGCCGCAATTCGTTCGAAATCTTCTTTTGCGAGAGTCCTGCTTCCAACCTGGACGGAAACATACCCCTCCGCCCTTTCTGGCAGTTCAAATAAACGGTCATTCTCAAGATCCGGAATGAGCGGTTCCCTGAATGGAAAGTTGAGGTGGACCGGACCTGCGGGAGCCTGGATCGCTACCGATGCCGCTCTGGCACAAACCGTCCGCACATAACGGATCATATCTGCCGCTTCCTCAGGAAGGGCCATTTCATTGAACCATTTTACATGTTTGCCATACAGGTCAATTTGGTCTATGGCCTGCGGGGCGCCGACGTCTCTCAGTTCATGCGGCCTGTCCGCAGTCAGCACAAGAAGAGGCACGCGCGAATAGCGGGCCTCGACGATTGCCGGAAAATAATTGGCTGCTGCTGTTCCTGATGTGCAAAGGATGGCCGCTGGCTTGCCGGTCGCCTTCGCAATCCCGAGGGCAAAAAAAGCTGCCGATCTTTCATCCACATGAATATGCAGGTTCAACCCGGGATGCTCCGCCATGACCATGGCCATGGGCGTTGAGCGTGACCCGGGGCTGACTACCACATCCTTTATTCCTGCATGCACGAGTTCTGCCACAAAAGCAGCAATATAAGCTGTTAACGCACTTTGATGATTCATTCTATTGTTCCCCCAAGGGCCGAAAGCATCGGCCTGAATTTCAGCCTTGTCTCCACGTATTCACTTTCAACATCCGAATTTGCGACGACTCCGCAGCCGGCAAAAAGCGATGCCTCCTGCCCCTGAATCAGGCCTGAGCGGATTGCCACCGCGAATTCCCCGTTCCCCGCGTAATCCATCCAGCCGATAGGCGCGGCATAGAACCCTCTATCCAGTTCTTCCAGTTCGCGGATTGTTTCAACTGCCAATTGTTTTGGAAGCCCACCCAAGGCAGGAGTCGGATGCAGCCTCTCAACGAGGTCAAGAAGGCTCGTCGTGTCCAACGCCACTCCCTCGACCGGAGTAAATAAATGTTGGATGTCGCGAATCTTCATTAAACTGGGCTTATCGGGGATCTTCACCTGTTCGCATGCACCTTCAAGCGCATTCCTAATCATATCGACAACATACTGATGTTCAGCTAAGTTCTTTTCATCGTTCAGTAGCTGTGAACTAAGCTGACGGTCTTCTGTGTCTGTTTTGCCGCGCGGGAACGATCCTGCAAGGCATGCCGACTGCACTGATTTCCCGTGTTTTTGGACAAGACGTTCCGGAGATGCACCTATAAAACTATCTCCGCCAGATTCGAACGAAAAGATAAAACTTGTTTTCTGTTCGCTTTCAAGGTTTTGGAGCAAAGTCCCGGTTTCAACCTTTTTATCAAAGAACAGCCGCAGCTCCCTGGCTAGCACAACTTTTTTTAGAAGTCCTTCCATGTTGAGCTGCCGGATGGCTTCAGTTACCGACTTTTTCCATTCTGCAGGTTTTATTTCTGTCATCCCTTTCAAGGGAGCAGTTTTGCCAACAGCCAAATGTTCATCCTCTTTAAGAAGGGAATCCCTTTCTGCCACAACCTTATAAAAGAGTGAAACGTCGTCATGCTTCGTACAAAGAACATTTGTCGTCACATACACGTCTCCATCCACCATCGTCAGCATAAATCGTGGTACATGAAAAAGAGCTTCCGGGTATTTCGACCAAAGCGCGGTTTTCTCCTTCAGCGGATCAAACGAAAAACCACCAAACATGAGCGGCCCTATTCCGGGTGCATGATGGGGAGTGGACACTATACTATCCTGAATCAGCTGCTTCCACTTCCGGTCAATCTTTGAAAATCGCCCCTCGGCCTGCTCGCTGCTTAATTGCGCCGCGATTCCCACCCCGGCAATATTTAAACTGCCTTCTGGGTTTTTCCAGTAAAAGCGTTCACCAAAGAAAGCTTCATTTCCATTATTAAAAAAAGCTAGGGGTTCTGTCGGTTCAACCTTATTGACTTCACTGACCAAAATCGGCCGGTTCAGCTCCCCCGCCTTTGTTATGCCAAGAAGGATTTTTTCCTTCAGTTCTGTTTCATGAATGGTAACCACAAAGATCCCTCCAACACAGCATCAAAGCTTTTGTCCATTCAGTTCCAAGCCTATTTTAAGATACTCCCCAGTTTAAGGGGGTGTCAATAACACTTGTCACATTGAGCCGTTTCCATCCCTTATTATACCGTATTTTGACACAAAGCTCGACAAACGCTTCCTTTTTGAAGAAGTCGGAAAATATAGTTTTTTTAAGGAGCATTTTTCTGTTTTTTTAGATAAAAGCGAACGCATTTGCGAGTATGTTTTTTAGGACTTCCGCTTAGAAACTTGATTTCCTAATGCCAGGAAAAAGCCATTGACACGGACAGGCGGATTCCCTACACTTAAATTTGGCATGTCTAATTTACAATATTAATAGAAGTGAAACTCTACTAAATATAATAAGGGAGTGTTTTTCATGCAGGCTCAGGTACAAACTGGCACCCCCCATATTCCTGAATCCAACCGCGGTTTCCGCGCCTGGTGGCAGCTGACCAGACCGCATACATTAACAGCGGCTTTCGTTCCAGTTTTCCTTGGTACGGCGCTTGCCTTACTCGTTGGCAAAATTCATTTTGGTCTCTTTTTCGCGATGCTGCTCGCCAGTCTGCTTATTCAAGCTGCAACGAATATGTTTAATGAGTATTATGACTATAAAAGAGGACTTGATACCGAGCATTCGATCGGTATTGGAGGAGCCATTGTCCGGGATGGGATAAAACCACGGACAGTCATGCAGCTTGCACTCATTCTGTACGGTATTTCCCTCCTGCTCGGCATTTATATATGCATAGAAACTAGCTGGTGGCTGGCCGTAATCGGCAGTGCGTCCATGCTCTGCGGTTATCTTTATACTGGCGGGCCTTATCCGATTGCGTATACGCCATTTGGCGAACTATTTGCGGGATTTTTCATGGGATGCCTGATTATTCTTATTTCATTTTTCATCCAGACTGGATATGTTTCCGGCACGAGCATCCTTGTATCCATTCCCGTCTCCATCCTTGTTGGTGCGATCCTTCTAGCCAACAACATTCGCGACCATGACGGCGACAAGGATTTCGGCAGGAAGACATTAGCCATCCTTCTGGGCCGTGAACATGCCATCCACTTCTTGGCCGGCATGTTTATCGCTGCGTATCTGCTCGTTGCAGTGTTTATTGCCGTTGGCCTTGCATCTGCATGGACGGCCATTGTCATTTTAAGCGCACCGAAAGCAATCAAGGCTGTTAAAGGCTTTCGAGCAGGCGGGGTACCGATCCAGATGATGCCTGCCATGAAAGCGACAGCACAGACAAATACCATTTTCGGATTTTTGTTGTCAATAGGGTTACTATTCGGTTATTTTTTATAAAGCCATGCCTATAACCATGAAGCTCCTGCCATTGCAGGGGCTTTTTTCTTTTTTCAAGGCTCAGTTCGTCGGAAAATTGCTACTCTGTAGAATGAAGCAATGGAACCGTCCCCTGCCTCATTATGTTTCATTGGTCTTTGGAGGGGGAAGGAATTTATAACGATGGGTATTAATTTGAGATGAAATGGATGTGGGTGAATTGTTAAGTGAGAAGCAATTAAATAGATTGAAATATACTTTGCAGGATGAGAAGGATGCTTTGGAGAAGCAGCTTGAAATGGGTAATGGGTATGGGGACCGCGATGTGGATGAGACCGAAACGGTTGGTGAGCTATCCGCTTATGATAACCATCCGGCCGATTTAGGGACTGAGCTGTTTGAAAGAGAAAAGAATTTTGCACTTGAGGATCATGCAAGTTCAGAGCTGCAAAAGGTGAGTGCCGCCCTGGCTGCCATTGAGGATGGTTCTTACGGCGTCTGCCGTGAGTGCGGGAAGGATATCCCTTACGAACGGCTTGAAGCGGTCCCTTCCACCCTTTATTGTATCGAGCACACGCCAGAGCGGATTATAGCTGGTGACCGGCCTGTTGAGGAGGAAGTTCTAGAGCCTTCTGTCCCCAATTCCTTCCGGGGAAGAAGTGAAGACGGAGTCATTGATACAAATGACAGCTTCGAGGAAGCCGCCCGCTACGGAACTTCGGAAGGACCATCTGACTTGGTCGGTGACTATAGCAGCTATGACGAACTTTACAATAAAGGAATCAACGAAGAAGCTCCTGCAGAGGAAATCGAGGAGTATGTTTCAAATGATATGAAAGGCGGAAACCGTCAATACAATCCCACGAACGAAAAACTGGAAGAACTTGAAGATTTGCTTGACCGTAAAGGCCTTGATTCACAAATGGGTGATGTGCATTACAGAAAAAGGGACAGTTATGTTGACGATGATAAGAATAAATAATTTAGCAAAATAAGATTTTGATTCCATTCTAAATGAATATAGTTTTTTACAGCATTTCTACGTAAAAACAGCCAGCTCCCATTTGTTTTGGGACTGGCTGTTCTATTTTTACAAAAGCTTGCCAAAACTATAATGTCATAAGAGATTTCAACCGGGAATCTACCTGTTCAATAACTGAACTTTTTCTGTATACCTTTGGCATTCCTGGGCTTCCTTCAATCATTGTGCCCGATTCGACTTTTACGTCTTTGTCAAGAATCACAGAGTCGATGGCGCAATTTTCGCCAATTTGGCATTTTTGCATAATGATGCTATTGCGGATGACGGCTCCCCGGCCAACTACAACGCCCCTTGCAATAATGCTGTTTTCAATTACCCCTCTCAGTTGGCAGCCATTTGCAACTAAGCTCCGTTTTACTGATGAATCTTCATAATATCGGGACGGCGGCTCATCTTTTACTTTAGTGAAGATAGGCTGGCTCCTTTTAAACAGGGCGGTCCAAACCTGTGCATCGAGAAGCTCCATGCTCGTTTTATAATAATTTTTAATTGTATCGACCCTTCTTGCATATCCTTCGTATTCATACGTGCAAAAAGTATAGGGGCTTTTCATATCATCAAAGACATCCTTGATGCAGTCATATCCTGTTTCATACCTTGATTCAATCAGGTCAATCAGAAGCGATGTTTTCAGAAGGTAAATATTAAGCGGCTGACCGTTTTTATATACTTCGGTCATGTCACAGCCGCACGCTAAGTGCTTTTGCAAAAGTTCACGGAAATCAGTATTAATAACTGTGAATGAATTTGAAATAATTGTATATTCCTGCGAGCTTCTATAGAAGAAATCAAGGTTGTCTGCATAATGGGAAAAGCACCCGATTCCTGAATTCCTCTCTGCCTCCATTGGAGATGCGGGGAAAAGAAAAAGCCCATCGCGTTTTCTGTTTAAATCCCAATTCTTTCCCGATCCAAGGTGATCCATTAATGATCTGTAACCAAATTTTGGGAAGATGGCAACACTGCTGATTCCTGAATTTACCATACTGGAAAGGACGAAATCTATTAGGCGGTACCTCCCTGCAAAAGGCAGGGCAGCAACAGGCCTATGCAGCAGCAAATCCTGCAGATCTTCATGGTATGTCGCAGCATCAATGACTCCTAAAAGCTGTTTCATCGTGTCTGTCCCTCCTTTTAAATTTCAGTGGCCAAGACGTGTTTTTGAATCATTTCTTTATTGACTAAGACAATTTCACCATCAGGCGGCTTAATGACCATACCGTCGGGAACTTTTAGGTTACACGGCACAATCGCACGTTCTATGACCGTGTTTTTGCCAATGACCGCATCCGGCATGATGACCGATTCTTTGATAAAGGAGCCTTTTTCAACAGTGACTCCCTGAAATAAAACGGACCGTTCAATATCCCCATCAACCGTGCAGCCTTCATTAACAAGAGACTGAATGACGACGGCGTCGCTCGAGATAAATTGGGGAGGCTGGTTGGGGTTAACGGAATAGATCCTCCATTCTTGGTCAAACAAATTTAAACCGCATGTGTCATCAAGGAGGTCCAAATTCGCTTCCCAAAAACTCCTTACTGTCCCGACATCCTTCCAGTAACCTTTAAATGGATAGGCATACAGCTTTCTTCCTTCATTCACAAGGCCAGGAATGACATCTTTGCCAAAATCATGGCTCGATTTCTCATTCTCATAATCCCGCGCCAGACATTCCAGCAGCGTTTTCCAGTTAAAAATATAGATTCCCATAGAAGCAAGGTTGTTTTTTGGGACATTCGGCTTTTCCTCAAACTCTAAGATCCTCATGTCATCATCCGTATTCATGATGCCAAACCGGTTCGCATCCGAAAAAGGGACTTCCACAACGGAAATGGTAACCTCCGCTTTTTTCTCTATGTGGTACTGCAGCATGTCTTCGTAATTCATTTTGTAAATATGGTCCCCTGACAGGATTAGAATGTACTCAGGATCGTATTGTTTCATATAATGGAGATTTTGATAAACCGCACAGGCAGTCCCTGTATACCACTTCACTTCAGTAGATTCGCTAAAGGGGGGCAGGACTGTCACCCCACCATCCTTTCTATCAAGGTCCCATGCACTACCAATCCCGATGTAGGAGTTCAGAACCATCGGCTGGTATTGTGTAAGCACTCCAACCGTGTCAATCCCTGAATTCGCACAGTTGCTTAAAGTAAAATCAATTATCCGGTACTTCCCCCCAAACGGGACTGCGGGCTTTGCCAGTTCCTTAGTCAACAACTTCAACCTGCTCCCCTGGCCCCCTGCCAGCAGCATTGCTACGCATTTCTTCTTAGCCATAAAGGCGCTCCTCTCTTTTAACCGGGCAAAAACAAAAGCCCATCCGGAAACAAATATTCCGCGAAGGCCTTCACAACAGTTGCCAGGCATATGATCAACAAAGATTGGAACCGCTAGTTTACCCCCATCTTTTGTTCGTATTTATTTCGACAGATACGCAAAGGTCATTGCCAATCTGTCCTTCCGCTTTCAAAAGGTGCCTGACCCCTTAGCAGACAATGTGCAGTGCACTCCCCTTTGAAATGGATATTCCTTCATCGTCGTATAATTCGCTTTTTTATTGATAATTCCTTTACAAAAATTCCCTGTTATTTTGACAAGTGTCCCAACATATATACAAAAAAACAGGTCATTTGACGACAAACATGGCTACCCGACAAAGAATTTTCCAAGGAATATGAAGATTCCTCCCAATAACTCGAAAGATTTATGGCAGAAAAATGAACAACCAACCTAAGGGGAAAAGTGATTGCTAGTTGTTGATTGATAACTCTATAATTTAGTAACGCGGTAAAGAATTAAATGAAGAAAAAAGCCTGCAATAGGCAAGCTAATGATAAATCTGTGGGGGATACGACTACTCTATTAAACTAAGTAAAGAATAAAACGGAACTATATTTAACTGCTTCCTAACTTTTACCCTAAAGAATTGGAGATAAACCTTATTGGGGGGGATTTTCCGAATTGTCCATAGGAAACTCAACAGAAGTATCCGTTCTATAGTTTGTTGGGAGATAATGAACTTAGAGGAAAAGATAAAGCTACTAGGCGTGTTGGTTTCAAAACGAGGGAGAAAAAACGGGGCAGGCAAGTATCCGGGGTTTCCCTGACAGCTTGGCGCCAAAATACATGTTTGCTGTCACGTAAAGGAATTTCAATGACAGCCTTGGTATCATCTAAGAGTTTCTTAAGCAACAAAAAAGCTGTCAGCATTATGCTAACAGCTTTTTTGTATGACCCCTACGGGATTCGAACCCGTGTTACCGCCGTGAAAGGGCGGTGTCTTAACCGCTTGACCAAGGGGCCTTTATATGGCGGAGAAGGAGGGATTTGAACCCTCGCGCCGGTCACCCGACCTACGCCCTTAGCAGGGGCGCCTCTTCAGCCTCTTGAGTACTTCCCCATATGGCTCCACAGGTAGGATTCGAACCTACGACCGATCGGTTAACAGCCGATTGCTCTACCACTGAGCTACTGTGGAAAAACAAAATAAAAATGGTGGGCCTAAATGGACTCGAACCATCGACCTCACGCTTATCAGGCGTGCGCTCTAACCAGCTGAGCTATAGGCCCACAAATGGAGCGGGTGATGGGAATCGAACCCACGACATCAGCTTGGAAGGCTGGAGTTTTACCATTAAACTACACCCGCGTATAAAATTTTAAATGGGGCGACTGATGGGAATCGAACCCACGAATGCCTGAACCACAATCAGGTGCGTTAACCACTTCGCCACAATCGCCATTATCTTAAAATAATTTTAATGGTGGCTCAGGACGGAATCGAACCGCCGACACAAGGATTTTCAGTCCTTTGCTCTACCGACTGAGCTACTGAGCCAAAAAAAATGGCGGTCTGGACGGGACTCGAACCCGCGACCTCCTGCGTGACAGGCAGGCATTCTAACCAACTGAACTACCAGACCATATTGCGGGGGCAGGATTTGAACCTGCGACCTTCGGGTTATGAGCCCGACGAGCTACCGAACTGCTCCACCCCGCGATAATTAAAAGTATATAATTTGAGCATGCTCTAGGAGAGCAATTACTGTCCCGACCTCAGGAAGCTTATTCAAGCAGCAATTCGAACGGTACAACTCGCAGATTATTCATGAAGCAATGCTCGTTGCTCCACCCCGCGATAATAGAAATATAAATGGCGGAGGAAGAGGGATTCGAACCCCCGCGCGGTTTAACCCGCCTGTCGGTTTTCAAGACCGATCCCTTCAGCCAGACTTGGGTATTCCTCCATTTATAATATAAAGTTACAGTGGACCTTGTAGGACTCGAACCTACGACCGGACGGTTATGAGCCGTCTGCTCTAACCAGCTGAGCTAAAGGTCCAATTTTAAATTTTGGTAGCGGCGGAGGGGATCGAACCCCCGACCTTACGGGTATGAACCGTACGCTCTAGCCAGCTGAGCTACACCGCCATTTTATAAACTTATATCAGGTGGAGCCTAGCGGGATCGAACCGCTGACCTCCTGCGTGCAAAGCAGGCGCTCTCCCAGCTGAGCTAAGGCCCCATAAAATGGTCGGGAAGACAGGATTCGAACCTGCGACCCCTTGGTCCCAAACCAAGTGCTCTACCAAGCTGAGCTACTTCCCGATATATGGCGCGCCCGAGAGGAGTCGAACCCCTAACCTTTTGATCCG
>NZ_QWEG01000027.1 GCF_003515685.1 Neobacillus notoginsengisoli | reverse complement strand
AGGGAAGTCAGTCGCTAATTTTTTGTCATCAAACCTGTCGCACTCCAGAGAAGCACAAAGCCTCGCAATCCAGTGCAAAGCTTTGTGTGCCACCCACTACGACCTGCATAACCAGTAAGAAGATAGCAGTGATGTCAAACGACGCAGCTGACTTCTTTTCTTTCACGACTTCCCCACACCCAGCATGCATACCTTTCCGCCATAACTGTAGTGAATGTCTGTTATGAGCGAGGAGCGGAAGTTAACACTTATGAAAAATGGCTACGAAGTCCGTGGCTATCTATCGGCTTATTAGTACTTGAAACGCTTCTTCAGAAGCCTGAAGAGCTAATCGTTCGGCGATACTATATATGCATTAATAGACTATATCGTTGGTATAAACAGTGCACCATGCAACATGAATAACAGTGGGTTATCCAAAAGGAAGCAGAAAGCTAAATATGGAAAACTACAATACGATGCCCCGTTAAGTTCAATACTACTAATTTTTAGATGGAAAACGTATGTAATAGAGAGTAACTTAAAAGAGAGATCCTGTGTTGCCGCCAAATAAATTGCGGTTATTTTAATAAAATTAAGGGTTACTATATGTTGGAGTTTAGTGTTATTGAAAGAGGCGGGTATATTCCTGCAGTAGAAAAAAATAAGGCATTCCTACGAGCAGATGGTTGGAATGACTATTCCTTTGTTACAATGTTTTATCTTACTGTCTTTGATGAGCATGGTGAAAAATGCGATATCGGAAATGTTAAAATTGGTTTTGTAGGTCAAAAAGAAGAAGTAAGCACTTATTCATTAATAGATAAAAAATTCAGTCAACTCCCTGAAATGTTTTTTTCCTTAGGTGAAAGCATTGACTACTATGTTAATCTCAGCAAATTAAGCGATGGTTTTAAACATAACCTTCTTAAAGCTATTCAGGATTTAGTAGTATGGCCAAATCGATTAGCCGACATTGAAAATGAAAGCGTCCTTAACACCTCATTACTTAGAGGGGTAACTCTTTCAGAAATTCATGGACAGTTCGCACGTGTGTTAAATGGTTTGCCAGAATTGTCAGATTTCCACTTTTCATTTAATAGAAAAAGTGCTCCCGGATTCAGTGATTTAACTATACCTTTTGAGGTGACGGTTAATTCTATGCCCAGCACGAACATTCATGCTTTTATCGGGCGGAATGGGTGTGGTAAAACAACAATTTTGAATGGAATGATTGGTGCAATCACCAACCCAGAAAACAATGAATATTTTTTCTCTGAAAATAATAGACTTATCGAGTCAAGAATCCCAAAGGGATATTTTCGATCGCTTGTTTCAGTTTCGTTTAGTGCATTTGATCCTTTTACTCCTCCTAAAGAACAACCTGACCCAGCAAAAGGTACACAATACTTTTATATTGGACTCAAGAATGCTGCCAGCAATAGTTTAAAATCACTAGGCGATCTCCGCTTAGAATTCATTTCAGCATTTATTGGTTGTATGAGAGTAGATAGAAAAAGACAACTCTGGCTTGAAGCTATCAAAAAACTAAGTAGTGATGAAAACTTTTCAAATATGGAACTCATCAGCCTCATTTCTAAATATGAAGAGTTAAGACGTAATGAACCACAGATTCAAGTGGACGATGATAAATTCACTAAATTGTTTTATGACAATATCCAGAAATATCTGCTTCGAATGAGCTCTGGACATGCAATTGTTTTATTTACTATCACAAGATTAGTAGATGTCGTTGGCGAAAAGTCATTAGTTTTATTCGATGAACCAGAGGTTCATCTGCATCCACCTTTGCTCTCTGCTTTTTTACGAACATTAAGCGACTTACTCGATGCACGCAATGGTGTAGCAATAATTGCAACTCATTCCCCAGTAGTACTGCAAGAGGTTCCAAAATCCTGCATGTGGAAAGTCCTACGGTCAAGAGAAGCAATAAATATTATCCGTCCGGATATTGAGACATTCGGTGAGAACTTAGGTGTTTTAACTCGTGAGGTGTTTTTACTTGAAGTGACAAATTCTGGATACCACCACTTATTATCGCAGTCCGTTGATTCAGAGCTTTCTTATGAAACCATTCTAAAAAATTATAATGGTCAGATAGGATTAGAAGGTCGAACCGTTTTAAAAGCGATGATAATGAACAGAGATGAAGGTAAAGTACAATGAAAAAACTACCTCTTCCAGCGAGAACTTATAGCGAAATGCTTAATAAATGCTCGGAAGGTATGATGCAGATAAATGTTAGAAATAATTTCATTACTCACTTCCCCACTTTTTTGCAGAAAGAACAACAATATAGAATATTAAGCTCGACAGGTCAGTTATTTACCTACGACAGGACACACCCTCTTGAGCCTACAACCTTAGTAGTTGGTAACCTGACAAAGGTTAAATTAGAAAAGCTTTATGAAAATAATCTCCGAGATAAAAACAAACCCGCTAGAACATATTACGATGACATGCTTGTTTCATCAGGTGAAAAATGTCCATTTTGTGGTGATATAGGACAGACAAAAAATATAGATCATTTTCTTCCTATTGCACATTATCCTGAATTTTCGGTGATGCCTATTAATTTAGTTCCATCGTGCCGCGACTGCAATATGGGAGAGAAAGGTCAAGTTTTCGCAGTAGATGAGGTACACCAAGCGATTCATCCCTATATCGACAAGGACATTTTTTTTCGTGAGCAATGGGTATATGCAAATTTCGTTTCCGGAACTCCGGGTGCTATCAGTTTTTATGTTGAATGCCCGGCGAACTGGAGGCAGGAAGACAAACACAGAGCTCTTCATCATTTCAAGCTATTAAATATTGCTAACAGGTATCGTTTGGAGGCAGGGAAGCACTTGAGTGAAGTGATTACTCAAAGAAACTCTTTCGTAAAAGTTATAAGGAAATATAGTTCAACCGCAACGTTTCAGCAGCTACAGTCAGAATTTATTGAAGCAAATCTGAAACCTATTATAGATTTGAATGACTTCCCCAATTATTGGAAAAGAGTTATGTATCAGTGCCTAGCAAACTCGGAAGATTTTTTCAGAGGGATCTAGAATATGATGAAAGATAGAAAATTACGACGCTTATCGGAAGTGAACGAATACTTTTTATATGAGGAGGGCTGTTTTTACAAAATCCGGTAGTAACTTGCTAACCAATTCCTAGGCAGGTCATTGGCAACAGTGGCATGCACCGAGAAGGACGTTTGTAATGTCCGCTCCGGCACATAGCAGTCCTAGGGACAGTGGCGTACAGTCATAGATGGTCGGTGGGAGGTGGTACAAATTCTCTCATGCAAAAAATATGTAAAATCGGTAGCAACTGGAAATCATTCAACACCCGCACTATCGGAAGTTCACCAGCCAGCCGCAGCACGTTCCTGCATACGACGTGTCTGCGGCTCTACCATATCTCCTATGAGCAACGTGTTAGCAGAGCCAAGCCACAACTCTAATTTTAATACATAATGAATGATAATAATAATATTAAAAATTTCCTGTGTAACTAATTTACTATATGGTTTCTGATAAGAATCATTGCAAAGATCAAACAACTTGTATTACATTGACAGTTAAGCAGTTAATTTTATCACCTCTAAAATATATCAGCATCTAGCATGCAACCTATCAAAATGGAGAGTTTTATGACTAAAAAACCATGGGAAAGAAGACTTAAAGATTTATCGCACTTGCTCAAATGCTGCATTGATACATATTTTGACCCTGAATTATTTCGCTTGAATTTGAATCAATTCCTCCAAACCGCAAGAACAGTAACATTTATTATTCAAAAAAACAAAAACCAGATTATAGGATATGACATTTGGTATAACAATAATGTTATTGAAAAATGGAAAAATGATCCATTAATGGCTTGGGCTAAAAATTCTCGCAATACGATAGAAAAACAAGGCGATTTAGAAATGTATAGCGAGGCAAAGGCTACTCTTATTTCATCTTACATTGAAGAAAATGACATTGAGTTTATTACAAATGAAAGTATGTTAAACATTGGTATAAAAAAGTTAGTCAGACTTGCACAAAAGAAATTACCTTCATATTTAACTGAATCATCTATTATTAAATCAGAAAGACGATGGGTCGCTAATACGCTAAAAGATTACGAATTATTACATGCCTTAGCTATAATCTATGGCAGAATGTATAACTGCTGTAACTCTCTTGGCATACAAATAAACAATCCAATGGGTGACGATGTGATTTCGCCAACATCATTCGACTCTTTATTTGATGAAGCCAGGAGAATAACTTATTTAAAATTAAAAGATTACTCCATAAGCAAATTGTCATTTAGCATGATACAATATGACAATAAAATAATTCCTGAAGATATTAAAGAGCGTCTAAAACTGGTAGATAAGCCTAAAAATATCACTTCGACAGAAGAGTTAGTTGACTATACAGCCAAGCTTGCAGAAACGACTTTTTTAAAGGACGGTTATCACATTCAAACATTAATTTTTTATGATAAACAATTCCATCCAATTGATTTAATCAATACAACATTTGAAGATCAAGCAGATAAATATATTTTTTGGCGTTATGCAGCTGACAGAGCCAAAATAACAAATGCCTATGGCTTCATTTGGATATCAGAGCTATGGCTCAGAAAAGCAAGCATCTACTCCAATAAACCAATACATACAATGCCAATTATAGATGAAAGACTTCAGGTAATTGGAATTGATTCAAATAATAATCAAAAATGTATTTCATGGAAAATAGTTAGAGAAAACGAAGAAAAAAAACCGACTTTAGAAATATCAACAGCAGACTCAAAACATGACGAAAAACCATATTTCATGCGTTCAGTCTTAAAAGCAATTGGCGGTGATGTAAACACTATGAACAATTGAGTCATAGAACTTCCATTATTCTCCTGAAGATAATAATCGCCAAATAAACCAATACTCAGCTTTACAATATACTAACTAACCGCAGAACGTTATTTCATACAACGTTTCTGCGGCATATCACAAAACGATTACTCCATAACAGGGACAGCAGGCCACTCAATATCAGGTGCAGTTGATGTATCAACACGGTTCAGCAACACCCGATACTTCTTCCAGGCTTCCAGCAACGAGGTTTCTTCCTTCGTTGCAATTTCCAGATCTGCAGCATCCTGAAGCGGCGCAATATGCTCACTGGCTACCTGCATCAGGCTTTTTTTTGTTTCTTCCGCCTCCCGGATCCGGAACAGTTTTTCTGCTTCCGTATCCTTCACCCAGGCTGTGCCGTTCCACTTCTGATATTCCCCTCCCGGCGATAACCAGGTAAAATTTTCCGGTAACGGACCGAGTTCAGAAATAAATAACGCGTCGCCGGAAGCCACGTCATAGACGGTTTTACCCCGATGGTCTTCAACGAGATGCCACGATGCCTCATCACTGTTGAAAACAGCCACAAAGCCAGCCGGAATATCTGGCGGTGCAATATCGGTACTGTTTGCAGGCAGACCGGTATGAGGCGGAATATATGCGTCACCTTCACCAATAAATTCATTAGTTCCGGCCAGCAGATTATAAATTTTTATGGTCCGTGGTTGTTCACTCATTCTGAATGCCATTATGCAAGCCTCACAATATAGTTAAATGCAATGTTTTTGACGGTGTTTTCCGCGTTACCCGCAGCGTTAACGGTGATGGTGTGTCCGTGTGAACCAATACTGAAAGAATGGGCATGAGCACCGATAACAACCGGATGCTGGTGCGCACCAATACCAACTGTATGCGCATGTGCACCGGCACTCACGGCTGTACCGGACAATGAGTGACTGTGGCTGCCCTGACTGTCCGTTTTCGATAAATAAGCAATACCCTGTGTGCTGGTTCCTTTAACTGTGGATAAACTTCCTGTAATGGTTGCTGTTCCATACTGACTCCAGCCAGAACTGTTCATCCTTAAACCACTTGTGTGGGCATGAGCACCCGCGGCCCCTGTTGAACCGCTCAGACTGTGAGCATGAGCCCCCGTGTTATTCGTCGATTTGGTGCCGTAATCGAAACTGCCTGTTGTTTTCGTCCCGTAATCAAACGACGATGTGGTTTTCGTCCCCAAATCCGTACCGGATGCACTGGCACTGTGGGTGTGCGACTTAATTCCATCCTGTTCCTGAGACAATACAGCACGACCGCTGGCGGGTTTCCCCTTGATTGTCCAGCCTCGCATATCAGGAAGCACACCCGATGGATACGCGACAGCAAGTTTTGGGTAGGCTGATTTGTCAAACGCCTGCCCCTGCATCAGGACGTAGCCAGACGGAACGATATCTGATGGCCACGGGATCGGCGCACCTGCCGGAAAGGCCGAATTCTCACCGGCCCCAAGGTATTCAAGAACATCTGCAACGGAATTTTTTGCCAGAATATCCCTGCCAACCTGAGTCAGTTCAGTCAGGCTGGCGGCATCATTTTCCGCAAAATACGGTAATTTATTTTTCGCCGTGGAAAGCCCTGCCAGCGCCGTCAGTGTCGCATTCTTCGGTTGTTTACCCGCAAGCGCGTTAGTCATGGTGGTAGCAAAATCTGGATCATTCCCGAGCGCTGCGGCCAGTTCATTCAGCGTATTCAGTGCGTCAGGTGACGCGTCGATAACATCTGCAATCGCGGCCAGTACAAAAGCGGTGTTCGCAATCTGGGTATTGTTTGTTCCCCTGAGCGCGGTTGGTGCTGTTGGCGTTCCGGTCAGTGCCGGACTGTCCAGTGGGCTTTTCTGTTCGTTTCATCCATTACCACCTTAACCGCCTTTGGCGTTGCAGCAAGCGTTTCAGACGTGCTGTTGGTTGCACTGCTGAGCTGCACTATCCCCTTTCTCGTTGTGTCCGCATCCTCAAGCGCGACAGCTGAAGCTATATCTTCTGCACGTTTTGCCGAATTTTTTGCACGTATTGCCGCCGCTTCTGCCGCACTTTTGCTCTGCGATGCTGATACCGCACTTCCCGCAGCCTCTGTCGCCTTCGTGGATGCCGTTGACGCACTCCCCGCCGCCGCTGTTTTTGCGTCTGCCGCGGCAGAGGCGCTCCGTTCCGCTGCTGTTTCAGATGACCTGGCATTCGTCTCGGACGTTTTTGCCGCCCTGGCAGAATTTTCTGCCGCCGTTGCCGAGGAAGCTGCACGACCGGCACTTGATGATGCGTTCGTTTCTGATGATTTTGCTGCCTCTTTTGAGGCCACCGCATCTCGTGCTGAAGTGGCGGCCTCTGACGCTTTCGTGGCCGCGGTGGAGGCAGACGTGGCGGCTGATTGTTGTGACGCTGCAGCATTCGTTTCTGACGTTTTCGCCGCACCGGCACTGGTGGCCGCCGCGTTTTTTGAGGACTCTGCGGCTGCGGCACTTTTTTCCGCTTCAGTGGCCTTTGCTGATGCCGCTTCTGCGCCGGAGGACGCTTCCTGAGCTGACGATGCAGCCTGTCCGGCGGACGTGCTGGCGGCGCGTGCTGAGTCAGTTGCATCAGTCACAAGGGCCGCGACCTGAGCAGCTGATGCACTGGCATCGCCGGCTGATTTCTTCGCGTCTGCCGTACTCTGTGCCACCACGGACGCGTTACGCGCCACCTCTTCCACCATCAGTTCAAGACGACGCAGCACCTCCGGCCGGGCATCATCCTCCGTCATGGCACAGAGAAAATCATTCAGCGTCCCCGGTTGTGAATCTTCATACACGGTGATGGTCCCGGCGTGCGATGGTGGAAAACCGTCAACCTGCAGGATGACACTGTACTGACCGTACTCCACATCCATGCTGTAACGCCCGGCTTCATCCGGATTCTCTGAGCCCACCGTGTTCACCACCACCGTGGTGCTGTTACGTCTGGCTTTCAGCTGAATGGTGCAGTTCTGTACCGGTTTTCCTGTGCCGTCTTTCAGGACTCCTGAAATCTTTACTGCCATATTCACCCCACAAAAAAGCCCACCGGTTCCGGCGGGCTGTCATAACACTGTGTTACCTGGCTAATCAGAATTTATAACCGACCCCAACGATGAATCCGTCAGTACGCCAGTCGCCACTGCCGGAGCCTTCATAAGCAATATCAACAACGACGGACGCTGCCGGATTAATCTGTATACCTGCACTCCACGCCACTGAGGTATGCCGCATTGCACTTTCGTCCCTGGCAGTGGTCGTCTCTTTCATATACCCGGGAGTGATTTCCGTCTTACGGTAATCCATTGTACTGCCGGACCACCGACTGTGAGCCACTCCGGCCATGGCGTACGCACTGACCTGCTTACTGATTTGTAAAACCGGTCCGGCCATCACGCTCACATAACGTCCACGCAGGCTCTCATAGTGAAACGTATCCTCCCCGGTCATCACTGTGCTGCTCTTTTTCGACGCGGCGAACCCCAGGGAAGCCATCACCCCCACACTGTCCGTCAGCTCATAACGGTACTTCACGTTAATCCCTTTCAGATGACTCACACCGGTATCCCCGCCCGACAACGACGGCAATGTACCCGGTTTCACTTGAAAATAGCCCACCGTAAACGTACCATGTCCACCTTCCGCACGGGCCGGAGTGACTGTCACCGCAAGTGCGGCAAAGACAGCAACGGCAATACACACATTACGCATCGTTCACCTCTCACTGTTTTATAATAAAACGCCCGTTCCCGGACGAACCTCTGTAACACACTCAGACCACGCTGATGCCCAGCGCCTGTTTCTTAATCACCATAACCTGCACATCGCTGGCAAACGTATACGGCGGAATATCTGCCGAATGCCGTGTGGACGTAAGCGTGAACGTCAGGATCACGTTTCCCCGACCCGCTGGCATGTCAACAATACGGGAGAACACCTGTACCGCCTCGTTCGCCGCGCCATCATAAATCACCGCACCGTTCATCAGTACTTTCAGATAACACATCGAATACGTTGTCCTGCCGCTGACAGTACGCTTACTTCCGCGAAACGTCAGCGGAAGCACCACTATCTGGCGATCAAAAGGATGGTCATCGGTCACGGTGACAGTACGGGTACCTGACGGCCAGTCCACACTGCTTTCACGCTGGCGCGGAAAAGCCGCGCTCGCCGCCTTTACAATGTCCCCGACGATTTTTTCCGCCCTCAGCGTACCGTTTATCGTACAGTTTTCAGCTATCGTCACATTACTGAGCGTCCCGGAGTTCGCATTCACACTGCCACTGATATCCGCATTTTTAGCGGTCAGCTTTCCGTCCGGTGTCAGGGAAAAGGCCGGAGGATTGCCGCCGCTGGTAATGGTGGGGGCCGTCAGGCGCTTCAGGAACACGTCGTTCATGAATATCTGGTTGCCCTGCGCCACAAACATCGGCGTTTCATTCCCGTTTGCCGGGTCAATAAATGCGATACGATTGGCGGCAACCAGAAACTGGCTCAGTTTGCCTTCCTCCGTGTCCTCCATGCTGAGGCCAATACCCGCGACATAATGTTTGCCGTCTTTGGTCTGCTCAATTTTGACAGCCCACATGGCATTCCACTTATCACTGGCATCCTTCCACTCTTTCGAAAACTCCTCCAGTCTGCTGGCGTTATCCTCCGTCAGCTCGACTTTTTCCAGCAGCTCCTTGCCGAGATGGGATTCGGTTATCTTGCCTTTGAAAAAATCCAGGTAACCTTCCGCATCATCGCTCGCCCGACCGACGGCCTCCACGAATGCCGATTTGCCAACGGTGTTCACACTGCGGATATAAAAGTAATAATCATGGCCCGGTTTGATATTGATACTGGCGGCTATCCAGTACAGCGCCGTACCAAGATAACGCGTGCTGGTTTCAACCTGTCTGATATCCGCAATCTGCTTTTCCGAGAACCAGAACTCAAACTGTACCGTCGGGTCATAAACGGCAAGATGCGGCGTGGCGGTTATCTGAAAATAGCCCGGCGTCAGCTCAATCCTCGACGGTGCTGCCGGTGCGGCAATCCGGAACGATACCGACGCCGGATCGCCCTGCTGCCCCCACGCATTTACCGCCCGGACTGTCAGCCTGTAGTTCCCCAGCGCCAGTTGCGTGAAGCGGTATGTGGTTTCCGTCGTCCGGGCCGTGCTGACCAGCCGCTCACTGCCGTCGTCCGCTGTTACGGTCAGACGGAGCAGGAAACTCACGCCCTTCACCACCTTCGGTGTGTCCCATCGCGCCAGCACCTGATATTCCCCGCTGTCTGCAGTGACTTCTGCGGTCAGGTGCTGCACCGCTGGCGGCGTGACACCATTCACCGTGCCACTCTGTTCGCCGTCAAAGTGCGCCCCGTTATCCACGATGGCCTCTTTTTCCGGCACATGCTGCACGGCGGTGATGGCATACGTGCCGTCGTCGTTCTCACGGATACTCACGCAGCGGAACAGTCGCTGGCGCAGCGTCGGCAGCTTCAGCTCCCATACGCTGTATTCAGCAACACCGTCAGGAACACGGCTCACTTTTACCTTCACGCCGTCGGTGACGGACTGAACCTCCACGCTGACCGGATTGCCACTTCCGTCAACCAGGCTTATCAGCGCGGTACCGGAGGATGGCAGCGTGATTTCACGGTCGAGCGTCAGCGTCCGGGTCTGGCTGTTCACCGCCAGCACACGACCACCGGTGCTGATACCGGCATAGTCATCATCGCAGATTTCAATAACATCGCCCGGTACATGGCGAAGCCCTTCTGCGCCGACGCTGAAATCCACGGTCTGCGTTTCCAGCAGTTCTGTTTTAATCAGCCACAGCCCGGCGCGGTGTGCCTGCCCCCGGCTGGTACAGCCAAAGGCATCCATCTTCGTAACATTACGACCGTAACGGGCAATGGCCTGCGTATCTTCAACAAGCTCTGTCGCCGTCTCCCAGCCGTTGTTCGGGTCAATCCAGTTCACCTCAACGGCATTATGGCGGTCCTTCAGGGCGCTGAAGCTGTAGCGGAACGGCGCGCCATCATCCGGCATCACCACATTACTGCGGTTATAGGTCCACGTCTTATCCGACGGTCGGTCCTGCACGAACGTCAGCGTCTGCCCGTTCCATACCGGCATACAGCGCATCGCCGAGCAGAAATCGCTGAGCACATCCCACGCCTTACGCTGTGTGGTCAGGTACGCATTACAGGTGATGCGCGGCTCCGTGCCGCCAAAGCCGTCCGGCACTGACTGGTCGCAGTACTGGCCGATGACATACAGCGCCCATTTATCCACATCCGCCGCACCAAGACGTTTCCCCATGCCGTAGCGCGGATGGGTCAGCATATCCCACAGACACCAGGCCATGTTGTTGCTGTATGCCGGTTTAAACGTTCCGTCCCAGATACCGCTGTATTGCCGCGTCTGCGGGTTATAGTTCGACGGCACCTGCAGAATACGCCCGCGCAGATGATAATTACGGCTCACCTGCTGGCTGCCGAACTGCTCCGAGTCCACCTGCACGCCGACCAGTGCCGTGTTCGGGTAGCACTGTTTCACATCGATGATTTCAGTGTATGACGACCAGAGCGTTTTGTTCTGCAGCTGGTCTGTGGTGCTGTCCGGCGTCATCCTGCGCATCCGGATATTAAACGGGCGCGGCGGCAGGTTACCCATCACCACCGAGGCCAGATACTGCGAGGTGGTTTTGCCCTTAATGGTGATGTCTTTTTCCGTCACCCAGCCACCGTTACGTTGTATCTGAACCAGCAGGCGGACTTCCGACGGATTCCTGTCACCCTTTGAGGTGGTTTCCACCAGTGCCTGTACACCGAAGGTAAAGCGCAGACGGTCGATGTTTGCAGACGTAATGGTGCGGGTGATCGGCGTGTCATATTTCACTTCCGTACCCAGCACCGTCTCGGAGCCGGAGGATTCAAATCCCTCCGGCGGAGTCTGCTCCTGCTCACCAGCCCGGAACACCACCGTGACACCGGATATGTTGGTATTCCCCTCAGTGTCCAGCACCGGCGTACTGTTCAGCAGCACGCTTTTTAAGCCATCCACCGGACCTTCAATCGGCCCTTCGCTGATGGCATCGATCACACTCAGCAACTGCGTGGACTTCAGGTTGTCCTTCGCTTCGCGCGGGGTATGCCCCTTACTGCTTCCTTTACCCATTCCTCACGCTCCATAAATGACAAAACCGCCCGCAGGCGGTTTCACATAAAACATTTTGCATCAGCGACCAATCACCACAACCTGACCACCGTCCCCTTCGTCTGCCGTGCTGATCTCCTGAGAAACCACGCGTGACCCCACGCGCATTTCCCCGTACAGAACAGGCAGAACATTGCCCTGGGCAACCATGTTATCCAGTGAGGAGAAATAGGTGTTCTGCTTACCGTTATCCGTTGTCTGTATACGGGGAGTTCTGGCTTTCGGTGCCAGCATCTGCGCCACACCACCGAGCACCATACTGGCACCGAGAGAAAACAGGATGCCGGTCATACCACCGGCCCCAATGGCTGCCCCCCATGCTGCAAGGGTGGCTCCGGCGGTAAAGAATGATCCGGCAATGGCGGCAGCCCCCAGGACAATCTGGAATACGCCACCTGACTTGGCCCCGGCGACTCTGGGAACAATATGAATTACAGCGCCATCAGGCAGAGTCTCATGTAACTGCGCCGTTAACCCGGACGTGCTGACGTCCCGCCCGGCAATCCGTACCTGATACCAGCCGTCGCTCAGTTTCTGACGAAACGCCGGGAGCTGTGTGGCCAGTGCCCGGATGGCTTCAGCCCCCGTTTTCACACGAAGGTCGATGCGGCGACCAAATCGTTGTAAATCCCCGTAAAGGCAGATGCGCGCCATGCCCGGTGACGCCAGAGGGAGTGTGTGCGTCGCTGCCATTTGTCGGTGTACCTCTCTCGTTTGCTCAGTTGTTCAGGAATATGGTGCAGCAGCTCGCCGTCGCCGCAGTAAATTGCGGCGTGATTCGGCACTGATGAACCAAAACAGCACAGCAGCACATCGCCCGGCTGTGCCGCTGACAACGGCACCTGATACAGCCCCGTCGCCTCCAGATTATCCAGATAGAGATTCTGGCCGTTACGCCACCAGTCATCCTCACGATGAAAGTCCGGCATCTCAATCCCCGCCAGATGATAAGCATCCCGGAACAGTGTGTAACAGTCCGTCACACCGTGCTCAAAGCGCCGCCCGGTGAGATGCGGCACACAGCGGAACTTATGAATCGTCCCCCGGCAGACCAGCCACCACGGCAAATCACTCTGCACCTGCAGCCGCCGGTCGGCCTCACTCAGCCAGGGCAGACCACCGGGGTGGCTGTGGACCAGCGCCACAATCTCACCCTGCATTTCTGCCTGCAGCCAGTCTTCCGGCGACATACGGAAATACGCCTCCGGCTCACCGGAGATATTCACGCAGGGGAAATATCTTTCCCCCTCCGGCGTGCTTACCACGAAGCCGCACGACTCCGCTGGCGCACATCGCCGGGCGTGCGCCAGAATCGCTGATTCTGTCTGTGTCATGGGATTTACTGCGAAAGTTTGTTAATGGAAAGGAAGCCGCCAAAGTTGCCGACGTTATTGCGGAACTTACAACCGCTCAGGCATTTGCTGCATTTATCCTTCGTGATATCGGACGTTGGCTGGTCATATTCATCCGCGACAGCCGGACCGCTATAACCGCACTCGTCACCGCGATAGGTCCAGGTGCAGGTGTTGGCCAGCATGATACGTCCCGGAAAAACAGCGCCATCCGTTTCCGTCGGCGTGGACAGTACAAAGGAGGCACTCACCGCGCTCAGTTCGCTGCACTGCTCAATGCGCCAGCGGCTGATCACCTCCTGCTCCGGATCGGCGTAACTGTTTCCGTTGACGAAGTTCACCGCATCCAGAAAACGGGCGTAAACCTTACGCCGGACCACCGTTCCGCCGACCAGACTCTGCATATCTTCCGCCATCCCGGTGACCATACCGTACAGGTTAGAAACCGTCAGCGTGGGGCGCGTACTGGTGCCTTTGCCATTCAGTTCAAAACCGCTCCCCTGAATGGGATACGGCTGATACTGTCGCCCCTGCCAGGTGACCGGCTCACCTTTTTCGTTCTGCTCATTACAGAAAAAATAACGTTCTCCACCGACCTCTGTCAGGTCGATTTCCCAGAGCACCACGCTGGCCGACTGCTCCGCACGGGTGCATTCATTCAGTGTTTCCTGCCGGATATCCTGCATCAGTTCACCACCTGTTCAAACTCTGCGCTGAACTCAACACGCAGCATACTGACCCGCGACGACCATTTTGCGCAGGTCACCTTTATCTGCCGCCACTCATAAGGCGGCGTCCACAGAAAGGATTTCCAGCCCCCGTGCTCTTCCAGAAACGACTCCAGTACCGTGGCCTCCTCACGGGGGACAGAAAGCGTCACGCTGTACGTTTTCAGGTTGGCATTCAGCCCGGCAGGCGCTCGCTGAGAATAGCCATCACCAAAGCGCACCTTTCTTACAGAAGGGACCGAAGCCACATCCATACCGGGTTTCACTTTCCAGCGGAAGGTCTTCATCGTCCACCTCCGGAGAACAGGCCACCATCACGCATCTGTGTCTGAATTTCATCACGGGCACCCTTGCGGGCCATGTCATACACCGCCTTCAGAGCAGCCGGACCTATCTGCCCGTTCGTGCCGTCGTTGTTAATCACCACATGGTTATTCTGCTCAAACGTCCCGGACGCCTGCGACCGGCTGTCTGCCATGCTGCCCGGTGTACCGACATAACCGCCGGTGGCATAGCCGCGCATCAGCCGGTAAAGATTCCCCACGCCAATCCGGCTGGTTGCCTCCTTCGTGAAGACAAACTCACCACGGTGAACAATCCCCGCTGGCTCATATTTGCCGCCGGTTCCCGTAAATCCTCCGGTTGCAAAATGGAATTTCGCCGCAGCGGCCTGAATGGCTGTACCGCCTGACGCGGATGCGCCGCCACCAACAGCCCCGCCAATGGCGCTGCCGATACTCCCGACAATCCCCACCATTGCCTGCTTAAGCAGAATTTCTGTCATCATGGACAGCACGGAACGGGTGAAGCTGCGCCAGTTCTGCTCACTGCCGGTCAGCATCGCCGCCATATTCTGTGCAATACCATCAAAGGTCTGCGTGGCTGCACTTTTTACCTGCGACATACTGTCCGTGGCGCTCTCTTCCCACTCACTCCAGCCGGACTTCAGGCCTGCCATCCAGTTCCCGCGAAGCTGGTCTTCAGCCGCCCAGGTCTTTTTCTGCTCTGACATGACGTTATTCAGCGCCAGCGGATTATCGCCATACTGTTCCTTCAGGCGCTGTTCCGTGGCTTCCCGTTCTGCCTGCCGGTCAGTCAGCCCCCGGCTTTTCGCATCAATGGCGGCCCGTTTTGCCCGTTGCTGCTGTGCGAATTTATCCGCCTGCTGCGCCAGCGCGTTCAGGCGCTCCTGATACGTAACCTTGTCGCCAAGTGCAGCCAGCTGGCGTTTGTACTCCAGCGTCTCATCTTTATGCGCCAGCAGGGATTTCTCCTGTGCAGACAGCTGGCGACGTTGCGCCGCCTCCTCCAGTACCGCGAACTGACTCTCCGCCTTCCACAAATCCCGGCGCTGCTGGCTGATTTTCTCATTTGCTCCGGCATGCTTCTCCAGCGTCCGGAGTTCTGCCTGAAGCGTCAGCAGGGCAGCATGAGCACTGTCTTCCTGACGATCGCCCGCAGACACCTTCACGCTGGACTGTTTCGGCTTTTTCAGCGTCGCTTCATAATCCTTTTTCGCCGCCGCCATCAGCGTGTTGTAATCCGCCTGCAGGATTTTCCCGTCTTTCAGTGCCTTGTTCAGTTCTTCCTGACGGGCGGTATATTTCTCCAGCGGCGTCTGCAGCCGTTCGTAAGCCTTCTGCGCCTCTTCGGTATATTTCAGCCGTGACGCTTCGGTATCGCTCTGCTGCTGCGCATTTTTGTCCTGTTGAGTCTGCTGCTCAGCCTTCTTTCGGGCGGCTTCAAGCGCAAGACGGGCCTTTTCACGATCATCCCAGTAACGCGCCCGCGCTTCATCGTTAACAAAATAATCATCCTTGCGCAGATTCCAGATGTCGTCTGCTTTCTTATACGCAGCCTCTGCCTTAATCAGCATCTCCTGCGCGGTATCAGGACGACCAATATCCAGCACCGCATCCCACATGGATTTGAATGCCCGCGCAGTCCTGTCTGCCCAGGTCTCCAGCGTGCCCATGTTCTCTTTCAGGCGGCGGGTCTGGTCATCAAACCCTTTCGTTGCGGCCTCGTTCGCCGCCTGCAATGCCCCGGCTTCATCGCCGGAACGCTGCAACTGAGCAACATACGCAATCTGCTCCGCCGACACGTTATGGAACTGGCGAGCCATCGCCGTCAGCCCCGACGTCGGGTCTGTGGTCAGCTTCCCGAAGGCTTCAGCGACCTTGTCCACCTCCACGCCGGATGCAGAGGAGAAACGCGCCACACTCTGGCTGATGGACGCAATCTGAGCCTCACCGCTTACCCCCGCCTTAACCAGTGCGCTGAGTGACTCGCTGGTCTGGTTAAACGTCAGCCCTGCCGCCTGCCCGGCTCTGGACAGGACCAGCATACGATCTGCCGTCAGTCCCGCCTGATTGCCGGAAAGGACCAGCGTTTTGTTGAAATCGGACAGGGTTGAGTTGCCCTGATACCAGGCATACGCCAGCGCACCGGTCGCCACCGCCAGCGAGGTGGCCCCCACCATCGGCAGGGTGATCGCACCGGCAAGCCCCCTGAACATGGGGATCATCCCGCCGAAGGAGTCCTTCACCTGCCCCCCCTGTTGCAGCAGGATCAGCCACGGACTTTGCCCGCCTGCAAGCTGCGTGGCCACGTCGGTGAACTGTGCAGGCAGCATACGCATGGCGGCTTTATACTGCCCGACGGAAATCCCCGCTTTCTGTGCAGCCAGCGCCTGTCGGCTCAGCGACTGTTCAACGACTGCCGCTGTTTTTTTCGCATCACTTTCCGTACCAGAAAAATGACGCCTGACTCTGGCCATCTGCTCGTCAAATCTGGCCGCATCCAGACTCAAATCAACGACCAGATCGCCTACCGGTTCAGCCATACCGGACTCCTCCTGCGATCCCTTCTGATACTGTCATCAGCATTACGTCATCCTCCGTCATGTCCGCCACATCCGGGGAAGCGGGGATAACTTCATTCCCGTCCGGGCCAAAGCGGACACCTCCGGCAAGCCCTGCCGCTTTCTGCATCAGCACATCATCTTCAGGCTCTTCGTCAGCCTCGCGCCGGTTCAGCAGACTGAAATCCAGCGGATGCATATCCGGATCGCTGAAAAACAGGCTGAGCACGGTGTACGTCAGCCCGGAAAAGTGCATATCCAGCAGAACATCATGAAAATAATGGGTACTGTAAAAGCGGTGCCAGTCGGCATACTCCGTGGATGACATCCCGGCAAGCATGGCACGCCAGTCGGGTCGCCCCATCTCACGCGCCAGTTTCAGGGCAAAACTCAGCTCACCGTCGAACACTTTCCCGCAGAAACAGGCTCTGCGGGCCCGGCGTCCTCTGTCTGTTCAGGGGCATTATTCACCACAAACTCATACATACCAGACAGCCGGTACACCACGTTTTCAGCATGAGAAATTGCCTCCGTGGGCCAGGTGGTAAGCACTTCCTGCTCAATCTGTTTAACGGCTTCATTCATGGACGGCATCTGCGTCTTCTGCGGATGGTTATGCCACAGGGACATCGCCACCAGAAACGCGCCGGTTCTGATGGCGTCTTCCACAGTAAACTTCCGGTTGCTGTCTGACTCCGCCTGTTCTGCCTGCCGTTTCATCAGGGCGAGATGCTCAATGCGCTGCAGGGCTGACAGTTCAGAAAGCGTGACGGTCACACCGTTATGTTCAAATGATTCGGTTTTCAGGAACATCGCTGACTCTCCGGATTAACTGGCGGTGACGGTAATTTCTGCAACCGCAGCAAACTCACCATTACCGGATACAACCGGAATGTTGACCTTGCCTGCAGCAACGCCGTTCACGGTGATGGTCATACCACTGACCGACACGGTGGCTTTTGTTTTATCCGCAGACACCGCACGAAAGCTCTTGTCGGTTACGCCCTCCGGCTGGAAGGCCACGGTCAGCGTGGTGCTCTGCCCTTTCACCACCGAGGTGCTGGCAGGCGTCACGGTCATGCCGGTTGCCGCTGTTACCGTGCTGCGATCTTCTGCCATCGACGGACGTCCCACATTGGTGACTTTCACCGTGCGGGTGATCACTTCCTTCGCCGTCACCGCCTTACCGATACTGCTGACCCAGCCACGGAACACATCGACCGTGCCGTTCGGGAAGCGGATTTTATAGGCACGGGTATCGCCTTCATTAAACCACGCCAGCAGCGCCTGCTGCCCCTGCTCTCCGGGCATCCACGCCAGCGTGAAGCTGGTATCTCCGGCAGATTTCTGCCCCTGCCCGGTCGCAGTCCAGTCTGCATCTTCATCATCGAGATAGCTGTCGTCATAGGACTCAGCGGTCAGTTCGCCGGGCGTCAGGTCTTTAACTTTTGCCAGACGCGACCAGTCAACGTCTGAAAGCGGATTCGCGTAAGGGTCACCGCTCCCCTTATAAACCCACAGGGTGGTCCCGGCACCTTTCACCGGCATTGTAGGATTTGGTACAGGCATAGCGTCCTCACATTTCATAGGTAATGACATAAGTCAGATCGGCTGAACTCCACAAGCCCGCATCATCGTCGCGCCGGTAGTCATAGCCGCTGGCCACCATACTGGTGATCAAATCTGACAGTGCCGGGATATCGCTCATCACCGGATAAATCCGGGACTCCATCCACGCATCCAGCTCTGAATCCGGCACCTGAGCAGGCAGGAAAACTTCGATATGCAGCTCCGCCTGCCAGGTATCGCTGTCCAGCTCTTCGCCCGTGTATTCAGCGCCGGTGAGATAAACGGCAACTGCCGGAAAATCCGCCTCATCAAAAACAGCGGGGCGACCATCAAAAAACGTCGCCCCGGTGTCATGCTTCTCCAGTGCATCCAGTACGGCTGCACGGAGTTCAGTATGTTTCATCGCTTTATTACCATCCTCAGTTGATGCTGCAGCGCATAGCCCAGCTCTTTCGGAAGACGTTCACGCCGTATCCGCTCAATATTTTGTTTAAACGCCGTGGTCAGCGGCACCGCCATCGGGATTTTCACCACATCAATGGGGTAACGGTTTTTCCCAGCCACACGCTGCATGACATGCCACCGGCCATTTTTCAGTTGCTGAATAAACGCGCCGGGAATACGACGGTTACCCACCACAAGCACGCTGCCGCCACCTTTCAGGGATGAACGCTGCCCCTTTTTACGACGCCTGCGGCGCGAAAGGACAACCCGCGCATTACCCAGCTTGATTACGGGCAAATCCCCCCGGTTAACTTTGATTCTGGCCTGCGGATTTTTGACCGTGGCCCTTTTCAGCCTGGCCCTTTCCTTTACCAGTTTCCGGCGTACCTTTGTCTCACGGGCAACCTGTGACGCCGACTGCGATATCGCGGATGAAGCAACGCGGTTAATGGCCATTGCGGCGGCACCAGGCACCGCCGTTTTGCTGATACGGCTGAGGTTTTCAACGGCCTGCTCAAGACCTTTTATGGCCATACATCCCCCTTTCAGCGGCGACGGTTAACGGCAGGCGGTACGCCCCGTCCAAGCCAGAGATGACAACTTCCGCCATCATCCGGCGAAACCCGATCTACCCAGAAATTTTCCTCACCGATGGTCAGCGTGTCTCCACGCCGCAGCTGCCGCACCTCATCAGTCCGGACAAACAGGGACGGGCTGGAGCCTTCAACGCGCACGCCCTGTCCGGCATAGCTGATATTTTCAGGGTCATCAAAAACACCACGTATCACCGCACCTGACTGCTCACCGGATGTAATGGTGGCTGACGTTCCCATGTACCCGCGTATCGTTTCATCGGCGCGGGCAATGGCAGCATCGAACAGGTTATCGAAATCAGCCACAGCGCCTCCCGTTATTGCATTCTGGCCAGGCCGCGCTCTGTCATTTCGGCTGCCACACCGGCAGAGACACGAAACGCCGTTCCCGGCAGCACAAATGCCACAGGTTCATCCCGCGTGGCGTGAAGTGCATCAGTATGCAGCTTCACCAGTGCCACGACCGTGACCAGTTCAGACGTATCCAGAATCACGGTATCCGGCTGCGCTGATCCCACCTCATTTTCATGTCCGGTCAGCACATTTTCCCGGCTGAGAGGGGTGTCCTGACCGGCAGTTTCATCCGTGTCATCAAGCTCCTCTTTCAGCTCTGCCACACGGAGCGCCAGTTCTTCTTTCGTCCCCGTCAGGCTGACATCACGGTTCAGTTGTTCACCCAGCGAGCGGAGACGGGCAATCAGTTCATCTTTCGTCATGGACTCCTCCACAGAGAAACAATGGCCCCGAAGGGCCATGATTACGCCAGTTGTACGGACACGAACTCATCAGGGTCAGCCAGCAGCATCAGCGGTGCTGACTGAATCATGGTGAACTCACGCGCCGGATCGCCGGTGGTCACCCAGTTTTTCGGGTAACGGGCAGAGGCGTTAATGCCTTCGCGCTGTGCGTCCGCATCCTGAATGCAGCCATAGGTGCGCAGACCGCGTGCCTGAGTGTTCCCCAGCACCATCGTGTTGTCCGGCAGGAAGTTCTTTTTGACGCCGTTTTCCACGTACTGTCCGGAATACACGACGATGGCCACATCGCCATACATCCCCTTATAGGACACCGCTTTGCCCAGGTCTTTCACCGCTGTCTCCAGCTCGGAATTAGAGCCACGACGGGTATCCAGCTTCTCCTTGACGGCTTTGAAGGAACGGAACAGCGCCCAGCCTTTCGGATCGAACACGATGATATTCACCACACCGCTGGCGTTCAGCGCGTAGGCTTCGATATCGTCGGTCGGGTCATACGTGGACTTGTCACGCTTGCTCCACTCCGTGCCGCCGGACTGCGTGATGTTATTCTCCTCACTGCGGCCCATATCCACCTCAACCGGATCGAAGGCTTCACCGGTCATGGTGTATTTGCCCTTAAGCACGGCAGAAACTGCCTGCATCTCTTCGACCTGAGCAATGGCCAGCTCTTCGTCACGCATGTTCTGCATGATGATGCGACGGCGGCGGTAAGCCGGGTCCGCCAGATTCTGCGGATCTTCATCCGGCAGGCGACGCAGGGTCATCTGCGGATTCACTTCATGCTTCGGCTTGACATATCCCGGCGTAAATTCAGAGGTGGAGCCGCCACGGGAACGGATAACCTCACCGGAAACAATCGGCGAAACGTACAGCGCCATGTTTACCAGTCCCGGAATTTGTGAGAGATAGACTTTCTCCGTGGTGAAGGGATAGCTCTCACGGAAAAAGAGACGCAGAAACAGCGGATCAAACTTAAATTTCTGCTCATTTGCCGCCAGCAGTTGGGCGGTTGTGTACATCGACATAAAAAAATCCCGTAAAAAAAGCCGCACAGGCGGCCTTTAGTGATGAAGGGTAAAGTTAAACGATGCTGATTGCCGTTCCGGCAAACGCGGTCCGTTTTTTCGTCTCGTCGCTGGCAGCCTCCGGCCAGAGCACATCCTCATAACGGAACGTGCCGGACTTGTAGAACGTCAGCGTGGTGCTGGTCTGGTCAGCAGCAACCGCAAGAATGCCAACGGCAGCACCGTCGGTGGTGCCATCCCACGCAACCAGCTTACGGCTGGAGGTGTCCAGCATCAGCGGGGTCATTGCAGGCGCTTTCGCACTCAATCCGCCGGGCGCGGTTGCGGTATGAGCCGGGTCACTGTTGCCCTGCGGCTGGTAATGGGTAAAGGTTTCTTTGCTCGTCATAAACATCCCTTACACTGGTGTGTTCAGCAAATCGTTAACGGCATCAGATGCCGGGTTACCTGCAGCCAGCGGTGCCGGTGCCCCCTGCATCAGACGATCCAGCGCAGTGTCACTGCGCGCCTGTGCACTCTGTGGTGCTGCGGCCAGAATGCGGCGGGCCGTTTTCACGGTCATACCGGGGGTTTCTGCCAGCACGCGTGCCTGTTCTTCGCGTCCGTGAGCCTCCTCACAGTTGAGGATCCCCATAATGCGGCTGTTTTCTGCCGCAACCGCTGCGGTGATCTGCGCGTTCACGTCCGGCTGCGCCGCGCTGGCGTTCTCGCCCTCCGTCGCTGGCACCACGTCAGTAACGTCAGCCTGCGAAGCAGTGGCTGAAACAGTTGTTGATTGAGTCTCTTTGGTCATTCGCCCTCCTGAGAGACGGGATTTACGTGCATCCAGTGCATCACGCATGACGGTGATCGCATCGGTGCTGTTAACAAGTTCATCAGCCAGTCCGGCATCAATGGCCTCCTGACCGCTGTACACTGCAGCCTCGGTATCCAGCACAACCTGCACGGACAGGCCGGTATATGCCGACACCTTCTGCGCAAACATCTGGCGGGTTGCGTCCATCCGGGACTGCAGTGTCTCCCGGACGTCATCCGGAAGATGGCTGTAGGGGTTGCCATCCACCTTATGGCTGCCGCTGTAAATCAGCGTGATTTCCACACCCTGTTTCTCCAGCGCAGCACCGTAATTACTGTGAGCCATCATGACGCCGATGGAGCCTGTCCGGGCGGTCTGCGTGACCAGACGCCGGGAGGCGGCACTGGCAAGCAACTGACCTGCACTGCAGTTCATGTCGTTGGCAAGCGCCCATACCGGTTTTATGTCACGCACACGGGCGATGATGTCAGCGCAGTCAAATGCCCCCGCCACCATCCCGCCGGGCGTGTCCATATCGAGCAGAATGCCGTCCACCATCGGATCGCTGGCAGCCTGTTGCAGACGGGCGATAATGCCGTTGTAACCGGTCATCCCCGAGTACGGCTGCAGCGCCCGCGTCCGGCTGACCAGCGTGCCGGACACCGGCAGCACGGCGATGCCGTTCATGACCTGATAACTGCGGGCCTGTCGTGGTCCGTCATCATCACCGGATAATGCCAGCGTCGCGAGTGCCTCCTGGGCAGTCAGGCTGTCGCCGGACACCGCATCCGTCAGGCTGCTGATCCCAAGCTGGCCTGCAAGCGCACAAAAGAAAACCCGCGCATAGGCGGGTTCAAGCATCAGCGGCTCATTAAAGGCCATGCTGGCAATATGCGGGAGATTACGCAGCTCTGCTACTGACCAGTTT
>NZ_QWEG01000026.1 GCF_003515685.1 Neobacillus notoginsengisoli | reverse complement strand
TGAGAGTAGGACGCTGCCGGGCAACACAAAGACAACCTGAATGGGTTGTCTTTTTTTGTGCTTGTAAATAAACACTGGTTATGCGACAGGAAATCATCAAAACGGGGTGTTACTGTCGCAAAAGTGCCGGCTATGCGACAGCAATCCTCCAAAACCAAGTTTTATAGTCGCATAAGGACTGGCTATGCGACAGTAATGCTTCAAAATCCAGGTTTGTTGTCGCATAAGTGCCGGCTATGCGACAGCAATGCTCCAAAACCAAGTTTTATAGTCGCATAAGGACTGGCTATGCGACAGCAATGATCCAAAATCCAGGTTTCTTGTCGCATAAGTGCCGGCTATGCGACAGCAATGATCCAAAACCCAGGTTTCTTGTCGCATAAGTGCTTGCTATGCGACAGTAAAGTTTCAAAACCAAAGTTTATTGTCGCATAAGATAGGATATACGACAGTAACGCACAAAATCCGCAACCGAAACCATACCGTTAAAAAAGATGCCCAATACATACCCTCGTTTTATTTCGCCTCCCGAATGAGGCACTGGAACCGTCCCCTGCCTCACTTAATGACGAACAATAAAGATTAACATAGTTTTATTGTTCGTTTTTCGGTTGACTGAGGGGATTTTTGTTGTTATGATGGGGGCGAAAAGTTTATAGTTTGCCCTCGTATAATTTTGGGGATAGGGCCCATAAGTTTCTACCTGGCGACCGTGAATTGCCGGACTATGAGGGAAAGTGGTGCATTCGGGGAATGGTTTCTTTAATTTTGCATATTTTTGCATATCTCTGTTTGCAATTGTACTAGGACTCCCTGATAGCCCTGGTCAGACTGCTTTCTCTTGTAAGGAGAAGCTTCTGGCCAGGGTTTTTTATTTTGCTTAAGAGGATGGTGAGGGTTGTGGAAGTAAAGGTTGCGGTTATTATGGGGAGTAAGTCGGATTGGGAGACAATGAAACACGCATGCGCCGTGCTTGAAAGCCTTGGGGTGCCATTTGAGAAGAGAGTAGTTTCCGCCCACCGGACCCCTGATTTAATGTTTCAGGTTGCTGAAGAGGCCAAAGAGCGGGGATTGGAAGTGATCATTGCCGGTGCGGGCGGAGCTGCTCATTTGCCGGGAATGGTTGCGGCAAAGACGATTGTCCCTGTGATTGGCGTTCCTGTGCAGTCTAAGGCTCTGAACGGTTTGGATTCCCTGCTATCGATTGTCCAGATGCCTGCCGGAATACCGGTTGCAACCATGTCGATTGGTGAAAGCGGAGCGAAAAACGCTGGTCTTTTGGCTGCCCAAATCCTTGCGATAAAGGATCGCGAACTTAACACAAAAATTGAAGAAATGAGAAAAGCCGCAAGTGAGGCGGCGAAGGAAAGCAGTGATCAGCTTGTCTAGGAAAGTTATTTTACCTGGTGGGACGATCGGCATAATTGGCGGCGGACAACTAGGAAGAATGATGGCACTTTCGGCAAAAGCGATGGGTTACCGAGTGGCGGTGCTGGATCCAACTCCTGAGTCACCGTGCGGCCAGGTGGCGGATGATAAAATAATCGCTCCCTACAGCAGCCAGGAGGCTATGGAACAGCTTGCCGAACGAAGCGATGTTATCACCTATGAATTTGAAAACATAGATGAAGATGCACTTGAGAATGCCTCAAGGATTACCTGGGTCCCTCAGGGGTCGGAACTGCTTAAGGTTGCGAAGGACCGGATTGCCGAGAAAGAGACAATTACTTCAGCAGGGCTTCCGGTTGCCCCTTACTATCCTGTCAAAACGGAACAAGAACTTATAGGAGCAGCGGATGAACTCGGCTTTCCTTTTGTTATTAAAACAGCAACAGGTGGTTATGACGGCAAGGGCCAAGTTGTTGTAAAAGATGAACAAATTCTTTCAGAAGCAGCGGGACTGCTCAGCCAAGGACCTTGTGTCATCGAGAAATGGCTTTCTTTTGCAAAAGAAATATCTGTCATTATAACAAGAAATACGAATAGGGAAACGGCTGTTTTCCCGGTTGCTGAGAATATTCATGAAAACAATATTCTTCATCAGACAATCGTACCCGCAAGGATTAGCGATTTGGCAGAGAAAAAAGCAATTGAGCTTGCAGTCCTGCTTGCGAATGCGCTTGAGCTGGTTGGAACGCTTGCGGTAGAGATGTTCCTAATGAAAGATGACTCAATTTTTATAAATGAAATTGCACCAAGGCCGCATAATTCGGGCCACTATACAATCGAAGCTTGTGAAACCTCGCAGTTTACCCAGCATATTAGGGCTATATGCAATCTTCCGCTAGGCAGTACAGCGTTGCACAAACCAGCAGTCATGGTAAATGTGCTTGGTGAGCATCAGGAAAAGCTGCTAACAAGCTTGCCTGGACTCCGGGACTGGAACGTGCATCTTTACGGCAAAAACGAGGCAAAAACAGGACGCAAAATGGGGCATGCCACACTGATTCGTTCGTCTGTTGATGAGGCGCTCCAAGAAATTGAGCATATCGGTATTTGGCCTAAGAAACGAATAGCCGCAATCGGCCGGTGAGAGGAGAACAGACGGATGGGAGAGCTTTTGTACGAAGGGAAGGCAAAAAAGATTTATAGTACGGATGATGAACAGGTTGTTCTAGTCGAGTACAAGGATGCAGCGACGGCTTTTAACGGGGAAAAAAAGGCCGAAATCATAGGAAAAGGGCGCTTAAATAATGAAATCAGCTCTCTTCTCTTTGAAAGGCTCAGAGAAAGCGGCATAGAATCGCATTTCATTAAAAAGGTGTCGCCAACGGCCCAACTTGTCAAAAGGGCTGAAATTATTCCACTTGAGGTTGTTGTCCGGAATATTTCTGCGGGAAGTATGGCAAAACGCCTTGGTATGGAGGAAGGGCGACCGCTGCGAAAGCCGATTGTCGAGTTCTATTTGAAGGATGACAGTCTGGGCGATCCGCTTATTACGGAGGACCATATTCTTGAGCTTGAGGCCGCGGCACCTGGTGAGATACGGATTTTGAAGGAAAAGGCTCTTGAAGTGAATGCTTTCTTAACTTCATTTTTCAGAAGTTTTGGAATTATACTGGTCGATTTCAAGCTTGAGTTTGGGAAGGATGCATTCGGCAGGATCCTGTTGGCCGATGAAATTTCACCTGATACATGCCGTCTCTGGGATATGAAGACGAATGAGAAGCTTGATAAGGATGTATTCAGAAGGAATCTTGGCAGTATCACTGAAGCGTACGAAAAAATACTCGTCCGATTGGGAGGCTAATTTCATGGTTAAAGTGAAAGTGTTTGTCACATTGAAGGAAAGTGTTCTAGATCCACAGGGGAAGGCAGTTTCAAATGCGCTACAATCTCTTGGATATGAAGAGGTTGCTGATGTTAGGATTGGCAAATATATGGAGCTTACCATTGAGCCTTCTGGAAGGGACATCGAGACTGTTGTCCGGGATGCATGCGAAAAACTTCTTTCAAACCCGGTCATCGAGGATTACCGCTATGAGATCGAGGAGGCTGTCACCCAATGAAATTCGCAGTGATTGTCTTTCCTGGATCCAACTGTGATGCAGACATGTATCATGCAATCAAGGATGAGCTTGGCGCTGGGGTGAAATACGTCTCGCATACGGAAACAAACCTTGAAGGATACGATGGCATTCTCCTGCCGGGTGGATTTTCTTACGGCGACTACCTTCGCTGTGGAGCGATTGCCCGCTTCAGTGCCATTATGGCAGAAATCAAAAAGGCGGCCGAAGCAGGGAAACCGATCCTCGGCGTTTGCAACGGATTTCAAATTCTGCTCGAAGCAGGCTTGCTTCCAGGCGCGCTAAGAAAAAATGACAGCCTGAAATTCATCTGTTCCCCTGTCAAAGTCAAGGTCGAAAACAACCGTACGATGTTTACGAGCGGATATGAGGAAGAGCAAACGTTAACGATTCCAGTTGCTCATGGGGAAGGAAATTATTTTTGCGATGAAGAAACACTTGCGAGCCTGAAAGCGAACGGGCAAATTGTTTTTACGTATGAAGAAAACATTAATGGCAGCCTTGAAAATATTGCCGGCATTGTAAACGAACGTGGAAATGTCCTAGGGATGATGCCGCATCCAGAGCGGGCAGTCGATGTCCTGCTCGGAAGCGCGGATGGCCTTGCGCTGTTCCAATCAATTGTAAAGCAATGGAGGGAATCACATGTTGTTAAAGCTTGAGCCGTCTCCAGAACAAATTAAGACTGATCGATTATATAGACAAATGGGTCTTTCCGATTCGGAATTTGCGAAGGTTGAAGAAATTCTTGGCCGACTCCCGAATTATACGGAAACAGGGCTTTTTTCGGTCATGTGGTCCGAGCATTGCTCTTACAAGAATTCAAAGCCGATTTTGAAAAAGTTCCCGACTAAAGGAGAGCGCGTTCTTCAGGGACCCGGTGAAGGGGCCGGGGTTGTTGATATCGGCGATGGGCAGGCGGTCGTGTTCAAAATTGAGAGCCATAACCATCCATCTGCCATTGAGCCATACCAAGGCGCGGCGACAGGTGTAGGCGGCATCATCCGCGATATTTTTTCGATGGGTGCGAGGCCGATTGCGCTGCTGAACTCTTTACGGTTTGGAGAACTCGATTCGTCTTCGCGGGTTCGCTATCTTTTCAAAGAAGTTGTCGCAGGCATTGCCGGTTATGGAAACTGCATTGGCATCCCAACGGTCGGCGGGGAGATTCAGTTCGACGCTTCGTATGATGGCAATCCGATTGTCAATGCGATGTGCGTCGGGCTCATTAACCACGAGGATATGAAAAAGGGACTCGCAAGCGGCGTTGGCAATACAGTCATGTATGTTGGCGCAAAAACTGGCCGGGACGGCATTCACGGAGCAACGTTCGCCTCTGAGGAACTGACGGATGAGTCGGAAGGGAACCGCCCGGCAATCCAGGTGGGCGACCCGTTCATGGAAAAGCTTTTGCTCGAGGCGTGCCTTGAACTCGTGAAATCGGATGCCCTTGTCGGCATTCAGGACATGGGGGCCGCCGGGCTGACAAGTTCAAGTGCGGAAATGGCGAGTAAAGCCGGGTTCGGGATTGAAATGAACCTTGACCTTGTCCCGCAGCGGGAAACCGGGATGACTGCCTATGAAATGATGCTGTCCGAGTCCCAGGAGCGGATGCTCATTGTTGTCAAAAAGGGCCGCGAACAGGAAATAACCGATCTTTTTTCAAAATTTGACCTCGAAGCTGTTGCGATTGGCACAGTGACAGAAGATAAAAAACTCCTTCTTGTGCATCAGGGAGAAGTTGCGGCGGACGTACCGGTGGATGCGCTAGCACTAGATGCGCCGGTGTATCATAAGCCATCCGCAGAGCCTGAGTACTTCCGCGAGTTCCAGGCGATGGGGAATCCGGTTCCGGAAGTGGAGAATTTCCAGGAGACATTACTCAGCCTGCTGAAGCAGCCGACGATTGCTTCAAAGGAATGGGTTTATAACCAATACGATTACATGGTCGGGACGAGTACCGTTGTGGCCCCGGGCTCGGATGCAGCTGTGATCCGGATTCGCGGGACGCAAAAGGCGCTCGCGATGACGACCGACTGTAATTCCCGCTATTTGTATCTCGACCCGGAAACCGGCGGAAGAATCGCAGTAGCGGAGGCTGCAAGGAATGTGGTTTGTTCGGGTGCCGAGCCTTTGGCTGTTACGGACAATCTGAACTTCGGAAGCCCGGAAAAACCGGAAATCTTCTGGCAGATGGAGAAGGCGGCCGATGGAATCAGCGAAGCTTGTCTCGCAATGAACGCACCGGTCATCGGCGGGAATGTCTCGCTTTACAATGAAACGAATGGAAATGCGATTTACCCAACGCCGGTTATCGGCATGGTTGGGCTGATCAATGACATAAGCCACATCACAACCCAGGAATTCAAAGAAGCAGGCGACCTGATTTATTTGCTAGGTGAAACGAAGGATGAGTTCGGAGGCTCCGAACTGCAGAAGCTCATTCATGGGGACATTTTTGGCAAAAGCCCTGAGCTGGATCTTGAAACGGAGGTGAAACATCAGAAAGCAGTCCTGGAGGCGATTCATGCCGGGCTTGTCCAGTCGGCGCATGACCTGTCCGAAGGCGGCCTTGCGGTGGCCCTTGCCGAATGCTCCATTGGGTCCGAAAGGCTGGGCGCTGCAGTTGAGATGGACGGAAATCCTGTTTCGGCACTTTTCAGCGAGTCACAATCTAGGTTCCTTTTGACAGTGAAAAAAGAAAACCAGGAACGATTCGAATCATTGACTGGTGCGAGCTTGATCGGCACGGTAACTGAAGAACCGGCTTTAACGATGACAGTTAACGGAGAAACAGTAATAGATGAACAAGTCGAGAAGCTGGAGTCAGCCTGGAGAGGAGCCATCCCATGCTTGCTGAACTGAGGGGACTGAACGAGGAATGCGGGATATTTGCGGTATGGGGGCATGAAGATGCCGCAAGGATTACTTACTATGGTCTCCATAGCCTTCAGCATAGGGGACAGGAAGGCACAGGGATTATTACATCGGACGGTGAAAAACTTGCCGGGCATAAAGGGGAAGGACTAGTTGCTGAGATTTTTAATGAACAAGCGTTGAGCGGTTTGAAGGGTGAGGCGGCAATCGGGCATGTCCGATACGCGACTCAAGGCGGGGGCGGATATGAAAATGTCCAGCCCCTTCTCTTCCACTCCCAGACAGGGAGCATGGCGCTCGCCCATAACGGCAATCTTGTTAATGCCAAGTTGATTAAATCAATTCTTGAGCAGCAGGGCAGCATCTTCCAAACAAATTCTGATACAGAAGTGCTGGCTCACCTGATTAGGAGAAGCGGTGAGTGGATCCTGAAGAACCGTGTCAAACATGCCCTTAAGCAAATTGAGGGGGCCTTCGCATATGTTCTTTTGACAGAAAAAGAGCTGATGGTTGCCCTAGATCCGCAGGGCTTACGACCACTTTCGCTTGGCAGGATAGGCGATGCCTTTGTGGTCGCCTCCGAAACATGCGCCTTTGATGCAATCGGCGCCAAATTTATCCGTGATATTTTGCCTGGGGAATTGCTTGTTATAAATGATAACGGCCTTCATACAGAGTTCTTTTCTGAACACAGGAATGAAGCAATCTGCACGATGGAGTATATTTATTTCTCGCGGCCTGACAGCAATCTCCACGGAATGAACGTCCATTCTGCCAGAAAGAATCTGGGCAAAAGGCTGGCATTTGAGGCCAAAATTGAGGCGGATGTCGTGACCGCGGTTCCTGACTCAGGCGTGTCCGCAGCGATTGGATATGCAGAGGCTTCAGGCATTCCCTATGAATTGGGACTGATTAAAAATCGCTATGTCGGCCGCACGTTCATCCAGCCGTCCCAGTCGCTGAGGGAGCAGGGGGTTAAAATGAAGCTTTCCGCTGTCAGAGGGGTTGTGGAAGGGAAGCGGGTGATCATGGTGGACGATTCAGTTGTCCGTGGGACGACAAGCAAGAGGATTGTCAGGATGTTGAAGGATGCGGGAGCTCTTGAAGTGCATGTTGTCATCAGTTCCCCGCCCATTACGCATCCTTGCTTTTACGGGATTGATACATCCACGAAAGAAGAATTGATTGCCCATAACCATACCCACGAAGAAATTAAAAGATTGATAGGGGCCGATTCACTCACATTCCTTAGCACAGAAGGCATGCTTGAAGCGATTGGGCGGAAAAATGCCGGGAAAAACTGCGGACAATGCCTAGCCTGCTTTACAGGCGAATACCCGACGGAACTGTATCCTGACACACTTCAATACTATTATCAAAAATAACATCCAGGGAGCTGGAGACCGAACTAAAAAGGGAGGCCCGCTATGTCTAAAGCGTACAAAGAAGCAGGCGTCAATATTGAGGCTGGCTATGAAGCGGTAGAAAAGATGAAACGACACGTAAAAAAAACAATCCGTCCCGGTGTTATTGGAGGCCTTGGCGGGTTCGGTGCGATGTTTGATTTGTCGGCCTTAAATCTGAAGGAGCCGGTCCTCGTTTCGGGAACGGACGGAGTCGGTACAAAACTTATGCTCGCATTCATGATGGACCGTCATGACACAATTGGGATTGACGCTGTAGCAATGTGTGTGAATGATATTGTCGTCCAGGGGGCGGAGCCGCTTTATTTTCTTGATTATATCGGCTGCGGAAAGGCGGAACCCGACCGAATTGAAGCGATTGTAAAAGGGGTTGCCGCCGGTTGTGAGTTGGCTGGCTGCGCCCTGATTGGCGGAGAAACAGCAGAAATGCCGGGCATGTACGAACCGAATGAGTACGACCTGGCTGGTTTTGTGGTTGGGGCTTGTGAGAAATCGGAACTGATTGATGGAAGCAGGATTATTCCAGGGGATATGCTCATCGGCCTGTCGTCGAGCGGCCTGCATAGCAATGGCTTTTCACTGGCGCGGAAGGTGTTTTTTGAAAAAGCCGGCCTGCAAGTCAGCGATTTTGTAAATGACCTCGGCTGTACGCTAGGTGAGGAACTGTTAAAGCCAACAAAAATCTATGTAAAATCGATTTTATCGTCTTTGAAGAAATTCCCGGTAAAAGGAATGTCCCATATTACCGGAGGCGGATTTCACGAAAATATTCCGAGGATGCTCCCGGAAGGGCATGGAGCCCAAATTCTCGAGGGAAGTTGGCAAATGGCGGCTATTTTCCCTTTGCTAGAACAGCACGGAGGATTGGAACGCAAGGAAATGTACCATGTCTTTAACATGGGTATTGGCATGGTTATTGCAATCGAAGAGGCTTATGCATCCGACCTGATCGATCACTTGAATGCCTGTGGTGAGCGCGCTTCAGTGATTGGCTATGTAACTGGAGAGAAGGGAATCCGGATTTCATGAAAAACGTCGCGGTTTTTGCATCTGGGAACGGAAGTAATTTTCAGGCTCTTGTTGATGCGGTCAAGAATAGCCAGCTTGAGGCAAACATTTGCCTGCTCATCTCGGACCGTCCAGGCGCTTATGCGGTTGAACGAGCCAGGGCAGCCGGGATAAAAACCTTTACGTTCAATCCGAAAGAATATTTCACGAAAGAAGCGTACGAAAAAGTCATTGCCGAAAAGCTGTCCGGCGTTAACATTGACTGGCTTGTCCTTGCGGGTTATATGCGGCTGATTGGGCCTGTCCTCCTGTCCGATTACGAAGGACGGATTGTAAATATCCATCCGTCCATGCTTCCGGATTACCCTGGAAAGGATGCAATTGGCCAGGCGCTTGCTGCAAAAGTGGATAGGACAGGGGTGACGGTCCATTATGTCGATGAAGGGATGGATACCGGCCCGGTCATTGCCCAGGTAGAAGTTCCGATTAAAGAATGGGATACAGCTGAAAGCCTGCACACAAAAATACAGGATGTGGAGCACAGGCTTTATCCATCTGTCTTGCAGTCGCTAATCAACAAACAGGGGGAATGAAAATGGCACAAAAGCGGGCGTTGATTTCCGTTTCAGATAAAAAAGGCATAACAGAATTTGCTTCGGCGCTGGCGGAACTAGGGCTTGAACTTGTTTCAACAGGCGGGACAAAGAAGGCACTCGAGGAAGCGGGCATAGCGGTGACAGGAGTGAGTGACATAACCGGATTTCCGGAGATTCTTCAGGGCCGTGTCAAAACGCTGAATCCGAAAATCCATGGCGGTTTATTAGCGAAGCTTGATAATCCTCTTCATAAGCAGCAGCTTGAGGAGCATGGCATACAGCCAATCAGCATTGTAGTTGCCAACCTTTACCCGTTCCGCGAAATGATTTCAAGGCAGGAAACAACGGTTGAAGAAGCAATTGAAAATATTGATATCGGCGGCCCTTCGATGCTTCGGGCAGCAGCGAAAAACCACCAGGATGTAACGGTCGTAATCGATCCAGATGATTATGAAGAAGTTTTGCGCCAGCTGAAGGAAACGGGTGAGGTGGAAAGTGAGACAAAGCGCAGGCTTGCGGCGAAGGTATTCAGGCTTACTGCCGCCTATGATGCGCTTATCGCTGCTTATTTGACGGAGTTAGCGGAGGAAGAAGCGCCTGAAAGCCTGACCGTCACCTATGAACTAAAAGATACGCTCCGCTACGGTGAAAACCCGCACCAAAAGGCTGCTTTCTACAAGAATCCGCTAGGGGGAGAAGATTCGATTGCCGGCGCCGAGCAACTACATGGGAAGGCACTCTCCTATAACAATATCAATGACGCCAATGCCGCTCTTCAAATCGTTAGCGAATTTTCGAATCCGGCCGCAGTGGCGGTCAAGCATATGAATCCATGCGGCGTAGGGACCGGAGAAAATGCCTTCGAAGCCTTTATGAAAGCTTATGAGGCCGATTCAGTGTCCATTTTTGGCGGCATTGTTGCCTTCAACAGGGAGGTTGACGAAGAAACGGCCGGAAAACTTCATGAAATCTTTCTTGAAATCGTGATTGCTCCGTCCTTTAGCGATAAGGCCATAGCAATCTTGCAAAAGAAAAAAAATCTTCGCCTGTTAACCGTGTCAGCGGGGGAGAAGGGAAAGCCGGAAAAAAACTTTGTGTCCGTAAAAGGTGGCCTGCTCGTCCAGGATGAGGATACTTACAGCTTTGAAGACGCAAATATAAGTGTCCCGACTAGAAGGCATCCGACTGAAGAGGAATGGAACGCCTTGAAGCTTGGCTGGAAGGTTGTTAAGCATGTGAAATCGAATGCGATTGTCTTGGCAAATGATGAACAAACGGTTGGGATTGGAGCCGGGCAAATGAACCGGATAGGGGCGGCAACGATTGCCCTTGAACAAGCAGGTGAAAAGGCGAATGGGGCAGCAATGGCATCAGATGCCTTTTTCCCTATGGACGATACTGTTGAAGCGGCAGTGAAGGCTGGGATTACGGCCATCATTCAGCCAGGCGGGTCCATCCGTGATGAAGACTCGATTAAAAAGGCTGATGAATACGGAATCGCAATGGTTTTGACAGGGATACGCCATTTCAAACACTAAGGGGGTAAAAAGATGGATGTGCTGGTCATTGGCAGGGGCGGACGGGAGCATGCGATTTGCCGTAAGCTAAAAGAAAGTTCTTTAGTGGAAACTGTTTATGTTGCTCCCGGGAATCCGGGGATGGAGGATATCGCAAGCATTCTTCCATATGAAGAAACAGATTACGAGAATCTGATAGCTTTTGCCAGATGGAAAGAGATCGGCTTGACGATTATTGGGCCGGAACTGCCGCTTCTCTCGGGGCTTGCCGACAGGTTTAGGGATGCGGGCTTAAAGGTGTTCGGACCTGGCAGCAGGGCCGCCCTGATAGAGGGAAGCAAAGCTTTTGCCAAGGCATTTATGAAAAAACACTCCATCCCGACGGCGGCCTATGAGGTTTTCGACTCTTTTGATGAGGCAAACAATTATATTGAAAGAATTGGCGCGCCAATTGTTATAAAAGCGGACGGCCTTGCGTCTGGTAAAGGCGTTACGGTTGCCTTCACGAAGGAGGAGGCAAGCGCCGCCCTTGAAGAAATGCTCGTTGGGCGGAAGTTCGGGGAGGCTTCATCATCGGTTGTCATTGAAGAATTTCTTGAAGGCGAAGAATTTTCGTTAATGGCGTTTGTAAATGGAGATGTCGTTGTACCGCTTGAAATCGCTCAGGATCATAAGCGCGCCTTTGATGGCGACCTTGGGCCGAATACAGGCGGAATGGGGGCCTATTCCCCCGTTCCCCATATCTCAGCTAGTGTGGTCGATACTGCGGTTGAAACAATCGTTAAACCCGCGGCCGAGGCGCTCGTCAGCGAGGGGCGGAGCTTCTGCGGAGTCCTATATGCAGGCTTGATTTTAACGGGTGACGGACCAAAAGTCATTGAATTCAATGCCCGGTTCGGCGACCCTGAAACCCAGATTGTCCTTCCAAGGCTGCAATCAGACCTTGCGGAAGTGCTCCTCGATGTATTGGACGGGAATACGCCTGAGTTGGTCTGGGAAGACTCCTTTGCTTTGGGGGTCGTTGCCGCTGCAAAGGGGTACCCAGATCTTCCTGAACGGGGAGCGCTGATCGAGTGTCTTGAGGACGTAAGCGAGGATACGGTTCTTTATCATGCTGGAACAAAAAAAGATAAGCTTGGCCGGTATTATGTGGATGGCGGCAGGGTCTTATTAGCCTGCGCAAAAGCAGCCACACTCGAAGCGGCAAGGGAAAAGGTTTATGCCGATATGGAAAAAATCAAATCGACTGGAATCTTTTATCGGAAAGATATTGGGGCGAGGGCGTTAAAGGCTGCCCAGCCCCTTTAAGCCTGAAGTAAGATGACAGTAGACTAAAAACGGACTTTTTACTTGGGTGATTTTTAAAAAGGACTGAATGAACGGATAGTCGCGGTTCGGCATCAGTTTAACCGCTTCGCCCCACCATTCTGTTTCATATCTGGCAATCATGCTTAGATTGTACAACAGCAAATAATGGGCCATCAGTTCCGGAAATTGGGACCGATGGCTTTTCTTAAAAGGCATCGCATATCTCTTTTGAGAAAAGTCTGCCTTCAGGAAGGTAGGCCGGTTATGAGGGAAATGGACAGGGAGCCCGGAAAGCTTGGCGAGCCCGTTCTCCATTTTTTCAAGTTCAATCCCTGACTGTGTGAAGAAATACTCCCGGAACCTTGTTTCTGTCATGTGATAGCAGTCGAGAGCTTTTTCGGAAACAAACCAGTGGCCCCCTTTTTCAAGCAGGGGGATGAAATTGGCCCGCCCCTCCAACTGCCAGAACAAGCTGTCCAATTCAGGAACCATACGCAGTAACGCCTCCATCGTTATTTTATCGCCTTCATCCTGTTTCATGTGAAACAATTTTTCAGATAAATGCGGAAAGAGGCCGTTTTTCTGAAACTTCACTTCGTCATGAAAAAACTGATACTGCTGCTTCTTGCGCTTCCGGGCGGATACTCCGTGGGCAAGGACTGCTGTCGTTTCAGGATAAAAAGGATCCATTGTCAGGATGCAGGCTTTGATAAGGTGGACAAGGCCGTAAAACAGAAGGATTGGCTGCAGGATAATTGGAGCCTGTGCTGCCTGCGCATAATAAATACTGCCATGTTCAAGATAGTAGAGGAAGGGATAACAATTCTCGAAACTCTTTTGGCCGGGTTCGGGGCAGCCAATTTTTTCATACCGCTTTTGCAAGTAGGATTGGGCGTATTCCACCGAATAAAAGAACGAAAAGCTTTCCCAGTCTCGATAGCCGAGCCACATAAAAACAACCGCCTTTTCAAACGAAAATACTGGTAATCATGTTAATGATTAAATAATCTGACTATAGTTACTACCTTGACAGTAGATTGCCCTAATTGATACGCTACTAATAATATTTTTTGGTTTGGAGGGACAAGAAAGATGTGGGAAAACAAGTTTGCTAAAGAAGGATTGACATTTGATGATGTTTTGCTCGTTCCAGCCAAGTCTGAAGTGCTGCCGAAAGAGGTGAGCCTCCAAACAAAACTGTGCGAAAAAATTAAACTGAACTTGCCAATTATCAGTGCCGGTATGGATACGGTCACTGAAGCGGAAATGGCCATCGCGATGGCCAGGCAGGGCGGCCTCGGAATCATTCATAAGAATATGACGATTGAACAGCAGGCCGAGCATGTAGAAAAAGTAAAGCGTTCGGAGTCTGGTGTCATCACAGATCCATTTTTCCTAACCCCTGAGCATCAGGTATTCGATGCGGAGCATTTAATGGGAAAATACCGGATTTCTGGAGTGCCAATTGTTAATAATGAAGAAGAGCAAAAGTTGGTTGGCATCATTACAAACCGTGATCTGCGCTTCCTCCAGGACCATGATTTTTCAAAAATGATTGCTGATGTCATGACAAAGGAAAATCTCGTCACTGCCCCGGTTGGGACAACCTTAAAGGAAGCGGAAGAGATTTTGCAGAAGTATAAAATCGAAAAATTGCCACTCGTTGACGAGGAGGGAATCCTCAAGGGGCTAATTACCATTAAGGATATTGAAAAGGTCATTGAATTCCCTATGTCGGCGAAAGACAATAAAGGGCGTTTGCTGGCCGGAGCGGCCGTTGGCGTAACAATGGATACAATGAAACGCGTAGAGGCGCTTGTAAAAGCACAAGTCGATGTCATCGTCGTCGATACAGCTCACGGACATTCACAAGGTGTTCTTAATACAGTCCGACAAATACGGGACGAATATCCTGATTTAGCCATTATCGCCGGAAATGTGGCGACAGCAGAAGGAACAAGGGATTTATTCGAGGCCGGCGCTGATGTGGTGAAGGTCGGAATTGGGCCAGGATCCATTTGTACAACGAGGATTGTTGCAGGGGTCGGTGTTCCGCAGATTACTGCTATTTACGATTGTGCAACAGAGGCACGAAAGCACGGAAAATCGATTATAGCAGACGGAGGCATCAAGTACTCAGGAGATGTTGTCAAAGCCCTTGCTGCCGGAGGGAATGCGGTCATGCTCGGAAGCCTGCTCGCAGGTGTATCCGAAAGCCCGGGGGAAACGGAAATCTTCCAGGGCCGCCGTTTCAAAGTATACCGCGGAATGGGTTCAGAGGGAGCCATGGAACAAGGATCAAAAGACCGCTACTTCCAGGAAGACACGAAAAAATTTGTTCCTGAAGGAATTGAAGGCCGCCTTCCATACAAAGGGCCGGTTGCTGACACAGTCTATCAGCTTGCCGGAGGCCTGAGATCGGGAATGGGCTATTGCGGTGCCGCAAGCCTGGAGGATCTGCGTGAAAAAACACAATTTGTCAGAATGACTGGAGCCGGATTGCACGAAAGCCATCCGCACAACGTCCAAATTACAAAAGAAGCACCAAACTACTCGAAGTAAGAACCAAAGCGCAAGCGCTTGGTTATCGCCGTACAAACTGGAAGGGCTTCGATAAAGTGAAACTTCCATCAGTGATTTTTGCTGATGGTTAGTCCCGTTCTACTGCCGCTAATTCGCCAAAGAGCACGGCGACTAAGCGGCACTACGAACCCGATTGGTTCAACTAAGCCGCTGAAATGCACAGCGGCAAGTTTCACTGTATCTCACGAATCGGACCTTTAAGGTCAGTTGCCGACGGAGGAGGCTTGACTTCCCCTTAAGAGTGGGATAAAGGAATCACGAAGAGCGAAGCTACTACCTGCAGTACTTCATGAATTAGCATCTGTGAAGTCCTTCATGGGCTTTGCGACGAGCTGAAGGTAAGCTTCCTGAATATGCTATGGCGCAGGAGCACTAAGCGCATTCGTGCATGACTTATCGTAGGGAGGAGACCTGAAGTTTGCGCACGCGCAGGCGCTGAAGCTAGAGGAAGCCACGCTTGATAAGTGAGTTATCCAGTCGTGAAATCTATAGTTTCTAATACAATTAGTTAAAGGCAGTGCAATTCGCCTGCCTTTTTCTTATGCCCAACTAGTAAATGTTGGCAGGAAGATAGGTCTTATCTCTGTCTATCCAAGGCTGTCGGGGTATGTTAAGATAATAGACGTGAATAAAGCGAAACTTCCGCAAGGCTAGAACGCCTTTTGAGAGTGGAAGAAAATTGTTGGAGGGCGTAACAGTGAAGAAAATGATCGTTCAGAAGTACATAGCCATCTTACTTGTAGTATTCATGGCAGCAGGGCTGTTTACGGCACCCGTAAAGGCAGCCGGCGAGGCCAATTTGAAAATTAATGCCGGAGCCGCGATTCTTGTTGATGCGGAGTCAGGAAAAGTTTTATTTGAGCAAAATGCTGACAATGTCCTCGGCATCGCCAGCATGACGAAGATGATGACAGAGTACATTCTCCTTAAGGCAGTAAAGGAAGGTAAAGTGAAATGGGATCAGGAATACTCGGTCAGCGAGCTTGTCCATAAACTGTCCCATAACCGCAGCCTCTCCAATGTACCGCTCAGGGCGGATGGAACATATACAGTCAGGGAATTGTATGAAGCCATGACGATTTATTCGGCAAATGCGGCAACCATTGCCCTCACAGAAGTGATGGCTGGTTCGGAATCCAATTTCATCAAAATGATGAATGATGAAGCAAAGAGAATGGGCCTGAAAGATTATAAATTTGTTAATTCAACAGGCTTGAATAATAGAGACTATAAAGGCCAGCATCCGGAAGGGACAGGCGCTGAGGATGAAAACGTCATGTCCGCGAGGGCGACTGCAACACTTGCTTACCACCTTCTAAAGGATTTCCCGGAAGTACTAGAAACAACAAGCATTCCGAGGAAAGAATTCAGACCGGGAACCGATGATGTCATCAAAATGGAAAACTGGAACTGGATGCTTCCGGAGCTTGTTTTTAAATATCCTGGCGTTGACGGGCTGAAAACGGGTACGACAGACTTCGCGGGCTATTGCTTCACAGGGACAGCCAGCCGTGACGGCAAACGATTCATTACCGTTGTCATGGATGCGAAGGGTGGTGCCGGACAAGGCACCTATAAAGCCCGATTCGATGAAACGAGGAAAATGTTCGATTATGCATTTTCCAACTATACAAAAACTGAAATCCTTCCCGCTAATTATGAGATTAAAGGAAAGAAATCACTGAATGTCATTAAGGGGAAGGAAAAGACAGTGAAAATCCGGACAAAAGACCCGGTTTCCATGGTCATTAAAAATGGCGAGAAGGACAACTATAAACCAGTACTCGTCCTTGATAAGAAGAAATTGAATAAAGCCGGTGAACTGACAGCTCCTGTCAAAAAAGGGGAAGTTGTCGGCTATGTCACACTTGAAGCGAAAAACGGGGATAAAGGCGCTTTTCTAACGAATAAAGGAAAAAGCAGCCTCAAAACACCGGTTGTCGCCACAGAAAGTGTTGAGAAGGCTAACTGGTTCATGCTGATGATGGGCGGAATTGGCGGTTTCTTCGCGGATCTGTGGGGAAGTATCGTTTCCGGCATTAAAGGATTATTTTAATACGGATGTTGGTCGTATAAAGATGGCAGTTGATAGATAGGTTCTTGTCTTGACAGGGACCTATTTTTCATAGATTATTTTAGTAAAGAGGACTATTCCAAGCGGCTTAGTCTATTTTTGAAAAGGCTTTGTTAATTTAGTTGTTGATTTCCACTTCAGGGACTCAGCGCCGCGCGGGGCGTCAATGGAGCTTCCTCGGCGCTAAAGCGCCTGTGGGGTCTCCACCTTGCCGCTATATCCCGCAGGACAAACAGCTTCCTCGAATGGGCTTTGCACGAAGGAAATGCGATAGCATTTTCGAGAAGTCGGTCCCTTTCGCTTCAATCAACTTGATTAAAAATCAACGATAAACTTTAACACAGTCTAAAAAAATACAATGATGCAGGGGGAAATTCTAGTGAATACAGGTACTGACCGTGTAAAAAGGGGTATGGCTGAAATGCAGAAAGGCGGCGTCATCATGGACGTTGTCAATGCAGAACAGGCAAAAATTGCAGAGGAAGCAGGCGCTGTGGCGGTTATGGCCCTTGAGCGAGTTCCATCCGACATCCGCGCTGCAGGTGGAGTTGCCAGAATGGCGGATCCGCGAATAGTCGAAGAAGTCATGAACGCCGTTACGATTCCTGTTATGGCGAAAGCGCGAATCGGCCACATTGTTGAAGCCCGCGTTCTCGAAGCGATGGGTGTTGATTATATTGATGAAAGTGAAGTGCTGACTCCTGCAGATGAGGAGTACCACTTAAATAAGAGGGATTATACTGTTCCGTTTGTATGCGGTTGCCGTGACCTCGGTGAGGCTGCACGCCGGATTGGCGAGGGTGCATCCATGCTCCGTACTAAAGGCGAGCCAGGGACAGGGAATATTGTCGAAGCAGTCCGCCATATCCGCAAAGTGAATGCGCAGGTCCGCAAAGTAGTAAACATGAATGAAGATGAACTGATGACCGAAGCCAAGCTGCTTGGCGCGCCATATGAGCTATTACTTGAAATTAAGCGCCTCGGCCGCCTGCCGGTTGTGAATTTTGCCGCCGGCGGTGTGGCAACTCCTGCCGATGCTGCTCTAATGATGCAGCTTGGCGCAGACGGCGTATTTGTCGGTTCGGGTATTTTTAAATCCGAAAATCCTGCCCTTTTTGCAAAAGCGATCGTTGAGGCGACTACGCACTACCAGGATTACAAGCTGATTGCCGAACTGTCGAAAAACCTTGGGACGCCAATGAAAGGGATTGATATTTCTTCCCTTGCGATGGCAGACCGGATGCAAGAACGCGGTCAGTAGAATGGTGAAAATCGGGGTATTGGCCCTCCAAGGGGCAGTCAGAGAGCATGTCAATTCAGTTATCGCATCAGGTGGGGAAGCTGTAGAAATCAAAACAGTTGATCAACTTCACGATGTGGATGGGCTTATTTTGCCGGGCGGCGAAAGCACGGCAATGCGGAAGCTGATTGATCAGTATGGCTTCATGGAAGAGCTGAGGGCTTTTGCCGCTTCGGGCAGGCCGATGTTCGGAACTTGTGCCGGACTGATTCTGTTGGCAAAAGATCTTGTTGGCTATGGTGAACCACATATCGGCGTCATGGATGTAACCGTTGAGCGGAACTCTTTCGGCCGCCAGCGAGAAAGTTTCGAGACAGAACTTAGTGTTGCTGGGGTAGCGGAAGCTTTTCCTGCGGTATTCATCCGGGGGCCGCACATTGTTGAAGTGGGAGATGGCGTCGAAGTGCTTGCGAGGCACAATGGAAGGATTGTCGCTGCGAGACAAGGACAGTTCCTTGGCTGTTCCTTCCATCCCGAACTGACCGATGACCATAGAATGGCCGCCTACTTTATCAACATGGCCATTGAAGCAAAAGAAAAGCAGTTTGTATAAACTGTTTGCAAAAAGACGATACTTGTAGTAGATTTAAAAGTACAAATTTCCCATATTGAAAAAGCGCTGAGAGGAAGAAGTAGCGGGAATTCCATTCTTAAGAGAGCCAGTGGCTGGTGTGAACTGGTGAGTGGCGCCTGTGAATCCGTCCTTGAGCAAAGCATGGAACGCCGATTAGTGGATTGGCTAGTAAGTGCTTTCGGGTCAAACCGTTATGAAATTGAGGTGGGCTGCTGTGTGCGGCCAACCAGGGTGGCAACGCGGGTCAACTCCCGTCCCTGTTTTGGGGACGGGAGTTTTTTGTGTTCAAAAAAGCTTCCCGGCCTCAAGGCTATGATTAATTTGCTTGGTTGAAGCGGACGGGTCTCACTTTGTCTGTGGAAATCAACAGTCAATGTTACGAAAGAAAATAAAAAAGGAGTGGAAAAGCATGCTGGATATGAAAGTATTGCGTGCCGATTTTGAAGGAGTAAAGAATAGGCTGCAGCATCGCGGTGAAGACTTGACAGACCTTAACAAATTCGAAAGCCTGGACAGGAAAAGGCGCGATCTAATTGTCGAGGCCGAGCAGCTGAAGGGGAAGCGGAATGAAGTTTCCCAGCAGGTAGCAGCATTAAAACGTGAGAAGAAGGATGCCGACCAGTTGATTGCTGAAATGCGCGCTGTTGGCGACCGTATTAAAGAGCTTGATGATGAGCTCCGCGGAGTGGAGGCAGAACTCGAGTTGCTTTTATTAAGCATCCCGAACCTGCCGCATGAAAGCGTTCCGGTCGGCGAAACGGAAGAAGAGAATGTGGAAATCAGGAAGTGGGGGGAAGTCCGCGATTTCGGTTTCGAGCCAAAACCGCATTGGGACATCGCAGACCATCTGAAAATTCTTGATTTCGAACGCGCTACAAAAGTTACTGGAAGCCGCTTTGTTTTCTACAAAGGGCTGGGTGCAAGGTTAGAGCGCGCCTTGATGAACTTTATGCTCGACCTTCACGTTGATGAGCATGGGTACAAAGAAATATTACCGCCATACATGGTGAACAGGACGAGTATGACAGGCACCGGACAGCTTCCGAAATTTGAAGAAGATGCCTTCCTGATTGAAAGTGAAGATTATTTCCTAATCCCGACTGCCGAAGTTCCCGTCACAAATTTTCACAGAGATGAAATTTTGAGCGGAGAACAGCTGCCAATCCGCTATGCGGCGTACAGTGCCTGTTTCCGTTCTGAAGCTGGATCCGCTGGGAGAGATACACGCGGGCTGATTCGCCAACATCAGTTTAATAAGGTGGAATTGGTGAAGTTTGTGAAACCGGAAGATTCTTATGGCGAGCTTGAAAAACTGACTGCCGATGCGGAAAAAGTACTTCAGCTGCTAGGGCTTCCGTACCGCGTCCTAAGCATGTGCACCGGGGATCTCGGCTTTACGGCTGCAAAAAAATACGATATTGAAGTTTGGATCCCGAGCTACAACACCTACCGGGAGATATCTTCTTGCAGTAACTTTGAAGCCTTCCAGGCGCGCCGGGCGAATATTCGTTTCCGCCGCGAACCTGGCGCGAAGCCGGAGCATGTCCATACCTTGAACGGATCTGGCCTTGCGATTGGCCGTACGGTTGCTGCCATCCTTGAGAACTACCAGCAAGAAGACGGCACCGTCATCATTCCTGAAGCACTTAGACCCTATATGGGCGGCCGCAGCGAAATCAAGCCTAATTAAGGTGAGGAGGGCGGTAGACAAACCCGCCCTTTTTTTACCTATAAAAGAATAGAGGTTTTCCGGTTGACAGAAGCAACGACTCTATAGTAAGATAACCTTTGTCGAACGGAGGAATACCCAAGTCCGGCTGAAGGGATCGGTCTTGAAAACCGACAGGCGGGTTAAACCGCGCGGGGGTTCGAATCCCTCTTCCTCCGCCATTTATTCGATAAATATTAATACCAACGCGCATAAAATCTGGAGATCAAACCCGCCGCAAGCGAACAGCCTGCGGCGGTTTTTTTATATTTGTTTCTGACTAAAAAACGCATACCAGCAATTAGCCGGTATGCGTTTTAGTAAAAAGGATTTCATTTAGTTTGTTATCGACTTCGCGGCAGACTCGCGCTGCGTCTTCGGGCCGGTTGATGACGTCGATGACATCCATGTCGATGACGAGGACTTCGCTTGCATTATAGTGCTTAAAGACCCATTCGTCGTAGCCTTTCCATACTTCGAAGTAGTATTCCTTCAGTTCTGGATTGATTTCGAAACTTCTGCCGCGCGACATGATTCTGTCAATGACTGTGTCAAAAGAACCTTTTAGGTAAACCATCAATTCGGGTGCTTTTTTCGGCAGTTCATCCAGCTCTTCCATCATGTTATCCGCGAGGTCTTCATAAATCCTGAATTCCAGTTCGGAAATACGTCCAAGCTTTTTATTTACATAGGCAAAATACCAATCCTCATAAATGGAACGATCCTGGATCGTATAAAGAGGCTCATGCCAGCTGACGCATTCCTTCACGGTCTTAAAGCGCTTATTCAAAAAGAACAGCTGAAGAAGGAATGGGATTCTTTTCGCATCCAATTCTTCTGGTGTCAATTCATAATAAAGCGGGAGAATCGGATTATCATCAACAGTTTCATAAAAAACCTTGCTGTCTATGCCCTTGCTTCTAAAATATCCATTTAATAAATCTGCCACACTCGTTTTTCCAAGGCCAATCATGCCGCCGATTACGATACTCAAAATAACTTCCCCGTCCTTATAATGTATTGGTCCAGCTGCTTTTTGCAAGTGAATGTGAAAGGTCAGCCAGAATGGAATTCATATCCTGTTCATTTTTGACAAAATCCATATGATCTCCGTTGTAGCGAAGAACTGGAATTTCAGGATGCTGTCTTTCGAATGCTGCGATGGCCTCCTCATAGTCAAGGGAAAGCTGTTCAAGGTATAGAGGGCTAATGTTCTTTTCAACTTCCCGTCCGCGCTTCGCAATTCTCGCAAGAAGTGTATCAAGGCTTGCATTCAGGTAAATGACGACATTTGGTTTAGGCATATCCTCAGTGAGAATTTGATATATTTTAAAATACTTTTTGTACTCTTCACTATTTAAAGTTCTTTGAGCAAAAATCAAATTTTTGATTATATGATAATCTGCCACAACTGGTTCACTTTTAGTTAAATAATGGGTATTGATATCCCCGAGCTGCTTAAATCGGTTACAAAGGAAAAACATTTCCGTCTGGAAGCTCCACTCTTCAATATTGTCGTAAAATTTGCCGAGGAATGGATTTTCATCTACGATTTCTTTCAACAATGCAAATTGATAATGGTCGGCGATTGCTTTTGCAAGAGATGTTTTTCCTACACCAATCGGCCCTTCTACAGTAATAAAGGGAGTTTCTCCCATAGCATGTCCTCCTTTTCCCCTGCCGTTTTCAATTACCTATCGTCAAGTTCCAAATATGTAATGAAAAATAAGAAATAAGTAGAATAATGTCGCATTTAGACAAATTGTATTTTACCATATTCCTGGGCTGTTCGGATATGGAATATTTAAGATCCTGAGGGTTGGAAGTGATAATCATTGATTTTATAGGATTTTGAGGTAAAAAAAATAAAAAAACTGCCCCATAAGGCAGTCGAAATCATAACTTAAGTTGTCCGCTTCGTAACATTGAAATTCTCAACAATGAGCAGCCAGTTTTGCGGGAAGGAGAGGCCGAGTTTCCAGTAACTCATTCCTCTAAGGTTTAACTCTTTGATCAGGTCAAATTTTGCCTGGATGGAACGGGCATCTTCAAACCACACTTCATGCTGCCTGCCATCTCTCGTATACTTGAAAAAAGGTGCCTGCGCACGTGTATCATATTGGATATTTACATTGTTCTCAGCCGCAATCCGGATTGCCTGCTGGGGACTGACAGCCCTGGCAACACTCCCTTGGACAAAAGGAAGGGTCCAATCGTAGCCGTACAGGTTTTGCCCCATCATAATCTTGGAGCCGGGCATTTCAGTTAGAGCATATTCAAGCACCTTGCGAACCGGACCGATTGGCGAGACCGCCTGGGCGGGCCCGCCACTATAGCCCCATTCATAAGTCATAATGATGACAAAATCAACAATCTCTCCATGCGCCCGGTAATCATGGGCTTCATACCATTTTCCTTTCTGCGTTGCGCTCGTTTTGGGGGCAAGGGCGGTTGAAATAAGCCAGCCCTCCTGCTTGAAACGATCTCTCGCTTTTCTAAGGAAACTATTGTAAGCTTCCCTGTCTGCAGGCCGTAAATATTCAAAGTCAAAATGGATATCCCTGAATCCAAGCCTTCTCGCTGTAGCCACGATATTATTGAGGAACCGGTCCTGGATTGCGATATCGTTAAGTAAAATCCTGCCGAGCTCGTCACTGAATTGATCATTTTCTTGATTCGTAATGACCATCATCAGTACATTATTATTTGCCCGGGCAATCTGGGGGAATTGACCGAGGGTAGGCTCCTTTAGTGTCCCATCCCGCTGTGCTTGAAAGCTGAAAGGGGCCAGATATGTTAAGTAGGGTGCGGCTTGCCGCGCACTTGCTGTCAGGGCAGGCGCGACTGTTGTTCCTCTTGGTTCTACATAAGCATTAAATTCTCCCGCTCTTTTCTGGCCGGTCGGAATATAAAGCCGGAATCCTACATTCAGCGGCTGATTCGGCTGAATTCTGTTAATCCGGGCAAGCTCCTGATAGGTGATCCCGAATCTCTGTGCAATTGAATAGAGAGAATCCCCAGCCTTCACAAAATAAAAACTCCCGACGATGGGAATAACCATTGCCTGGCCGATGACAAGGTCATTCGGGTTAGGCAGGTCATTTGCTTCAACGATTGCATTTACGGTTGTACCGTAAGTACGGGCAATAGTTGACACTGTTTGCCCGCGTTCCACCACATGGATTTGCATGTCCTTCCCTCCCTGCGCAAAATTAACGCTACAACCATTCTATGAGTAGGCAGTGGGATTCATGTTATACTAATCGTGAATTAAAAGGGATGTTCTTTTACTGAAGGACACGGAATTTTGCCTAAAGGAAGTGGCGGGATGGATATGATCCCAAACCTAGATGAATTTTATATGCGAGAAGCGATAAAGGAAGCGGAAAAGGCAGCCGCGGCAGATGAGGTTCCAATTGGCGCTGTCATCGTCATTGGCGGTGAAATCGTCGCCAGGGCCCATAATCTGCGGGAAAACCGGCAAAATGCAATTGCGCATGCGGAGCTTTTGGCCATCGATAGAGCGTGCCAGAGGACAGGAAGCTGGCGGCTTGAGGGAGCTTCGCTTTATGTCACCCTTGAACCTTGCGCCATGTGCGCCGGTGCGATTGTCCTATCAAGGGTGGAACGCGTTGTGTATGGCGCAGCGGATCCGAAGGGAGGCTGTGCTGGAACACTGATGAATCTCCTGGATGAAAGCCGATTTAACCACCAATGTGAGGTCAATCCGGGGGTTCTTGAAGCTGAATGCGGAGGGATGCTTTCAGCGTTTTTTAGGAGGCTGCGGATGAAGAAGAAGGAAGCTAAAAGTAGGGCCGAACTTTCGGAGATAGAAGAGGATACAGGATTTGACAGCTAAAGGCCATTGATTTTTCGGGTAAAACTGTGTATACTGAAAAGGCGCTATAAAGGCGCCTAACAATAGGTTTCAATTTTGCCGTGCTAGACGGGGAGGTAGCGGTGCCCTGTACCCGCAATCCGCTCTAGCGGGGTTGAATCCCTTCCTGAGGCTGACACTCTGTAGGGCTGCCTCAAGTAAGTGGTGTTGACGTCCTGGTCCTGCGCAATGGGAATCCATGAACCATGTCAGGTCTGGAAGGAAGCAGCATTAAGTGGACGCTCCCATGTGCCGCAGGGTTGCCTGGGCCGAGCTAACTGCTTGAGTAACGCTTATGGATGCCAGTCGATGGAAGGTGCACGGCAGTTTAATTTACAATAGAGACCCATCCCTTTTCGGGGGTGGGTTTTTTGTGTGTGAAAAAAACTCTTTCTATATAGGCTGAACTAAAGAATTGTACATAGTTAATTGGAGCGGAAGGCACGTAGACTCCTCGAAAATCGGGAATAATGCTATCGCATTTTCTTCGTGCAAAGCCTATTCGAAGAAGATGTTTGTCCTGCGGGATGTAGCGGCTAGGTGGAGACCCCACAGGCGCCAAAGTGCCGAGAAGGCTCCACTGAGGCCCGCGGAAAGCGAAGTGCCTCGTGACAGGCAAAAACCGCCTGTCCCTGCGATGATTATTCTTCAGAAGCTTTCCGTTGTGGAGCGCAAATCAACGACAATGTTCAAAAGTTATATTCGTTTTATATATACTGAGTAGTAGCGAAATCGGTGTTTTCTGGACTTGGGTAATGGTCGTTTTTCTTAAGGTTTGAGTTATACTTTACAATGAAGATAAGGTATAATAAACAAATGGAAAGACTGCCTTTAAAAGCCCGGCAGCCGCAGAAAAAGAGGAAGGGGGCAATTGCCAGTGGCTTATCAAGCATTATACCGTGTCTGGCGGCCTCAAGCATTTTATGATGTCGTAGGACAGGAACATATTACACAGACATTGCAGAATGCCCTGGTGCAGCAAAAGACTACCCATGCTTACCTTTTTTCGGGCCCGCGTGGAACTGGGAAAACGACTGCGGCGAAAATTTTGGCCAAGGCAGTCAACTGTGAACGGGCTCCGGTCTCCGAACCGTGTAATGAGTGCAGCGCATGCCGCGGTATTACAGACGGATCGATTCAGGATGTTATTGAAATTGATGCTGCCTCGAATAATGGCGTTGATGAAATCAGGGATATTCGCGACAAAGTAAAATATGCCCCAAGCTCTGTGAAATATAAAGTTTATATTATTGACGAAGTGCATATGCTTTCAACCGGTGCCTTTAACGCCCTTCTCAAAACGCTTGAAGAACCGCCAAGACATGTCATGTTTATATTAGCGACAACTGAACCTCATAAAATACCACTAACCATTGTTTCTAGATGCCAGAGATTTGACTTCAAGAGAATTACATCTCAGGCCATTGTGGGAAGGATGAAGCTGATTGCTGATGAAACGAGCGCCGCATATGATCCAGCGGCATTGCCGATCATCGCCAGAGCAGCCGAGGGCGGAATGAGAGATGCGCTAAGCCTGCTCGATCAGGCGATTTCCTTCAGCCATGAACGTGTAACCGTGGAAGATGCATTGACTGTGACAGGTTCCGTTTCCCAAGGGTTCCTTTATGATATGGGAGAAGCCGTACACGAAAAGGATGTTGCTAAAGGGTTGGACGCCTTGAATGAACTCCTTTTCCATGGAAAGGATCCTTCGCGCTTTATTGAAGACTTCATTTTATTTTTCCGTGATATGCTTTTGTATAAAACGGCCCCTTCCCTTGAAGAGTCGTTGGAAAGAGTATCAGTCGATGAAGGGTTTCGGGATCTGGCCAACCAGTTTTCAATAGCTCAAATTTATGATTTAATCGAGATGTTGAACAAAACCCAACAGGAAATGCGTTGGACAACACATCCAAGAATCTTTCTTGAAGTGGCTATCGTAAAGCTTTGCCAGCTTGAAAATTCTACTTCCTCCGGAGAAGCAGCTGATTCAGCTCAGGTTTCACTCTTGTTAAATAGAATTGAAAAGCTCGAAGCTGAATTGAAAGAGTTGAGAAAACAGGGGATTCCTTCAGTAGGTGAACCGGCGGGCAATCAGCCAAAACCAGCCCAACGAGTGGCAAGAAGAGGATTCCAGGCTCCGGCAGGGAGAATTAATGAAGTCCTCAAGAATGCTACAAAAGCCGATCTTACATTGTTGAAAACCAATTGGGGCGAGATGCTCCGTAAATTGATGAAGTCCCATGCGGCCCTTTTAAATGAAGCGGAGCCTGTGGCTTCATCATCGGATGCGCTTGTTATTAAATTCAAACATGAAATCCATTGCCAGATGGCGATGGACAACCCTAAATTTACAGAAGCGATATCAGAAGGGTTTCGGGAACTGACGGGCAGGACATTTACGATTCTCGGCGTCCCGGAAGATCAGTGGCTGACGATCCGTGAAAATTTCCTTTCAAATCATCAGGTTGAAGGCGGAGAGGAAGCGGAAGCGAAAAAAGATGAGGATGTATTAGTCGACGAAGCCAAGAAATTGTTTGGCGGAGAGCTGATACAGGTAATAGATTAAATTGGAGGCTGATTACGTATGAAACGCAAAATGCCAGGTATGGGCGGAATGGGTAATATGCAAGGTATGATGAAACAAATGCAGAAAATGCAAAAACAAATGGAAGAGGCTCAGGAAAAGCTGGGTGAAGCCACCGTTGAAGGAACTGCGGGTGGAGGCATGGTAACCATAGTTTTAAACGGACATAAAAAAATGGTTGATATTACCATTGATCCGGAAGCGGTTGATCCGGAAGATGTAGAAATGCTCCAAGATACCATTCTTGCCGCATTTAATGATGCGATGGATAAAGCGGACAAATTATCCGAATCTACAATGGGGCAATTTACTAAAGGAATGAACCTTCCAGGCTTGTTCTAGGAGGAAAAATGATGCATTATCCTGAACCGATATCGAAGCTGATTGACAGCTTTATGAAATTGCCGGGGATCGGCCCTAAAACAGCCGCTCGTCTGGCTTTTTTCGTCCTTAGCATGAAAGAGGATACTGTCCTTGATTTTGCCAAGGCGCTTGTAAATGCAAAGCGGAATTTAAGTTATTGTTCCGTATGCGGCCATATTACCGACCAGGATCCGTGCTATATTTGCCAGGATGATCGGCGTGACAAAAGCGTCATCTGTGTGGTCCAGGATCCGAAAGATGTTATTGCAATGGAAAAAATGAGAGAATTCAATGGGCTATACCATGTTCTCCAAGGGGCTATTTCGCCGATGGACGGCATTGGTCCAGAAGATATCAATATCCCGGACCTTCTGAAGCGCCTTCAGGATGAAACAGTACAGGAGGTCATCCTGGCAACAAATCCGAATATTGAAGGTGAAGCGACGGCTATGTATATATCAAGGTTGCTAAAACCGTCAGGCATCAAGATAACCAGGATTGCCCACGGCCTTCCAGTTGGAGGGGACCTTGAGTATGCAGACGAAGTCACTCTATCAAAAGCACTCGAAGGCCGCCGTGAGCTTTAAAGGATGGAGGGTAAAGAAAGATGTTTTTTCGGCGAAAAGGCCGGCTGCGCAAAGAATTTAACGAAAAATACCTTGATCTTTTAGAAAAGGCAAAGGTTGACCGGCAGCAGCAGAAGACCCTCCTCGATAAATCGTTTGATCCTTCCGAGGATGTGATTTGCCAGGCAAAACTTGCCGAAGCAAAATTCTTTTTTCTATTAAAAGAGGCAAAAAACCGTAAAGTTTCCATAAAGCGCTGAATCTTAAACTCCCCGTTCTTTTCAAGGGAACTTGTACATATGCTTTTAATACAAGTTCCCGGGAAAGGGGGAGTTTTTGTTTGGAGCCGATATACGTCATATCCATTATAGGTGGCCTGATCATCATTCTTTTAGTGGCGGGTGCGCCGATGAAAACGGGGAGGATGTTAGGCCAAGCCGTAATCAAGCTAATCATAGGAGCGGTTCTCTTATTCTTTTTGAATACAATTGGCAATCAATATGGTGTCCATATTCCCATTAATCTGTTTACAACGACAGTCTCCGGATTCCTCGGAATACCAGGTTTGGCTGCCCTTGTGGCAGTTGACATGTTCATTATAGGCTGAGGACGTGCAAGTCTATCTTGCACGATAAATCACATAATAAATAACAACTTGTCTCTATTTATTAATTGGCACTCCTTCCGCTATTGCATATCAAAAGAGAACCCGTTATTAACAAATGTGGTTTTCTTTTTTTTGAATTTTACTCTTCTGTTTTTGGGTTTACGTTTTTTGATAAAAAACTTTTAAAAAAGGGTTGACCAAAATCTAAAGAGGTTGTATTATATTAAAAGTCGCTGCTAAATAGCAGTGAACGCAACGAAAAAAAGTTGTTGACTTTAACGTTGCAAAATGTTATTCTAATATGGTCGCCTTTAAGTGAAAGTGCTTCTGCACTGCAGGGTTTTTGGAGAAAGAATTCCTTAGCTCATTGCAACTCATAGGTTGACACTAGCAGATATATATTGCTCTTTGAAAACTAAACAAACAAGCGTCAACAAACAATAATATAGTGATCTTCGGATCACTAGCCAACGTAACTTTATGAGCTAAACTCATACTCTTTCTTGGAGAGTTTGATCCTGGCTCAGGACGA
>NZ_QWEG01000025.1 GCF_003515685.1 Neobacillus notoginsengisoli | reverse complement strand
ACCTCACGTACGGTTTGATGAGGGGGAACAGGAAAAGGACTTGCCCACTTGTCTGGCTTAGTAAGGTGGAACACCCTGAAACCCGAGGACAAGAAGGGCAAAGTCTAATTCCTGTTTTCTACTCTACAAGCAATCCCATAAAATTGATATTCTGCTAAAATGGGAATAGATAGAATAGGAGGGGTTGAGTACATGTTTACACCTGAAACTGCATCAGTTGCTTTTATTGGAACAGGAGTAATGGGCAGTAGCATGGCAGGGCATTTACTGGCTGCCGGTTACCCTGTAACTGTCTTCACAAGAACAAAGGAAAAGGCGGAAAAACTTCTTGAACACGGTGCTGATTGGGTAGAAACGCCCGGCGATGCCGCGCGGACATCAAATGTTATTTTCACGATGGTTGGCTATCCGCATGATGTAGAAGAAGTGTACTTTGGTGAGCAGGGCCTTTTTGAACAGGCTAAAGAAGGCACTTACTTTATTGACATGACGACTTCAACACCAACGCTTGCGATTAGGCTGTATGAAGAAGCGAAACGGCGCGGCATGTACTCAATTGATGCACCTGTTTCGGGAGGGGATATCGGTGCCAGGGAGGCGAGACTAGCCATCATGGCAGGAGGGGATGAAGAAGCCTTCCAAGAAGTGCTGCCCCTGTTTGAAAAAATGGGAACCAATATCGTTTACCAAGGGAAGGCAGGTTCCGGGCAGCATACGAAAATGTGCAATCAAATTGCTATCGCCTCGAACATGATTGGGGTTGCGGAAGCAATTGTGTATGCCGAGAACGCCGGCCTCGACCCGGAAAATGTTTTAAAAAGTATATCAACAGGCGCAGCAGGCAGCTGGTCTTTATCAAATCTTGCTCCAAGAATTATCAATGGCAACTTTGAACCTGGATTTTACATAAAGCATTTTATTAAAGACATGAAAATCGCTTTAGAAGAAGCGGCCAAAATGGGAATGGAAGCGCCAGGGCTGGCCCTTGCGAAATCTCTCTATGAGCAGCTTGCTGAAAGAGGCGAAGAAAACAGCGGCACTCAGGCGATTTATAAATATTGGCAAAATCAACCTTGAAAAATTAAGCCCCCGCGATTTTTCAGCGGGGGCTTACTATTAATTAGTTCAAATAGGACTCCAACAGGTAGTTATAGGCCGAACTAAAAACTTGTACATAGTTGAATGGAGCGGAATGCACGAAGACTCCTCGAAAATCGTGAATTATGCTATCGCATAATTCCTTCGAGGCCAATTCACGGAAGCTTTCCTTGTACTACGCATTTCCTTCGTGCAAAGCCCATTCGAGGAAGCTATTTGTCCTGCGGGATGAAGCGGCAAGGTGGAGACCCCACAGGCGCCATAGCGCCGAGGAGGCTCCACTGACGCCCCGCGGAAAGCGAAGTGCCTCGTGACCGGAAAAAACCACCTGTCCCTGCGTTGATTATTCTCAGAAGCTTTCCTTTGTGAAGCGCAATTCAACGACAACGTTCAAAAATTTAGTTCGTTTTATATAACATGAATTCTTATTAGTAAATATTCTAAATATTTGTAAAAAATAAAAACAAATAATGTTATACTAAATTTGGCTGGACACTAGCTTGAGATGAATTGATGAATTGATTGGAGATGGAGCGATGGAACAAACAGAGACTGTAAAAAATAGTACTTCCACACCAGTAATGAATAGGACGGGCTGGAAGCTTTATTTTACATTGCCAATTTTCTCATGGGCTTTATATGATTTTGCCAATACGATCTTTTCCTCAAATATCAATACAATTTTCTTTCCTTTTTATATGACAGAAGCCATAGGAAACAATGAGGTGTTAAATCAGATCGCCAGTACATTCATTTCCTATGCTAATGCGGTTGCAAGTTTTTTCCTCGTCCTATTTTCGCCGCTTTATGGAGTTATGATTGACCGGACAGGGCAAAAAAGGAAGTACATTATCATTTTTACGATTATCGCAGCTGCAGCGACCATCCTTATGGGCGTCTTCGGAGGTGCGAGCTTCTCCGGAAAATGGTTTGGCATGCCAATTCCACTTGTAACAGTCCTTCTATTATTCGTTATTGCAAAGTTTTTTTACCATTCAAGCCTAGTTTTTTATGATGCAATGATTTCAGATTTAGGTACGAGGCAGGAAATTCCGCTTATTTCAGGTTTTGGGGTAGCGGTCGGGTATGTGGGAACACTTGTAGGGCTGACGGTTTATCCATTTGTGGGTGATGATGGTTTTCATGAGGCATTTATCCCTTCAGGAATCATGTTTCTCATTTTTTCATTGCCATTATTCTTTTTTGTAAAAGACAAACCGCACCCTTCACCGAAAAAAGAGCCTTTTTTGACGGGTTATAAGGAAATTATTACAACATTTAAGGAAATGAAGGCCCATAAAAACATCTTTACATTTATGATTGCTTACTTCTTCCTGAATGACTCAATCGCTACAACCATCGCTATGATGGCTGTTTACGCGAAGACGATTGTCGGTTTTTCCACAGGGCAGTTCATTCTCCTTTATCTTGTTTCAACCGTTTCCAGTATCATCGGCTCTTTTATTTTTGGGTATGTTACGAAGAAAACAGGAGCCAGAAAAGCGGTTTATTATGTAGGGATTCTCTTGTTAGTCGCACTGGTGATTGCCACTTTGGCGGTAAACGGGGCTATGTTCTGGGTTGCCGGCAGTATGTTTGGGGTTGCTCTTGGCTCGATGTGGGTGACAACGAGGACGTATATTGTCGATTTGACGCCTGAAAATAAACGGGGGCAATTCTTTGGGTTGTTCGCTTTTTCCGGAAAGGTATCCTCCATTATCGGACCATTGCTTTATGGAAGTATTACGTTGGCCTTTGCCGATTACGGGAATATTGCAAGCCGAATGGCGCTGGGGTCGCTCATTATCCTCACTGCAATTGGTCTTTTGGTACACAGAAGGATAAAAGAAGAATAAACCCCAAAAAGCCGGCCATGCCGGCTTTTTGTTCTTTCCGTACTCCTTCTGGTCAATAGCTTTCTCCAAGCTTCTTGAAGACGGGTTTCTGATAGGATCGCTTACCGCGTGGGGGCTGCTGGGGCTCGGAAATTCCGGTGTAGGACTTCAGAAGAGTTTTTGCCCTCGTAAGTGAAAGGGCTGTTTTAGGATTCCTCGTCAGCCCATCAAGAGAGCCAAGATGCGGCAGTTCTGAAAAATCCTTTTTTTCAGGAGGGATATGGAATGTATAGTCCCCGCATCCAATGAGAACATCGGATTGCTGTCTGCTGTTCCTTGGGTTATTTGAAAAATGGAGGCCGATTTTTTTTGCTTTGCCCTCAAGAAGTAGCTTTTTTATTGCTTCATGTTTTAGGAGATACAAGAATTTTGGATCGGGAGCTGTCTTCGCATGCCGATTGACAATAAAAATGGCTTGGGAGAGGTTGTTTATAGAAAAATGATTTTCTGAAGAATTGGTATGTTTGCTATTCAAGCAAAGTCTCCTTTCATTTTAACTTTTTCTATTATTATAGCCTTATTTACATGTAAATTGAAACTATTCCTTAAAAAAACGCCAGTCTATGGCGCTCTGCTATGCTTTTAATTTTGCTGTTTGTGCTTGGTTCGCCGTTAACCGTGTTAACAAAATCCCCAACCCTAAAAGACTGGTTAACGCTCCTGCCCAGACCATAACATATGAGACTCCTATCATTTTTGCGAGCATGGCTCCCGCTGCTGGAGCTATGAGCATTGAAAAAGTCTGGATGGATGCCGCCGCGGCGGATACCCTCGCCATCATATCGCCTGGTGTTTGGGACTGCAGCACATAGCCATAAGGGACCGATTGGCTCGAGCCGAGTAATCCTAACAGAAAAGCGCCGGCCATCCAGCCAACTTGCGGAAGACTGAAAATTTTCAAGCCGCCCAGCCCGATTGCTACGATCAAGGTGCCGCTGAACAAGGATGAACTTGCCATTAGCTGAATGGGGAGGCTTTTCCATTTTGTCCAGTTTCCTAATAGAATAGAGCCTGCCACACTGCCAAAGCCTACAGCGCTCACTAAAAGCCCAAATTCCTCGCCGTTAAAGCCAATTTCCTTTACGATAAAAACGAACAGTCCGTCATATAAAAAGATGATAAAAAATGCTGCTGCGGAAAGGATCACAGATAACTTTAATAAGGGAGTAATGTATATATGGCGGATGCCTGCCAAGAATTCCTTTCGAAACGAACTATTTTCCTTTTTTTGTTCCAGATTGGGTACTACATGGGGTTTTTCAACTTTAGGAAGCAAGAATAAAAACAGGAGACCAATGAAAAATCCGGCAATTTCAAATAAGAAAGGACTCTTTGCTCCAAATAGTGAAATAAGTGCGGCGCCAAGTGCGGGTCCGATGATTTTTGTTGAGTTTACGGAAAGCTGGCTTAATGTTACTGCTTGAGGCAATTCATCTTCTGGTACGACAGACCGGATCATACTTTGCCTGGCTGGATCATAAAGCGCTGCTGCCGTTCCTTTAAGAAGGACGAAGAAGAGGAGAAAATATAAATTTGGCGAAAAATAAAGGCCGGCAACGAAAACAAGCTTTAAAGCAAGGCTTGAAATCATCACCGTTTTTTTAGATAACCTTTCAACAAATACCCCGGCGAATGGACCAATGACTACCCAAGGAAGTCCCATCGCAATAATGACGGCAGCGATTGCTCCTTCACCTAACCCCCAATGATAGGCAATCACAACTTGAATGGCGATGAAGTCCAGCCAATTGCCAAGATCAGAAAAAATCTGCGCAGTGAACAGGGAACGGAAGGACTTATTTTTTAAGGCAGAAAACATATTACCCTTCATGATCGCTGGCTCCTTTATGCGCGTCCTTGCGCCTTTGTTTTATTTCTTCCGCAAGCCCAAATGGGTCTTGGGGAGCGGGTAAATCACCCTTCTCCAAGGCGGAGATTGTATCCTCTATCCACTCGATTTCTGCTCTGAGCCTCGATTCTTCATACCGGAGTGCAAGCTTGCCAATTCCGCTGACATAGGAAGTTCCATTATTGGGCCAAAAGTTAACGAATGCAAGAAGTTCCTGGCTTTTTTCCTTACGCTTTTCTAAATGAGCAATTAATTTGCGGGCATCCAAATCTTCATGCCAGGATGCCATTTTCATCAATAGCTCATCTTTTATTAAGGGATATTCAGGAGTTTTATAAAGCCAGTTTTCGAGTTCATCCCATCCTTCGCGGGTTAGTTCATACAAAACTCTTTTTCTCCCTTGTAAATTGTTTTCGTACGCTTTAATCCATCCTGACTCCTCGAGCTTTTTCAGTTTAGGGTAGATGCTGCCATAACTCATTTCCCAGAACAAGCCCGCTCCTTTATGTTCAAATTCCGCTTTAATGTCGTATCCCGACTTTGGTTTAAAACTTATGACGGCAAGAATAGTATGTTCTATGGACATTAAAAGGCCTCCATGTATCAACTTGATATATCATAATGATATGTCAATTGTTAAAAAAATGCAACTACTTTTTTCCAGGGATTAGAAGAATTTTTTCGACTTTTTCCCACTCCACAATATTCTTATAGTATGATAGAGATACGGAATATTATCGAAGTTTAAAAGATTTTAGCAGATGGCCCTGGCCGCTGCCTTATTAACTGAATCCTGCTGCTAGCCGAGGGTGATATGATGAAATTCAGCAATGAAGTATTGGGCTATGTTCAAAGTGAAGGGATGCAGGGAGCCGAATTGGAACCTGTCATTTTTGATTTAATTTTTAAACATATAAAAGATATGGTTTTTATCATGAAGGTCGAAGAAGGGCCTGTTTTTCGCTACTTATTTGCCAATCAATCCGGGATGAAAATGGCCGGCATTTCGCAGGAATCAATCGGAAAGACATTTCAAGAGGCATTGCCGAATGAGGTATACTCCTATCTTCAGCGAGAATATGAAAAGGCTCTTTCAAGTACGGCTCTTATTACCGTTTTTGATAGCGCTACCATAGCTTCAGGGGAAATATTTTACGGGGAAACGATTCTATCACCTGTAAAGGATCCTAATGGAGAAATCCGGTATATCGTCGCTATAACAAGGGATGTTACGGATTATGTAAAAGAAAAAAATAAAATTATTGAGAGTGGCCAAAGATACAGGTCAATCGTGGACCAGAATATGGATGCGATTTTTTCTATTAATATGGAAGGCCGGATTCTGGAGGCCAATCCGGCTGCGGCTAAATTAACTGGTTATGATGAAAAAGAGTTATTGGATTTTTCCATCTATGACCTTGTCTCTGATTCGGATTTTGCCAGCTTTAAAACACTCGTTGAAAACACTGGGAGCGGAATGGCATTGGAATCAATGGATTGCCGGTTCACCCATAGAAAAGGGCAGCTGCTGACTCTACATATCAAAACGGTGCCTATTATCGTGTTTGGGGAAATTAGGGGAATTTATGTTATCATCCGAGATATTTCAGAGCAATCAAAAAATGTCGAGATGATCAAATATATGGCCTTCCATGATCAGTTGACTGGCCTTTTGAATAGGCGGGCTTTGTTGGATAAGCTGAATGAACAGCTTTTTTTACCTGACCGGAACCGGAAGGAATTTGCCCTGATTTCCATTGACCTTGACCGGTTTAAATATCTAAATGATTCACTCGGGCATCTTGTCGGAGATGAAATATTGAAAAAAACGTCAAGCCGCCTGCTTGAATGCCAAAATGACAGATGCTTTGTTTATAGGCAGGGCGGTGATGAATTCATCATTCTTCTTCTTGAAACAAACAGGAAGGCTACCGCTTTTTTTGCCCAACGGATATTGTCCATGTTTAAACGGTCATTTTATTTTAATTCTCAGGAATATTATATTTCCCCAAGCATTGGCATTAGCATGTATCCCAGCGATGGGAGAGATGCGGAAACTCTTTTAAAAAATGCTGATGAGGCTCTTTACCGAGTGAAAGAGAGAGGGCGTGCGCATTATCAGTTTTATAGGACTGATATGAATTCAGCGATTACAAATTTTCTTGCGATTGAGACTCATCTAAGAAAAGCCATTGAAAAGGGAGAGCTTTTCCTTCACTACCAACCACAGATAGACCTGGTAACAGGAAAAGCCAGGAGTTTCGAAGCGCTTCTCCGCTGGAACTCGATTGAGCTTGGGCCTGTTTCGCCAGGGTTATTCATTCCATTGGCAGAAGATACCGGCCTGATTATTTCAATCGGGAATTGGGTGATTGAAAATGCCTGCAAACAGATTCGTCTTTGGAATAAAAAAGGATATACTGATTTCAGGGTGGCAATTAATATCTCTCCGAAACAGCTGCAGCAGCCTAATTTTATTTCATACTTGAAAAACGCGCTGGAGAAGCACAATGTCCATCCATCAAGCCTGGAAATTGAAATAACAGAAGGTTCCATGGAGAATACAAATGAAGCGGTGCCCGCCCTAAAAAAGTTAAAAAAACTTGGAATTACAATAGCAGTCGACGACTTCGGCACAGGTTATTCATCTTTAAGCTACTTAAAGCAGTTCCCGATTGATGTACTAAAAATTGATCAATCCTTTGTTAAGGACATAATTGGAAACGATAAAGATGCTGCCATTGCCTCCGCCATTATTCACCTAGGCAAGAGCCTGGGCGTGGAAGTCATAGCAGAAGGCGTGGAGACAGCTTTGCAAGCTGACTTTCTCACAAAAGAAGAGTGCCATAAAGCACAGGGATACTTTTTCTCAAAGCCGCTGCCCGCAAACGAAGCAGAAGAGAAATACCTGAGTCTGCCAATGGTTTTACAAGAATATAGCTAATGAAAAGTCCTTTATCCCCTTGATAAAGGACTTTTTAATTTTGGTCAGACAGTTTTTTTAATGTAAATACAGTCAGTTCAGGTTTAGCCATGAAACGGAAGGGCAGTCTTGTTGTTCCAAGGCCGCGATTCACATAAAGAGTTAAAGGCATATTCCCTTCAACTTTATAAAAGCCTTCGTGGTACCTTTCCGCAAAGGGTGGTTTGACCAATGCACCGAAAAAAGGAATCTTAATCTGTCCGCCATGGCTGTGGCCGCTAAGTTGGAGGTGAATTCCGTATTGTGAAGCTTCATCAGCCAGGTCGGGAGCATGGGATAGTAATATTTTGTAAGCATTTTCCGGGATATGACCAATAGCTCTTTCAATATTTGGCTTTCCGAGCATGGCATCGTCGATTCCGGCCAAAAATAATGATTGTCCTTTTATGGAAATAGCAGCACTTTCATTAAGGAGTATCAGGAATCCTGAATCTTCCATTACCTTTTTATAAATTTCAGTTCCGTACCCGCCATGATCGTGGTTTCCATAAACTGAAAATTTCCCCAAAGGTGCTTTTATGTTTTGCAAAATAGGAATAATCTTCTCAATTGAACGATACTTATTCGGTTCATCCATTAAATCACCATTGAAAATGACAATATCCGGTTGCAATTTATTGATTTTTTTCGACAATTGCTCAAGCTGTTCCAGCGTGTATTGGAAGCCTAAATGTGTATCGCTGAATTGGATGATCCGAATTCCGCTAAAGTTATTGGGGATAAGTGGATGGGATATGTCAAGAGATTGAATGTCGAGGAGGACAGGTTCGATTTCCTTCGCATAAAAATATCCAGATGTGCCTAAGCCGAAAACCGCTGCCGCGCCTCCCAAAAGTGATTTAATAAAAGACCTCCGCGTTTGTTTTTTCATTACTATCTCCCAGCCTATCATTCTCGCTACATTTAGAGTATATGTACGTAGTTTTAATACTAGCAAAATTAAATTAAGAAAAGAAGTGAATTCCGCATTCAGAAGTAGTGTAAATTTTCGGAAAGTATCCAGGGGTATGCTAAGCTTTATGTAACATAGTGGAGGAGGTTCGGGGAAATGAAAGGTAAAACAGTTATTGTTACCGGCGGCTCTAATGGAATGGGGAAATACATGGCAAAAAAATTCATAGATGCTGGTGCGAATGTTGCCATCACAGGCAGATCTCATGAAAGACTTGTGAAGGCGAAAGATGAAATGACAGATAGAAAGGGCAAGGTTTTAACAATTGAAATGGACGTCAGGAAACCAGAGGATGCAACCCGGATGGTAAAGGAGACAATCCGCGAGTTCGGCAAAGTCGATTTTCTTGTTAACAATGCCGCCGGGAACTTTCTGTGTCCCGCAGAAAAGCTGTCGCCAAACGGCTGGAAAGCAGTCATTGATATTGTCCTGAATGGGACATTTTACTGCAGCAGTGAGGTTGGCAGGTACTGGATTGAAAAAGAAATCGAGGGAAGGATGATCAATATGGCAGCCACGTATGCTTGGGGGGCTGGAGCTGGGGTCATACATTCCGCTGCGGCAAAGGCCGGGGTCCTATCAATGACAAGGACGCTTGCTGTGGAATGGGGCAGAAAGTATGGGATCCGAGTAAATGCTATCGCTCCTGGCCCGATTGAACGGACGGGTGGCGCTGAAAAGCTGTGGGAGTCCGAGGATGCCGCGAAAAGGACGATTGACAACGTCCCGCTTGGACGGCTTGGACGGCCTGAGGAAATTGCTGAATTGGCTTTGTTTCTCTTTTCACCTCAAGCTTCGTATATAAATGGGGATTGTATCACAATCGATGGCGGGCAATGGCTGAACCAACATCCATTTTAAATGTCATTTAGGCATGGCATTGACCAGGTACCTATTGGATTTTGTAACATATTAAATAACCGGATTAGAAAAGTTTTAACTCAGGACTTCCTTCCTGTTTTTCTCGAGGTGCGAATGGCCTGGTTACATAGGCCGTTCAGAGGGTATAGAGTAACATATGAGTTTTGTCAAATCATTCGTTTGTAATTGTTACACACTCTGTAGGCAGTCAACCCGACGAATAAAAATACTTGGCACTAAGAGAAAACAAGGGGAGATAGAGTATGAAAAAAGCGTTAGTGTTCATATGTGCATTGATCTTGTTCATGCCTGTTTATTCCAAGGCTGAAACAGGAAGAACAGATAGGGATGAAATTTTAACGTCGCTTAAAAAAGGGTATGAGGCGCAAATGTCTTTAAGTGAGCAGCTTAGGACAAAGAAAGAAATTGATGAAGTGCTTTCGCCGTACTTTACTGATGATTATAAAGCACTTTTCTGGGATGCGAATGTTATAGAGGAAAACGGCAAGTATGTTACGTACGGTTCGGATTTTGCCCAGTTTTATATCCCTTATTATGAGTTTTCGAACTCTACTGAGGTTGTTATTGACCAGGATAAGGCATACGTATTTGAATTTTTTCCGGCAAACACGGAAGGACCTGTTGGCTATGAAGACCATTATGAGGGCTTGCTACTAGAAAAAGAAAAGGGCACTTGGAAGGTATCAGAGTATTTATACAACCAGATACCTGAGTCTATTCTACACAAGTCCGCAAAGATGAAAAGCGAAACAATATCGGTAAACATCCCTCCTGCCGCAAAAACCGAAATAAGCGGGGAAGCTGAAGCGGCTTCTATTCAATTTCAAATTGGAATGAACCCAATTGCAACCGTGTTCCAGTATGCGGCCTTTCTGGGCTCTAATCACTCATACGGATTTGGGGATTTATTTAACAATTAAAATGGACTGCTGGTACTAGAAAATTAATTCCTGGCCGCCCGTAATTTATAGGGCGGTATTTTTATTAAATCGAAAAAATTAGAAATTCCATTAGATTTTACTTGTATGTAACTGCAAACTTACTTTATGCTGTTTATATTGGCAAACAAGGTTAGGGTATTTCTATAAATCCTAAGTTCATGAATGGATAGAAACTTGCTTGTTGAGAAATCTAATAGCATACGCTTGTTTGTGTTTGAAAGGAGAGAAAGTATGTCACAGCTACAAGGAATTATTACACGGCTGAAGAATTTGCAGGAACAGTCTGGGAGCGGTGAACCGGCACAGAGGTATTTTGAAGTAAATGGTGAAAGGAAATGCCAAGTCACGTTCCAACCAAAGACTGAAACATTTGAACTGGAAGTTTATAATGATAAGGAAAAGCCGAAGCGCTACCAATTCGATAATATTGATATGATGACGATTGAAATTTTCGATTTGATTCAGTAACAGAACAAAAGCGCAAGCGCCTTCGTGACAGGCAAAAACCGCCTCGAGACAGGCACAGATCGCCTGTCTCTGCGATGCAAATTCCTGGGAGCTTTCCTTTGTGTCCCTGCGATGATTATTCCCGGGAGCCTTCCTTTGTGGTCATCGCCGTACAAACTGGAAGGGCTTCGACTGAGATAAAGGAATCACGAAGAGCGTGAGCGCATTCGTGCATGACTTATCGTAGGGAGGAGACCTGAAGTTTGCGCACGCGTAGGCGCTGAAGCTAGATGTAACCTTGCTTGGTAAATGAATTATAAATAGTAGAGGAATCAATAGTTACCTAAAAGAGAACAAGGGAACCTGATGCGGGTTCCTTTTTCCTTGGGTCCCTCATATAGTAAATAAACCAACAACATGAAAAACTGTGTTAGAATAGATACGGTGTATAACAAATTTGAGGAGTATTCGGCGATGATTAGTCTTCATAGTAGTGAATTTTTGGAAATTAGCATTCTGGATTTATTGATTCCATCCGAGCGGGTAGCCCATGTTCAAGTCGGCAACAATTTGCAGCACGCATTACTGGTGCTTACAAAAAGCGGCTATACCGCCATTCCAGTACTCGATCCTCATTACAGGCTTCACGGCTTAATCAGTACGAGGCTCATTATGGATTCCATACTAGGGCTGGAGCGGATTGAATTTGAAAAGCTTGAAGAAAAACGGGTTGAGGAAATCATGGTTCGGGCTGTTCCAAGGGTAAGGATGGACTCTTCCGTTACCCGTTGCATTGAACTGCTCATTAACAATCCTTTTTTATGTGTAGAGTCAGGAGATGGCCTTTTTGAGGGCATTCTTCCTAGAAGTACGGTTTTAAATCAGTTAAACAAACATTTAAAGAAACTGAATAAGAAGAATTAGAAACTGAATGAAAAGACAATATGGCTCCCAGTTGGGGGCTCTATTGTTTTACTAGTAAAAGTTATATTTGAAAGAGGTGCAGTTTGTGGGAGAGGCTCTGAATGCTCCAATTAGAAAAACAAAGAGAACGAGGAGGCCGTTTGTACTTGCCGCTGTCATGCTCGCCATGTTCATGGGGGCAATAGAAGCAACCATCGTCTCGACCGCAATGCCCGCCATTGTTGGCGAGTTGGGAGGTTTCTCCCTTTATAGCTGGGTGTTCTCCTCTTATTTGTTAATGAATGCCGTTACAGTACTGATCTATGGAAAACTTGCTGATTTATTTGGAAGAAAGCCAGTTCTCCTGTTTGGGCTTACTGTGTTTATGATAGGCACCATCCTATGCGGATTTGCCGAATCAATGGAAATGCTGATTGTTTACAGACTGATTCAAGGGGTCGGTGCCGGTGCGGTCATGCCAATCGCAACAACAATTGTAGGTGATATATACAGCACGGAAGAAAGAGCGAAAATTCAAGGCTATCTTTCGAGCGTATGGGGAATTTCAGCTGTCCTTGGACCTGCAATCGGCGGTTTCCTTGTCGAGTATGTCAGCTGGCATTATGTTTTCTGGGTCAATATTCCACTGGGTATCTTATCCATGGCCGGCCTATGGTTTTTCCTTCATGAGCAGGTTGTGAAGAAAAAGCATAAAATCGATTACCTTGGTGCGATTCTCATTACAATAGGAATCTCTTCCTTAATGTATATATTGGTTGAAGGCGGCCACCGCTGGAACTGGGTATCCTTGCCATCAATCCTTTTGTTTTCCGTTAGCGCTGCCGCCATCGCTCTGTTTGTCGTTCAAGAGCGGCGGGCAGCTGAACCAATGATGCCTTTTTCCATTTGGAAAGAAAAATCAATTTTTATTGCCAATACCGTTTCACTGACAACAGGAGTGATGCTAATTGGCATATCAAGCTTCCTGCCCGCCTTCGTTCAAGGCGTCATGGAACAGTCCCCGATTGTAGCTGGTTTTGCCTTGACGGCAATGTCAATAGGCTGGCCAATTGCTGCAACAGTGTCGGGAAGGCTGGCATTGGCCAAAGGTTATCGGTTTACTTCCTTGATTGGAGGGGTTTGCCTTGTGGCGGGAGGCGCCCTTTTTGCAATGATGACTCCTACTGCCGGGCCTATCTGGGCGGCTGCCGGCTCTTTCGTTACAGGAGTAGGGATGGGCTTAACCTCAACAGCATTCATCCTACTCATTCAGGGTACGGTCAGCTGGCAGCAAAGAGGGATAGCGACAGCCTCCAATATGTTTATGAGAAACCTTGGGAATACAATCGGTGCGGCTTTACTTGGTGGCATATTGAATAGCCGCTTCATGTCTTATTTGGAGGAAAATGGGACAAGCGGGGAGGATAGCCCGACACTCGAAACAGCCAACCTCCTCCTCGATCCGAATGAAAGGACATCCCTTCCCGCCGAAGTGAAGGTACTCTTGCAGGACGGGCTTACGGTTTCCCTTCATACTGTTTATTTGGGTGTCCTTTTATTTGCGATAATTAGCATCGTATTAATTTTCTTTTTGCCAAAAAAACGACCTTCCTAAAGTCCGGGATTTTCCCGGGCTTTCTTCTTTGTAAAATTTCTTATTCATGTTTCATTTGCGCTATAATATAAGAAAAACTTATGGAGGAATTGGAATGTCCTCGCTTTCAGAATTTCATTTGCTTTCCGTACTTGCTCAGGAAATGAATATGCGCAAAGCATCGGAACGTTTATTTGTTTCTCAACCGGCACTATCACAGCGCCTGCAATCAATAGAAAAAGATTGGGCGGCGAAACTGTTTATCCGGTCACAAAAAGGGCTTACTTTAACCCCGCAAGGAGAAGAGATAATCAGGTTTGTAAACGGGGTTTTAAAAGAAGAAGAAAAGGTAAGAGAGTCCATCCGTTCCATGGAATCCGGTGTTTCCGGCACATTGAAGATTGCCGTCGCCACCATCGTCGGCCAGCACTGGCTGCCTAAAGTTTTGAAAAAATACATAGAACGTTATCCCCAGGCAAAAATATCCCTTGTAACAGGCTGGAGCAGTGAAATTCTCAAGTCGCTTTATGACCAACAAGTACACATAGGCATCATCCGGGGAACGCCCGAATGGAAGGGCAAGAAAATCCATTTGTTTGAGGACAGGCTGTTTCTTGTCGATAGGGAAATTTCCAGTATGGAAGAGGTAGTGAAAACCGACCGCCCATTTATTCAGTTTAAAAGCGACTCGAATTACTATCAGGAAATACAGGACTGGTGGCACAGACAATTTACTTTTCCGCCAAAAAGAACTGTCGTGGTTGACCAAATTGAAACATGTAAACAAATGGCTATCAACGGCATTGGGTATGCCATTCTTCCCGAAATAACCTTAAACGGGGAGGAAACAGAAATTTATAAACTTCCTCTCCTAGACCAGGATGGGCGGCCAATCAAGCGTGACACTTGGCTGCTTGGTTATGAGTCTGCATTTGAATTAAAGCAGGTTAGGGCATTTACTGAGTTGGTTTCCCAGTATAGTCATGAAGGACGTTAACTTGCATGGCTACATCTTGCTTCAGCGCCTATGCGTGCGTAAACTTCAGGTCTCCTCCCTACGATAAGTCATGCACGAATGCGCTTAGTGCTCCTGCGCCATAGCATATTCAGGAAGCTTACCTTCAGTTCGCCGCAAAGCCCATGAAGGACTTCACAGATGCTAATTCATGAAGTACTGCAGGTAGTAGCTTCGCTCTTCGTGATTCCTTTATCCCACTCTTAAGGGGAAGTCAAGCCTCCTCCGTTGGCAACTGACCCTAAAGGTCCGATTCGTGAGATACAGTGAAACTTGCGGCTGTGCATTTCAGCGGCTTAGTTGAACCAATCGGGTTCGTAGTGCCGCTTAGTCGCCGTGCTCTTTGGCGAATTAGCGGCACTAGAACGGGACTAACCATCAGCAAAAATCGCTGATGGAAGTTTCACTTTATCTCAGTCGAAGCCCTTCCTGTTTGTACGGCGATGACCACAAAGGAAAACTCCTCAGAATAATCATCGCAGGGACACAAAGGAAAGCTTCCAGGAATTTGCATCGCAGAGACAGGCGATCTGTGCCTGTCTCGAGGCGTTTATTGCCTGTCACGAAGGCGCCTGCGCTTTTGTTCCGTCTCTGCAGTTTGATGGATTATGCCTTGAAGTCATCCAAATGGCTAAAATGTAAGCAGACTATTATTCGTATTTATTTGGTTATGATAAACTGATTATTGGGTCATTTATTAGCGTAACATAGGAGATCTTGGGTAAACCTAATAGAGTCCGTTTTGCAGGCAATACTTATTATTTAATTAAATTTATTCTTTGTTTAGTTTGACTACAATTAGAGCTTGGCCTATAATTGTCAGTGTGAGAGAGAAATGGAACTTGCTGCCATCTCGAACTACTTCATTAGGAGGGATCTTCATGCCAGAACGCATGGTAGGAAAACAGGCGCCGCGATTTGAAATGGATGCGGTTATGCCGAATAAAGAATTCAAGAAAGTCAGCCTTGAAGAAAACATGAAAAATGATAAGTGGACTGTGTTGTTCTTCTACCCGATGGACTTCACATTTGTATGCCCAACTGAAATTACGGCCCTCTCTGACCGCTATGACGAGTTTGAAGACCTTGATGCAGAAGTGATTGGCGTATCCACGGATACGATTCACACGCACCTTGCCTGGATTAAAACTGATCGCAAGGATAATGGTCTGGGCGACCTTAATTATCCGCTGGCGGCAGATACGAACCATCTTGTTTCCCGTGACTATGGCGTTCTGATTGAAGAAGAAGGAATTGCGCTCCGCGGCCTTTTTATCATTAGTCCAGAGGGTGAGCTGATGTACTCCGTTGTGAACCATAACAACATTGGCCGCGACGTAGACGAAACACTCCGTGTCCTCCAGGCTCTGCAAACAGGCGGACTCTGCCCTGCAAACTGGAAGCCGGGCCAGGAAACTCTAAAAATATAAACAACCTTAAACCTGAAGGCGGAATCAATCATTGATCACTGATAAGACCTAACCATTTAAATGTTAGGTCTTTTTTTCGCAAAATTAGAACATGATTTGGAGGTAATATAATGAAATTACGTGAACCGATGCCGGAATTGACCGGTGCTGTTGAATGGCTGAATGGGGAAGTTACCAGGGAAGAATTAACTGGAGAAAAGCCTACCCTCATTCACTTTTGGTCGGTCAGCTGCCATCTTTGCAAGGAAGCGATGCCTCAGGTGAACCAATTCCGTGACGACTATAAGGATAAGTTGAATGTTGTAGCTGTCCACATGCCAAGGTCTGAAGATGATTTAAACATGGAAGAGGTTAAAAAGACCGCGGCGGAGCATGGCATTACCCAGCCGATCTTTGTTGATAGCGAGCATAAGCTGACAGACGCATTTGAAAACCAGTATGTCCCTGCCTATTACGTATTTGATCGTGAAGGGAAGCTGCGTCATTTCCAAGCAGGGGGAAGCGGCATGAAGATGCTAGAAAAGCGCGTAAACCGTGTACTGGATGAATTGGAGAAAAATGAATAGAAAAGTTTAAAGAGCTGGATTTGACCCAGCTCTTTTTTTCTGCCACTTAACATGCCGGGTCTACGTCTACTATATAAAGGTAGATAGGAGCGTGAGATGATGGCTCGGATAAAACCCTTATTTTTCTTCTTCCTTTTAGTCTTGATGGCTAGTTTGGGCGCTTGCAGTGGAGACAACCAATCGGAAGATGCCAAACTGTCGGGAAAAGCAGATGGGAATAGCTCGTCAAGGGAGTTGGGGAACTCTTCAGGAGGGGCTGACAGCTCTTTTGAAGACAGGGGGGGCAGCGATAAACAAGTTGAGCAAAACGAAGGTGAAAAACCAAAATCCGGTGACAGAATGGTCATTCGGCAGGCGGAATTGCATGTCCGTGTGAAGAACTTTAAAGAAGCACAAAGTATGTTGGAAAGAAAAGCAGAGCAGTTTGGCGGCTATATTGTAAATTCAACTGTTTCGAGGGACGGAGACGAACAATTGAGTGGGAATATGACAATTAGAATACCTGCTGATAAATTTGAAGCTTTTTTGCATGAGGCAGAAGGGGAAGCCGCCGAAGTACTTGACAGGGTAGTCCGCGGTGAGGATGTGACGGAGCAATATGTGGATCTTGAGTCCAGGCTGAAATCGAAAAGGGCGGTTGAGGCGAGACTGCTGGAGTTTATGAAAAATGCTGATAAGACTGAAGATCTTCTAAAAATCTCTTCAGATCTCGGGGCTGTGCAGGAAGAAATTGAGCAATTGACCGGGAAGATTAAATACTTTGAAAATCAAGCTTCCATGTCAACCATTACGATTTCCTTTTTCGAGAATAAAGTAGTTGCAAAAGGTACTGTTCCTAGTGAGTTGAATACGTGGGAACGGACAGAGAAACAATTTATTAGCAGTATGAATTTTCTTTTATCCTTTTTTTCGAGTCTAATTGTCTTTCTTTTTGGTAATCTTCCTGTTTTCCTTACGATGACCGCGATTGGATTCCTTATTTTCATTTTTTTAAAAAAAGTGAAAAGAAGGGAATAGCGCTTGTTTTACTGAACCGTCAGCCCAAAGTAATATTCCAGTTTCCTTGTTTTTTTGATACTATAGGAGGAAAGATTGTTCCTTGGGGGAATTTATGTGAAGAAAGATTTTGCAGTCATTGGACTTGGCCGCTTCGGTGGAAGCATTTGCCGCAGGTTATCCGAACTAGGAATGGAAGTCCTTGCGATGGATAATGATGAGGAGAGAGTCAATGAATACGCTTCAATCGCCTCCCATGCGATTCTCGGGGATTCGACCGATGAAGCCGTTTTAAAGGGGATTGGAATTAGGAACTTTGACCATGTCATTGTAGCGATAGGCGATAATATTCAGGCAAGCATTTTGACGACTTTGATTTTGAAGGAACTTGGCGTAAAACATGTTACGGCGAAAGCCTTGAATGATTACCATGAAAAAGTGCTGTTAAAAATCGGCGCGGATATGGTGGCCCACCCCGAGAGGGATATGGGAATCAGGATTGCGAATAATATTTCGACAAGCAATGTTCTGGATTACCTGGATGTTTCAGATGAACATAGCATCGTAGAAATTGTCGCGAATGAAAAGCTCGGCGGACATACAATCATTGATTTAAATATACGAGCCAGATATGGGCTCAATATAGTAGCGATCAAAAGAGGCGAGGATATTATTGTTTCGCCTATGGCCAGTGAAAAAATCTGGCTCGGTGATATATTGATTATCATAGGTGCTGATTCGGACATCGAAAGGTTCCGGAAAAAAGTGATTGAATAATTAGCAATGTATATCAAAAAAAAGGAAGCTTGCGCCAGCGCAAGCTTCCTTTTTCTATATTTCCATAATAATCGGCAGGATCATCGGCCTGCGTTTTGTTTTTTCGTATAGGAACGGCCCGAGTGTATCGGTTATTTCGTTTTTAATTTCCGACCATTGAGTCGTTTTGCGGTCCATTATCTTATTCAGGTGTTTTGAAATAAGAGCTTGTGCATCATTGATGAGGTCTCCAGATTCGCGCATATAAACAAATCCACGCGAGATCAGGTCAGGACCTGAGGCAATCTTGAATTCCTTCATATTAATGCTAACTACAACAACGACAAGGCCCTCTTCAGACAAGATCCTTCTATCCCGCAAAACGATATTTCCAATGTCACCCACTCCGCTTCCATCAATGTAGACAGAGCCGGAGGGAATCTTGCCGGCAATCTCCGCGCTATCCTCGGAAAGGGCAAGCACTTCACCGTTATCCATAATGAAGCAATTTTCCTTAGATACTCCGCAATCAACAGCAAGTTGAGCATGCATTTTTTGCATTCTGAACTCCCCGTGGATCGGCATAAAGAACTTTGGCTTAATTAAACGGAGCATTAGCTTTTGTTCTTCTTGGCCCCCGTGCCCTGAAGTATGGATATTGCTAAGTTTTCCATGGATGACGTCAGCCCCCGCGCGGGACAGCATATTAATCGTCCGGCTAACGCTTATTGTGTTCCCAGGAATTGGGGAAGATGAAAAGACTACCGTATCACCAGGGTTGATCTGGATTTGGCGGTGTGTCCCATTGGCAATCCTGGAAAGGGCGGCCATCGGTTCACCTTGGCTGCCGGTACAGAGGATGGTTACTTGATTTGCCGGAATCCTATTAATTTGCTGGGCATCAATAAAGGTCTCCTTTGGAGCGCGAATATAACCAAGATCCTGGCCAATGTTTATTGCGGCCTCCATACTTCTTCCAAAGACAGCTACTTTTCTGCCGTTTGCAACAGCGGCTTCTACAACCTGCTGAAGCCTGTGGATATTGGATGCAAAGGTAGCAAAGATAATTCTGCCGTCCACCTTACGGAAGATGTCATCAATGCTTTCTCCTACACGGCGTTCGGACATCGTGAAATCCGGAATTTCACTATTGGTGCTGTCGGAAAGGAGGCAGAGAACACCCTCTCGTCCGATTTCAGCCATTTTTGTAAGATTAGCCGGCTCACCGACAGGAGTGAAATCGAATTTGAAATCACCAGTATGGACGATTTGTCCATTCGGAGTTTTCACTACAATTCCATAAGAATCAGGAATACTATGGGTTGTCCGGAAAAAGGTCACGGCAGTTTTCCGGAATTTTATTACATCATCTTCCTTTATTTCAATTAATTTTGAAGTTCTCAACAATCCATGTTCTTCCAGTTTGTTTTTGATTAGGCCCAATGCTAACTTGCCGCCATAAATAGGGACATTGATTTCTCGTAAAAGGTAAGGAATGCCGCCAATATGGTCTTCATGGCCGTGGGTAATAAATAGACCTTTAATTTTTTCGACATTTTTAACAAGATAAGAATAATCGGGAATCACATAATCGATTCCCAGCAGTTCATCTTCGGGGAATTTAATGCCCGCATCAATCACGATGATTTCATCCTGGAATTGGACTGCATACGTATTTTTTCCGATCTCTCCAAGTCCGCCCAAAGCGAAAACTGCGGTTTGATCATTTTTAACCAATTTCATAAATTATCAAATCTCCAATACTTTAAAGTCTTCATTTTGATTTTCATACTGCAGGTAAGCCCCATCCACCTGCTGAACATACTCGATATTGTAGCCTCTCCCGGAAAGTTTTTTACGAACTGCCCTTTCCGATTCGCCTTCGAGATATAAGGATTTTGTGTTTTCCCTTATAGGCACTTCATTCAATCTTTCTTGATAATAAATTTTGAACAACATTTACACTCGCTCCTGTCTCCACATTGCATTTTCTATCTTTAAATACCTGGAAACCGCCAATCGCCTGATTGCTGGCTTTCCGGGAATTAAATAACTTCGTTCATTGTGCCGCTGCATAACAATGTACAATAAGGAAGGAGCCCTTCGCAAGTTTGAAGGGCTCAAAACATTAGGCAATGGATTTTTTTCGTAATAAATCTTTCCACTGTTTTAAAAGCTTTTTTCTTAGCTTCTTTAACATAGTGGATCATCTCCTTACTCTTATTTTAAACCATCCTTGTCCAAAGTAAAGCAACGATGAGTAAAATAAGGTAAATTTTTACGGCCTATGTGAATTTGCTGTGCAAATCCTGCCCTTTCTTTACTAATATTATATGCCGGAAAGTGTAAAAATTTCATGGTTAATGATGGGATTGGCAGTTGTTAGCAATTAGACAAATATTTTTGAAAAAAGTATACATGCGGCAATCTTGAATAAGTCATTCGATCCTTTGTTTTTATTCTTTTACCCTAATTCAAGTTTTATTAATCGACCTACCATTATCTCTTCCCCTGGGGCTAACCTTATATATAGGTTGAACTATATATCTTCTTTGTAAATGGAATATAATGGTTGACTTGCGCTTCAGGCACTTCGCTTTCCGCGGGGCGTCAGTGGAGCCTCCTCGGCGCTATGGCGCCTGTGGGGTCTCCACCTTGCCGCTTCATCCCGCAGGAGTCTTCGTGCCTTCCGCTTCAATCAACAACTCTTCAGATTAATTTGTGTAAAAATTATGTTCGACCTATATATGAAAAAGCTGCTCCGCCAATAACGGAGCAGCTTTTCATCTTTCTATTGCAATGGCATTCTCAATCGGTTTATGCGGATTGTTTTTGTCGATATGGTCATAGAACATAATTCCGTTGAGATGGTCAATCTCATGCTGAAAAACAATCGCGGAGAGTCCCTTTAGACGGAGTTTGAGTTCAGTTCCGTCAAGGTTGAATCCTTTTATTGTGACTCTTGCATACCGGGGGACAAAGCTTGGGTATGGCTCGTCAACAGACAGGCAACCTTCTCCCGCTGTTAGGTAGGCTTTCTCAACCGAATGGCTTACAATGCGGGGGTTAAATAAAGCGTAACTAAGCAGGGTTCCTTTGTCATCTTGGACGTGAACAGCAATCATTCTTTTTAATACATTGATTTGCGGCGCGGCCAGTCCGATACCCGGGCGTAACCCATACTTTTCAGCGATGACGGGATCCTGGCTGTTCATCACATAATCAAGTAAACTGGAAAGAATCTGTTTATCCTCATCAGAAGGTGGCAGTTGGACTTCAGATGCCGTTTTTCTTAACGAAGGGTGGCCGTCGCGAATAATATCGTCCATTGTAATCATATTTGTTCACTCCTGTATTACAAATACATTGATTCATTTCCTCGTCCTTTAGAATAGAGGAATTGAAGCATGACAATAGTCTATCAAACAATTTACAAAAAGTTAATAAGGACATACAGATGGTGATAAAATGGCGAATAGCTTATCCATGGAATTAGCGGGAAAAACAAAAGAGAAGGCAAGGCCTTCTCTCCCCCCACTAGAGCCAAGCACATCCGACAATTATCAGCAGAATGAAAAGCACAACGATTAAGGCGAATCCTCTGCCAAAACCACAGCCGCCGACTCCGGCGGGATATCCATATCCACATCCGTAATAACCGTACATAAAACGAACCTCCCCGCGCGATGTTTGCCGGCCCTCATTACCGGGCGACTATTACAGCCTATGCAACATGGCATTCTGCAGTTTGGGCTTTTGCCCAGTCATTTTAGCGTTTTATAGAATAAAAAAATAAAGAGGGTTGGACATGCCTTCAACTAAGAAGTAGTTGTCAAAAATGGGAACAAACTATATAGTAGAATTGTTATGATAAGGAGTGATAAAACTTGGCGTTTTCTCCGGTGAAAAAGCTGTTTTTCTTATTAGCTGCAACTGTTTTAGCTCTTACAGGCTGTCTGGGCCAAAAATCTCCCGAAGAGCGCATGTATGAAGTAATGGAAAATGCGGTCAGCGCAGAGAAAGAATTTGAAGCCCAGCAAAATCCGTTAGTTGATCTTGAAAAAAAAGAAAATGAATTATTCGATAAAATAATTGGCTTGGGTATGAAGGAAAAGGCTCAAATCGAAAAGCTTTCCGATGAGGCACTTTCACTGGCTGCGAAAAGAAAAGACCATATTGAAAAGGAAAAAGAAAGTATTCAAGAATCACGGAACCAATTCAAGGAAGCCTCATCCACTTTGGAAAAAATCAAAGACCCTGAACTTAAGGAAAAGGCCGTTTTCCTTATCAAAACAATGAATGAACGCTATGATGCGCACAAGACATTATATGACGAATATAAGAAAGCGATTGAAGGTGATGAGGACCTTTACAATTCCCTAAAATCAGAAGATATTACTTTGGAGGACCTTGAAAAGAAGGTCAATAGCGTGAATGCGCACTATTCAAAAGTTCTTGAAGCGAACGAAAAATTTAATAAGTTGACAGAAACATATAACCAGGAAAAGCTTGCATTTTATAAAATGGCGGGGCTGGATGGAGATTCATAAAAAGCCGGGATCCTTCCCGGCTTTTTTCACGCAGAAAAACAGTCAGCTTACTACATAATTAGCAGAAAAGCAGACTAGTACAGTTTTTATTTTTGTTATGATACAGATTGAAATTTCACAAACTTTATTTTCAACATTATTATAGTAGAAAATTTATAGTTCATGTTTGTTGACGGTTTGAAGGCGGATGTTGTACACTCAATTAGGTAGGGGTTGTTGTATTAATATGCCGGGATTTAAAACTGGTACAGTGCAATTTGCCGCAGATGGAGAAAATAGATGTTTTTTGGCAAGGGGAATGTGGAAAACTATATAAATGTATGCTTGCGGCCCCATAAAAAGAAAAGGACGGCCCAATCATTTTGGAGTGGAAGAGGCCTAATTTGATTTTATTATTAAAAAACATTATATGAAATCTTTAGGGCAAACTAAGCAAGTATCTATTCCCTTTAAAATAAACCCCGAGTGAGTTTTGTCAACAGAAAATATCAGATGAAGGAAAGGAAAGGTGGCAGAACATGGCTTCTAAAACAAAGAACGCCCAATTCGATGCGAAAAAAACGCTCGAGACAGTAGAGCAGCAATTTGAAATGCTCCAAATTTTAAATGAAGAAGGCAAGGTTGTCAATGAGGGGGCTATGCCTGAGCTGAGTGATGACCAGCTGCAGGAATTGATGAGTAGAATGGTCTATACTAGAATCCTTGATCAGCGTAGCATTTCGCTGAACCGCCAAGGGCGTCTCGGTTTCTACGCTCCTACAGCAGGCCAGGAAGCCTCACAGCTTGCGTCGCAATATGCCCTCGAAAAAGAAGACTTTATATTGCCAGGCTACCGTGACGTTCCTCAAATTATTTGGCATGGCCTTCCTTTATACCAGGCCTTCCTGTTTTCAAGAGGACATTTCCAGGGCAACCAGGTTCCAGAGGGAGTCAATGTGATTTCTCCGCAAATTATCATTGGAGCCCAGTATGTCCAAGCGGCAGGGGTAGCGCTTGGGATGAAGAAGAACGGTGCCAAATCTGTAGCAATTACTTATACAGGTGACGGCGGTGCTTCGCAAGGTGATTTTTACGAAGGAATCAACTTTGCTGGTGCTTTTAATGCTCCTGCGATTTTTATTGTCCAAAATAACCAGTTTGCTATCTCTACACCAGTTGAGAAGCAATCAGCAGCTAAAACAATTGCACAAAAAGCGGTTGCAGCCGGTATTCCTGGAATCCTGGTTGATGGCATGGATCCATTAGCTGTCTATAAAGCCGTAAAGGATGCGCGCGACCGTGCAGTTAACGGAGAAGGCCCAACTCTAATTGAGACAATGACATACCGCTATGGCCCTCACACGATGGCTGGGGATGACCCGACTCGATATCGTACATCAGATTTGGATAGCGAGTGGGAAAAGAAGGATCCTCTTGTTCGTTTCCGGAAGTTCTTAGAAGACAAAGGTCTATGGAATGAAGAGAAAGAAAATGAAGTAATCGAAAAAGCTAAAGAAGATATTCGAGAGGCTATTAAAAAAGCAGATGCTGCTCCGAGACAAAAGGTAACAGACCTCATGTCAATCATGTATGAAGAAATGCCTTTCCATCTCAAGGAGCAATATAAAATCTACAAAGCAAAGGAGTCGAAGTAAGCCATGGCTCAAATGACAATGATTCAGGCAATTACTGATGCTTTGCGCACAGAATTGCGTAACGATAAAAAAACACTCGTGTTTGGCGAGGACGTTGGTGTAAACGGCGGGGTCTTCCGGGCAACAGAAGGCCTTCAGAAAGAATTTGGGGAAGAACGAGTATTTGATACGCCGCTTGCTGAATCCGGAATCGGAGGCTTGGCAATCGGCCTCTCATTAACTGGCTATCGTCCTATCCCGGAAATTCAATTCTTTGGCTTCGTATTCGAAGTTTTTGATTCTATTGCCGGCCAAATGTCCAGGATGAGGTATCGTTCTGGAGGCGTTTATAACATGCCGATTACAGTCCGCTCCCCATTCGGTGGAGGCGTACATACTCCAGAACTTCACTCTGACAGCTTGGAAGGATTAATGATGCAGACTCCTGGACTGAAGGTCGTTGTTCCTTCCACTCCATATGATGCAAAAGGATTGCTGATATCTGCAATCCGTGACAATGACCCAGTTATTTTCCTTGAGCACCTGAAGCTTTACCGTGCTTTCCGTGAAGAGGTTCCAGAGGAAGAATACACAATTCCTTTAGGAAAAGCAGATGTAAAGCGCGAAGGCTCTGATTTGACGATCATTACTTATGGAGCTATGGTCCATGAATCACTCAAAGCAGCCGAGGAGCTTGAAAAAGAAGGCCACTCTGTTGAAGTGATTGACCTTCGGACACTTATGCCAATTGACATTGAAACAATTGTCGCGTCTGTTGAAAAGACAGGTCGGGTTATTTTTGTTCAGGAAGCCCAAAAGCAGGCTGGTGCAGCGAGCTATGTTGTTCGCGAACTAATGGAACGTACTGTTTTAAGCCTGGAAGCTCCGGTGCTAACAGTCGCTGCTCCTGATACAGTCTATCCGTTCTCCCAGGCGGAAAATGTATGGCTTCCTAATTATAAGGATGTCATTGAAACTGCGAAAAAGGTTCTTACATTCTAAATCAGGCAATTATTTATGGGGTTAATTCGCTCTGAAATCCATCAATAATAGGAGGATATACCATGTCATTCCAATTTAAAATGCCTGACATCGGTGAAGGAATTCACGAAGGTGAAATAGTTAAATGGTTTATCAAACCTGGAGATAAAGTACAAGAAGATGATGTGTTGTGCGAAATCCAAAATGATAAAGCTGTTGTTGAAATTCCCTCGCCTGTCGAAGGCACCGTTGAAGAAATACTAGTTGGCGAAGGTACCGTTGCAACAGTTGGACAGGTGCTTGTAACGTTTGATGCACCAGGTTATGAAAACATGCAATTTAAAGGTGAAGATCAAGATGACGCCCCAGCTGCCCAGGAAAAGACTGAGGCACAGGTGCAATCCACACTTGAGGCGGGCCAGCAATTGGATAAAGATAAAGCCGATGCTCCAAAGCCTGAAGGAGCCACAGGCGCAGGTGCCGCAGCTGCTGATGCTGCACCTGAAGCAGAAATAGACCCGAACCGCCGGGTAATTGCAATGCCTTCTGTCAGGAAATATGCCCGTGAAAAAGGCGTAGATATCCGTCAGGTTGCCGGTTCAGGTAATAATGGCCGCGTCTTGAAAACTGATATTGATTCCTATCTGAATAAAGGCCAGGAGGCAGCCAAAGACGTTCAGCCAACAGGTGCTGAAGCGGCAGAAACTGCCCAGGCGACAGAGTCCAAGACGGTCGTCCTTGAGGGACAATATCCTGAAACACGCGAGAAAATGAGCGGAATTCGCAGGGCTATTGCCAAAGCAATGGTTCATTCCAAGCATACAGCTCCGCATGTAACCTTGATGGATGAAGTCGATGTTACAAAGCTTGTCGCACATCGTAAGAAATTTAAAGAAGTCGCTTCTGAAAAAGGAATTAAGTTAACTTATCTTCCTTACGTCGTAAAGGCATTAACAAGCGCACTGCGTGAATACCCAGCATTAAATACGTCAGTTGACGATGAAGCAGGAGAAATCATCCAGAAGCATTATTTCAATATCGGAATTGCAGCCGACACGGATAAAGGTTTGCTTGTTCCTGTTGTAAAGGATGCTGACAGGAAATCTGTTTTCGCCATTTCTAATGAAATAAATGAACTAGCAGCAAAGGCAAGGAGTGGAAAGCTCTCTCCTGACGAAATGAAGGGCGGCTCCTGCACAATAACAAATATTGGTTCGGCAGGTGGCCAATGGTTTACGCCAGTCATCAATCACCCTGAAGTAGCAATTCTGGGAATTGGGCGTATCGCTGAAAAGGCAATCGTTAGCAATGGAGAAATCATAGCCGCACCAGTACTCGCACTTTCCTTGAGCTTTGACCACCGGGTAATTGACGGAGCAACAGCCCAAAATGCGTTAAACCATATTAAGCGGTTGCTCAACGATCCGGAACTCTTGTTAATGGAGGCGTAATAAAATGGTAGTAGGAGATTTTCCGATTGAAACAGATACAATAGTAATCGGCGCGGGCCCTGGCGGATATGTTGCCGCCATCCGTGCCGCTCAGCTTGGACAAAAGGTAACAGTTGTTGAAAAGGCAACCGTTGGCGGAGTCTGCCTAAACGTTGGATGTATTCCATCAAAAGCATTGATTTCCGCCGGGCACCGATACGTGTATGCGAAGCATTCCGAAGATATGGGTGTGAAAGCCGAAAATGTCACTCTGGATTTCTCGAAAGTTCAGGAATTCAAAGCGGGTGTCGTAAAGAAATTAACTGGTGGAGTAGCGGGATTATTAAAAGGAAATAAGGTAGATGTTGTGTATGGTGAAGCATATTTTGTTGATGCCAATACGCTTAAAGTCATGGATGAAACATCTTCACAGACTTATACTTTTAAACATGCAATTGTTGCGACTGGATCCCGTCCAATTGAAATTCCAGCGTTCAAATATACTAAACGTGTCCTCGATTCAACAGGAGCTCTAAACCTTCAGGAACTTCCAGGGAGCATTGTTGTAATTGGCGGCGGTTATATTGGTACTGAACTTGGCGGTGCTTATGCGGCTTTTGGAACAAAGGTAACAATTCTTGAAGGTGCAGATGAAATCCTGAATGGTTTCGAAAAGCAAATGTCAGCATTAGTTAAGAAGAACCTTAAGAAGAAGGGTGCTGAAGTTATTACTAAAGCACTTGCTAAAGGTGTTGAAGAAAGAGAAGACGGGGTAACTGTTACGTATGAAGTAAAAGGCGAAGAAAAGAAAATTGAAGCGGATTATGTTTTCGTCATGGTCGGCCGTCGACCTAATACCGACGAACTTGGCCTTGAACAAGCTGGGGTTGAAATGACGGACCGCGGAGTTATCAAAATTGATAAGCAATGCCGGACGAATGTCCCTAATATCTATGCAATTGGCGATATCGTTGCCGGGCCGCCGCTAGCACATAAAGCTTCTTATGAAGCAAAAATTGCAGCTGAAGCTATTGCGGGCCTTTCTTCTGAAATTGATTATCTAGCAATTCCCGCGGTTGTATTCTCTGACCCTGAACTTGCTTCAGTTGGATATACTGAAAAGCAGGCTAAAGATGAAGGAATTGAAGTTGTCGCAGCTAAATTCCCATTCGCTGCTAACGGACGTGCTCTTTCTTTAAACGAGTCAGACGGATTCATGAAGCTGATTACCCGTAAGGAAGATGGCTTGCTTATCGGCGGCCAAATTGCAGGTGCCGGTGCATCCGATATGATTTCTGAAATTGGACTTGCGATTGAAGCGGGGATGACAGCTGAAGATGTTGCAATGACAATCCATGCCCATCCAACTCTTGGTGAAATCACAATGGAAGCAGCCGAAGTGGCAATGGGCAGCCCAATTCATATTATTAAATAAATTTAAGCAATCTCAAGCTTTTGATAACATAATAAGCCCTTCCCGATGATGGGAAGGGCTTATTTCTGCTTATTTCGCTTTTTTGGAACGATTAGCTAGTGCATTGGAAACTGGCTTAATAATCTGCTCTTTTGTCGCGCTGCCATTAATACGTACCATTACTTTGTCGTTATATATGACAATCAAGGCTGGACCTGATTCAATATCAAATTCATCGTAATACTTTTTTTCGTCCGGGCTGGATAGGACCATGAGATTTTCCATTTCATCAGGAAAGTCATTTTTTAATTCAATCAGGGCGTCATAATAGGTGGACTCTACGTTAAATTCCTTTTCCTCTGAAAAGAAAATAACCTGTTTGGCATTTTTGTCCAGTGCCAATTTAACCTCCTGCTTGCTGCAGGACGCGGTTAAAACAAATGCAACAACAAGTATGGAAAGAGGAAAGCCCTTCATTTTTCTGCCCCCAGTTATTTTTGAAAATGCCCCCGACTCATTTGAATCTCATTCAACTCATTTTAACATACGTTTATTTACAAAAATTCCTTGTCATGCAAATGTTACATAAATGAAAAATACGAACGGAAGGACTGGCATATATATCAAATAAGGCTTGATTATTGTGTTTCTAACAGGCGGTGAGGGAATGAAGGTATATATCGTCCTGCTTCTTCAGTTTATTATTTGGAGCAGCTATACGATAACCGAATGGTTATCCAAGCATGACCATCCTTTATATAATGTTTTAATGTTTTTAGTATTTTTTTATTTGGCTTTGGTCATTTGCCAAAATTTTATTGCCTCTTCAAGGAATTCTTTTATCTTAACATTGTTAAGCCTCTGCCTATATGCCGCACTCCATATATGCCTGGCCTATTTCCAGGTAGCATCATTTTTCAAAAATTGGGTTTAACTGTGCAATTGTTGATTTTCACTTTGTTAACATTAGGATTAACACAGTCTTTTCAAACAAAAAAAACATCCCTGTGGCGGGATGTTGGTTTGGTTACTTTCTTGGATAAAAATACATGATTCTGCCATTGAACAGGTGCAGTTCACCCTTTAGCTTTTTGGCCAGAAACTTGCAGAATTCATTTGCTTTTCCTTTATCTCCCGCGGTCGCGCCTTCAGGCAATGTTACCTGGATATAGGACTGGATGGCAGAATCTCCACTTTCCGTATCAGCAGCCTCTGTGCCAATTCCTAGGATAATGGCATAATAAAGGTCGCGATCAGAAGCGCTTAAATAAAACCACTGGCCTTTTCCTTCATCTGTTTCTTTCATTTCATAAGGAAAGGCGCTTTCACTGAAGTTCCAATTTACTTGGGTGCCTGTCTTGGAAGTAATCTCTTTGTAGTAGTGAAAAAAATCTTTTAGTTCGTCCAATGTAACAGTTTGCTTTGCAGATGAAGGCACCAGCTTAATATAAGCATTTTCAGCCAACATCATCCCCCCTTGTATCTGATAGTCTATACTCTTTAATTGTAGCATTCTCTAATTTCCTTAAACAACTATTTAAGGGGAATACAGGTTATTATTTGATTTTTGCGCAAATCTGAATTATAATAATATTCTATAAACTACAAGGAGGAGTGTTATGAATCAATTTGAAAGACTCTATGATGAGCAGGAAAATGTGAAAGTACGTTTCACTGGTTTTACCACTGAAAATGCCCGCTATGATTTCGGCGTCGTTTATTCCTCTTTGTTTTTTGGAAAACCTCTAGTCGTTTGCATGCAAACCGGACGATCAACTCTCCTCGAACCCAAAGACCTGGACAACATTGACCATCTGCAACATGTTTTTCGGATAGGTGATGAAGAACAGGTAATTGAATTAGTCGAATTCTTCCATGAAATCTTGCCGGTCGCACCCTTTTCAACTCAATACGATTAACAAAGTAAGACAGGCCCAATTGTGGCCTGTCTTTCAATTTCTGGGGAATGATGATACTATTTGCTAATAAAAAATTAAAAGTGTTATACAATATATCTTGAAATTTGAATAAGGTTATATTATTATATAAATAAACCAGATAAAACGCTTTCATTCTGTCGTTAAAGGAGCTGATCAACATGGGAACGATTGTATGCCAAACTTGCAATTCAACGATTGATCATTTCGAAGATGAAAAAGTAACGATTCTCTATTCTAAATGCACTTGTAACAAGTGCCATTCTCACGAAGAAAAACGATAAAAAAAGCCTTCATAGTAAAACAGGATTCCCAACCGGAATCCTGTTTTTTTAACAATTATTTTATGGCTTTGTATTCCTTTATCACGCGGATTGTTTTAATTTCATCGTCTTCAGGCCCCTGGACAGGCAGGCCGACTTCAAGATTCTTTTGAATATAAAGAAGGTTTTCTTTCGTAATGATTTCACCAGGAATGAAAATTGGAATACCCGGTGGATAAACCATGATAAATTCTGCTGTAATTCTCCCTTCGGACTCCTCAAAAGGGACAGTTTCAGTTTCAGAATAGAAGGCATCCCTTGGCGTTAACGCCAGTAAAGGAATGTCCGGTAGATAAACTTGCAACGGTTCTATTTGTCCGTCTCGAAGGATAGATTCCTCCGCTAGCTCCGCTAAAGCCTTGACAAGAATATCCGCCTCATTTTCTGTGTCGCCTGGAGTGACAATGCAAAGGATATTATATAGATCCGAAAGTTCGACCTCTATATTATGCCGATCACGGAGCCATTTTTCTACTTCATATCCTGAAATGCCGAGATCCTTAACAGAAATGATCAATTTCGTCGGGTCGTAATCAAACGCAGCCTTTGACTTAAGGATTTCGGATCCGACACAATAAAGCTTGTCAATATGGTTAATCCTTTTTCTGATGGCTTGGGCGAGGGCGATTGTTTTTGTAATTAATTCCTTTCCTTCGGTAGCGAGTCTTTTTCTGGCTACATCCAGTGAAGCAAGCAATAGATAGGAAGTTGAAGTTGTCGTTAGCATGCTCAATATGGATTGAACTCGTCCCACAGAGACAAGCCCTTCTTTTACATTCAAAACTGAGCTTTGGGTCATTGAGCCGCCCAATTTATGAACGCTCGTTGCGGCCATATCCGCCCCCGCCTGCATTGCGGAAAGGGGCAATTCGTCATGAAAGTGAATGTGGACACCATGAGCCTCATCAACGAGTACAGGAACATTATAAGAATGGGCAATTTCGACAATCTTTCTAAGGTCGGCCGAAATACCGAAATAAGTTGGATTGATTACTAGAACCCCTTTGGCATCGGGGTGCTGGTCGAGAGCCTTGGCAACGGCTTCCGTCGTGATCCCATGTGAAATTCCAAGGTCCTCATCAATTTCCGGGTGTATAAACACAGGAATTGCCCCTGAAAACACAATAGCTGACATGACCGATTTGTGGACATTCCGGGGGACGATAATTTTATCGCCAGGACCACAAACGGTCATCACCATGGTCATGATTGCCCCACTCGTGCCTTGGACTGAAAAAAAAGTATAATCCGCACCGAATGCTTCTGCAGCAAGTTCCTGGGCTTGCTTGATGATTCCTTTCGGGGAATGCAAATCATCTAAAGGGCCAATATTGATCAAGTCAATGCTGAGGGCATTATCCCCGATAAATTTTCTGAAATCAGGGTCAATTCCTGTCCCTTTTTTATGTCCAGGGATATGGAATTGAACAGGATTTTTCTTAGCGTGAGCAATAAGGCCGCTGAATAACGGCGTTTCGTTTTGGGACAAATTTCTCCACACCTCTTTTGCAAAAATAATCTATTTTAACATTATAAATTCCTTAGTAAAAAAGTTCGATGCCAAAAACATGAAGTTAAAACAAATGAAATTATAGCACTTAACTAGTAGAAAGCAAATCATATTTTTATCCTTCCCTTAATAACTTGATTCCCGTAGAAGAAGGAAAATAACCTGTCCAGGCGAATTACATAAAGAGGAATGGTGGAGGAGGCATGAGTATGATTTGGAATACCAGGGTTACAGAACTATTGGAAATTAACTATCCCATTATCCAAGGAGGCTTGGCCCATCTGGCCTACTCTGAATTGGCTGCCGCAGTATCTAATGCAGGGGGGCTAGGGCAAATAACGGCAATGTCTTTGGAAAGCCCGGAACTGCTAAAGGAAGAAATTCAGAAAACAAAGCTGAAAACCGAAAATGCTTTCGGGATCAATTTTGCAATTGGCCAGCATGGAAGGCCTTTTAAACAATATGTGGATGTAGCAATGAAAGAACAAGTTCCGGTTATTTCTGTCACCGGAGGAAACCCCGCGCCTTTATTCGAGCAGTTGGAGGGCACTCCAATAAAAAAGCTTGTCCTTGTTTCGTCAAGAAGGCAGGCAATCAAAGCTGAGCAGATTGGTGCGGATGCCGTCATGGTTGTGGGGCAGGAAGGGGGAGGCCATCTTGGCAGGGAGGATACCGGGACAATGGTCCTCATTCCTAGTGTCGTTGATGCTGTTTCAATCCCAGTTATTGCTTCGGGAGGAATTGCCGACGGAAGGGGACTGATGGCGGCCTTCTCGCTTGGAGCGGAAGGAATTGAAATGGGTACTAGGTTTATTGCAGTAAAAGAATGTGTCCATGCTAGTGAAACCTATAAACAAAAATTGATTGAAGGGAAGGAATCTGATACAGTCATTATTAAAAAATCGCTAGGCGCCCCGGGCAGGGTCATTGCAAATAAATGGTCCAGCAGGATTCTCGAGCTTGAAAGTGAGGGTGCCAAGTATGAAACATTAAGGGATTATATAAGCGGCGAAGCGAATAAACGGTTTATCCATGAAGGAGAGGCGGAAGGAGGATTTGCCTGGGCCGGCCAGGCAATGGGTCTGATCAAGGATATTCCATCTACATCCGAATTAATTGAAAGAATAATTCGTGAAGCTGCTGCAATCCGAAGGAAGTGGGGGACAAATCAATTAAGTTAGGTAAAATAGATATATAGGTTGAACTTAATTTTTACACAAATTAACCAAGGTTCACCTAGAAAAAAATCTCTAGTTCAACCTAGACAGTTGAGAATAATCAAGGAAGTGATCATTTGGACTACCAATACCCGATCGATTATACATGGTCAACAGAAGAGACTGTTCAGGTCATTCAATTTTTTCAGGCGGTTGAGGAAGCATTCGAAAAAGGAATCGGCAGGGAAGAATTCATGGCTGCATACCGGCAATTTAAGACGATTGTACCAGGCAAGTCGGAAGAAAAGAAATTGTGCGGTGAATTCGAGCAGGCCAGCGGCTATTCCCCTTATCAAGCCGTCAAAAAAGCGAAGGAGATTCCAGCGGGTTCAATACTACGGCTAAAATAAAAGGAAAAGGACAAGCCGAGCATACTTTATTATGCTGTCTGGCTTGTCCTTTTGTTTTTTGTTGTTGCGTGCCCAGGCAAGCCGTTAATTGCTAATTGGTGAAAGTCCAATCTGAGTAAGTACCAAGACGCTCATTAGCTGACAGGCAACTGGTGGAGAAATCCTAAGGTTGAAGCCCTGTGACAACG
>NZ_QWEG01000024.1 GCF_003515685.1 Neobacillus notoginsengisoli | reverse complement strand
CATACACTTTTATAATCATAATCGATACCAAAAACGATTAAACGGCCTTAGCCCCATGGAATACAGGACTAAAGCCGCTTAGCTTGTTTTTATTATTTCCACTGTCTACTTGACAGGGGGCAGTTCACATCAAAGGTGCCAGGCACTTTCCAATTTAAATATCTTTTGCATATTCAGGTGATGGAACTTTGCTTAAGATGACATAAAGGCTGACCGGCCCGCTGCCGTTGTTTTTGAACGCCAGCATTTCTTCCCCGCCGCAGTGAACGACATCATTGGCGGACACTTCCTGTTCTGCCCCGTCAATAATAAACGTGCCTATTCCAGAAAGGACATGCAGAAACACTTCCGTACCCGGATGCTTATGGGGCGGTAGCTGCTGGCCCGGATTAAAGTTCAGGACAAATGCCGTGCTCTCGCCTTTTTTAAAAATGATTCTTTTTGTAAATCTCTCTTTACTAAACTCCATATAAGGTGACAATGATTGTTTCTCCATCATTCCACTCCTCCGCTTACTTCATTCTTTTCCTTACCACCCATTATAAATGATAATCATTTTCAATTAAGTGAACTATATCACGGTTCAGCATTTTTAACACTTTACCCTCTTCCGGAGCCCTTATTCTCAAAAATACAAAAGGGCCGGGAGCATAACCAGCTCCACGGCCTCAAAGTCAAAGTTATTTCGTTGGACTCCATTCCTGCACAATCGCGGCACCCTTATTTAAAGCAAATCGATTAACCGCAATCAAATGATTCTTTTCTGGGGATAAAACATGCTGCAAGGATGCAATGACAGAGTCCTGTGACAGGATGCCGGTCAATTCAATAAAGGCTCCTAGTAAAATCATGTTGGCTACCCTGCCATTCCCCAGCTCGTTAGCCATTGTGGTTGCATCAATTTCAATCGCAGTTATATCACGTCTGAGTGACTTTTTCCCAACCAAAGAACTGTTTGTCAGCAACAAGCCGCCAGGTCTTACCTTTGGCTCAAATTTTTCAAAAGATGGGATATTCAAGACAATGGCTGTTGATGGTGAACTGACGAGCGGCGAACCGATAGGCTCATCACTGACTACGACCGCGCAGTTAGCAGTCCCGCCCCTTTGCTCCGGCCCATAAGAGGGAAGCCAGGAAACATTTTTTCCCTCGTGGAGGCCGGCGTAGGCGAATAATTGGCCCATCGACATCACGCCCTGGCCGCCGAAACCGGCAATAATGATTTCTTCAAGCATCCTTATTTCCCTCCCTTGTAAATGCCGAGAGGGTAAACAGGAATCATGCTGTCCCGCACCCAGTCAAGCGCTTCATGAGGGTCGAGACCCCAGTTGGTCGGGCATGTGGACAAAACTTCAACCATTGAGAACCCAAGTCCATTCTTCTGCGCTTCAAATGCCCGCCGGATTGCCTTTTTGGCCTTAATGATATTTGGAACATCGTGGGAAGAAACACGCTCAATATAAGCGGCGCCATCAAGGGTGGCAATCATTTCACTGACCCGGATTGGCGAACCCTGCAGGCGCGGATCGCGGCCAAACGGGCTAGTTGCTGTTTTTTGGCCGATTAAGGTCGTTGGCGCCATCTGCCCGCCAGTCATACCATATATCGCATTATTGACAAATATAACTGTAATATTTTCTCCTCTTGCCGCCGAGTGGATGACTTCGCTTATTCCTATCGAAGCAAGGTCTCCGTCCCCCTGGTACGTAAAGACAAACCGGTCAGGCAAAACTCTTTTAATTCCGGTCGCGACAGCCGGGGCGCGCCCATGGGCTGCCTGGGTCATATCGCAATTGAAATATTCGTAGGAAAGGACCGAGCAGCCAACCGAAGCCACTCCAATTGTTTCCTCAAGGATATCCATTTCCTCGAGCACTTCACCAACAAGCCGATGAATGATGCCATGAGTGCAGCCAGGGCAGTAGTGGGTCGGATTGTCAGTCAACCCTGTCGTTTTCTCAAAAACGGTCTTCATGCTCATACAGTGACCCTCCCAGTCAGCTCAATGATTTTGCCGAAAATCTCTTCCTGGGTCGGAACGACTCCCCCGGTCCTGCCAAAAAACTCAACCGGGGCTCTTCCTTCAACCGCCAGCCTTACATCTTCAATCATTTGCCCGGCGCTCATCTCAACAGACAAATACCCCTTCACTTGATCCCTCGTTTCAATAAATGGCTGAACCGGGAATGGCCAAAGGGAAACCGGCCGAATCAGGCCAACCTTGATTCCCTGTTTTCTTGCCCTGTCAATGGCGTTCATCGCAATCCTTGCGACCGTCCCGAAAGCAGTAATAATAAAGTCCGCATCATCGGTTAAATACGTTTCATAGCGGACTTCATTTTCCTTAATTCGTGCGAATTTCTTTTGCAAATGAATATTTCTCTGCTCAAGCGTTTCCGCATCTAGCTGGAGGGAAGTGATCACCCTCCGTTTCCCGTCGCCGCGGGTTCCTGTCGTCGCCCATTCCTTCGGTACAAAGTCTTTTTCCATTTCCCGTGAAAATTCAACAGGTTCCATCATTTGGCCGAGCATCCCGTCACCCAGTAGAATGACCGGGGTCCGGTAGCGGTCGGCAATTTCAAAAGCTTCTCTCGTTAAATCAACAATTTCCTGAAGACTTGCCGGTGCGAGGACAGGCGTATAGTAATCTCCATGCCCGCCTCCTTTTGTCACTTGAAAATAATCCGATTGAGCCGGCTGGATATTGCCCAGGCCCGGGCCGCCGCGGACGACATTCACGATAACAGCCGGGAGTTCCGCGCCAACGAGATAGGAAATCCCTTCCTGTTTCAGGCTGAAACCGGGACTGGAAGATGAGGTCATTACCCGTACGCCTGTCCCCGCTGCCCCGTACACCATATTGATTGCCGCCACTTCACTTTCTGCCTGGAGGAATAATCCACCAACCTCCGGGAGGCGCCTCGCCATGTAGGCGACTAGTTCGCTTTGCGGAGTAATTGGATAGCCAAAGAAATATTTGCAGCCGGCATTAATGGCCGCTTCAGCAATCACTTCATTTCCCTTCATCAATACTTTTGCCATTGTCTTTCCCCTTTCCTGGCATATAAAAAAACAGAGATTGATAGCCTACTAATTGATTCTTTTTAGACGGATAGTTTTTTCTTTTCAGGCCTGTAAACAGAAATGACTCCATCTGGACAAACCTGACCGCATTTTGCACAGCTGATGCATTTCCCCTGCTCAATGACCGCTGCAGGCCGATACCCTTTTCCGTTCAGATAGTCCGAAAGGAAAATAATATTGACTGGGCAAACCTGGATACAAAGGCTGCACGATTTACAATATTTCTCATTAAAAACAACTCTCGGCTCCACTTCAATTCCTCCTTATTCCCATGGCAATTTCATGTACCTGTCAATGATAAACAATCCTTCCCTGTCCATAAATTCAGGCGAATGTTCCAATTGGCGCGAAATGGAAGTGAGCGCAAAAGGCACGCCCAATTTTTCGGTAACAGCCAAGGCAAGTTTCTCACCTTTTATCACATCGTCTGGAGTTGTGGCAGCTCCCAAATTTGTATTATTAATAATTCCGCCAATACGAAGCCTTGCAGCACTTTCAATGCCAAGAACCGCATCAACCGCTCCTTCCTCAGTACTGACATAGGGACGGTTCGCGTTCAGGACAAAAAGCATATACACATTCAGCTCTTTCCATTCATGGAAATATTGGCCTAGAACAGTCGCGCCGTCCTTTTCTCCTCCTGCATCAATGATGAGCTTATAGGAAGGATCGTGAAGAACCCGGTAAATCTCCCCTGATACAATCGGCAGATCGGAGGACGCAAGCCTTGGCGGTGGTCCGATCAGTTCAACTCCATGCTCGTTCAAAATTTCCGCAATATCTCTTGACCGGAAATAAGGATTGATGACATCCAAATCCGCAATCGCTACCTTGTTCCCCCTCCCCGCTTCCTTAATGGCCATATTCAGGGCAAGTTCCGTTTTCCCGCTGCCAAAATGTCCCGCCAGAACTGTCACTCTTGAATTTAACTGCATTAGGCCTCACTCCCCACAGATGTAAACGCTTACAATTAACCTGTTTATCTACTCTTCCAAAATAATTATAAAGGAGCAAGACTGCAGTTGGCTTTGACGTTTATCACACCTGCCAGGCCAGATTTTGCCCTATAAAACACCCTGGTCAGTGCATATCTAATCCAATCAAAAAAGCAGGTTCGCACCCATTGTGGAAACCTGCTTTTCATATTCTAACTCATGAATGAGATAATGACATTTTGCGGTATTTCGAAGCTTGTATCCGTATTTTTCCTCAATTGGCCGCAGGATGGCATCTCGTAGGAATACTCCTCAACCTTTTTTGGAATAACCCCTTCTTCCTTCAGCTGGTTAAAAACCCGGTCCATGGCATCTTCTGTCGAAATCTTTTGCTCAGAATCTTCCTCCTGGAAACACTCGACACATGTTTCAACTATGTGTTCATCCACGAGCTCCTGTGCAAAAACAAGCTTTGCTCCTGCCATATTCTCAACTTCCCTGTTTTCAAGTTCAATAATTGTTGTGATGTTCATTCCTCTTAGCACCTCCGCTTTTCGATGGCTTCATTATAAAACAATTCAATGGTGTTGTTTTCCAGACACAACAATTTTCGTTTTTTCTTCATATGTTTGTGTCAAATTTCTGTCAGTTTTCGGAAATGAATAAAGCACAATTATTGCTGGAGGTCGCTAAAAGAACCAATAAAAAAGGGCCCAAGTATATTACCGGGCCTTTGTTTTATTGGCAACATTGTATCCAGGATCACCGAGGTTGCCTTATTCCCTTCCAGAGGCGCGATGCATGGCAATTTCCAATTCCAGCCGCCCGACCGCATTTGCTTCCAGTGACGGATCATAGAGCATACAACAGTTTCTTCCATTTTGTTTTGAACGGTACATCGCCAAGTCCGCATTTCTAATCAGCCGATTCAACTCGGTCCCATCTGCTGGACTGACGCTAATCCCTATGCTTGCTGTAACCACCACTTTTTGCGAATGAATGAGGAAAGGCTTCTCCAGTGTGTCAAAAATTCTTTTGGAAGTTTCCAGTGCCTCATCTTTTGATTTTATATTTGGAATCAGAACGATAAATTCATCACCGCCGAATCTTGCGACAATGTTGCCATCGTTACATACAGATTTGAGCCGGCTGGCCACATCCTTTAGAAGCGAATCGCCTGCTTGATGGCCCATGTTGTCATTAATGACTTTGAAATGGTCGAGGTCAAGGAGCAGAATACCAAGTTCATCCGAACCTTCACTGCCGCAAAATGCCTTTGAGTATGATTGGATATACCAACGGTTCGGCAGCCCGGTCAGCGCATCATGGAAGGCCATATGCTGGATGGCTCTTTCCGCTTCCTTTCGTTCCCTAATATCTCTCCCAAGTGCGAGAAAAATTTTCTTGCCTCCGGTATTGATTAACCTGAGGTTAAGATCGACTGGTATAAGATTTCCATCATATGCCGACATGCTGTCTTCGAAATGGCAGGATTCATTTCCTTCCACGCATTTCTTCAGCTCTATCAATTTTTGGGGGAGCATCGCAAAAATATCCGAGACGCCTCGTTTATTCAACTCCTCTTTTGAATACCCGAGCATACCGGCCGCCGCAGCATTCACCTTCAGGAGTCTTCCATTCAAATCAATCAGGAAAATGCTGTCGGCTGCCTGGTCAACGACGTTCCTGAATAATTCTTCACTTTCCCTAAGCATTCTCTCTGCCTTGACGCGGTCAGTAATGTCCAATGCAAATCCAAGTAAATAATCCTCAGTCTCTGCCTGGACAATCGTTTTTCCGGTCAACAGGTCTCTTTCTTCGCCCTGGAAGCCTCCAAGTATCTCATTGGTAAAAAGCTTCCTTTGCTTCCATACCTCCAAGTCTACCTTTCTGTTCAGCTCAGCAATATGATGCGGAAAAAAATCATAAACCGTTTTACCGAACAGTTCCTCCCGATCCATTCCATGGGCTTTTAAAACCTGGTCATTAACAAACACTGTACGGCCTTCCCTGTCCTCTAAAAAAATATTAATAGGAAGGACATTCAGGATGTTAAGTTTTATTTGTTCACTGATTCTCAGGCTTTTTTCCAGGTCCTTCATTTTCTTTTCAAGCTCTTCCACTCTCTCCAACAGTATTGTCTTCTCATTTTTCAATTGGAGGATTTCCTGTAAATCAATTATATTACTCTCGCAAGTCATTCCCGGTCAGCCTCACTTTTTGCAACTGTCGTTTACTAGGAACCTGCCTCGAAAAAACAGGCAACTTAAACTGAATGGCATTGCTCACCCTGAATACAAATGGTTTCCTTCTCTCTCATTTTATATCAGCTGAATGTGGAGTGGCTTTGTATTTTCCGAAAACTTCTTGAAAGTATTCATTTATAGGAGGACTCTTAACCTTCACTCTCCGGCTTCTTTTTCCAGAACAAGCCTGTATTCATTTTCAAGTGTTTTTAGCGGGGCGTCATAAAGGTGCTTTTCATCCGATGTTTTATAGATATCCCTCATCAATAGTTCCTCAATCAGTTGCTCTTTCCTTCTTTCTACTAGTTTAGATAATCTGGACACTTCTCTTCTCCTTTCTGTCTCTGTGAAAATTTATTGGATACAAAAAAACTTCCCTGCAAGGAAGAGTTTGGACGTGTCGACGTGGTTTTCTGTATTAGTACCCTAAACGAAATGAGGCAGGGGACGGTTCCAGTGCTTCATTCTTGTCCCGAATGAAGCACTGGAACCCAACGCCAAAATGAGAACCCCATATTTGGGTATAAAAAAAACCCTTCTTGATAAAAAGAGGGGCCGTCGCTTTTCTCTCCTTATCTTCCAGGCAACATGCCTGCAGGAATTGGCACAGTGCCGGTTGGCCTGTTGCCGAGGTTTCATCGGGCCTTTCCCTCCACCTCTCTTGATAAGAACGTATGTAATTTTCAATTTCATCTAATGTAGCTTATTAACTTGGGAATGTCAACTATATTTCCAGAAAAAATGTGGCACCGGAATGTTCTCCGGCGCCATTTTTATTAATGATGATGATGCCCGCCTTTGGACGGATTTGTAATGACAAATTCCTCTTGTGGTACATAAAAATATTGAATCCAGACGCCATCCAGATACTCCTCCCGTGAATCAAGGATGATATCAATTCCCTTGTCTGTTTGGACAACTTCATCATGCTCTTTCGGTGTATCCAGGACAAGGTCGTAGTGGGCGTGGTCGCCGTGCATATGGGTGACGATTACTCTGAACATTTTTCCTTCGGCAGACTCGTTCTCAAGCATTTCTTTTAAAACTTTTGCTGCATGGCGGTTGATTTTCACTTTCATTGAGTAATCTCCTTCTCTTCTCTGTAATAGCTCGGTTATTTTGCAGAAGTTAATCCATCGTTTCAAGGCGCTCGGATTGCAGGAGTGATGGATTCCAATTTGCATTCATGGCCTGTTTGGATGCCCAGAGATTTCCAAGCAACTTTGGCACCATCTGCTTTGACGGCAGGATTTGCTGTTTAGTAAAATACAGAAAATACAAAAGGTATAGAAAAGCATTTGTTTCAAGATGAATTTCATTGAAATAACGTTCGTTTTCCGTCACAGTTGCAAACGACCTTGTTTCTGCGCCCGTAATGTATCTTGTTCTCTTGCCGTTATAGGAGTTCTTAAGGAAATGGATGTTATCGACTACAGTCGGATCATCCTCCCCGTCGGCATTCGCAAGCCTCGCCTGCCATTCGGCGGGAAATTCATCAAGGCTGTCCACAAAGGCACTCGTATGGGCAAACGCTTTATCGAAGCCATAATCGAGTTTCTCCAATCCTTCTTGTTCAAGCAAATCGGCAAGCGGTAATTCTGCCCCTTCATCCACGTAGGCGGGGCGGGATGATTGCCGCGCCCATTTCAGGCCAGACAAGTTTTTTGAAGTGAACATAGTCATGAAGTACCAATGATTCCGGTCGTCCTTGGCCAGTTGGAAAACAGGTTCTCCCTTCCGCCGGTATAGCGTGAATCGGTCCCGTTTATCAAACATGAAGGGCTCGGAACTGACCCTTTCCCATCCTGCAAAATATGTATGGTCTGGCTGAACGATTGGAACGGCCAGGTGGGCGTAGTAAATAGACATTCAACATCACTCCAAATGATCGGTCTCCTTATCCCATTCCCCGCCAGTCGGCTTTTCTAACCTTTTCTTGATTATTCGTACTCCCGAATCTATTCCTTTGTATTTGTACATTCGGCTGTCACAAATAGACCGTTATAATAAGAATCCACCTTATCAATCCGGATGCCTGCATTCTGAATATCAACCAGTGTTTCCCGGTTCAAATTGCAGCCTCCGCATATCTTTCTCCAGGCAGGATTAAGGATTTCCTGCATTTTTGCTAACGGAGGCTGAGGCATTTTCACATGCTCAAAAAACATTATTCTCCCTTCGGGCTTGGATACCCTTATGATTTCCTTAAGGGCCTTGGTTGAATCTGGAATTGTACAAAACACAAGCGTGGCTACTACGGAGTCAAATGTATGATCCGGAAACGCGAGCTTTTCCGCGCTTTGCTGATGGATATCTATAGGCACCTCCGCATCGGCCAGTCGCAGTTCCGACCGTCCAATCATATGCGGATCAGGTTCGATGGCATCGACTTTTTCCGCATTCTTATAGAGTGGAAAATTGATCCCGGTGCCCGAACCGATTTCAAGGACACGGCCCGTCGCCTTCTCAAGTAATCGTTCCCGAATCGATATAAACTTTTTTTCTTCCAAACCTTTCATGGCTGTGTCGTACACAGCCGCAAACCATTTCCCCATTAAAATTCACTGTCCTTCAAATCCACTTGCATTACTTCAACACATAAGCGGCCAGGACGCTTTGCAGCTCATAAATGTTCAAGCTTTTATTAAATTGCTTTTGCAATGGGACAGGGCTGCCAGAAATCCAGATTTTCAGTTCGGCGTCCAGGTCAAAGCTGCCTGCCGTTTCAATGCTGAAGTGCGTGATACTACGGTAAGGGACAGAATGGTATTCCGTTTTCCGGCCGGTAATTCCCTGTTTATCAACGAGAATAAGCCGCCTGTTCGTGAAAATGAACATATCCCTAATAAGCCGGTATGCCTTTTCAATTGATTCACCAGGCGCCAACACCTTAGCATATTCCTGCTGCACCTCTTGAAGATTGACTTCCGAAGCGTTTCCCATTAATCCATCCAAAAATCCCATCCTAACTGCCTCCCTTTTTCGTTTCGTTTTTTAGTGGAAACACAAACTCTTTTTCTGTGAATCCATCGCTAGTATAATTCCGCTCGATGTAGGATAGCTGATCCTGTCCCATCAGCAGTATGGTCGAGCAGCGAGTTCCATATCCTTCACTCCGGATAAACAGCGGCGAAAGAACTCTTTCCCATTCAAGTCCGATTCCGGTATCGGGCAAGTCTGTATCCGGTGCCGGCTCCGCTTGCTGGAGCAAGCCAAAAAGCCGGCTGGGCAAGTCTGCCACTTCCATTTGCAAAAGTTCTTGAAGGCCTCTTTTTCCGTGTTCTACTTTCGGCCAAGGTGTGTTAAGCAAATGGTTGCTCAATCCATGGATGCCGGGTTCAATTTCGCGGATGATCCCTTCAATATTCGAATAATAAAAAAGCCCCCATTGATCTCCCGCAAGAAGATTATAGCCTGGATACCGTTCCCTCGATGCCTTTGCTGAGGCCATAAATGCTGTTGGAGATGTCTTCCCTTTAAGATAATCGGCGACAAGTTCTCCCCGCGACAATTTGCCGGAAGCTTTCATTTGCTCGGGGTCCCGATAGTTCGTCAGCGCCGCAAACCTCCCGCCTGTCGTTATTCCCATCCAGGTGCCCATTTTCTCAAGGTCCCGTCCGGCGAGGATATCCGGTTCATCCGGCCAAAAATCCGCTGGAGCCGTGGGTCTGGCATAATTTTCATCCCGATTGGCCGCAACAATCAACCTGTATTTGGGATGGGCTTGATAAGCAAACAATATTAGGCACATCGGCATTCATTGCCCCCTTATCCATGCTCTCTCTTCATAGTATCCCATTTTGGAAATGAATGTATCATTTTTTTGCTCGAACAGGAAATACTAATGAGTACTGCCGAATAAGAGGTGAGAAAGTGAAGCGTAAATGGATTATCGGCTTAAGCTGTTTGTTTATTTTATTTATGACGGCCTTGTTTATTTACTATTTTCGAAAAGGGGATACATCCAGATGGCAGGTGGCACTCGGGGGAATCGGCGCTAGCGCACTTCCGCTTCTTCTTCTTTTTGCAAAAAAGAACCCCTTTAATCTGCCAATCATCATAGGCTACTATATCACCATTTTTTGCACAATTTTTCTTGGCTCAATCGCATCCTTTTATTTAAAACATAACTGGTGGGATTCAACAATCCACTTCTATAAAGGGATTTTGGTCGGGTTCATGGGCATTGCGCTATATAAGTTGTGGGTAACGGAACAGGCAAGAAAAAGCGTTTCCCGGCCTATTCTTTTCTTATTCACTCTATCTCTCGCTGTCACCGCCAGCGTTTTGTGGGAAATTTATGAGTTTGCCGGTGATCAATTTTTTACCCATACGATGCAGCGGGGGGGCAATAAGGATACGATGTTCGACCTGCTTGCCGGAACATCCGGCGGCCTTCTTGCCAGCCTGTACGCGGTTATCCGAAAACCTAACTTGTGAAAGGAGCGGCGGTTGGATTGGCAAAAAAACTTGTTATTATTTTTAGTCTCCTTTATATGGCATTCATGGCATGGCTGGCCTTCCGGTTTTACGACCAGCAGGAATCATTTAAATTTTCGGTTGCTGCAGCAGGTATTGGCTGTGGGGCAGTACCGCTCATTTTAGGTTTTTTTGCAAAATGGAAGTTCAATCTTCCGCTTGTTCTCTCCTATCTAATTTTCCTGTTCTGCGCCCAATATCTCGGTTCTATTTCCGGTTGGTATGGGCTTGGCTGGTGGGATACTTTCCTTCATGCACTCAGCGGAGCGATTCTAGGCTTCGCCGGGATTGCTCTGTATGAGCGGATGATTCATCGGGATGCCGGGAACAGCATTTCCGCCTGGTTCGTTTTTCTGTTCGTTTTTTCATTCGCTGTATTCGGCGGAGTTGTTTGGGAAATTTATGAGTTCAGCTCCGATCAGTTTTTTGGCATGAACCTTCAAGGAGGAGGAAACAAGGATACGATGATAGACCTGATTTCCGATACACTAGGTGGCCTAGCAGTTGGGATCGGGTCAGGAGTTCGGACGAAGCTGAAAAAGAACAACGGGTGATCGTACCATGCTGGAAAAGTCGTGTTAGAGCGTTTTCCTGAAACTCGTTCCAATAAGGTGACCATATTCCACAATCTCCAAGTCTCATTAATAAGAATAAGCCAGCCTCTTCGGCTGGCTTTGGTCATGCATATTTCTTTTCCTCTTCATTAGAGAAAAAGCTTTTCATCGAGTTGAAGACATCTGCTTTTTGTTTAAGAATATAGTACCTGAATTTTTCATTTTTGATATTTTTATAAGCTGTCATGAGTGTAGAGTGGCGATTGTACTGGTTTACCTCTCCGTAACCGAACATATTTGAAACCTTCATCAGTTCTTCAACTAACTTGACGCAACGGGCATTGTCAGACGTCAGGTTATCTCCGTCAGAGAAATGGAACGGATAAATATTAAATTTAACAGGATCGTATTTATTATTTATAAGTTCAAGTGCCTTCCGATAAGCGGATGAACAAATCGTTCCGCCACTTTCCCCTTTTGAAAAGAAATCCTCCTCTGAAACAACCTTTGCTTCCGTATGATGAGCGATGAACTCAATTTCAACCGTTTCGTATTTTGTGCGGAGGAAGCGTGTCATCCAGAAAAAGAAACTGCGCGCCATATACTTTTCCCATAAACCCATACTACCGCTCGTGTCCATCATTGCCAGGACGACTGCTTTGGAGTCCGGCTTGACAATTTCATTCCATGTCTTGAATTTCAGGTCTTCATTATAAATTGGATGGAACGATGGCTTGCCATGCATTGCATTCCGTTTGAATGCAGACATCATCGTCCGCTTTTTATCAATATTGCCCATTAAGCCAGTCTTCCTGATATCATTAAACTCTATATGTTCAATCGTATGCTCCGCCTGTTCTTTTTTCTTTAAGTTCGGCAGTTCAAGCTGCTTGAACAGGGCTTCCTCCAGTTCCATCATTGATACTTCTGCCTCAAAATAGTCCTCGCCTGCCTGGTCGCCTGCCCCTTGGCCTTTGCCGGGTCCTTTCTTGTCTCCCGAAGAGTCCCGGGCAACGACATCGCCTACCTTGGATTTTCCATTTCCCTGGCCGACATGCTTGTTTTTATCATAATTATAGCGAATTTTATATTCGTCCAAAGAACGAATTGGTATTTTTACTACATCGCGGCCATTTGACATAATGATACTTTCCTCGGTAATCAAGTCTGGAAGATTATTGCGAATCGCCTCCTGGACTTTTTCTTGATGCCGTTGCTGATCATCTTGGCCTTTACGGTGGAGGGACCAATCTTCCTTTGAGATCACAAATTGGTGATTGTTCTCATCGATCATTCCAAACCCCTCCTTATTCACTTTTTCAAATTCCTTCACGTGTTTCTTCAGCTGTGAATAGACTGTCATAATGCCCAAAACACTTCAGTAATATTGATTACTCTATCCTATGCCGAAGCTGTGGATAATTTACAAATTATTTCGAAAATTAGTAGTAAAAAGTTGGTAATAAATACAGTTCTCTATTTAAATTGGCTGTTGATTTCCGCTACGCAAAGGAAAGCTCCCGAGAATAATCACCGCAGGGACAGGCGGTGTTTGCCTGTCACGAAGGCGCTTCCGCTTTTCATGCGGTCTCCACCTTGCCGCTTCATCCCGCCGGAGTCGGTGCCCTTCGCTTCAATCAACGTAGTTTATAATCACATTATTCCATTTAACACAGTTAAAAACAAAAAATCCCCCGCCTGTTAGGGGAGGAAATCATCTTTTTTCTCGTGTTGAATGGGGTCTGGTTTTTTGCCATACTCTTCTTTTAATTCTTTGCCGGTGCGGCGGTGTTCCATTTGCTTGCCGAGATTTTTCATTTCTTCCAAATTTGCTGCCATTGAGCCGTTATCTGGCTGGTAATCCTTGTCTAGTCCATCTTTGTCTTTTTTCATTGGTATCACCTCTACCACTCTTTTTCCCTGAAATAAAAAAACATAAACTAAGAGCCGGAGAAAGTGTTCCGGCTCTTGTTTACTGCTTAGCGGTTGAGTAGGCTTCCGACGTATCGGAGCAATTCGTTGGCAGAGGTTGAATTATATCCGTGTTCATCGATCAATCTGGCCACGACATTGTTTATTTTCTTCAGCTGCTGTTCATCAGGAGTTTTAGAAGAGGTCGTGATTTTTACTACATCCTTCAGGTCGGCAAACAGCTTTTTCTGGATGGCTTCACGGAGTCGGTCATGGGAATTGTAATCAAACCGCTTCCCTTTCCGAGCGTAGGCAGAAATGCGGATGAGCACTTCTTCCCGGAACGCTTTTTTCGCATTTTCGGAAATGCCAATTTGCTCCTCAATTGACCTCATCAGTTTTTCATCCGGCGAAATTTCTTCTCCTGTCAGAGGGTCACGAAGCTTCGCCTTGTTGCAGTATGCTTCAACATTATCGAGATAGTTATCCATGAGCGTCTTTGCGGACTCTTCATATGAATAGACAAATGCTTTTTGGACTTCTTTTTTGGCAATCGTATCATACTCTTTCCGGGCGAGGGAAATATAGTTCAAATACCTCTCCCTCAATTCAGCTGTTATTGAAGGATGCTGATCCAAACCGTCTTTTAGTGAGCGAAGCACATCCAACGCATTGATGGAGGCGATCTCTTTACGGATAATTGTGGACGATATCCGATTAATGACATAGCGCGGATCTATTCCGCTCATACCTTCATCCTGGTACTCCTTCTTCATCTCGTCAACATCAGCCTGATTATAGCCCTCAACATTTTCTCCGTCATACAGCCTCATTTTTTTAACTAGATCAATATCCCCTTTTTTCGGTTCCTTCAGCCTTGTCAGGATTGTAAACATTGCGGCCACCCTTAACGTGTGCGGGGCAATATGCACATTGGCCACATCACTTTCCCGAATCATCTTTTCATAAATTCGCTCTTCCTGGGAAACCTTCAGGTTATACGGAATTGGCATCACAATGATTCTGGAATGAAGCGCTTCATTCTTTTTATTCGAAATGAACGAACGGTATTCCGTTTCGTTCGTGTGCGCGATAATGAGCTCGTCAGCGCTGATCAAGGCGAACCTTCCAGCCTTGAAGTTGCCTTCCTGTGTGAGTGAAAGCAGATGCCAAAGGAACTTTTCATCGCATTTGAGCATTTCCTGAAACTCCATCATCCCCCGGTTCGCCTTGTTTAATTCACCATCGAACCGGTAGGCGCGCGGGTCGGATTCTGAACCGTATTCAGCAATCGTCGAAAAATCAATGCTTCCTGTCAAGTCGGCAATATCCTGTGACTTCGGGTCTGACGGGCTGAATGTGCCAATCCCAATCCGCCTGTCCTCTGAGAAGAAAATCCTTTCAACGAGGACATCCTCTATTCTCCCGCCGTACTCCTGCTCCAGGCGCATCATGTTCAGCGGGGACAGATTGCCTTCAACCCTAATTCCATATTCATCAAAGAAATCCTTACGGAGATAATGGGGAATGAGATGAAGCGGATCCTCGTGCATCGGGCAGCCCTTTATCGCAAAAACAGCCCCTCTGTCTGTATGGGAATAGGCTTCAAGCCCCCTTTTCAGCATGGTGACAAGCGTTGATTTACCGCCGCTGACCGGCCCCATTAACAGCAAGATCCGTTTCCTGACATCGAGTCTTTTTGCAGCTGGATGGAAATATTCTTCGACTAGCCTTTCAAGTGCTTCTTCAAGCCCAAAGAGTTGCTGATTGAAAAACTCGTATGTCTTTTTGCCCTTTTCCTTTATAATCCCGGCTTCCTTGACCATATTATAAACCCTTGAATGCGCGGACTGGGCAACCCATGGCCTCTCTTTCAACAATTGCAGGTATTCACCGAAAGTCCCTTCCCAACGCAGTTTTTCTTCCTCTTGTCTGTACATTTCAATTTTTCTCAAAATATCCATAAACTATAGGCCTCCCCCTGTCGCTAAAAATCAGAGACGATTACTATACTCTATGCGGACACTGATTTGAACATGCAAACAGCCGAACAGGAAAAATATGTGTAAAGTCCATGTACAAAAATTTCAAGTATATTCATTTCCAGATTGCTTAGGTTAGGCTATAATAAATGTGTATGTCAAATCCAATGGATTTTTTCGGGCAAAGGGGGCTTATATAACATGCGTTTGCTATTAATATTAGGTGTTTCCGCTGCATTCCTCGCAGCCATCTTCACGTCCGGATTCAATGATAAGCCGGGATCGAACAGTAAATAATGTTTCATGCAAAAAAGCTGCCGTGTAGGGCAGCTTTTTTACGTTTCAATTATCGTTTATTCAACTTGATTTTCTTAATGAACTCCTTCATATACATACGGCTCTTCTTCTCAAGCATCCCTGAAATCTGGCTGGACCAAGTATCACGTCTCTTTCCCCCGGTCCGCTCCTCATAGTACGCCGATATTTGCTTGTCATACTCGTCAATTTGCTGTAAATAAGTATGCTGATCCTGCTTATAGCCTTCTTCATGGTAAATATGGCTGAACGGTAAACGCGGTTTCGTTCCGGGATCCTGATCAGGAAACCCGACGGCCATCCCGAATAACGGGATGACTCTTTCAGGTGTTGACAGGATTTCCTGGACTTTATCCAAGTTATTTCGCAGCCCGCCAATGTAGCAAATACCCAAGCCCATTGACTCCGCGGCAACCGCCGCATTTTGCGCAGCGAGCGCGGCATCTATGATTGAGACCATAAACTTTTCCGTGCTTTCAATCGACTCGAGGACATCCCTGTTCTCCCGCTCCCCAATCATTGTGTGCCTGTATAAATCGGCACAGAATACAAAGAAATGACCGTTATGGGCGACATAATCCTGTTTCCCTACGATGGCTGCAAGCCTTTGTTTCTTCTCCGGGTCTTTTACTCCAATGATTGAATATGCCTGGATAAAGCTTGATGTTGAAGCCGCCTGCGCACATTCAACAATCGTCCGGATTTGCCTATCTGATAGGCGCCTGTCCTGAAATTTTCGAATTGACCTGTGCTTTAGAATCGTTTCAATCGTTTCATTCATGCAAATCGCTCCCTTGCTGCATTTTATTCTGGAACTGGGATACAATCAAAGCTTACGAAAAAAGCCTGCATGGCAGGCTTTACATCAATCCAGGAAAGTCTTGCTGCCTCAATGCTTCATAAACAAGAATCGCTGCGGTATTCGAGAGATTGAGTGAACGAATATGCTCATTCATCGGCAGACGCAGACACCGCTCTCTATTTGTTTCAATCACTTCTTTTGGCAAGCCTGTTGTTTCCTTGCCAAAAATAAAATAATAGTCCTTATCCGGATCGCTGTAATCAAACGATGAATACGGTTTATCCCCGAACTTCGTTATATAATAGCATTCCCCGCCCGAAACCGCCTCATAAAAGTCCTCAAGGGAATCATGATAGACCAGCTTTACATGTTCCCAGTAATCAAGGCCTGCCCGTTTCAGCTGTTTATCATCCGTCGAGAATCCTAGCGGACGGATTAGATGAAGCCACGCTCCAGTCCCGGCACACGTCCTAGAAATATTCCCTGTATTTGCCGGAATCAGCGGTTGGTATAACACAACATGTACTGCCAAGATGTTCACCCTCTAATCATTTCGAACAAAATTCAATCAATATCATTTTTACAAAGCATTAATCAACTCTAAAACTCCACTCCGTTATTATACCATTCGGGACGTCCCTTACAACCTCCCATGGCTGTCATCCACGATTGTGTAAAACTTATATTTGATCTTTGGAGTATAAGCCGAGGAGTCGGTATATTCCCAGTACCGCATCCGGCTGTTGTATGTGTGTGCATTTACAAGCGGCATCCGGTTGGCATCTTTGGCAACGACAATCGTATTATGGTCAAAGCGGCCGTCCCCCTGGAAGTCATAGCAAATGACATCTCCGGGAATCAGCTGGTCTGCACTGCCTACTTCCCTGGTCCGTAGGCCTGTTTTCGAACTGGCGAGGTACCAGCGCAGTGAATTTGCCACTGCCCAACTGTAGCTGTAGTTATTGCCCCTCATCCACCAGCCCTTCCCGCGATTTGGATGGCCGTGCATTGGCGCTCCTCCGGTATAAAGGCATTGGGAGATATAGTTCGTACAATCCACTTCGAACTTTTTGAAAGCGGGATTGTACGAGTTCCACCATCTTTCGGCATACTGGACAGCTTTCCTGCGGTCATAATGAAAAGCTAAACGCATTTCGCCTTCAAGCTCTGGCAAGGACAAGTCGCCTGAAAAAGCAGCTTCAAACTGTGAGGGCACCACTTCATAATCTTCAACCAGCACCTCTTCATAAAAACGCGCCTCCCGAACCTCTACCTCTTCCTCTAAATAAAAATGTTCCTTCTGTTTAATTAAATGCTGAAAGTGGACCTCGTACAGGACCGCCTGCCAATCATCCTTTTTTTGCTGTCTTACAATCCTTCCTCTCGCATACGTTTTTACGATCGAAGCCCCCCGGTCGGAGCAAGCCCGGGTTTTCCGTTCATCCTTTTCATCCGAATACCTGGCCTCCCCACCATCTGAAACAAATTCCTTTATTCTTTTTTCAAGCAGTTCCTCCAGTGCCTTTCGCATTTCGCCGCCCCCTTTTCTTCCATACATATGATAAGTCGGCGGCCTTTAGGCAAAAAAAGAAGGATAGCGCTGGGCCATCCTCCTCTATTTGATCATTTCAATGCCTTTTTTAATTTCTGTAAGCACTTCTTCATCGTTTTCTTCAGCGAGAGCCTTTTGCAAAATGAATGCTGATTCGCTTCCGCCAATTTTGCCTAGCGCCCAGGCCGCTGTTCCCCGCATAACCGGACGGGGATCTTTTCGAATGAGATTCTCGAGCTCGCTAACCGCAGTGTCGTCCTTAAAATGTGCTAGAGCGATAATCGCGTTTCGCTGAATCGGCTTTTTGCCTCGCCAAGAACCTGCCACCTTGCCAAAGCGCTCCTTGAATTCCCGGTTACTTAGGGAAAGAATCGGCTTCAATAGCGGCTTGGCAACCTCAGGATCAGGTTCCATTTCCTCATGGAAGTGAAAGTCCCGGCCTTTGTTCATAGGGCAGGCAGTCTGGCACGAATCACAACCATAAATGCGGTTACCGATTTTCTCCCTGAATTCTTCGGGAATAAAATCTTTTGTTTGTGTCAAAAAGGAGATGCACCGCTGCGCATTCAACTGGCCGCCTTGGACAAGAGCACCGGTTGGACAAGCATCGAGACACTTCCGGCAAGAGCCGCATTGATCCTCCAACGGTGTATCCGGCTCAAACGGGATGCTTGTAATCATCTCGCCAAGGTACACATAGGAACCGAATTCCGGAGTGATGATTGAGCAGTTTTTCCCGCTCCAGCCAATGCCCGCCCTTTCCGCTACCGCCCGGTCGGCAAGTTCACCGGTGTCGACCATGGACTTTAGCCGGGCTCCGGGAACCTTCTCTAAAATGAACTCTTCCAGCTTGGCCAATTTTGCCCGAAGGATGTGGTGATAATCAAGCCCCCATGATGCCCGGCAAAAAATGCCTCTGCGTTCACCTTTTTTACTCACGACTCGCTCGTTCATTTTTGAAGGATAGGCAAGCGCGATGGCAATGATGGATCGAGGTTTCTCCATTAGGAGTTCCGGGTTTGTCCGTTTTTCAATATCCGGCTCCTCAAAACCCGACTGGTAGCCAAGCTCCTGTTGGCGGATCAGCCTGTTTTTCAGCTCACCGAACGGTTCAGCCGCCGTAAAACCGATTTTGTCGATTCCAATTGTTTTACTGTAGGCAATAACCTCTTCTCTTAACTGGCGATAATCCAAATCCGATACCTCCTTTCTATATTGGATGATCTATTGAAAGTCCATTAATTTCAATCTCCTCAACATTATATGATAAACTATTTCCAGGTGAATTTGGAGGTGTATTACTTGGAAATCCATATTTCAAGCGAACTTTCAGAGCTTATTCCAGGTTTTAAGCTCGGAATCATTCATTACAATAACATAGTTGTCAGTGACTCGCCGCAAATGTTAAAAGGAAGGCTGCAACTATTCCAGGAGTCACTGTTCTTTGATTTGGAAGACAAGAATGTGACGGAATTCGAGGGTATAAGCGAGTGGCGCTCTGTATTTAAAACGACCGGCAAGGACCCGAACCGCTATCGGCATTCCGCCGAAGCCCTCTACCGCCGCGTCCGGAAGCAGAATTACCTCCCATCCATCCAAAGCGCGATAGACCTGAATAATTTTTTCTCACTACAATATCAGGTGCCGATCGGCGTTTATGATACGGATAAACTAGAAGGGGACATAACAGTAAGGATTGGCACGGGCGAGGAGGAGTACCGAGGATTGAACGGAAGAATGAACTCTTTGCAAAACTTGATTGTGTCAGCGGACGGTTCGGGGCCTTTTGGCAGCCCATTCGTCGATTCCGACAGGGCACCGGTAACACTAGAAACGCGCAACGCGCTGCAAATCATCTACCATCGTCCTTCCTTAAGCTGTGAGGAAGCTGAGAAAATGACAAAGTCACTCAGGGACATGTTTATTCAGGTCCATGGCGGGGAAGGCTCTAGTGCTGTCATCGGCTGCTAATCCGCACTGTATCATGAAACTATTAAAAAACGCAATGCCTCGTCTTTGCGAAACACTGCGTTAGTAACAATTTTATGGAGCGGGTGATGGGAATCGAACCCACGACATCAGCTTGGAAGGCTGGAGTTTTACCATTAAACTACACCCGCACAGTAGAATTTTGGCGGAATTTGTCGAAAGGTTTTTAAATGACAATATCTATTCTATCTTTGGTACCCCGGCTTGTCAATACTATTTTGTCAAAAAAAGCGTTCCTAACCTTTAAGGAACGCTTTTGTATTCTATTTACTCTTGATTTCCTTCAATATGGAAATCATCCGCTCATTTTGCTCAATAATTGTATCATTTTGTTTTCTTAACCGGGCAAAATCAAACAAAAATACAAATAAAATGACCATTACCAATATCTCCATACTTCCCCCGCTCCTCTTGTGTGCCTGGATAAATTATTTCCTCATCGATTGTTCACCCAGCCACTTGTACTCTTATTTCATTTTCTGCCGGTATAAATCAACTGACTTATACCCTTGCGATAAGATCTCAACCATTTGCTCCTGGCGCTTTCCGCGTGTTTTCTTTTGCTTAGCGGAAAAAATATAGCGGGCCCAGTCCCTTTGATAGCCTGGGGTTAGTTCCTTGTATGATTTGAGTTCATTAGGATAGTCAGTTAATAACTCTTCAATATCTTTAACATTTTCCTCATAATCTCCAACACACTGGCTTGCCGTCGTTGACTTTTGAGCTTTCTTCTTTTCCCGCTTTAATCCCACAACTGTAAATACATCATCCATACTGACCATCCGTGAAAATTTCAATTCGCTGTTCTCCACATACCCATCCTCATCAACTTTCAATGCCGGAAAGATTTCATCGCGATGTACGTATGTTTTATATCGTTTATTCCCTTTTTTCGGATAGGCGAAAAATAAGTATCCTTTTTCAAGTAACTGCTGCTCTTTGATTATTCTCTTTGTTTGATTAACCATTTCATCTATCGTTTCTACAAATACGAAAATGGCGTCATGTTCTCCTGTCAATTCCGTTTTAGATCCATCAAATATATGATAATCACTCGGTTGATAAAGAACTGCCAAATTCTTATACTTGTCCAATTTCAATTTATTAATAATCGTCATGATGTGACTCCTTTATTTTTGTTATCACCATTTTTTCAAAACATTACTCCTTCATTGACTTGGCTATACTTATACCTTAAACTTCATTTAATTCTAACACAAAATAATTCTTGAATTGAAAGGAGAATGAAAATGAGTTCAGAACTCCATTCTAAAGCGAACCATTCACTTAAAGAGATAGCAGTCTCTTTCCTTCAGCTCGTAGCATCAGGCAAAGTCCGTGAGGCGTACCAGACTTACATATCATCTGATTTTTCCCACCATAACCCGTATTTCCGTGGGGATGCAGAATCGCTTATGCTCGCTATGGAAGAAAGCCAAGTCCAAAATCCAAATAAGGTGCTTGACGTCAAGCGTGCGATACAAGATGAAAATATCGTTGTGGTTCACTCCCATGTGCAGCAAAATCCTGAAGAACTTGGAGGGGCTGTAGTACATATTTTTCGTTTCAAAGAGGACAAAATCATTGAATTATGGGATGTGGGCCAGCCAATACCGGAAGATTCGCCAAATGAAAACGGGATGTTTTAATATTTCAGCCATATAAATAAAGGCCGATTGGTCAATTCGATTCTTTTTGAACAATCGGCCTTCTATATTGTAGATGGTCTCTTTTATACTAAATTAAAAGTTTTTCTCGATATACCGTTCTTCCTCTTCCGGGCTTAAAATACCAGTTGCCCTTCCAATCGTTCCGCCTTTTAAATCCCAAATAGCATTATGGTCCTCGTTTGCTTGAGTAAAGTCACCTTCTTTCCAGCGATATAGGATATCCAGATACAATTCCGCATGTACATATTGCCCTCGTTTGTTTTCAATGATGCCAATCAGCTGGTCCACCCTTTCCTCCGTTAATTGGAGGCTTCCCCATTTCTCATCGGCTTTCACTTTTTGATGACTCATAAAGTGGATGGCATCCTGGACAGCATATTCACTCATATTTTCTGTAAAAAGCTTCTCGTCGTTGACTTGCCCCCGGCTGTTTACATAGGAATCTCTTTTACTTTCAACTTTATTTTTTAAATGTTCACCGATTGGATTATCCAGTGTATTATTTGGCAGCAGTTGAGGCCAGACCAAAACGGCAGTTACGCCAGCCGCCAATAAAAAGATAAAGAGAACCAATATGACTTTAGTTTTTCTGGCTTTTCTTTTTCGCTGCACATGCTTCCCTCCACCCTTTGGTATATCTGTAAACCTGGTTTAAATAAATGTTTCTATAAAATAGTTAATTCTCCTTCCATAAAACTCACATAAAATGAAATACGGTCAAAAGTTGGAAAGGTTTCCAGTTCTTTAGTCTAGATTACATATAAGTATGGATACAAAAAAGGCCCTAGATCAATCTGTTAGGGTCTTTTTGTATGGTTCCGGCGGTTGGGATCGAACCGACAATCTTATCATTTTTCTGAAGATTCTTTATTAACTACTGCAAATTTATGATTATATTAGTAAAATAGTAATAACATTTAAGATTAGAAATAGTAGATTGAAGGCTTGTTCAATATTTTAAATTGATTTGTATTAGGAGCGATCGTAATGGTTCATATTGTAGATTTAGTTCAGTCACAAGTTATTGCATCCGTGAAAGAGGAGGCGGATATTGATAAAGCAATCAACAGCAAGGCGAACATTGTGTTTCTCTTAACTGGGAATTTAATTAATATGAAGGACTATGTTGACCGTTTGCGAAAAGCAAACAAACAGATTTTTATCCATATTGACTTTATTGAGGGAATATCTAATACAAAGAGTGCGATTCAATTCATCGCCTATACATGGAAGCCTACTGGAATAATAACAACAAAGAGTTCACTTATTAAGTACGCAAAAGAAGTAAAGCTGATGACGATTCAACGGATTTTCCTCATTGATGGTGCTGCCATTTCAAAGGGGATTGAAATGAGTCTTTCTTGCAAACCTGATGCTATCGAAGTATTGCCGGGACTAATGCCGACTATTATTGATCGATTAACGAGAGCGGTGAATATTCCAGTTATTGCCGGGGGATTAATTAGTTCAAAACAAGATATTTTACAAGGGCTTGAAGTTGGGGCCTTAGCAATTTCGTCTGGAAATCCTGCATTGTGGAATTTTGATTTATGATGAAGTAAACATCATATAAAGTCTAAAGATGCAAAAAAAGTGAGGCAGACCTGCTTTCGCTAGACTGCCTCTCCTTAACCCGCTATTTCAGTGCTATAAATATGATTGATTTTTGATATTTCATCATAAATTTCTGATGTTGACATTTTATGGCTGGCTCTTACCTTTAAATCAACAAGAAAAGAGCCATCCAGTAAATCTTTAATTCTGACATTTTCAATCTTTATGTGATCTTCCTCTATTTTTCTAATCACTTCTCCGATAAACGCCCTATCCTTTAAAATTACCTTTAAGGTAAACTCTTTTGAACTAAATTTCCAAAACCCAAGCAAACCGACGACATTGGGAATAAGCTCGACGCTAATGATGATGAGTACCACTCCCATAATCGCCTCAATATAAAAGCCGGCTCCACAGGCAATTCCAATTCCCGCTGCTCCCCACACCATCGCTGCTGTAGTGATACCTGTTATCGTGTCATCCTCTCTCCGTAAAATAACCCCAGCACCCAAAAATCCAATCCCAGAGACAATTTGCGCTGCCAAGCGGAGAGGATCCATTTGAATGTTAATAAACTCTGATCCTGGGAATAAATAGGCAGATTGAATTGACACAATCGTTAACAAGCAGCTTACAATGGAAATAACTAAACTTGTTTTTAATCCGAATGGCTTCCTTTTTAATTCACGTTCCAGACCTATGCCCAATCCCAAGACTGCTGAAATCAGGAGTTTCATTAGCATTTCTATATCGATTGATTGAAGTATCGTTTGAAATACCCCTTCCTTTACTACCATATTCCTACTATCTATTATGACATTTTGAGTTTCCTTTATAAGTTTACAATCTCCTTAATACTTTCAAGAACATATTTGGGTTTATAAGAAGCATCCTTTACCATATCGGCTGTCGTAATTCCTGTTAGCACAAGAACTGTATTCAACCCATTTTCAACCCCCATTCGAATATCCGTTTCTAACCGATCACCGACCATGTAGCATTGTTCCGGCTTTAACTCAAGAATTTCATTGACAACGAACTCTGCTGTTAATCGCGATGGTTTTCCAATAATAGAATCAATCGGCTGCCCTGTAGCCCCTTCCAAAGCACCAATCATTGCACCGCAATCGGGGATTTGTCCTCCCCCGTAAACTGGACAAGTTCGATCCGGATTCGTTGCCAAGATTATTGCCTTATTCAACCAGGCTTGATAGGCAGCATTCAGTTTTTCATAATTGAACTGACGATCCCATCCTAACACTACGTAGGTTGCTTGATTAGGATCATTGGTTAGTTTTATATGTTCCTCCTTTAGCTCTTCAAATAACGCCTCTTCACCAATAACTAACGCCGCATCCTCCTCTTTCATATATTCCTTCAAGTATTTCACAGTTATATAATTCGAATTAACAACTTCATCTAGAGAAACGTTGATTCCTAGTTTGTTAAGCTTGTTCACATAGTCATAACGGGTAGCAATGGACTTGTTTGTTAAGAAAATGACTTTATGACCTCTTTCTCTTAATTTTTTAATAGCTTCAACCGCCCCATCAATCACTTGGTCATCTAAATAGACCGTTCCATCTAAATCAAAAATAAATCCCTTAATCATCATGACATCCTCCACGAATATTATTATGCAAATTAACGAGAGTTCAAACTCAACACGGACGTTTAACACAGCCAGGATAAAAATAAAATCCCAGCTATAATAAACCTCGAAAGGTTTAAAATAGCCGGGATTTCTCCTCATCTCTTCCCCATGCACAATTATTATTAATATGACGTAACGCGACGAAATAGGTTAAAAATAATTAAACACCAAGTAAACCTTTTAAATCAACATGAGATTTATTTGCAAAATCCAATGACTTCATTTCGAAATTTACAAAATAACTGGTGTTTTCCTCTTTTATCAATTGAATAACTGGATCAAATGGAATTTCTCCATCTCCAATCGCTAAATGCTCATCTGTTAATCCGTGATTATCATTAAGATGAAAGACCTTAATATAAGGTTTAAGAGCCAGCAACTCTTGATGAAAGCTGCTTCTGTTAGACAAAAAGGCATGGCCCGTATCAAAACATATCCCAACCTTCTCTTTGTCTAAGCCATCAATAATTGCCAACAAATCAGAGCTGTTTGTGCCAATTTCATTTTTATACGGTGGTACATTTTCCAAGATTAACATTGCCTGATCTGGCAAATCACTGCATTTTTGCTGAAAGTACTTTTGGATATTTTCTAATCCCCGCTTATGGTTATTTGACCTTCCAGGATGAAAGAGAATATAATCACTTTCGAAAAAATCCACAAGTTCCATGCACTGCCCCCACACCTCATCTGCTTTTAATCCAGCAGCGACATCATCGCTTGCAGGATTAAATTTTGTAATGGGAGCATGAAAATGGATTGAGGCTCCATACTCATTTAATAAGCTGCGAAGGTTTTTTCGTTTTTCATTACTCCACGAAAGCATTTCGTAGCCATGGCCTTCACACATGATTTCGATCGCTTTCCAACCATTTCCTAAAATTATTTGAATGGCTTCTTCAATCTGCAAGTCAATTAAATTATAAGATGACACAACACTTTTCATTATTATCCCTCAGTCATTTATCAATCTTTTACTTTATTCCGGAATGCATAAAACTGCTAATGAATTGTTTTTGGAAAATAAAGAATGCCAACAGCATCGGAAAGATAACAAGAAGTGTCGCTGCCGTTACAACTCCCCATTGGGCGCCAGTTTCAAATGATTTTGCAAAAATGGACAATCCCACCGTTAATGGACGGTTTTCTACTGAATTGGTGACAATCAATGGCCAAAGGAAATTGCTCCATTGGTGGCTTACCGAAATTAACCCGAATGCAACAAAGGTTGGCCGCGCTAAAGGAACATACACATGCCAAATGATTTGTAGAAGGTTGCATCCATCCATCCTCGACGCTTCCTCAAGCTCATAAGGAATCCCTTTAAAGGTTTGCCGCAACAGAAAAATACCGAAGGCTGAAGCAAAATAAGGAAGCATGATGCCAAGTTTAGTATCAACAAAGCCCAGGCTGGCAATAATGCTGTAGTTTGGGAAGATCAATACGTCTACCGGAATCATAATCTGGACAAGCACCAACATGAAAACGATATTTTTTCCCCTGAATTCCAACCTGGCAAACGCATAGGCGGCCAGGGTAGCCGTAAATAATTGAACGGCTAAAACGCCAATGACGATGATCGTCGTATTTAAATAATATTGTCCAAAGGGAGCTGACTCCCATGCGCCTTTAAAATTATCTAATGTAAAGGACATTGAAAGTAGATTTGTAGCCTCACTCCCGGGCTTAAATGCTGTCAGGACTAACCAAAAAAGAGGAATCGCCCATAAAATTGCAAGAAAGTAAGTTGAAAATGTGACAAGCCTCTGCATTTTTGGGCCTCCTTAATTGTAATGGATTTTTTTATCAACCGAGAAAAACTGGATGGAAGATATGATAACCAATAATACGAGCATAACCAGTGTTAATGTTGCCGCCATTCCATAATCCATAAACTTAAAGGCATTTTCATAAATATAGTAGAGTAATAAATTGCTTGCATTATCAGGGCCGCCTTGTGTCATCACAACTAAATGATCGACTAGTTTAAATGCATTTGTAATAGCGATGATCATAACAAACAGTGTTGTTGGCATTATTAACGGGAACGTTATTTTTCTAAACCGGTACCATCCCGATGCCCCATCAATCATTGATGCCTCATACAACTCTCGCGGAACATTCTGCAGGCCAGCCAGGTAAAATATCATGAAAAAGCCGGCTTCTTTCCAGATTAGCATGACCATCATGCCCAACAAAACAGTATTTGAATGACCTAGAACATTTACATTTTCAATGCCAAAGACAGATAAAACCTTGCTTAACATTCCATACTCAGGCGTATAAATAAACAACCAAATATTTGCGGCAGCAATAATTGGAATAACAACAGGATAGAAGAAAAAAGTTTTCACAATCCCATTCCAAAAAATTGAGCGGTTAATCAGGATTGCCATCAACAGACCTAACCCAACCCCTACAGGTACTGTACCAATCGCAAATATTATATTATTCTTTAATACCTTCCAAAAGATCTCATCTTCCATCATGCGTGAAAAGTTATCAAATCCCACAAAAAAGGGAGTGGAAACTCCCATTTCACTATTATAAAAACTTAGGTACACTGTTTTAACAATTGGGTAAAAGGTAAACAGCACGAGGAATATGAGAGATGGAAGGAGAAGAATCCACGGTGTTAGTTTATGTGTAATACTGGTGCTTCTTCTCATTTCCTATCTCCTCAGTTCTTATTTTTTATATGGTTTTAGAACTTGGTCAGCTTCTTCCTGCGCTTTCTTCAATGCCTCTTTCGCACTGGCTTTGCCTGTAATGGCTGCCTGGATATTATCGTTAATAATCTTATAGACTTTTCCGTTGTTATGCGTTGATAATTCAGCAGAGGCATGCTCAAGCTGATCTCTTGCCACGACTGCCTGAGGGAATGATTCAACATATTCCTTCATTACATCCGTCTCATAGGCGGCTTTACTTGTTGCAACATAGCCTGTGTCGATACTCCACTGGGCCGCACGCTCCGGCTGGGTTGCCCAATCAATGAATTTCCAGGCTGCCTCTTTCTTTTCCTTAGAAATATCTTTGAAGATATAGAAGTTTCCACCGCCAGTTGGACTACCATAGTTTTTGCCAGCCGGCAGGAAGGCCACGCCAAAGTCGAATTTCGCGTTGTTTTTAATATTCGTCAGATTCCCGGTTGTATGGTAAAGCATTGCAGTGTTGCCTTCCAGGAAATCCGAAGGCGCTGTTGCCCAATCAATGACCCCATTAGGGCTTATTTTATGTTTCTGGGCCAAGTTCATCATAAATTGAAGTGCTTCTTCATTTTCAGGTGTGTCAAAGTAAACTTTCTTCCCGTCATCACTCATGAGATTTTTACCATTTTGCAGTGCGAGTGCCTGAAACATCCAATATTGGAAGTTAGTCGATGGGATTTCCACGCCAGCCTTCATACCGGAATCCACTAACTTCTTGCCATACTCCACGAGCTCGTCCCAATTTTTAGGCGGCTGTTCTTTATCCAAGCCTGCTTTTGCAAATGCATCCTTGTTGTAATAAAGAACAATCGTGCTTCTTTGAAAAGGGAGTGAATATGTCTTTCCATCAGTTTGCGAGTTCTCCATAAATGCAGGATAGAAGCTGTCAGCCTTTTTTGAAGCGCTTCCAGTAAAGAACTCATCTAACGGAGTAATGGCCTTCATATCCAATAAAGTATAAAGTTCCGTAGAAAGAAGTACTGCAAGATCGGGGGATGTTTTCCCCTGGATGGCTGTTTGAACCTTCGTCATTGTTTCATCATAGGTTCCCGTATAAACAGGCTTAATCACAATATCAGGATTTTCCTTTGTAAAATCCTCAGCCATTTTTTCAATAATTTTAGTTAATGGTCCACCAACCGCAATCGGGAAGTACCATGTCAATTCAACCTTTTCCCCTTTTTTTGTGTCGGAAGCGGAGTTGGATTTTTGATTACATCCTGCAGCTACAAAAATCAGAAGCATAAAAGTAATCCCAACTAAAAGTATTTTTTTCATCGTTTTATCCCCCTTTTTATGACAACATTTGCAAACATTATTTACTTCCACACGTTTGGTAAAAAAACCTCCTTTATTTTGAGAAAGTAGAAAAGAACCCCAAAAATCATAGGTTAAGAAAACATGATAGTTTCTCAACCAATGAATTTTTAGGGGTTCTCCTAGTCTCCACCCGATTCAATTACTAAAATATTTCGTATATTTAAAAAAATTATATCCAGTAGCTAATAGAATGTCAATACTGGGTTTGTAAAGTTTAATAACTTTTACACTTTAATAACGGTTTTTTATTCGCCTTTACTGTTCTTTCGCTCTTCCTTAATAATATCCTTATCATCCTTCATTAATGTTTTTAAGTCGATCTTAAGCATGCGATCCATTGGATAGGTAGTAGTATATCGATACTTATTCGCCCCAGACTCAAACAGGACATAGAGCTCCCTTCCAACGACAACTATACCCTCCGGCATTGGAATCGCCTCAATACTTTCACGAGGTTTCGATCCGGCTCCGTCCAAAAACCATAGCGGCACCTCTTTTCCGCCAACACTAACCGTACCATGCGCCGCCTCCTTTAAAGGATGTTCATAGCGGTATAAAACACTGTCATTCGCTCTACCGTAAGAAGTGCTTAATGTTATTCCCTTTTTTTGGACAATGGCTCCTTGAACCTTTTCTGTTGTTGATAACACATAATCAGGAATCGCCGGTTCGTCCAATTTTCCGGACCATTGCTTTTTGGATAGCATATCATTGCTTGATTGCAGGTCAAAACCAATCATCCAAGCATAATGGGTAATTCCTTTGCGATTCACCAAATGATGTGATGGATCGGTTGGATACGATTTTTCCTCATAAAACTCTCCAATCCAAAGAATCCCCTCATCATATACGTTATAGGCGGCATTTACCGGAACTGGAATTTGATTAATAAACTGTATTTCATCATTGCTTTTTGCTTTTACTAGATCGCTAAGCTTAAATTGGAACAAATAGTTCTCTGACGCAATCCAGCCATGCTCCTTACTGACAGTTAGCCCTCCCGCATGCCCCGTATATGGTGAACCATCAGTGTTATACAAGGTAACAGATTTGAGCAATTTACCTGTTGTTGCATTCGTTACAGTTAACGTTCCCGGTCTCCCATCATCCAAATAATTGATTGTTAGAACCCAATCCTCTTTCTTGTAATAAGCAATCCCTTGCGGAACTAAATCTTGAACCAATCCTGGAATGATTGGTCCATCTTCACTTATGTCCCATAACCCTTGATATTTTGGATCCCTTAGATTAGGCGTTCTCTCCTCTTGCGTAATCAATTGATGAGCAGGCCTAACAGTTATTGGCGCTGATTTTCGGGATATATTCCCAGAAATATCTTCTACAGCCATTTCCAATACGACATCCTTATTACCCATAAGCAAAGATAGCGTATATTCCTGTTTAGAAGGAAGTACTGAAAACTCCAGTATTCCATCCTTATAAATATGGTAGCGGTAAATATCATCTTCTTCATTTAGATCCCACATTACCCGCACCTCACCATGTCCTGCTTCTGCCCTTATATTTGCCGGCCCAAACGGAGGAACTTCGTCAGCAATTGTTCTTGGTGGCGCCTGATTTTCCTCAACCCAGCCTGGAGTCGACTTATGATGTCCAGCCAACGTTTCCATTGTAATGCTTCCATCTTTCGGGTAAGAAAAAACAATCGAGTTTCCAAGTGATACTAAATCACCAGAATAATTAGCTTTAACTACTTCCACACCTTGTGGGTTTAAGATTGTCACTGTTTGTGTGCCGCTATTTACTAATCCACCGATATTCTCAAGGATCGTCAAACGTGCATCATCTACATATTTGCTTTTGTAGGAAGAAAAATAATAATGATTGAAGGCAAGTGATGGTATAGGCGCAATTTCTTGCCTTCTTGTCCAAAAAACATGACTGTCCCAGGAATCAATGATTAATGTGTCCGTAATTTCCATATTCCAATTGCCGGACTTTATTCGATATCCTTTTAAATCAACTTGTTGGGCACTATTATTAAATACCTCAATATACTCGAATGCATCATAGCCAGCGTAATTGTCGGTATCAGGAACTGCTTCGGTAATAAGGAGTTGGGGGATAGGTACCGTTTCACTCGGACCTGCAATTAATGGGGACGACTTAACCGATTCATTGCCTGCAAAGTCAAAGGCCGTTACCTCAAAAGTGTATTCCCTCCCTAATTTTAAGGGTGAAACGGTGGTACTGTTCGTTTCGGATGTTCCATAAACCGTTCCATTTATATACAGACTGTAGCCGGCTAAATCTTTTTCACTGTTTTTATTCCAGCTTAGAGTTACATAATCTTTTCCACTTACCGATATTAGTCCTGTCGGCGGTGCTGGCGCCTCTGTATCGACTATTTCCTGTGGAGTGGTTTTGACAGCTGGACTGCTTGGCGATTCATTTCCTTCACTGTCGATGGATGTTATCCTAAATTCATAAACTTGGCCATTTATTAATCCTTCAATCGTATAGGAGGTTCCATCCGAAACCGTCTTTAATTCTGAGCTGGGAGATACATATATTTTATACGCTACAGCACCCTCTATAGCTTCCCAACTCAATAGGACTGCTTGGTTCTTCGGGGCAGCAGTTATCTCCGAAGGTGCGGCTGGTCCATTGTACTGAGTTGGGATCACTGTTCCCGGTGTGGCCTGGCTATTATTTTCAATTTTGGCCATCTCGGCAGAATTAGCTATTTGATAGATGACACTTCTGTTTGTAAAGCCGTCCGCGCCACCTTCGTTAATAAGGGCTGTACTGATTGGAACGCCATCCACTCCTGCAATTCCAACCTTTCTCAACGCGCTGTCATGAAGCCCTTGTGCTGAAGAGGTCAACTTCACTTCGTACACTTGGTCTTTTGTCAATAGCACATTATAGTTGGTGTTGAATTCCCAAAGCGGTACATTGGGGTCATCATATTTTTTCAGCCAAAGGACCATTGTGTCTTTTGCTTTGATGGTTTTATTTGTAATTTGCCAGCGATTGGCCGGATTTGACATGTTAGACGTAAAATACTGAAGCTGATACTTTTCCAGGTTAATATCATTGGAAGTCGTGTTATAAATTTCAACATACTCGTAGGGCTGGCCCTCACCATCCGATTTGACGACAATTTCCGTGATGACAAGGGCTGGTGCGGCCCCGGTTTCGGAAGCTTTCGTTTTAGCAACAAATAAAAAAGATATATTCCCTGCTGCCAATAAAACTGCCACTGCATAAATTAACCACTTGTGAAGCTTGTTCCCCATTTTGTTACCTCCCTTTATTAAATATATAGAAAACCTGGCAGTTGCTCGCATGTTGAACATCAGCGAAGCCGAAGCTGTCTATCATAACCTCATGAACAGATGGATTCAAATAATCACAAAAAGAAAAACCTATGCCAATAACAGTATTACAAAACGTAATACATGTTAATGTACATAGGCTTCTCTCATTCTCTGCCCATTCAAATTTCCGTTAAACTATTCATAATATTATGGTAAAACAAACAAATTAGCAATATTAATTTTTATGATTAATCTAATAATGAAAATTATTAAATGCCTAAAAAATCCCTCCTGCTAGACAAAAAGGATTCAACCTAGTCGCCTACACAGGAGGGATAGACCGCTTGTACGGTTACCGATGTTATTTTCTATTAATCTTTAAATGTTGTTTTCCTTATTAACAAGAATCATCAGAGGGGGTGACACATGCATTCAAATCCCTTTCAACCGCCCCTATGTACCGGTTGATCTCCTCTCCAGTCCATTGAAAGCGGGCTGCCATGTAAGCGACGACTTGCTTCTTCCATTTTTGAACAGATTGAATATCAAACAATAGCGCCCCTGTCCGCCGGTTCAGGAAATCAATTGGCGTAGCTGCCATTTCGTACTCAATCGCATATATAAGACGTGCAAATAACTCCAGCGGGATTTCATAATTTATTGCATCTTCTCTGTTTGTGGCTAACAGATCGAATACACATTGTATATTGGACCCGTATGACTTCACCAATTTTTCCGCTTCTTCCTTTGAAAGTCCGAGCTTCATTCCCTTTTGCAGATACTTTGCCACAAAGCCGGCAAAATTTTTCGAACCGCCTATGTCCCCCCCAGAGATTGGCAAATGTTTAGTTTGGCAGGCAGGATATGTTATCCCATTTTCCAAACGAAATTTTTGGGCCAATAAATCAACAACAAGTTCCGCCATTTTTCGATAGCCGGTCAATTTTCCGCCCGCAATGGTAATTAACCCCGAATTTGATTCCCATATTTCATCTTTTCTAGAAATTTCCGAGGCGCTTTTACCTTCCTCATAAATGAGTGGGCGCAACCCGGCCCAACTGGATTCAATATCATCTTTACGAATATTTACATCAGGAAACATATAATTAATGGCTTTGATAATGTAATCACGATCGCTTACTGTCATGGCCGGGTTAACCGCATCCTCCTTATAGAAAGTATCAGTCGTCCCAACATATGTTTTTCCATTCCGGGGAATCGCAAAAACCATTCGACCATCAGGGGTATCAAAATAGATGGCTTGTTTCAAAGGAAAACGGGTTTGATTTATGACAAGGTGAACTCCTTTTGAAAGCTGTAGGGTTTTTTCTGTCTTCGAATGATCCATTTCCCGGATTGTGTCCACCCATGGACCGGCCGCGTTAATAATTTTATTTGCCCTGACTGTATATTCTTCACCGGTTAATTTGTCCTTAATCAGAACCCCGGCAGCTTTTCCACCTTCATATACAAGCTTAATGACCTTGGAATAATTAAGGGCAATGGCTCCTTTTTCCCATGCTGCCTTCATTACTTCAATTGTTAATCTAGCATCATCAGTTCGATATTCCACATAATAGCCGCCGCCCTTAAGCCCTGTTTTTTTAAGAAGGGGCTCCTTCTCCAATGTTTCTTCAGCAGAAAGCATCAACCGCCTTTCCGTTTTTCTAACACCCGCAAGAAAATCATAGACTATTAGCCCAATGGATGTAGTAAATCTCCCGAACGTCCCTCCCGTATGAATAGGCAGCAGCATCCACTCCGGGGTGGTGACGTGCGGGCCGTTTTCATAAACAATCTCCCTTTCCTTTCCAACTTCAGCAACCATTTTTACTTCAAATTGTTTTAAATAGCGAAGTCCACCGTGAACTAATTTAGTTGATCGGCTGGAGGTCCCTGCCGAAAAATCCTGCATCTCGACAAGGGCAACTTTCATCCCTCTTGTCTGGGCATCAAGAGCAATACCTGCGCCAGTAATCCCTCCACCGATAATCAAAACATCGTAATGCTCATTTTTTAACTGATTGATGATTTCGTCCCGATGCAGGTTAGAAAACTTCATTTCAATAATTCCCTCCTAAATAAAGAAAATCCTTTTTATGATATGAAAGTAAGTTCAGGAAAAATAAAAAGAGACCATAAATAACATTACCGCTTACGGTAATGCTTTCTATGGTCTCTCCGATTTCTCCCGACGAATTATTCACTTTCTGGTATTATATCACACAAAGTATGGATGATACCTATGTTTTTTTACATAACTATGTATTCTTTATAAACTGGTTGAGGGCCGTACATCGACTCTATTGCTACTATTTATATAAGCAAAGACAAAAAGCAGCTAAATTTTTTATTTACCTTGAAACTGTTACACTAATTAATGGAGCACATAGTATTCTAAGCAAATGAGTACGATTGAAAAATTTTGAAATAATAAGTATTACGTAAAAAATGATGGAGGAGTCATGTTTATATGAAAAAATTTATTAATGCGAATATATATGGAAACCCAGAATCTCATGAAATACTAGTAGAAAATGGGCAATTTAAGGCAATAGGTAATGATTTAGGCAACGCCGATGAAGTGATTGATCTAGAAGGCCGATTGGTATTGCCACCATATGTCGACCCTCATTTACACTTGGATTACATCTTTTCGGGGCTCGGAGAAGGAAATGCCAATGTTTCAGGTACGTTATTTGAAGGGATCCAGCGTTGGAGTGATAACAAGAAATCATTGACGAAAGAATTAGTAAGAGAACGTGCAATTAAAGGGATTCAAAAAGAAATGAGCCATGGGGTTCAATTTATTCGTACTCATGTAGATATTACCGACCCTAATCTAACAGGGATGAAAGCTTTACTTAAATTGCGTGAAGAATTGAAAGACGTCGTTACATTGCAGCTTGTCGCATTTCCTCAGGAAGGATTCTTTCGATTTAAAGGTGCGGAACAGCTAATGGAAGAAGCACTTAAGATGGGGGCTGACGTAGTTGGAGGAATCCCTCACTTTGAAATTTCATATGAGCATGGTGTTGAATCATTAAAGCGTATTGTAGACATGGCAATAAAGTATAACGTCATGATTGATATTCACTGTGATGAGAACGATGATCCAAATAGCAGATTTTTAGAAGTATTAAATGCGCTTGTTATGGAAAAAGACTATGGTGAATACACAACAGCTAGTCATACAACAAGCTTTGGTTCGGTAGAAAACAGTTATGCGAATAAAATGTTAGGTTTATTTAGAGAATCAAAAATTAACTTTATTTCATGCCCAACTGAAAATGCACATTTACAAGGGCGTGGTGACAGTTATCCGAAACGCCGTGGCCTAACACGAGTGAAAGAGTTATTAGATAACGGCAATAACGTTGCGTTTGCGCAAGATTCCATTGCGGATTACTGGTATCCGTTAGGGAATGGGAATATGATGAACATTTTAGATAACGGGATCCATTTAGCCCACTATACCCATATTGATGAAATCAATATGGCATTTGACTTGATTACCTATAACGGTGCAAACATTATGAGAGTAAACGATAAGTATGGCATCGAAGCGGGAAAGCCAGCTAACATGATCGTTTTAGATGCAAAAGATGCATATGAAGCCATTCGTGAACGTGCAGAAGTGCTTGCATCCATTCGGAATGGAGAATATCTGTTTAAACGCGAGCCACGAAAAAATGAAATAGAAATAGATTTCTTAAAACAATCATAAGTTCTTTAATATCTTTTAAAGAGAACCCGTTATAATAAGGTCCACCACCTTTTCATTTAAAACCATGACAGACAAAATCTTTTTGATAAGAATAATTTAACTCCAGCACAACATTTCTCGAATGCTTTTCCAGAACAGGACACAAAGAAAAAAGGACTGTGAGTTTAGTAAAAATACTAAGCACACAGTCCTTTATGAAAAGCTATTTTTAGATCCAAATTGATACCGGTGGTCGGGATCGAACCGACACTCCTCACGGAACACGATTTTGAGTCGTGCGCGTCTGCCAATTCCGCCACACCGGCATAAGAATGAATTGGACTTTATGGAGGCGGCAACCGGATTCGAACCGGTGAATAAAGGTTTTGCAGACCTTTGCCTTACCACTTGGCTATGCCGCCGGTATAATGGAGCGGAAGACGGGATTCGAACCCGCGACCCCCACCTTGGCAAGGTGGTGTTCTACCACTGAACTACTTCCGCAAATTGGCTGGGCTAGCAGGATTCGAACCTACGAATGACGGAGTCAAAGTCCGTTGCCTTACCGCTTGGCTATAGCCCAATATTTTTTTTATAAAGAATGGGGCGATCGAGGGGAATCGAACCCCCGAATGCCAGAGCCACAATCTGGTGTGTTAACCACTTCACCACGACCGCCACAAAAATAAAATTTGGCAGGGGTAGTAGGAATCGAACCCACACCAAAGGTTTTGGAGACCTTCGTTCTACCTTTAAACTATACCCCTGCAAAGAATGGTGGTGGGGGACGGATTCGAACCGCCGAACCCTGAGGGAGCGGATTTACAGTCCGCCGCGTTTAGCCACTTCGCTACCCCACCAGAAAAATGGTGCCGGCTAGAGGACTTGAACCCCCAACCTACTGATTACAAGTCAGTTGCTCTACCAATTGAGCTAAACCGGCATACTAAAATGGCTCAGGACGGAATCGAACCGCCGACACAAGGATTTTCAGTCCTTTGCTCTACCGACTGAGCTACTGAGCCATTAAATGGCGGTCTGGACGGGACTCGAACCCGCGACCTCCTGCGTGACAGGCAGGCATTCTAACCAACTGAACTACCAGACCAATTGCGGGGGCAGGATTTGAACCTGCGACCTTCGGGTTATGAGCCCGACGAGCTACCGGACTGCTCCACCCCGCGACAATAAAATGAAAAACTATGGTGGAGGATGACGGGATCGAACCGCCGACCCTCTGCTTGTAAGGCAGATGCTCTCCCAGCTGAGCTAATCCTCCAAAATGGTGACCCCTACGGGATTCGAACCCGTGTTACCGCCGTGAAAGGGCGGTGTCTTAACCGCTTGACCAAGGGGCCAATATAAAATTATGTAAATGGCGGAGAGCAAGGGATTTGAACCCTTGATACGCGGTTAGCGTATACACGATTTCCAATCGTGCTCCTTCGGCCACTCGGACAGCTCTCCACATTGGCTCCGCAGGTAGGATTCGAACCTACGACCGATCGGTTAACAGCCGATTGCTCTACCACTGAGCTACTGCGGAATAGTTTTCATAGATTATACTCCAAATTTGCATTTGTGTCCCCGCCTCAGTTAGCCCATACAAGAAGCAACTCGGCGTGTACAACTCGCAGCTTATTCGTGGAAGTGATGCTCGTCTCTACCACTGAGCTACTGCGGAATAAATCAAAGCCCGGCAGCGTCCTACTCTCACAGGGGCAAGGCCCCAACTACCATCGGCGCTGAGAAGCTTAACTTCCGTGTTCGGGATGGGAACGGGTGTGGCCTTCTCGCCATAACTGCCAGACAATGAATCAGACATATACTATTATAATGCCTTTTTAGGTTTTTTCAAGGGTAAATTTCATTCCCTCAAAACTGGATAATGCGAGAAGAAGTTCGAAGAACGAATGATCAAATATATTTGTCTAGCTACAGCGTCCAGCGCCTAGTGTACTTCGCTCTTCTCCCTACGATAAGTCAACATCGAATCGCTCACGCTCTTCGTGTTTCCTTTATCTCAGTCGAAGCGCTCCAGTCCATACGCCGCTAAACGGACACTTCCGCTTTTCTATTTGGTTAAGTCCTCGATCGATTAGTATCAGTCAGCTCCACGCGTCGCCGCGCTTCCACCTCTGACCTATCAACCTGATCGTCTTTCAGGGATCTTACCAGCTTAATGCTGTGGGAAATCTCATCTTGA
>NZ_QWEG01000023.1 GCF_003515685.1 Neobacillus notoginsengisoli | reverse complement strand
TATCGTATGCATGAATGATTTTGATTTTATCTTGGAGGGAAAGTGCCCTTTTTGACATAATAAAAACTCCCCTTAAAGTAAACAGATTTTTATTTTTTAATCTGTCTACCTTAAGGGGAGCATATCAGTTGGTTTAAGGCTTTTCTTTTTATTTTTGCCATACCCTCAAAAAGGAGAGTACCACATGCGTAAGGTCTAATGAAAGCGGCCGCAACACCATTTCCTTAGGAGTGACAAAATGATAGAGTTTAAAATGAAGAAAATTGGAAAAACAGCATTAGCGATGGTCCTAGCAGGAACGTTCGTATTTTCGCCGGTACTTGCTTCAGCAAATAGCCTTTCTGAACAGGAAGAAAAAAATGCTGAGGAAATCATTAAAACTGATGATGCAGAAACAGTAAAGGTTAGTGAAGATACTGAAAAGCCGTCCTTAGTACCTGGTGATTTCTTTTATTTTGTCAAAATTGCCCTTGAAAAAATCAAGTTGGCCATTACATTTGACAACGAAAAGGAGGCAGAACTGCTGGCAGCTTATGCCGCAGAGAGGCTTGCTGAAGCTGAAGAGCTTTTCAACGCAGGGGATGAAGAGCGTGCGGTTGAAACGATAAAAAACGCGATTGCCTATTTGAATGACTATGACAAAAAAGCTGAAGATGAAACTGACAAGGATGAAGAGCCTGTAGTTGAGGAAGAAACTGAGCAGCCTACAGATGAAGAAAAGCCTGCAGATAATGTTCAGGCAGAAGATGAAAATGTGGAAGGCCAAGAGCCTGCTGAAGAAGAACAAGTTGTTGAAGAAGACAAAAATGAAACTGATTCAGACAAGGTTGTCCGCCAAAATATCGTTGCTCTGAAAGCGGCACTGGAAAAAGTTAAGAATCCGACTGCTAAAGCCGCATTACAGAAAAATATTGATAAAACGTACGCAAAAATTGCTGAGAAGCTTGGAAAAATAGACAGCTTGGAGCCAAAAGAGGAAGATAAAGCCGAAGTTGTGACAAAAGAAGAAACACCGGTAACAGAAGAAGAAACAACGGTAACTGAACCTGTTACGCCTGTGACAGATGAAGAAGAAACAGTGGAAGAAGAAAAACCAGCAGTAGCGGTTCCTGTGGCTCCGAAAAAACAGGAAGCAAAGGTAGAAAAGAAAGCAGTGAAGGAAGTAAGAAAGCAAGAGCAGCAAAAAGCCAAGGAAGTAAGAAAAGAACAAAAACAAGCTGTAAAAGAAGTCCGCAAAGCAGCAAAAGCCGAAGCTAAGCAGGCCAAACTAGAAAATAAAGAAAAGAAATCAAACGGCAAATCCGCTCCAAATGGAAATAAAAACGGTAATAAAGGCAATAACGGGAACAAAGGCGGCCAAAAGCAAAGCAATAAGCACTAAAACCGAGGGAAAGATAGCCTCAAATGGGGCTATCTTTTCTCCTAAAAGAACCACTTGGCATCTCTCCTATGCTATAATTGTGGACTAGAGAGGTGAGGGTTATGCTAAGCTTATTGTTCTTAGCCAAAAAAAAGAAACAGACGCTTGAAGAGTCTGTCCATTTAATACAGCAGGGTGACAAGAAGCTGAATGATGATCTGATTGAGGCATACAAACCGTTCATCGCTAAGACTGTTTCGGTTGTGTGCAAGCGGTATATTGTTCATTCAGACGATGAGTTTAGCATAGGCCTTATTGCTTTTAATGAAGCAATCCAGAAGTATTCCCCTGAACGCGGAAGTTCTTTGCTCAGCTTTGCCGAGGTGCTCATCAAGCGGAGGGTTATCGACTATATCAGGCAGCAGGCGAAAAATCCAACAGTCAGTCTCGAATTGCAGCCTGATATAGGGGATTCCGACTCAAGGGTGTCCATAATAGAAAATGAAATCTCCCTTGACGATTACCGAAAAAAAACAGATGAAGAACGCAGGCGGGAGGAAATTTTTCGTTTTCAGGCCCACCTGAGGGATTTTGAATTGAGTTTTCACGACTTGGTTGAACAAGCTCCCAAGCATGCAGATGCCAGAAAAAATGCAATCCAGGCCGCAAAGCTCCTGGCCGAGGATAAGGAACTAAGAGAGAGCCTTTTTGAGAAAAAAAGACTTCCGATCAAGCAGCTTGAAGAAATGGTGCATGTCAGCCGCAAGACGCTTGAGCGTAACCGGAGGTATATTATTGCAATGACACTGATTCTGTCCGGTGATTATGTGTATATGAAGGATTATATTAAAGGGGTGCTTGAATCATGAGGACAGGTATCATTTTGGATATGGATGAATCGTCACTTACCCTATTGACCCCTGATGGCGAATTTATTCGGGCGGCTAGAGAAAAGAGAATTTATTCAATAGGAGAAGAAATTACTTTTAATCCTTCAGTAGACAAAGTGAAAAAACGAAAATTTGCAATTGGGCAGCTGACTGGCATGAAGCGTGCCTGGCTTGCCGCAGCGGCGGTTTTCCTTCTTATGGCATCAGCTATTTTTCCACTCCAAAGCAGCAACAAGGTATATGCCTATATGTCCATTGACGTCAATCCAAGCATTGAGTTGGGACTTAATGAGGGGATGAAGGTTATCAAATTGAACGCCTACAATCCCGAGGGGAAAAGTATTGTCACAAGTCTGAAGCACTGGGAAAAGGAATCTGTTTCGAAAGTTGCTGAAGACATACTTTCTGAAATTAGACGCCAAGGTTATTTTTCAAAAACAAATGAAGTGATTATCTCGGCAGTCAACACAAATAAAGCAAAACCGAAGGCCGAGGAAAAGCTGAAGGAAACAATTGAGGTCATAACCCAAAAAGCAGTTAAAGAAAAGCATGAAGTAAGAGTCTTAAATGGTTCGCAAAAAGAACTGAAAGAAGCCCATAAGCTCGGGGTGACGGCTGGCAAGTATAAGGCAGAGGCAAATACCAAAAACCAGGCAGCAGAAAAGGCCGAAAAAACCTCTGCGATTGAAAAAGAACCAAAGAAGACTCCTGCTGAAGCACTAGGAAAAGATCCAAATGAAGCTGTTAGGGAAAAGAAAGACAATCTGCCTCCGGGACTTGCAAAGAAAGAGGGTCATGAGCAACCGTCAGATAAACAAAATCATAAGCAAAAAGAAATCCCTAAAGGACACGAAAATAAACATCAAGGACAAAATAAAGATAAAAACAACAATAATAACAAAGACAACAACAAAGGGAAAAACAAGGATAACAACAAAGGTGAAAATAAAGAAAATAATAGAGATAAAAATAACGGCAAAAATAAAGGGATTGAAAAAGAAAACAATGGCCGGGAAAATGATAAGCGCGGGAACGAAAATAAAAACCGCAACCAAAATGGCCAAAAAGGAAAAGGGCAAAATCAAGGAAATCAAAAAGGAAAGTCTGGCAAATAAGCCGGGCTTTTTTTATGCAACAATAATGCCGTTCCCGGAATTTTCCGGCGAACGGCATTGATTCCATCGTATTCAATTTATTGTTGGCCATTTCCGCCGGTCATTTGAGCTTGGGCCTGCCTGACAAGCCTTTTTGTAATTTCGCCGCCTACTGAGCCATTGGCACGTGAAACGGTATCTGAACCCAACTGGACGCCAAATTCCTGGGCGATTTCATATTTAACCTGATCAAGGAATTGTTCTACGCCGGGAACAAGCAGGTTATTGCTGTTTCTTGCCATATGTTTTCACTCCTTTACAAACATCAGAGACTGTTTTTCTCTGTAGGGATAGTATTTGAAGGAATGAAAATTTTATTTGTGGAAAATCTTTTAGTGAAAGCAGAAATTTATAAAGACACTCAGCTTTTAACGGTTTGTTCTTTTTTAACAGCTTCTAGCAACAGGTCGACGATGTGGACGCCTCTCATTGTCTTGGCTAGTCCTTCGCGTTCAATGCCTAGCTTCATTTGCAATAGGCAGCCTGGATTCGCGGTTACAATGGTTGCAGCCTGGGTTTCTTTCGTCCTGGCCATTTTATAATCAAGCATTTTCATCGACATTTCCGATTCAATAATATTGTAAATGCCTGCAGAGCCGCAGCAGCGGTCTGCTTCCTGCATTTCGCGATATTCTGCTCCTTTGATTGCCTTTAGCAAAGTCCTTGGGGCAGCCGCCGTTTTCATGACGTTTCGTAAATGGCATGAATCTTGATACGTAATGACCTGGCCCGGCAATTCAAGATTCACTTTTTCATGGAATCAGACCTCGACAAGGATTTCGGAAATATCCTTCAGTTTGCTTGAAAAAGCCTTCGCGCGACCTTGCCACTCAGGATTATTATGAAAAAGGTGGCCATAATCAACAAGGAAGCCGCCGCAGCCGCCTGAGTTAGTAATGATATAATCCGCACCCGCATGTTCAAATGCTTGAATATTTTTCTTTGCCATTTCCCTGGCATGATCTTTTTCCCCGTAGTGGCCATGGAGCGCGCCACAACACGCCTGGTCCTTCGGCATAACAATCTCACACCCGGCTAGTTGAAGAAGCTTGATCGTGGCATTATTTGTTTCAAGGAACATCGTATCCATTAAGCAGCCGCTGAAAAAGGCGACACGCTTTGTTTTCGGTCCAATCGCTGGAGTGAATTCAGGCCGATTCTTTAATTCCTTCATCGGCGGTACGTTAGGCAGTACCTTTTCCATTGTAGCAAGGCTTTCAGGCAAAAGGCTCATAAAGCCAATTTTCCTGGCCGCTGTCTGCAGACCTGAGCGCTGGTAAAAGCCAATTAGTCCGGCTATAGAACGCATTCTGTTTTGGTGCGGAAACAGGCCACTGAAAACAGCTTTACGGACAGCCCTTACTGGAAGTGAATATTTTTTGTTTTGTGCAATGATGTCACGTGCTTCTTCAAGCAGCGAGCCATAATTAACCCCTGGAGGGCAAACTGTTTCACACGCGCGGCAGCCGAGGCAGAGGTCAAGGGACCGCTCAAAATCCTCGTCTGGCGTAATCAACCCATCGGCCACAGCCTTCATTAACGCGATTCGGCCCCTCGGTGAATGGGTCTCCTGAAAACCGGATTCAATATAAGTTGGGCAGGCGGGCAGGCAGAACCCGCATCGCATGCAATTCAATAGTTCATCTTCATCCATTTTTTCTTTAAACTTCTGCTGGATGATCTCTTTTTCTTTCACTGTTGTCATTTTGAAACCACCACTCGTTTCCTGCTGTCTTTTGCAAAAATCTTGCCCGGATTCATAATGTTATTCGGGTCAAGAGACGCTTTAACGCCTCTCATCGCTGCAACGCCTTCTTTTCCGAGCTTCAATTCAAGATAGGGGGCCTTCATGATTCCAACCCCATGTTCGCCGGTAATCGTGCCGCCAAGTTCAATCGCTCTTTCAAATATTTCTTCGAACGCTTTTTCAACGCGTTCCATCTCATCCTTGTTGCGGATGTCTGTCGGGCAGGTCGGATGGAGGTTTCCATCGCCCGCATGGCCGAACGTACAAATGTTCAAGTCGTACTTAACGGCAATTTCATTAATGGACTTAACCATTTTGGCAATTTCTGAGCGCGGAACGGTCGCATCCTCAAGGATTGTCGTTGGAGCAAGCCTTGCCAAAGCAGACAGCGCTGTCCTCCTGGCCGTTCTAAGAGCTTCCGCTTCCTGGTCCGTTTTTGCTACTTGTACGGAAAAGGCATTTTCCTGTTTGCAAATCTCAGTAATTTTCGCCATATCCCGTTCGACTACTTCAGGCGGTCCGTCCTGCTCAATCAAAAGGACGGCTTGCGCATCGACAGGTAGTCCGATTTTTACATAATCCTCCACAACTTTAACGGTTGCCTGATCAAGGAACTCAAGTGTAGTCGGAATGATTTTATTTGCGATAATTTTTGAAACAGACCGGGCCGCCGATTCTAGGTCCTCATAAAGTGCAAGTGCGGTCTTTTTCGTTTCCGGCATCGGCAGGAGTTTAAGGATTGCTTCCGTAATCACACATAGCGTGCCTTCCGAGCCAACAAACAGGCGGGTAAAGTCATATCCTGCAACATCCTTGGCAAGCTTTCCCCCGGTCACATAAAAGGTGCTTCAATCTCTATGCCTGTCTCCTTAAAATCAGGTGCATTGATTTGATGGGGCAATGTTCCATCTACTTCAAGCCGTTTCAGCTCCTTCTGTTTTCCATCCATGATTCGTTCCTCCTTTTTTCTTTATCCTTTGCACCCTCTCTGGTTTTATGAGCCGTAATCCTATGAATGAAATTTCGGCAGGTGTTAAAACTAAGCTTGAACAAAGGAGGGTTATGAATGGCAAAAAGAAAAGCGGAACGGAATGCGGTAGAAAAATATAGCAAGACTCCGTACAAAAATACGAGTGAATCAGATTTTTCAGCCGAGCTTGCTCATGAGGAAGACCCGATGAAAGGAGCCAACCGGAATTCCAAACAAGGAAGGAAGGGGCGCGGCTGATGAACAACAAGAATCCAAAAAAGCAGAACAGAGAAGAATTCGGGATGGAATTCGGCGACGTGAACGGGATTAAGCTGTATGAATTGCTCGTTCCGCGATCGGAAAAGGACCGCCAGAAGGAAAAAGAAGACACTAGACATAAAAAATAAGCCGGCGAGTTGCCGGCTTAAAGTGTAAATGAACTGATGATCGGGCCGCTGCCAGCCGGGTCGTAATACACAACCATTGCGGATGGCTCATTTTGTATAACTCCGTCAAACAAATATTTTTTCAAATTAAATGAGAGCGGCTCAATCATTGCATGCTTATATAAATCCTTTTCGGACAAGGCAAGCTTTTCAAACGCTTTTCCAGCCCGCCCTGGATTGGCGAGCACTTCTTGATAGAGGCTGCTCCGGTCTTTTTTATCGAATCTCTTCTCCCACCACGGTTTTCGCGGACTATATTTTTGCCTTGATAAATAATCGAACATCATCAGGCCCCTGGCAGCTTCAAGGTTTTTTAACCCACTAGAATCGAGGAAGGAATCGAGGCGCCTGAACAAATCTTCAAGCTGATGGCCAATTCTCGCCCAACCCTTTTGATCCCAATAGGTCCCGAATTCCTGGAAGAAATCAAACGGTGAATCAAATTCAGTGGTCACCAAGTACTCAATCGTTGCATCCAATCTATGGCTATTCCAATATTTCTCGAGCACATCCTCAACTTGTTTGATTCGGATGATATCTTCAAATGGAAGCACATTGTTGCCAAGAATCTCATAAGGTGCCTGGTCCATGTAAAGATAATCATGTTCTTCCGCGCGAATTCTTAGGCCGGTTCCGCGCAGCATTTTCAGAAATCCAAGCTGTAATTCCTCGGGCCTCATTTCAAACACATCATTGAACGTTTTCCGGAATGAAAAATAACTTTCTTCAGGCAGGCCGGCAATCAAGTCGAGATGCTGGTCGATTTTGCCGCCTTCCTTTACCATCGTGACAGTCCGCTTTAATTTTTCAAAATTCTGTTTGCGCATGACGAGCTCGTTCGTGTAGTCATTCGTTGACTGGACCCCAATTTCAAAACGGAACAGGCCTGGGGGAGCTTCCTGATTTAAAAATTCAATGACCTCAGGCCGCATAATATCAGCGGTGATTTCAAATTGGAAAACCGTACCTGGGGCATGCTCATCAATAAGAAAACGGAACATGTCCATTGCATAGCTTCGGCTTATATTGAAAGTCCGGTCGACAAATTTAATTGTTTTGGCTCCGTTTTCCATTAAATAACGAATGTCCTCTTTTATTTTCTCCCTGTCAAAATACCTTACACCTACTTCAATGGAAGAGAGGCAAAATTGGCAACTGAAAGGACAGCCTCTGCTTGTTTCTATATAAGTGACCCTTTTGCCGAGATGAGCGGCATCTTCAGGGAATTGGTAAGGGGAGGGGATCGTTTTTAAATCCAGCTTTCCGGATTGGAGATTTATTTTTACTTTGCCTTCCACTCTGTAGGCTGCACCTGGCACCTTAGCCAAGTCAGGGGCACCAGTCTCCAATTCCTGAAGAAGCTGTTTGAACGCTATTTCACCTTCACCGGTTATGATGATATCAGCTGACGGCACACGTTCGAGCCATTGGGCTGTATCATAGGTAACTTCCGGCCCTCCGAGAATGATGACGATAGAAGGATTGATTTTCTTGATCATCGAAATGACTTTAATCGTTTCTTCGATATTCCATATATAGCAGCTGAAGCCGATGACATCTGGCTTCCGGGAAATCAAATCAGAAACGATGTTTATTGCGGGATCTTTTATTGTGTATTCGACAAGATCAATCGGGAAATCCGGCTCGGCGTAAGCCTTTAAATACCGAATGGCCAAATTGGTATGGATATATTTCGCGTTCAAAGTTGAACAAATAATTTTCATTTTACAAAAACTCCTCAATATGGTTGTTCTATCAGATTTTAGTATAACCATTTAAAGTGGTAAAAGGAAAGAAAAAAAAGCCTCTCCCAAATTGAAGGAGAGGACAGGTTGTTTCCTATTAAGGAATCATAAATGTAAAGAATGTATGCTGGAGCCAGGTTATGATTCCGATCAAAGTGACAAGGAAAAGACTGTGTTTAATTGTAAACCGGAACAGGTCGGATTCCTTGCCTGCCAGGCCAACGGCGGCACACGCGACGGCAATGGATTGCGGGGAAATCATTTTTCCGGTAACGCCCCCGGACGAGTTCGCTGCAACTGCGAGAACATCGCTCATCCCTATGGAGTTGGCGGTAACCTTTTGCAGGTTTCCGAATAAGAGGTTAGCCGATGTATCCGAACCAGTAATGAATACCCCGAGCCAGCCTAGGAATGGCGAGAAGAACGGGAATAGGACAGCGCCGGTTTTTGCAAGAGACATTCCCATAGCTGTGCTCATACCTGAAGAGTTCGTCACATACGCAAATGCCACAACAGATCCAATTGTGAGAATTGGGTATTTAAGCTCGTTCAATGTTTCACCGAATGTTTGAATGAAACCGGCCCAGCTGATTTTGACAATATATTTTGAAATGATTGCTGAAATTAGAATCGCTGTCCCGGCCGCTCCAAGTATATCAAGCTTATATAAAGCGGCGATCGGCTCACCAGCTGAATTGAAAACATTGTTATTCAAAAACGGCACCGCAGGCTTAAGAGTCAACAGATGCCCAACTGCATTGATTCCTTTCAAAATGGGATTTGTCCCCATATAAGCACCTGTCAACGCGGTTTTAATGACAGGAATGCCCCATAACGAAATGACCGCGGTCAGGACAAGGAAAGGAGACCATGCCTTGAAAATTTGTCCGCCAGTATAATGGGGTTCTTTTCCAGGTGCTTTTTTCCTCGCTGCGGACGTTGCAGCAAGTTCCTGCTCACCGGAAAAACGGAAAATCGTTTTTGGTTTCCAGTAACGAAGGAAAATGGCGAGACCGAACAAGGATACTAGTGAGGAGAGAATATCCGGCAGCTCTGGTCCAAGGAAGTTGGACGATAAATACTGCGTCACTGCAAAAGAAACCCCTGAAACTAGGATCGCAGGCAGTATTTCGATTGTCCGTTTCCATCCAGCCATAATCATAACGAGATAAAATGGAATAAAAACAGATAGAAAAGGCAGCTGGCGACCAACCATTTTCGAAATTTCCATCGCTGGAATCCCGGTTGGCCCTTCAACAGCAATGATCGGTATCCCAATTGCGCCGAATGCCACTGGCGCTGTGTTAGCAATCAGGCAAAGTCCTGCCGCATAAAGCGGATTAAAACCGAGCCCGACGAGCAAAGCGGCAGAAATGGCAACAGGTGCCCCAAAGCCAGCGGCCCCTTCAAGAAACGCACCGAACGAAAATGCAACCAATAAAGCTTGTAAGCGCCGGTCTTCTGTGATCGAAAGGACTGAACTCCTGATAATATCAAATTGTCCTGTTTTAACGGTAAGCTTATAAAGAAAAACGGATGTAATGATGATCCAGCCAATTGGCAAAACTCCATACACCGCTCCCTGGGTCGCTGACATGACCGCTAGTGCCGCCGGCATTTTAAAAGCAATAATGGCTAACACTAGAGCGATGAGAAGTGTTGTGATCCCTGCAATATGGCCTTTCATCCTTTTAATGGCCAAGGCCCAGAAAAAGTAAAGAATTGGAATTAAAGCAACAAGTGCGGTAAGAGCTAGACTGTTTCCTACAACTGTAAAATTTTGTGTAAAACTCATTAACTTAGCCCCCGTTCTGAGTTAAATGACTTGTACTTGTATGTCCCCCCGGACAAGCACTCCTTTGTGTCCCTCCTTTTTTTAAAAAGCAAACGCTTTCAAAATGTGATAAGGTCATCTGATGACTCGACTACTTAACCTTTAGAACAGATTATAAGTGTGACTCTATTAAATTTCAATCTATTCATGTAAAATTTCCTAAAGTTTATATATTTATGGTTTAATAGGTAAAATACCCCCCTTTTATCGTTATAGGAAAAAGGTCGTGAAAGAATGTAAAGGCAGGAATAAAAAATCGTTGTATAATAGAACTATCAAACGTGAGAGACAGATTAGGAGATTAGGGTATGGAATATAAAAAGATAAAACCGAAGAAGATTTATGAAGAGGTAGCCGAAGCAATCCATGAAATGATTCGCTCTGGAAAAATCAAACCGGGAGAACGGCTCGACTCGGTCCAGCAGCTTGCTGAGAATTTCCACGTTGGCAGGTCGGCAATCCGTGAAGCCCTTTCAGCATTAAAAGCAATGGGCCTAGTTGAAATGAGGCAGGGAGAAGGCACGTTTGTCAAAGAATTCGATGCCAGCCAGGTTTCTTTCCCGCTCTCTACGGCTATATTAATGAATAAAGACGACATAAGGAACCTCCTTGAGCTTAGAAAAATAATCGAGGGTGGAACTGCTGCGGCCGCTGCGGTTAGGCGTACGCCATCCCAGCTAATGAATATTGAAAAGGCCCTTGAAGAAATGAAAACGGCGCACGGAAACGAAGAACTAGGGGAAAAGGCGGATTATCATTTTCATTTAGCCATTGCAGGGGCAGCGCAGAATCCTCTTTTAACCGGGCTCATGGAGCAAGTATCTAACTTGATGGTTGAAACAATGAAAGAAACGAGAAGGGTCTGGTTATTTTCCAAGGAAACCACCACTGATCGGCTTTACGAAGAGCATTTAAGAATTTATAGAGCGATCCAGAGCCAGAATTCCGATGAAGCCAGGCAGGCGATGCTGACTCATTTGGAGAACGTTGAGGAAATATTGGACAAGTACCTTGAGTCCGCCCCCTCTTACTAAAGTAAAGTGTTTAAGAGAAATTTTGGAAATATAAATTGAAAACCCTTTCATATTTTGCTAGGGTTGTAGTATAGTAATTCTAATTCCTTGGTTTTAGACTCACCCAGTCATCAGATGACCGGCTGACTAACAGGGGAATAGTAAATTCAGGGCGATTGAAAGGGAGAGAAGAATATGAGGGTGACCCTTTTTGCAACATGTCTGGTTGACTTGTTTCAGAGTGATGTCGGCAAAGCAACAGTCGAACTGCTGGAGAAGCTCGGCTGTGAAATTGATTTCCCGGAATCCCAGGTTTGCTGCGGACAGCCTGCTTACAACAGCGGGTACGTGAAAGAATCAAAGGAAGCAATGAAACGAATGATTGACACCTTTATGAATGCGGAGGTCATTGTTTCTCCATCCGGCTCATGTGCAACGATGTTCAAAGAATATCCCAATTTGTTCAAAGGGGATCCGGTCTGGGAACCGAAAGCAAAAGCAGTTGCCGATAAGACTTATGAACTGACCCAATTCATTGTTGATGTATTAAAGATAGAAGATGTTGGTGCAAAATTCGAACACAAAGTTACATACCATACTTCCTGCCATATGACGAGACTTCTGGGGGTAGTGGAAGCACCTATGAAACTATTGCAGAATGTAAGCGGACTTGAATTTACTGAGCTGCCCGGTAAGGAACAGTGCTGTGGGTTCGGCGGAACTTTTGCTGTTAAAATGGCGCAAATCTCCGAGCAGATGGTCGATGAAAAGGTCATGCATGTAGAGGAAACAGGCGCAGAATACTTAATTGGAGCGGATCCGGGCTGTTTGATGAATATTGGCGGGCGGATTGACAGGAAGGGCAAGCCTATTAAAATCCTTCACATTGCCGAGGTATTAAACAGCAGGTAAAGGATAGGGTACCCCATAAAAATGAGCAAGAGCTTTTTAACTGAATGGAGGGAACTTCTTTATGTCCATAAAAATTGGCCAGGAACAATTTAAGGAGCGTGTCCAGGAAGGCATTCATGATTCTTTTATGCGCGGAGCAGTTGCCGGAGCCCAGGAAAGGATGGGGACAAGGCGGCGGGACGTCACAGTCGAATTAGGCGACTGGGAAGAGTGGCGCAATCATGGCGAGGAAATTCGCCAGCACGTACTCGAAAACCTGGATTATTATCTTGAACAGTTGAGCGAAAATGTCGCCAAGCGCGGAGGACATGTTTTTTTTGCCCAAACAGCTGAAGAGGCGAGCCAGTATATTACTGAGGTGGCTAAGAAAAAGAATGCAAAAAAAGTGGTAAAAGCAAAGTCGATGGTTTCAGAAGAAATATCTATGAATCAGGCACTTGAGGCAGCCGGCTGTGAAGTGATTGAAACGGACCTGGGCGAGTACATTCTGCAGGTAGATGACCATGATCCGCCATCGCATATTGTGGTTCCGGCGCTTCATAAAAACAAAGAGCAAATCCGCGATGTTTTTACCGATAAGCTCGGCTACGATAAAACATCGAAGCCGGAGGAGCTTGCAGCCCATGCGAGGGATATGCTCCGGAAAGAATTTTTGGCAGCGGATATCGGCGTTACCGGCTGTAATTTTGCAGTTGCGGAGACGGGGTCTTTTTCCCTCGTAACGAATGAAGGGAATGCCGATCTCGTTGCGAATTTGCCAAAAACCCTTATTACGGTGATGGGAATGGAGCGAATTGTCCCGACCTTCGAGGAGATGGAAGTGCTCGTGAGCATGCTGACGCGGAGTGCCGTCGGACAAAAGCTGACAAGCTATATTACTGTGCTGACAGGTCCGAAGCAGGAGGCTGAAGCGGATGGTCCTGAGGAATTCCACCTTGTTATTGTCGATAATGGCAGATCGAACATCCTTGGCGGTGAATTCCAATCCGTCCTTCAATGCATCCGCTGTGCTGCCTGCATCAATGTTTGTCCTGTGTACCGTCACGTTGGCGGCCATTCGTACGGTTCAATCTACTCAGGGCCGATTGGCGCTGTGCTCTCTCCGTTGTTGGGCGGATATGACGAATATAAGGAACTGCCTTATGCCTCGACCCTTTGTGGTGCTTGTACGGAGGTATGCCCTGTAAAAATCCCTCTTCACCAGCTGCTTCATAAGCATAGGGAAATTATTGTCGAGCGGGAAGGAAGGGCGCCAATTTCGGAAAAACTAGCTATGAAGGCGTTTGGGTTTGGTGCTGCTTCACCCGGTTTATACAAGCTTGGCTCAAAAATGGCGCCAACTGCGATGAATCCATTTACAGTCGGTGAGAAAATTACGAAAGGACCAGGGCCGCTAAAGGCATGGACTGATATCCGCGATTTTCCGGCGCCGAATAAAGAAAGGTTCCGCGACTGGTTTAAGAACCGTGAAAAGGGAGGGAAGTAGGCATGCAGGGAACAATTCATAACAGAAATAAATTTTTGGATAAAATAGCCTCACAGCTTGGCCGGCCAAGGAGAACAGCAGGGGTGAGCCGTCCTGAGTATCACTTCCAGCCCCAACATGAAATTTACAAAGGGGCATCCCAAGACGAGCTTTTAGAAATATTGAAAACGCAGTGTCTAAAAATCCATACAACTCTTTATGAAACGGATCTCGCCGGTCTGCCGTCGAAGGTAAAGGAAATTGCAGCCGAATTTGGCGGGGGACCAGTCATAACGTGGGATGATGAACGATATGCCAAATGGGGGTTGGGTTCTCTGTTGAAAGAGGAATGGCCTTCTGAAAATGTCGAGGTCCGGGTATGGGATCATCTGAAGGGTGATGAAAACATTCCATTGGCCGAAAACGCGAAAATAGGATTGACGATCAGTGAGGTAACACTGGCCGAATCGGGCACAGTCACGCATTTCACCACGAAAGGACGAGGCAGGTCTGTCAGTTTCCTGCCGGAGAATTATATTGCACTCATTCCAAAAAGCACGATTGTCCCGAGGTTTACGCAGGCAGCCAGTTGGATTCGCAAGCAGCATCTTGAAGGACGGGATGTCCCATCCTGCATCAATTTTATTACAGGTCCGAGCAATTCCGCCGATATCGAACTAAATCTCGTTGTTGGTGTACACGGTCCGGTAAGAGCGGCCTATATTGTCATTGATGATCTTTAATGGAAAGAACACCCCTCCGGATTTTTTTGGAGGGGTGTTTTGTGAATGGCAGCTTAACGATATTAGAGATTCGGCCCGGCCTAATTCCTTTACTGGTTGAGTTTCAGTCCGCCGGAAAGGCGGTTAAATAGCTTTCTCGTCCTTGAGGCTCGCAGTTCAATCAGCGGCTGGGTAAACGAAGTGATCAGCTTGCTTGATAAGCCAAGGACAATGATGAGTGAAATTCCCGCAAGGAGGATAATTCTCTCTGTCCTGTCAAAATAAGAAGCAATATCGCTTTCCCTGAAGACCCTGACAAAAAAGCCATGAAGGAGATAGACATAAAGTGTGTTCGTTCCAAGGGTAGTAAAGAAATATTGCTTTCTCGGGACGAAAGCAAAAAAGCTCATGACCATGATGAAACTTAACGCATAGATCCCCAGTCGTTTAAACATGGCCCAAATCGAGGCAACGCCCATTGCTGCATATGGTTTTGAGCCCAAAAGCCATTGGTACTGCATGTCCGGGTAAAAATAGAAACCCGCGAAAACGAGAAGGAGTGATGCCGCGGCCAGAAGGCGCATCCTAATTGTAAACAAAGCGTAAAAGTATTCTTTTTTCATATAATAGCCCGCTAAAAACAGCGGGAAAAACACAAATGTCCTCGAGAGGCTCAAATAGTTCGATACCCAGTCCAAATAGCCGACCAAGAGGCCAATAGCGAAGGCAATAGGCAGAGAAATGGCTGGCCTGATTTTTGTAAACGGAATGAGCAGCAAATTCCAGAAGAACATGCTGACGAGGAACCATAAAGACCAATGTGGGTTGAATGGATCAATCGTAAGTGCCGGTTTTTGAAATAAGTAATAATAAAAGACTGAATAGATTATTTGGAAAAAAATATAGGGTAAAATCAATCTCTTGGCGATTTTCCAAATATAGCCCTTTTCATTAAATCCTTTGGCAAAAAAACCTGATATTAGAATGAAAGCGGGCATATGGAACGTATAAATTGCTTTGTACAAAGCAAAGAAAATCTCATTATCCTCAATAAACGCCCTTAATAGATGTCCAAAAACAACTAAAAAAATTAAAATGAATTTTGCATTATCAAAGTAGTAATTTCTTTTTTTCATTTTTTTCCTCCACTTAAAGTTAAACCCCCCAGGTTGCTCCCATACTATATACCCTACTTGAATCATTCAGAAACAGGTAATGCATTCCAAAGGGATTGAACTGCACGGATAAACTGTTATACAACACAATTCAAGCTGTATTATCTGTTTGGTGAGCTGTTTACATATTGGGAACGCTGTCGTTCTAATAACACCGTTCGTCCTGTACCTGAATTTTTTTAGGGGGGTATAACTTTTGTCACAGCCAAGTAATAAACGAACAAATAAAATAGAGTGTGGGGATGCCGGCACATGCCGGCTGATAATAAATGAAAAGTTTGGGAGGGAGAACATGTCGATTTTGCCAAAAAGAAACGACTTGGGATTTTTTGAAATCCGCCTTGAATCCATTGGCGGATTGGGAGCAAACCTAGCGGGGAAAATGCTGGCTGAAGCAGGGGTCCTTGGCCTAGGGCTGAATGGGGCGAATTTTTCGTCCTATGGCTCGGAGAAGAAGGGGTCCCCGGTAAAGAGTTTTATCCGATTCTGTGACCATGATGTGGAAATCCGGGATCACAGTCCGATTGAACAGCCGCATATTATCGGCGTTTTTCACGAAGCGTTGTATAAAATGGTTGATGTTGTCAGCGGATTAGATGCCGAGGGGATTGTCCTCGTGAATTCTGCCAGGGACTTTGACGGCATCAAAAATGATTTGCAAATAGAATATGGCACACTTGCCATTGTCGATGCCCTAACGATTGCAGTTGAGGAAAAAACAAAGGTGAATACCGCGATGCTGGGGGCAATGTTCAGGATTTGCGATTTCCTTGACCCTGAAGCAATGAAAAAGGTAATAAGAAAAACGTTTGAGAAGAAATATCCCCACTTAGTCGAACCAAATATCAGAACTTTTGACAGGGGATATAATGAAGTGAAATTCAAATTTTATGAGGCTCCTGTTGGGGCGGAGGGCAAGACATTTACAAGGCCGGAGCCGCAGCTTGGATACATAACCCAGGAAATAGGCGGGGTCATTCCTGCTCCAGCCAACAGCATTCTTAAGGACTTGAGTGGATCAAGGCAAGGTTTTCTGCCGGAATTGAAGCTTGAAAAATGTATCCACTGTGCATCATGTGATACGGTATGCCCTGATTTCTGTTTTGTGTGGGAAGCAGGAGAAGACAAGCGAGGACGTTCGCAGATGTTCCTGAAGGGAATTGATTACCAATATTGCAAGGGTTGTTTGAAATGCGTTGAAGCATGTCCGACGGATGCGCTTGGCGACCTGAGGGAAATGATTGGCTATGCAGAGGCCAACCGGGTGAAACAAAACTTTCCTTATGCGGCAGGGAGGAACTAAAATATGGCCATGTTAGAGGAACAATTGAACGAAATCGCAAAAGCGGAACAAGTGCTGACGTTTGAATCAGGCAATGAAATGGCCGCCATGGCAGCGGCACAGATCAATTATCACATCATGGGTTATTTTCCAATTACACCCTCAACGGAAGTTGCCCAGTATCTGGATATGATGAAAGCAAGAGGCGAGCATGATATCAAGCTGATTCCTGCTGACGGGGAACATGGATCCGCTGGAATTTGCTACGGGGCGGCAGTCACTGGCGCGCGCGTTTTCAATGCAACAAGTGCAAACGGGCTTCTTTATATGATTGAGCAGCTTCCTGTTCAGGCCGGAACCCGTTTTCCGATGGTCATGAATCTAGTTACAAGGGCTGTCAGCGGACCTCTTGATATCCGTGGCGACCATTCTGACTTGTATTACGCACTGAATACTGGCTGGGTCATTTTGACTGCGAGGACACCGCAGGCTGTTTATGATATGAATATTATGGCGTTGAAAATAGCGGAGCATGCAAAAGTCCGCCTGCCGGTCATTGTAGCCTATGACGGTTTTTTCACCTCGCATCAAAAGCGCCGGGTTGAATATTTCAAAGACCGCGCTGACGTTCAGAAATTTGTCGGCGAATGCCCGACTGATTATCATTTTGCAAGGGATCCTAAAAAGCCTGTTACCATTGGCGCCCATATGAATGGCGACGATCTGATGAATAACCATTTTCAACAATCAGAAGCCATTTATGCCGCCGGTGAAGTGTTCCGGGAAGTTGCTGCTGATTACGCTAAGCTTTCCGGCAGGGAGTATCCGGTGTTGGATCTATATAAAATGGAAGATGCGGATGTCGCTTTGTTCCTGTTGAATTCAGCTGCCGAGTCTGCGAAGGACGTAGTAGACAGGCTCAGATCCAAAGGGATAAAAGCAGGCGTTATTTCGCCGAACATCATCCGTCCATTTCCGGCAAAAGAAATCCGCGAGGCCCTTAAGAATGTGAAGGCGCTACTGGTTGGCGAGCGGGCGGATTCATACGGAGCGCACGGTCCAAATCTGACACACGAAGTTAGATCGGCATTGCAAGAAGACCATGAAAATAAGACAATCGTCTTGAGCAGGGTTTTTGGCCTCGGAGGGAAAGATTTTTATGCTGATGATGCCGAAGCGTTTTTTGGGATGGCGATGGATGCAATGGCAAAGGGCTTCGCAGACAAGCCATTCGATTATTATGGAATTGTTCCCGGAAACCCTGAGAAGGCACTTAAGCCGGTCATTGAACCGCAACACGGCGAGACCTATAAATCCGGTCTGATTGATGTGAAAATGGATAAAGAGACCGGGAAGCTGAAAGTAAAAATACCGCCGCTCCGTGCACTGGCAACCAAGCCGAAGCGACTCGGTTCCGGACACGGCGCATGCCCCGGATGCGGGATATTCCCGGGACTTGAGTTATTCTTCAAAGGAATTGAGGGCGACATCGTTGTCCTTTATCAGACAGGCTGCGCGTATGTCACGACAACTGCGTATCCATACAGCTCGCACAAGCAGACGATGATCCATAACCTGTTCCAGAACGGGGCAGCAACTTTGTCGGGTACTGTCGAGGCTTTCTTCGAGCTGCAAAAACGCGGTGAAATTGAAGTTGCCGACGATGTAACGTTTGTGATGATTACTGGCGACGGCGGCATGGACATCGGGATGGGCTCTGCAATCGGCACTGCGTTGCGCGGCCATAAGCTCATCATTGTGGAGTATGACAATGAAGGCTATATGAATACAGGCTCACAGATGTCCTATTCTACGCCAATGGGCCATATGACAAGCACAACCAGTGTTGGGAAAACACAACAGGGAAAAGGTTTCCATCATAAAGACACCGCGCAGTTGATGGCTGCTGCGAATATTCCTTATGTGTTCACAGGCACAGAAGCTTTTCCGCAGGATTTGGTCAAAAAAGGCGCCAAAGCACAATGGTACGCGCAAAACGTTGGCACAGTCTATGGGAAAATTTTAATTACCTGCCCGCTGAACTGGAAATCGGAAGATCGGTACGGAAGCACGATTATGGAGGCGGCAGTCAACTCCTGTTTCTTCCCGCTCTATGAGATTGAACAGGGCGTCACGACAATTACGTACGATCCGGAAGCGAGAAACAAGCGGATTCCAGCTTCTGAATGGCTAAAATACATGGGCAAGTCCAAGCATCTTTTGAAAGAAGAAAACAAAGAGTTGCTGGCGGATTTTGAAACAGAAATTGAAAATCGCTGGCAGAGGTTGAAGGCTAAGCACGAACATCCGATGCTGTAGTCGACATAAACAGGTTAAGACTAATTTAAGCAGGGCCTTGGTGCTCTGCTTTTTTTGTTCTTCGAAGATATTGACTTTCATTTTTGGGTTTGGTATATATCTAATTAGATATATATCGAATTGGATGGTGGATTTTGATGCAATTAAATAGGCTTGTTTCTTTTTATAAAGCGATGGGAGACCCGACCCGGCTACGGGTTGTAGCCCTCTTGGCAAGAGGACCGCTTCATGGCCAGGCAATTGCCGGTAAGCTCGGACTGACTCCGCCGACAATTACACACCATTTAAAAAAGCTGAGGGATGTGCATGTTGTATATGAGCGGAGAGAAAAGAATACAATCTATTTTCATTTGAATGAAACTGTACTGAAACAGCATGCGAAGGTGTTGACGCATTTTTTGGAAAAGAAAGGGGAGGAACTGGACGAAATGGATCGGTTAAGCCTGGAAAAGCAGAAGGTGATCAACAATTTCATTACCGCCGAAGGGAAATTGAAGAACATACCTGCTCAGCGGAAAAAGAAACTCTATGTTTTAGAGCATATGATAAGAGGGCTGACAAAGGGAAGAAAATATGAAGAAAAAGAAATTAATGAGTTTATTAAAAAGTTCCATGATGATTTTGCAACAATCCGCCGTGAATTTATCATCAATCATTACATGTACAGGGAAAATGGGGTCTACGAACTAAATCCGGAAGAAATGTGGGCAAAGGCATAGTTCAAAGTTCCGGCTTTTTCGTTTTGATTTTAGTGAATTTTTTGGCAGGCCCCCATCTTTCCCGATGTCGTTAAAAGAGGAAGTTTGACATCCTTTGTCTAGTTTTGCGAATCTATTTACTTTGGACAAAAAGACTGGCATAATGCAATTTCAAGCAGTTTTCCAATACGATGTAAATATATTGAAATAGGAAATAGGGTATTAAATGGAGGCCATTTAAACATGAGGATGTACAGCTGGGAGCCTGAAGGAATCTTAATAGAAATACAGGCAAAGCGAAAATTAATGATTGATTCAGCAAACGAAACCGGTCTAACGAGCGAAAGTACGGTCCGGTACAGCCAAGAACTCGATGAATTGATTGTCGCTTATCAAAAAGCAGGACGAGCAGCAATGAATTCCAATTTAAGGATAGTAAACAGAAAGCTCAAGAAATACTATTCACCCATGAAAATGAGAGCGTATATCTTTAATGGAGCTGCTCCCGTTCAGGCTAGTATGTAAGGAAAAAAAGAAAAAGGGATTCGTCGGATTTCGCGGCGAATCCCTTTTCTTCATATTTAGTAAAAATATTTTATGATTACGGCAGCTTCTGTGATTAATATCATTGTCTATATCTGTATATTTTTTATAGTAGAATTAACAGCTATGTTAGTAACCTCTTAGTACTATACGTGTATTACGTCACATATATCGTAATACATAGCATTTTTCTGAGCAAGAAGGGAAGCGCTTACAAGAAATTCAAACAGAGGGGAAGGTAGTACATGCATATTGTAGTTTGCGTCAAACAAGTGCCAGATACAAAAATTATCAAAATTAACCCGAAAACAAATACACTTGACCGCCGAAGCGCGCCGGCCATCCTGAACCCATATGACGCCCATGCCGTCCAGGAAGCAGTGAAAATCAGGAAGTTGACAGGGGGAACGATTTCAGTTCTCTCGATGGGTCCTCCGCAAGCCACGGCTGTGATTAAGAGGAGTATTGAGATTGGCGCCGACAGGGGATATTTAATTTCGGATCGAGCTTTTGCCGGGGCGGATACACTGGCTACCAGCTATGCGCTGTCGAAAGCGCTTGAGAAAATCAGTAAGGAACAGCCAATTGATTTAGTCATTTGCGGTAAGCATGCCATTGATGGGGACACCGGACAGGTCGGACCTGGCATTGCGAGGCGGCTTGATATCCCGCCGGTCACGAATGTAATCGATGTTCCTGAAGTCAATCTGAAGGAAAAAACAATTTTGCTGAAGAGAAAACAGACAAGCGGACATGAACTAATTCAGGCCCAGCTGCCTTGTCTTCTCACAGTTGAAAAAGAAATCAATGAAATAGAGTATTCACCACTGCCGAATATGATTAAAGCGGCCAGGTATGAGCCTGTGATTTGGGCCGTCAGTGATTTTGAAAATGTGGATCGCACTCAGCTCGGACTAAAAGGTTCGCCGACGATTGTAGGCAAAATGTTTTCTCCTCCGAAACCTGAAGGCGGGAAACGGCTTGAAGGCGCTTCTGATGAACAAGTCAGTGAACTGATTGCTCTATTGATGGAGAAAAAAGAGCTTTTCATTCCTAAAACTGCAAACTAAACCAATCGGCACAGGGAATAGGAGGATACAGATGAACTTAGATGAATACAGAGGGGTTTGGGTTTTTATAGAGGAAACGGATGGGGTTATTGAAGGCGTTTCCCTTGAATTGCTAGGTGCTGGGCGACAGCTTGCCGAGAAGCTTGAAGTTCCGTTAGCGGGAGTGTTGATGGGAGACGGCGTAAAAGCCCTTGCTTCCAAAGTGATTGCTCACGGCGCTGATGAAGTATATGTGATTGACCACCCTGTTATGAAGCATTACCGGACAGAATCATTTATGAGGGGTGTCATCATGCTGGCGGAAAAATATAAGCCGGAGATTTTCTTGTATGGTGCCACACCGAATGGAAAAGACTTGGCGAGCGCAGTTGCCACTGACTTGAATACGGGTTTGACCGCGGACACGACAATGCTTGACATCGACCTTGAAAATAGGCTCTTTGAAGCAAGCCGCCCTGCGTTCGGCGGTAATATCATGGCGACCATCCTGTGCAAAAAGCACCGCCCGCAAATGGCGACTGTAAGGCCAAAGGTCATGAAGGCGCTTGAGCCAGACAGCAGCAGACAAGGACGGATTATTGAAGAAAAGATTGCCTTATCAGAAGATGATATGCGTACAAAAGTGCTTAAAATTGTGAAAGACATTACAAATAAGGCAAACCTGGCCGATGCACATGTGATTGTGTGCGGCGGCAAGGGGATGGGGGACCTGCAAAACTTCCAAATGCTTTACGACCTTGCTGACGCAATAGGTGCGACGGTTGGCGGAACGAGGGATGTGGTAGAGGCGGGCTGGCTTCCGCATGAGCTGCAGATCGGTCAGACCGGCGAGACGGTAACCCCTAAAATTTATTTTGCCATAGCCTTATCCGGGGCCATCCAGCATGTTGTTGGCATGAAAAATTCCGAAATCATCATTGCGATCAACAAAGATCCGAATGCGCCTATATTTGATGTCGCTACTTATGGAATCGTTGGGGATGCACTTGAAATCGTTCCAAAACTGACAGAACAATTTAAGAAAATCCTCAGCGAAAAGGGTGGTGAAATCAGCTATGCCTGAAAAATTTGACGTGATCGTGGTCGGCGCCGGCCCGGCAGGAACAGCCTGTGCTTTCGAATGTGCAAAAAATGGTTTGAATGTGCTGCTGATTGAAAGAGGGGAATATCCAGGCAGTAAAAACGTCATGGGCGGCGTCCTTTACAGAAAACAAATGGAGGAACTGATTCCTGAGTTCTGGAAAGAAGCCCCGCTTGAGCGGCCGGTCGTTGAACAAAGATTTTGGATGATGGATAAAGAATCGGTCGTTTCCTTTGGCTATAAAGGATTGGAGTGGGCTACGGAGCCTTATAACAATTTCACGGTTCTAAGAGCTCAGTTCGACCAGTGGTTTGCAAAAAAAGCGGTCGAACAGGGAGCCCTTCTAATTAATGAAACAGTTGTAACAGAATGCATCGTCGAAAATGGAAAAGTAGTCGGAGTCAGAACCGACAGGCCGGATGGGGATGTATATGCGGATGTTGTCGTCCTTGCCGACGGAGTTAACTCACTTCTTGGAAAACAGCTTGGTTTCCACAAGGAATTCCGCCCGGATGAGGTAGCCCTAACAGTCATGGAAGTGATCAACCTTCCAAAAGAAAAAATCAATGATCGCTTCAGCCTTGAAGGGAATCAAGGCTGCACAATTGAAATTTTCGGGGATTCCACAAAAGGAAACTTGGGAACGGCTTTCCTGTATACGAATAAGGACAGCCTGAACATCGGGGTTGGCACAACTTTGTCCAGCATGATTAAAGCGAAATTAAAACCATATGATTTGCTCGACTATTTAAAGTCGCACCCTATGGTTCGGCCGATGATTGAGGGGGGAGAATCAGCCGAATATCTCGCCCATTTGATACCTGAAGGTGGCTTTAGATCAGTTCCGAAAGTTGCCGGAAACGGGGTTCTCGTTGTTGGGGATGCGGCCCAGCTTGTCAACGCCATCCATCGTGAAGGCTCGAACATGGCAATGCATTCAGGGAAGCTTGCTGCCGAGACGATTGTCCAGGCGAAAGCGCGCAATAACTTCAGCGCGGCCAGCCTGAACAGCTACCGTGAAGCACTTTATGGCAGCTTTATTATGAAAGATCTTGAGAAGTATAAGGATGCTGCCCATACGTTTGAAAAATACCCGCAGTACTTCAAAGAATATGTGCCAATGATGAATCAGGCGATGAGCAAATTCTTTACTGTTGACGGAACTCCTAAACGCGATAAACAGAAGGAAATCATGAAGAGCATTACAAGCGAGCGCGGTACGCTTAAGGTACTTCAGGATGTCTATCGTGCATGGAAGGCGGTGAAATAATGTCAAGCACTACATTGGAAGAAAAACAATATCTCCTTCGCTTCAGGTGTGACACGAAATCCCATTTAACCGTTCTCGACCATGATATTTGCGCGACAAAATGCCCGGATAAGATCTGCACGGTTTTCTGCCCGGCCGAGGTCTATAAATGGGAAGGATCAAGGATGCAGGTAGGCTATGAGGGATGCCATGAATGCGGCAGCTGCCGTATTGGCTGTCCATACCAGAACATCAAGTGGGAGTATCCGAAAGGCGGGCACGGCATCGTGTTTAGGCTGGCCTAGACTGCCGCCAGTAATCATTGTCAAAAAAGCTGTCTGCCTTTGCGGACAGCTTTTTTTTGCTTCATAGAGCAGCTTTCACGTCGCATAAGAGGTCGCTATGCGACGTTGTTCCTTCAAAGATGAGCCTTCATGTCGCATAAGAGGTCTCTATGCGACGTTGTTCCTTTAAAGATGAGCCTTCATGTCGCATAAGAGGTCGCTATGCGACTCGATTCCCTCATAGAGCAGCTTTCACGTCGCATAAGAGGTCGCTATGCGACGTTGTTCCTTCAAAGATGAGCCTTCATGTCGCATAAGGGGTCGCTATGCGACTCGATTCCCTCAAAGAGCAGCTTTCAAGTCGCATAAGAGGTCGCTATGCGACTTGATTCCCTTAAAGAGCAGCTTTCATGTCGCATAAGGGGTTGCTATGCGATTTTGTTGCTGGTTGTTCACGCTACTGGATTGGATTGCATCAGGAGTTTAACACTATTCACACGATATGTACGGGAATTCACAAGAAGAGGCAAAAAGAAGAAGCAAAGAGGAAGGAGGATTAGCTGATTTTTTTATCTAATTCAATCGAGCAAAGTTCATCATTTTTGCCGAATAATTCGCATTGTTGCGCCAGTTCAATCGCGGATTCAATTGATTCCATAACCGGTGATGCAAAATAAGGCTGTTCCCAATTGAAAGAACCTTCAGGATCAGATGTGAAAACCATTACCTTCCAACTGCAGCAGCCTGCCGGAAGTCCATCGTGGTCACCTTGCAATGCAATCAGCCAGTGCGTGGCTCCGTTTTCGGCAAGAGGGGAGTTTTGCAAAATAGCTGTGTCTTTCATTCCAATTGGCATGATAATTTTAGGATAAAAGTCTCTGTAATATGGAAAATTCAATGATTGACCCTCCCTTAATAACGTTCTAACTAAATTATATGAAATAATACGAGCATAATACTCAACCAAATGTTAAAATTTTGCGAATTTTGCAAGCGCAAACATGAATGTTTGACAATTCCATGGCTAGTGATGGACATCACAACTTGTTCTTGTGCAGTCTCATATACTTAATGCAAATAACACTATTTTGGAAGGGGTAATGAAGATGAGTGGTTGCATGAGTGCTTTCGGAGGAATGGGGACAATTGAATTGTGTGCGGGGCTGAAGCAATTAAAGGAAGAACATCCGCCTTTGCTTTCTCAACTTGACGGCCTGTTGTCAACAGTTGTGAAAATTGAAAACGAAGAAAACATAATAGAAAGCTTTAAGGAACTGACTGACAGAACACGGAGCTTTATCGCTGATCTTGGTCCGCACTCTGACCGTGAAGAGGGTGTCCTGTTCGAAATGATGGGCGAATATATAGGACGTCACTCTGGGCCGATTGCGGTCATGGAATACGAGCATGACCGGGCCAAAACCCTGATCGGTACTTATCTGACGCGTACGGCAGAGGAAAGTGCGGAATTTTCCGAAGCTGAAATCAGGGAACTGGCTGCTATGATAAAAGAGGCTTACTATACATTGACCGAGCATTTTGCAAAAGAAGAAAATGTCCTCTTTCCAATGGCGCAAAGAATGCTGTCAGAAGAAGAAAAAGCGGAACTTCACCGGAGGATCCGGGAAATCTAAGCAGGAAATGATAATGGGGTTTACAACACAAAAACAAGGCATAGCCAAGCTAAACGGCCATGCCTTGTTTTTATGCATTTTTCATATTCCATTGTTCTACTGTTTTGTCCGAAGGAAGAAATAGGGCGCATAAACCCAATAGAGGAACAAACCCTACGCCGATAATCATTTTCTTTAATCCTATCAAATCGGCGATAAGCCCAAGGCCGACTGAGCCGATCGCCCCCATGCCAAAAGCCAGCCCGACAGTAAGTCCTGACATGAGGCCAATTTTTCCTGGCACAAGTTCCTGCGCATATACAACTGTCACTGAAAAGCTTGTCATGAGAATGAAGCCGTTCAGGACAAGGCATGCGAGCGCCGCTGCAGGCGGCAAAAAAGGAACGATGGCTGAAAACGGCACAGCAGCCAACATTGAAACAGCAATGATGGTCTTTTTGCCGAAACGGTCCGCAAGCGGGCCTCCGAAAAAAGTTCCAGCCGCTCCCGCAACGAGGAATGCAAACAAAAGGTATTGAGAGTGCTGGATGGAAAATGAATATTCCTTAATGGCGAAAAAGGCATAGAAGCTCGTGATGCCGGAAATATACCAGGATCTAGCGAAAATTAATAGAAGAACAAATATTATTGCCGGCACGACCCTTTTTGCTAAGGAGCTTCGTTTGGGAGCTGAGCGTTTTTGCCTAATGACTGCCTTTTTTTCTATAGCAAGCTTTTCGGTGTACCAGCGGGCGATATAAATGAGCAGGCCTACGGCAGCCGCAGCAACAAGCGAAAAGAATGCCGCTCCTCTCTGGCCAAATGGAACGAGTACAAGTGCTGTAATCAGCGGTGCTAAAGCTTGGCCGGAATTCCCGCCGACCTGGTAGATTGATTGTGCCAGCCCTCGTCTCGGGCCGGCCGCGAGATAGGCAACGCGGGAGCCTTCCGGATGGAAGATGGCCGAGCCAATTCCGATGAAAAGAACCGACAAGATAATCAATCCAAAATTTGGTGCGAAAGCCAGTCCCAATACGCCTGCCATAGAAGCGCTGAGTCCCATGGGAAGGGCATATGGCATCGGCTTTTTGTCTGTCATCAAGCCAACAGCCGGCTGCATAACAGATGAAATCATATTTAGGGCAAAAGCGATGAAGCCAAGCTGGGTGAAACTTAGGTCAAGGGACTTCTCAATAATTGGAAACATCGCGGGGACAACCGCCTGAATGGCATCATTCAGCAAGTGGCAAATGCCAATCACATAGAGGATTTTATAGGTAGTTGATTGGGCTAAAGGAACTGGTTTTTGAAGTAATGCTGTCTGTTGGCTCATGATGAAAACTCCTTTTTCGTTGCTTTGTTCCATTTCATCTTACAGGATTTATCTTGTAGGAGCGTTCTTTTTACTTCTTTTTGATCAAAAACCTTTAAAAGATGCAATTCCTTGTTCCGAAAGTTGACATTCGGCTCAAACTCAATTGACATCACCTGTCTCGTTTTATATAATTATCTTGAATTCGAGATTAATCCATTAACCTATAAAGGATCTGATTTATATGGAAAGAGACGCTATTACTCAATCTTTAAAGCTTTATATTGTGCTGTCAAGGGCTTATAAGGCCATTAATGAACAAGTCAATAAGCTCATTCAAGAGAATGGCCTTAACCCGACTGAATTTGCAGTTTTGGAACTTCTGTACCATAAAGGCGACCAGCCGCTGCAGCAAATTGGCGGGAAAATCCTGATTGCGAGCGGAAGCATTACATATGTGGTCGATAAGCTCGAGCAAAAGGAATTCCTCCAAAGGGTTGCCTGCCCTAGCGACCGCCGCGTAACGTATGCACACATTACTGATAAAGGGAAAGCTTTCATTGAAAATGTTTTCCCGGAACATGAGAAGAACATTCACGAACTGATGTCCCGTCTCACTGATACAGAAAGGGACGAAGCAATCCGACTCCTGAAAAAACTCGGGCTCCCCTCTGGAAAATATTAAAGAAGTATAGAAGGATCTAAAATATCATTAATGCTATGTAGGGAAAAGCGGCCAAAGCAAGCCGCTTTTCCTGTTTCTGAATCCGATTTCCCGAGAAAGTTTTTGCAAAATTTTAATAATACCTTTAAAATTGGAGGATAATAGAGGCAAGATGTCGAAAACACCATAGAATTCATTAAGAGAGAAGGGGAATCAATTGAAATTTAAGGACTATACATATGACAGACCGAATCTTGAAGAGGCAAAGAAGAAATTCGAATCTGCTCTGGAAAAGTTCAATTCTGCTGGAAGCGATGAAGAACAAGAGAAAGCAATGGATGAGATTAACGCTTTACGCAACCATCTCGGAACAATGTCCACACTTGTTTCCATTCGGCACACGATCGATACGAATGATGAATTTTATAAAGCCGAACAAGATTACTTCGATGAAATCGGCCCTGAAATGGAAGGCTTGATTACAGAGTACTACAGGTCGCTTGCCGGGTCCAAATTCCGGAAAGAACTGGAAAAGAAGTGGGGACGGCAGCTTTTTGACCTTGCAGAAGGGCAGCTGAAAACATTTAAACCGGAAATTGTCCCGCTTTTGCAAAAAGAAAATAAACTTGTATCGGAATATACGAAGCTCGTTGCCTCGGCAAAAATTGAGTTTGAAGGGGAGGAACGAACCCTCGCACAGCTGGATGCATTCATCGAATCGGTCGACCGGGATACGAGGAAGCGCGCCAGTGAAGCTAAGTTCGGCTTTTTCAGCAGCAACGAAGAGCAATTTGACAGGATATATGATGATCTAGTCAAGGTCCGAACTGAAATTGCCCGGGAACTTGGTTATGAGAATTTCGTTGAACTTGGTTATTACCGGATGTTCCGAACCGATTATAACGCCCAGATGGTAGCGGGATTTAGGAAACAGGTGGAAGAATTTATTGTGCCGATCGCAACCAAACTTAAAGGGCGCCAGCAAGAAAGAATAGGTGTGGACAAGCTGTATTATTATGATGAAGCTTTCAGCTTTACAACAGGAAACCCTGCACCAAAAGGAAGCCCTGAATGGATTATTGAAAACGGGCAGAAAATGTATGACGAGCTTTCAAACGAAACAGGCGAGTTTTTCAAATTTATGAGAGAAAATGATTTAATGGACCTCGTTGCCAAAAAGGGCAAAGCGTCCGGCGGATATTGCACCTACATTGAAGAATACCGGGCTCCGTTTATTTTTTCCAATTTTAATGGCACGTCAGGGGATATCGATGTCCTTACCCATGAAGCAGGCCATGCTTTCCAAGTTTATTCAAGCCGCCATTTTGAAATCCCGGAATACTATTGGCCTACTTATGAAGCTTGTGAGATTCATTCTATGAGCATGGAGTTTTTCACCTGGCCATGGATGGACTTGTTTTTCAAGGAAGACACAGATAAATACAAGTTCCAGCACCTAAGCAGTGCACTTCTGTTCTTGCCGTACGGCGTTTCTGTCGATGAATTCCAGCATTGGGTGTATGAGAATCCTGAGGCATCACCAGCTGATAGAAAAGCTAAGTGGAGGGAGATTGAAAAGAAATACCAGCCGCACAAGGATTATGAGGAAAATGATTACTTGAATGGAGGCGGTTTCTGGCAAAGGCAGGGGCATATTTATAACTCGCCGTTCTATTATATTGACTATACACTAGCCCAGATTTGCGCGTTCCAATTCTGGAAGAGGTCTAGGGAAGACAGGGAAGGGGCCTGGAAGGATTATGAGCACCTGTGCAGTCTAGGAGGCAGCAAGTCTTTCACCGGTCTTGTCAAAGAAGCAGGCCTTATTTCTCCGTTCGAGGAAGGCTGCGTTGAATCGGTTGTAGGTGTAATTGAAGACTACCTTGATTCAATCGATGATAAAAAACTGTAATTTATGTATAAAAACCCGGGTCACCTATGTAGGCGATCCGGGTTTTTATGGTGATTGATTATGAATGAAACTGGACTAACGCCACTTTCTCCCGAACAGTGAGTTCATTTTCTTCAATGACTGCTTCAATCACTTTTATTTCTGGATGGTCAAGGATTAAATCAGCAATCTTGTCTTCAAGCTGTTCCTGGATGACGCGGCGAAGCGGACGCGCGCCGAAGGCAGGATGATAGCCGAGTTCAGCCAGTTTTTCCTTTACATCCGCACTGATGGAAAGTGCCAGCCCTTGTTCTGATAGAGCTTCCTGAAGTTCTTCTATCATCAAGCTAACAATATCCAGAAGATGTTCTTTTTCAAGCTGTCCAAATTCAATGATGTTGTCGAACCTGTTTAAAAATTCTGGCTTGAAAAAGCTGCCAAGGGAGTCCAGCAATCCAGTTTCAGCGGAACTGTTGCTATTAAACCCAACATGGATTCGGTTTGCACCAGCGCCAGCGTTTGTTGTCATGATAATAACGGTATCTTTAAAGCTTACTGTACGGCCTTGGCTGTCAGTCAAGCGTCCGTCTTCCATAATTTGAAGGAACATGTGCTGCACATCCGGATGAGCCTTTTCAATCTCATCGAGCAGAATAATCGAATAAGGATTGCGGCGGACCTGTTCGGTCAGCTGTCCGGCTTCCTCGTGGCCAACATAGCCGGGAGGCGAACCGATAAGCTTGGAAACGCTATGCTTTTCCATATATTCACTCATGTCAAGCCTAATCATTGCGTCCTTAGAACCGAACAGCTCTTCTGCAAGCCTCTTTGTCAACTCGGTTTTACCAACACCTGTAGGACCTGCAAATAGGAATGATCCGATTGGCCGCTTTTTCGCTTTCAAGCCGGCGCGGCTACGGCGGATTGCTTTTGCCACTTTTTTGACAGCTTCAGCTTGGCCGATAACCTTTTGATTAAGCGATTCTTCAAGATTCTTTAGTTTGTGCTGTTCATCCTCCTGCAGTTTTCCGACAGGGATGCCTGTCTTCTTCTCAATGATTTCCTGGATATGCTTCACTTTCACGTCCGGGCGGCTAGATGGCTCGGAGTCGTTAAGCATTTTTTCCAGCTTAGCTTCCTCATCGCGGAGCTCCGCAGCTTTTTCGTAATCTTCAGCCTTCAAGACCGCTTCTTTTTCCGAAGCAATCCTCTTTAGTTGTTCCTCAATGTCTTCTTTTGAAGAACCCCCGCCGGAAGCAAGATTCAATTTCGAACCTGCCTCATCGAGCAAATCAATGGCTTTGTCAGGGAGAAAGCGGTCCTGAATGTAGCGGTGCGATAATTGGACACATGCCTGAATGGCTTCCTCAGAATAATTTACTCCGTGGAAATCCTCATACTTTGATTGAATGCCTTTCAAAATTTCAATTGCCGCTTCTGGTGACGGTTCATGAACATGGATTGGCTGGAACCTCCGTTCCAATGCGGCATCCTTTTCAATCTGGCGATATTCCTTCAATGTTGTAGCACCGATGACCTGGAGTTCACCGCGGGCAAGAGCAGGTTTCAGGATGTTTCCTGCATCCATTGATCCTTCAGCAGATCCCGCACCAACTAGTAGATGGATTTCATCAATAAATAGAATAATATTTTTCTTTTTTTGAAGCTCGGAAATCATTTGCTTCATCCGTTCTTCAAACTGGCCCCTGATGCCTGTATTAGCAACGAGGGAAGCAACATCCAACAAATATACTTCCTTATTGGCCAGTTTTGCTGGAACATCGCCATCAGTGATTTTTAACGCGAGACCTTCTGCGATGGCTGTCTTACCAACCCCAGGCTCTCCAATTAGGACTGGATTGTTTTTGTTCCGGCGATTTAAGATCTCAATGACTCTTTGGACTTCCTCATCGCGCCCGATAACGGGATCAATGATGCCTGCTTTTGCAATTTGGGTCAAATTGCGGCCATATTGGTCAAAAAAGCCATTGCCGCCTTTTTTCTGAACAGGTTCATTTATTGTTTCATTGTCCTGGCCAGGAAACTCCATTTGGCCAAAAGGAAATTGATTATGTTGATTAAAAAATGAAGAAGGGAATCCGGCAGACGGTCCGAAAGTGCTAGCCATTGTCTTTCTTTCTTTATTGAAGCAATCCTGGCAAAGCATCAAATCTTTTTTTATGCCGTTCACCATTAATTTCAATTGTACATTTGCATGTGATTGGTTACATATTTGGCAAAGCATACGTTCTGCCTCCTTATAAAGTAATTGAAGGTTCAGTTTGCCTTTGACTATCTTTGACCTTCATGAAACCAGTATACTCTGACCTTCTTTGACTTTCAAGTATTTTGTTTAATGAAAATATTACCAAATTAAAGCGTGGCAAAATTCTTCACCTTTTAACAATTAATACAAAATTAACATCGCAGTCTTCGTGAAAATTGAGCATGGTTTGTCCTGTTTTCCATATAGTGTTTAAGAGGAGGGAGTGCGGTGAAACGAAATTGGACAGGAGCCTTCCAAATCGCGGCCGTCTATGTCGGCACAGTGGTTGGGGCTGGTTTTGCAACAGGAAGGGAAATCGTTGAATTCTTTTCCCGATTTGGATTTATAGGATTTTTAGGGATATTGGTCAGTGGATATCTTCTTATATCAATGGGCTCAAAATTAATGAGGACGGCAGCTAGAATCAATGTTGATACGTATCAAGGGTTTAATGAGTTTTTATTTGGAAAGCGCGCCTCGGGGATCATCAATATCTTAATGCTTCTAATGCTACTCGGGGTCACTTCTGTCATGATGTCGGGAGCGGGAGCGGTTTTCGAAGAACAGCTTGGAACCCCTAGAAACTACGGAGTAATGTTAACCATTATCCTTTCGGTCATTGTGATGTATTTTGGCACTAAAGCTCTCTTTGCCGTTAACACTTTGATCGTCCCAGCGATGATTATGTTCAGCCTCTTTTTAATGGTGCTGTCAGTGTCGCTGCCGGGATTTACCGAGGCTTTCATTAGAACGGAAGGTACTGGAGAGTATTGGAAGGGAGCGTTTTCGCCATTTTTGTATATTGCGTTTAACCTCGGTCTTTCGCAAGCGGTCCTCGTTCCGGTGGCAGCGGAAGTGAAGGACGATTGGACAATAAAATGGGGCGGCATCTTCGGAGGGGCAGCTTTGACAATTATATTGCTTTCGAGCCACCTGACAATGATCATGCTTCCAAATCTTGAAACGTACGACATTCCAATGGCTGCAGTGATGAGGAAAGTAGCCAGCAGTTTTCATTGGGTCTTTATTTTAGTCGTCTATGCGGAAATTTTTACTTCTGTCATAGGCAATATATATGGTCTCGAGAGGCAGATAAAGAAAATCATTCCTTTAAACACGATGACGATTACAACTGGCATTTTCGCTGTGTCTTATTTTGCGAGTCTAATCCATTACGGGACGCTCCTTTCATTCCTTTATCCGCTTTTTGGCTATGTCAGCCTAGTTTTTCTTGTCCTGTTATGGGCAAAACCTTTGCCGGAAATACAATAGAGCCGCCGGAATTTCCGGCGGCTCCTTTAGTTTAGAGGTGAAATAATGAAAATCATCAGGTCGAAAATAAGATGTGACACAATCACGAGCGGCAGGCTTCTTTTCCACGCATACAGCAGGCCCCATACGACGCCAGATACGAGAGCAGCAAAGACAAGAATCGGTTGAGAAGAGTAAATATGGACCGAAGCATACATGGCTGATGATATAAGCACACTTGGCAGAACAGCGGTATGGCGGAGGATCCGTTTCTGGACAAATCCCCTCCAAAACAATTCCTCTCCAGGAACAGCAATAAGAACTAAAGCAATATACTGCCAAAATTCCTTCGGCGAAAACCATCTATAAAGCTTTGCAATACTCCCGGTTAAAGGAAGATTGAACAGATTGATCATGTATTTTCCGAAATAGAAAAGACCGAATAGAATAAAACCTGATACGATGCCCGCAGTCATGTATTTCACAAACGGGACCCTGTCATCCACTTCTTCCTGCATAATTGCCCATATGGTCAACACGAGTAGGCTGGCAGGGAATATGTACCAGAAAATATGCCTATCCTGAAATGAAAAATAAAATAGAAAATGGGCCAGCAAAAACCCGCCTAAAAGACGATAGTCAAAATTCTTGGATACCATTGAAACAGTTTGCTCCTTTCTTGCATCCCACCTATTGTAGCAAATACAGGCAATCAAAAAAAGACCATATTTGCCAGTATTCCCGATAATGCTTTGTATAAAGCCAATATGGTCAAATTAATGGTTAATCGATATAGTGTAAGAAAGGAGGGGAAGGAATGGGTAGGACAGCGTTGGTTCTGGGCGCAACTGGACTTGTTGGAGGCGAACTGGTAAACAGATTAGAAAGAAAGGAAAACTACTCTCAAATTACCCTTATCGGGCGGCGGCCATTTAGCATAGGCAGCAAAAAAGTAAGGAATGTGGTCGTAAATATGCATTCTCTAAAGGATGTTGCGGAGGAATTTAAAGTAGATGACATCTTTTGCTGCCTGGGGACGACGATCAAAAAAGCGGGTTCAAAGGAAGCTTTCAGGCAGGTCGATTTTCAACTGCCGGTTGCAGCGGCCCAACTTGGCTCGTTTGAAGGTGCTAAAAACTTCCTGGTTATTTCTTCTATGGGAGCAAATACAAACTCTGCCTTCTTTTATAATAGAGTGAAAGGTGAGATGGAAGAAGAAGTGAAGAAAATGACATTTGATGCGATCCATATCTTCAGGCCATCACTTCTCCTCGGTAGTCGAAAAGAATTCAGGCTGGGTGAAAAGCTGGCGGAATGGGCAGTTAAACCTTTTTCCAAAATCCTTCCTGACAGTCTGAAAAAATCGTTTCCCATCCCAGCAGAGACTGTGGCGAATGCTATGGCGATAGCGGCACAAATGGAAGCCCAAGGAATAAACATTTACGAGTCGGGACAAATAAGGGAAACAGGGAAAAGCATTTTCAAATAAGGAAGCAGCGACTCTGTCGCTGCTTTCCTCTCACTTACTGCCACCAAGGGCGACTAGATTTTTAATTAGCATTTTCTTTAATAATTTTATAGTTTTTATGATTAATAACGGTTCGCTGATCCAATTCAAGATCCCTGTAGTTATCCATATAAGTCAAGTCTACAATCACAGAGTTTTCATTCACCTTTTCTACAATTCCTTGGAGTCCCCCGCGGAACTCAATGACATTTCCTACTTCTGCTCTCTTCAACTGTCTCTCTCCTTTTTATCCCTAATTTGAATGTAATAGGTTTCTCTTGTCTTTAGTTTCCCTCTTTAATTGGAAAGAAAAATGCATATGACAATAAGGATGGAACAACCTGATATACAGATTTTAATAACAGTTTGCACTAAATTACTGAAAACGTAAAGGCTTTCTATCCATAAATTTTCCTGAAATCCATTTTATTGGCTGACGGCTGGACACAGTTGGCTGGCTAAATTATCATTCATATATAGAAAAACAACGGGAGTGGGTAAATATGATTGATCAAAATGGGATTTACGAAATTCTTGAACAGCTTAAAAATGGGGAACTTGCCGAGTATTATGTTACAAAAGAAGACTTCCTCCCTTTTAGAGAGGTACTTGTAAAACGACATGACTTCAAACACTTTCGCGGTATAGCACAGCGCGGCGGAGGAGTAATTTATGAATATGAAAAAGAGCCAAGAAGTTAAACCTAAGGAAAACGAAATATTTTTTGTGAAAATATTGTGAATTCTTTTTACTGGGTGTACAATGGAAATAACTTTCAAACTATTAGCAGAGCGTAGGTGAAGGACGATTGTTATACCAGGACAACTTGCTGGGCAAAATTGAAAACAAACGTAATGAAATGATTTTGACAGCTACCAAGACTGGAATTACAAGCACCCAGACTCTCACAAAAAGCAGGGAACTCGACGATTTGATTAACCTGCATTATAAGAAAAGTGTTGAATCGTTTTCGTATTCAACTGCGATGACAAATTAGGTTAGGCAGAAGGCGTCCAGTTTAAACTGGATGCCTGTTTTGATTTTCACATAGGAAAAGGAGAGTGGCAGCCATAAGGTTCATCGGGAAAACGGTGGTCATTACCGGTGCGGGGAATGGTATTGGAAAAGGAATAGCAAGAGGTTTCGCCGCTGAAGGAGCTAATGTAGTTATTGGGGACATTGACAAGGGGAGCGGGAAGCGTTTTGAGGAAGAATTGCTGGGGTTAAAAGCCAGCGCCTTGTTCATCCCTACTGATATAAGGGACGAATCGGGGATTCAGAACTTATTTGCCGAAGCTGCCTCACGATACGGAACAGTTGATATTCTTGTAAACAATGCCGGGATATCAAAATTCCACAGCTTTTTTGATATGACTCCGGAAATTTGGGATGAAATCATCGATACAAATCTCCGGAGTGTTTTTCTCTGTTCGCAGGCGGCAGGAAGAATAATGAAGGACAATGGCGGTACAATCATTAATATTGCCTCTACCCGGGCCTTTATGTCAGAACCCCATACTGAAGCGTATTCGGCTTCCAAAGGCGGAATCGTCGCATTGACCCATGCCTTGGCAAGGACACTCGGCCCGTACCAAATAACGGTCAATTGTATAAGCCCCGGCTGGATCGAAACAGGCGACTATGAAAATTTATCAGCGGTTGACCATTCGCAGCATGTTAGCGGCCGGGTAGGGAAGCCGCATGATATCGCCAGAACGTGCCTGTTTCTTGCTGATCCCCTGAATGATTTCATAACTGGAGAAAATATCATCATCGATGGCGGGATGACGAAAAAAATGATTTATGAAGAATAGGAGCTAATGGAATAGTGTCCATAAAAGGGAGCTGTATGTATGGAAGCGAAAAAAATACTGAATGAACTAAAGAAAGAAGTAAGCAACCATTTAATCGGCAAAGAACGAGAAGTGGAATTGATGTTTATCGCCCTTCTTTTTAATGGCCATGTCCTAATGGAAAGTGTACCTGGCACAGGAAAGACGATGCTGGCAAAAAAGTTTTCCGAAGCTGTTGGCGGCCGTTTTTCGCGAATTCAATTTACCCCCGATGTTCTGCCAAGTGATATCACTGGCATCCAGTTCTTTAATCCCAAAAAGCAGGAGTTTGAATTGCTTCAAGGGCCGATCATGGCCAATATTGTCCTCGCGGATGAAATAAACCGGGCTACCCCGAGAACACAGTCGAGTCTCCTTGAGGCGATGGAGGAAAAGCAAGTCACGATTGATGGCCATACACTTCCGATCGAGCAGCCTTTCATGGTCATCGCCACACAAAATCCGGTTGAGTCCCAACAAGGGACATTCCCGCTTCCCGTAGCCCAAATGGACAGGTTCTTTATTAAATTACAGGCCCTTTATCCCGAAATTGAAGAAGAACGTAAAATTATGCAAATCCATCGAAATGGAATGGGGACACCTAAAATTGACCAGGTTGTTACGAAAGAGGAGTTACTAAAATTCGCATTGGAAGCTTCCCAGGTCGTAATCAGCCATGATGTGGAAACATATATTCTTGAGCTCGCCAGGAAAACAAGAGACCACGCCCTAATTGAGCTTGGCGCAAGTCCGCGGGCAACGATTGCGATGATGAAAGCCGCACAGGGAAAGGCTTTTGTAGCGGGTAGAAGCTTTGTCGTCCCGGATGATGTAAAAGCGGTTACGCCATTTGTGCTAGCTCATCGGCTTTATTTAACAACAGAGGGTTCCTTGACACGTACATCCGAAGCCATTATGAAGGAAATACTGGAATCTGTCCCTGTGCCAGTTGAAACGGGGGGCGGATAATGGCGTGGACAAGGCATCTTTTTACTGAAAAGAAAATCGCCGCCATTCAGATCTCCTCTGTGATCCTGATGCTGCTTTCCTTCTACATGGATGAAAGGTTTTTGTTTTTTGCTGGATCAGTTGCCTTCATTGCCATAACATTCAATCAATTGTATGAAAAGAGAGCGGGAGAAGGCCTGGAAGTTGAAGTGGAAAGAAAACGAGACAGATACTTTGTGGATGAGCGAGGGGAATGGAGATTGGTTTTCAGGAATAATGGCTGGCCAATCCTAAACGGAGAAGCAAAAGTTATCTTTGACAATGCTGTTGAGCCAATGCCCGCCGGAAAAACGAGTGGAAAAACATTAAATGAAGTGACCGTTCCTTTTTCAATTATGAGAGGTGAATCCAAAGAGCTCTCAATCCCCTTTCTTACAAGGAAAAGGGGATTATCTAAAATAAGGAGGCTTGAACTTACGATTCCCAATTTGTTCGGTTTTGGGTTCACCCTTCTTGAGTACAAGCTACCCCTTTCGCAGGAAGTACTCGTTTATCCTAAAAGGATGCAGGTTGCTGGGAAAAAGGAAATGATAACTGATCGGCCTGGATCGCAAATTTCATCATTTTCACTTTATGAAGATGTACTTTCGCCTGCAGGAACACGGGAATATAGCATTCAGGACGGTTTCTACAGAATTCATTGGAAAGCTAGTGCAAAGATTGGAAAACTTCAGACAAAACTTTTTGACCGGGTTTCAGAAAAAGGGATGATGATTAGTATTAATGTAGCAGAAAGACATTCACCCTCACCATACCTTGAGGAACTGCTTGAAAGTTCGGCCGACCTCGTGTATTTCGCATGTTCCCGGCATATACCTGTATCGTTGTGCATGAACATCCGGAATGCGGGGGATGTTCCTTTTTACTATGTACCACCGGGGGAGGGAAGGGAACAGCTCCAAAAAATATATGAATTACTTGCCCTGGCAAGTGCTGAGAATGCCACGCTGCCCTACGATAAGATGATGTCGTATGTAGAAAAACATTTGCATCTATTGCCAACTCTTATACATGGCGGAGAGATGACAGAACAGGCATATTGCAGATTCGGAGGAATGCAGAAGAGAGGCATTGCGTTATATCAGTTGAAGGTAGAGAATCATCACTCGACCCTGGGCATTCTTCGGCTTGATGATGAAGGAAGGGTTCCTTCATGATCAGAAAGGTATATTTCTTTGTTCTGGAAATCCTTTTTGCGGCTTTGCTTATTTATCCCTACTTTCCGCCAAAGGAAATGCGGGAAGGTGTATTCGCCGTCATTGCAATTCTCGTCTTTTTCTTTTGGATTCATTCCTGGCTTTTGGCCCGCTTCGGCAGAAAAGCAAAGGCGGCTTTCTTATTGCTAGTCCTTCCTTTACTGCTGGCCTTGGCCCTGCACTTCAGTTTTAATCCGCTATATGCCATATTGGCGGGAATGGTCATCTTTTGGAGGGGGCTTGTTCTTTCGGATGATGATAGCGATGACAGGGATGTTCGGCTGGCGGCAGCCGCAATGTTGGTTGCCATGCCAGCGGCCATTTCGGCGTCTGTTAAACATGGTGGCGTACTAAAAATAACGATTCTCCTGTTTGTCCTGGAAATAGTGCTCGTCATGATTGGCCGGTTTGCTCATAATCTTTCCCAGCTTGGTAAGAATAACGGCCAAAAGTCAGGATTTATCATCTTTTTTGGAAAAGTAATTGGACTTCTTGTCTTATTGGGCCTGCTTCTTGCGTTAACGCTTGACTACTTCAAGGCACTCTTCTTTTTTGTCATCAAAAACGCGGCTATGGGACTTGGGCTGTTGGTTTCCCCTTTGATGAGGTGGCTCGAAGGAAGTATGCTTAAGCAGTCCGCCCAGATGATCCTAAAAGAAGACGGATTAAATGTCGGGCCGGATGCAAGTGAGGCAGGCCAAGCCGGACCTTACTCACCACTTACTGATTCCTCCCTGCTAATACTAGCTACATTCGGAATCATTATTGTTTTTGCATACTTATATAAAAGGAAATCTGTTTTTGAATCAGTCCGGGGTCCAAATCCATCTCCCCAGTTAACGAGCATGGGAACAAGGCTTCCTTCCTCTCAAAAGAAAAGGAAAGCTCAGCCGCCAGAAAATAAGCTACGGCTCGAATTTTATAAACTTGAAACCTTTGCTAGTAAAAAAGGAGTTGGAAGACTCTCCTATGAGACGCTGGAGGAGTGGTGGAAAAGAATCGGTATTCATTCGAATCGAAGGCTGGCTGAATTATACGGAGAAATCCGCTACGGGTCCATGCCGGTTGAGGAGGAAAATCTTGAATATGCGCGCTCTGAAATCAAAGCCATTAAGGAACAAATGAAAACTTTCCGAAATAAAAAAAGAGTTAAAAAAGAATGAATAGTTTAACAGTCGAATATTTTTCAGTTTAGTTGACTAAAGTCCCGAAATTGGTTAAGTTAATGAGGTTAAGGGAAAACCGTTTTCTTTGCTTTATGACGGTTTTTTTCATAAAGTTAACAGGAAGAATAAAGAAAGACGGAAACCCAAATATATCGTTTAAGGAGTTTGATTTTAATGGCAGAAAAACAATTTACAGTGATTGCGGACACAGGAATTCATGCAAGGCCAGCTACTCTTTTAGTCCAAACCGCAAGCAAGTTCAATTCCGATATCAATCTTGAGTATAAAGGCAAAAAAGTAAACCTGAAATCAATTATGGGTGTTATGTCTCTTGGAATCGGACAGGGCTCAACGATTTCCATTTCCGCAGAAGGAAGCGATTCGGAAGACGCGCTTCGTACACTGGAAGAAACACTTAAGAAAGAAGGATTGGCAGAGTAATGGCTTTTTTGCAGGGTATTGCTGCTTCAAATGGCATCGCTATAGCAAAAGCCTATAGGCTGATTGAGCCCGATTTGTCATTTAAAAAGCAATCTGTCGAGAATGCTGATGTCGAGATAGAGAGATTCCGAGCAGCACTTGAACAATCAAAAGGGGAACTAGCGCAAATTCGCGACCGGGCCAGGGAAGAACTTGGGGAAGATAAAGCAGCGATATTCGAGGCTCATCTTCTTGTGCTTTCCGATCCGGAACTGGTTTCTCCAATCGAAGATAGAATTAATACAGACAATGTAAATGCCGAGGTGGCCCTTGATGAAACGGCCGGCATGTTCATCTCGATGTTCGAACAGATGGATAATGAGTACATGAAGGAGCGGGCCGCGGATATCCGGGATGTAACAAAGCGTGTCCTGGCCAAGCTATTGAACGTTCAGCTGCCAAATCCGTCCATGATTGCTGAAGAGGTCATTATCGTTGGGGAAGATCTTACTCCATCTGATACCGCTCAGTTGAACCGCCAATTTGTACAAGGTTTCACAACCGATATTGGAGGCAGGACGTCCCACTCTGCCATCATGGCGCGTTCGATGGAAATTCCGGCTGTAGTCGGTACGAGGAAAGCAACCGAAGAAATTCAAAATGGTGACCTCGTCATTGTTGACGGCCTAAAGGGAGAGGTACATATTAATCCTACTCCTGAACTTGTAAAGGCATACGAGCAGGTCAAAGATGATTTTGAAGCTCAAAAATCAGAATGGGCCAAGCTTGTTAATGAAAAAACGGTTACTGCGGATGGCCATGAAGTTGAACTTGGCGCCAATATCGGCACGCCAAAGGATTTAAAAGGAGCGCTTGAAAACGGCGCGGAGGCAGTCGGCCTTTACCGTACAGAGTTCCTTTATATGGGCAGGGACCAAATGCCAACGGAAGATGAACAGTTTGAAGCATACAAAGCTGTCCTTGAAGGAATGGAAGGGAAGCCTGTTGTTGTCCGGACGCTAGACATTGGAGGAGATAAGGAACTCCCTTATTTAAACCTGCCCAAGGAGATGAATCCTTTCCTTGGATACAGGGCGATCCGTTTATGCCTTGACCAGAAGGATATCTTCCGTACGCAGCTTCGCGCATTACTTAGGGCAAGTTCCCATGGCAACTTGAAAATCATGTTCCCGATGATTGCAACCTTAAATGAATTCCGCGAGGCAAAAGGAATGTTAGAGGAAGAAAAAACCAATCTCCTTGCTGAAGGGGTCACCATCGCCGAGAAAATCGAGGTCGGTATTATGGTCGAGATTCCTTCCACTGCCGTTTTGGCAGATCAATTTGCAAAAGAAGTGGATTTCTTCAGTATTGGAACAAACGATATGATTCAGTATACAATGGCAGCCTCCAGGATGAACGAACAAGTTTCCTATTTGTATCAGCCTTATAATCCATCCATTTTAAGACTTGTCAAAATGGTGATTGATGCAGCGCATGCTGAAGGGAAATGGGCAGGCATGTGCGGCGAAATGGCCGGAGATGAGACTGCTATTCCTCTGCTTGTCGGGCTAGGCCTTGATGAATTTTCAATGAGCGCGACCTCCATTTTGCGTGCGCGTTCACTCATGAAAAAGCTTAAAAAGTCTGAAATGGAAGAATTGGCAGCAAAAGCTTTATCAATGGGTACAGTGGAGGAAGTTGTCGAGGCTGTAAACTCTGTTGTGAAATTGTAATGTAATTGAAATAATAATTTAGGTTTTACCTATGACAATGCGGGTAAAAGAGTACTAAGCAACAAGTTTGATTTAGTGTAAGCTAATCATTCTCATTTTCCCCCTTTTTGCCGGCTGCATCTGCAGCCGGATTTTTTTGTCTTGACTCCGGATTTCGATTTGATAGGAAACATACTGGAGATTTATAGCAGTTATGGAAATTCATTTTTTTTCCTATATGTTTACGGAAAGCTGTAAAGGGGAAGTTTTTTATGTATGCATATTTAAGGAGGGTAATAAAATGGATAGGAAAAAGATGCTATTAACGACAGTCGCGCTTGGCGCTGCTTATTTAATGAGAAACAAAGAGTCTCGTGATAAACTGATGGACCAAATGCAATCAATGGGAACAGCAAAAAAGAAAAGTAAGCCTGATACAATGTAAACAAAAACCCCTCACCAGGGGTTTTTGTTTTTATCCTGTTGTTTACCCCTACAATTGAAAAAAGGAGCGAAAGGGTATAGGCATATTTGGCGGTTACTTGGACATACTAGGGTTGTGCGAAATTGGAGATTGAGCACAACCCGGGGCACGGCCCGGGTCTTTTTTTTTGTTGCGTGCCCAGGCAAGCCGTTAATTGCTAATTGGTGAAAGTCCAATCTGAGTAAGTACCAAGACGCTCATTAGCTGACAGGCAACTGGTGGAGAAATCCTAAGGTTGAAGCCCTGTGACAACG
>NZ_QWEG01000022.1 GCF_003515685.1 Neobacillus notoginsengisoli | reverse complement strand
TCAAGATGAGATTTCCCTCGAGCGTAAGCTGGTAAGATCCCTGAAAGACGATCAGGTTGATAGGTCAGAGGTGGAAGCGCGGCGACGCGTGGAGCTGACTGATACTAATCGATCGAGGACTTAACCAAATAGAAAAGCGGAAGTGTCCGTTTAGCGGCGTATGGACTGGAGCGCTTCGACTGAGATAAAGGAAACACGAAGAGCGTGAGCGATTCGATGTTGACTTATCATAGGGAGAAGAGCGAAGTACACTAGGCGCTGGACGCTGTAGCTAGACAAATATATTTTATCATTCGTTCTTCGAACTTCTTCTTGCATTATCCAGTTTTGAGGGAATGAACCTCAAACCAAATAGTCCGGTAGTAATGGCGAGAAGGCCACACCCGTTCCCATCCCGAACACGGAAGTTAAGCTTCTCAGCGCCGATGGTAGTTGGGGCCTTGCCCCTGTGAGAGTAGGACACTGCCGGGCTGTACAATTTTATATATTTTATCGTCGCGGGGTGGAGCAGTCTGGTAGCTCGTCGGGCTCATAACCCGAAGGTCGCAGGTTCAAATCCTGCCCCCGCAATCATTTGGTCCGGTAGTTCAGTTGGTTAGAATGCCTGCCTGTCACGCAGGAGGTCGCGGGTTCGAGTCCCGTCCGGACCGCCATTTACTTTAATAGTTTGATAATGAAAAACGAAACATAGTTTCGTCTTTTTTTATTTCTTTTTATTACTACAGTTCTTATTGGGCTGTAGTATTTTGTTTTTTATGAAGAAAATATATTAAAATTTATTCATTGTCCGAAGACGCCTCAAGTTCGGAGAGATAATCATGAATCCAGCCTCAGTCTCTTTGAAGTTAAAGGCCCTCCGGTCACTAAAGAACAGTTTAGTGACCGAAGAACAATGAACATCCGGTCCTTCGGTCACTAAAGAACGGTTTAGTAACCGAAGAGCAATGAACATCCGGTCCTTCGGTCACTAAAGAACAGTTTAGTGACCGAAGAGCAAAGAACAGCCGGTCCTTCGGTCACTAAAGAACGGTTTATTAACCGAAGAGCAATGAAGTTACACCAAGTTCGGACAAAAAATCATGGTCCAGCCTCAGTCTGTCCGAAGTTCCCTCAAGTTCAGACAAAGACTAATGAATCCCATCCAATAATCAACCTTTTTTGCCCATTCCCTAAAAATCATGTAAACTACATACATGTAAACCGGCAAACCAAAGGAGCGATCCTAAGGGTTTTTGCACACTTATCCTTTATACAGGTGATTGAATGAAAACATATGACTTTATTACCTCTACATCAGAGGAGACAATACAATTTGCCGAAAGGCTTGGCAGGCTTCTTCAGCCCGGGGATGTTCTCACGTTGGAAGGGGATCTCGGTGCGGGAAAGACTACTTTTACGAAGGGCTTGGCCCTGGGGCTGGAGATTAAACGGATAGTGAACAGCCCAACCTTTACGATTATAAAAGAATACCATGGCAGGCTGCCATTGTACCACATGGACGTGTACAGGGTTTCAGATGAAGGTGAAGACCTAGGCTTTGATGAATATTTTGATGGTGAGGGAGTTACTGTGATAGAGTGGGCGCACCTGATTGGCGAGCAGCTGCCTGTAAGCAGGCTGGACATTCATTTATATCATGAACCAGATAATCGCAGAAGGCTCGTTTTTAAGCCGAAGGGCAGCAGGTATGAGCAATTATGTGAGGAGTTTTTTCATGAAGATCTTAGCAATTGACACATCCAATTATCCGCTCGGAGTTGCTGTTACTGATGGGGACAGGGTGATTGCCGAATATATGACCAATCTGAAAAGGAACCATTCGCTTAGGATTATGCCGGCAATTGAAACAGCCTTAAAGGAAGCGGAACTGGAGCCTTCCGATTTAAAGAAAATTGTCGTGGCTGAGGGACCAGGTTCTTATACTGGAGTCAGAATTGGCGTGACGATTGCCAAGACAATGGCGTGGACATTAGGGATTCCACTTGTCGGGGTATCAAGCCTTGAAGTTTTGGCAATGCCGGGAAGATATTTTGCAGGAACCATTGCGCCGATTTTTGATGCGCGTCGGGGACAAGTCTATACGGGCCTCTACACGTTCGATAACGGCCAAATCAGCGCTGTTGAACCCGATCAGCTGACGATGCTCGAGGAGTGGGCAGCGATGCTTGCCAATCGGGGAGATAGGACATTGTTTATCGGAAATGATGTTGCCCTCCATAAAGAAAAAATTGAAGCCATCATGGGTGACAAAGCGGTTTTTGCCAGCCCGGCAGAAATGAATCCGAGGCCTTCCGAATTGGCTTTTCTTGGGAGGAATAAACAGGAGGCGAAGGTGCATTCTTTTGTTCCGAACTATATCAGGCTCGCTGAGGCGGAAGCAAAGTGGCTTGAGGCAAGGGGCGGGAGCCATGAGTAACCACGCTGCTGGAAAAAATGAAACGGTTACCTTCCGGTTCATGCGTGAGGAGGACATCGACCAGATTTTGATTGTGGAACGCGAATCATTTACTTTGCCATGGAGCAGGGAAGCTTTTCACAATGAATTGAACCATAATCAGTATGCTGTGTACATTGTTCTTGAAGAGGATGATCGAATTATTGGCTATGGCGGGGTCTGGGTTGTTTTGGATGAAGCGCATATTACGAATATTGCCATTCTGCCTGAATATCGCGGCAGGAAACTGGGCGAAGCTTTATTAAAAAAAGTGATGGATGTTTCAAAGGAAATGGGAGCAGAAACGGCAACTCTTGAAGTGAGGGTATCCAATACCCCTGCTCGGTCGTTATACAAGAAATACGGCTTCCAGGAAGGCGGACTCCGGAAGAAATACTATACCGATAACCAGGAAGATGGAATTGTGATGTGGGTGAAGCTATGAAAAAAGATCAATTGATTTTAGGAATTGAGACAAGCTGTGATGAAACAGCGGTTGCCATTGTCAAGAATGGCCAAGAAATTGCCGCCAACGTGGTTGCGTCTCAAATTGAAAGCCATAAACGCTTTGGAGGGGTTGTCCCTGAAATTGCGTCCAGGCATCATGTCGAGGAAATGACCATCGTACTTGAAGAGGCATTAAAACAGGCAGAGGTTACGATGAAAGATATTGACGCTGTTGCAGTTACCGAAGGGCCAGGCCTTGTCGGTGCATTGCTGATTGGTGTGAATGCAGCCAAGGCGCTCGCATTTGCCCATCAGAAGCCGCTTGTTCCCGTCCATCATATCGCAGGCCATATATATGCGAACAGGCTGATCACTGAGATGCAGTTCCCGCTTCTGGCTCTCGTTGTTTCAGGAGGGCATACCGAGCTGGTTTATATGAAAGAGCACGGCCATTTTGAAGTAATTGGTGAAACGCGTGATGACGCTGCAGGAGAAGCGTACGATAAGGTGGCCAGGGTGCTGAATATGCCTTATCCAGGCGGCCCCCATATTGACCGGCTTGCACAGGAAGGAGCCGCATCGATCCCTCTGCCGCGGGCCTGGCTTGAAGAGGACTCTTATGATTTCAGCTTTAGCGGATTAAAGTCCGCAGTTATTAACACAGTCCACAATGCGGAGCAACGTGGTGAAACAATTGCCCCTGAAGACTTGGCGGCAAGCTTTCAGGAAAGTGTCATAGAGGTATTAGTAGCGAAAACAGAGCGGGCAGTCCGCCAATACGGGGTTAAGCAAGTGTTGCTAGCCGGTGGTGTGGCAGCCAACAAAGGGTTAAGAAACGCCCTTAATAATACTTTTAGCAAAAGCGAAGAGGTAGAGCTTGTCATTCCGCCTTTATTCCTCTGTACGGATAATGCCGCGATGATTGCCGCGGCAGGCAGTGTGATGTTTGAAAAAGGGATTAGGGCAGACTTATCGTTAAATGCCAATCCTGGTTTGGAGATTGAAAAATATAACTAGTAATAGAGGGATGCTGGCAAAAATCAGCAACCCTCTTTTTTGTGGATAAGATTTTGAGAGGAAAAAGCTGAATTGTGGATAAGCACACGTGTTCTTGTTGATAATGTGGATAAAAACTTCAATACTTGTGGATAAAGTGGATAAGTCCGTTGATAACTGATATGAAAGGGATTCAGTTGTGTATAAAAATGTGGAAAAGCGCAGGGGTCTCCTGCGCTTTACTCAGCTAATTCTGCCCATTGTTCCAATAACTCATCTAACTCATTACGGGCTTGTTCATTTTCAGTGTTAATAAATAATACCCTTTCATGGTCCTGGTAAACCTCTGGCTCACAAAGAAGTGCCTCATTTGCTTCGATTAACTCCTCCAGCTCAGAAATTCGTGCCTCAACTTCTTCAAGCTTCCGTTTGCGTTGCCTTTCCAGCCGCTTTGATTCCTTATCCTGATAAAACGCATTTTTCGCAACAGGAATCTGAGTTGAAGCCTCCGAGGCTACCTTTTCAAATTCAGCCAGCTCAATCATTTCCTGTTTTTTTTCAAGGAAATAATCATAATCGCCAAGGTATTCGGTACAACCGATCCTTTCAAGCTCAAACACCTTTGTCGCAATCCTGTTGATAAAATAGCGGTCATGGGAGACGAACAGGATTGTTCCTGGATAATCAATCAAAGCGTTTTCGAGCACTTCCTTACTATCGAGGTCCAGATGGTTGGTCGGCTCGTCAAGGATCAGGAAGTTTGCCTTCTGAAGCATTAACTTTGCCAGGGCGAGCCGGGCTTTTTCCCCGCCGCTCAGTGTAGAAACTGGCTTAAGAACGTCATCTCCAGAAAAGAGGAAATTGCCGAGAACAGTCCGGATTTCCTTTTCGTTTTTCATCGGATAGTCATCCCATAATTCATTTAATACCCTCTTATTGGAACGAAGATTCGCTTGCTCCTGGTCATAATAGCCAATCGCAACATTAGTCCCATAGTGAATTTTGCCTGAAAAGGCTGGGAGGGTTTTAATGACTGTTTTAAGCAAAGTGGATTTGCCGATTCCATTCGGGCCAACCAGTGCGATGCTGTCACCTTTCGTGATGGCAAAAGAAATATTCTCCGCAATCGGTTCCTCGTATCCTATGGCAAGTGAATCTGCCTGCAAGACATCATTGCCGCTTTGCCGGTCAATATCAAATGAAAAAGATGCAGATTTTTCATCCCCAGAAGGGCGGTCCATCAAGTCCATCCGTTCCAGTTTCTTCCGCCGGCTCTGAGCCCGCTTTGTCGTTGAGGCGCGGGCAAGATTGCGCTGAATGAATTCCTGCAGCTTGGCTACTTCTTCTTGCTGTTTTTCAAACTGTTTTAATTCACGCTCAAAATTTTCCGCCTTTTGGACGAGGTAGGAGCTGTAATTTCCCGTATATTTAAGAATTTGGCGTCGTGACAACTCATATACATGGTTCACAACTTTGTCGAGAAAATAGCGGTCATGGGAAACAATCAGAATGGCCCCGCTGTAATTCTGTAAGTATTGTTCAAGCCATGAAAGTGTTTCGATATCCAGGTGGTTTGTCGGCTCGTCCAATATCAGGATGTCAGGTTTCCCGAGCAGCAGTTTTCCTAAGGCAAGGCGGGTCTTCTGGCCACCGCTTAAACTGGATATGCTCGTTGAATAATCAAAAGTATGGAAGTTCAGACCGTGGAGGACAGATCGGATATCAGCCTCGTATTGATAGCCGCCCATTTCCTTAAAGCGAACTTGGAGCTCATCGTATTCCTTAAGGACCCGTTCATACTTTGAGGGATTTTCCAACACTTCAGGATTGGCCATTTGCATTTCAAGCTCCCTGAGCGAAAATTCCAACTGCCTGACAGGTTCAAACACCTTCAGCATTTCATCCCAAATGGACAGGCTGGATTCAAGTCCTGTATTTTGTGCCAAGTAGCCAATGGTTACGTCTTTGGGCTTTATAATCTCGCCGCCATCATGGCTGATGTGGCCGGCGATAATTTTCAAGAGGGTGGACTTACCGGCACCGTTCCGGCCGACAAGAGCCGCCCTGTCCCGATTCTGAAGTTCAAGTTTTATATTCGACAAAATCTGGTCCGCACCATAATATTTTTCAAGTTGATTGACTTGAAGCAAAATCATTGTTTTCACCCCATTACTACTAAAGTGTAACGTATTCGGGAGAGAGCGGCAATCATGGAACCGAAGGCGGCGGTAAGAAGCCGGAGTGCACTTTTGCTAAAAAAATCACGGTTACAATAGAAAAAACATTAAAAACCACTAACAATTGTGAAGGAAGGAACAAAGGTCATACACATCCTTCTAAAAATAGTGTATGATTTTACTAATAAGACAAAGGGTGAGATATGCCCTGGAGGCGGCTGAAATTTATAGTTTCTGTTAAAATTGCTTTTCGAAAGGAGTTTAACGATGGCTGAATTTACACATTTTAATGAAGAAGGAAGGGCGAAAATGGTCGATGTCAGCGAGAAGGCTGAAACGGCCAGAACGGCCATTGCGTATTCCAGTATTCTTGTGAATGATGATATATATGAAAAAATTACAAATCATAGCATGAAAAAAGGGGATGTCCTAGCCGTGGCACAGGTTGCGGCGGTAATGGCAGCGAAAAAAACATGGGAAATCATCCCGATGTGCCATCCAATTCCTTTAACTGGGATTGATGTATCATTTAAATGGGAAAAAGAGGCGAAAGGCCATAAATTGCTAATCGCAGCTTCTGTTAAAACAAAGGGGAATACAGGGGTGGAAATGGAAGCGCTCACCGCCGCATCTGTTTGTGCATTGACTGTCTATGATATGTGCAAGGCTGTAGATAAAGGGATGATCATTGGCCCAACCTATCTGATGGAGAAGACAGGCGGTAAACATGGTGATTTTAAAAGAGATGCACGTTTGGATTAAAAGGGTTCGGAGTTAAGCGGCTAACTGGCCGGAGAACCAATTCTAAACAGGGGCAGGGGATCAATGGATGAGTGAGACAATGAAAATACCGCAGGCAACTGCCAAACGGCTGCCGCTTTATTACCGGTTTTTAAAGAATTTACATTCTTCGGGAAAACAACGAGTTTCATCCGCGGAACTAAGTGAGGCAGTAAAGGTGGATTCAGCCACAATCCGCAGAGACTTTTCTTACTTCGGTGCTCTTGGCAAAAAGGGCTATGGATATAATGTGAACTATTTGCTTGGCTTTTTTCGGAAAACACTTGACCAGGACGAGCTGACCAAAGTGGCCTTAATCGGTGTCGGGAATCTAGGGACTGCTTTCCTGAATTACAACTTCCTGAAAAACAATAATACGAAAATTGCTTTGGCATTTGATGTTGACTCGGACAAAGTCGGCACAAAAATCGGCGATGTTCCTGTCTACCATCTTGACGATCTTGAAAAGCATTTACTAGAGGAACAAATCTCGGTATCCATTTTGACTGTACCGTCTTCAGTGGCACAGCCAATTACGGACAGGCTTGTAAAATCGAATGTAAAAGGAATTTTAAATTTCACTCCAGCAAGGCTGAATGTACCCGGATCCATTCGGGTCCATCACATTGACCTGGCAGTTGAACTGCAATCGTTAATCTATTTTTTGAAAAACTATCCCGGAACCGATGTAAATGAGGATACTGCTGAAACAGAAAAGTGAGCCCGAGGCTCACTTTTTTAGACTTCGTTTTATTTTGAAATGAAAGCTGATCATCCTTATGCCTGCTCCAAGATCGAATGTTGCCAGGATCACAAGCAGATAGGAGAAGAAGCCCCAGCCTTCGGTTCTGACATTCCCGATCGCAAAGTATGTAAAAAGAACTCCGAGCAGGAGGTAAATGATGCCGGAAAACAACGGTGACTGCCTCATAAAAACCCTCCGATAAAGTTTTGCAGTTGTTCTGCTTGACGCAAGATTTTTTCAATATCCTCACGATAAATACTTTGCATTAGCACAACCAAAGTGTTCATCGCAACATGGGCAAAAATCGGAACAATAATCCGCTTTGTCTGTATATAAAGGAAAGCAAAAGTAAATCCGATTGCCGAGTATAAAAGAATATGTTCAAACTCCATATGTGCCGCAGCAAAAATGATAGAGCTGATTAATCCTGAGATAAAAAAGTTAAAACGTTTATAAAGACTCCCGAAAATGATTTTCCGAAAAACAATTTCCTCTAGGATAGGACCGATGACAGAGCTGATGAAGATAACTGCCGGGAAGCTTTCAATCATCCGGAGGATATTTTGCGTATTTTCCGAACCCATTTCAATGCCCAGCATTCGCTCAATCGAGGCAGCTGAGGCCTGTGCGAAAAGAGCGAGAAAAATTCCGCCAATCGCCCAGCCAATTGTCTCGGGTAAATCAGCCTTATTCCTCTCTTTAAAAGAAAGGGACATTTCCTTACGCAAGAGAAATAAAATGATCAGGAATGCTGAGAAAAAGCTGACAAGCAGCCAGGAATTCAATGCATTCATTTGCGCTTCTTGAAGGCTGCTCCCGGTTTTTACAAAAATAAAAGTCAAGAGCGGGACGCCTGCCAAGCTTGAAAGCTGCATAGCAATATAGACAATAAGGATCCATCCGTATTCCCGTTTCAAATTGACATACTCCTTTATGATTAACCAAACGAAACTTACTGTTAGTATCAGTACATTCCGTTTCCTCTATTCTGTGCCTTTCTTCATTCTACTCTTAACACGAAGGTTATTTCAATAGGAAGCGCTTTTTGTATATCTTTTGGCAAGGCGGTTATACTCTTAAGGTTCATTTCCACTTCTCTGGATTAGTCATTGCCCTTCGCTCCATTCAATATTTCTTTTTAAAAAATTCATGCTTCTCGCTTGCAAAAAAAAAGAGGATTTATTATTATAATAATTGTGTTAGCACTCGATGTGATAGAGTGCTAATAAAATTCTACATAACTTTTTTGAGGAGGTTGTTTGATTTGTTAAGACCACTTGGTGATCGCATTGTCATTGAGCTTGTTGAGTCTGAAGAAAAGACTGCCAGCGGCATCGTACTTCCTGATACAGCAAAAGAAAAGCCGCAGGAGGGCAAAGTTGTTGCAGTTGGCACTGGCCGTGTACTCGACAGCGGAGAACGAGTTGCCGTAGAGGTTTCTGAAGGCGACCGTATCATCTTCTCAAAATATGCCGGAACAGAAGTGAAGTACGAAGGACAGGAATACCTGATTCTCCGTGAAAGTGATATCCTAGCTGTTATCGGTAAATAATTGAATTAGTTTTGTTCATTTTAACAATTTGAGGAGGGTTTTAAATAATGGCAAAAGACATTATGTTCAGTGAAGACGCACGTCGCGCGATGCTTCGCGGTGTCGATGCACTTGCTAATGCTGTAAAAGTTACACTTGGGCCTAAAGGGCGCAACGTTGTTTTGGAAAAGAAATTCGGTTCGCCGCTTATTACAAATGATGGTGTAACGATTGCGAAAGAAATTGAACTTGAAGATGCATTTGAAAACATGGGTGCAAAGCTTGTTGCTGAAGTTGCAAGCAAAACAAATGATGTTGCTGGTGACGGTACGACTACTGCGACAGTCCTAGCACAGGCAATGATCCGTGAGGGCCTAAAAAACGTAACCGCAGGCGCTAACCCAATGGTTCTCCGCAAAGGGATCGAGAAAGCTACAAGGGTTGCTCTTGAAGAATTAAAGACAATTTCCAAACCGATTGAAGGGAAAGATTCAATCGCCCAAGTTGCTGCTATTTCAGCTGACAACGAGGAGGTTGGCCAACTAATTGCAGAAGCTATGGAGCGCGTTGGCAACGACGGCGTCATCACAATTGAGGAATCCAAAGGCTTCGCAACTGAATTGGATGTTGTAGAAGGTATGCAGTTCGACCGTGGCTATGCTTCCCCATACATGATCACTGATTCCGATAAAATGGAAGCTGTTCTTGATAACCCATACATCCTGATTACGGACAAGAAAATTGCCAGCATTCAGGAAGTTCTTCCTGTTCTTGAGCAGGTTGTCCAACAGGGCAAGCCACTCTTACTCATTGCTGAGGATGTTGAAGGTGAAGCACTTGCTACATTGGTTGTAAACAAGCTTCGCGGAACATTCAACGCTGTTGCTGTTAAAGCACCTGGTTTCGGTGACCGCCGTAAAGCGATGCTGGAAGACATTGCTACACTAACTGGAGCTGAAGTCATCACTGAAGAGCTTGGCCGTGACCTGAAATCTGCTACAATCGACTCACTCGGACGCGCTTCCAAGGTTGTTGTTTCAAAAGAGAATACAACAATCGTTGAAGGTGCAGGAGATTCCGCTGCCATTGCTGCACGCGTAAACCAAATCCGCGTTCAGCTGGAAGAAACCACTTCCGAGTTTGATCGTGAAAAGCTTCAGGAGCGCCTTGCAAAACTTGCTGGCGGCGTAGCTGTCATCAAGGTTGGAGCTGCTACTGAAACTGAACTGAAAGAGCGCAAACTTCGTATCGAAGACGCCCTGAACTCCACACGCGCTGCTGTTGAGGAAGGAATCGTTTCCGGTGGGGGCGTTGCCCTTCTAAACGTATACAGTAAAGTTGCTGAAATCCAGGCTGAAGGTGACGAGGCAACTGGTGTGAAGCTTGTGCTTCGCGCAATGGAAGAGCCTGTCCGGACAATTGCCCAAAACGCAGGCCTTGAAGGCTCTGTCATCGTTGAGCGCCTGAAGAGTGAAGAACTTGGCACTGGCTTCAACGCTGCAACCGGCGAGTGGGTAAACATGATCGAAGCCGGTATCGTTGACCCGACTAAGGTTACACGTTCCGCACTTCAAAATGCGGCCTCCGTTGCGGCTATGTTCCTGACAACAGAAGCAGTCGTTGCTGACAAGCCAGAACCAGCTGGTGCAGGCGGCGGAATGCCTGACATGGGCGGAATGGGCGGAATGGGCGGCATGATGTAATAAACATCATTTAAACCTTATGTATCAAGGTTTTTGAGGGTTTATAGATTGGTTTGTCCTCCTAATTGTCCTCCTTTCGCTAAATTTTGATAAATTTTAAAGCCATTAGCAGTTGTGTAACTGTTGATGGCTTTTTCTTTTCAAATATTTATTCAATTCCGTCTTGGTTTCCAGTATAATGGTAGATAGGAAAAAAAGGAACGTTTTGTATATTTATGGGGAAGGGGGGAGATTTTTGGTACAAGCTAACCAAGCGCCTGTTACTGCTTCCGGAAAAATAAAACTTTCTTTTGCTGATATGATTAAGCATTTAGACAATAAAAAGGTTGGTTTTAACATCATTAGTAAGACGAAAGCCAGGAAGATGCTGGAGGAATCCAATTATTTTTATAAAATCACTGCATATAGAAAGAATTTCAGCAAAAATGCAAAGGGAGAATACATTAATTTAGAATTTGCATACTTATATGACTTAGCCACCATAGACATGCGACTGCGTTATATAGTTTTGCAAATGTGCCTTGATATCGAACATTCTGTTAAAACAAAAGTCCTGGCGGATATAACGAATGATCGCTCTGAAGATGGATATAAGATTGTAGATGATTTTCTTGCGCACGAGAGAAGAAAGCTAGATGATTATATGAATCCTATGAAAGACTCATCGCATTATAATAACGGTCTTTATACAAAGCATCATAAAAAATGTCCGGTATGGGTGCTGTTTGAAATTATTCCGTTCGGTGGGTTTGTTAAGTTTTTTGAGTTTTATTACGTATATAAAAATAAGCCCAAAAAATACGCTGATCTTTATGAGGTTCTGAAGTATGTCAAGAACGTTCGCAATTCAGCAGCCCATAACAGTCCGCTAATTTTGGACATAGTAGCTACTAACCAAATAACCGGACCCATTGCCCGTCCAGTCACTACCTTTGTTGGAAATATAAAGACTATTTCCAAAGATGTGAGGAGAAAAAGATTATCCAACAGAAAAATTCATGACATAACGGCTTTACTCTTTGTGTATGATAAGTATGTAACTAGTCAACCGATGAAGAAAGTCAGGTATGATGATGTCGATGGTTTATTGAAAAGGAGCACAAGATTAAAGGCCGAATATTCAAAACACTTTTCTCTTGTCTCAGTTTACAATTACTTCAAGAAAATAGTTGACTTTCTTAAAAGCACTGTGTAGTATTGACATAAGGAAAAAATCGATTCGCTCGGTTTGTACAGGTGAAGGACGTCTTCACCCTTAGTTTATTTTTTAAAAACGGCCGTCCACCAAATACTGTGGATGGCCGTTTTGTATTACTTAATTATAAACCGCCTACAAGAGAAGGTCTTTCATCAGTTTGCTAAACTGCTGGGAGGCCTTTTCTTCCATGTTAGCGGTCATGTGAGCATAAATGTTCATCGTCGTATTTATATCGGTGTGACCAAGACGTTGCTGAATCTCTTTTATACCTACCCCAGCTTCGATCAATAATGAAGTATGTGTATGTCTAAATGAATGAGGGGTAATGTTCTTTGTAATGCCTGCTTTTTTTAGGAGCCGCTTTAGCCTAGTTTCAATGACTTTCCTCAGCTGCGGCCGACCGTCATCGCGGGCAAAGATAAATCCTTCATCCTGGTAGATAGGTTTATTTTTCAGCTGAATTTCTTTTTGTCTAATCTTATGTTTTCTTAACAGTTTCACCAGAAAATCATCAATCCTAATTGTACGCACGGATCCTTTGGTTTTAGGGGTGAGGAGTTCGTATTGTTCAATGTTGTTATTTGGATTATACAGAGTCTTTGTTATCCTCAATGTCCCTTTTTTCTCATCAAAATCTGCCCATTTAAAGGCCAGTAGTTCACCTATTCGCACTCCGGAGTAGGATAGAGTGGTAAATACCTCTAAGTCCATTTCTAGGCCTTCTGTGGCAGATAATTTAAGAAATTGTGAAAGTTCCTCTTTCTCCAGGAAAGTAATGTCCTCTTCTTGATTCTCCAGTTCCTCAACTGTTAGTTGTTTCTTTGGCAACCTGAACCCTTCAGTTGGATTAACCTTTATGATTCCTAATTCAAAAGCATGGCCAAAAATCATTCTGCCGGTGGCCGCGATCCCATCCATGTAGTTTTGGCTGTACTTTTCGGATAAATCCAACATTCTTTCCTGGTACATCTTCTTTGTAATAAGGCCAATTTGATATAACCACCATACCTTAATAAAATGTTTCATTTCCTTTTCCCTAGCTCGCACGGTGCTTTTTTTTACTCCGCTGCGGCTATAAGTCTTTAGCCAGTCATGGGCAAACTGCCCAAAGGTAATCTTTGATTCCAATATCAGAGTACCATTTTCTTTTTCCAACTCAACAAGACGGGCAGCTGCTTGTGCATCTCTTTTTGTTTTGAATCCGCCTTTCGAAACTTCAATCCGTTTTTTAGTTAATGGGTTAATGCCAACATAAACATAGTAGGTCCAAGTTTTGCCGCGCTGTTTAAATTTGGCCATTGGTGACCTCCTTTCTTATTCTTCAATTTCAAGAATGGCTTCTATAACTTTGTTTATTTTGTCTAGTTCATTGCTGCTGAGGGCTCTGCCTTTGTAATGTAAAACGTTATTGCTGTTAAGTATGCTATATAGATCATCGGCATTTTGGCTGTCAACGTGTCCAGCCTCCGAACTTGTACCGAGCCAATCTTCATGCTCTTCCACAGTTAATGGTTTAGGCTCATCTATTCTATCCATTATGTACTTCCGTAAATCATCGACATTTAATGCCTCGCCTAATTTTTGCAATTCAGCTTCATTTTGTGGAAGGAATATCCCCGCTTCAGATAGCTCAATAGTAGACTGAAGTATCCCACTTTTTTCGCTCAACTCTTCCAAAGACAGTCCGGAAGATAAACGAAGAAACATCAAGTTATTACCGAAATCGTTTCTCCCCATTAAAAATTCTACGGGCACTTCTAAGACGACGGAAAGAGCATCAAGGGTTGAATCGCGAGGTTTGGCCTTCCCGTTCTCCCATCTGGAAATCATCCCTTTATTAATTTTAATCCCGTAAAGAAGCTCCAGATTATCAGCAAGGGTTTCAAGCGTATATTTCTTATACTGCCTAGCAACCTTCAATCTTTCTCCCGAAAAAAACATTCTTTGCTCCTCCTTTTTATATCTAAAATTATTTTACCCCTCAAGTTGCATTTTAACAAACATTTTTTAAAATTCTTTGTAAATGTTCTTTACAATGCAACAATTTAATAATATTATGAAAATATCATATAAAGTTGCATTTAATGCAACTATTGAAGGAGGAGAAGCACATGTTCGAATTAAAGCTTGATGAAAATGAGCTGCGGGCAATGTTTCAAATGGAGGTGCAAAAGAGGTTAGACAGGATGGAGCTTGATTCAATGTTGCTAGATTCCAAGAAGCTTTGCCAAATGCTTTCGTTGTCTTGGCCAACAATTGAAAAAACGTTTCTAAGCGATCCAAATTTCCCGAAGATGCGGGTAGGCACTAAATGGATGTTTAACCGAAATGAAGTCCAGGCTTACATTGATCGCTGGTCCGCTGATAAAAGGAAGAGAGCATAAAGTATTTGCCCAAAGGGGCTTTTCTTTTAGCGCTAACCGCGAAAAATGCTGTTGGAAGACGTCGAAAAACGACCGTTTAAAGGAGGTGATACGGTATGAATGATTACACTGATTTTCTGGTACATGTGGGCAATAAAGAAATCGAATTTCGACATCCTGCGCCGTCAGTTTACGAGTTTTTAAATCAGAGCCAGGAATTGATTTTCGACTATTACGGTACTCAATGCATTCGAAAGAGCGAGATTCGTTCCGTTCGATTAAGTCCTCTACCTTATGCGCTTTTATTTTTAGAAGCTAACGGGAGGCCGTTTAGCCATCAAACGGAATTATGGGATTGGGTGGCATTAGAAAAACAAAAAACCCTTCGTCGCTTTGAAGATTCGAAAGGCAACAAGGGCAAATAGAGAAAAAACCGCTTAATCCCTTTGAGGGGAGGTGAGAAGTAGTTGTGAGTAGTGTTACCGCTAGTATAGCAAGAAATATTGGGGCTTTCCAATTCGATAAACAAATAATGATATCAGCTGCCGGCAGCAGGAAGGCAGTACACTGGCCAGCGCAAGTCCTCTACTGGTCCGAACTGGTAAGGAAGCTCGAGACTGCTTTTAGAGGGGCCGAAACGTTACAAGCTTATCTACAGCTTCCGAAAACTCAGCAAGATGAATTAAAGGACGTAGGCGGGTTTGTCGCGGGTACTTTCGCTGGAAATCGCCGTAAAGCCAACAACGTCTTAGGCAGGGACGTCATCACGCTAGACCTTGATAATATCTATCCCGGAGGCACCCAGGACGTTTTAAAGAGAGTGGAGGGGTTAGGGTGCGCTTATGCTGTCTACAGCACCAGGAAGCACGAAGAGGCCCGGCCTCGCTTGAGAATATTGGTTCCTCTAAACAGAACTGTTTCAGCTGACGAATACGAGCCGCTTTCCCGAAAACTGGCATCTTTCATTGGCATGGAACTGGCTGATCCAACCACGTTCGAAGCCTCAAGGCTCATGTACTGGCCGTCCTGTTGCTCTGACAGTCAATATATCTTCCAATACGGAGATAAGCCGTTTCTTGACGTGGACGGACTCCTAGCTACATACAACGATTGGAGAAACATAAGTGAGTGGCCAGAGGTTCCAGGTGCACCTGAGAAGCAGATCAGGCTAGCAGCAAAGCAGGGAAACCCGGAAGAAAAGCCCGGTATCATTGGGGCGTTTTGCAGACAGTACGATATTCCCACAGCGATTGAGACGTTCCTTCCAGGGCTTTATACCGCTCTTAATGACGGCAGCGGCCGCTATACCTATGTCGGTGGTTCTACGGTGGGCGGGGCTGTGGTTTACGATAACGGCCAGTTCCTGTTTTCACATCATGCGACTGATCCCTGCAGCGGCCGATTGGTAAATGCGTTTGACCTTGTCAGAATCCATAAATTTGGCGAAATGGACAGCGAATCGAAGCCGGATACCCCGGTAAATAAGCTGCCTTCGTATGGAAGCATGGTAAAATTCGCCGCCGAGGATCCACGGGTAAACCGGGAAAGATTGAAAGACGAATTTAGCGAGCGGCCCGGTTTCGATGTAAAAAGTTCAAACTGGCTTGAAAAACTCGAGAGAAAACCAAATGGCAACGGATTTGTGGCCAGCGCCGAGAATGTCGAATTGATTCTGAAGAACGACCCCGCTCTTGTAGGGAAATTCGCTAGAGATGTATTCGGGGATAAGCCGCTTTTACTTGGCAGCGTACCCTGGCGCCAGATTAGGAAGCCGCGACGACTTGAGGATGACGACATTTCCGCCTTGCGTAATTTCCTTTCGAAGCATTACAGGATTGTGGGCCGTGCCGTCATCGATGACGCCCTTTCGGAAATACTTCTTTCATCCGAGTTCCATCCGGTGAAGGAATATCTGTCGAAGCTGCATTGGGATGGAATCCCCCGAGTCGAAACATTGCTGATTGATTATCTGGGAGCTGAAGACAATGAGCTCACAAGAGCAATGACCAGGCTTACATTGGTCGGTGCCGTGGCCAGGATTTATCGCCCGGGGTGCAAATTCGATTACGTATTAACTCTGATTGGTAAGCAAGGTATCGGAAAAAGTAGTTTGCTAGCTTTATTAGGCGGCGATTGGTATACGGATTCACTGGATGACGTCAGGGGGAAGGACGCCTACGGGCAGATCCAGGGAAGCTGGATTATCGAACTAGGAGAGCTGGCGGCGCTAAGGAAGGCTGACGTGGAGGCAATTAAACGGTTTGTAAGTGCCCAGGTCGATAAGTTCAGGCAACCTTACGCCAAGCTGGTAAAAGAGTATCCAAGACAATGCATCTTTATTGCATCCACGAATGATGATGAGCCTTTAAAGGACCAAACTGGGAACCGCCGCTTTTGGCCGGTAGCCGTTGGAGTTCATCCAGTCGATTTTGGTAGGAGAATCAATTTTCCAGGGGACCAGTTATGGGCTGAAGCTGTAACACTGTTTAAGAGAGGTGAGCCATTATTGCTGCCGGATCATCTTGAACAGAGGGCGAGGGAGCTTCAAAAGGCATATACCGAGGAAAGCTCATTGGCAGGTTACATTCGAGAATATTTGGACAAGCCTTGGGGCTATGACCTCTTACCAGGTGCCCAGGTTGGAATAAGAGACCGTGTCTGCGCGCTAGAAATATGGTGCGAAATGCTTGGCCAGCCGCAAGATAAATTTACCACGGCGAAGGCAAGGGAGATTAATTCAATTCTGAAAAACACTCCCGGTTGGAGAAGATATTCAGGGAATAACGGAAGAGCCCGGCACGGCAGGTATGGCCTTCAAACCGTATTCGAGCGAGAGAATAGAGTGGAACAGATGTATCATACCGAACAACAAACTGTTACAACCCACTGATACGGTGGGAATCCCGTCAAACAAGGCTTTAATCCCTCTGTATCAGATGTATCAGATGAATATATTAAAAGAGTATTTTAGCGGATTAGGCAGAAAGGGGAATTACCTACGCCGCCTAATCTGTCTAATTGGCAGTATATATAGAGAAGTATGTGTGACATCTGTTCATTTTACCCGGGAAAACCCCTTCAACCCTTGGTGCTATGGGGTTTTGGCTGTATCAGAACAAATGATATTTATCTGTTAAATTCTCGAATTAGGCAGAATTACGGAAGATTGCGGGGGATGACCATGGAGGGAGGTGAAAGGTTGCATGAAGTCCCAGGCTTTAGATACGACCTAACCATCCTGATGATGTACCAACACAATTCGATTAATGAAGAGATCGGGCTTTATGAACTTTCTCGCTATGTCTACGCCAGGAGCCGGCATCGGCGGCTAGTGGAGAATAAGGAAGAATACTTCGAGTCCTTATATGATGACATTGCTCCAACTATTACCCACGTCGATTACGCCACCGGGTTACTGTATACATCCAGTTCGAGAGCGGAGTCCACGGCACTACGGATAATCGAGGAGAAAGAAAGATACCTATCGTTAATCGAACGAGAGGACAGGAAGGCCCGTATGTTTGAGGAAGAGTTTAGCCAACTGACGGCAAAAGAACAGCTGGCGATTCGATTTAAATACTTTAAAAAGCATAGAAACATTAGGTTTTTTGCATCAGAACGCTTTAATTTAATCGTAAAAGCGGCAGAAAGCAAACTCTGTTTAGCAATTCAAGAAGAGATGATCAAGCGGATTACAGAGTCACAAAGGTATAAGCGATACCAGCTAGGACTGCAACTGCAAGAACAGTGAAAATCCCAAGCGCTTGGGAATTTGGCCGCCTTTGAGCCGAAGTTTTCAAGCTTAAGGGGTAGGGGGAGTCAAAAAAGTTTTTAACGAGCCCACCAACACCCCCTGTGCCCATTCGCGCGAATTTTTTTCGCAAAATGAAATTTTTCGGGCGTTTTCACTCCCAAAATACAAATTTTTTAAGGAGACTGAACAAAATGACAAAACAAACAATTGATACTAGAAGTATCATCAACTCACATTTTCGCGGTAAGGAATTACCAGGGGAGATTAGGAACCTGCTAACAACGGATGACAAGAATATTTTACTGCCCGAGGATTTGAGAAGCGATATCGAAAGAGCAAAAAAACACAACAAATCCATGAGCCAGTATGTTGATGTCATTTCGGTTTCTGCCCGTTCAGGGATCTATTCGACGGAGGACGAAGCAAACCATGAGGAGCTACACCTTATCGATTCAGATTTTGATGGACCAGAGATAAATGAACAGGCTTTAAAAATGAAAGGCGTCCGGTGGGAAATAGAAAAATACGGATCATTTACTCCGATTTCTGAAAGCCTGTACAGAGATACAGCATTTGATCTGTTAAAGTTCTTTGAAAATGCACACGCGGAAAAAGCAACAAAAACAGAAAACAAGCTGATTTTTAAGACTATCCGGACAAGCCTTACTCCTAAACAATTAGGAAGCGTGGTGGATTTGAAGACATCGTTAAATATGGATTTAAATCCTGCTTTGGAAAATGAAGTTTTAATCGTGACTAACCAGGACGGGCTAGAGCAGTTTAATCACCTAACAGCTGATGGGGATCCGGTTAAATACTTGCAAGTTGAAAACGAGGGGCCAAAACGGTTTTTCGATATTTATAGACTTGAAGTTTACTCGAATGATGACCTACCTTCGAAAGAAGGAAAAGCCCCATTTATTTATGGATCTTTTAAACGAACAGTAAAACTATTCTCTTATCCCGAAGTTAGAGTGCTCTTAGCAAAAAATCCTTTTGGGCTAGAAAGACCGTTCCATGTTTTTAGAGGGGTAGAGGAACTAGATGTGAAGATTATTCCAAAAACAACCCAGTTGATTTATGCCGAAATCCCTTTAAAAGGAGGCAATTAAATGGCCAGCCAACGGCGTAGAAACAAGCAAAAACTCAAAAAAGAAGCCCAGTTAAAGCTCGAAGAAAAAAAAGCGACGCTTAGCAAAGAGCTGGATGATTTGGAATTATGGCTCCAATCTTTCATAGATGAAAATACTCAAGCTGAGGAAGCCCAAGCTGAGGAAGTTCGAGAAGAGTAAGGCTTATTTTGTCGACATATATGGGGGGTAACGAGTGGTGGACTTGCCAGCATTTCGATGTTATCAGTGTGAAAAATTTCTGGCACGGGTTAGGGGAACGGCCGTTATCAAATGTCCGAGATGCAGATCCTACAATGCAATCTCTAACAATAGGACTGTCCAGCAGGAGACAATGATAAACGATTTAGGTTTAACAGATGGCGTTTATACATCCTCGCTTATCGGTACATTTGAAATTGAAAACGGCAGGCTCAAAAATCCGGATGGAAAGAAATGCAGGAGATAGATAAAGGCAGGTGAAAATGATGGGTAAACTTTCAAAGCAAGACCTTCATACCTTCTTAAATTGCACAAGAGCATTCAAAGCAATGGTGGAAAATAGAACGTCTTCAAATGGCTCTGATGATGAAATTGAGGCTTTTAAAAACCATGTCCGAATAGTAAATACTGTTCATGTACCAACTTTGTTGAAGGTAGCGGCTCGAAAATCACTATAGCAATCTCCCTTTGGAGAGGCAGCTGGTAGCCATCTCGCCTCTCTAAAGGCAAAAAGGAGATGATGAAAAAAATATGACACAACTATTCCATAGAACACCCAAAATATTAGTAAATCGAATATTAAAACAAGGTCTTACTTACAGAGGACGAATTTTTTCTTTATTCAATCACGAAGAGACCATAATGGCTAATCGAGTAATTGATAAATATCGACCAAACCATATTAATTTAAAGAGAAGTAAATGTGTGTTTTTCACATTTAAAAGGGATTTTATCAATATGGGATGGTTAGAACCTGATCCTGTTCCTTTTTCTGGTTTGTTCGTCGATTCTGATTGCTTGGATCAAAGTAAACTTTGGGTTTTTTCGCTTAACCTTAGTACGGTTATAACACAACTAAAACAGTGTGACGTAAAAGACGAAGACCTAAAAGGATTTGCAGAATCTTATTGGAATACCAGGTTTCCTTTTGAATACTATGTCCAGAATTATAAAGCAATTGAAGAACGATGGTTAAAGGCGTTTGAAAAATACTCCAATACAATAAACCCTAATTATTATCCAGAGGTTCTTTATTTTGGAGAAGTACCAGGACAATATCTACAACTTTTCTCTCCAGATTCATAACTTTGGTGGAGCTTATTTATTAATAAAAAAAGGGGAAGCCGAGTAATCGACTCCCCTTTAGCTTGTTTTCAATTTTAATGTCACTGGCTTAACGTCAATCTTCTTTTTAGGCTGAGTATACAGGCTGACGAGCTGCTCAATATTTTGTACTTGAATAAACCGGACATATGCGCTCTCAATGTTATACCTGGTGTCTGTGATGACCACTACAGGCGGAAAAATCTTCTTGTCTGCTGATTGCCAGGACTCATCCTCCCATTTTCTGCTTAAATAGTACGCCTCATATCTGGTCACTTTCTCATTCATGATTTTTTCAGAGTATATTGAGCGCTGAATCTCCACGAAGAACGGCGCGCGCTTCCAGATCATAAAGGCATCAGGCTCCATGAATCCCTTCCCGTATTTAGGCTCTACTAGGAAGGATTTCGGAGTCTCGTATTTCAGTAAGTCTTTGTATATCTCCACAATCTTTAAGAAATGCGGTATTTTTGCTGAATCCTTCTTAATGCCAGCTGGGGAAGGGAAGTAAAGGTAAGGCAGGCGATCCCTATTCACCTCGATATGGCCATCCCTCCTAAGCCGTTTTAAAACAGTATTGCAGCATGTAACCGGCTGTTTTAGGCCCGGAAAGTGAAGGTCAATAATGTCGTCACGTGTCATGCAACGGAATCGTTCTAGATCCTTAATGATGGCCAGGTCTCTTTTCTTCATTCATCCAACACCCCAAACACATTTTCTTCAACTTCCTTCAAATCAATTACAGAAGCATCAGAATGCTTCATTTTCGATTTTTTAGGATTCGCGCACCTGTACTCCTTTAAAAGTTTCTTCGCTTCATTCGTGCCTAAATATGGAGCCTGAATTTCTTTTAAATCGGAATATGCAGGGAGCTTTAGAAACATTCGGCCTGGTTCCTTCAATTTTTCGCTTCCAGGAGTGCCGATGATTCTTGAATTAATTAAATCGGCGCATTTGAAGCCCATACGGACAGTCAGGTTGTTCTTTAACTTGCCGTCCAGTACCTTCCTATCTGGTCGTTGCATCGAAAGAATTAGGAACACTCCAAGGGCCCTTCCGATTGCACTAATTTCCTCGACAAGCTCCATAATGGCATTTTCTTTTTGCAATAAGGCCACCTCATCAATACATAGGACGATATAAGGCGGCCGCAACGCTGGCGGCAAGTCGTCAATATGAATTTCCTCGTGCTGATCCAACAGATCGCCCCGCTCTTGCATTTGTTTTTGAATGTGGTTCAGCATGGGTTCCATTTCTTTTGGAGTAACGAACAGCCCGCGAACGTGTTCTATGTGCCTGAAAATATGGAATTCTGAGCGTTTTAAATCGCAAAGGTATAGTTCTAGTCGTTTAGGCGATAACGCTTGAATTATGGTGCTTAGAACGCTTCTCAGTTGAGTAGACTTTCCGGAACCTGTTTCGCCGGCAATCAGGATATGCGGATATTTAACTAGGTCGAACGTTATCCAATCGCCGTTTAAGTCCATCCCGGCCACGATGGGCAACCTCATAAATTCTATGAGTGAATCGAAGGTTTCGAAGTTATAGGTTAATTCGGAAGGTAAGGAATGCGAGAAAACTTTTAGGACAAAGGTTTTTACTTCACCTTCGAGCGAAATAGAGGTTCCGAATACTTGTTGAAAGGCAAAAAAGTTTTTCTTTAGAATTTGCGGATCCAGTCCGCTCGGAAGCGAGAAAACATATTCTTCGGAATGTGTAGTGAGATCTAATTTGTGGATTTTGGGGAATATTTTGCGATTATCGGTTCCTACGGTCTTGTAAACGCCGGCATATCGGAAGGCCTTGATGAGTTTATGCCGTGCCTTCAGTTTTACCCAATAGTTCATGGCAGCCACCTCAGCATTGGATTGAATTCCAGAAAATATATTCCTGCTGCAAAACCGGCAATCGGGAGCGCGATTTTTACAACCGTTCCGAGCCAATGATATCCCAACGAATCAGCTAGAGAATCCGTTAATGCCGTGACTAGAATCCCGCCAGCTGCGATTAACAAAGGTGCCTCAAACATTTAAATTCCTCCTTTTTTTTGGTCACAGGCGACAACTTGGCAAATCTCCAACCCCCTAGTTTTAGGTGGCGTAAAAGCCGGTTGAAGTCCGGATTTTCAAATAGCCTCGAACCCATGCTGGGACTGGTTTGGACTTGTCGCATGGGGCGACAGGTTGCATGCGACAGGTTAAGTTGTCGCCTATACCCCAGTTTAGGGGGGTTCTTATAACAAAAATTTTCTTTTTTTATCAAAGGTGAATCCGTTTTTTTGTCGAATTTCTCAATAAAAGGGAGGTATTAGAATGAAATATAAATATTTTGTTTTAAATGTTACTTTTCGTGATGATGAGACTGAAGAGTATTATTTAAAAGGTAAATCAATGGAATACATGGAAGAACGGATTCGGTGCTATTCCGAAGGCGGGATATCTACAAGTAGGTGGACTATTGCAACAAAGAATGCTGTTTCTTGTTTTCTAAGAGAAGTAGATCCAGCTGCTGTTGAGTTCCCGGAATTATCTAAAAGGGATTTCGTGTCTATAAACGAACATAGGAGCTTTTGAAATGTTTTTACTTAATTTCTATATCAAGGACTTTTGCACAAAAATGTTCGAAAGTCCCTCTTTTTCAATTCCCTGCCCATTGTTTGTGTAATTAATTTATAACTTTTTCTTATTTGTTTTTTATTAATAAATAATCAAAACTTATCAATTAATTTTTTTTAAAGATTTCGCTAAAGTAGGTTTCTAAGAATTCCTCCATTTTAGATGCTATGAATAACCACTTTTCACCGCGTTTTTCGGGGTAATAAACAAAACCGCCGTTTTCTAGATCTAGAATCTTTTTGTAGCGTGGCTGGAGTAGGATGTTTTCTTTCAGCCAGTCATCGCTGTATCCTGTGGCCTGCTCGAGATCACGCATTTCCCACCAAACTTTTTTCATTGTGATTAATCTCCCCCTTTTTTTGTTTTTCGGCCTGCAGGAATATTGTTGGCTTAATGGATACAATTCAGACATTTAATTTTCTGAATTTTCTAAATCCCCCTCACACTCCCCCTTCAGGCCTTCCGGCTCCGCCTCCTTCTAAACAGATTTTTAATTTCTTTAAATTTGTGGAGATTAAGCTTAATTACTTTGATAAAGATACTTTGATTAATACCTTAATTAAAATCAAATCACTTATTTTACTATTAACGTGACAGCTGCCTAAAACGGAACCTTGGTAGATACTATTCAGCACTGGTTGTCCAAGTTGACTAATTTTTTATGCAAATTGGGTATTTTTTTGAGGCTATTTGGACAGGATGGGTTGATACCCGGGGGAATAACAAATCAGGAGCGATTTTTATGTTTGGATTAGGGAAAAAACGGACTAAATTAGGCAAATGGTTGGATAGAAGAGGAATCACTCAATCATGGCTGGCCAAAAAGTCAGGGGTGAACCGAAATACGATAAATGCCCTGGCCGCCGATAAGGATCGCGCGCCGAATAGCCGGACCATGGCCAAGATACTAAAGGCTTTAAGAGAAGTTGATCCAGGAGTAAAATCGGATGATTTTTGGAGCATGTAAAAAGGGCGGCCGATTGGCTGCCCTACTGTCTTAATCTAACCTATCTCTTACCAGAGCAATAAGTTCCACATCGACAGCTACCTTATAACCGGCGATAACCGGACGATAGCAATCTAAACCTTCTTTCAAACCTTCTTCAGTGACAAATAATCGCTTTGTGGCATGGTTAAATTCATTTACACGTTCTATAACAAATTCGCCATTTTCTTTATAAACATGTAAAGTTTTCATCAGGTGTCCAACTCCTTTATAGGTTGTACCTATAATCCCGGAATGATAATATAAAGGGAAGATAATCAGCGGATGGTTATCGATTCCGCCGCCCCGTTCTCAGCGAGGCGGTATTTCTTTGTCGCTTTTGATACGATTTGCAATAAGGATTTAATTGTTTCTTCAGAAAGAATAGGTGTTGGGTCGGGGGCAGCAATTAAGGAATCAATCCAGGACCGCACTTCTTCATAGGTGTCAGGCATCCTTCTATGCTCCCTGATGAAAGCTTCGGTATTGTTGATTCGTGCTCGTCGGTTCCATTCATCAGCTGGAATATCCATCAGCGTGAAAACTGGTAAAACGGCTTCCTGCTCTTCGAAATAGGCATACCCTTCAAAGTCCACATTCTGAAGCTCCTGCAGCTGTTTAAGCATTCTGATCCCCGCCTTCTCTCATGTTTTTTAAAACTTCCTCCATGAAAACTATGCAAGAATCAAAGCCAGTCTGAAATCCTTTTTGATATGCTTTTGAAAGCTCGGCATTGTCCTTTAACTTTTTACTGATGGTTTGCCAAACTAGGTAATTCATCATTGCACCAGGCGATTCCTCGCCTATCTCCATAGCGAATTTGGCTTGTTGCGGAGTTAAAACCTTACCCATTATAAATCCTCCTCTGGACACCCTTTACACGGGTTGTTTTCAATTCTTTTTTTACAAACTATTAAAGCTTTAATAAGTATTTCGACTTCAGCAAGGGGAAGGTCTACAGATTGTGCTTCCTCGTGATGTCCGCCACGATCGTTAATTTCAATGAAAACTGATTCCCTATCGCCACCTACTAAAAGGTACATATGGCCAAGTGTGAATGTTATTTCGCTGGAGTTCTCATTAGGCATTTTATCACCTCATCCGTTTGATATATTCATCATATAACTAAATATTCGTTTTGTAAAGTTAATTTATCATTTTTTGTTTAATATTTCGTTTTATAATGATATTATAGTTTTGAGGAGGGGTACCGTGAGGATTATTGATTTGAACGAAATCAGTATTAAGTCGGCTATTAGACTAATGATGGAAGGAACATCATACAAACAGTTTCAGGAAATTGCTAAGGAATTAAAAATTCCAAGGAGTACTTTCCAGTCGCAGCTGGATAACAATTCTTTAAGAGTGAGGGACCTGGTTAAGGTTGCTGATTTGCTAGGATACCAATTAAAACTAGATAAAAAAGAAGATGAGGTCAGGGAATAAATAACCTGGCTTCTTTTTGTGAACATATTGTAAGAAAACGAAAAAGACCATCTCCGGAGAAATGGTCTAAATTGCTAGTTTACTAGTATGTATAAAAATCTAAAGAACACCAGCTAGTTTTACTTGTAGCGCCGCCATCATTTTCTTTTGATCTGTTGTAAGCTCACCGATAGGGCCCTCCAAGTCTATTTTAAGAAAAGGTTGGGCAGTCCCCAGTCTAATAAGCGTTTTTTTATTAATATAATTCCCTGTAGCTGGTTCAATTTCTAAATCCGTATCCCGTTTCATGTTAATTTGAGAGGAACAAGGAGCCGCATTCAAAGTCCATATATTTTTGTCATAATTTGAATTGCAATGTTGGGTTATAACCAACAATCTTTTCCAGTGGTAAGTTCTTTGAACAATTTGGCTTTCAGGGAAATCTACAAGACTGTCCTTGATCCTGTAGATTTCCCCATATTTAAATTCGCGCTCGTCCCGTGCATCTATGCCTCTTCTATTACCTGACATACCTTTTCTACCCTCTCCCTGAAAATAGAAAGTTCATTCATTTCCTCAATGACTGTTTTGTTGTAGTCCTCATCAGATCCACGGTTCTCCATATCGAGTGTGCCGGCAATTTTCCGAATCTCTTCAAAGTTGAAAAGCGGTTTAGGGCCTTGTGGATCCTTAATTCTAGACATATTAAGTACCCTCCCAATTTGTTTTGAACCAGAATCCTCTACTTGCAATATTTCGAGCATTGGCTCAGTATTATATGCAAAACCGAGAAAACTGTTCAGGTCCTTATATGACAGCTTTTCCACAATTTCATCAGCAATACACTTCGCGACAGGATTTATTTTATTTTCCAGTTCTGGATCTTCCTTCAGCAAATAAAACTCAAAGCCTCGACCGCCACCGCCTGAGTAGATGTAAGGGTTTTCATAAATCAAGCCCATTTCGCACAAGCTTGATTTTGCATCGTAAAAGGTAGCATTAAAGGGCCCATTTTTATCGCGCTTGTATTCCATTCCACTATATGTTTCACCAAAAGACTTATACCATTCACAATCGAGTAAATAAATCGCCTTGATTAGACTGGTTCTTCCGAGCTTTTGGGGAAATTCTTTTATAAAGTAATACATCATTTGCTCGAGTTTTTCCATTTTAAACACCACCTTTTGCTCCCTGAACCTTTAACATGTTAAGGCAGGCTCCGTCTATCAAGGATAGCAAACTAATCCTCATTTTTACAGGGAAAAATTTCTACAATTTTCGCCAAAGATTTTGTCCTCCTATTTGTCCTCCTCTTGTTTACAATCTATTGGTTTCTATTTAAACTAAAAACCGACAAAAGCTGATATATAACTTTTTTCTTCGCTGTATTTCTTCCTATTATATGGGCTGTTAAATGGGCGGCATGATGTAATCATGTCCCCTAAAACCCAGTAATAATAGGGTTTATAGACCCTTATATATTCTGAAAATACCTAACGGGTAACAAAAGGGTAACATTTCTTGAATAAGGGTCTGAATTAGAGGCTTACCATGAGTTTTTTGAACTTTTGGGAAGCCTCTTTTTTCATCCCGTTGGTCACATGTAGATATACATTTTTTGTTGTATCTTCATCCTTGTGTCCTAATCGTTCCATTTTTTGTGGAATGGATTCATAGGAAGCACATTTAAAACCAGCAGCCTCCAAAGGGAGACTGCTGGCTTGCATTTACAGAGGAACTTAGTCTACCGTTCAATAAATCATTGGTGGGTTTGACAACACAGCTTACCTTTAAAAATTAACGCCTTTTTTGCCTTCCACGATTGGCAGGTTTATAACACTTTGGCCAAGGTGGACATTGAAAGTAGCTCCTGTTGCCGAAGGAAGTGTCCGCTGGTACGCACTTCCTGCGATAATGACTCCGATGCGATGGCCTTTCTTAAAGACATAGTCATGAGGCAATGCGCCCCACTCAAATTTATAATTTTTACCTGGATTTAGTGGATCTGTTGCTAAAAGTGATTTCCAATTTTGCGGATCAAACCAGCCTCTAGAGACAATTTCATACCCTGCTGTACGGAACGTTTTTTCTGTCTCTCGATAGCAAGCATCATCTGTATCGGAACTTTCTCCCCAACAGCTTTCAGTTGCCAATGTTCTGATTCCTTCTCCACTTCCGGTATGATTGACCCTGGTATCCAGTCCATAATCGACAATCATCACGGTTAAATTGGAATTATCTTTATCTACTGTTGCTCGAAGTGAAATTTCCGGTACACCGCTCATACGGGCATCCTCGCTTAGTGGTTCAGTGAGGAAGACTAAACGGTCGCTTTTCACGGTCATTTCATTTGTGACCATCGCCGTTTCTGTTTGCCTCGGGTTGTCTGTAAAGGTTTGCGTGAAATTTCCTTTTACCGGACCAGTTGTTAAAACTCCAGGTGAATTTTCGTTTTCCCCAGGTGCAAAGCGGATTTTCGTTGATTTCACATTTTTCTCCGGCCATGTGGCATGGGTTTCCCAAACATCTGCTGCTCGTTCAATATCTACAGTAGGCTCATCCATGATGCCATTTTTCATGCCAAGGAGCCAGTAGTCAAACCAGCGATGCAGCGTATCGACCCACTCTGCTCTTCGGAAATCAAATGGATCGACGTGGCCTGTTTGCGTTAGCCATAGTTTGCGAGGCACTTCCTCCTTATTTAGTGCTTCCCACCAGTCATTAAAATGGTTCATCTTCACGTTTAAGTCATTTAAACCGTGGATGGCGAAGACGCTGGCCTTTACGTTTTTGATATCTTTTACATAGTTTCTTTCATTCCAAAAATCATTGTAGTCGCCGGTGGCGTCATCTGCGGCTTGATTTACACGATCGAACACATGCTTACATGCTGCTTTTCGGGAACTGTTTACTACCCTGCTTGCCAATCCGCCTGGCCCATTATTATAGTATGTTAGCCCTGCATATCGGTAATAATTATACCAATTGCTAATTGCACCAATCGGAACGATTGTTTTTAAACCTTCTACTCCCGTAGCCGCGACACCATTTGCTAATGTGCCGTCATACGATTTACCAATCATCCCAACATTACCGGTTGTCCACGAGGCCTTTACCACGTTATTATTTTTATCAACTGCCGTTGCCCTTCCATTAAGCCAATCGATGACAACTTTAATACTTTCAATTTCTTCATAACCGCCGGTAGTAGGGCAGCCATCCGATTGGTTGGTTCCTACCATATCCGGCAAGACAACTGCATATCCTCTTGGAACAAAATAATTATCATAATAAAGCGGAAACTTCTCATTAATCCCGTCTTTATCTTTGTCCTTTACCTCACTTTCATTGCCTCTTCCTATACTCTCATAGTAAGGGCTGGCATCCATAATCACAGGTACCTTCAGCCCTGCGTCAGATTCTTTCGGCCGAATGATGTCTACGGCAATTCGATCAGAAACCCCGTTTTCATCCGTGTCAAGGCTTGATTGGACAAAAACAGTTTCGCGGATGGCATCCTTGTAGGAATATTTCGCCTCTGATTTTACATTTGCCAATGAGTTTACTTCATGACTCTTCTTCGGCGCTACTGTTTCAGCATTTGTATAATTCACAGATGATAGCGTTAAAGCAATGGTTGTTACTAATGTAGTTACTAGTGAAAACGCTCTCTTTTTCATTAAATCCCTCCTTTACCCTATTAAATTCAATTGTAGGATATGGAGCGATTTGTAAGTAGTGTATAAATTACCAATTTTGAAACAATTAATTTTATTTAATAGGTGAAAGGACTTACATCTTTTTATGGAGAATAGTCTTTTAAAAAAAAGCTAGTTTTCTAGTAAAATCGATTAATTAACATTCCCACTTCTCGTTCTTCCTTTACTGCGAATAAATTTGGCTAAATATTCTATGGGTCGTTAAATACAGGATTCCATTTCCTTTACGCTTTGGAGAAACCGTCAAAAAGAAGGGGAACTAAGGGGGAACATAAACTCGTATTAAGTTGTTATCTATCGTTCAAAATATTCCATAATAATCCCTCTAAAAGATTGATTTCATGCCATTTAAGCAACATATGTTAATTACAGTTAAAGATGTTACAAAATGAATGGACTATTTTTTGTTTTTGAAATGGAAGGCGTTGACGTTTAGATACTTTACCCGTAAAGTTGCTTATAATCATTTAACCGGAGGAGAACAGATGCAATTCGTTAATAATCTACTACTGAATATGGAGCTAAATCCAAAATTAGTGGAACCTCTTGCGATTATAATCAAGATTCTGCTAATAGGGATGATCTGTATCGTAGCAAATTTTATTTCAAAGAAAATAGTGATCAGAATCATCACTCGTATCGTTACAAACTCCAAAGTCAAGTGGGGTAAAATCATTTTGGAAAAACAAGTTTTCCGAAAGTTATCCCATATGGTTCCTGCGATTATTGTTTATTCGTTAGCTTCAACCTTTTCTACCTATAAATTATTTATTGAGAAATTGGCTATTTCTTATATCATTATTGTAGGGTTAGTGTTTATTCAAAGCTTACTAAATGCGTTTAATGATATTTATCAAACCTTTGAAATATCCAAGGTTAAGCCGATTAAAGGATATATTCAGGTGGTTAACATTATCATCATGACTGTAGGGGTCATCTTAGTGACCTCGAATCTAATCGGTAAGAGTCCTCTTATCCTATTAAGTGGGATTGGTGCGCTTTCGGCCGTTTTAATGTTGGTATTTAAGGATTCGTTATTAGGATTAGTTGCCGGAATTCAGTTGGCGTCAAATGATATGGTACGTGTTGGTGACTGGATTGAAATGCCCAAATATGGAGCAAATGGGGACGTTCTTGATATTTCTTTAAATACGGTAAAGGTACAAAATTTTGACAAAACGATTACGATGATCCCTAGTTATGTCCTTATTTCTGATTCTTTTATCAACTGGAGAGGGATGCAAAGTTCAGGTGGACGGAGAATCAAGCGCACATTGAATATAGATACCAGTAGTATTACGTTTTGCACCGATGAAATGATTGAGAAATTTGTAAAAGTCGATTACCTTTCCGACTACATTATTCAAAAGGAAATGGAAATACAGGAGTACAATGCCAAAAATCAAATCGATCGAAACAATCCTGTGAATGGTAGGGCCCTTACCAATATCGGTGTTTTTAGGGCGTATATCAGCAATTACCTCAAGAATCATGATGGAATCAATCAGAATATGACCTTAATGGTCAGACAGCTGGCTCATAGTGAACACGGGTTACCTTTAGAAATTTATGCATTTACAAATTCCGTACAGTGGGCCGTGTATGAAACGGTGCAATCTGATATTTTTGACCATCTATTTGCCGTTGCGCCAGAGTTTGGACTTAAAGTATTCCAGAATCCCGCTGGGGCTGATTTAAGAAAAATGAAGGATGATTCAAGCAACCAAGCTCTGATTCGCGGGAGAAGCAATTGAGTTAATCAACCCTCAAAACAACACCGACTGTTATAAAAACACAGTCGGTGTTGTTATTCAAATCGCTTAAGCAAAATTCTGGTGACTACATTGGTAACCCATATGTATACGAACTACTCTTCCCTACTTTAACTGCTTGTCTTTAGTTTGATATACTTTCTGATATTATAAAGTGAATGGGTGGTATGATATAATAAAGTGATGCAGTTAGGATTTCGTAACCTAACTAGGTTCATTAGCCATTAAGGCATAGATTCTATTCTCTCTACAATAGAGATCTCTCAGCAATTCATCATTGAATTTGTTGAGAGACCTTTTTTATTATAAAATTGAACTATGTATCTTACTACATGAAAAGCAACAAAATAAGGAACAGCAGCGGATGGACCACGACGAATAAGGAGAATTTTTTTCTTTTTATATAGGTTGAACGAAAGAATTGTACATAGTTGATTGGATCGGAAGGCATGTAGACTCCTGCGGGATTCGGCGGCAAGGTGGAGACCCCACAGGCGCTTTAAGCGCCGAGGAGGCTTCACTGACGCCCCGCGGAAAGCGAAGTGCCTGAAGAGTAAATCAACGACAACGTTCAATAATTAATCTCTTTTTTATATAGAATAAATGGAGGCGTTGATCATTGTTAAGATTTGAAAATGTTTCAAAAGTGTATAAAGGAGGAAAGAAGGCGGTTAATAACTTATCGTTACACTTTAAAAAAGGCGAATTTATTTGCTTTATCGGCCCAAGCGGCTGCGGTAAGTCAACAACGATGAAAATGATTAACCGATTAATTGAACCTTCATCCGGCAGTATCTATATTAATGGTGAAAACATACTCGATAAAGACCCTGTTCAACTTCGCCGGGAGATCGGCTATGTCATTCAGCAAATCGGTCTGTTTCCACACATGACGATACAAGAAAACATTGGGCTTGTCCTAAAGTTACTAAAATGGCCGAAAGAAAAGCGAAATAAAAGGGCAAGAGAATTAATCAACTTAGTCGGTTTGACTCCTGATTACTTGGATCGTTACCCGCATGAACTAAGTGGCGGACAACAGCAGCGTATTGGTGTGTTACGTGCGTTAGCGGCAGATCAGCCGCTTATTTTAATGGACGAGCCATTTGGCGCGCTTGATCCGATTACTCGGGATTCTTTACAAGAGGAGTTTAAAAATTTACAGCAAAAATTAGGGAAAACAATTGTGTTTGTTACCCATGACATGGATGAAGCGCTTAAGCTGGCGGACCGAATTGTGATTTTACGTGATGGTGAATTGGTCCAATGTGATACACCTGAAGAAATTTTGCGCAATCCAGCGAATGACTTTGTAGAAGAATTTATTGGGAAAGACCGGCTCGTACAGGCAAAACCGAACATTTCTACGGTTGAACAAATTATGAATCCGAATCCGATAAAAATTACGAAAGACCGCAAACTATCGGAGGCCATTCAGTTAATGAAGGATACAAGAGTTGATACGTTGCTCGTTGTCAATGAACAGAATAGGTTGGAAGGATTTATTGATGTCGAAATGATTGATCAAAAGCGGAAAAAGAAAAGCTTGGTTGCCGACGCATATGAAGCGGAAATATTTACAGTGACAGAAGGGACACTTGTTCGTAACGCGATTCGCCGCATCTTAAAAAACGGACTGAAATATGTTCCTGTCGTTGACCAAAATAAACGTTTAATTGGAATTATAACAAGAGCAAGTCTTGTCGATATCGTTTATGACTCCATTTGGAGCGAGGATGAGGCTTCACTACAGTAATAATGGAGGGAAATGAGTGGAAAGTATTTTTGATTTTTTGAGCAGTAACGGCTCTGAATTGCTATATAAAACAGGAGAGCATCTCTATATATCATTGATTGCGGCAATCTTGGGAATTATGGTTGCAGTTCCGCTCGGTATCGCTCTAACACGAGTTCCCAAGGTCGCAGGTATTGTCATGGGCATTTTAAGTGTGGTCCAAACTTTCCCGAGCTTTGCAATCTTAGCATTTTTCATACCAATATTTGGAGTGGGGAAAATACCCGCCATTATTGCTTTATTTTTCTATTCAGTCTTGCCGATCCTGCGCAATACGTACATAGGGATAAATGGATTAAATCATGATTTACTTGAAGCTGGCCGAGGAATGGGGATGACTGGATGGGAAAGAATTATGTATGTTGAATTGCCGTTATCCATTCCGGTTATTATGACTGGGATTCGTTTATCGACTGTTTATTTAATTGGCTGGGCAACCCTTGCTTCATATATTGGCGCTGGCGGCTTAGGGGACTATATTTTTAGCGGGCTGAACTTATATCAAGCAGAATTTATTATTGCTGGCGCGGTCCCGGTAACGATTCTTGCTCTGTTAACGGACCTGCTTTTGGGTAAAGTTGAAAGCCTTGCTACGCCAACAGGAATCAAAAAAGTGAAGGAAGCGAAATAAATGGGTAAAAGAAATCGAATAGTTGTGGTTATAGCCATCGTCCTATCGATGGTCCTTAGCGGTTGTTCTCTCCCAGGACTTGCTGGCCATTCTAAAAATACCATTGCCATTGGAACACTAGACACATCGGAATCCCAAATTATAGGGCATATGGTTCGGCTTTTAATTGAACACTATACAGATGCACCTGTATCCATGGTAAATAATCTAGGGTCAACGATCGTCCAGCATAAGGCAATGATGAATGGCGATGTGGATATTACAGCAACAAGGTATACAGGGACGGACTTAGCTGGCGTTTTAGGGATGGAGCCAGAGAAGGATCCGAAGAAAGCACTTGAAATCGTTAAGCGCGAATTTCAAGAAAGGTTTGATCAAACTTGGTTTGATTCATACGGCTTCGCTAACTCCTATGCATTCACCGTAACCAGAGAACTCGGGGAAAAAGAAAACTTGCAAACCGTTTCTGATTTAGCGCCAATTGCTGGAGATTTAAAGTTAGGCGTTGATAATTCCTGGTTAAAGCGAAAAGGCGACGGATATCCGGGCTTTGTAAAGGAGTATGGCTTCCAATTTGGTAATACATTTCCGATGCAAATTGGGCTTGTCTATCAAGCGGCCGCAAGTGGGAAAATGGACGTTGTACTTGCCTATACGACGGACGGGCGGATTAAGGCTTACGATTTGAAAGTATTGGAAGATGATAAACGTTTTTTCCCTCCTTATGATTCATCGCTCGTTGCACGAAATGATGTGTTAAGGAAATATCCAGAACTACGCGAAATTCTGCAGAAACTATCAGGGAAAATTGATACGGAAACGATGCAGGCTCTCAATTATGAGGCTGATGGGAAGATGAAAGAGCCTTCGATCATTGCGAAAGAGTTTTTGGAAGCGGCAAACTATTTTAAATAGGGTGGTGATGTTTTGGAAACGATTCAAGATGTTTTGTTCTATTATTCACAAAATGCTTCTTATGTTTGGGAACAATTTTATCGGCATTTCTTAATGTCCATATATGGGGTGCTATTTGCCGCGATTGTAGCGATTCCTATTGGGATTTTAATCGCACGCTACCGCCAATTAAGTACGTGGGTTATTTCACTTGCGAACATTATCCAAACCATTCCTGCCCTTGCTATGTTAGCAATCCTCATGCTTGTGATGGGGCTTGGCACAAATACTGTCGTGTTTTCACTCTTTCTCTATTCCTTGCTGCCAATCATTAACAACACATACACTGGCATTCGAACTGTCGACCATGCTTTAACTGAAGCTGGAAAGGCGATGGGCATGACGAAATTCCAAGTCCTTTGGATGGTCGAACTCCCGCTTGCGCTTTCTGTCATCATGGCCGGATTACGGACAGCCTTAGTCATTTCGATTGGTGTGGCGACAATTGGAACTTTTATCGGGGCTGGTGGTTTAGGTGACATCATATTACGGGGAACAAATGCTACGAACGGAACAGCAATCATACTAGCAGGTGCGATTCCAACTGCGTTGATGGCTGTATTTGCAGACGTCATTATGGCATGGTTTGAACGAAGATTGTCACCGAGCAGAAAACGAATTTTCAGATGACCTGAGGTTGATTGTTTTAGGAAAATACATGTAGAAAGGAATATGACCTATAGAAAAAACCTTTTCTTTTCAAAATGAATTACCATCACTACCAATCCCTTCTCTAAATAGCACGAAGCTTAAGCTTCTTGAATGGATCAAGCCTTTAGTTTCCGTGGAACAATTTCAAAAAACTACAGAAGTAATTGACCGATTTTTTGAAATAGAGGGAGATGGGGAAAAGCTTCAAAAGAAATTACAAGAATTTGCTCAAAACAGGACAGGAAGCTGGCTTGCTCCTTTTTGGGATGATTTATATTTAACACACCGAAACCCCTTGCCATATAGTTCGAATTTCAATATTCTCATACAAAGTGAAGACTACCAAAATCGTTACTCCTACGCTGAAATGGCTGGGAAAGTGAGTTATTTTGTAACGGAGCTTTATCACGCGATTATCGATGAGAAGGTAGAACCAGATACTTTTAGAGGAAAGCGGCTTGATATGAGCCAATACAACTATTTCTTCCGTTCGATTCGAATCCCTAGGTTGGATAAGGATATCTTTCATGCCGCCGATTTTGATAAAAGAAATAATCATGTTGTTCTCTTCTACCGGAACAATCTTTATAAAGTACCTGTAACAAATCATGAAGGGATGATCTACGATAGCAATGAGATCGTTTCCGCCATTGAAGAAGCCATGAAGGCAAATCCCGTTGAAGGGACAAACGTGGGCGTCTTTACGGCCGCTAACAGAGATGAAGCTGCTAAGGCGTACGACATGCTGAGGGAGTCAAAAGTAAATCAGGAAATTCTCGATTGCATCGCCGATTCACTAGTGGTTATTTCCATTGATGAGGATAGCAATAATCCAGAAGACGCAATTAGGCATCTCATGTTAAATGCGAACAATAAGTATTTTGATAAGACAATCCAAATTATTCTCACGCGGCGCTGTGAATTAGGCTTTAATATTGAGCATTGTGCCGTGGATGGCACATCGATTGCTGCTGTCATTAGCCACGTCAATCAAGGGTTGAAGAACGATCCCCTTCAACCTGTAAAAATAAATGAAAAACCTATTGTTGAAAAGCAAAAATGGGACCTAGATAAAGAAATGGTAGATTTGTTAAATCAATTCAAGCAAGAGTACTTGCAGGAAAAAGAAAACTACGACCTCCAACAAAGCCTATTCACTGACTTCGGTGCGGAAGAGATTAAACAAATGAAATTAAGTCCAGACGCCTTTTTCCACATGGCCTTACAAATCGCTCAATATCGGACATTCGGGAAGTTTACAAGCGTGTACGAACCAGTGGGTGTTCGCTTCTTTTATGAGGGGAGAACGGAATGCGCACGCGCAACGAGTATGGAAAAGCGAAGCGTGGTGGAAGCATTGGAGTACGGAAATGAGGCGAGCGAGTTTCTATACTCACTCATGCAAAAAGCGAGCGATGCCCATTCCGAGCGAATAAGAGATTGTCAAAAAGGCCTCGGTGTTGAACGGCATATGTTTGGCCTTGAACAAATCTTTTACCATTTTGCCGAAGAACTAGGCTTGAAAGAATTGCCTGAGATCTTTAAGGATGAAGGATACTTAACGTTGCGCCATAACTTCCTTTCCACAAGTGGAACGGTATATGATAGTGTGAAATACCGAATGTTCGGCCCTGTCGTTGAAAACGGACATGGAATCGCCTATATCATTAAGGACGATTCAATCTCAATCAACATCTCAAGCTATTCGGAAAACAAAACAGAAGGCAAGCTATTGATGGAGCATTTAATAAATGCATTGCAAGAGTTAAAAGCGATTGCAAAAAAGGAAGTTGGCATGAAACTGGAGCTGCTATAAACGGGTATACAAAAACAGGACGGGAATTTCCGTGCAACGCCTCATACTTGTGCTACAATTAAAATGAATAGTAAGGATAGAGGGGTGCGGAAAATGTACACGGTTCTTACTTATTTTGTTATCCTTTTAGTCATTGTGGTATCCGCATTTGTGACACTTTTTTTCAAGAATGAACTTGAGCGGATGTTCCAGGAAAAAAATGTGGCTGCTTTTCATATATGTAATGTGTTGATTGTTTTAATGGTTGCCTTCGGGGCACATACTGTCATGACCATTTATATGATGGGGAGTAAAATCAATTTGTTCCTGCAATTGGCGATCCTCTTGTTTATGGTCTTGCCAGTTTATGTTGCCGGGCACTTAGCATTTGAAAAATACAAAGCAGTTTATCGAAAATACAATACCGCTGAGGATGGAAAAGTAATCGTCCTTAACGAAAAGTATTTAAAAAAGAAAAAACGGTTTACAAAACTGAAAAATTACAACGCCCTTTCAAAGGAAGATTGAATGATCTTGCTGGAAACTAAATATAAACCGGTTATCGCTTATGTGATAACCGGTTTTTTTACTGCAAAGTTTATTTTATTCTGAGGCTGTTAGTCATCGCAGCCACAATCAAATTCATGGTCATGTTCATGTCCATGATGGTGATGGCGGCGTAAGCGGCAGCAGCATGAAAATTGTCTGTCCCTAATTGGATTGTCCGACGCACATTCATCTTCTTCTGTAAACAAATTGAGATGCCTTAAAAGTGGGGCGAATTCATTGCAAAAAAAGCGGTGCTTGCGGCGGAAATCTTCACATGTAAAGTTGCTCATTCTTTCTTTCCCTCCTTAGCTCGTTTGCTTTACTGTATGCATTGAATGGCCAAGCTGTAAGGGCTATAAGCGGAGGGCAAATAACCAAAAAATAAAGCGGCCGGGCGGGCCTCTTTATTTTTTGTGTTTACCATGTATGATGCACGGCATTTCGATCAGAGCGATAGGCATCAATCAGGATAACAACCGCGGAAATCATGTGCATGACCATCCCGACAAATGGAATCCAGCCAACCAGTGAAGTGATTAGCCCGAGGATGTTACCTGCTTTCGTCTCGTTCTCCCGGACAGCGAATACAATCGTGACGACGTGAAGGATGGCCATGATGAACAATGGTGTCCACGCTGTTGAAAGGATAATGAGCCCGCCGAGGACCGGAATTCCGAGCAACGCTTCAAGCCCGCCAGTCACCCACTTTAAAATTGTCGATGTTCTCAAGTTCTTTTCCCCCTTTATGTGTTACTATTTATTTTACTTTTCTATTTTGCATAACAAAAGGATGCTACTATTATTCTACTTCCACGGTTAAAACATAACAAGTGACGGTGGCCTATTCCCGGGTCATAACAACAAACTCAATTGCCCCCCTCTGAAAACGCATTGTTTCATGAAAGCCGATTTTAGTATACAGACGAATCGCCCTTCTATTAAAGGAAGCTACAGTCAGCCTAGTCGGCACCCCTGGAAAAGTATCCTGCAGATGGGTAAGGATGAAAGAAAAGAATGTGAAGCCCATCCCTTTGCCAGTCAAATTGGGATTCATCCCGATCCCGATATCGATTGATCCCTCTGTATATGCGCCAACGGATGCCCCCGCCGGTACTTGGGCTGATTCACCGATACAAAAGAACCCCGCCAGTTCTCGACCATCACTTAGAACCGCATAATATGGCTGGTCGAGGAGCTCTCTTATTCCTTCGGGCGTAACAGAGTTATTGTAAAAATCGTATGGTGCTTCATACACCCAGCCCAATATCTCGGCCGCCAGCCATTCATTCATCTCGTAAATGATTAATTTCATTTTAATCCCCAGCCAAAAAAACATTTTTTAAAAAATTTGAAACTTTTTACCAATCGAAAACGTCAAATGATGACGGGGTTTTTATCCCTTTTTTTTCTTATGAAAAGTTTTGACAGAATATATAGAATCTTTTTATTTATGTTAAACTTACTATATGGACAAGCAAACTTCAATACTAGAATGCGGGAGGAAAACCATGTCGCTACAATCAAAAAACAGGAATAATATTGAAAAGATTTTAACGAATATAGAAAAGGTGATGACCGGGAAACGGAAAGTTGCCGAGCTTAGCCTCGTCGCCCTTTTGGCGGAAGGCCATGTCCTCCTGGAGGATGTTCCCGGGGTCGGGAAAACGATGATGGTTCGAGCCCTTGCAAAATCCGTCGGCGCCACATTCAGACGAATCCAGTTTACCCCTGATCTGCTTCCTTCCGATGTAACAGGGGTTTCTATTTACAATCCGAAGGAAATGGAATTTCAATTTCGCCCGGGTCCAATTATGGGCAATATCATTCTTGCGGATGAGATTAACAGGACTTCTCCAAAAACCCAATCCGCCCTTCTAGAGGGAATGGAGGAAAGTAGTGTGACCGTTGATGGGGTTACCCATCATCTTGAGAAGCCCTTTTTTGTAATGGCGACCCAGAACCCGATTGAATATGAGGGGACTTATCCGCTTCCAGAGGCGCAGCTGGATCGGTTCCTCCTTAAATTAAAAATGGGCTATCCCGAGATTAATGAAGAGATGGAAGTGCTGAACCGGGCGCAAAAAAACCCGCCAATCGAAGAGTTGGAGCCGGTCGTAACTCTTGAGGAGCTGAGGGAGCTTCAAAGGGAAATTAAAAGTGTTTTCGTTGATGATACGGTCAAACGCTATATCGTCGACATTTCCCACCGGACGAGAATCCATGAAAATGTCTACTTGGGAGCCAGCCCACGCGGATCAATCGGCCTTATGAAAGTAGCCCAGGCATATGCGTTCATATGTGGTCGGGATTATGTGCTGCCAGATGATATCCAATACCTCGCTCCGGCAGTCCTTTCCCACAGGATTATCCTTAAGTCGGAAGCCAAATTTGAAGGGATCACCGCCGAGGAAGTGATCAACCGGGTCGTTGCAAGGGTACCGGTGCCGGTGCAAAGGCTTGTGAAATAATGAGAGCCAGATTCCGGGCACTTAAACACACATGGAAACTGATTGTGCTGATATCCCTTGTCATTCTGGTGTTTTGTTATGCTATGTTCCAAGGCGGGTTTGTCAGCTGGTTCTTATTCTATAGTTTTTTGCCTTTTGCGGTGTACTCGCTGGCCATTGCCTTTTACCCAATGATGAATATGGAACTTCAACGGCTGTTGCCAAAGCAGGAATACGTCGCAGGGGAACCATTAAGGGTCCGCATCGTCTTAAGAAGGGAAACATCCTTTCCGCTCTTTTACTTGCTTGCGGAGGAAGATTTGAGCGGATCCTTTAGAAATGCGGTATTAAAACAGGACAATAAAGCACTTCTGTTTCCTGGCTTTAAAAAAGAAATCATTTTTGATTATGCAATTCATGAACTTCCTCGCGGTGAGCATTATTTCCGTTCAATCAAACTGAAAACAGGCGATTTGCTCGGCCTGATAGAAAAAGAAAAGAAGGCTGATTCAGAAGATAAAATTCTTGTTTATCCATCTTATACAGAAATGATTTACCGCCCCTTTGAAAACCATTTTGACCAAGGGATGGCGGCTTCCAGGGAGCGGGTCCAGCGAGATACAACGATGGCTATTGGGGTCAGGGACTATCAGCCCGGCGACCGGTTTTCGTGGATTAACTGGAAGGCATCGGCGAAGCGGAATGATCTGATGACCAAGGAGTTCGAACAAAGGCAGTCACACGATGTCCTTATCGTCATGGACTGCGCACCGGAGCAGCGTTTTGAGACAATCGTCTCCTTTACCGCTTCAATCGCGAGGGCTATTTTGAAAAAAGGGGCCCAAGCCGGCCTATTGACTGTCAGCAAGGAAAGGACTTCATTTCCGATCAGGAGCGGAGAGGCCCAGCTGCAGTTATTCTTTTACCATCTTGCAAAAATACAGCCTGTCTGCACTGTTACGATGGATAAAGTTTTAGAAGCAGAGCCATTTTATTCTGGCCAAAATGTGACGATCATGCTTGTTACCTCAAACCTAACAAAAGCACTGATTGAAAGGGCGGGACATTTAGGGCAAAAAAAGGGCAAGGTTACAGTGTTCCTGATTAAGAATGAACGGGAGCTACCCACAAACGAAGAGCGTGCTTTAAAGGCGATGGGAATTGCCCGTGGCGTCAGTATTGTCCTGGTTCATGAAAACCAATTTGATTCGGCATTCTCGGAGGTGAGCATGCAGTGAGCACGAACAAGGAAAAGTTCAATTTTTCCTCAATCCTCCTTTATTTAATTGGATTTCTGCTGATCTGGGAATGGCTGAGGCCAATGGGGGAACTGACCGATACGGAGAATATAGAAGTGTTTCTCATCTTCCTTGTCATTGCCTTTGCTGCGGCACTGTTCCAGCTTCCGATGGTTGTCCAGGCATTTATTAAAACCTTTTATATTTTCTATGCCGTTTACAGATTTTATTTTGAGGGCGGCTTCTTGCGCCCGGAATGGTTAGGACTCTTCTTTTCGGATGTAAAATATAATCTTGGCCTGCTCCTTGGCCGCGATTTTCAACAGTTTACGAATGTTTTTCGTACCGTCCTGTTTTTCCTGCTGCTTTGGCTAATGGTTTATCTCATTCAGTACTGGCTGTTGAACAGGCGGAAAATTTTTGTTTTCTTCCTGATGACGATTATTTATATTTCTGTCCTGGATACCTTTACAACCTTTAAAGGGAACGGGTCCATTATCAGGACAGTTGTATTAGGATTTACTGTAATGGGCATTCTGACGTATTTGCGCCTCGTGGCCGAAGGAAAGCTGCGTGGCGATGGGACTCTTGCCGGTAAATGGATGCTGCCACTCGCCGGAATGGTCATTTTTAGTGCGGCTGTCGGCCTTGCAGCACCGAAGGCAGCCCCCATTTGGCCCGATCCGGTTCCTTTTTTGAAATCTTTCAATGAAAATAGCGGTAGTGGCGGAACTGGCGGTATCGCGAGAATTGGTTATGGGACGAATGACTCCAGGCTTGGGGGGCCTTTTTTGCCGGATGATACAGTCGTTTTCAGGGCTGATAGTGAGAGCCGCCAATACTGGAGGGTTGAAACAAAGGATGTATATACCGGGAAGGGATGGATACTTTCCGACCAGGTAAAGGGTGGGGAAGGGTTTAGCCAAGATGATCCGTTCCCGCTTGGGGGCTTCCCTCCAAATGTAAAAACGGAAGAGCAAGCCGCAAAGGTCTATATCGAATTTAAGTACCCCCATATTGTCTATCCGCAGGGCACTAAAAAAGTCGCCGCAAGGTATGGGGTGAGTTTCCTTTATAATCCTGTGAGTGAAAAAATCCGGCCCATGGAGCCTTGGAATGAACCAGCGGAACTGGATGATTACGGGTTTATTTATGATGTGCCTGCTTATAAGATGGATGATTTGAAATGGGCGGATGGAACTGACCTTGCGGAAATGCCTGAAGACTTTTTTGAACGCTTTACCCAGCTGCCGCCTTCTTTGCCTGACAGGGTAAGGGATTTGGCTGCAGAAATTACAAAAGACAAGCTAAATTGGTACGAAAAGGCAAAGGCAGTTGAAAGTTATTTTGCGTCAAGTGAATTTACGTATGACCAAAAGAATGTCGCGGTACCGGACAAAAATCAGGACTATGTTGACCAATTCCTGTTTGATACGAAGACAGGGTATTGCGATAATTTTTCAACTTCCATGGTTACAATGCTTAGAAGTATCGGTATCCCCGCGCGCTGGGTAAAGGGATATACGTATGGGGAAGCAAAGTCATTTGGTGATGGCGATTCCAAGAAGCGTCTTTATGAAGTAACGAACAATGATGCCCATTCATGGGTTGAAGTCTATTTGCCGAACCTTGGCTGGCTTCCATTTGAACCGACGAAGGGTTTCTCGAACAGCATTCAAATTGATATTGATAGAGATACAGATTCTTCAGGGAAAACACCGGCTGCAACGCCTGACAAAAAAGACAGCAATCCCCAGGACCGGCTGAACCGGCTTGAAGAGAATGACCCGATTCCGCAACAATTGAAAGCGAATAAGAGCCCGCTGGAAAAGGCGAGAATCTTTATGAAGAATGAGTGGAAGTGGCTTGCTGCATGCTTGGCGATTATAGTTGCAGTGGGATGGTTCATTTATAGCAAAAGGGGAAGGTGGCTTCCATATTACCTCATCTACCGGTATAAGTTTTCCAAGAACGATGATCAATTTGGCAAGGCGTACCTGACTTTGCTTGAGCAGCTGAAAAGGTTTGGCCTTAAAAGGGATGAGGGACAGACACTAAGGAATTATGCAGGCTATATCGACCGATTCTTCGCGACGAAAGAGATGGGTAAACTGACAGCCAGGTATGAGCAGTTCTTATACAGGAAGGAGCTTCCTGAGGGAACGTGGCTAGAAACAAAGCAATTGTGGGAAAATTTAATTAAAAAGACAATCTCTTGACCGGAATTTTTCGTACAGATACAATGGGTTAATAGAAATTTAAATGAATCTGTACGACTCCTTCATATATCCTCGATGATATGGTTCGAAAGTCTCTACCGGGCCGCCGTAAATGGCCTGACTATGAAGGCAGAAATTTCGGGAAGACTATGCATGTGGAATCGGATTTCTGCCTTCTTTTTTGCAAAAAAGAAGGGGAAGTCCGATTTTTTATTGTAAAAAACCTTATTGTGTATACTAAAAAGAGAGAAAGAGGTGGAGCATTTGTCTGGAAAAACAGAACTTCAAAACCAGGAATTGATCGTGGTTCTCGACTTCGGGAGCCAATATAACCAGCTGATTACGAGAAGAATCAGGGAATTTGGCGTTTATAGCGAGCTTCATCCGCATACGATCACTGCTGAGGAAATTAAAGCAATGAATCCGAAGGGGATCATTTTCTCCGGCGGCCCGAACAGCGTATATGACGAAAATGCCTTCCGCTGTGACGAAAGAATTTTTGAACTGGGGCTCCCTGTGCTCGGAATCTGTTATGGGATGCAGCTGATGGCTGTCCATTTCGGCGGCGGCGTTGAACGGGCGAAAAACCGTGAATATGGAAAAGCTTCCATTGCGGTTGGGAATGAATCTGCCTTGTTCAAAGGCCTTCCAGAAACACAAGTTGTCTGGATGAGCCATGGTGACTTGGTCACTCAAGTACCGCCGGGCTTCACTGTCGATGCGAACAGTCCTTCTTGCCCAATCTCTTCAATGAGTGACGAAGGACGCAAGCTTTACGGTGTCCAGTTCCATCCTGAGGTCCGCCATTCGGTTCATGGAAATGAACTACTTAAGAATTTCGTTTTAGGTGTATGCGGCTGCAGCGGGACATGGTCAATGGAAAACTTTATTGAAATTGAAATGGAAAAAATCCGCCAGACGGTTGGAGACAAAAAAGTCCTTTGCGCGCTAAGCGGCGGAGTGGATTCCTCGGTCGTCGCCGTCCTAATCCATAAAGCGATTGGCGATCAGCTGACATGTATTTTCGTTGACCACGGCTTACTTCGAAAAGGTGAGGCTGACCAGGTCATGAAAACTTTCGCGGACGGTTTCCATATGAATGTCATCAAGGTGGATGCCCGTGAACGGTTTATGGAGAAGCTCCGCGGCGTTTCCGATCCTGAGCAAAAACGGAAAATTATCGGAAACGAGTTCATTTATGTATTCGACGATGAAGCGCATAAGCTGGAAGGAATTGATTTCCTTGCCCAAGGTACGCTTTATACCGATATTATTGAAAGCGGAACGGCTACGGCCCAAACGATTAAATCACACCATAACGTCGGCGGCCTACCTGAGGATATGCAATTTAAGCTGATCGAACCTCTAAGCACCCTCTTTAAAGATGAAGTTCGGGCGCTTGGGACAGAGCTTGGGATTCCGGATGAAATCGTCTGGAGGCAGCCTTTCCCTGGACCGGGGCTTGGGATTCGTGTACTCGGTGAAATTACGGAGGACAAGCTTGAAATTGTCCGGGAGTCCGATGCGATTTTGCGTGAGGAAATACGGCTTGCGGGGCTGGAGCGTGAAGTATGGCAATACTTTACGGTCCTGCCAAATATCCGCAGTGTAGGTGTGATGGGCGATACAAGAACGTATGATTATACAATCGGTATCCGCGCGGTTACGTCAATCGACGGCATGACCTCCGATTGGGCCCGCATTCCTTGGGATGTATTGGAGAAAATCTCTACGCGCATCGTCAATGAAGTTGCGCATGTCAACCGTGTAGTCTACGACATTACTTCAAAGCCGCCGGCGACGATTGAGTGGGAGTAAGGATACGGATTTCTAACGTACGATGACTCCATTTTTATTGTCAAATGTTCGTATTTCTTGTTGACTGTTTTTGTTTTAGCTGATAAAATTTCAAGGTAATTATAGATTGCTTCGTATAATACTGGGGATATGGCCCAGAAGTTTCTACCAAGCTGCCGTAAAGAGCTTGACTACGAGGTGTGTGTAAAGGGAACTTTTCTGCCCATTTATTTATGCATGCTTCGTGTCAGCGTCCCGGCAACTTTAGCCGGGGCGTTTTTTCGTTCCCGGCATAAAAACGGTTTTTAGTGCCGGTATATAAATTAGGGGGATTCTGATGAAGAAGTATTTTATGTTCGATGAACTGGGCACGAATTACCGCCGCGAGATTATTGGCGGACTGACAACGTTTCTGGCGATGGCTTACATTCTTGTTGTTAACCCGCTTACGTTGACACTAGCGAATGTGGAGGGTCTCCCAGATTCTGCACGGATGGATTATGGAGCGGTGTTTGTAGCAACAGCGCTTGCTGCAGCCGTTGGTTCAATCATCATGGGTTTGGTCGGTAAATACCCGATTGCCCTTGCGCCGGGAATGGGACTCAATGCATTCTTTGCCTATTCTGTTATTCTTGGTCACGGTGCGCCATGGCAGCATGCACTTGCGGCCGTGTTCATTTCAAGTGTGTTTTTCCTGCTGCTGACCCTTTCCGGGCTGCGTGAAAAACTCATCAATGCAATACCGGTTGAGCTCAAATATGCAGTGGGTGCCGGGATTGGCCTGTTCATTACGTTTGTCGGACTGACCAATGCCAAAATTATTATAAAGAATGATGCAACACTTGTTGGTCTTGGACATTTAGGAAGTCCAGAAACACTCTTGGCACTCTTTGGTCTGTTAATTACCGTTATTATGATGACGAGAGGTATTAAAGGGGCCGTGTTTTACGGAATGATTGTGACCGTCATTATTGGAATTATTTTTAAGCTTATTGATCCTCCAACACAAATTGTTGGGGCTGTTCCAAGCATTGACCCGACATTTGGGGCGCTTTTCAGCTCGTTTAACGATAGTTCTTTTTATACGACGGCTATGTTGGGTATCGTCATGACATTCCTGTTCGTAGACTTCTTTGATAACGCCGGTACATTGGTAGCTGTTGCTAACCAAGCCGGACTCATGAAAGACAACAAGCTGCCGCGGGCGGGCCGTGCCCTTTTCGCCGATTCAGTTGCCTCGTTGGTCGGTTCCATTTTTGGTACATCAACGACAACTTCCTATATTGAATCGTCCGCTGGGGTTGCCTCGGGCGCAAGGTCAGGTTTTGCAGCGATTATCACAGCGGGATGTTTCCTCCTGTCCATTTTCTTTTTCCCGCTTCTGTCCATCGTTACAGCTCCAGTTACAGCGCCGGCATTGATTATCGTAGGTGTTTTGATGGTTTCATCATTAGGCAATATTAACTGGAAAAGATTCGAGATTGCTGTTCCAGCCTTCTTGACGATTATTACGATGCCACTTTCCTACAGCATCGCAACTGGCATCGCGGCTGGATTTCTCTTCTATCCGATTACAATGCTGGTCGCGGGTAAAAGAAAAGAAATACATCCTATCATGTATCTTTTCTTTATTATCTTCCTGCTGTATTTTATTTTCTTGACTGAATAAATTACAAAAGCGCAAGCGCCTCGTGACAGGCAAAAAGCGCCTGTCCCTGCGATGATTATTCTGGGGAGCTTTCCTTTGTGGTCATCGCCGTACAAACTGGAAGGGCTTCGACTGAGATAAAGGAATCACGAAGAGCGTAAGCGATTCGATGATGACTTATCGTAGGGAGGAGATCTGAAGTTTGCTAGGCGATAGGCGCTGAAGCTAGATGACAAAGACTGGCTTCTTAAGCCGGTCTTCTTTTTGCAAAAAATGCCTTAATCTCTATGTAGTTGACGAACGCTGACGGCTCTTATACGATGGGAATACTATGCAAGAAGCGGGGATGTAAACGATGTCAACAACATTGGCTATTAACAAAATATTGAATAACAATGTCCTGATTGCGGACCATCCGGATTACGGCGAAGTTGTCCTAATTGGCAAAGGAATCGGTTTTAACCGTAAGCAGAATGAGTTACTGGATGCCGCAGCCGCTGAAAAAGTCTTTGTTCTGAAAAACGAGAAGGAGCAAATGAACTACATTAAGCTTCTTCCTTTCCTGGAAGAGGAGTTGCAGCAGCTGATTATATCTGCCATTGAACTGATCAAAAAAGAGGCAGGTGAATCCTTGAATGAACATATTCATGTTGCCCTTACAGATCACTTAATGTTTACGGTCAGCCGGGTTGCGAATGGGATGGAAATTCGCAATCCATTTTTAATAGAAACGAAAACCCTTTACCCTCTTGAATATAAAATTGCAAAAGACGTCCTTCAGTTATTTGAAGAAAAGGCCGGGATTTTGCTGCCGGAAGGAGAAGCGGGCTTTATCGCGCTCCATATCCACAGTGCCTTAACGAACAGGGAGCTTTCCGAAGTGAACCAGTACTCCCAACTTGTGACGACTTTGGTACAAATGATTGAAGACCAGCTTGGGATAACCATTGATAAAGAAAGTGTAGAATACATGAGACTCGTGCGCCACTTGCGTTTTGCCATCGAACGCGTAAAATCCGGTGAAAAGGTTGAAGAGCCGAAAGCGATATCATTACTATTGAAAAAGGAATATCCATTATGCTATAATCTGTCGTGGAAACTCATTAAAGTAATGCAGCAAACATTAAAGATGCCGGTCTACGATGCTGAGGCGGTTTATCTGACGATGCATTTGCAACGGCTTCAAAAGAAAACAAAATAGCAATCATTTTCTTGCGTGTTACTGATTCGATCAGGCATGAGCACAGAAAATAATTGGATGGAAATTGAGGAGTAACGCCCTCTTTTTTTACAGGTATAGTATGCCTGTATTCTGTTCAGTTCTTTTCTATGCTCATGCCTTTTTTATTTGCTCTTTTGTCTCCGCTTACTTTATTGGGCAAAAACATATAGGAGGGTTTACAATGTTTAAAAAAATATTTGGCGTTTTGCAAAAAATCGGTAAAGCGCTCATGCTGCCGGTCGCTCTTTTACCAGCTGCGGGTTTATTGCTGGGTATTGGCAACGCGATGCAACAAGAAACAACCCTTAATTACTTGCCGTTTCTGAATGCACATTGGATTCAGTTAACAGCTAGTGTAATGGAGGACGCGGGAGGGATTATTTTTGGTAACCTCGCGCTGATTTTTGCTGCTGGCGTTGCGATTGGGCTGGCGGCTGATGGCGCGGCTGCACTCGCTGCAATCGTCGGTTATCTCGTTTTGAATCAAGTCATGAGTTCGTGGCTTGGCGTTACTGGTGAAATGATTGCGAAAGACCCAAGTTTCGCAAGTGTGTTAGGAATACCTACACTGCAAACAGGGGTATTCGGCGGGATTATCGTAGGACTTATTGCCGCGTTTTGCTATAACCGATACCATGATATTGAAATGCCTTCGTTCCTCGGCTTTTTTGCAGGGAAACGGTTCGTACCTATTGTTACAGCGGCTGCATCTCTAGTGGCAGGCCTTTTGCTTTTGGTCGTCTGGCCTCCAGTACAGGAAGCGATGAATAGTGCTTCCCTATGGCTGATGGGAAGCGGGACGTATATTGCGGCTTTCTTCTTTGGATTTATTAAACGCTTGCTCATACCGTTCGGGCTGCATCATATTTTCCATGCGCCATTCTGGTATGAATTTGGTTCCTATACGACAGCCTCAGGCCAAATCGTCCGCGGGGATATGACGATTTTCTTCTCTCAATTGAAGGATGGCGTCGATATTACTGCAGGTAATTTCATGGCTGGGGAATTTCCTATTATGATGTTCGGGCTCCCTGCTGCGGCGTTAGCTATGTACCATACGGCACGAACTGAAAAGAAAAAAATAGTAGCCGGTTTGCTTGGGTCTGCTGCATTAACATCCTTCTTAACAGGAATTACAGAGCCAATAGAATTTTTATTTATGTTTGTATCACCACTCCTTTTTGTGATCCATGCAGTTCTTGACGGACTTGCATTTGTATTAATGGCTGCATTTGATGTCAATTTGGGCTATACTTTCTCAGGCGGCGCGATCGACTTCTTCCTGTTCGGGGTCCTGCCAGGCAGGGAACCTTGGTGGATTACGATACTATTAGGAATTGGGTTTGCCGTTGTGTATTACTTTATATTCCGTTTTGCTATCATTAAGTTCAATTTGAAAACTCCGGGCCGTGAACTCACAGAAGATGAAGGGGAAACGCGGGAAAAAGGAAACGGAAAAGCGGGGGACCTTCCATTTAATATTCTTGAAGCAATGGGCGGAAAAGAAAATATCTCCCATCTAGATGCTTGCATTACAAGGCTGCGTGTTTCAGTTAAGGACATTAATAATGTTGATAAGAAAAAGCTGAAAGAACTTGGTGCAGCGGGAGTCATGGAAGTCGGAAATAATATTCAAGCCATTTTTGGACCGCGCTCGGAAACAATCAAAGGACAGATGAAGGATATTATGAGTGGTAAAAGGCCGAGGGTTGTGGAAACAAATCAATCCGCGGAAGTTGTCCAGCAAATTGAGGAAGTTAATCCTGCGGCTTTGCAAAATGAAGCCAGCAGAGGAACGGATTTTAAGGTTGTTTCTCCTATAAAGGGTGAAATCAAATCAATCACTGAAGTTCCCGATCAAGTATTTGCCGGCAAAATGATGGGGGATGGCTTTGCGATAGAGCCTTCCGAAGGACTTGTTGTTTCACCGGTTGACGGAAAAATCATCAATCTGTTCCCAACAAAACATGCGATTGGGATTTTATCTGATGCAGGCAAAGAAATTTTGATACACGTCGGAATAGATACGGTAAATCTGAAGGGTGAAGGCTTTGAATCACTTGTTCAGGAGAATGATGTGATTAAAAGAGGCCAGCCTCTGTTAAAGTTCGATTTAGACTTTATCAAAAAGAATGCAACATCTACAATTACCCCAATTGTATTTACGAATCTTCGCGAAGGAGAAAGCATCCAGATTAAAAAACCTGGAATCGTTGCTGCGGGTGAAGAAGGGATTATTTCAATAGAATAGATGTTTAAAAAAGCGCCGGGCGGGACGATTTCTGCAGCCGGCGCTTTTTAATTTATGTGGAATTCATCAGAAGGATCGGCTTGCGGCATTACCTGCGTATTGAGAAAAATAATGAAGTATATTATAGAAGAAGGTCAAAAGAACACACTGGATGTTTTGTGAGGCATTCAGGAAAAATTTGGTAAGGTATATTTTGTTGACGGAAATTACATGCGGTGCTATTATAAGAAAACACTAGGAGAGAACAGGTTTTCACTACAATATTTTTCATAAACCTTTAAAAAAGCTGTTGACAGCTGTTAATCCGGGTGGTATATTTAGAAAGTTGCCTCGTCGGCAAGTGATTCACTCAGCAAAAACGAGTTGAAAAAAGTTGTTGACAAAGCGACTCAGAAAATGTTATACTAGAATAGTTGTTTCCGAAAATATTGTTCCTTGAAAACTAAACAAACAAGCGTCAACAAACAATAATATAGTGATCTTCGGATCACTAGCCAACGTAACTTTATGAGCTAAACTCATACTCTTTCTTGGAGAGTTTGATCCTGGCTCAGGACGAACG
>NZ_QWEG01000021.1 GCF_003515685.1 Neobacillus notoginsengisoli | reverse complement strand
AACTTTCGCTCGACTTGCATGTATTAGGCACGCCGCCAGCGTTCGTCCTGAGCCAGGATCAAACTCTCCAAGAAAGAGTATGAGTTTAGCTCATAAAGTTACGTTGGCTAGTGATCCGAAGATCACTGTATTATTGTTTGTTGACGCTTGTTTGTTTAGTTTTCAAAGAGCAATATATCCGCTAGTAACTTCTCTTGCGACCTTGCTACGTTCTGAGCATTTCTCTCTCAAAAGTCTCCGATGCAAGAGTGAACATCGCTCAAAGGCGACTTTTCTATATTACCAAATTACCATACTGAAGTCAACAGTTTTTTAAAAGTTTTTTTCTCGTTGACCAGTTGCCTCGCAGCAACATTAACTAATATAACACCATTAAATGAGCTATGCAATACTTTTTTATTTAAAAACGAAAGATATATCATCTATTTACCCAAAACCATTTGAAATAGAACGACTGACCCGGTTAACCCCCATTATAGGGCAGCAGGCATCACCTCGGAGAGTCTGATCTGACCTAGAAAACAGGCGGGTGATTGATGAAATATGTTTTGATAGCTTCATTAAGGCTAGTCAATCTACATCATATAGAAACATCTATCCGGCTGGTCGGAATTCACCCTCACAAAAAATAGCTGAAGCACCGCTAACATCTTTGCTGGCTGCAGCGAACCGCCACTGACTTTAAGCTTTACATTATATAGAATGCACAAAACCTTCGCCCATCTAAAATCCTCTTATTAAAAGTCAAAACGCCAGATTCCTCAAAAGGAAACTGGCGTCTCTATTATTATTTATGCCTCATTAAAGGAAACAATAGAACATCCCGGATTGAAGGAGAGTTGGTCAACAGCATGACAAGTCTGTCAATCCCGATTCCAAGTCCGCCGGTTGGCGGCATCCCGTATTCAAGCGCTTCGATGAAATCCTCATCCATTTCATGCGCCTCATCGTTTCCTTGCTCACGTTCCTTCAACTGCGCTTCGAAACGCTCCCGCTGGTCGATTGGGTCATTCAGCTCCGTGAAGGCATTGGCATGTTCACGTGCAACGATGAATAATTCGAAACGATCTGTAAAGCGTGGATCTTTATCGTTCTTTTTTGCAAGCGGGGAGATATCCACTGGATGGCCATAAATAAAGGTTGGCTGAATCAGTTTTTCCTCCACTTTTTGCTCGAAGAATTCATTGAGGATATGGCCGTATGCCATATGCTCGGTAATCTCAATCCCATGTTCTTTCGCAAGGGCACGAGCTTCGTCGTCCGTCATCTCTTTCCAGAAGTCAACGCCGGTATGCTCCTTAACCGCATCTACCATATGAAGCCTCTTCCATTCCGGCTCGAGGTTGATTTCATACTCTCCATATTGGACGACAGTTGTCCCAAGAACCTCACGGGCAATATGCGCGACGAGATTTTCAGTTAGACTCATGATGTCCTCGTAATCAGCGTAAGCTTCATATAGCTCAATCATTGTGAATTCAGGATTATGCCTAGTGGAAACTCCTTCGTTCCGGAAAACGCGGCCGATTTCATACACCTTTTCAAGCCCGCCCACAATCAGGCGCTTCAAATGGAGCTCGATGGCAATCCGCATGAACAGTTCCATATCAAGCGCATTATGATGCGTAACGAAAGGTCTTGCTGATGCACCGCCCGGGATAGAGTGCATCATTGGCGTTTCTACTTCAAGGAAACCATGCTCATCCAAATAACGGCGCATGGATTGAAGAATCAGGCTGCGCATGATAAATGTGGCCTTGCTCTCGTCACTCATAATGAGGTCGAGATAGCGCTGGCGGTAACGCTGCTCTACATCCTTCAGGCCATGGAATTTATCAGGAAGCGGACGCAAGGCTTTTGTTAGGAAAGTATATTCCGTTACCTTAATTGAAAGCTCTCCGACTTGTGTTTTGAAAAGTGTCCCAGTTACCCCGACGATATCGCCAAGATCTGAAGAAGTGAACAAGTCGTACTGTTCTTCGCCGACTTCATCTTTTCGAACATAAATTTGAATTTGACCAGTGAGATCTTTGATATGGGCAAAACCGGCTTTTCCTTTTCCGCGTTTTGTCATAATCCGGCCTGCTAGAGAAACGGAAACCTCTTTCGCCTCAAGCTCCTCTTTTTCAAGCCCGTTGTATTTTCCAATCAACTCTTTTGCATTCGCATTGCGGGTGAATTTTTTACCAAATGGGTCAATGCCCTTTTGGCGCATTTCATTCATTTTTTCCCGTCTGACCAGCAGCTGGTCATTTAATTCCTCATGACTCATTTATTTTCAACTCCCCATTTATATAGTGCGGTATGTAGTCGCACGCTAATTGGCCTGTTAAAGTGCCCATTTGCAGTTTAGACAATAATCCATAAAAAGAGACATTACGTACATTGTACACAAACTTTCATCCTGGCACATAATAAAAAAACAAAAAATACAACAAAGACTGCCAGTTTTTTTCTGGCAGCCTTCATAGTATATCATCAAGCAAAGATTTTGGCTAAATCGCCGGGCAATATCCCACGAAAAAAATTAACTAACGATTGCCTGGCTTTCCCTTTCTGCCGCCTCAATAGCCAGACCGTTCAACAGGGTAACAAGCTCTTCTCTAGTGCTGCACTCATTGATTGCATTTCGCACTTTTGCGTTTCCTTTTACGCCTTTCAAATACCATGCGACGTGCTTGCGCATTTCCCTTACAGCGATATTTTCATTCTTAAGGGCAATCAGGCGGTCAAGGTGAAGGATACATACATCCATTTTTTCGCGTACAGATGGCTCACTCATTAATTCGCCTGTTTCAAGATATTTTACTGTCCTATAAATCATCCATGGATTTCCGAGAGCGGCGCGTCCGATCATGACGCCATCCACACCTGTTTCTTCAAGCATGCGCTTGGCATCCTGAGGCGTCTGGACATCGCCATTTCCGATGACTGGAATAGAAACCGCTTGTTTTACTTCACGGATAATATCCCAATTCGCTTTTCCTTCATACATCTGAACACGGGTACGGCCATGTAGCGCAATAGCTTTACCTCCGGCGCGTTCTACAGCAAGGGCGTTTTTGACAGCATAAATATGCTCTTCATCCCAGCCCATCCGCATTTTAACTGTAACCGGCTTTTCAACCGCTTCCACAACAGCCGAAACCATTTCATAAATTTTATCCGAATCCAGAAGCCAGCGTGCACCGGCATCACACTTCGTAATTTTAGGGACCGGACAACCCATGTTGATATCGATAATATCCGCATTTGTGTTCTGGTCAACAAATCTCGCTGCCTCGACGAGTGTTTTTCTTTCGCCTCCAAAAATTTGCAGGCTTAGCGGCTTCTCGCGCTCATCTATATATAGCATGTTCATCGTCTTTTCGTTCTTGAAGAGAATTCCCTTGTCACTAACCATTTCAGCGCAAACAAGGCCGGCGCCAAATTCTTTTACGGTCAGCCGGAAAGCCGAGTTGCAAACACCTGCCATGGGCGCCAGGACAACGGGATTCTTCATGACAATATTGCCAATTTTTAACATTGTAACGGCCTTCCTTTTTTCAAAATGTATTTTTACTCCTTGGGAGGAGCCATATCTTCGATGCTTATGTGCAAAACTTCCGAAGCTCTTCGCAAAAGGTCAGCAGGCGGCATCCGGTTGCCCCGCTCAATTTCTCCAAGAATGGAGACTGAAACTCCGAGCTCTTTTGAAAAGCTGTCTTGGGTATATCCTTTTAATTTCCTGAATGCCCGAATCCGTCTTCCCCATTTTTCCGCTTCCATATTCGTACTCCTTCTTTATCAGGTAAACGATTGATCAATAGCGCAAGAGGTTCACGATTGCCAGGAAGGTGAATATTTCCGGCAACTTCATACAAAGGCACTAGCACAAATGCACGTTCCGCCATCCTGGAATGCGGAATGTAAAGCTTCTCCGTTTCAATATTTTCTTGGTTATAGAGTAGGATGTCAAGGTCTATTGTGCGCGGACCCCATTTTATTTCCCTTTTTCTCCCAAGTAAAAACTCGTTCTTAAGGCATACTTCCAGCAGTTCAAATGGCGGCAAGTCTGTATTTATTTCAATAACCATATTTAAAAAAAGGTCCTGGTCTTCATAGCCAACTGGATCAGTTTCATAAACGGAGGAATAATTTACCATTTTAATGGACGGATGGCCGTCTAGCAATTGAACAGCCGCTTGCAAATGTTGATAGCGATCGCCCATATTGGAACCAAGCGAAAGAAAAGCACGATTCTCCACGTTTATCTTCTCCTTGTGATTTTAGCCGCGACAAACTTATAATGGCCCGGGATTGGGGGATCCGGTTTAATGACTTTTACTGATGTTTCTTCAATCAGCGGAAACTCAGCAAGGAGCCGCAAAGCAATTTTCTCAGCAACCGATTCAATCAGTTTAAAAGGTTCCCCTTCAACGACTTCTTTGCAAACATTGTATAATTCTGCATAATTCACTGATGCGTCAAGATTATCTGTCTGACCCGCCTCTTTCAAATCGAGGCTGACAGCGAGATCAATGATAAACCGCTGCCCCAACCTCGTTTCCTCAGGAAAAACGCCATGGTACCCATAGAACTCCATTTGGTTGACATAAATTTTATCCATTTCCTTACCCCCTGCCCATTAGCGCATCCATCATCTTCGCCATTCTCGCCATTTCCTTCACATCATGGATACGAATCATTTGGCATCCTTTCTGTATTCCGTAACAGACAGTGGCGCCTGTTCCCTCCATCCTTTCCTCTGGCGGCAAGTCAAGGACCCGGCCAATGAACGTTTTCCTCGATGTGCCCAATAGGACCGGATAACCAAGAGCAACTAGTGTTTCAAGATTTTGCATCATTTCAATGTTTTCTTTGAAGTCCTTCGCAAAACCAATCCCCGGATCGAGGATAATTTGCGAATCCTCTACTCCTGCTTTTTTTGCAATTATGATGCTTTCATACAGGTCAGCAAACACGTCTCTCGTAAACATATCATAATTGCGGTTATCCCGGTTGTGCATCAAAATAATCGGGGCATTAAACTCTGCGGCAACCGAGGCAATTGCCGGCTCTGCCTTGGCACCCCAAACATCGTTGATAATGTGCGCGCCCGCCTCTAGAGCCCGTCTGGCCACCTCGGCTTTATACGTATCGACCGAAATTGGGGCATCCACTTCCTTTGCCAGCACCTCAACGATCGGTATAACCCTCCGAAGTTCTTCTTCAACCGAAACCGGCGCATGCCCAGGCCTGGTCGATTCGCCGCCGATGTCAATAATGTCTGCACCTTGTTCGACCATTTCCTTCGCGCGGGCAACCGCACGGTCGGCCGCATTGAATCTTCCTCCATCTGAAAATGAATCAGGCGTGACATTTAAAATTCCCATCACAATTGTTTTTTTGCCATAATCAAGAACATATTGGCCACATGTTATTTTTTTATTATCACTGCTCATGAGAAATCCTCCGTTTTGAGTTCATTCCTGCTGTAATATTTCTTGCGGCAGGCAGCATATTGTTCGTGCAAAAGCTGCCCCAGACGCCCTTCCCTGCCTGCAAACGTAGTATCTCCAATTTGCGGACAGACCACAATTTCCTGGATGGAGTTCGTGAATAAGACTTCCTCCGCACCAAGAAGTTCTTCTGAGGAAAAAAAGCCTTCCCTAACTTCAAAACCCGCACTCAGAGCAAGTTCAATGACAAACTGGCGCGTTATACCATTTAAGATTCCCGTTTCCAGCGAAGGGGTAAAAAGAGTCCCTCCCCTTGCCCAGAATACATTCGAAACAATCCCTTCAGCTACATGGCCATCCTTGGTCAAAAAAATTCCTTCTGTTCCGGGAACATCGCGGAGTTCCCGATATGCAAGGATATTATTTAAATAGTGGTGCGACTTCAGCCGTTCCACTCCTTCCGGGGTATTCCGGTTCAAAGAAAGGATCTTCCCCCGCTTTTCCTGCAAAATTCCTGCGGGAGGAAGAGGTTTTGAAAAAATGATGATTTCAGGGTCCGTGTATGGTTCGGAACGAAGGCCAACTTCTCCGGCTCCCGCGGAGACGTTGAAACGAATGTAAGCATCACTGCTGCCATTCGCCTCTAAAAGGGCCGCAACTGCCTCCTCCGCTTCGGGGCGGCAAATCCTCTTCTTAATTTCCAAGAGTTCAAGTCCCGCATTCAATCTTTGGAGATGGTCATCGAGCAAAAAGCAGTGCCCATGATAAACCCTGAATGTTTCAAACAGCCCCACCCCATATAGATAACCGTGGTCGAACGGGCTGATAGCTGCCTCTTCTTTTTTGAGAAGTTTACCGTTCTGCCAAATAAACATGTTTCTTCCCTTTCCCAGAAGGCGAATGGATGTGGAGAAAATTAGCAAGCAACTCTTTTCCAGGTCCGGTCAATATAGACTCGGGATGGAATTGCACTCCTTCAATCGCCATCGTTTTATGGCGGATCGCCATAATCTCTCCCCGCTCCGTCCAGCCAGACACTTCCAGGCAATCAGGAAGTGTTTCACGTTTCACGATAAGTGAATGGTAACGAGCTGCCGCAAAAGGATTGAAAATATTCTTAAAAATCGTTTTGCCATCATGATGGATTAGAGATGTTTTGCCATGCATCAATCGTTCAGCACGCACCACATCTCCGCCAAACACTTGGGCAATCGCTTGGTGGCCAAGGCAAACCCCGAAGATTGGGACCTTACCAGCAAAATAAGAAATTGCCTCAAGGCTGATTCCCGCTTCATTCGGGCTGCACGGACCAGGAGATATCATCAGCACGGTTGGGTTCGCCTTTTCAATGTCTTCGAGCGTAACCTCATCATTTCGTTTTACAATCAAATCCTCACCAATTTCCCCCAAATACTGAACAAGGTTGTAGGTGAAAGAATCATAGTTATCAATCATATAAATCATTCGTTCTCACCCGCTTCCGCAAGCTCTTTCGCCTTCCAGAGTGCCCTTGCTTTTTTCAACGATTCCTCATATTCGTGTTTCGGATTGGAATCAATGACGATTCCCGCCCCTGCCTGGACATGAGCTTGTCCATCTTTTACAAGCATTGTTCTGATCATGATGTTCAGTTCCAAATCACCGTTAAATCCGATCCATCCAAGCGACCCTGTATACGGACCTCTTCTTGAAGGTTCGAGTTCCTCAATGATTTCCATTGTCCTGACTTTCGGGGCGCCTGTAATCGTACCTCCAGGAAATACGGCATCAATTAAATCAAAGCCATCCTTCTCCGGGGAAATCTCACCACGTATATTTGAAACAATATGCATCACATGCGAGTATTTTTCAATCGCCATGAATTCATTTACCTGGACCGTACCGTATGCACTGACCTTCCCTAGATCATTTCGTTCCAAGTCGACAAGCATCACATGTTCCGCTCGTTCTTTCTCGCTTTCAATTAATTCACTCGCTAGCCTAAAATCCTCTTCTTCATTCCTGCCCCGGGACCTCGTGCCCGCAATCGGCCTTGTACTAATTTCCCGGCCGAACTTTTTGACAAGCAACTCAGGCGACCCACTGACTAGCTGGAATTCCGGGGTATGAAAATAGCCCATATAAGGGGATGGATTTACTGCACGCAGCTTTTCATAAACAGCCAACGCTGACACATCAATCGGCTTCGTCTGCCTGACAGATAGGTTCACCTGAAAAACATCACCCTCCGCAATGTATTCCCGAACCTTTTCGACCGCCTCCGTAAACTCCTTTTCCCCGATCGACACTTCCCTCTCATGATGAGCGGCCGATGTGACTGGGCTTTCTGCACGAACCGGTTCTGAATCCGTCCAGCGCCCTTCCCATTGACGGACACGCACAGCCAATTCTTCCTCTTCACTGAAGCGAAAGAACATCGTCATGACTTCTTCTTTTAAATCAAAGACAAACCATTCTTTATGAAACATAAAATAAACATCCGGAACGTTTAGTTCATCCGTTGCCAGCTCCGGAAGGGACTCAATATACCTTGCATAGTCATAGTTAATGTATCCGATTGCCCCGCCTGCAGCTAAAGGAATAGGGGAGCCGGCTTCGTTACTGAAATTTGCCATGTACTTCTTTAGGCCATGAAGCGGGTTCCCCTCCATAACGGAGCGCTCACCATTTTCAATCAACTCGAACCGATTGGCACCGGCAGATTTAATAAAAGCATGCGGCTCAAAGGCAGCAAGGTTATATCTGCCGCCGCGGCCACTTTCAAGAAGAACATGATGACCGCTAGTGGCGGCAATCTTTTTATACTGCTGAAAAAACGTTTCGGCTGATAAGCCGATTTTTTTATTATAAATGTTTTCCCCCAAAAAGCTCACTCCCATTTTCCGTATCTTCTCCATCATACAAGAAGTTTGGAAATGAAAAAAGCATGATCCGCAAATTGCAGCTCATGCTTTAAGAACATTTTCTAATCTTCAAATTGGTAAAGCGGGGTACTTAAGTAACGTTCACCGTTGCTAGGGATAATTGCAAGGACCTTCTTCCCTTTTCCGAGCTCCTTCGCAACCTTAAGTGCAGCATAAATGGCTGCCCCAGAGGAGATTCCGCCAAGAATGCCCTCCTCCTTCGCAGCACGGCGAGCATATTCAAATGCCTGCTCGTTTTCGACCTGAATCACTTCATCATACATTTTTGTATCAAGGATATCTGGTACGAACCCGGCCCCAATGCCCTGTATTTTATGTGGACCTGGTTTTCCGCCTGATAGGACTGGAGAGTCAGATGGCTCGACTGCATAAATTTTAATCGTTGGGTACACTTCACGCAAGACCTCGCCTGCCCCTGTGATAGTTCCGCCTGTTCCAATACCAGATATAAATCCATCTAGCTGATCGCCCATCTGCTCAACGATTTCTCTTCCGGTTGTCCTTCTGTGTACTTCCGGATTCGCTTCGTTCTTAAATTGCTGCGGCATGAAATAGCCATTTTCCTTTGCCAGCTCTTCCGCTTTGCGAATCGCGCCTCCCATGCCTTCGGGTCCGGGAGTCAACACAAGTTCGGCTCCATAGGCTCGTAGGAGGTTGCGCCGTTCCACGCTCATCGTTTCAGGCATGACTAAAAGAGTCTTGTAGCCTTTGGCCGCCGCAACCATCGCAAGACCGATCCCGGTATTTCCGCTTGTCGGCTCAATGATTGTATCACCCTTCTTCAAGCTGCCGCTTTCCTCAGCAGCCTCAATCATCGCAAGGGCGATTCGGTCCTTTACACTGCTGCCGGGGTTCATATATTCAAGCTTCAAGTAAACTTCTGCACTATTTTCATCTACAAGGCGGTTTAATTTTACAATCGGGGTATTGCCAACTAAGTCTGCAATTGAATTTGCGACGCGTACCATCCGTCCCACTCCTTATTCCGAGTATTTTTATTGGTTTAATATAAATTTATCAATTTTAAGCAAAACTGTCAATATAATTACTTTCCCCATTAACCGCGGACAAAAAACAAATTTTAACAACCAAAATGCGAAAGCGCCTGGTCAGCCCCGATATAGGAAGACTTGGTTTTGCCCTAGCAAAACCTTAGTCGCCCTTAATGCGAGCGAAGCGTAGCCAAGCTTAAGACGGGGCCCGCAGGACACTGAATGGCATCCCTGAATTCGCCCGCGCACGAAGGAAATGCGAGCATTTATGAGGATGGGCCTGCCCTCCGGAGGGAACCGGCTTAAGACCTCGAGGGGCTAGGCGCTCCTCGAAAAAGCTAACGCTTTTCCTTCGTGCGATGCTTATGCTTCCGAGGCTTCCCTTTGTGTAGCTGGATTAACAGAAAAGGCCCCGCTTTATATGTATGCGGGACCTTTTAAAGTATGTTATTTGTGCTTCATTATGCCGATACTTTTATTTTCCGTAAAACCACTCGACTCCAGCCTCGTCCCAAAGGGTACTCGCAGTAGGCGGCATCCCAAGCTGCGCTAGCGCAATTTGCCTTCTGATTTCACGTTTTACTTCCTTGAAGGTATATTTTTTTTCATTCAGCCTGTCATGAAGTTTAATAATAGCATAACCTTCTTCTGTTTCAATCGGACTGCTCCACTCGCCCGTTTTTAGTTTCGCTGCTGCAGTGATGTATGCCTCCGGAAACCGCTCATCGCCATCCTGAATAAACCCGAGTTCCCCGCCCTCCGCTGCAGTGAACTCATCTATTGATCGTTCCCGCGCCAAAGTGGCAAAATCGGAGCCTTCCTTCAGTTCCTTGATGGCCCGTTTGGCTTCAGCACTTGTTTTTACGATAATATGGGACAAGTGAACCGCTGCTGGAACCTCATACATCGATTTATTCTTTCCATAAAAACTTTTTAATTCTGCCTCTGATACAACCGCATCTTTTGTCAAAAGCTCTTCAAGCAGAAGCGACAGTTCGATTTGCTTTTTCCAGCTCTTCATATTCTGCTGATCAGGCGCCGAACCGCCATAGGTAGTCTGGAAAATCCTTAATTCGCGCTCTACATCTGTTTTTGGCACTTTTACGTCGTACTTTTTTGCCAAATGACTGATAACTTCCTGGTTAACCAGTTCCCTTAGTGTATCTTCTCCATAACGGGACTCCAATACCTTCAGCCATTCTTCCCTTGTAATGGTACTCTTTCCCACTGTCGCTACGGTTTCTTCGTCTACAGGGAACCCGGAAGCCGTACCGCTTTTCGTCATAAAATAAAGAGCAGTAAGAATATTCAATGCCACAAGCGCGACGATTACATACCACAATTCCCTCGTTTTCATTTTCCCTCTCCCGGATGAAGCTTATTTCGCTTCTTTCTTTAACTCCTCGAGCTCTTCTATTGAATATTGATATTTCTCATTGCAAAAGTGGCAATGGGCCTCAGCTTTTCCATCTTCCTCAATCATTCCGGCAATTTCCTCCTGGCCTAAAGATACAATCGCATTTGCAAATCGTTCTTTTGAACATGTGCATTCAAACTGAACCGGCATCTTTTCAAGGAACGTAACCTCACCTTTCCCAAATAGCTCCTCTAGTATTTCTTCCGGCGTCAATCCACGCTCAATCATCTTCGAAATCGGTTCAATCGTTTTCAGACGACTCTCGAGACGTGTGATGGTCTCCTCTGTTGTTCCTGGCAATAACTGAAGAATAAAGCCGCCAGCCGCTTTGATACTATTATCCGGGTTCACCAGCACTCCAACACCTACTGAAGAATTTACCTGTTCAGATGAGGCAAAATAATAAGTGAAGTCCTCCCCTAATTCCCCGGAGACTAATGGGACGGAGCCGCTGAAGAAGTCACGAAGGCCAAGATCTTTAACAACAGTCAGCGTACCGTCTGTGCCAACCGCCCGCCTTACATCAAGCTTTCCATTTTCATTCAATTCAAAATGGGTATGCGGATTGGATACATATCCCCTGACAGTTCCTTTTGCATTACTGTCGACAAGAATATTGCCAATCGGCCCTCCCCCTTCGATTTTTATCGTTAACTTTTCATCACCTTTTAGCATGGCGCCCATCATCAAGCCGCCCGTCATTGCCCGTCCGAGGGCCGCTGAAGCGGTTGGCCATGTATAATGGCGCCGCTGTGCCTCAGCAGTCGTTTCTGTGCTCTTTACTGCATAGGCCCTAATTTGGCCGTTATAGGCAATTGCCTTTATAAGATAATCACTCATCGTGACGCTCCTTTCTAGATGTTCATTCAATTTAAGACTCTTGTTTGTTATCCATATTGCGACGATAAATCAGCCGGAGCCCTTTTAATGTCAGGAAAGGATCAACTATGTCAATGATTTTAGATTCCTCGGCAATTAAGCTGGAAAGACCGCCCGTGGCAATGACAGTAGGGGTCTTCTGGCCGATAGTGAGCATTCTTTTGACAATCCCTTCCACCATGCCGACATACCCATATACGATTCCAGCCTGCATCGCTGCCACAGTGTTTTTCCCAATAACCCCTTCCGGACGGACAATCTCAATCCTCGGTAGCTTCGCCGCCCTCGAGTAAAGCGCCTCAGTCGAAATTCCCACTCCCGGAGCAATCGCCCCGCCCATGTACTGCTTTTGGTCATTCACGTAACAGTATGTTGTGGCAGTCCCGAAATCGACAATCACAAGCGGGCTCCCATATTCATGGATAGCGGCAACCGCATTGACAATTCTGTCAGCCCCCACTTCCCTCGGATTTTCATATTTTATGTCCAGTCCAGTCTTAATGCCAGGGCCGACAATTAGCGGTTTGACTCCAAAGTACTTCTCACACATTTTTTCCAAGGAAAACATGATTGGCGGAACGACGGAAGAGATAATAATTCCTTCAATATCGGCAAAAGAAAGACCTGAATGCTCGAATAGGGATTTAATGATCATCCCATATTCATCCTCAGACCTATTTCTGTTTGTTTCAATCCTCCAATGATGGAGAAGCTCTTCTCCTTTGTATACCCCTAAAACAATATTAGTATTTCCTACGTCAAATACGAAAATCAATTGTCTCACCACTTTACGGAGATTTAAATTTGCCAATAGCCTGCCGCTCATTGCAGCTGTTATTTCACTTAAAACATCATATCACAAACCGTTTCCCGAAATAAAAGACAAGTGCTCTAGGAACAGGAATTTCATGAATTGGACAGCAAAAAGGGCACCGCATAGGATGCAGCGCCCTTATAAAAGTTTAGCTTATTTTTGTTCATCCTGATTTTCTTCAGGCTTTAGCAAATCAGATGCAGAAGATCCGGAATGGTTTTCGCCTTCCTTTTTGCCGGAGATGTTAATAATGACATCATCGAGCGTACTCTTGATTTCTTCTGGCGTCGAGTTGGCTGGGACCTTGCCATCCGGAAGCCTTCCGTGATCAACGAGGTGCTTGATATCTTCGGCATCAAGTGTTTCTACTTCAAGAAGCGTGTTCGCGATCAGATCGAGCTTATCCCGGTGTTTAGTGAGAATCTCCCTAGCCCGTTCATACGATTGCTTAATGAAGTTCTGAATTTCAAGGTCGATTTCATAAGCGATCTTGTCAGAATAATTCTGTTCATTGTGCAGGTCGCGTCCAAGGAAAACCTGGCCTCCCTGCGGCTGGCCGAACTGAAGCGGGCCGAGCTTGTCGCTCATTCCGAACTCAGTGACCATTTTCCTGGCAATGCCGGTTGCTCTTTGGAAGTCATTATGCGCTCCGGTACTCACTTCACCGAAGACAACCTCCTCCGCTACCCGACCGCCGAGCAAGCCTGTGATCTTATCGAGCAATTCAGGCTTTGTCATAAAGTAACGGTCTTCCTTAGGCAGCATGACAGCGTAGCCGCCAGCCTGTCCTCGTGGAACAATCGTAACCTTATGCACCATTTCAGCTTCATCAAGCATAACGCCGATCACTGTATGGCCGGCTTCATGGAATGCGACAATCCGGCGTTCTTTTTCGGAAATGACTCGACTTTTCTTCGCCGGGCCTGCAATGACACGGTCTGTTGCTTCATCGATATCCGTCATCTCGATTTTCTTCTTGTCACGGCGGGCAGCCACAAGGGCTGCTTCGTTCAAAAGGTTCTCAAGGTCGGCGCCTGAAAACCCTGGGGTCCTCATGGCAATCGCCTTAAGATTAACAGATTCATCAAGCGGTTTGTTGCGTGCATGGACTTTCAGCACGGCCTCTCGTCCCCTTACATCCGGGCGGTCAACCGTAATCTGACGGTCGAAACGTCCCGGGCGGAGAAGAGCCGGATCCAGAATATCAGGGCGGTTTGTAGCCGCAATTATGATGATTCCTTCATTTGCCCCGAACCCGTCCATTTCCACAAGAAGCTGGTTCAGAGTCTGCTCGCGCTCATCGTGTCCGCCGCCAAGGCCGGCACCTCGCTGGCGCCCTACCGCATCAATTTCATCTATGAAAATAATACACGGGGCATTTTTCTTTGCTGTTTCAAAAAGATCACGTACACGGGATGCACCCACCCCAACGAACATTTCAACGAAATCGGAACCGCTGATTGAGAAAAACGGAACTCCCGCTTCCCCGGCCACAGCGCGTGCAAGAAGTGTTTTACCTGTTCCTGGAGGCCCTACAAGGAGGACACCTTTTGGAATACGCGCCCCAAGCTCGGAAAACTTCCGTGGGTCTTTCAGGAATTCAACTACTTCAATAAGCTCCTGCTTTTCTTCATCTGCACCTGCCACATCTTTAAAACGGACTTTTTTCTTATCCTCGCTGTACAATCTTGCCTTGCTCTTCCCGAAGTTCATGACACGGCTGCCGCCGCCCTGAGCCTGGTTAAGAAGGAAGAAAAACAGAATAAAAATGATGACAAATGGGATGATCGATGTAAAGAAGGTTACCCAGCCGCTTGTTTCCTTCGCTGGCATTGTTTCAACATTCGCCTGGCCGACCGCATCGTCAATACGGTCAAGCATCCTCTCACTGTTAGGGACATATGTCAGGAAGAATTTGTCCTTCGCCGCATTTTTCAGCTGGCCGCGGACTTCAAAAACGCCTCGTTCAGGCTGCAGGGTAACAGATTTTATTTCCTTGTTCTCAAGATGGGAAATAAACTCATCGTACCTTATATTATCGGTTGGCTCGTTGTTCCCATTAAAGAAGCTGACGACGCCAATGATGACTAAAAATATTAATAAATAAAAGATGGTATTACGGAAGATCCGATTCATCCCTTACCTCCTCCCACGGTGGAAAACAGTATATAAAATAGTAGCATAGATGATGATAGTGCTTCAACAAAAGTGCATTAAGAAAGCCCGATTTATTGACAATATTTTTCTGTTATTCCTCCTCGCTGTAAACCTCAGGCTTCAGAACACCAATGTAAGGAAGGTTCCGGTACTTCTCCAAGTAATCCAGGCCATAACCAACGACAAAAGCATCCGGTACTATAAATCCTATGTAATCGGCTGCAATATCTACCTTTCTTCCTGTCGGCTTATCAAGCAGAGTAACGATTTTAATCGACTTTGCTTTTCTGTAACGGAATAGTTCAACGAGATAGCTGAGTGTCAGACCACTGTCAATAATGTCCTCAATGATTAAAATATTGCGTCCTTCCACTGACGTGTCCAGGTCTTTCAAAATCTTGACCTCTCCGGAAGAAACCATTTTGTTCCCATAGCTCGATACGTCCATAAAGTCCATTTCCAAGTAGCAATCCATCTTTTTAAGAAGATCGCCCATGAACGGCATTGCTCCTTTTAGAACGCCGATTGCCAGAGGGTATTTGTCCTGGTAGTCCTCAGTCAGACGGTTTCCAAGCTCCTTGATTTTCTCTTGGATTTCCTCTTCGGAAATCAGGATTTCCTTAATATCATTTCTCATTTTCCATGTGCCCCCCTGATGTTGGTTCCTTACTATATACCAGCCTCCAAACTGATTCCTCCGAATCAACAGAAGAATCAAAGGCTGATTTTTTCAGCCCCGGCAGCCAGAGAATCCTCCCTCGGCTATCTGTTACAACAGGCCAAGATTCACGCTCAGGAACCGGTACCTTATGATCAATAAAAATATCCTTCAGCTTTCTCGAGCCATGCATCCCCTTTAGCGACATTCTGTCACCGTTTTCCCTTGTCCGGATAATGAGCGGCAAATCCGCTTGGGAAACCGCTAAATATGTACAATCCGGTCCGGCTCCAGCCACAGGGCGTCCGCTAGCCTCCACCAAGATTACACGGCCGTTAGGCAATGCAACTTTCCCGGTGTCCCACACTTCAATTCTGAACGGTTTTTTTTCAGAGTGCCCAAATTGGAAAATACATTGGAGGTAGGAACGGATGACAGTCAGTCCCCCCGGCAGATCAAGGCTTCCTGACGGATGAGGACGATTTAGCAGGGAAATAACTTGATCAATATGTATAGCTCCAAGAGAATCAGGTGTTTCTTCGTAAAGATAGTTTAATATTAGTTGAATCCCTCTTCTTTGTAAAGGCATTGGCATTCCAAGAAAAGCCAGAATATCGATCTCTATTTTCCCTTTTTCCCTGCTCTTCATTACTGTAACCATTCTCTCGGCTGCCAATTCCTCGAGATACTCTTCATCTATGATTAAATCCTCACTATAGCGTTGAAAATGCGCATGAATGTTTGGATTTTCATTTTTCAAAAATGGAAGCACCGTTTTTCTGAACCGGTTTCGGCTGTAGATTTCTTTCTCGTTGCTCGGGTCAATCCTCGGCTCGATTCCTTTTCTTTTGCAATAATCGATTAGTTCCTCTTTCGTTGCCTCCAAAAAAGGGCGGATGATTATGCCGCTGTGGAATCGCCTCATGAAAGGAATGCCTGCCCGGCCCTTTCCAGCGCTCCCTCTTGTCAGGCGCATAAGGATTGTTTCAATTTGATCATCGGCATGGTGGGCGAGAGCCAGATACGTAAATCCATACTTACCCATCAGCTTCCCAAAAAAATCATATCGGGCTTCGCGTGATGCTGCCTGGCCGTTTTTTCCGGTCCGCTTAATGATGTCCGGTACGTTAATTCTCGCCATTTCAAAGGGAATGGAATGTTTGTCGCAGTATCCCTTCACAAACAGTGCATCATGAAGCGATTGTTCTCCTCTGAACATATGGTCCACGTGGGCTGCAGTGAGCCTTATTCCCCAATTCTCCTTATTCTCCTGCAAATAATGGAGAAGAGCCATTGAATCGGGGCCACCCGATACACCTACGAGAATGCTTGTACCTTCAAGAGAGGTGGATTTCCGTTTTAAGAGTGCTTCAACTTTTACTTCAAGCATTTTAGTCTTCCTTAAATAGTAATTTCTGTTTGGTGAGTCCATCTTGCTCCCCGTCTTTATACGACTATATTTTAAAAAGGTTTCATTTTTAAAAAAGATTTTTGGTCATGTCTCATTTGGACTATATCATTACGTTACAGACATCACAATATATACAATATAAAGAATTGCCATAACAGATACAATATAAAAGGTTTCCCCTATGCCCGCTTTTTTTCCTCGAGCCCTGGCTAGTTGCGTCTGATGTACGGCCTGCCTTAATGCCATCCTTGTCCTGTGAGGCGTTTTTTCCGAAAAACCAAATTGTTTTGTACAACTTAATAAGTCATTTCTCATTTCTATAGCTGCAGTGTATTTACCTTGCAGTGCTTTGGTCAGGACAGGTTTATAATCCCTTAATGCTTCTTTTGTTGAAATGGCTCCGAGCAACTGGGTAAGACCGCCCTCCTGCTTTTGGAAGCGGCCCGGATACGAAGTTGAAATCATCACCATTGCCACTGCAAACAAATCATATGAAGGCTCTGCTTTCCTTGAGCCTAAGCCCCAATATCCCCGGTCGAAAAACTCTGTAAACTCCTTAATAGACCTTCCCTCAATGGTTGTACCGCCAACATCAATACAGCGAATTCGGGTTGGCGGGCCTGCAACGATCAAATTTTCAGGCTTTAAGTCACCGAATATCCAGCCATTTCGATGAAGCTCGCCAAGGTCATGAAGGAGTTGCAGAAACAGAGGCTGAATCCAGTCCTTCCCTTTAGCCCCAAGGAACTCCTGCAAGCCAGACCCCTTAATATATTCCATCACATAAAAACTATATCGTCCATCCTTCGTTATCCAATCATCAACGTCAAGCAAAGAAGGTCCAAGGAAAGGGCCCTGGACCTTGGCAAAGGATTTTAATACATTGGCTTCGGATGTGACCGACATGCTGTTTGTGCTTATTTTCAAGGCAACATTAAAATTCCCTCTTTTAACCAAGTAAACAGTTCCGTTTGCGCCTTTTCCCAATTCTTTCAAAAGGACATAGCGATGTCCGTGCCACTTGCCTTCAATTACAGTACCAGGCTTGAAGTTACATTGATTCTTCGATGGATGCATCATCGTGGCGTAAAAGGCTCCTTAAATTTCTTTTTTCATTAAAAATTTCAATCGCCTCACGAATCGCAGGACCGGTAGGCGTGATGCCGCCAGGGGAAAGCATTGTAAAAATACCGGTAATCGATTCGAGTCTACTGGTCCAATCAAGTACGATTTCGGTATCGTCCCTTTTCCCGGGAAATACTAACATAGAGAACTGGTTTTTTCCCACCCTCGCATTCAGGCTGATTGAAAGATCAATCAGTGCCTCCTTAACCGTCTGCAATTTATGCTTCATGCTTGCACTTGCATCAACTAGAATCACGACCTCAAGATCGCTTTTTTCCCCAAGTTCATCTACCACCTCAATGACTTCTCCGCGCTTTTCTGGTGGAAGGTCCTCCAAGGTCAGTTTATTTCCTAGAATCTGTTGCAATTCCCGGTTTACAACAGCATGAATCGTTTGTGTCATTGCTTTTCGGGTAACCATTTGAACTGTTTGGGAAAGCTGTGTTGAATAAACAACCTGGCTGACACCGCCACCGGACATGGCAATTCCATTGATTTCCCGCATTCCTTGTTCATCAATCGAGTCTTGGTCGATTACACCAATCACATTTACAGTAATTTCCTGTTCTTTCGCCAAAGCAGCCATTGCAACAGGATCCTCACCTTTATTGGAACAGCCGTCTGTAATGATCAGCATCTGCCGGATTTTCCCTGCATGCATACCATTCTCCTCCAATCGTCAAATGTTACCATTTTTGACGCAATGGAGGCGATTTATACATTCTGGCTTGGAGCATTACGCCTGCTTAGCCTGTTTCTTTTTTATCGACTGGACTGGAATGGTTGCCCATTTTGGGGTATTATGTTTGATTTTGGTGACCGAAACGGTCATATCATCTTCAATTTGATTTGATCTTGAACGGATTACTTCCTCCATAATCAGGTCGGCCACTTCTTGGGGGTCTTCTGTTTCAAGGTCGTGAATCTTGCGTTTCATCCACATTTCATAGTTTCCGACATGCTTCGGCCCTTCAAAAACTCCATCACTCATCATAATGAGTAAATCTCCGGCTTTAAGCTGCTCACTGACAACATCAATATCAAATTCCTGGACGATCCCCATTGGCAGATTGCTGGCCTGTATCTTAATAACCTTATTCCCTCGCTTAATAAAGCTCGGGGTAGAACCAATTTTCAGGAATTTTGCCGAAGCATTCTGCAAGTCGATGACTGCCAGGTCAAGTGTAGAGAATATTTCATCTGTCGTCCTTAGGGAGAGGACGGAATTAACCGACTTGATTGCAACTTTTTCTTCAATTCCCGATTGGAGAATTTGCCGGAGCAGCTGAAGTGTTTCCTTGCTTTCCTCCTGGGCCCGCTCACCATTTCCCATCCCATCACTTATCGCAACAGCATACTTCCCGCTTCCGAGCTCAATGGTCGAGAAGCTGTCTCCTGAAATGAAGCCGCCGTCTTTTGCCGCATAAGCAACCCCGTTCTCAACCGCAAATGCTTTTGCCGATCGGAACGTTGCCTGGCAGACACTATTAGGATAAGCACCGCAATCTTCCGAATTTACCACAATTGTTTCGCCAAGAATATCGGATAACATCGGTGCAATTAGTTTTTCACATTCCCCATGCCCATTGCAAAAAGGTATTGTCATATCGATGTCGACATTCCCTTGTTCGAGGCTGTAAATGTCCACCTGCTCAATCTGAAGGCCAAATTCCTGGATTGCCTCCATGATTTGCTCTTCCTGTTTATGAAGATTTTCTCGTTCACGCTGTATTTCCAATGCAAAATCACCCATTACCTCTGAAACGCCTAGTAGCTGCTCAGCCACAAGCCTTCTGCTTTCCTGCACCTGCTTTTTTAGCTTTTGGTTGGCCTGGTACACAGCCAGCTCCTGATGGATTGCCTCCATCACCTTTTTGGGCCTGGAACAGTGTTTTTCCCATTCCCTCGCAAGTTTTGGCGGAATTGATGCCTTTGATTGATCCATTTGAAGCATAATTTCTTCCATTAATCCATATGTTGTAGAAAAGTTCCTTGTCCAGCAATGTTCCTTTTTAAAACACGTTTGGCAAGACTTTTCAGCGACGTTGCTCAGGAAAAAGTCCAGTTCTTTCTCTTCTGTCCCTATTTCCTTGTCGTGCTGAGAAAAGCTTTTCGAAAGCGCCTCGAATACATTAGAGAATTGGGCAACTCTTTTCGCCGTAACATCCCTCATTTTCCTCATATATTTTTGCTGTTCTGCTGTATGCTCAGGAGTACCTGGTATATATTTTGCTATTTTGGCAGTTAAAGAGGTTGGAGTCATCACCAACAGGAGGATTGCCGCCGCGGTTTCCATCATTGTTGTCTGCAAGGGAGTACCTGTTTCACCGTACATTCCGATTAGTAGTGTGGCAACCATCAGGCCAATGGAAACACCTGCCTTTTTACCTTCCTTCAGAAGACCCCCCAGCACGCCCGAAAAAGCAAGCAGGCTCATGTGGGTAAAACTCGACACATTTGCGAGGCTGAATATGAGTCCGGTAACGACACCGACTGTGGAGCCGACTGCTGCGCCGGCCATGAGAGAGAAAAGCAGGACAAGGTACCTGGACATAACATGCTCAATTGAGATGCCATATACTATCCATCCGATCGTGCCAGTCATGATGGATGCGAGCAGGATAATCAAAGAGACGATTTCCTCTGTTTTAAGGAGCTGTTTTCGTTTGTTTAAGGTCACCAGAGGCACGCTCTGTATAAAAATGAGAGACAGGATAAATGCAAGAATGCCCTCTACCCCGGCCATTGCCCCGTCATAAATTGTTAAGCTGCCGGTTACAATAAATCTTTCCGCAAGCTTTCCCACAAGAAGAATGAGTCCAGTATAATATGGGAGCGCCTTAACCGGATTTCCAACCCATTGCTTTGTCACTTTGAATATAGCGAGGAAGAGGAACGCAATCGCAAATGTTGAAGCTGCATGTCCCATCGATACAGTAGCCGCTCCAGCGACAAGGCCAAGTAGCGCTAGCGGCGCCCGGTCCCTTTTGATAAAAAACACTGCCGCAAAAAAGGGAAGCCCAAAAGGAGTAAGCTTAGACAATATGAGTGCCCGTCCAAGTAAAAATCCTACTAAAAAAAGGAAATATCCCTTTTTCACAAACAATTCCCCGACCCGAGCTTGCATCTTTTTAAACAGTGATATATCCCATTTCACGCTGTTCCCCCTGCCCGGCATCGGCTCCACCATACTTTGCTCAGCTCTTTCCAAGTATAAACACTCCCCCGTCGATTAATCATAGTGCTCATTATAAGTGGAAAGGCATCCAAAGATTGTCAAAATCAAGCGGCGAATTATTGGATTTCTTCGACGCATTTCACCTCAAGCGCCACAGAAATGCAAAAGGTGCAAAAGATAACCAATATAAATAAACAAAATGTATTGACAGGCTTTTTAAAACTCTGTATTATAGAGTTTGTGTTTCAAATGGCGGTGTAGCTCAGCTGGCTAGAGCGTACGGTTCATACCCGTAAGGTCGGGGGTTCGATCCCCTCCGCCGCTATATAAGAAAAGCGGAATCGCCCGTTTAGCGCTCGACAGGACTGGAGGGCCCCGATGGAGATAAAGGAAACACGATGAGCGATAGCGAATCGATGTTGACTTATCGTAGCGAGGGGACCGAAGTACACTAGGCGCTGGGCGATAGAGCTAGACAAAAACCAAAAGAGGCTTTCCCATTTCGGGGAAAACCTCTTTTTTGCTTGTCTATAAACCATGGTATGTGGCCATGCAGAGCGAACAAAACAGGCAGAGCCAATCGGGGCCTGCCTGGTATAGTTAAAAGAAAGTTCAGTTGTTAAGCAGCAGCAAGTTTAACCTCTTCTAGCCCCTCGGCCGCCACGTTTTGATTCTGTGTTTCGCTTCAGGGAGGATAAACGGTCTTCGCTGTCTTTTAGAAATTTGGCCATTTTTGTTTCAAAATTTTCCGGTCTGGCATTCCGATCATTTGCTCTTCCCTGGCGGGGACGCGGTGTATAGGATCTTTGTGGCTCAGGTCTGTCCTTAGCTTTTTTGATGGACAGGCCAATTTTCCCGTCTTTTTCAACATTGATAACTTTAACCTCTACCATATCGCCCACTTTAAGGTGGTCATTGATATCCTTTACATAGTTATCAGCTACCTCACTGATATGGACAAGGCCTGTTGAGCCTTCCGGCAATTCCACGAATGCGCCGAAATTAGTGATCCCTGTTACCTTTCCTTGTAACTTGCTGCCTACTTCGATTGACATAAAAAGAAATTTCCTCCTTAAGAATATAAAAAAAATCAGTCTTACTGTATATTATACCTAAAATTGAGAATGAGTGCAATAAGACTGTAACTGTTTCATTTTCCCTTTTTATTGTCTTCCGGAAGAGAGAAGATTATTTCTCCCTTATCTGAAAGAAAATATTCTTTTCTCGCAAGTTTTACAATATATTCATCATCATTCAATTTAAGGATTTCTTCTTTTAGAATATCCTGTTCGCGGTTCAGCCCGGACAATTTCTGCTCGAGCATTTTCTTTTCCTCTCTCTTCTCTTCCAGTACTTCGGCTCGTGAATAGATAGAAGATATCGTAAAGAATGCAAAGAGGACCGCCAATAATGAAAAAGCAGCAAGGCGTCTTACCAAAAGGCTACGTTTGATGGAAGCTGCTTCTTCCGTATAATATTTCGATTCTGTATATTCATTGTGGATTCGTGCTACATTCCGTTTTTTCGGTGCTCCCACTGGCTGATCCCCCTTACTCTTTTTTTCTATTCAATAACCGCTTCAAACTGGTCCTGATTCTCATCAGAAGTCCTGTCCCACTATTATATAACTTCTCTGCTGTTTTTTTAATCCCTTTCGGCAAAACTTTCCAAACAATTAAAAATATTTTTTTCAATGGAGTAAAAAGAATGATTTGTACTATAAACAGAACCGACTTCCCGGCAAACGCCAATAGCGCGAGAACTCCTTTGGCCATAAACAGAACAATGATGATTGCCAGTTGAATCAGACCGGTTACCGGCTTAAAAATAAGAAGCCGGACCGTTTTTGCAAAAATACGGCCCAACCAACGCCCCGCCCGGATCACCTTTTCAAGCATCCAGAGATAGATTTTCTTAAATAATGCCTGGTAAGCGGCAAATCCGCAGAGCAAAGCGATAAAGATATAAAACCGTATTTCTCCTTTATTCACAAGATACAGTACATAAAAAATCAATAGAGCCTGTACCGCCCAGAACAAAATATCATTGATAAAAGCAATCCAGCTTTTTCTCTTCGGCCGGTTTAAAAACCGCTGGTACGTATCCAGCATCGCCCCAAAGAAAAAACCTGAGGCAATCATAGCCGCCATCGTCATGAACTGTGTTGTGAGAGTCATCGGAACAACTTGCTAAAGAATCCTTTAGCTTTTTCTCCGTGCTGTTCATCAAGGTATACAAGCTCAAATACTTTTCCTTTAATGGATACAACCCCTTTATCGACATCAAGGTTTTTCATTTGCAAATTCTGCCCTTTTATTGATAAAAAACCCATGGTTGTCTCCAAAAGGAATTCTTCATTGTCGAAACTTTCAACTTGCTTGACGCCTGTAATCTCGAGAAGCTTTCGCCCTCTCATGATAATATCGTGCTCAGGTAACGTCCCTTTGTTTCCAGTTGTATCGTAATATTGGTTCATCGCTCATCCCCCGAATCACTTTGTACATACTATTTTTGTACATACTATGTGATTGGAGCAGGAAATAGAACAAGCCCTTCTATCTGCGTTTACTCGCCTGTCTGGATTCTTTCTTCTTTCATGATTGTGTACATTTCAGCGGCTTCATCCTTGCGGGATGTTTCCTGGATACGATCAATTCTTGCCGTTACAATACGCTGGCCGAAACGGATTGTTAATTCATCGCCTTCTTTTACGGTCGTGCTTGCCTTTGCTTCTTTGCCGTTTACAAGGATTCTTCCCTGGTCAGATACTTCTTTTGCCAATGTTCTTCTTTTTATGATGCGTGATACTTTCAGAAACTTATCTAGTCTCATTTTTCTCCCCCTCCCTTACAGCTATAGCCCTTCTTCTTTTGCTTCGTTCCAGTAATCGTCAAGTTGTTCTAGTGAATAGTCTTCGAACGGTCGGCCGCTTGCTTTTACTTTTTCTTCAATATACTTAAAGCGCCGGATGAATTTTTCGTTTGTTTCGATTAACGCCTCTTCCGGATGGATATCAAGAAATCTAGCCACGTTTACGAAGGCGAACAACAGGTCACCGAATTCCTTTTTTGCCTGCGAAAGGTGTTCTTCACTTAGTTCAGCCTCGAACTCTCGGAGCTCTTCTTTTACTTTCTCGAATGCAGGGCCAATTTCCTCCCAGTCAAATCCAACTTTTGCCGCCTTTTTTTGCAATTCGAAGGCTTTCAGCAAAGCTGGTAGGGATTTAGGTATCCCATCAAGTCTAGAATCCCTTTTTTCCGCCCCTTTTTCTCGGGCTTTAATCTCCTGCCAGTTTGCGACTACCTCATCCGGGGTCTCGGCTTTCTTATTCCCGAAAACATGAGGATGCCTTCTAATCATTTTGCTGGCGATGGATTCAACGACATCGTTAATTGTAAAATAACCTTCTTCCTCGCCAATTTGTGCATGAAGCATGATTTGCAGCAGTACATCGCCGAGCTCCTCGATAAGATGATCGATATCTCCGCTGTCAATTGCCTCAATGACTTCATATGTTTCCTCAATTAAGTACTTTTTGAGTGACTCATGGGTTTGTTCCTGATCCCATGGACATCCTTCTGGCCCCCGCAGAACAGCAATAATGTCACGGAGCTTTGAAAATTCCCCGAGGAGCAGTTCTTCTTTTTTTACCGGCGGGACATATAGAGTAACGAGATTATGTATTTCCGTTTTATGGTCAAGCTCATACAATGGGACTTTTACTATTTTCTCTTCAGAACTCCCCGCGGCTGTTACGATATACACTTCATATTCATCAGGCAGTCGTTCCATAAGTGTGAGCTTTACGTCTGATGCGATCATCCTGTCGTAAACCTGGCTAATAAACATATGCTGTCCCAGTTGCAGCTGTTCTGATCTTAAAGCAGTGCCATCGAGAAGCTGGAATCCTTCCACAGGATCTATTTTTAAAGTTTGGAACAATGCATCTAAAAAGCTTTGCCCGCCTCCGAAACGGATTTTGACCTTTCCCAGCCTGGTTTCAGTATCCAAAAGAAGCTGGATAGTCCTTTCCGCCACAAGAGGATGGCCCGGGACCGCATAGATGATTGGCCCTGCTGCTGCCTCGGCAACCAGCAAGCGGCAGATCTCTTCGTAAACCGCCTCGAACGAATCAAACTTTTCATATATAGAATCAAAAGATGTATAGGAAAAATGTTCTTCTTCAAGTTCCCGGACAACCGGGTGTTCCTTCGTCCTTAAGAAGACCCGTCTATCGCCCATTAATTTTCTATAAACCCCAAGTGGCAATTGATCCAACCCACCCGCTCCCAGGCCGACAACTTCAATTTCTTTTGTCATATTTTCCGACTCCTATCGTGTGGCAGGAAATAAGCCAATTTACTTCCGAATGGAAAGAGTGCTAGTTCATCCTCTTTAAATACCCCACCCCTGACAATGATAAAAAGATATAAAAATGCCCCGAAAAAACAGGAACTTACTGCCTGGACAGAGGATGCCAACCGCATGCTTCCAAGTTCATATAAAAATTCCGTTCCGAAAAGAAAGAGTTTCAAAAAGATAACCATCGAAACTGCGGCTATCAGTAATTTTTTCAAAAATGGCCTGTCAAATACTTTACCATTAATATTTTTTCTAAGGATAAGGCCAACCGCAACGGCTACCAGCAGCAAGGTGGTGGCCGTTGCCCATGCCGCACCAATGGTCCCATAACGTGGAACAAGGATGAGGTTTAAAGCATACTTTAATGGAAATGCTGCCAGTATGGCTACCGCAGGAGGAAATAGAACTCCCCTGCCCTGCAAAATTGATGATGCTGTCATGGCGATTGAACTAAACAAGATTCCACCACTTAAAATAGCCAGCACGTCAGTACCGTGTCCATTTTCAAACAGCATAATATTCGTCGGCCTCGCAATCGCCCACAGCCCCACTGCTGCCCCCGCACCAATGACGGCCGTTACCCTCATGGCGAGCCGAATTTTGTGAATAAGGAATTGTTTATTCTTTTTCAGCCGGATACTGGCGATCAGCGGAACTAACGATAAAGAAATCGTCGAGGCCGCCGTTAGGCCGAGTTGGATTATCGGCTGCCCTCGGTCAAATACTCCCTTTAGCTCCTTTGCTTCCATCGCAGCTATCCCCTTAATGACTAGAAGTGAATAGAGATTGAGGGCATCACCCAATTGAATGAAAACCATCAACAGGCTACTGATACAAATGGCCAGCCCCTGCGGCCCGAGGATACCTGCGATTCGTTTCATCTCTTTGAATCCAGGCATGAAAAAATCACGGGGATTCCAATCCCTTCGCTCTTGCTTCCGATGGCGCAGGAATAGTAAAAGGATGATGAGCGATACAATCCCGCCGGTGACTGAGCCAAACATCGCGCCTGCACCTACATAATAAAGAGAAAAGCCTTGCCTCGTAAAAAGGAGTGCAATGGCAAGGATGGTTACGACCCGGATTGACTGTTCGCCAATTTGTGAAGACGCGGTTGGGATCATGTCACCCTTTCCCTGAAAGTAACCTCTCATAACCGAAATTGCCGGAAACAACAGGAAAATAACCGAGACGGTCCTCATTAAGATGGCAAGCCCCGGGTCACCCATCCAGCGGGCAATAAAATCAGACCCGGCATACAGGATTCCAAAACAGAGCAGGCCAAACAACTGCAATAACAAATAGGAAGCCGCGAGCAACTGGAGCCCGCGCTTCTTTTCCTCAGCATATAATTTCGAAAGAACAACAGGGAATCCTGTTGTCGCAAGTGCCATGGCTACCCCATAAAAGGGGTAAACCTGCTGATAAATATAAAAACCGATATCCCCGGCAATGTTCTGGAAAGGGATTCGGTACCCAGCGCTTAATAATTTTGTGAATAAGGCGGCAGCCGTTAGTATAAAAGCTCCCTTAAAAAGATTTTTCCCCTGTTTTACCGGCTCCATTGCAGTCTCCTTCAAATGCGAATTCGACAATTATTATAACATATATAAAACGAACTAAACTTTTTAACGTTGTCGTTGATTTGCGCTTCACAAAGGAAAGCTTCTGAGAATAATCATCGCAGGGACACAAAGGAAAGCTCCCCAGAATTTGCATCGCAGAGACAGGCGATCTGTGCCTGTCTCGAGGCGGTTTTTGCCTGTCGCGAGGCACTTCGCTTTCCGCGGGGCGTCAGTGGAGCCTCCTCGGCGCTTTTGCGCCTGTGGGGTCTCCACCTTGCCGCCGCATCCCGCAGGACAAACAGCTCCCTCGAATAGGCTTTGCACGAAGGAAATGCGATAGTACAAGGAAAGCCTCTGTGAATTGGCCCCGCAGGAATTATGCGATAGCATAATTCACGATTTTCGAGGAGTCTTCGCGCCTTCCGTTCCAATCAACTAGCTCTTTGACCTTACTTGGATAAAAATCATGGTCTACCTATATAGAATAAGAAAAAGGCCGGTCCCGATAATGGGGGCCAGCCTTCTCTTGCCGACGGTGCGGCCTATTGTTCCATTTGCCTAGCTAGGAAGCCGGCTGCCGTTTCAACTGCTTTTTGCTCAACTTCCCCAAGAGTACCTTCTTTTGAAAAAATAATAACTGCTCCAATCGGATCTCCATTTGCAATAATTGGACCGATTGTGTAGGAAGAAATCGATTCTTCAATACCATCAACAAGAGCAAATTGTCCCTGCTGGGTAACGAGGACAGAAGAACGGTCTTCCATCACTTTTTCAACAAGCTCACCAATGTTTTTGTTAAGGAAATCCTTCTTCGATCCGCCTGCTGTAGCAATATAAGCATCCCTGTCACAAATCAGGACTGGATTGCCAAGGCTGTCATAAAGCGCTTCCGCATATTCTTTTGCAAAATCGCTCAATTCACTGATTGGTGAATATTTCTTAAGGATTACTTCTCCATCACGGTCGACAAATATTTCGAGCGGATCTCCTTCCCTTATCCGGAGGGTTCTGCGGATTTCCTTTGGAATGACAACACGACCCAAATCATCGATTCGACGAACTATACCAGTTGCTTTCATCCAATGTTGCCTCACTTTCATCTGATGATTGAAATTAGTGAAACCCTGCCTATTGCTGATAGCTTCACCAAGTTTGAACTTAGTATCCTTCATATGGAAAGTTCTATTCATGGGGGAAATTATTTTATAACTGGAAATAAAGCTTCCAAAACAGGATAAACATACCAATTTGAAACGGCAAGCTACATTGAATGAATTACCCAACTTTTTCCGTCCTGAAACAAATACTGCCTATCTTATTTTAAAAAAGGTCAATCCGGGACTTAATGCCTGCCGTTTGGTTTTCTTCTGGAAGCTTCAAGCCCTTTGGCTATTTCATATATGGCGTGCAGCCACTTAGCTGTTTGTCCGTCTTTTGCCTCGAGCGTAATTTTGAACTTCTTCCCTTCCATTCCAAAGCCAGCCATTCTACCAAAAGGATAGGTGACATCTACAATCGCATCACCCGGGATTTCTGTCACGGCCTTTTCATTTAAAAGGATGGTTATTTTGCTCTTTACTTGCTTGATGGACTCAATCCCTGCATTTAGTGCATAGATTTTAATTTCAGCTACACTGAATAAGTAAGAAACCTCATCAGGGTATTCTCCAAACCGGTCCTTCAGCTCGTCTTCAAGCTCCTTAATATCCTCCAACTCCTGAATTCCGCGGAAACGTTTGTACATTTCAATTTTTTGATGGCCATCACGAATATAGGAATCGGGAATATAAGCATCCAAATCGAGGTCGATTTCCACTGTCGGGTTTTCTTCTTCCGTGACTTTACCTCTCCGCTCTTCAATTGCTTCTTTGAGCATTTGAGAATAAAGATCAAACCCGACAGAATCAATAAATCCATGCTGCTGCGCACCGAGCAGATTTCCTGCCCCCCTGATGGACAAGTCCCTCATTGCGATTTTGAATCCAGAGCCGAGTTCAGTAAATTCCTTAATCGCATGAAGCCGTTTTTCGGCAACCTCTGTCAGCACCTTATCTTTTCTATACGTAAAGTAGGCGTAGGCAATCCTGTTTGACCGGCCAACGCGGCCACGGAGCTGATAAAGTTGTGAAAGCCCCATCCGGTCCGCATCATGCACAATCAGAGTATTGACGTTCGGAATGTCTACACCTGTTTCAATAATCGTCGTTGTCACCAGGACATCAAATTCCCCGGCGAGAAAACCGATCATGACTGATTCAAGTTCATTTTCTGACATTTGGCCGTGTGCAAAAGTGACTCGCGCATCCGGGACGAGCATTGAAATTTCTTCTGCCTTTCTTTCGATATCCTCAACCCTGTTATAGAGGAAATAAACCTGCCCATCACGGGCAAGCTCACGTTCGATTGCTTCCTTAACAAGAACCCCGTTATATTCCATTACATATGTCTGGATTGGGAACCTGTTTTCCGGAGGGGTTTCAATAACAGATAGATCGCGGACTCCGAGCATTGACATATGCAGCGTCCTCGGAATAGGAGTCGCTGTTAATGTCAGGACATCGACATTTGTTTTCAATTGCTTTATTTTTTCTTTATGCGTCACACCAAACCGCTGCTCCTCATCAATAATGAGCAGCCCGATATCCCGGTATACAACATCTTTGGATAAAAGCCTATGTGTACCGATGACGATGTCTACCGTTCCGGCTTTCAGTCCTTTTATCGTCTCTGTCTGCTGTTTTCTAGAACGGAACCGACTTAAGAGCCCGATATTGATAGGATAATCTTGGAACCTCTCCCGGATTGTTTCATAATGTTGCTGCGCGAGAATTGTTGTCGGTACGAGGAAGGCAACCTGTTTTCCATCTGCAATCGCTTTAAACGCGGCACGAATGGCGACTTCAGTCTTTCCATAGCCCACGTCGCCGCAGAGAAGGCGATCCATCGGCTGGGACTTTTCCATATCACGTTTGATTTCATGGATGGACCTGAGCTGATCCTCTGTTTCCTGATATGGAAAGGAAGCCTCGAACTCTCGCTGCATCTCGCCATCAGGGCTGAAGGCATACCCAATAGCAGCTTCTCGCTCGGCATACAGCTTTATCAAATCATCGGCAATATCCTGTACCGAAGATTGGACTTTTTTCTTAACCCGCTTCCAGTCACTGCCGCCAAGTTTGTAGACTTTCGGCTCTTTCCCTTCAGAACCGACAAATTTTTGCACGAGATCAATCTGTTCAACAGGCACATACAGTTTATCTGTCCCCTGGTAGCGGATATGAAGATAATCTTTATGAAGACCATTAATGACCAACGTTTCAATTCCCAGGTACTTACCGATTCCGTGGTTCACATGGACGACATAATCGCCGATTTTCAGCTCAGAATAACTTTTAATCCGCTCGGCATTTGACAGTTTTTGGCGCTGCCTCGACTTTTTTACCCGTTTATTAAACAGCTCTTCTTCTGTGATGACAGCGATTTTCTGCATTGGCATTTCAAAACCGCTTTGAAGGGTGCCTAGAGTGATTTGAGCCTTTCCCGGTACAAGATGGGAAATTTCTTTTGTCACTCCGGCCTCAATGTCATAGTCTTCTAATACACGCTGAAGCTTTTCTACTCTATCGTGATCCGCTCCAAGGAACAGGACAGTAAAGCCGCCTTTTTTCCATCTATCCATCTCAACCTTAAGAAGGTGCATCTGGCCATGGAAATTCTGCATTTGCCGAGAAGAAATGTTGATAATATTTTGCGGGTTTGTATTGGCAACATGGCGAAGGAAAAGCGACAAGTACAATACCGGTACCCGCCTTTTCTGAAAGAGATCGAGTACATGGTGCGACAGTGATAGCCCATGGATGATTTTCCCCTCACTTAAAAGAGACGCATACCATTCTGCCTCTTCCTTATCTAGCGCCTCGCTCATTTCCAGCACCCTGCTGATTTCATCTATCATAAGAAGGCCGTTTTCGGGCAAATAATCTAGCAAACTAGCGGGATGTTCATATGCAATCGACGCGTACTTGAAAATCTGGTCAGGCCGTTGCCTATTGTTTAGTTGCTCCAATTCAAACGACATATTTTGGGAGAGGAGCATTTTCGCTTTTTCATCCTTGATTTTCTTCAAGCTGGCCGCTAGCCCCACCTTGAGATTAGAGGATAGGCGTGAAAAATCATCCTCCCCGAGCGGCATTTCAGTGGCAGGGCCAATAATCGCTTTCGGGATTCTCTCCTTTGAACGTTGGTCCTCAATTGAAAAACTTCTAATTGATTCAACTTCAGTGTCAAACAGTTCAATTCTGAACGGATTTGCCTCTGTGAGTGGAAAAATATCTAGAATTCCACCTCTGACACTGAATTCACCAGGAGTCGACACCATCTCAGAGCGGACATAGCCCATTTGCACTAAGGTTTCAAGCGTGCCTTCTATGTCTATGTCCTGATCCTTTTCAATGGAATGCTGATAGCGTCCCCAGATTTCTTTTGGCGGCAAAATTTTTCGCAGACCCGAAACTGGCGCTATCAATATACCTTTTCCATTCCTGCTCCATTCATTTAGCACTTCAATTCTTTGGCCCCTAAGTTCGGGACTCGCAATGCTCATTTCGGCTGCAATTAATTCATTTGCCGGAAACAAGTAAACTTCTTTTTCGTTGACAAGGCTCGCCAGGTCCTCATAAAGCTTTTGCGCCTGCAGCAGGTTATGGGTAATGAGGAGGATTGGCCTGTCCGTTTGTTTATAAATAGATGCTGCTAGTACCGTCCTTGATGAGCCGGACAATCCTGCAATCAGCTGTTCCTTTAAGCCGCCTTCCATTCCGCTAATGACCGATTGAATGTCTTCGTGCTTAAGGAACAATGTCGTCAGGCCTTCCATTTCATGTCCTCCTTTCCTGCGCTTCTCAAGTCTGTTCTTACTCTTTCTCTTACACTCATGACGTTACTCCCATCCTATAGAAACAGAAAAACGCTTTGGACCTCTCCAAAGCCTACTTAATGAATCAAGTAATCATATTGATGAAGATTAGGGTTCTTTTCAAGCGATTCCTGGCAATCTTCACATATGGACTTTATTTGTATATCACCATTTTGCTCATATGAAACCATCGATGCGCGATCCTCACCGCTTAGCAAATTCAGACCCATCATGACCGAATCGGCTGATAGCATGTCAATTGAGCCAATCCTGGTGCCGCAATGGCGGCATATATAACGGATAGCCACGCCATTCCCTCCCTATAATATCAGTATTTCTAGTATGGACTTTCAGGGAATGATTTATTCATCATATGGCATCCACAAAGCATTTATGAATTCTGTTGGTTGAATTCATTCATGACTTGCAAAAACGGCTTTTCAAGCCACGCCTCACAGGCTTCGGCACTTTTTTCAACCGCTTCCGCCATCAACGGTTCTTCTTCCTTCCAAAAACGCCCCAGTACATAATCTGTCACCGCCATCCCGGCCGGTGGCCTGCTGATGCCAATCCTCACCCGGTTGAACTCTGATGTTCCAAGATGGGCAATAGTTGATTTCATCCCATTATGCCCGCCTGGACTTCCCTTTTGGCGGAGGCGGATTTTCCCGACCGGCAAATCAAGATCATCATAAATAACAACAATATCCTCAGGCTCCATTTTATAAAAATCCATTGCAGCCCGAATTGATTCACCCGATAAATTCATATATGTAAGGGGCATGAGCAAAGCAACCTTTTCACTTTTATAAAAACCGGACCCAAATAGCCCTTTATGTTTCGCCTGATCAAGCGGAATGCCAAACTTGTCCGCAAGACGTTCAATGACGGCAAAGCCGATATTATGTCTTGTACCCGCATACTGCCTGCCAGGATTCCCTAAACCGACAATCAACTTCACTCCTAATTCCCCCGTTCATAAATGATAAAAGACGTAACCTTATTTCTAAGGCTACGTCTGGTTTTATTATCCTTCGGAAGGCTTTGTTTCCCTGCCTTCTTCATTTTCAGGAACTCCTCCGTCCTGCTGCTCACCCGTATCTATTTCCTCTTCAACTGTCGGCGGCAGGATGGATGCAATAACCTCGTCCGGATCATTGTTAATCTCAAATTTGCCTTCCGCGTTCAAGTCGGCAACCGTAAGAACATCTCCTACTTGCATGGAAGTAATATCAATTTCAAGTACCGGAGGGATATTGCCCGGGGTGCTTGTGATGGAGACTGCAAACAGCGGCTGCTGCAAAATACCGCCATCCCTAACTCCCGAAGCATCTCCAACTAGCGTAATGTTAACGTCCGCATTAATCTTCGTCGACTTGTCCACTGCAAGAAAGTCTGCGTGAACAATATTATTTTTAATGACATCTTGTTGATAGTCGGATAAGACAACATCCCACTTTTTCCCGTCTACATCGAGGGAAATGACGCCGTTCCTTCCGACTTGCTTGATCGTTCTGGCAAAATCAGCCTCGCTGACATAGATTGCTGTACTTTCAACATCAGATCCGTACACGACAGCTGGGATATTGCCCTCCCTCCGTAACTTCCTCACAGAAATCTTTTTCTCTCCGCTGCGGTTTTTTGCCTGCAAAACTGTACTCATGTATTTATCCCCTTCCTGTTTCTTCTTTGGTTCTCTATAAAAAAGTGCCCTAAAAGAGGTAGGTCTAAACGCATTAGATGAATCTAAGAGGCGGAAACCTGCTAAAACGTGAGGAAAAGGCCCTGCCCTTAAGAGAGACCCTCACAAACAGATTTTTAGTCAAACAATGTACTTACAGATTGTTCCTCATGTACTCTTATGATGGCTTCGCCAATAAGAGGGGCGACTGAAAGCGCAGTGATTTTATCTATTTTCTTTTCATCTTTTAACTCAATCGTGTTCGTTACAACAAGCTCTTTAATATTTGAGTTCTGGATGCGTTCAATGGCCGGCCCTGACAAAACCGGATGTGTGCAGCACGCATAGACTGCCGAAGCGCCGTTTTCTGCAAGTGCGTTCGCAGCTAGGGTGATTGTGCCTGCAGTGTCAATAATATCATCAATTAAAATGGCAACCTTGCCTTCAATGTGTCCAACGATATTCATAACCTCGGCGACATTCGGCCTAGGCCTGCGCTTGTCGATTATGGCAATCGGCGCTTTCAGGCGCTCAGCCATTCTACGGGCGCGTGTGACACCACCATGATCAGGGGAAACAATGACGATATCGCCATTTAAGTCCCTATTCCGGAAATGTTCCGACAGGATCGGCACACCCATCAGGTGATCAATAGGAATATCAAAGAATCCCTGGATTTGAGGCGCATGCAAATCAAGCGTGATGACGCGAGTCGCGCCGGCTGTCTCCAGCAGGTTTGCGACGAGCTTTGCTGTGATCGGCTCGCGGGCACGCGCTTTCCGATCCTGGCGGGCGTATCCATAGTAAGGCATAACGATATTAATTGTCTTAGCAGATGCCCGTTTCAATGCATCAATCATGATCAGCAGCTCCATGATATTTTCATTCACAGGAGCACCGGTCGACTGGATGATATAGACATCGCAGCCACGGATGCTTTCTTCAATATTGATTTGAATTTCGCCGTCACTAAAGCGTGTGACCGAACATTTACCAAGCTCGACACCGATGAATTTGGCAATTTCAGCGGCAAGCGGGAAATTCGAGTTCAGACTGAACACCTTTAATTTCGGGTCTAGATATTGATTTGACATGATGGCCTCCAATTATACGGTTATTTCTTTGTGTTAAGTTTTTGAACGTAATTCTCTTTATTTACTTGACGGGCCCTTGCAAGGGACAATGCCTCTGGAGGGACGTTTTCGGTAATGGTTGAACCTGCGGCAACGTAGGCGCCTTTTCCAATCGTGACAGGTGCAACAAGGTTTGAGTTGCAGCCGATAAATACCCCATCCTCGATTTTAGTTAAAAACTTGTTTTTGCCATCATAGTTGACTGTTATGGAACCACAGCCGATATTCACATCACGGCCTACTTCAGCATCACCGATGTAGCTTAGGTGTGATGCCTTGCTCGAATGACCCATAACAGTTTTTTTGATTTCAACGAAGTTACCGATTTTTACATCGTCTCCGAGAGTAGAGTCCGGACGGATATGCGCGAACGGCCCAATCTTGACATGGGAACCAATTGAACTTTTAAAAGCTGCTGATTGCCTGATAACCGTATGATTGCCAACTTCACAAGAATCAATTTCCGTATTCGGCCCTATCTTGCATTCTTCGCCAATAACAGTCGTGCCGCTAATGATTGTCCCAGGATAAATGACCGTATCCTGTCCAATCACTACATCAGGGCCAATATAGGTTGAGGCGGAATCGATGAATGAAACGCCGTTTCGCATATGCATTTCATTAATCCGCTTTCTCATAATCCGCTCTGCTTCAGAAAGAGCGACACGGTCGTTTACCCCGAGTGTTTCCTCTGCATCATCAGTAAGGTAAGCTGTTACAACTTCACCCTGGCTCTTCAGAATCTCGATTACATCAGGAAGATAATATTCACCCTGCGAGTTTTCATTGGAGACGTTTTTAAGCGCGGAGAAAAGTGCCTTGTTATCGAAACAGTATGTGCCGGTATTTATTTCAGTTATGGCCCGTTCTGCATCACTGGCATCTTTGTGTTCTACGATTTTTTCAACGTGCCCTGCTGAATCGCGGACAACACGCCCGTAACCGGCGGGGTTATCCATTCGGGCGGTGAGGATTGTTGCTTTTGCAGATTGTTCGGAATGGTGCCGGAACAGTGCCTCCATTGTTTCGGCTTTAATAAGCGGGGTGTCGCCGCACACCACAAGGGTGACGCCTTCTAAGCCAGCGAGCTCACCAGCCGCCTGCATGACGGCATGCGCGGTTCCAAGCTGCTGCTCCTGAAGAGCATATTTGCTTTTTTCACCAAGGTGCGCCTGTACTTTTTCAGCTCCATGGCCGACGATTGTTACAATGTCACTGATGGAAAGTTTCGAAATCTCATCGACTACGTGCTGTACCATCGGCTTGCCGCAAACGGGATGCAGCACTTTATATAGCTTTGATTTCATACGTGTTCCTTGGCCCGCGGCCAGGATGATAGCAAAACGGTTTGACATGGCCATGCCTCCAAATCCTTATATCTTACAGAATGGTTATCTGCTTCAAGCGATCATACCCAAACTGAAAGCGACTAAACTATACCCAATTAAAAATAATAACGTAAATGGGCTTCTTTTTCAAGGATACGGGCTATTGGTAAAGATTTGTTCGAATTATTAGGAGGCAGACGGAGGATTTACGCGGTGCATAAAGGAAATTTCCCTAGAAACAAAAAAAGAGCCTGACTTTCGAAGTAGGCCCTTGATGCGATATTCCTAGGAAGCTCCGGCTTCTTCAAATTCAACTTCTAATTCCCCAAGGCGGTGGTACTCAGCCAGAACTGCATCCTGAATTTTTCCTCGGGTACCGGAATTGATGGGATGGGCAATGTCCCGGAATTCCCCATCCGGAGTCCGCTTGCTTGGCATTGCAACAAACAAGCCATTGTTTCCATCGATCACACGGATATCGTGGACGACAAATTCATTGTCAAGCGTAATCGATGCAATCGCTCTCATTCTTCCTTCTGTGTTTACGCGGCGCAATCTTACGTCTGTCACTTCCATTTGTTCACACCCTTTTCTCGTGAAAATTATAAATGCTTAGTACTATATTCGTCACAAGTTTTGTTTTTCCTTCTTCATTTTGAGACTTTTTTGAAAAATTAGGGCAAAATAGTGAACTTTTGATAAAAATGGAATAAATTAGATTGATATTATTTTGCAAGAAACGATTACTCTAGCTGTCAGATTTCCGCATCAATCCATTCAGCGGAGAACCATTCACTTAACAAGAGCAATCACTTCTATTTCGACCAAAACGTCTTTTGGCAGTCTGGAAACTTCGACTGTTGACCGTGCCGGTTTATGTACTGGGAAGTATTCTGCGTACACTTCATTCAAGACAGCGAAGTCGTCCATGTTTTTAACGAAAACGACCGTTTTGACCACGGTTTCAAAAGAGGCGCCCGCCGCCTGCAGGACTGCATCAAGGTTTTTAAAAACCTGGCGAGCCTGCACCGCGATGCCCCCTTTAACTAAGGTTCCATCAGGCGTCAATGGAATCTGCCCCGAGCTGTAAAACATATTATTCACAATAATACCCTGCGAATATGGCCCGATTGCCGCAGGCGCATTGTCTGTATGGACGCTTTTCAAGTTGGTCCCCCCTCTGTTCATTTTTTGCTGAAATAATTTCCTTCTAGAACTTTTATCTGCTTCTCCTTGACATCGACATCTGCCAGCTTGACAAGCGAGATATACTCATCAACGAGTCGTTCTTCTATTTCTTCCGATTCGACCAGTACAGCTATTCCGGCAACTGTCGCATTAAATTCTTCAAGCAGGCTGACCATTCCAGTTACTGTCCCACCAGCCTTCATGAAGTCATCGACGATCAGAACTTTGGAACCTTCAGCAAGGCTCCGTTTCGATAGGACCATTGTCTGAATCCTTTTTGCCGATCCCGAAACGTAATTAATGCTTACTTGCGGGCCTTCGGTTACTTTGTTGTCCCGTCTAACAATAACAACAGGGACATTGAGATGAGCAGCGACCGCATAGGCTAACGGAATGCCTTTCGTTGCAATCGTCATGACCACATCAATTTTTGCCGAAGCATAGGAAGAAGCAATGATTTTCCCCGCTGTCTGGACAATGGAAGGATCTCCGAGGATATCAGCCAAATACAAATAGCCTCCAGGGAGCAGCCTGTCCGGCCTTGCAATAAGCTCACAAAGTTTTTGGATATAAGCCTTTGCTTGTTCGTCGCCAATTTTAACAAGGTATCTGACCCCGCCTGCTGCTCCTGGTACTGTCTGCAAGGTTCCGACTCCTCTATTTTCGAATATTTCTTTAATAATCCCAAGATCTTCGCTAATCGATGATTTGGCAGAAGAATATCTGTCCGCAAAAAATGTGAGCGGGATCAGTTCTCGGGGCCGTTCAAGCAAATAATTGGTCATATCAATTAAGCGTTCGCTGCGCCGAAATTTCATGGAAACCTCCAAATGCCGAATATTTTCCTTTAATGTATCATAATTGTACGGTTTTATTCAAGGTGGCGTTCTCCAAGCATCCTGACAGCGAAAACCTGGTCGCAGAAGCCTCTTAATCCATTGTATATCCTGTTTAGCCGCGAATCATGCCTGACCAGCCCGAAAACCGTCGGACCGCTGCCGCTCATCAAAACAGCATCAGCACCGAACCTTTTCATTTGGTCCTTAATTTGGGCAACTTCTGGATGATGTTTCAGCGTCACATCCTCCAGTACATTGCCTACATTCCTGCAAACAGCATGATAGTCATTGCTGCTGATCGCTTCAATCATTCTTTGGATATCTGGGCGATTGGCTGCTGGCAGCTCTAGTTTCCGATAGACATCTGCTGTTGAGACGCCAATAAAAGGCTTGGCCAATATGACCCAACATGTAGGAGGTGCCGGCAGTTTCTCAATCTGTTCTCCCCTTCCTGTTGCAAGGGCTGTGCCGCCATACACGCAAAAAGAGACATCGGAGCCAATTTCAGCTCCCAAACCGGCAAGCTCATCAAGGGAAAGACCAAGGTTCCATAATTTATTCAACCCCCTCAACGCGGCTGCCGCATCACTGCTTCCACCAGCAAGGCCGGCGGCAACGGGAATCGTCTTCTCAATTGCAATCGTTACGCCCTCTTTGACTTGAAAACGGTCCTTTAATAACTGTGCAGCTTGATAGGCAAGATTGCGCTGATCATCTGGAACGTAACGGTTCTGGGAAACGATCCTAATTTGCCCATCATCCGAGTGTGACAGTTCAAGGCGGTCGGCCAAGTCAATAGTCGTCATGATCATCTCAACTTCATGATAGCCATCGGGCCGTTTATGCAGTACATCAAGCGACAGATTTATCTTTGCTGGGGCTTTTACTAAAAGCTTCACTGAGGTACACCTACTTTTGTATATAAAAAACGCAAGACGCGCTTTCTAAGTTAATTAACGTTGCCATGGCCCGGATGGTTTTCTCGGCCGGGTTGGCCAGTTTTGTCCTATTTTACCACAAATCGAAAAGGATAAGACTCCTGTTTATTGAACTATGCACAAAAATTTAGGTGTATCTATAACAGCTAAACCAAAAGGGCGGGGAAATCCCCGCCCTGCCGCGCCGCTTGTGTTATTTTATTGGAATGGTTTGCCGTTCAGTGCCGCGCTGATTGTATCAAAAACCAGGCTGTCCCCGGCTCTTCAAGGTGCTCTTCCTTTTTCAGAGAAAAAGCGTCCCCCGCAGCAAGCCTGCTAATTTTTTTATAGACAAAACCGCTCGCAAGAAGGACAATTCCCAACCTGCGCAATTGAAGCGGTTTCACTCTTTTCGTCCCTGTAAGAGCTGCTGTTCGGCAAGCTCGATGGCGCGTTTCACCATATTCCCCGCATCCCTAGCCTTGATGCCGCCCCATCCTTCTCTCTCGACGACATCATAGAAACCAAGATCCTTTGCAAGTTCTTCTTTAAAACGGTCCGACATAATACCCCGTCTCCTTGCCAAGTTAAAACAACCCCTTTTTGCGGACGCGGCATTCTTAGTATGCAAGTAACGCCTACTTTTGATAATGCCTAAATCCTGACAGAAAAGCGGAAGCGGCTCGTTCAGGGGCGACAGGCTTAAGACAAGTCGGCCAGAAGGCGTTCTTTGCCTTCTTGACGGATTGACTTAAGACCCGAGCCCCTAGCCGCTGCAGCTGGACACTAGAAAAGCGGAAGCGGCCGTTTAGCGTCGTATGGACTGGAGGGCTCTGAACGAGATAAAGGAAATACGATGAACGAAGTGATTCGAGGTTGAGTTATCGTTAGGAGGAGAAGGAAGTCCTATAAACGCAAAAACAGCGGACCCTATGGCCGCTGCCCTGCATATTGTATCTAACTTAATGCTGCTCGTCCTGCTGCTTCTTCGTAAAAGGTGATTTCTACTGTTTCTGTCAGTACATCTGCATAGCTGTAAGAAACACGTTCAAATGCATTTTCTTCCTGATCCAGTTCAATAACAAATACAGATGGGTATGTCTCGGCTAGGATTCCTGAACGCTCAATCGTTTTCCTGCGCCCTCCATTGGCCTTAAGCAAGAGCCTTTTACCCAAATTTGAATCTAGAGCCTTCTTAATATCGGCAAGTTTTTTTGGCATTCGGTCCACCTCACTGTGTAAAGTATAACACACTGACATAATTCTGTCAAATAAAAACTATAAATTATATCAGTCGAGTAAAAAGATTGTCAATCCTTTTCGTTCTACTTTTTCTTTTAAAATTCAACATTTATTAGAATGCCCTTGCATCCCGTTTCTATGTAGAGGCATTTTTCGAGGGCCAAAAGAAAAATAAGCCCTGTCTAAAAGGCTTATTCCCCTTCTCCTGCATATTCCGGCCTGTATGGCATTCCCGTCCGCAGCACACCCCTTGTTTCAATGCCTCCAAGACCTTTTTCACCTGTTAACGTATTTCTCAGAACATCCCAGACATGAATTCGTTCCATGAAGGGAGTGAAGCTTATTTTTGCCACGATATAAACAGGATCGAGTGCGTGAATGTTAATTCTCGAGGGTGAGCTCGCAAAATTCGCTCCCGCCGTGATGAGCGACTCAAAATGTGACTGGCATGCTCCAGCAAAAATGACAAGCTGGTCGAGGTGAGGAACCTTTTTCCTGGCTTCCCTAACCGTCTGGGCAAAATGCCTTGAATGCCGGTACGCATTCACATCACTCATTTTACCTTTTGATTTTGAATAAGCATCATGCCCGGTAACAACGAGGATATCCGGGCGGTAATAGTCTAGAAGCCCACCTATTTTTCCTGGCATTTCCTTTTCATTGCAATGAATTCCGTAGACAGGGATGCCGATTTTCTCATAAAGTGCGAGACACTTTTTTAAATAGGATTGATCTCCGTCAAGATGGAGAACCTTGCCGGGTATTTGAAAAAAATTGGCCTGTTTTGCATATCCGCCTGTCGCATCGTATTCCTGACGCTGCTTTAATAAGGATACATCTTGGCGGAATAGCTCAAGTGATTGCTCTTCCTTTGAGCGGTATTCATTTGTCAGCTTTTGCCTCTCTGCCTTGCCCATGATGACGAGGTCATCACAAGGAGCATCTGCCGCGAGCCGGATGTACTCTCCATAAAGATAGGCTATTTGCTGCCCATCCTTTTCAATGATGTCAATAACTCTGAAAAGAATATCACAGTTATACGAACGCCTGCCGACGATATCCATCTTTTTTATAGCCACAGAATTCACCCCAATAGGTTTCTTCCATAAGCTATGCGGGTTTACGAAAACAGGTGACAGGAGCCGGTAAATCCAAGGTTAACGAAAGGAAGGCATGAGTGCATTACTCAAGCGAGCGAATTCCTCTAAAGATAGCGTTTCTCCCCTTCTTGACGGTTCAATTTCCGCTGTTCTTAGCGCTGCCAGTATTTTGTCCTTCTTTTCCTTTCCGCCTGCCAATTGGCTTGTCAGGTTATTGAGAATCGTTTTACGTCGCTGTGCAAAACTCGCCCGGGTCACTTCAAAGAAAAATTGCTCATCCATGACACTGACAGCCGGCTCCTTTCGTACAGATAGGCGGATGACAGCTGAATCAACGTTCGGTTGTGGAACAAAAACTGTTTTCGGGACAATCATGACCGTTTCTGCCCTCGTATAATATTGAATGGCAATCGACAAGGAGCCATAATCCTTGGATCCGGGTTTTGCCGATATCCGGTCTGCGACTTCTTTTTGCAGCATGACAACAATCGCCCTGACAGGAAGGCGTTCTTCAAGGATTTTCATAATAATGGGCGTGGTGATATAGTAAGGCAAGTTGGCCGCAACAACGAGATCTGTATCCGGCCCGAACTCCTCCTCAATGACCGCCGGTACATTGGCTTTTAAAAAATCATGATGAATGACCTTTACGTTCTGGTAGGGTGAAAGAGTATCGGCAAGAATCGGCAGAAGGCGCTGGTCGATTTCAAAGGCCACCGTCTTCCTGCTCACCTTCGCGAGCTGTTCTGTCAGCGCCCCAATACCTGGCCCTATTTCGATTGTGCCTGTTTCGCCAGTGATGCCGGCCGCCTCAACGATCTTTCTTAATATGTTCGTATCAATTAGGAAATTTTGCCCCAGGCTTTTTTTAAATGAAAAGCCGTATTTGTCAAGAATTGCTTTCGTCCGTATAGGTGTTGCGATTTCTTTATTCATTTTGATCCTCCTGCTGAATGGCATTTAAGGCCTCGGCAAATTGCCGGCTGCTGATTTGGAACATTTTCAGCCGTTTATGAAGCTGCTTGCCATTTGTATAGCCAATTTTTAATATCTTCCCTAACCTGGCCCTTTTTTCACTCGAGCCATGGCCGCCGATTAGTCCCGCGTCAATGAGATCATCCTGCGTAATTTCCTCGGCTGCTTCTTCATTCATAAACTGGGCATCTTTCAATGCCGCTCGAATAGCCTCCGGATGAGCATGCTCGACACCTAGACCACGACCCAGCTTTTCCATGGCCGCTTCTTTCGGCAAAAAGGCATGCTTGCAGCCCGGAACTCTCCTGGTTATTTCACTGCGGATTTTTTCCCCAGGGAAATCAGGGTCGGTAAAAATGATGACCCCTCGTTTTTCTTTTGCCAGAATGATTTTTCCAATCGTTTCCTCATTAAGAGCAGAACCGTTTGTTTCGATTGTGTCTGCATCAATTGCCCTTTTGATGGCGGTTGTATCATCTTTTCCTTCAACGACGATGATTTCTTTTATCTTCATATTTCCTCCAATGAAAAACACAAAATTAAAAATTAATCTTTTTGCAAAAGTTTTGAAACCTTTTTGTAATGTTATCCGTCTAAATAGTAGATAACAAGGATAAATATTAGTATAGGGGAAAAAGCGGGCAAAACAAAATGCAGAGGATCACTCCTCTGCATCAGACAGCTAGTTTAATACCTTAATTTTTACTCTCTTCGTCCCCCATCTGTATGCATCCGACAAATTGGGAAAAAAGACGTCTATTTTATATCCTTTGATTGCAGACCCTTTATCGGCTGCTATTGCGTATCCATATCCTTCAACATATACCTTCGATCCAAGCGGAATAACCCTTGGGTCTACAGCAATAACCTTTACATTAGGGTTTGCGCGCAAATTGATTCCTGTGGCTGTTGTACCAGAACAGCCATTGCATCCGGCCGTGTAGGCAGTTGAGGAAACGTAGAATTCCTTGCCGCCTGCAGGAGCCGCGCCGCGCGATACCTGTGCCACGAGGACTTTGGTGCCTACAGCAACAACCTTATCCTGTTTTGCACTAACCGTTTTCTCACTGATTAATTTCCGTGAAACCTCTGTGCCATTTTCCCGGATTACTTCAAACTTCCTAGAAAGTAGCCCTTCTTTCCCTTCGGTCACAACTTTCTGTTTTCCTTTGTCCAGCTTTGCATCCTTCTTTGTTACTACGGCAAAATTGATTGGTTCTTCCACTACATCGGTGACTTTTTCTACCCGAATGATTTTTATCACGCCATCCTCCTGAATATTTTCATTGAGGGAAGGCTCAACTCGGTCCAATGTGTTCAATACAATGCCTTGTTGTGTCAAAAAGTCAGCGACCGTAGCCGAAGTGGACCACGCTTTTTGTTCATTCTTCGTACCGTCGATATAACTTACATTCAATGCTTTTTTAATTTCTAAACGCATGTTGTCGCTAATTGGAGTCTTTGGCCGGGCAGAGATATGATCATGTTCAATCAGAGTGATCTTCTGCTCATGAAGGAGCTCCGCAACCGTATCAGCAGTTGTCCATATCGTTTTCTTCTCGCCATCTTTTACAATTTCAACCTGTCTAGCTTTCTCCCAGACGACTTCCAGGTTATTTTTCACTTTGGTGTTGATCTTGGGAAACAAATAGTCATTTGAGTTTACAGTGATTTGCTGTTCCATTAATAGATCTTCAACAGTTTCTGCCCTGGTCTCGACCACCTTTTCCTTGCCATCTAGGGTCAAGGCGACCGTTTTTTTGGTCCCTTCATAAAAGAGGATTCCAAGAGTAGTTGCGAAAACTAGGAAACTGGCAAAAAAAATAATATATTGCTTTTTACTCAAAGACGTTGGAAACAGGCTTTTCATGTGAATAGACCCGATGAAAAACGCCTCCTTTTCTTGGAGTGATTATATAGAACTATATTGCCGACTGTCAACTTAGGTACTTTTCCGACGGTAGTTCTAATTATGCACATCCCTCCCTGAATTGCAAAGAATAACTTATCGACATGGTTATCCTATGAAGAAAAGGAGACTTGTAGAACTTTTTGTTTTTAGGAAAAAAGTGGACAACTTGTCTGCTTATTCGACAGGTTTCCGTATCAGCTTATGCCGAATAATTTTTTTGCATTTGCGGTTGTCACATTTGCCACTTCTTCAAAAGAAACCCCTTTAATAATGGCAATCTCCTCGGCCACCAGCCTTACATAGCCTGGTTCATTCCGCTTTCCCCTATGAGGATGGGGAGTTAGATAAGGACAATCCGTCTCCACCAGCAGCCATTCGAGTGGAATCTCGACTGCCACTTCCTTTGGCTTTTTTGCATTCTTAAAAGTGACTGGCCCTCCTAGAGAAATATAAAAGTTCATATCTATACATTGCTTAGCAGTTTCAACACTCCCACTAAAGCAGTGCATGATTCCCCCAACTTCAGATGCATTTTCCTCTTTCAATATCTCAACGATATCAGCTGTTGCTTCCCGATTATGAATCACGATTGGCAGCTTAATTTTTTTTGCCAGCCTGATTTGCTTCCTGAATACCTCTTTTTGGATTTCCTTGGGTGATTTGTCCCAATGGTAATCAAGTCCCATTTCTCCAAGCGCGACAACCTTTGGATGGGCGGACAGCTCCTCTATCCAGGCAAGATCTTCATCCGTCATATCAATGGCATCTACTGGATGCCAGCCAATACAGGCATAGATGAAATCATTAGCTTTTGCCAGCTCCATTGCCTTTTCAATTGTCGGGCGGTCAAATCCAACCACGACGATGGTTTCCACTCCATTTTCCTTTGCCCGGGCCATGACTTCTTCCACATCTTCACTATATTGCTCCGCGTTTAAATGCGCATGTGTATCAATCAGCATGATTACCACTTCCCTTCGTCTTAGTACGGAAAAAGGAATGCGCCGCAGATTGTTGTGCTGCGGGCATTCCCTCCTCCTTCCTGATTCATCTTTATTTAATTTGCGTACCATTTGGCAAGGTTTGATCAACAGACGCAAGTGACAAGGTCCCTTCAGCCTTCCCGGCTAGAATCATTCCTTGGGAAAGCTCGCCGCGCAATTTTACCGGTTTCAGATTTGTTACACAAATAACCTTTCGGCCAATGAGTTCCTCAGGCTTGTAATATTCGGCAATGCCAGAGACAACCTGACGCTTTTCATACCCGAGGTCAAGTTGGAGCTTCAAAAGCTTATCTGCCTTCTTAACTGGCTCGGCATGAAGTACTTCCGCAATCCGCAAATCAACTTTCATGAATTCATCAATGGAAATCTCTTCGGTTTCGGGTTTTTCTGCTTGTTTTTCTTCCTGCTTTGTGTCTGCAGCGGGTACAGCCGTTCCTTGCATTTCCCCTTTAATGAACTCTACTTCTTCAGCAATTTCAAGACGCGGGAACAACGGATCACCCTTGGATACTTTTGTCCCCTCAGGAATCACGCCAAATTCCTCCAGGCTTTCCCAAGCCCTTAAAGAGCTGCTCTCAACGCCAAGCTGCGTAAAAATCTTTTGTGGCGAGCGGGTCAGGAATGGCTGAAGAAGGACAGCAATCATGCGGAGCGATTCAGCAAGGTGAGCCATGACGGATCCGAGCTCAGCTCTCCGTTCTTCATCTTTTGCAAGTACCCAGGGCTGCGTTTCATCAATATACTTATTTGACCGGCTGACAAGCTGCCAAACACTCGAAAGCGCGACCGAAAACTCCATCTTTTCCATTGCATTCTCATATTTTGCAACGGTATCTTTATTCATGTTCAAGAGGGAATCATCAAATTCAGTAACGGAACCGCTATAAACTGGAATCTCTCCATCGAAGTACCTGTCAATCATTGCAACAGTACGATTCAGCAGGTTTCCGAGGTCATTGGCCAAATCAAAATTAATTCGTTCGACAAATCCTTCTGGAGTAAAGACACCGTCCGACCCAAAAGGCACTTCCCTGAGCAAATAATAACGAAGGGCGTCAAGGCCGTACCTGTCAATAAGCGTTACCGGATTGACAACATTCCCTTTTGACTTGGACATCTTACCGTCCTTCATCAAAAGCCAGCCGTGTGCAAAAACCTTTTTAGGTAAAGGGAGCCCCAGCGCCATTAACATGATTGGCCAGTAAATCGTATGGAAGCGGACAATTTCCTTTCCTACAAGATGGACATCAGCAGGCCAATATTTCTGGTACTTTGAATCATCATCGCTTCCGTATCCAAGTGCAGTAATATAGTTCGACAATGCATCGATCCACACATAGATCACGTGTTTCGGATTGCCAGGAACCTTAATTCCCCAATCAAATGTCGTTCTGGAGACAGCAAGATCCTCAAGCCCCGGCTTAATAAAATTATTAATCATTTCATTTTTCCGAGATTCAGGTTGGATGAATTCAGGGTTTTCTTCATAAAAAGCCAATAGCCTGTCAGCATATTTGCTCATCTTGAAAAAATAAGACTCTTCCTTCACTTTTTCAACGGGACGGTGACAATCGGGACAATTTCCTTCGACAAGCTGTCTGTCCGTATAAAAGGATTCACAAGGGGTACAATACCAGCCCTCATACAGGTCAAGGTAAATATCCCCCTGTTCGACAAGCTGTGCAAAAAGCTTGTCGACCGATTTTTTGTGCCTGTCCTCGGTAGTTCTGATAAAATCATCATAGGAAATATCTAATTTTTCCCAAAGTTCCTTGATTCCTTCTACAATGCCATCTACATATTGCTGTGGAGTCAAGCCTTCCTCAGCTGCTTTTCGCTGAATTTTCTGGCCATGTTCATCCGTTCCAGTCAAATACATCACATCGTATCCGCGAAGGCGTTTATACCGGGCCATCGCGTCACCCGCCACTGTCGTATATGCATGCCCTATATGCAAATTTCCACTCGGGTAGTAAATAGGGGTTGTCAGATAAAATGTTTTTTCTTTATTTCCCATCCAGATCCCTCCTTAATTAATGCTTATTCATAAAGGCTGATATCGTCATTATTGCCTTTTCTTTTCAGCTTCTATCACCAAAATATACCGAAAAACCAACTATTCTGCAATATAATGCTCCTGACTGGTGAGTTTGTTTTATTTCTATCCCTACAAAACAAAAACCTTTGCCGTATAATATAGTTGTGTTCGCCGGCACTCTATACGTCTGCTTTTGTCGAATTACGTAAAATAGTTGATGATTTATTATTCTAGTAAAACAATTGGCATAGGCTCCCTTTATTGCCAGTAAACATCATATAGCTCTTGAATGACTGGTATGATAAGGTTTGTCAGAGTAACAAAACTTTTTTAACCTTTTTTAACGAAAAATGGATTGACGAATTTGGGAAACACTGGTATTATAAAGTTATTAAAAATTTGTCGAATAATGACGAAAATTGTACTACTTTTCAATATGAGAGGAGAAATTTTGTAATGAAATCTACAGGTATTGTCCGTAAAGTTGATGAACTCGGCCGGGTGGTTATTCCAATCGAATTAAGACGCACACTTGGCATCGCTGAAAAAGATGCTCTGGAAATCTATGTGGACGACGAGCGCATCATTCTAAAAAAATACAAACCAAACATGACTTGCCAGGTGACAGGTGAAGTTTCCGATGACAACATTTCCCTTGCAGAAGGCAAGCTAATCCTCAGCCGTGAAGGTGCTGAACAACTTATTAAAGAAATTCAGGCAGCATTCAGCAAATAAGCAACCAACAAAGGCTTCCCCGACGAGGGGAAGCCTTTATTCTTCTAGTCCACATGGTATTCCCGGTATATTTCCCGTTTGCTCACGCTGCGGTCAGCGGCAACTTTTTTAATAGCCTCCTTGGAGGAAAGCTCTTCATTTGAAATATAATGGTTAACATGTTCATGTATACCCATCTCTTCCCACCATGGACGTCCTTCCGCACGTTGATCCTCCCGGCCCTCAAGAATGAGGCAGAACTCTCCACGAATTTCTCCGCTATTGCACCAGGCAATTGCCTCTGAAATAGTACCGCGTATAAACTCCTCATACCTTTTTGTCAGTTCCCTGCAAAGGACAATTTTCCGGTCTCCCAAAATATCCTGTATCAGGCCGAGTGTTTCTTTAAGCCGGTGAGGCGATTCATATAAAATGATCGTATCTGATTGTTTTTTTAATAATTCCAACTCTAACTTTTTGTCTTTTTTCTGGCGGTTTAAAAATCCATAAAAATAAAACGGCTGGGAGGGAAGTCCAGACGCAATCAGTGCAGTGAGGGCTGCATTGGCACCCGGAAGCGGCACAACAGCTATGTCAGCCTCTATTGCTTCTACAACAAGCTCATAGCCAGGGTCTGATATGGCTGGCATGCCAGCATCGCTCACAAGGGCAATTCTCGCCCCTTCTTTCATCTTTTCCAGGAGCTTCATGCCACTTGCTTCCTTATTATGTTCATGATAACTGACAATAGGGGTTTCTATTTCAAAATAATTGCTAAGTTTTTTCGTATTTCTTGTATCCTCAGCTGCAATGAAATCCGCTTCCTTCAGAATCCGAATCGCACGGAAAGTCATATCTTCCAAATTGCCGATCGGGGTCGGGACAAGATAGAGAATTCCCTTACAATCTTCATTTTCAAAACTTTTCTGTTGCTGCAATCCCCTCACCTCTTTCCCTTGCCAAAAATGCATCCTTCTTCAGGCGTGGAAGCTGTTTAAACCGATACTCCGCCTGCATGGCCTCCGTCTTGGTCGAATAGGCCCTAGAAAAAATGAGTTTCACCGGCCCACGCCCCCTCGTGTACTTCGCGCCTTTTCCTTCATCATGAAGCCTGACGCGCCGCTTGAGATCAGTTGTATAACCTCCATAATAACTTCCATCCCCGCATAATAATACATAAAAATAATGGTTAATCGTTTCCATATAATATCTCTCTAACTTCCGGAGTATACTCATTATTCCCGTCGTAAACAACAAGAGGAGGGAGAATTTTCAGCCCGGGCTGTCCGTTTTTCGCAGCTTCCACAAGCATTGTATTTGCCTCTTTCCCTTCTTTTGAATGAACAAATTTTATCCTCTTTGGCTCCAGCCGGTATTTTCTCATCAGTTCAATCATATCATTCAACCTGTCAGGCCTGTGTACGAAAGCGACCTTTCCACCTGCCCTCACTAGTGCGCTCGAAACGCGAATTGCATCCTCAAGCGTACACAAAATCTCGTGTCTTGCAATCGCCAGATGTTCATTTTCGTTTATTTCACTCGTTGGCGGCGTTTTAAAATACGGCGGGTTGCAAGTGACGACATCAAATTTTCCATAGCCGAGCCTAGAAGGCATCTCTTTTATATCCCCCTGAATCATCTCCAGCCGGTCTTCAAGGCCATTATAGGCAATGCTCCTCACAGCCATATCATAAAGCCGTTCTTGAATTTCTACCCCCGTAATCGTTCCCTTCGTTCTAGTACTAAGGAACAACGGGACAACACCGTTGCCGCTGCACAAATCAATCATATTGCCCTTTTGGATTGGTACATATACAAATCTCGCTAACAAAACAGCATCAAGTGAAAAAGCGAATACTGACGGACTCTGGATAATCCGCAAATTCTCAGCCAGTAAATAATCCAGCCGTTCATCTCCTATTAAATTCACTATCAAATTCCTCCGGTTTCTGCAGCTTCTCATAAATCAGCGAAAAAATGCCTTCCCGGCTGGGGAAGGCATTATTTTTTATTAAGAAATGACAGGCAAAATAAACAATCGCCTTCTTTGCGCAGGCTGCCAAAATGCAAATTGCATATATGGAAACCTTCCTGGTAAAGGCGGGCCAAATTGTCATAGCCTTCCCCGATGTCAAATGACTTTGTATCGGTAGCCCCTGTCTTCTTTCCCTTTTTCCCTGCTGTGTCCTTCTCGTCCGCCACCCCGTCAAGGCGGCGTCTGAGAAGATTATTTTCGAGCTTAAGAGAATGATTCTCTTCCAGTATTTCTGTAAGGTACTGTTTTAATGCACCAAGCTGCTGGTAAAGACTGCCGATTTGTGTTTCCATTGTATCGATCGACTCAAAAATCTCTTTTTTATCCACTTTTTCCACCTCATTAATCTGTGGATGGTACAGAAAAAGCTCCTTCGTTTAGAATTTCATCAAGGGTAAACTCGAGGACTCTTTCTTGCTCCTTTATATCAACCTGGAGGATTCGCTCAAGGATGTTTAAGCCAACTACCTTACCCCTGCCTAACGGTGTGGAAATAATTTCACCAAGGTCTGGAAGTAGGTCTTTTGCTGTCTCATATTCATCATTTTCATACTTAAGGCAACACATCAGGCGCCCGCAAAGACCGGATATCTTAGTAGGATTTAATGATAGGTTTTGGTCCTTTGCCATTTTAATTGATACAGGGTCAAAGTCGCCAAGGAAAGTGGAACAACACAGCATTCTGCCGCACGGTCCGATGCCCCCGAGCATCTTCGCTTCATCCCTGACCCCAATTTGCCTCAATTCAATCCTTGTCCTAAATATGGATGCCAGATCTTTTACAAGTTCCCTGAAATCTACACGTCCATCGGCAGTGAAATAAAAAATGACTTTATTCCTGTCAAATGTATATTCAACATCTACAAGCTTCATATCAAGCTGATGGCCGCTTACCTTCTCGCAGCACACTTCATATGCTTCTCTTGCAGCAAGCTTATTCTCTTCCACAATAAGTTTATCCTTATGATCTGCTATCCGTACAACCTTTTTTAAAGGAAGGACAACATCATGTTCGTCCACTTGTTTACGGGCAATGACCACCTTGCCGAATTCCACTCCGCGTACGGTTTCGACAATGGCATAGTCACCTTTTTCTATAGGCAGATCGCCGGGATCAAAGTAATAGATCTTTCCCGCTTTTTTAAAGCGGACCCCAACTACATCATACAAATGCTGATCCCTCCTGCATTTTTAACACGAGCTGTTCCATCAGGAGCTGAGGATTCATGTTCGCATGAAGCCTCCGTTTAGCTTCGAGTACCGCAGCCATCTGACCGGCCAGGCTACGTGTTCGGGTTTGCAAGGCAAATTGCTGCAGCCGTCCGGCTTCCTTTATGAAAACAATTTGCTCCTGTTTACCCAATTGTATATATAATAAGTCCTTGAATACGAGTAACAGTAGATCCAATCCGCGGTCAATCTGATCTTTTTCCTTAAAGTGCGTGAACCATTCCCCTTGAAGAGCAACCATTGCTTCGAGCGGATCTTTTTTCAGCACTTCATATAATTTTACCACTATTTTTTGGGCTTGTGCAAACCAATCCTGGTTATTTAGGTCCAACGCCTCATGAACATTATTTGTCAATTGGGCTAGGAGAGGAGCCGAATCCGGATCAACCCCATTTTCGACAAGTTTTTTTATAAAAATATCAGGCGCTAAGGGCCTGAACATAATCATTTGACATCGTGAGAGGATGGTCGGAAGCATTTTTTGGGGATTCTCAGTCAGCAGCAATGCAACTGTCTGGGCCCCCGGTTCCTCAAGAAATTTTAGCAGTGAATTTGATGCTCCCGTAGACATTTTTTCCGCATCGACAATCACATAAATCTTTCGGGATGACTCCATCCCTTTCTTGGAGAACTCTTCCTGGAGATCCTTGATTTGCTGTTTCTTTATGGAAAGGCCATCCGGCTCAACCACATGAAGATCAGGATGATTGCCGCTGTTAATCCTTTTGCAGTTCAGACACGTTTCACAAGGTTTATACCCATCAACCGGGCTTTCACAAAAGAGTGCTTTTGAAAGGAGGATGGCTGCATCTCTTTTCCCAGTTCCACGCATGCCTTCAAACAAATAAGCATGCGCCACACGGCCTTTAACTATGCTGTTTTTTATCATTTTCAATGCCGCAGGCTGTATCTCTTCAAGCTCGTCCCACTTTTTCGGCAAATACGCTCACCTGCCTTTTTTCTCACTCTAAAAAAATATAGGGAAGGCCCTTTTATGGTAGGGCCATCCTGTTTACCGAAATCCTTTAAAATTGCGAAAACTGTTCGATTGGCAAAACAAATACCGTTGCTCCCCCTACTTCAACTTCAACAGGGTAAGGAACATAAGAGTCTGCATTTCCTCCCATTGGAGATACTGGCGCAACTAGCTGATTCCTGGATTTGCAGTTGATTCTAATGACCTCCAAGGCCTTTTCAACCCGCGCATCTTCCGTACCAATCATAAAGGTTGTATTGCCCGACTTAAGAAAGCCCCCTGTTGTCGCAAGCTTTGTTGCCCTGAAATTATGTTCAACGAGCGCATTCGAAAGCCTGGTGCTGTCCTGATCCTGAACGACCGCAATGATTAACTTCATCACGCAACCTCCTCTATTCGTTAGCCGGCTTCTAACTTTATCTCATTATAACAGGAAATCCCCCATCGCACATGCCCGAAGGAGTTGGAAATTTACTGTAAAAGAAAAAAGATTGATATAAGTGCCAGTAATGAACCATCTAGTTGGATACCAAGAGTTTCTTGATCTTGGAAAAAGCCTCTTCTACCACCTCTTTAAGATCCAGGGAAGCATCAATTTTTTGAATTCGATTGGGAAAACGGCCAAGCAAAAGCTGGTAGCCTTCTCTAACCCGGTGATGAAAATCAAGCTCTTCTAAATCGAGCCGGTTGATTTCCCGTCCCTGATGCTTTTCTATCCTGGCTAGCCCTTCCTCAGGAGCGATATCAAAATAAATCGTTAAGTCGGGCATCATCGTTTCAATCGCAAATTCATTTATTTTATACACTTCATCGATCCCGAGTCCCCGAGCATAGCCTTGATAGGCAAGTGAACTGTCCACAAAACGGTCGCACAGAACAATGCTGCCGTCCTTCAGTGCCGGCCTAACCTTTTCAACAAGATGCTGCCTCCTGGCTGCTGCGTACAGCAGTGCTTCCGTACGAGGGTCCATTGCAGTATTGCCAGGTTCAAGAATCACTCTTCTGATTTGCTCCGCGATGTCAATTCCCCCTGGCTCGCGTGTAATGATTGTATCGTACCCTTCTATCCTTAATTTCTCGGCTATCAGAGTGGCAGCGGTCGATTTCCCTGCCCCCTCAGGCCCTTCAATTGTAATAAACAGTCCCTTTTTCATCCTAACCTCCAAAAAATCCTGAAGAAGCTATCAGCCTCTTTTGTATATAAGTATTTCACCATTTTCAAGCCGCTCTCCGCCCTGAAAGCGTGCCCCTGCGTTCCTTAAATTTGCTAGGCTTTCAGCCATTTCAGCTGTTATAAGCTCTCCTTTTAACACAAGTGGTATCCCAGGCGGATAGGGAATAATTGTTTCTGCAGCAATGGAGCCTTCTGCCTTTTCAACCAGTACCCGGCCTGGCTTAAGCTTATCCATTTCCTGATAGGAAAGGGCAAGCTTCGATCTTCCTCCTCCAGATGAAGAAACTGTACAGTCGGTCTCTCTTACTGGATATTTTTTCAAAGCAGCAGCTATTTTTTCTGCGGCTTCACTGAATGGGTAAGACATTCCCTCTTTTAGTAGCGGGAGAACAAACAATACATTATGTGGATCAGCCAGCTCCGAAAAAATTCCTTCCTGCTCCAACAACTGCTGAATTTCAAAGCCATTCAAATGACACGCTGATTGAATTGTTACTTTTAATGGGTCGTTGACTCCTTTATACTCCAGTACACGAATCTGGGGAATATGTGCAAGCGCTGCCCTGAAACGGTCAATCTGCCCAGTAAGGAAATCCACATCCTTTTTGCAAAAAGTCCCTAAATAACTCCTTGCCAAATCCAGCGAGGCCATAATCGGATAGGACGGGCTGCTTGACTGCAGCATCTGTAAATTATCTTTTACCCGACTAAGCTTAACAAGCTTACTATTGAAATGGAGGAAAGAGCCCATCGTCATGGCAGGAAGCGTTTTATGGGCAGATTGGACAACAAGATCCGCCCCGAGTGTTATTGCTGAAGGTGGGAAAGGTTGCCCGGCGATAAAGTGGGCACCGTGGGCCTCGTCCACCAGGACTGGAATTCCGTTTGCATGAGCTATCTGAATGATTTCTTTAATAGAATCTGCCATTCCATAATAGTTTGGATATGTAAGGATAAGTCCACTTGCACCCCGACAGGCAGTTATCGCATCTTGTACAGCTTCCAATGTCAGCCCCGCTGCAACTTTCCATTCACCGTTATATTCAGGCTCTATGAAAACAGGCTCTGCATTAGCTAAACGCAGCGCATTTACAATCGACTTATGGCAGTTCCGCTGAACAAGAAACCGTCCGCCTTCCGAACTTGTTGCTAATACCATGGCAAGATTGCCCACCGTAGAGCCATTAACGAGAAAAAAGCTTTTTTCCACTTGATAAAGCTCAGTGAGAAGCTGTTCCGCCTCCGCTATCGGCCCTTCTGGTGAATGGAGATCATCAAGGCCAGAAAGCTCCGTTGCATCCAACTTCATTATATTTGCAAAATAAGCTCCTGTATCTTGATTCAGTAGTGTTCCGTATTTATGACCCGGAACGTGAAAAGAAATTGGTCTATGTTCTAAATGGTTTATCAATGCATCATATAAAGGAATTATTTTTTGCTTCATTTTTTCCCCTTAAAAAATAGAGTCTTATCCATTTTATCAGAATCCCTTTGCTCTTTGTAATTTAGGCAAAAAAATAAAGCCCTTTACGGACTTTTCACGAAAAGATTCCTGGCGCAGCCACTTTTTTAAGCTGCCTCAGATAATAAGTATATTTAGGGTCACTTGTTTCCGTGGAAATCATATCCCTTTCACAATCCGAGCAAATAAACGAAGTATATAAATGTATTCCTCTCTTTTTCAATCCTTCACATACAACACACGTTTCCTCATGTTGTACTGGCTGAGATTCCACAACTCCCACCTCCATACCCCTAGTGTGCCCGAAAACCATAATTGTATACAATAATCCGAATAATCATCAGGCACCTACTCTTCCTAGTCTATGTACAAAAACCCAATTCGGTGTATGTCTACCCAGGAAATACTTTTTGAGGCAGGGGGACGGTTCCAGTGCCTCATTCGGGAGGCGAAACAAAACGAGGGAATGCATTGGTCAACTTTTTTAACGGTATCGTTTCAGTTGCGGATTTTGTGCGTTACTGTCGTATATCCTATCTTATGCGACAATAAGCTTTGGTTTTGAAACTTTACTGTCGCATAGCCGGCACTTATGCGACAAGAAACCTGGATTTTGAAGCATTACTGTCGCATAGCCGCACTTTTGCGACAGTAACACCCCGTTTTGATGATTTCCTGTCGCATAACCAGTGTTTA
>NZ_QWEG01000020.1 GCF_003515685.1 Neobacillus notoginsengisoli | reverse complement strand
TATCGTATGCATGAATGATTTTGATTTTATCTTGGAGGGAAAGTGCCCTTTTTGACATAATAAAAACTCCCCTTAAAGTAAACAGATTTTTATTTTTTAATCTGTCTACCTTAAGGGGAGCATATCATTTTGTAGAGGTTCATCTTCTTTTTCGTTGTCTCAATTACCCTTTGAGCTGTTCGGTTTAGTGTGGAACATCTTAAATCTTAATATCAATCTTCGCATTTTTCTTTAACTCTTCAATTCGCTGAGCGATCTTTTCCTGCTGTTTTTGCTGTTGAAGAGATTGTTCGATTTGCGGTTTTACTTCTTTAAACTTTGGAACTTCTTGTCCAGATTTCTTTCCTTGTTCCGCAAATTGATCATACGTTTTTTGAATTTCTTCATCGGTTATTTTACCCGCCGGCACTTCTTTCTCAAAGTATTGTGTAAGTTTGAGATCGTCAGCTATTTGAGTTTTAAGTGTTTTTATATCGATGCCGGATTTTTTAAGAGCGGCTTCGAACTCTTTTTCTGTTTTAAACTGTTTTTTTACTTCGTCCAGCTGCTTATTAACATCTGCCTCTGAAACTTTATAGCCTTTTTTATCTACATCTTGAAGCAGAAGAGTTTGTCTGACTAAACTGTCAATGGTTTGGCTTTTCACTTGCTCTGCAGCTTCTTTAGAAGTCGGATCTTGTCCCATTTGCTGCATTTGTCCTTGTACAGAAGCTAAAGCGTTATTATAGTCGCTTCCTGAAATTTCTTCTTTATTCACTATGGCAACAGTTTTCTTTTCATCTATTTGCTGTGCTTCTAATTTCTTTTGCATTTCTTCCACTTGCTTTTGGTGTTCTTTCTGTTGATCGGTTTGCGCTGTTTTTTCTTTATCATTATTTTTAGCTTCTTTACTTTCTTCATTTCCTCCGCATGCTGCTAAAACAACGGCCAATAGACCGGTTAATACCATAAACATCATTTTCTTCATAATCAATCTCCTCCCCTAAGCTAGAAGTATAATTTTTCCCTAAAAAAATCATCTAGTGCGGATTATAATGTTAATTTTAAGAAAAAGAAACAGTATGCGCTCGAATTTAATATTTATCACAGGATTGAAATATTTTAATGGAGGCTGTAAAAAAGCAGATGTGAAACAGATTAAGCAAAATATAGCGTCGGCGGCCATGCGCGACTGCCCCGGCAAACCCAGAACCGTCCCTAATTTGCCAAAAGAAACACCGTTCAGTTGTCTGAACGGTGTTTGATAATGGTTTAAATGCCTGTTTTAACGCCGAAACTTACTAAAAGTAAGCCGGTTGATTTTTGAAAAACTTTTTGAAATTTGGAGTTTTTCAGCCACTTTTTTGCGAAATCAATGACATAAACGAGGATTAAAAACCACAATACAGCGAGTCCGGTAAGGATGGATGCCAGAACAATCAATTGCTGATTGACATTTCCACTCAAATCGATAAATTGCGGCATGACGGTGATGTAAACCAAAACAGTCTTTGGATTAAGGACATTACTGAGTAATGCTTGCATGAAAGACGCTTTATGATGCCGGCTCGAAGAATCCACGGGTACATTTGCATGTGCCTGAATCTCCTCCAGGGAAACCCCGCTTTTCGCAAAAAAGCTTCTGATACCGAGATAGATTAAGTAAGCAGCTCCCAAATATTTTATTGTGCTGAAGAGAATGACAGACTTTGCAATGACGACAGATAAGCCAAGAATCGCAATAATCGTCCAAAAAATAAGTCCCGTTGCCATTCCAAGAATCGTATACCGCCCGGCTTTTTGGCCATAGCTGAGCGTGTTCCGCACCAGTAGCATCGTATCCGCTCCTGGGATCAGAACCATCATTGCAGCAATTGAGATGTAAGTAAGTAAGCTATCCATGCCATTTCTCCTCTCTTCATAGTGACTACCTTGGTAAGTATTCGGTAAAGTATATCAAATGAATTTAGAAATACCAATAAGTTTTGCTGAAATAATAGTTGCGGCGTAATTTTCCCAACCACTCGGACTTAAAATAACATTATCTCAAGTGAATCCTGCATCAGTAGGGGGTCATTCCCTAAGGCCTGAAACTTTTCTGTGAAATGAATAGAGGGCTAATCCAGGCAGGATTAACGTATGTTTTTGTTGAATTCCTAATTAGACAAACGAGAGGTTAGTGGGCCATGGAGGAATGAAATATGCTCATGATGCATGAAAATGTAAAAGGCAAAAAATACAAACAATTAATTGACTTACTTTCAAGACAATGTAATCGTTTTGCTTTTGTTGAGAATAGACAAATGATGGAGATCGAAGAAGAGCGCCTTGCTTACATTGACGATTTAATAGTCGATATGAAAGGACATTTAATAGAAAGAAAAATTCAACGGGAATGGGAAACAACAAGGCTTGCTGAAGATACGGCGTACGTTTATTACTTTCATTTCAATAATGCAACAAGGGATTTTTTGGAAGAATATAGCGATTCGCTTTTTGGGTGGATTAGCCCGGAACTGCCAGAAGACTTAATGTTTTATCAAAATGACAAATGTATCTTGGCTGCATGTTCACACGAGGGATTTTTTATGGTTGATGAAACTTTATGGGAGAGGTTCCTAAAAAGGTGAATTCCTGTATTGGATGAAAGCAACATCGGACTGCCCACCGGCTGAATCTCTGTAGAACATGCGAAGTGTTGTAAATGGGAAAAAAACCATATCTTACGGTTACAGGAGGTATCATGTTAAACAAAATCAAATCATGGGCGAGGAATCTAAAACGACAAATATACGTTCTTTACTTTGCATATAAAGATGAAAGAACACCTTGGTATGCTAAAGCATTTACCGCGGGGGTCGTTGCTTATGCGTTCAGCCCAATTGACCTAATCCCTGATTTCATCCCATTTCTCGGCTATCTAGATGAGGTCATTCTCCTGCCAATCGCGATAGTTTTTGCATTAAAGATGATTCCAAAGGATGTCCTGAAAGATTGCGAAGCTAAGGCAGAAGAAATGCTGAAAAACGGTAAACCGAAGAATTGGATAGTCGGTTCCATTATTCTATTCATCTGGTCTTTGTTTATAATTTGGGCTGTTATAAAAATTTTCAACTTATTTCAGTAGTTGAAGTGGAAATCTCATCGCGGTGCTTTAATCCAAGGAGGATTAAGGCGCTTTTTTTACGATTGAATAGGGGAGGGCTTGGCGATTTTTCGGCTCCGGACGAATGAACATCTGATTTGGACGAATCCCCATTGAATCCGGCCGAATGTTCTCCGAATCCGGACGAATCTCCCCACGATTCGGATGAATCCCCCTTGGAATCGGCCGAAAGCGTTCCTACGGTTGAATAGAGAATGCATTAAAGGTGGATTTTGCTTAGTGATTTTTCGGCTCCGGACGAATAAAGATCTGATTTGGACGAATCCCCATTGAATCCGGCCGAATGTTCTCCGAATCCGGACGAATCTCCCCACGATTCGGATGAATCCCCCTTGGAATCGGCCGAATGGATCTTTTAAAGTTCCCCAACGGGCAAAAAAGTAGGGGGTTGGTTTCTAAGAATCTAAAAAAAGGTCCCGCTTATTCAAAAAACCACAGCTATACTGTTCATCAAGGCAAATTTTTATACAAAGACTCGTCAATCGCCTGTACAGCTAGTTCCAATGATTTCTTCCTTCTTTCCAAAAGCGTCCTTTGAGGGCTGCCTTCCTTGGACTTGGCATAAACGTTCTCGATTGATGGGAGTAAACCAGTGAGAACAGTGTGGACTTCTGCTAAATCTTCCTCGGTATAATGATGGGGCCTTTGATTCCAAACGTTTTCCAGCATAGCTAAGCCGATAGTAACAGCTTTGAGCCGTTTTTTTACTAAGGTCGTATTTGCCCCTTTCTCAGTCATCTGAGCCAAGGCATTTTCGAGTTTGCGAATTGTCGATATTAAGGATTTTATCGATTCCACTTTATCGACATTTGATACGTTTTCCATGTTCATAGTTTCCTCTCTTCACCTCTGTCAATTGATCTTAAGTTGGTATTATAACAAAAATATCATATTAAACCTTTAAAAATAAAAGCGACATCCTCCTGTATAGAAGGAAATTGACTGTAAATGAGAGAGCTTGGTAAAATTAGTCCCAAACAAGTGATACTATTAGTAAAAAGCTAATTACTAGGAGATGTTCTAGAAAGTGATTGAAATTAAAAACTTCTCGACCGGTTTGCCTAAAATAATGAAGTACGAAAACGATCAGGAAATGAAAACAGGAATTTATAAACAAGCTATTGAAGAGGCTTTTTTGAAAAAAGAAGGTTTCGTAGGGGATGGAGTTGCGAACACGCAGCATCATGGCGGGCCCGACCGCGCCGTCTGCATTTATCCATATGAACATTATTCACTCTGGGCAAAAGAATTTGGAAAACCTTTGCCGCCAGCAAACTTTGGAGAAAACTTAACCGTCACAAACATGCTCGAAAGCGACGTTCATATTGGCGATATCTTCCGTCTTGGCGAAGCCGTTATCCAAATTACGCAAGGCAGGGTTCCATGCAGTACGATTACAAAAAGAACGAATCATCCTTTTCTTTTAAAAAGGATCATTCAAACTGGTTTTACTGGTTATTTATGCCGTGTTTTAGAAGAAGGTCTTGTTCGGAAAGATTCACAAATCACATTATTGGAATCACATCCAAAACAAGTATCGATTCTTTATGGAAACGAGATTTACTTTCACAGGCAAAAGGATATTGATGGGATCAAGAAAGTTTTGGCCGTTGAAGAATTGGCTAACACTTGGAGAACGGCGCTGGAAAGTCGATTAAGCAAGCTTACTACCGGCATATAAGGCACGACCGAGTATAAAGTTGAAAGGAAGATGGGTATGGTCTTTATCGCTCTCCTTCGCGGGATTAATGTGGGCGGAAAAAATAAAATAGATATGAAACAGCTGAAACAGACGTTTGAGCAGGCTGGAGCGAACGATGTGGTCACATACATCAACACAGGTAATATCATTTTTTCACACAACAGCCTGGCAAAAAATGAACTTTCACGTATTTTGGAAGAAGCAATCCATGCTGATTTCGGACTGAGAATTAAGGTATTAATTCGCAGTATTGATGATTTGCGGGGAATTGTTAACGCCATTCCCGACACATGGAAAAACGATAAAGACATGAAAAGTGATGTCTTGTTTCTTTGGGACGAAATTGATAATGAATCTGTGCTTGAGAGGTTGGTCATCAAACCAACCATTGACCAGGTGAGGTATGTGCCCGGCGCGATTCTTTGGTCGATTGATAAGAAAAACGCAACAAAAAGCGGGATGTCAAAAATCATTGGTTCAACGATTTATAAACAAGTGACTGTCCGAAATGTCAACACCACCCGTAAAATATATGAACTCATGCAAGCTCAAAACAGGTAATTCGCCGAGGATGAGAATTCATAATAACCCAGTACAGATAAAAGCACTTTACGGCTATTTGCCGCAAAGCGCTATGAATGATTTTAATTGTCAGCCACGTTGCTACAATATTGGACAATCTAGAAGTTCATTTGAGTTTTCCGGGCGCCTAGGAGAATCCAGGTGGAAAGGACAAATGGAAAAGTCAATGCCGGCAATCCGTACGGTAGCAGCCAGGAATCAACTGCAGAAATGACCAGAACGGTGAGGCATGAGGCGATGATTGCAGACAGCGGAGCCAGCTTATTATGTGGATTCCTATACACGGAACCGATCGCAACAGCGGCCAATACAGCATTATATCCAAAAAGCCCATTGTCAATTAAAGCATGCTCAGCCCCGAGGACATAAGCGGTCGCCAGTGCTGCCATATTTCCTAAAAGAGCATAGACTCCCAGCTTCCAACCAGCGATTGAAATTCCGATAAGGATCAAGATCCCTGCCACACTGTTTTGCAGAAAAAAGACTTGCCTCGCTCCATCGAACAATCCAGTAGCCCAGTTAATGGAACCGGAAATATCCAATTTCCAATTCGAAAGATTTTGTGGCATTAACTCGGTTGTGAGTGTAAACGCTTTTAGCCGATACGATGCCAGCAGAATCATCCAGGTTATAAGAATAAAGGGAATGGAGAGCACAGGTAAGCCGGTTGGAGTCATCGCCCGCATCAGTGCCGCTGTCATAAATGATGTGATAAAGGCACAGGCTAGTGCGATTATCCACTTATAAGGACCGCTTAAATAGAGGATCAACCCCATCCCTGTCAACACTGAGTTAAAGCCGAATAGTCCGTTCCGAATACGGTTTTTATCTGCTCCTCCCCAATACGCCGTCAGTGTGCCGATGGCCGAGGAAACAAAGGCGGCGATCGTAAGAGGAATAGAGACAGTCGCAATAGCAAATAAAATGACCGCACCAGTCAACGCATTATTAATTAGAACGACTTGGGAAATTCCGCGCAAAATAATGAGCAATTGTGCTGCGCCTGGTATTTTTATTAAACTTTCGATTGTTTGTTTCAGCATTTCTAAAAAATCCTTCCCTTTTGCCTACATTGATTCCTCATCTGTCTGTTCGTTTGTATGTAAAAACTGCAGTCAATCTACCTCTAATATACCCGGGCATCACTCTTTCAACCCGAAAAAAGTTATTCCCTTCCCTCATCCCATGCGAACCTCTGTACATGAATAGGGTGCAGAGTCAAGAATAAGTGACCCCATGGTTCTTTTATTTGTAAATTTGAGTAAATCTAAACTTCTCAATCGTCTAATTAGTGAAAGGGGGATACATATGTAATGAGCACCGAAAATATAGAAAACGAAGATCCGAGAGATCCTTTAAAAAGAGAAGTAGAGGAACTTATGATTCATTATGGAGATGAATTGACGATTCTAGCATACTCTTACGTAAAAAATATCGAGGATGCTAAGGATATTGTCCAAAATGTCTTTGTTACCGCTTATCTACAGATGGGGAAGTTCAGGGGAGAAAGTACGATTAAGACTTGGTTGTATAGAGTCACGATTAATAAATGTAAAGATTATTTAAAAAGTGCACTGTTCAAACGTATTATTCTTTTCGGTACAAATATTGAACCAAAACAGACGGGGAATTCGGCAGAGGAGCACCTGATGGATAAAGAGTTTGCACGTTCGGTTTTACAGGAAGTGATGAAGTTAAAGGTAAACTACCGTGAAGTGATTCTCATGACGTATTTTCAAGACTTAAAAATCAAAGAAGTAGCCATCATTCTGAATCTTCCCGAAGCAACAGTACGGTCAAGATTACAAAGGGCAAAGAAACAATTGACTCCACTATTAGAACAGGGGGTGCTTCCATATGTATGAACCATCAAGGAATATCAAAAAACTGTTATCAAAAGATGAAAAAGAAAAACTCAGATTTACTGAGAAGGACAGGGAAAAGGTTTTTCAAAAAATAGAAGTATCCAATGGACGCCTGGTTAGAAAGATGCACCCCGTAAAGATTCTTATACCAGCTGCAGTTGTCATCATTACTTTAGGGCTGTTGCTGCAAACATCAATTCCCAAACAAGTATTGGCGGCAATCCCGTTTATTCAGACATTATTCTCTGAATATGGAGATGAGGGACAAAAAAAGGCAGTGGAAAAGACTGAAGTTCAACACATTAATCAAACTGTCCTTGACAATGATGTAAAGGTGACTTTTCATGAGATTCTGTATGATGGGGCAAGGATTTCAGTTTCCTATTCGATTGAAGCCACTAGCGGAAGGTATAAAGGCAAGAATTTGGATATTTTTCTTTTTAATATGAAGGTAGACGGCCAAGATCTCACGTCATATGGATTCTCAGGAGGAACAAATGATAAAAAAATCGGGAACCGATATTTAAAAGTGCAAAATATCGATCTCAAGAAAGCTTTACCTGAAAAATTCACATTGAATCTTTCCATTCAGGAATTAGTGTCAGTAGATGATGTTGGAGGTAAGAGAATAAAAGGAAATTGGGCATTTTCTTTGCCAGTAGAGAAAACGGGTGAAGCCTTTGAATTTACGCCGACTGTTTCCAAAAAAACAGAATTAGGAGAACTCAGGGTTCCGGAAATTGTTTTTGGGCCTAGTGCGACATTGGTGAAAATTGAATATAAACGGCCTATGAACTTAAAGCATTCCAGTATTTCTTATAATGTTCTTGATCCTAACAATAAGAAAATGAAGGTATTAAGAGGCGAAATTAGCAGTTACCGGTATAAAAATGGAATTGCAACGATGAAAACGGAGATTATTTTTGAGCCAATGAAAGATATTCCGGAATTTATTACAATCCAACCATATTATGATGGAATAAGTGAGATCAAAAACAATAAAATCAGTATCACTGAAAAGCTTCCCATTTTCCTCGATCAAGGAGAGGATGGCGGAATACTTATTAATAAAATTGAAAAGAAACAAGGAGAAGTGTGGGTGTATTTTGATGTTATAGGCGACTATGTAAAAGTTAGAAAACAAAGATTTAATCTAATGAAAGAGAACGAACTGCAAGTAATTAATAGAGAAGGGGACATTGATAATCCCGATAGTAAAAATCAGCTGATAAAATTCAAAACACCATACAGTGAGGATTTAAACTTTTTTTCAACAACAATTTTTAAACAAAAGGTTATTAAAGAGTTGGAATTAAAAATACCCATTAATAAAGAAGAATTAGGAATACAGGAAAGTAATAAATAGACAATTGCTTTATCAAACAACGAGGGACTAAACGTCAATAAGCATGCCAAAAAACCTTCCTAACCTGATTGTTTGGAAGGTTTTGCGTTTCCTGCAGTTTCTAAATGCATATCATCCTAACTTATACTCAACGAGTAAGGCACTGGAACCGTCCTCTGCCTCATCGTGATTCAGTTGGAAGACATTGCTGATAACTTAAATGTTGCACCAATTTTCTAAATATTTTATTATTAGAGGTAACGGGGCTCATTTATTTCCATGGTGTTTTGTGGAAGAGGGGCGAGATGCCTTTTTTGGGGGCCAGGATTTTTTGCAAAAATGGCCTCAAACTTCATTCCATATTTTTTTGCCGAAAAAATGAATGAGTATTCATTCAAATTTTGTCGAAGGGGGAGACACATGTGATTCAACCTCAAATTCATGCGCAAAACAACGCGCAATCGCAGCAGCAAAAGGCGCATCAAAAACACTTGATCAAAAGAGCCGCTGTCCTCGGATCGGGGGTGATGGGTTCAGGCATTGCCGCTCATCTTGCCAACATCGGCATCCCGACTCTCGTGCTCGACATCGTGCCACGCGAGCCAAACAAAGCCGAACAAGCGAAAGGACTCACACTCGAAGACAAGCAAGTCCGCAACCGGATTGCCACCGAGTCGCTCCAGAAACTGCTCAAGCAGAAGCCGGCGCCGCTCACCGTCAAAGAAAACCTGCAGCTCATTGAAGCTGGCAACCTTGAGGACGATTTGCATCGCCTAAAGGAAGCCGACTGGATCATCGAAGTCGTCACCGAGAACCTCGACATCAAGAAACAAGTATTCCAGAAAGTCGACCAGCACCGGAAACCGGGCAGCATCGTCAGCTCGAACACTTCCGGCATCTCGGTCGAAGCGATGGCGGAAGGCCGCTCCGAGGATTTCCAGAAACACTTCCTCGGCACACATTTCTTCAACCCGCCGCGATACCTGAAACTGCTCGAACTCATCCCGACACAGCACACCGACCCGGAAGTCCTTCAGTTCATGAAAACGTTCAGTGAGGACGTACTCGGCAAGGGCGTCGTCGTGGCAAAAGATACACCGAACTTCATCGCGAACCGCATCGGCACATTCGGCCTGCTCGTCACGCTGAGAGAAATGCTGAAGGGCAGCTACTCAGTCGGAGAAGTCGACTCGATTACAGGTCCGCTCATCGGCCGTCCGAAGTCCGCAACATTCCGGACACTCGACGTTGTCGGTCTCGATACGTTCGTCCATGTGGCAAAAAACGTCTACGACCAGGCGGAAGGCACTGAAAAAGACGTGTTCGACGTTCCGCTAGTCATGAAAGCGATGCTTGAAAAAGGCTGGCTCGGCAGCAAATCCGGCCAAGGCTTTTATAAAAAAGAAGATAAAGATATTCTCGAGCTGAACCCGGAAACACTTGAGTACAGCCCAAGGCAAAGACTAAAAACATCGGCAACCGAACTTGCCAAACAGGAAAAAGGCAAGGCGAATAAATTGAAAGCGCTTGTATATGCCGAGGATGACCGAGCCGGCACGCTGCTCTGGAATATTCTGAGCCCGGTTCTGCGTTATTCGGCAGAGCTTCTTGGCAAAATTGCCGACGACATCCCGTCCATCGACCGCGCGATGAAATGGGGCTTCGGCTGGGAGCAGGGACCATTTGAAACGTGGGATGCAATCGGCGTTGAACGCGCCGTCAATAAAATGAAGGAACAAGGCGACGAGGTTCCGCAGTGGGTCACCGACATGCTCGCCGAAGGACACAGCTCCTTCTACAGTGAAAACACGTATTATCACAACGGCGAATACAAGCCGCTCGAAGTGAACCAGAAAGTCATCGACCTAAAGCTACTTAAAAAAGAAAAAGGCGTCATCAAAAAGAACTCCGGCGCAAGCCTGATCGACATCGGAGACGGTGTCGCGCTGCTTGAGTTCCATTCGCAAAGCAACGCAATAGGGCCAGACATCCTGCAGATGATCAATTTTGCCATCGATGAAGTCGAAAAGAACTACAAAGGACTCGTCATCGGCAACCAGGGCAAAAACTTCTGCGTTGGCGCGAACCTTGCGATGATTCTGATGGAAGCCCAGGACGACAACTTCTTCGACCTCGACATGGTCGTCCGCCAGTTCCAGAACACGATGATGAAAATCAAGTACTCGGCCAAACCGGTTGTCGCCGCGCCGTTCCAGATGACACTCGGCGGCGGAACCGAAGTGTGCCTGCCATGCGCCCACATCCAAGCAAACATGGAAACGTACATGGGCCTCGTCGAAGTCGGTGTCGGCCTCATCCCGGGCGGCGGAGGCAACAAGGAGCTCTACATCCGGCACCTGAACGCCCTCCCGAAAGGCGTCGAATTCGACCTAATGAAAGTCGCAGCCAAAGTATTCGAAACCATCGCCATGGCAAAAGTCTCAACATCCGGCGACGAAGCACGCGAACTCAACTTCCTGTACCGGGCCGACGGCGTCTCCGTCAACAGCGACCACCAGCTCTATGACGCGAAACAAGCCGTCCTAAGCTTAAGCGAACAAGGCTACAAACCGCCAGCCCGGAAGAAGATCCCGGTCGTCGGCGAAACCGGATATGCCGCGTTGTTACTCGGAGCAGAAGCGATGAAGCTATCCGGCTACATCTCCGAACACGACATGAAAATCGCAAAAAAACTCGCCTACGTCCTAGCCGGCGGCAAACTCCCATACGGCACCGAAGTAGACGAACAATACCTGCTCGACCTCGAGCGAGAAGCCTTCCTCAGCCTCCTCGCCGAACCCAAATCACAACAAAGAATGCAACACATGCTCCTAAAGGGCAAGCCGCTTAGGAACTGAGGCAGGGTGAGGCACGGGGACGGTTCCACTGCTTCATTCGAGAGTCGAAAGAAGCACGGGGACGGTTCTACTGCTTCATTCGGGAGTCGAAAGAAACGGGGAGATGGTTCCGGAATGCAGAAACGCGTTTTAGAATTGTGACAATATATACCGTAAATGTGACGAAATGAACCTTATTTGTGACAATATGTACTCCTTTCTTCGATTAATGAACCAAATATTTGACGATATGCACCATCCAGTGAGGCACGGGGACGGTTCCACTGCTTCATTCGAGAGTCGAAAGAAGTTACAGAACCTCACTGGTTTAGGCTTCGGAGCTTAGCTTTCAAAAGTGGCTGGCAGTTCGTTCACTCTATTAAGCTTCGAAGCTCGGCTTTCAATATAACCGGCAGTTCATTCACCAACTGCCAAATACGGATATATTGAAAATCACACGGATAAAACAAAATTTACATGAATAAAACCAAAAATCACACGGATAAACAAAACTCAATTACAGATAAGTCGCAACAATTTCTAAAATACACTCTAGGTTACTAGAACACCAGAATCCAAAAACCCTAGACAGAAAGAGAGGGAAACCCAATGAGAGAAGCGGTCATCGTTGCCGGAGCCCGCACCCCGGTCGGAAAGGCGAAAAAAGGCTCACTCGCCCAAGTTCGCCCCGACGACCTCGGCGCGCTCGTCATCAAGGAAACCTTGAGACGGGCCGGCAACTACGAAGGAAACATAGATGATGTCATCATCGGCTGCGCGATGCCAGAAGCGGAACAAGGCCTGAACATGGCCCGCAACATCGCCGGCCTGGCCGGACTCCCGTACGAAGTCCCAGCCATTACTATCAACCGATACTGCTCAAGCGGCCTGCAGTCAATCGCTTACGCTGCCGAACGAATCATGCTTGGCCAGGCCGACACGATACTCGCCGGCGGAGCGGAATCGATGAGCATGGTACCGATGATGGGCCACGTCACCCGACCGAATGCCAGGCTCGCCGAAACGGCCCCGCAATATTACATGAGCATGGGCCACACCGCGGAAAAAGTCGCTGAGAAATTCGGCGTCACCCGCCAGGACCAGGACGAATTCGCCGTCCGCAGCCATGAGCGGGCCGAACGCGCCATCAAGGAAGGCAAATTCAAGGACGAAATCGTCCCCGTCGATGTCACCGTCCGCTCAGTCGGCAGTGACAACAAACTAAAAGAAAGAACATTCCAGTTCACCAATGACGAAGGAGTAAGACCAGGCACAAACGTCGAAACACTGGCAAAACTGCGCCCGGCCTTCTCCGTCAATGGGACCGTCACAGCCGGAAACGCCTCGCAGACAAGTGACGGCGCAGCCGCAGTCATGGTCATGGATCGCGAAAAAGCCGAGTCACTCGGCCTGAAGCCACTGGCAAAATTCCGGTCCTTCGCCGTTGGAGGCGTCCCGCCGGAAATCATGGGCGTCGGCCCGGTCGTAGCCATCCCGAAGGCACTCAAGCTCGCGGGACTCGAACTTAGCGACATCTCGCTATTCGAGCTCAACGAAGCATTCGCATCCCAAGCGATCCAGGTCATCCGCGAACTCGGCTTGGATGAAGACAAAGTCAACGTCAACGGCGGCGCCATCGCACTCGGCCACCCGCTCGGCTGCACCGGCACCAAACTAACACTATCACTCATCCACGAACTCAAACGACGCAACCAACAATTCGGCGTCGTCACCATGTGCATTGGCGGCGGAATGGGAGCCGCAGGCGTATTCGAACTGCTGTGAGGCAGGGGACGGTTCTACTGCTTCATTCGGGAGTCGAAAGAAGCACCGGGACGGTTCCACTGCTTCATTCAACGGAAAAAAACAAGAATCGCATCAAAAAAGAATAAAAAACATCTCGTTAATGAAAGGACGGCTTTAAAAGCAGCATCCTGAACGCTGATAAAGGGGTTCGTTAACGAACAAAGCCCACCGGCAAAGTTTTATGCGCCAAATCTTACATGTTATGCGCGAAATCCCGGCCTTTATGCGCCAAATCTAACAGTTAATGCGCCAAATGAAGCACCGGGACGGTCCTGTTGCATCATTCGGAAGTCGAAGAAGCACCGGGACGGTTCCGCTGCCTCTTTCACCAAACTCGAAAAACCAGCTTTGTTTATCTGCCAACTCAATCTTACTGTTAGCCCAAAAGGATACCCAGTCGCGGGGGAGAAACGCTGTCCACTCAGCCTATCCCCCCGCGTAAAACAGAACCAGGTATGCATTCACTCAACCCAAACCCGAAACGGAGGAATCGCAATGACCCAGCACCAACCTCAACTCGACCCAACCCAAACTCAAACCCAACCCATCAAAGGCGGAAGCTTCCTAATTGAAGACATCCCAGCTGCCCGCGTCTTCACGCCCGAAGACTTCACCGACGAGCACAAAATGATCGCGAAAACAACCGAGGAATACATTGAAAAAGAAGTCATGCCGCAAATCGAGCACATCGAAAACCACGAATTCGACCGCTCGGTAAAACTCCTGAAACAAGCCGGCGAACTCGGCCTCTTAGGAGCCGACGTCCCAGAGGAATACGGCGGCCTCGCACTCGACAAAGTCAGCTCCGCGCTCATCGCCGAAAAAATGGCCCGCGCCGGTGGCTTCTCGATCTCACACGGCGCCCACGTCGGCATCGGCTCGCTGCCAATCGTCCTATTCGGCAACGAGCAACAAAAACAAAAATACCTCCCAGACCTCGCAACCGGTGAAAAACTAGCCGCCTACGCCCTGACCGAGCCAGGCTCCGGATCAGACGCACTCGGCGCGAAAACAACCGCCAAACTGAACGCCGAAGGCACCCATTACGTCCTGAACGGCGAAAAGCAATGGATCACCAACTCAGCTTTTGCAGACGTCTTCATCGTCTATGCAAAAATCGACGGCGAGCAGTTCTCCGCCTTCATCGTTGAACGCACCTACCCGGGCGTCTCAGTAGGCCCGGAAGAAAAGAAACTCGGCATCAAAGGCTCCTCAACCAGGACACTCATCCTCGAGGACGCCCAAGTCCCGAAAGAAAACCTGCTAGGCGAAGCCGGCCGCGGCCACATCATCGCCTTCAACATCCTGAACATCGGCCGCTACAAACTCGGCGTCGGCGTCGTCGGCGGAGCCAAGCGCGCCTTTGAAATCACCGTCCAGTACGCCAACCAGCGCCAACAGTTCAAGACGCCAATCTCGCAATTCAACCTGACAAAGGAAAAATTCGCAACAATGGCCGCGAAACTCTACGCAGCCGAAAGCTCCGTCTACCGAACCGTCGGCCTGTTCGAAGACCGGATGGGACGCCTCACCGAAGAGGAAGCCAAAGACGGCCTCGAAGTCGCAAAGTCAATCGCCGAATACGCCATCGAATGCTCACTCAACAAAGTCTTCGGAACCGAAACACTCGACTACGTCGTCGACGAAGGCGTCCAGATTCACGGCGGATACGGCTACATGGCCGAATACGAAATCGAGCGCGCCTACCGCGACTCGCGCATCAACCGCATTTTCGAGGGCACGAACGAAATCAACCGCCTGCTCGTCCCTGGCACCTATATAAGGAAGGCGATGAAAGGCGAGCTGCCGCTGTTCCAGAAAGCCCAGCAGCTACAGGAAGAGCTCATGATGATGATGCCAGAGGAGCCAGGCGACGAACCGCTCGCCCAGGAAAAACATCTCGTCAAAAACGCCAAGAAAATCGGTCTCCTCGCCGCCGGACTCGCCGCCCAGAAATTCGGCAAAGCGCTCGAGCAGGAACAGGAAATCCTCGTCAACATCGCCGACATCATCTCGAACGCATACGCCATGGAATCCGTTGTCCTGAGAACCGAAAAAGCCATCAACAAAGCCGGCCTCGAAAAATCCCAGCAGAAGCTCCTCTACACCCAGATCTTCTGCCAGGAAGCCTTCAACGAAATCGAACAGCACGCCAAAGAAACACTCGTCGCCACCGAAGAAGGTGACGCCCTGAGAATGCTCATATCAGCACTAAGAAAATTCACCCGGCACACACCAACAAACGTCATCGCACTCAAACGCCAAGCCGCCAACCGCCTAATCGACGCAGAGAAATACGTCGTCTAAGACCAAGACCATCATGGCAAAATAAAAGGCATCCGCCACCCGGATGCCTTTTTCAACGCCACCCAACCCAATCCCCGCCACCACCACAACCCCCGGACAAACCGCACCAGCACCACAACAACAACCCCCATAAACAAAGACCCTCGACGCACAAACCAGGACAGCTTTCCTCGAAAAAGCGAAGAAACCAAAACACAGACATCAGCCGAAAAAATCTCACTCCAGCAAAGCACTCCCAAAAAACATTCTGCCTGAGCTCTTGAGACACTCAATCGTCTAATTTTGTAATTTTTTGCGATAATTTTTTATTGTGCAAGCCCTTCTACTGGGTTATTATGGGAACCATAATATTCTAAAGGAGGTCACCCGAATGAAAAAGATTCTTTCGGTTATTATATCTGCTGGCCTAGTCATTGGATTATCATTTGGATATGCGAACAAAACTGAAGCAGCTGCAAAACCAAAGGTCTACAAAAACTGTACAGAAATCAACAAGGTTTATAAAGGCGGCATCGCCAAGTCTTCCAAAGTAAAAAATAAAGGTGGCAAGACAAAGTACAAGCCTTTTGTTTCAAAAGCACTTTATGACGCCAATAGAAGCAAGGATCGCGACAAAGACGGAATCGCGTGTGAAAGATAAGTTGATGGTTGAATGTAGAGCCTCGTAATCTAACAGATTTCCGTTACCTACCGCAAACATTGGAAAATGGATAGTAAAATGAGTGACAAATTGTACGGTAATTTGTCACTCATTTTTATTGATATAAAGCGATTAAAAAAACCGCCATATATAAAAGATAGTCAAAACCGCCAAGTAATTGGATATTTATGTTACTTATTAAAAAGCGCCTAAACCCTTACTGCAAAAGGGATTGGGCGCTTTTTATCTGTTTAATGTCCTGGGAGAAATCAAGATTAACACGAATTTGCTTTGTTGGGGGGCCGTTCAGTTTGTTGAAAGTGGAACTTAACACTTGATGACGAGAAAAATAAACAGAAAAAATACGTGACTTAGACGAGGTAAATGTCCTCTTTTAACAGTCTACGTGAGTTGTTGATTTTTTGAATACCGATATGCTAGAATTGCAATTGAAAATGATTATTATTATCAATGGAATATAAAGTTCAGGTGCAGCATCTTCAAGATGATTAATGATTGAAAGGGTGTAAATGATGAGAAATATTGAAAAATATAGGAATGCATTTATCAATATCCTGGATTTGGAGGAAGAAGATGTATGTGAAGATTTAGCACTTGGATCAACACCAGAATGGGATTCAATTGGACATATGGGACTCATTTCTGAGATGGAGGATGTTTTTGATGTCACATTAGATTCCGAATGGATTACCGAGTTCAATTCTTACCTGTCGGGAATTGAGCTATTGAAACGGTTGGGAGTAGACTTTATTAATGAATAGGTTCAAAAATTTGGAGGAGTTTGGGAACCGTACCGCCGTATATGCTGAACGAAACTATTCTTACTCTGAAATGATAGAAATAGCTGATGCGATCTGCGGTAGTGTAGGTGAAAGAACGCTCGTTTTTTGTTTATGTTCAAATAATAAAGAGTCTTTATTTGGCTACGTGGGCTTTATTAGAGGCGGCGTTGTACCTGTGCTTTTGGATGCATCCATCCATATTGATCGGTTGCGCAGATTGGTTAACCTTTATAAACCTGCATACATCTGGGCGAGTAGTGAAAATCAAGATCTATTAAAGGTAATGGATTGTTCATTTGTATTTGGGGATTACACTTTATTTAGATGTCCGACATATTTCCAACATAATCTTCATGAACATCTTGCGCTTCTTTTAACAACCTCTGGAAGTACTGGGAGCCCCAAATTTGTTCGTTTAAGTTATGAAAATATTTTCAAAAACGCTGAATCAATAGCAAAGTACCTTGACATCAATGCAGACGATAAACCTATAACAACACTTCCAATGAATTACTCCTATGGTCTTTCTATCATTAATAGTCATTTCATATGCGGGGCGACGATAATTGCAACGGATGCATCTATCATGAAAAAGGAGTTTTGGGACTTATGTAAGGAGCAACGAGCAACAACCTTTGGAGGAGTTCCTTTCGTGTATGAGATGCTGGATAGGCTGAAGTTTGAAGAGTTTAATCTTCCAAGTTTAAAAAAACTAACCCAAGCAGGTGGGAAATTAAGCGAAACTCTATCACGCAAATTTGCTAAAGTATGTAATCAGAAAGGGATTCAGTTTTTTACCATGTACGGTCAAACTGAAGCTACAGCGCGGATGACCTATTTACCATATGAAAAAAATCTTGAAAAAGCCGGAAGTATCGGTATTGCCATTCCAGGTGGAGAACTGATTCTGCAAGATGACAAAGGCAAGAAAATTGCAGCGCCTAATGTTATAGGCGAATTGATATACAAAGGGCCAAATGTTTCTCTGGGGTATGCTGATTCGTTATTCGATCTTTCGAAAAAAGACGAGAATAACGGGATTTTGCGTACAGGAGATATGGCTTACTTTGATGAGGATGGATATTTTTTTATAGCTGGCCGAATCAAAAGAATGATTAAAGTTTATGGGAATCGTATCAGCCTTGATGAAGTAGAAGCATTTTTAAATGAACATGGTCATGATTGCATCTGTGCTGGAACGGATGACCAAATGGTTATTTACACATTAAAAGATGATTATGTTCAGATTAAAAAAATTATCAAGGAAAAATTAAACTTAAAGGGCTTTAAGATTGTGAGAATCGAGGAAATCCCACGTAACCATTTTGGAAAAATCCTCTATTCAGAGTTGCTAAAATACGGATAACCTATCATCACCTGAACAGTAACAGGAAATGTGATACACATGGCAAACCCCTAGATACTGAGATTTGCCACCTTCCAAGTAAAACATTGAAGTAAGGTGTATCCACATTAGTAAGTTTACTAGTTCTTAAGCGTTAGTCGACAATTTTCAGGGTTTCATGCAGCTTGGACAACTTTTGGTTAATTTTTGGATTCAATTTATTTATTATCAGGTGATTGGATGACTTTTATATCAATTGAGTTTCTCCTATTTTTGGCAATAATCGTCTTTATTAATTATTTAATCCCACATCGATTGAGATGGATCCTTTTATTAGTAGCGGGTTACGTTTTTTACGCTACCTTAAGTATACAATTTATACCGTTACTACTTACTAGCACAGCTTTTACTTATTTTACTGGAATTATAATTGAAAAACAGGAGACAAAAAAACAGAAGAAAAAAGTCATGCTGGTTGGTATTTTCGTTTTGCTGTTTTTTCTCGGTTGGTTTAAATATTTTAATTTTGTAAATGACTCGCTTCGGGCGATGGCAAAATTCATTGATTGGAAATATACCATACCATACCAAGAGATTGTCCTGCCATTAGCCATTTCGTTTTATACATTTCAGGCAGTAAGTTACCTTGTGGATATATACTATGGAAAGCAAAAAGCAGAAAGACATTACGGCTATTTTTCGGTATATTTTGCATTTTTCCCGCAATTGGTTGCTGGGCCGATTGAACGTGCCAAGAAATTGCTTCCACAATTAAAAGCCGAACAAAGTTTAAGTTATGAGAATTTGGTCTATGGGATGAAGCGAATTGCATGGGGGTTTTTTAAGAAGACATTAATAGCCGATCGACTGGCTCCAATAGTTTCTAGTGTTTACGATAGTCCTAACCCGACTGGTTCACAAATCGTACTAGCTACTATTCTATTCTCAATACAATTGTTCGCTGATTTTTCAGCATGCAGTGACATTGCCATCGGCTGTGCAAGAATGCTAGGAATAAATTTGACAGAAAACTTTAAGCAGCCGCACTTTGCAGTTTCGATAGCAGATTTTTGGAGCAGATGGCATATAACGCTCTCTACATGGCTTAGGGACTATATCTTTTTCCCGTTATGTAAGGGGAAAAAGAAGAGAAGTGAAATATATTTAGCAATTGTGATTACTTTTTTAGTAAGCGGCATTTGGCACGGAGCCGCTTGGACTTTTGTTTTATGGGGTTTGATTCATGGGTTTTATCGCGTGTTTGGAGATGCTACAAAATCTTTTCGTCAAAACATTGCTTCATTTATTCAATTGGATAAAAGTCCAGTGCTCCATAAATGGGTGAAAATTGCAATAACCTTCCTGCTAGTTTGCTTTTCCAGAGTTTTTTTTCGATCTGATTCCGTAGCACAAGCATTTGATAATGCAAAACTTTTCTTATCAATTAGCTCCTGGAGCCCATTGGGAATTGTTAAAGCATTTGAAATTTTTCCGCTGCTGGATTTGGTGATTTTCAGTTTGTTCTTTATTATTCTACAACTTTTTCAGTATATCGAAAGAAACAATGTTTCAACATGGAAATTTCTATCGAAGCACTCGATATCCACTAGATTTGCATTTTATATATTACTCATTCTTTCAGTCCTTGTATTCGGTGTATCGGGTAATGAATTTGTTTATGGTGGTTTTTAATCTAAATAAAATCCATGGGAAGTTTGGTTGCATTTCATATTTGAGCCATTCAGAAATTTTGGTAAAAGAAACACTGTATTGAAAGGATTTGCTATGGGACGATTATTCATTAAGTTAACAATAATCATTAGTGTTGTTATCCTGCTGTTTATGCCAGTAAATAAATTTGTAAGGGATTCTTATGATTACAATATAAACCATGAGATTCTGGCATTTAAGAAACAGCCATATCCTGTTGATATCATCAATCTAGGTGCTTCTCATTCAATGTATGGTTATTATTTTAAGCCTACTGGTTTGTCCCATCTGGACTTAGCGCTTCCTGCTCAGACAATTCAGTACGACTTTAAATTGTTGAAAGAGTATGGCAAGTATCTTAAACCTGGTGGTGTCGTTATCGTTTCCATCTCTCAAATTACTTTCGCCAATTCTGAGGCTAAGCACATAGGAAATTATTATAAAGTTCTGGATCGGAACGAAATAGAACCGTTTAATTTAATTGATTATTATAGTTACTTGTACTTACCTGGGACAAATAGTGAGAGATTTCATTCTGCGCTCGCGGGTAAATTGAAAAACTTTAAATGGAATTCTCATCAACCTTGGGCAAATAACGGTAAAAATTATTCGGGAAGAAAGTATACGAAAATAGAAAAACAGTACCAAGAAGCAGTTGAAAACAATAACATTGAACGAAATGTAAAGCAGTTAAGAGAGATAGTAGATTATTGTAGCGAGAAAGGCTACCAAGTAATATTAACCATGGAGCCAGTACATCAATCTTATCTTGAATATTTCAATGAAGAAGTAATGAATAGACTTGTTTTTCAGTACTTAAAAGCTCTTAAATTAGATGTCCCATTTTTAAATTATATGAGTGATCAAAGATTCGTAAACAAAAAAGAATATTTTATCGATCCCGATCATTTAAACAGAGAGGGAAGGAAAATGTTTTCTTGGATAGTATACGAGGACCTCAAGAAAATGGGCTATTTAATGAGCGATCCAAGTTAGTCCATATTTTAACCTTTGAAGAGGAGTTATGGTTTATTGGCGACTAATGGGGCGGTTAATTAAACAGTTAGGGGAGAATCCATATGAGATTACTCTGTAAAGCCTGTAAGACTGTTATTTCAAATGAGTTAAAGTTTTTGGAGGATGATTCAAAATTAAACCAGGATATAGTTGGAGAAGACTTCATTCCCCAAGGTTTATTTATAATAAATAGTGATGATGTTTATCCCGCCCGTATAAGAAATAGAATAATCATTAATATTAAAGACCTAATTCATTGTAAATATCATCGAGACCGGCGAAGGTTAAATGGTTGTTGCGGAAAAGATGGATGTGACGGTAATAACCTAGTCTGTCAGAATAACCATGAAATCGGAGTAGAAATATCAGATTGCTGGCAACCGCATTTAGTTGCTTTAGATCCAAACCTGGTCGAACAAAGTTTTGTACAGTCTAATTGAACGAACGGTAGATTTTTGAAGAATGGTATTTTTAAATGGGGGATGAAGCCGTTTGAGTATTGAAGAAGGGTTAAAAATGATGGAATGGGTGGCTTTTAATTTAATGCCAATCATTTGTATTGTTTTTGTATTAAATTGTGTGAGTTTAACAAAAAAAATAAAAACAGGTAAGAATACTGCTAAAAACACGGTTTGGATAACAATTACATTTATATTGATCATTTACTCAATAATGAGTGTAGCAGCATTAAGTTATTGAACTAAAGGGTGCGTTACTAAACCAAGAAAAAGTAGCGAAGATATCTTCAACAATCGGGCGCTTCCCTGTAACAAGGATCAGCGCTTATTTTCATTTTATTGATAAGAAGGTGCATAAAACCCCACTTTTTTATGCAGCAACCAGGCTTTCTATTAAAACATAAAGAAAAAGCGGGTTAGGCTAATTGCCATTTCACCCGCTTCATATTATTTATTCACAATCAGTTCAAGTAAATCAGCAATTTGGGCAAGCCACCAGGCAATTGAACCTGTCGTAAGTATTAAACCTAACAGGAATAAAGGTCTCAAAATTTCATCTAATTCCGGCTTATTTTTATTGTGTTGCAAAAAGATGCCCCCTTTTAAGATGATACCTTTATTTTATCATCTATCAGGAATATAGGCAGTAACAACTCCAGTCTGACCATAACCAGTTTGCAAAGACAATGTATGGCTCATTTCAATAGCCAGCTTTCCTTACTCAATGCCTCTTGAGGAGAAAGAAACGTTTCTAACGAATTTAAAAACAAACGCTGGAGAGAGTTAAGGAAATTCTTTTAACCATCTCAATTTGCTCCACAGGCAACTCTTTCATTATAATCATCAACTCTATAACATATTTATACCTATTGTTTCGCTTTGGTGAAATTGGGAAACACGCGAAACCCATTCATCTAAGGGAATGATTAGTAATCAATTTAACCTGAGTAGAAGGTATAAGGAAAAATATGTTGAATACAGTTGTATCAATTAATAACGAAGAGGTGTTGATATGGCTGAACCAACAAAGATTTTTATAAGCTCTGCGGCTGAATCAGGTTTAGGTTGGTTGAGAGAAAGTGTACATGCCGAGTTAAGAGCAATGGAACATCATCCACAAATGTACGAAAAAGATTTCGGTCCATGGCCTGTCCAAAATTTAGTTGGGAATTGTATAGAACATGTATTAAGATGCGATATCTTTTTGTTATTTATTTCACATAAAGCAGGTAATTTTAGCGATAGATATAAAGCCACAGTTACTCATGTTGAATTTCAAAAGGCACATCAAAATAATAAAAACATAATTGTATTCGTGCATGATGAAATTTATCGTATATTTTGGAATGACTTGCGTTGGGTGATAGCCGAGTTAATTGAGGCTTACAAAGAATCTCATCATGGTATGGAACCTGATAGCTACCGGGATATTGCTGAGGAGGCTTGGAGTAATTACCCAGGAAAGTCTGAAAGTATTGACTCATATATCTGGGGATTCCTATATGATATTTATCAAAAAGGACATTACCTGGAGCAAATATCATTAGGGGTTGATGGAGTAAAAACCATTAAGCGTTACTTTAGTGATCTTTTTCGTCAAGGAAGTAAATACCTTGCCCTAAAAACAGAAATTGAAGAACAGATTGCTGAAGGTCCCACGTACCGTAAACACGCAGAATTTACGTCGCAAATGATTGGGTACTTAAGAAACGGGGAATTACAAAACCCAAGAATGTTTTTGGAGTATCTGCAACGTTATTTGAAAAGTGGTATCGTTTTTACTAAACCGGGTACAGTCTTCGAAAGAGTTTTGGGTGAATATGAATCCTGCTCCGGAAGTACACTTTATAAAAAGAATGATCTAAAATTGCAACTGGTTGCTGCCTCAGGAATGGCAAGTGACGATAATGCAGCATATGATTTAGGGGATAAATCTTCGTATGTTGTCAAGGCTTTTGACAGCCAAAATCCAGAACTGTTTTATAGTGAAGAAAAGCGACAATTCTATCTCGCTATACAATCAGGAAATTATGTAATCTGCTTTCATTACCCTGTTGATTCATTTTGGACAGAAGAAACCATGAGGCGCTTCAAAGGAGATATCATGCGTGATATAATGGAAACAGAACCAGCACTTTTCCGTAATTTTGCCATAAAATTACTAGGGGGGATAAAATAATGAAAACACAATCGATTCGAAATGATGATGACAAAATAATCCATGTCGCCTCCGGATCCGAAAAGGCTGCTGAGAAGTATATTGAAGAAAAAGCAAAGCGTTTTGACGAAACGAACCGTCGGCTACAAGAAGCCTTTGGGAAAAGTCCAAGGCGGAGGGCGTTCAGTTAATTAAACCGGTAAATTTAATCATTATTAATAAAGGAGAAGCCCAATTTTTAAAATGGCCTCTCCTTTTTATTATTTCTACCTTTCACAGACAAGATTTCATCAATATCCTATATACCAAACAAATTACCACTTTCCCACCCCGTCAACAAATCCCCCACCAACTATAGTAAACTAAAAGAAAAACGGTCCACGACCAAAAGGGGAACATGCCAATGTCACTCATCATCTGCACATACGTACCAACCGGAATTGTCCTATCCGGCGACAGCCGCACAACCGTCACCCTGCAAAACACACAACAAGTCCCAAATCGCGTCACCCACACAACAAACCTGGTCCTATCCGACGCAACCAACAAAATCTTTCGCGTCTTTAACAAATTCGGAGTCGGCACATTCGGCGGTGCGCTCATCAACGACCTGCCAATCGAACACTACATAAAAGAATTCGAACACGCAAACCAGGAAAACGCACTTGGCACCACGGGGCAATTCGCCACCCAACTATTAGCGTACTTTCGCGCATTTTCACCGATCCCGACCGTCTCGTTCCTGGTAGCCGGCTACGACCACAATGAACCGTTCGTTTTCCAAGTCAACGTCCCAAACAACCAATGCGAACGAATCAACACTGACCCGGCCAGCAATGAAGTCCAATATGGCATCATCAGAGGCGGCGACACAGAAATCGTCAACAGACTACTAAGCCAGCCGCAGCACCTCCCACTGTTCGGGATGCTCAACCTCCAAGACGCCATCGACTTCTCCAGGCACCTCATACGCGCAACCATCGACCAACTCAGATTCGAACCAAGATTCCCAACAGTCGGCGGCCCAATCGACACCCTGATCCTAAAACCAAACGAAACCACCTTCATCGTAAAAAAACAACTAACCACCCACAACTAAACCCGCCAAGAACTGAGACAGGGGACGGTTCCCTACATTCATAAGGTTTAAATGTTCAATATGTTGAATAGGTGCCCTGGTGAAACTTTCATCCATGAACGACGTCAAAGACAAAGAAGAGAAGCTTAGATCCGTTATAAGTAACTGGCTAGAGGCGACAGCTTCCTAAACACTAAAATTAGTTCGGAGGTACTCGATGAAACCACGAATTTCAGTAATAACATTGGGTGTAGATGATTTGGAAAGGTCTTTGAAATTCTACAGGGATGGACTTGGGCTGCCCACACAAGGAATAGTGGGACAAGAGTTCGAGCATGGTGCTGTTGCCTTTTTCGATTTACAATCCTCTTTAAAACTCGCAATTTGGAACCGTAAGGATATCGCACATGACTCAGGTATCAACCAGACACCACCAAGTCCAACTGAATTTACGATTGGTCATAATGTTGGGAGTAAAAAAGAGGTTGACATGGTGATGGAATTGGCAAGAAAGGCTGGTGCAACGATTACCGTCCCACCACAGGATACCTTTTGGGGAGGATATTCAGGATACTTCCAAGACCCAGACGGACATGTATGGGAAGTAGTGTGGAATCCAGCTTGGGAAATTACAGAATAAGGTAAGGGAATTTTCAACTTCAACGGTGACGTTGGTTGAAAATTAACAGAGCCTTTTGCAAAAGTTTAGTATGGCAAGGATATAAGCATCTGAAGTTCCATATTATGCTTGTTGGGAGCGCTTAGTATATAATTTACCCAGCCCTTCGGTCGATAAAGGCCGGTTTAGAGCCCGAAGAGCAATGAGCAGGCGGCCCTTCGGTCGATAAAGGCCAGTTTAGAGCCCGAAGAGCAATGACCAGCCGGCCCTTTGGTCGATAAAGGCCAATTTAGAGCCCGAGGAGTAAAGAGCAGGCGGTCCTTCGGTTGATAAAGGACGGTTATTAACCGAACAGCAATAGACAGCCGTCCCTTCGATTAATAAAGGCCGGTTTATTAACCGAAGAGCAATGACCAGCCGGCCCTTTGGTCGATAAAGGCCGGTTTAGAGCCCGAAGAGCAATGAGCAGGCGGCCCTTCGGTCGATAAAGGCCAGTTTAGAGCCCGAAGAGCAATGACCAGCCGGACCTTTGGTCGATAAAGGCCAATTTAGAGCCCGAGGAGTAAAGAGCAGGCGGTCCTTCGGTTGATAAAGGACGGTTTATTAACCGAAGAGCAATGCACAGCCGTCCCTTCGATTAATAAAACCCTGGTAAATAACATAACGGAAATGGTACATTCTAATATACGTAAGAATGTTTTTCCTTCGTATAAGCTGTTTGACACAGATGTCTGTCAAACAGCTTATTTTCATAGACATTTATAAAATCATTTCACTCAATGCAACCAATTGAACCCCTGCCCTATCTAATCTATTGAAAAACAAAATAACTAGTAAGGGGGTGCTTGGAATGGGATCATTAAAAGCATTGGTCAAAAAGGCACAAAAGGGAGATGGAGAAGCGTTTGTTTCATTGGTAAAGCAATACGAGGATGTATTGTATCGGACAGCCAGTAGAATGTTAAATAATGACGAAGATGTAGCAGATGCTATGCAGGATGCGATCATCTCGGCATATGAAAAATTACATACCCTAAAAAACGATGAGTACTTTAATACGTGGATTTGTAAAATCCTCATCAATAAATGCAACAGCTGGCTTAACAAAAATAAAAATATTGTGGGTATGAACGAGCATTTACTCCCCGAAAAGAAAAATGATGAATATGAAAAAATAGAATTAGAGGATGCGCTTAATAGTTTAAATGAAGTCTACAGGTTATCGCTTATTTTGTACTATATTGTCGGGTTGAATAGTAGGGAAATTAGTGAATTTTTAAAAGAGCCTGAAGGGACGATTAAATCCAGACTCTCTAGGGCTAAATCGATATTGAGAACGAACTATTACAAAAATGAGGGAGCGATTATCTATGAAAAATGACTTCGAAAAAGAGTTTAGTCAGATAATCAATGAAGAGGTAGAAATACCCGCCACAGTAAGGAAAGCTCTGGATCAATCCTATGATATGATTCGAACAAAATCAAAAAAGAAAAAAGTCAATATTATATGGAAAAGAGTCGCTACAGCTGCTTGCGCTCTTTTAGCAACAGGCGTTGTCCTTACAAATACGAATGTAATGGCTAGTATTAACGAATTCTTTAACTTTGGCGATAAAGGCATTGAACACGCCGTTAATAAAGGCTTTACACAGGAAAATAATAGTACGGTTACCGATCAAGCGATTAAGATCACACTCGATAGACATTTTTCAGACGCAAATAAAGTAGGAATGAGTTTTCAGTTAGTATTCGAGAATCCTTCAATCCTACTTAATGCAAAAGAAATTTCGATGGATTATCGATTGAAAAATGGTGATGGAACATACATCGTGGAATTTGTTCCAGATACAAAGGCGTTGAAAGGTGACAATAAATATATGTCTGGCGCTGAACACCAAAATCCACTATTGGATGTAAAATCGGGGAGAATCCAGTATGATGTATTATTCAATTCCAATAATGGAGTGATCCCTAATTTACAAGGCGCAGTGGTAGAAGTAGAAAGTGTCAATGTCTTTTATGAAACAGGGGAGCTCAAAAAAATTGATGGCAACTGGGACCTGACAGTAGCCAACAAAGATAAGCAAAAGTCAGATATGGTTATTGAATATGTACCGCAGGATCAAGCATCTATCATCCAAGTTTCAAAAGCCAGCGCAAATCCAACATCATTAAATCTAACATTTTCAGTAGAAGGTATCTATGAGAATGAAAATACCTTTGCACATCGTATGAAAATCATCGATGAAAATGGTAATGATTTTGCTGCAGATAATAGCTTTAGTATGGATAAGAAGAATAACGAAACCATTATTTCAACAAACTTCCCAATCACTTCTTATCACAACGCCGTCAAGCTAAAACTTATCGTAGAGGGAATTGGCGAAGTGGAACTGCTTAAAAAATAGAAAATAAACAAATCCCGATTCATTACAAGACTGAATCGGGATTTTTTATATGGAAATTCCTATCGTATTTACTATTTAATCCTTTTTAACATACCAATAGGAGAAAAGCCTCATCATAAAATATATAATATTTAGAATATTGGTAACTTAGTAGCTTGTTAACTTCCGATTATACATCCTATCATATAGATGTAACTATTAAAATTTGCTAATGGGAGCAGGTCTTAATCATCATGAGCGACAGTTCAGTTCCTCGCCAAACCGGCTACTCAACACAGTGAGGCACTGGAACCGTCCCCTGCCTCATTAGCAAAAAAAAGAGGAGGATTCCATGTTTCTGAGGAAGAAAGTGTTAAAGGTTGCAGCACCGATTCTTGCCATTTCAATGTTATTTGGTGCGACCGGGCTTGCGGCTCCTGAGGCAAGCGCCGGAAAATCTACCGCGGCCCATGACCAGAAAGTCGTCGCACGCGTCGATGCCAATCGCGCCATCGAGCACATCAGGTACTTATCAGAAGAAATCGGGCCACGTAACGGAGGCCTGGAAGGCGAGAGGAAATCCGCCGCCTACATTGCAGGGGTCCTGAAGAGCTATGGCTACGACGTCGAGTACCAATACTTCCCGGTCGCCGACCAGTACATAGCTAACGTCGCTTTCAATGACGGCACCTCCTGGGATATGGGTGCGGCACCAAACGGAAAACTTAGTAAAGATGCTGTTACCGGCGAAGTCATCTTCGTCAACGGCGGATCAAACCTTGCCGACTTCCCGACAGACACCGCTGGCAAAATCGTCGTCATGCCACAAGGAAGCTCAGCAGCAGCATACCGCACTCAAGTCAACAATGCGATCAGTAAAGGCGCAGCTGGCGTCATCCTGCAAAGCCTCGTCGGCAGCCGCGGCAACTACGGCCAAGCCTTCAACCCGAGCTTGACAGGACAAGTCAACGTTCCGGTCTTCGGCGCAGCCTACATCCAAGGTGAATGGCTGAAGGAACAGCTCGCAAAAGGCCCAGTCACAGTAAGCCTGACAGCTGAGCGCTTCTCTAACCTACAATCTGTCAACGTAATTGCCACAAAGCCGGCAAAAGGCAACGTGGAAAATCCAAAGGAAGTCATTCTCAGCGCGCATCATGACAGCGTCGTAGGCGCACCGGGCGCGAATGACAATGCCTCCGGCGTCGGCCTCATGCTCGAGCTGGCACGCGTCTTCAAAGGCTACAACACCGATAAAGATATGAAATTCATCGCATTCGGATCGGAAGAGCGTGGCCTCCTTGGCGCAAGATACTATGTGGACCAGCTGTCCCAAGCAGAAAGAGACAACATTGAAGGGGTCTTTAACGCTGACATGGTCGCTACCAACTACGACAAAGCGAAAAACCTATACGCTATGACACCAAACGGCAGCACCAATATCGTTACCGACTCAGTCATGGCTGCCGGAGCCCGACTCGGCAACTCCGACATCCTGCCAGGCACATTCGGATCCAGTGACCACGTCCCATTCCATAACGCAGGCATCCCTGCAGCACTCTTCATCTGGATGGGCATCGACAGCTGGAGCCCGCTCGTCTACCATATCGAAAAAGTCTACCACACACCACAAGACACCATCGCTGACAACATCTCAGCCGAACGCATGCAGTCCGCCCTCGACATCATCGGATCCGGACTATTCGACGTTGTCAGAAAAGACGTGCCGGCACTAAACAAATAAACTGCCAAACCCGCTTCTAGCAAAAGAAAAACCGGCCACCGCGTAAGCGCCTTGCACAGCAACAACCGCGGAAAGCCCAAGTGAGGCACGGGGACGGTTCCAGCGCTTCATTCGGGTCCCGAAGGAAGCAGCAGAACCGTCCCAATGCTTCCCAACAAAAAAGCCGACTCCTACATTCGAATAGAGTCGGCTTTTTTCTGTGAAAAGAGTATGGAAGTTTACTGGTTCACCGATTGTTTGTTTGTTACCTCTAACACGTCTAGTAAGAAGACGAACACGGGAATTCCGAGAATGAGCCCCCATACCCCAAAGAAATGCTGTGAAAAAATGAGGACAATAAATGTGAAAAAAACCGGGAGATTCGTTTTAGATGACATCAGCTTAGGATTTAATACATAGGCTTCAATCGCATGGATAATCGTAATGGCAATCAACACATAAACCACTTTCATGAGGCCACCAATGGTATAGGCAATCAAAGTAAGCGGAATGAGTGAAATCATCACCCCGGCAACCGGAATCAGTCCAAGGAAGAAAATCATAATCGCCAATCCAAAAATTTGCGGGAAGCCCAAGATGACTAAAGAAATAACAGTCAATACACAATTGACAATGGCAATAATAAATTGAGCCTCGATCACTTTTCCAAACGTCCTTGTGAACTTTCTGCCAAAAAACTCAATTTCATAATAAAATGGAGCAATTTTACTCGTCTTAAATTTACGCGTAAATTGTTGTAACCGTGGTTTTTCCAGCAAGAAAAATAAACTTAAAATCAACGCAATTAATACCTGAATACTCGTTTTACTTATACCGGTAAAGTATTTGAGCAAAAAGGATACGCCATTTTCCAAATAGGCCGCAATTTGATTATTTGAAAGAATCGATTCAATATAATTTATTATCACGTTGTCATGCGGCTGGGTGTAAAACGATGTGATCCGTTTAACAAGCTCACTAATTTCACCCGCAATAATCGGTAAATATCTCACAAGCCCAAATGTTAATAAACCGACGATAAGTGTGTACAGAATTAAAACGAGCACGCGTCGATTAATCGCAATCCGCCTAGCGGTAAACTCCACAATCCGGTCCATTAAAAAAGCAAAAATGAACGTTAACAAAATTAAATTGATGATACTCCGTACGCTGTATAAGAATAAAACCATTAAAGAAAAGATAACAATTCGTTTTATACCCTTATTTCGAAACAATTCAGCTAGCGCTTCCACTTAAACATTTCCCCTTAATCAAAAACCTACTCAATAACGTATATTATCAACCTTTCCGGCAACCATTACAAGTTTATAATGTTTCTTTTTATTCATTTCCTAATTGGAAGATAAGTAAACTATTTCAACCGATTGAGGCAGGGGGACGGTTCCAGCGCTTCATTCGGGTGTCGAATGAAGCAGTAGAACCGTCCCCTTGCTTCCTACTAGTGAATATTTGCTATGTGTTGCTGCGCGAAGTAGTAGGCGTCTGACCCGGGCTACTCATCGCGAGAAATAATAGCCATTCCTAGCTAGTTAATTTCGTATCGTTCACTAGAAACTTACTATTCAATCAAGCCAATTCACTAGCAGTTCCGTACTAGATGGAAGACTTATGAATAGTTATCCTCTGAGGATGGCTATACTTGCAAAATATTCATAGTCAAAATTCACTAGTCATCGTTCGCCGATCCAGTCCCCTTCCTTCCCAGTTAAAAGAACATTGCCAAACCGCCAGCCACCCAAAACCCCCTCTCTTTGTCGAACCCTCTCCCCGTGTCAAAATTTGTCGTTTTATTTTAGTATTTTGATATACAAAATATATTGATAATTTGGCCAATTCTGAATTAAAATTTAACTGTGTTCAAAAAAAGGAAAATCTAAAGGGGGTCATTTTTCCTACGAGAATAAAAGGTTGCTAGATAGATAGGTTGTCGAAGTTGAGGAACCCAAAAGGAGGAAATGTATTGAGAGTGAAAAGGATTATACCGTTATTCCTAGTCTTTTTAATGATCTTCTCTAGTTTTGCCCAAGCTGCGTCACCAAACGTAGCACGTAAAGCCGCCCCAAAAGCGGGCCAAACCGAAAGAAATTCCCTTTCAAAAACAGTAAAAGAAAAAAATGCGGACCAAACCTATAAAAGGTCTGATAAGGTCCGTGTAATTGTTGAGGTTGATGGCGACCCCGCGGTTACATATGCGACAAAGCAAGGGAAAAAATATGGCGAACTGTCTAGTTCTATCAAAGCAAGCTTGCAAAAGAAAGCCGTAGACGCGCAAACAAATGTAAAAGCCAAACTACAGCAAAAAGCAATCAAAATGCAGTACAAGCAAAACTTCACCACAACGTTCAATGGATTCAGTGGTGTCGTTGAATATGGACAAATTCCGCTGATTGAAGGGACTGATGGCGTATCGAAGGTAACCATCGCGCATGAATACCAACGCCCGGAAATCAAGCCTGACATGAAATACAGCAAAGCCATTGTCCAAGCCCAAAAAGCGTGGGACGAGTATGGCTATAAAGGCGAGGGCATGATCGTCGGTGTAATTGATACAGGCATCGACCCGAGCCATAAAGACATGGTCCTGTCTGACAAGGCCAAAGCCGCTTTAACAAAGGACAAGGTTGACGCTTCCGTCGCGGCAAATGGGCTGCGCGGCAAGTTCTATACCGATAAAGTTCCTTACGGGTACAACTATTATGACGAAAACAGCGAGATTCTCGATCTTGGCCCAGGCGCTTCCATGCATGGCATGCACGTCTCCGGAACAGTTGGAGCCAATGGTGACGAGAAAAATGGGGGCATTAAAGGGGTTGCTCCGGAAGCTCAGTTACTTGGGCTGAAAGTATTCGGCAATGACCCTGAAATGCCTTCCACTTGGAGCGACATCATCATCAAAGCGATTGATGACGCAATCAAGCTGAATGCCGATGTTGTCAATATGAGCCTAGGTTCGACTGGGGCATTCGTCGCACCAGATGATCCCGAGCAGGTCGCAGTCCAAAGAGGGATTGATAACGGCGTTCTGATGTCCATCTCCGCCGGGAACTCCAATCATTTGGGCGATGGATACTTTAACACACTTGCTTCAAATCCAGATAAAGGTGTTGTAGGGGCGCCTGGCTTGTCGACAAATTCACTTCAAGTCGCTTCCCTTGAAAACAGCTTTATCGACATGTTCGCGGCCACTTATTCATTTGACGGCGCTGAAGCCGGAAAAGCGCCGTTCATGTCGGCAAGCTCAGCAGACCCGAATAAGCAGTCTCAGAAGGTTTTTGAAATCCTCGATGCCGGTATCGGCAAGCCAGAGGAATTTGCAGGCAAAGACTTCAAAGGGAAATATGCGCTTGTTCAGCGCGGTACGCTGACATTCGTAGAAAAAGCGATAAACGCCCAGGCAGCCGGTGCGGCCGGTGTGATTGTGTACAACAATGCAGCTGGTTATGTAAGCATGGCAACGGATCCTGAAATAAAGATTCCACAGCTTTTCATGCTGAAAACGGACGGAGATTTGCTTAAGTCCAAAATCGTTGCAGGTACAAAAGTAACTATTGAGTTCCAGGGTGACAAGATCACAGCGGTAAACCCTACCGCCGATCAAATGTCGAGCTTTACATCCTGGGGGGTGACGCCTAACCTTGACCTGAAGCCGGAAATCACGGCACCAGGCGGAAACATTTATTCCACTTTGAATGACAATAAATACGGTGGAATGAGCGGCACATCCATGGCAGCTCCACACGTTTCCGGGGGTTCCGCGCTTGTATTAGAACGTGTGAAAAAGGATTTCCCAGAACTAACTGGCGCAGCAAGAGTTCAAATGGCAAAAAACATCCTCATGAATACAGCGAAAGTGGTCGAGGACAAAGGGACCTATAATGGCGCTTATATGCACAACCCATATTCTCCTCGCCGCCAGGGTGCCGGACTGATGCAATTGCATAACGCCCTTGGCACACCTGTTGTTGTAACGAATAAAGGAACAAATTCAGCAAAAGTTGAATTGAAAGAAATCAAGGGAAATAAGGCAACCTTCACGTTGGAGGCGAAAAACTACTCTGGCAAAGCTGTAACGTATAATGTCAGCGGCAATGTCCAGACCGATCTTGCCATCGGCGGTTTTGATTCCCAGGAAGCAAACGGAATCTATAAATCGGATGGGGACTTTGACCCTAAATCAGGTGTTGGTGAATTCCCAATCTCCTTCAATAAAAAACAATTGTCAGTTCCGGCAAAAGGAACCGCAACAGTTGAAGTAACAGTTGACCTGAATAATACGGAAGACTGGGGTTACGGCGCGCCACTCGATGAATTGTTCGAAAACGGCTACTTCGTTGAAGGCTTCGTCACACTAACAGACGTGAAGGATGAAAACCCAGAGCTACACGTTCCATATGTCGGCTTTAACGGCGACTGGAACAAGCCGCCTGTCCTTGACGAAATGATCTACGACGGCAAAGACGAAGACTCATTCTATGCATGGACTGGCTTGGTAACGAATGCCGGCAAGGATAAAGACGGCAATAACAATTACGACTACCTTGGCTACAATCCGGCTGACGACTCGGTGAAAACAAGCCAGATTGCTATTTCTCCAAATGGCGACGGTGTGAGTGATAACGCCGTTCCGATCCTTTCATTCATGAGAAATGCGAAAGTGGTCGAATACAACATCGTCGACAAGGACGGAAATGTCCTTCGCAAGCTGAAGTCCCAGGAGTTCGTCCGTAAAAACTTCAATGACGGCAACAGAGGAGCGCAATATTACTTAACTCCTTCAGCCGGCTGGGATGGAAAAGTGAAAAACAAGTTGGTGGCTGATGGCCAGTATTTCTATGAAGTTTCATCCACCATTGACTTCCCAGGCAAAAAAGCGCAAAAAATGACGTTCCCAGTGTTGGTTGATACGGTTGCACCGACAGTAACGGCAGCAGTATCAGGTGATACAGTAACCGTCACCGGAACGGACGGAAAAGGTTCTGGCATTGCTTACTACGACATTTTGCTAAACGGCAAGTCTGTCTATGGCGAGAAGGAACTTCCTTTGGCCGGGGACAAAACGACCTACAAATTAAAAGAAGCGGTTGCAAAGGATGCAACTGTCGAAGTCATCGCACACGACTTTGCAGGCAATACGACAAAGGCAGTTGTAAATGGAATGAACGATACGACCATTCCGTTTATCCACGTGACATCGCCGACTGCAACGAGTGTGATCGACCACAATGACATCCAGGTAACTGGCTATGTCAAAGATGCATCACCGATGAAAGAGTTGACTGTAGACGGAAAAGCAGTCAAGCTCGTTTGGAACGACAAAGAAAAACGCTATGATTTCAGCACGAATATTAAACTTGCGGACGGCCACAGACAGATCAGAATTGCTGGATCCGATGTTGCAGGGAACAAAATCGACTATCTCATCCGTGACCTGCTCGTCGATACAACAGCACCTGTACTAACTGTTGATGTTCCATCCAAAGTGAAAAAGAACGTTGACAAAGTCACCTTGAAAGCAACGATTTCTGACCAGAACGAAACATTGATTTACAAAATCGATGGCGACGAAGTGTTCAGCAAAGAATTCAATTTTGAAAACTTTGATATCAAAGGGATCAAGGAAACAGTGTCAACTGTCCTTCCGCTGAATCTCGGAACAAACACCTTTGCTCTCGAACTGGAAGACATCGCTGGCCACAAAACAACGAAAACAGTCAACATCTTCCGCGGCGAATCAAAGTACAAAGTGAAGTTTTATGATGGATCGAAGCTACTCAAGCAGCAAGACGTAGTCGAAGATACGAAAGTGAAAGCACCTTCCGCTCCAGCCAAGGCGGGCTATACCTTCATTGGCTGGTATAAGGATAAGAACCTGAAAACAAAGTTTAACTTCAATTCCCTAATCGTCGCGGATACGAATGTGTATGCACGGTATGTGAAGAACCCTGCCGCGCCAACATCCGTAAAAGCTGCATCAAGCGACTATAACAAACTGACAGTCAGCTGGAAAAAAGTCTCCGGCGCTACAGGCTACGAAGTGTACATGGCCACTTCGAAGACCGGCAGTTACAAAAAAATCGCCACAATCACAAAAGGCAGCACAACCAGTTTCGCGCACAACAAGCTCGGAACCGGTAAAACTTACTACTATAAGGTAAAGGCTTACAGCACAGTCGAAGGCAAGAAGCTCGTCAGCCCGTATTCTAGTGCCGTAAGCGGCAAGCCTGTTCCGAAGACGCCGTCCGGTTTCAAAACCGCCAAAGCCAGCAGCACATCCATCAAAGTCTCCTGGTCGAAAGTAAACGGAGCAAGCGGCTATGAAGTCTATCGTTCAACAACGAAAGGCGGAAAATATTCGCTAGTCAAATCAGGATCCGCCCAATCCTTTACAAACACGAAGTTAAAGAAGGGCAAGGCCTACTACTACAAAGTAAGAGCCTACCGCGTCGTCAACGGCAAGAAAGTCTACAGCAACTACACAGGCATCCAGTCAACAAAGCTGTAGACCAAACCCGCTCTTAGCAAAAGAAAAACCGGCCACCACGTAAGTGCCTTTAACTGTAACAACCGCGGAAAGGCCGAGAGACTAGCTAAAAAAGAATGAAAAAGAGGGGAAGCCGAATCATTGGCTTCCCCTTAAACATTACTACCATTGAATCCTTTACGTATAAACGGGTTTCACTTCTTTGAGCGTGCACAAGCGAACTAACGTAACCAAACCCAATGGCGTAGATAACCCTACGCCAAATGCCCATACTATTAATGTTTCATTCCTCTACTATACCTTCGATATACCAAAGCTCCTAACCCCGTTTCTATTTCCCTATAGAAAACACAGTGAGGCACTGGAACCGTCCCCGTGCTTCACTACCCCCAAACTAGCAAATAAGACCATCTAAATATTGGTAAATGTGAAAAACTCCTACATTTTTTAGCAAATATATGGTTTAATTGAGATTAATGGGTTGGAATTACGGTAAAATTCTCACTGATTTTACATATTTTGCGCCATTCTAAGGTGGTATAATGGCCTTAGTTCGACAGAAAGCGGGAGGACCGAATGGAAGAGACTATTAGTTTAAAAGAATTGTTTGAAACATTAAAAAAACGCCTAAAACTTATCATAGCAATTACTGCGGTGGCTGTTCTTGCCAGCGCTATTATTTCGTTTTTTGTACTGACCCCGGTCTACCAGGCATCTACACAGCTCCTCGTAAACCAGGCGAAAAAAGACCAGCCGATGATTAGCACGAACGAAGTGCAAACAAACCTGCAGCTGATCAACACCTACAACGTCATTATTAAGAGCCCGGCCATCCTTGATATTGTGAAAAGAAACCTTAACTATGAAGGGGATCTTAATCCGAAAATTAACGTCGGAAGCGAACGCGATTCGCAGGTTTTGAACATCTCTGTCCAGGATACCGACCCGAAAATGGCCGTCACAATCGCCAATGAAACAGCAGAAGTATTTGAAACAGAAATCAAATCAATTATGCATGTTGATAACGTAAAAATTCTTGCGAAAGCAGAGCTAGCCGAAAACCCGTCTCCAATCAAACCAAGGCCGCTATTGAACATAGCGATTGCCCTTGTAGTCGGACTGATGGCTGGTGTTGGCGTGGCATTCCTGCTTGAATACCTCGATAATACGGTTAAAACAGAACAAGATATTGATAGAATCCTTGGCCTGCCCGTCCTTGGCGTCATTGCGACGATTGACAGTGACCAGCTAGTGGAAATGAAGGCAAAGCGGACCGAGCGCAATGAGCGGAGAAAAAGAACAAGAGGTGAGACATTTGGCTCTTAGAAAAAGACGGAATATGATCGCACCAAGCAAGGTCAAATTGGTCACTCTCTTTGACCCGAGATCAACCATTTCGGAACAATATCGGACAATCCGGACAAATATCCAGTTTTCATCAATCGATAACGAAATCAAATCACTCATGGTTACCTCATCTGGCCCTTCAGAGGGCAAATCGACAACAGTTGCCAATCTGGCTGTCGTGTTTGCCCAGCAGGGAAAAAAGGTACTTCTTGTCGACGCCGACCTGAGAAGGCCGACTGTCCATTACACCTTTAACGTGCCGAACACCTTTGGCATGACGAATGTCCTGACAAAGCAGGTTGCCTTCCCGGAAGCCATCAGAAAAACTGAAGTTGAAGATTTGTATGTCCTGACAAGCGGGCCGATTCCGCCTAATCCGGCAGAGCTCTTAGGGGCCGCCGCGATGGATCATCTTTTAAAAGAAGCGCAAGACCATTTCGATATGGTCCTTTTCGACACGCCCCCAGTTCTGGCCGTAACCGATGCGCAGATACTCGCCAATAAATGCGATGGGACGCTTCTTGTCATTTACAGCGGAAAGACGGAAATCGAGCTAGTCACGAAGGCGAAAGAACTGCTCGAATCGGCAAAAGGAAAACTGCTCGGAACAGTTTTAAACCATAAAGAAATCAAGGGAAATGACTATTATTATCAATACTACGGTACAAGATGACAAGATTCGACAAAATCTCCCCCTTGTCGCTTTAACGCACTGCTGATAGTATTAAAGACACATCTGTTTGCCATAATTTTGGAAAGATGGTGGGAATTTGGTCGATATTCACTGTCATATACTGCCCGGTGCCGATGATGGCGCCAAGAATCTGCAAGACTCGATAATGATGGCAAAAGTAGCCATGGAGCAAGGCATAACAAAAGTAATCGCCACTCCCCATCATTTGAATAGTTTCGACATTAATCCGAAAGAAACGATTATTGAAAAAGTTCATTTGTTAAACCGAAAGTTAAAAGAAGAAAAAGTAGATTTAGAAATTTTGCCCGGCCAGGAAGTCCGAATATACGGAGAATTGCTTGATGGAGTTGCTGAGGGGGAAATTCAAACGCTGGCGGGTTCCGATTACTTGTTAATCGAACTGCCAGCAAGCCATGTGCCAAGGTACACGGAAAAACTATTTTTCGATCTGCAGCTGAAAGGGTACATCCCGGTCATCGCTCATCCTGAGCGGAACCAGGAAATCATTGAGCGTCCTGAAGTACTTTACCAGCTCATTAAAAAAGGGGCTCTGTCGCAAATCACGGCGGCAAGTGCAGCAGGAGAGTTCGGCAAAAAGATCCAGAAGTTCTCCATACAACTCTTGGAGTCCAACCTGACACACTTTCTAGCTTCCGATGCCCATAACGTAACAAACCGGGGCTTTAAAATGGAAAAAGCATACAATACAATCCATTCAGCCTTCGGTTCCGATATGGTATTTTTGCTCAAGGAAAATGCAGAACTCCTCATCGAAGGGAAGCACGCCCATCGTGAGATTCCTGCCCGTATCAAAAAGAAGAAATTTCTCGGCCTTTTTTAATGCACGTCAAATAAACCCTGTCACCAGAGATTTTAAAAATAGTTTGCCTGGAATGGATCCAGGCCGGCGATGCTTTCCTGTCCGTTACACCTGGAAGCACTCGGCTATGCAGTGGGAGTAAGACTCCTTAGACGCGTGTCGTCGCTTGCATGGTGTGAGGACGGGTTAGATGCCCACAATTTTTATCATAAGAGTGAAAATTGGCAAAAATGAAACACGCTTACATACTGTGTGTATCGGTAGATATTTAATGAAAGAATAGGGGTAAACAGCTATTTTTTCATTAAATATTTACTTTTTTTTATTATAGCTTTTTTTCGACAAAGTTTTCAACGCATACGCAGTGAAAACATGTTGGGAAATAAATCTAACTAGCTAACTATTGCTCTTTGATTCCATTTTAATGAAAATTTATAAAAATCTGTTACAAAGGAGAAATGAACACGTGGCCTTTAAATTCCGTCTGCCGCTGCTGGTCTTGATTGATTCAATCCTGGTCCTGTCCGCAGTGTATATCAGCTACATCCCGCTCCACCCGTCACTCGGCATCACGTCGTTCGCGATGATTTCAGCCAGCGCGCTCACCATGCTTATTAGCCATCATATTTTTTCATTTTATTACGGTCTTTACCATAAAGCATGGGAATACGCAAGCATCGGCGAATTGATTGCGATTGGCAGGGCTGTTTCCCTATCCGTCCTTGCAACCGCCCTAGTAGAGTATTTCGTTTACGGGGGCATTTTTATGAGGGCATTAGCCAGTACATGGATGATTTATTTACTGGCGATTGGCGGATCGCGCTTCTTCTGGCGGACACTGAGGGATTCATTCTTTCAACAAAGATGTGCCAACAAACGGACATTGATCATTGGTGCCGGCGCAGCCGGGTTGATGGTCGCGAGGCAGCTTCAACAAAATTTGGAGTCGGAACTTTGTCCAATTGCCTTCATTGATGACGACCAGCGGAAACAGAAGCTCCAATATTTGAGTCTTCCTGTCATGGGAGGGATCGATTCCATCCATGACGTTGTCGAAGCGCTCAGCATCGACCATATCATCATCGCCATTCCATCACTGGACAGGCAGGGGATGAACCGGATTTACACAGAATGCGCCAAGACGAAAGCAAAGACGAAAATCCTTCCGATGCTTGAAGACCTTGTAACCGGTAAGGTATCTGTCAGCGAATTTCGGGACGTTCAAGTTGAGGATCTGCTTGGCAGGGAACCTGTTAAGCTTGATATGAACAGCATATCAGGGAATATTTCCCGCAAAACTGTTCTCGTCACAGGGGCAGGGGGCTCAATCGGCTCGGAAATATGCCGTCAAATTTGCAAGTTTACTCCTGGAAAAGTCGTCCTCCTCGGCCACGGGGAGAACAGCATCTATTTGATTGATATGGAACTAAGAAAAGCGTATGGAGACAAAATCGAAATCGTCCCAGTCATCGGCGACATCCAGGACCGCAACCGAATGTTTGAAGTCATGGAAGAACATAAGCCAGATGTCATCTATCACGCGGCAGCCCATAAACATGTGCCGCTCATGGAATACAATCCTAGGGAAGCGGTCAAAAACAACGTCTTTGGCACAAAGAACGTTGCCGAGGCCGCAGACGTGTTCGGTGTGAAAACTTTTGTCCTCATTTCATCCGACAAAGCGGTCAACCCGACAAACGTTATGGGCTCAACAAAACGGATTGCTGAAATGATCATCCAAAAGCTCGATCAGGAAAGCGAAACAAAATTCGTCGCTGTTCGGTTCGGAAACGTACTCGGCAGCCGTGGCAGCGTTATTCCATTGTTCAAAAAACAAATTCAAGATGGCGGTCCGGTAACCGTAACCCATCCGGACATGACACGGTATTTCATGACAATCCCGGAAGCATCCAGGCTAGTTATCCAGGCAGGCGCACTTGCAAGAGGGGGAGAGATTTTTGTCCTTGATATGGGCGAGCCAGTCAAAATCGTCGACCTCGCCAAAAACCTGATCAAACTGTCGGGCTATACTATAGAAGAAATCGGGATAAATTTCTCTGGAATCCGTCCTGGGGAGAAGATGTTTGAAGAACTTCTGAACGAAAAAGAAGTCCATCCAGAGCCTATTTATCCGAAGATTTTTATTGGGAAAGCAGTGCTGGAGCAGGAAGAAGAAGTGGATTATCTTCTTAGGAAGTTTGAGAGCTTCTCTTCAGAAGAGATGAAGACATTTGTCATTAATTTGGCGAACAGGAAAATCAATAGAAAGCTTTCAATTGTTAGCAATGCTTAATTACTATATATAAATTCGAGCTCCTACATAGGAATGATTAAATTTCTATGTGTGGGGCTGTTATTTTGTTTAAGAATAAGTCAAAGGGGGAGCAAAATTTAATGATAGATATGAAAAAACGGAACATCCCTTTTTCGCCGCCAGATATAACAGACTCTGAAATTGAAGAAGTAGTAAATGCATTAAAATCAGGCTGGATCACCACAGGACCAGTAACGAAAGAGTTCGAAAAAAGAATTGCTGAATACGTTGGAACGAAAAAAGCTGTTTGCTTGAATTCAGCCACCGCAGCGATGGAGCTTACTTTAAGGATTTTAGGAGTTGGCCCTGGAGATGAGGTCATTACATCAGCTTACACTTATACAGCATCAGCCTCGATTATTGACCATGTGGGAGCAAAAATTGTCCTAGTTGATACAGCGCCTGATTCCTTTGAAATGGACTATATAAAATTAGCTGAGGCGATTACTGAAAAAACCAAAGTCATCATTCCAGTCGATATTGCAGGGAAAATGTGTGATTACGATACAATCTTTAAAGTGATTGAAAGTAAGAAAACTTTATTTAAAGCAAACAATGAGCTACAACAGTTGTTTAATAGAGTAATTGTTATGGCCGATGCTGCTCATTCATTTGGCGCCAATAGAAATGGATTGAACTCCGGGCAAGTTGCAGACTTTACCTGTTTCTCATTCCATGCGGTGAAAAACCTAACAACTGCAGAAGGTGGTTCGGTAGTTTGGCGTAGTGAATTAGGGTTGGATGATGAATGGCTTTATCAACAATTTATGCTCTATAGCCTTCATGGCCAATCAAAAGATGCACTAGCTAAAACACAAATCGGGGCTTGGGAGTATGACATTGTCTATCCTGCTTATAAATGTAACATGACTGATATTATGGCATCGATTGGATTAGCCCAGATAAACAGATATGAGGATTTGGTTCAAAGGCGTAAAGGAATTATTGAAAAGTATGATAAAGAACTTCTTCCGTTAGGTCTTCAAAGACTAGAACATTATGATGGAATCTCTACTTCATCCGGTCATCTCTATTTAGTCAGAATACCGGGAATAGAGGAGAAAGCTCGAAACGAAATTATTATTAAAATGGCTGAAGCGGGAGTCGCATGTAATGTTCACTATAAGCCGCTTCCAATGCTGACTGCATATAAAAATTTAGGCTTTGACATTAATGATTATCCTAATGCTTTTAATTTGTACCAAAATGAAATAACACTTCCGCTTCATACTTTGCTGAGTGATGAGGATGTCGAGTATATTATTCAATGTTTTAAAACTGTATTGAAGAATAGCGTGGGGTGTCAGAATGTATAAGAATTTTTTTAAAAGGCTTTTAGATTTAGCATTAGCAATTATAGCATTACCATTTTGGTTAATAATTCTAATTGCTATTGGCCCAATTATTTACTTTCAAGACAAAGGTTCAATTTTTTATAATGCTCATCGCTTAGGTAAGGATGGAAAGATATTCAAAATGTATAAATTCCGTTCAATGAAACTGAATGCACCAGACATAAGAAATGACGATGGTTCAACATTCAATTCCGAAGATGATCCTAGATTGACGGGGGTAGGGAAGTTTATACGAAAGACAAGCTTGGATGAAACCCCTCAATTAATAAATGTTATAAAAGGCGACATGAGCATTATCGGACCAAGGCCTGATTTACCTGAGCATAAGGATTTATATGAAGGAAACGAAGGTCGGAAGTTAGAAGTTAAACCTGGGGTTACAGGGTTCAATCAAGCATATTTTCGAAATACTGTACCATGGAAAGAAAGGATTCAAAATGATATTTATTATATAGACAATTTATCATTTTGGCTTGATCTTAGAGTACTTATTAAAACAGCAATATCAGTATTAAAGCGGGAAGCAGTGTTTGTAAATGAGGAGAATCCAAATCAAAAGAGTAATAAGAAATTAAGTGTGTAGGAGGTTAGGTAATGATTAAACCAAATGATGAACAATCAATAGCCTTTTACGAACTTGATTGGGACACTCAGTTTTTTGGAATCTCTTCTGCTAAGGCGGTTCTCAAAAACACGATTGTATTTCATGATTGGGTAAACTTAAAGGATAGATTTAATAAATACGAGTTTGTTTCAATAGAAAATAAAAATTCCGAACCAAATAATGCCTATTATATTGGAAAAGATACCTCAGCGTTTTTAGTAGATGTAAATATTCAGTTTGAAAAAAAAATACAAGGACCCTTTGAGTTACCATCAAATATAACAATTCATCAATCGTTAAAAAAGAATGAACAAATTCTTAAAATGGCGGACTTTCAATATTCAAAGTTTACTGCAGATCCCCAACTTAGTGAGCGTGGAGGAGAAAAGGTGTATTATCACTGGCTCCTCAACTCATTTGAAAAGTCCGATAAATATTTTGCTATTTATAGAGGTGAAAACGATAAGCTAAATGGCTTTGTTCTATATTCCTTTTCAAATAATTTGTGTGTTATTGAATTGATAGCTGTTTCAACAGAAACTGCTAAAAGTGGAATAGGAACAGAGCTATTTAAAGCTGTGGAATATTCAACGGCGGAGAATGGAATTCAATTAATTAAAGTTGGAACACAATTACGGAATCTAGCTGCCTTAAATTTTTATCAAAAAGTAGGTTGTAAACAGGTTGGGTGCCACCAAGTGTATCATTTATGGAATAATGCGTAATAAATATATGATTCCGCTTTTGAATGAGGAGAGATCTCTTTGAAGGTTTTATACATCGCGACTTCCTTTCCTGAACCTGGAAAGGGAGCTACTATATATACAGATTTAGCGGAAGCTTTAAATGAAGCTGGCCATGAGATAACAGTTGCAGTATCTGAGCAGGCCAAGAATAAACAGCAAACTGAACTAAAAATGGAACGTGGTTTTGAAGTCTTGCGAATTGTGACAGGTAATTACTACGATGTAGGTTTTATTGAAAAAGGAATTACTACTCTTAAAATCCCAGTATTGATGAAAAAAGGGATAAGTAAGTACCTGGGTAACAGAAAATTTGATTTTATCCTGTTTGAGTCTCCGCCTGTAACAAATGCTGGACTTGTAGAATGGGCCAAAAAGAAATTTAACTGTCCATCTTATCTTATGCTTAAAGATATATTTCCTCAAAACGCTCTGGATTTAGGAATTATAAAAGAGAAGAGTCTCTTATACAGCTATTTCAAATTAAAAGAAAAGAAGCTTTTGCAGGTTGCTGACTTTATCGGCTGCATGTCAATTGCAAATAAACAGTATGTGATTAAACACAATCCATGGTTAGATCCTGGAAAGCTAGAAATCTTCCCTAATACAAAAAAGTTAGAGGGTAACATTATTATTAATGAATTTCCAATGAGAGACAAATTAGGCATACCTTCTAAAGCATGTGTTTTTTTATTTGGAGGAAATATGGGAAGACCACAATATATCGAATTATTATGTGAAGCAATAAAAGAATGTAAAGATGAAACTCAATTGTTCTTTCTCTTTATTGGAAGAGGAACAGATAGACATAAACTTGAAAAAGCGATTATTGAGAATGATGTAAAAAATGCGCTAGTAATTGAGAACTTACCGAGAGAAGAATACGAACAGATAACAAAAGAATGCGATGTTGGATTAATTGTATTAGATCCTAGATTTACTATACCTAATTATCCTTCTCGAATTCTTTCATATATGGAATACGGTAAACCAGTTTTGGCAGCAACTGATAGAAGTACTGACCTTAAAGAATTAATTGAAGATGCGCTTTGCGGGATGTGGGTTTGGTCAGGGGATAAAGAAAGCTTTATTAAAGAAATAAAGGAAATTTCTAAGTCCAAAAGTTTAACAGCAATGGGCCAAAATGGACGGGAATATATAGAAGAACATTTCAATGTACGGCATTCTGTAGAATTATTAGAGAATCATTTTAATGAATAGAGGTAAGTGGGATGTTTACTAATAAAACCTTATTAATTACAGGCGGAACTGGGTCTTTTGGACATGCGGTTATGAAAAGATTTTTAGATACTGCTATTAAAGAAATTCGTATTTTTTCACGTGATGAAAAAAAACAGGATGACATGAGAAAACTATATAAAAATGAAAAACTTAAATTTTATATTGGAGATGTACGAGACCTGGCAAGTGTAAAAAACGCTATGCATGGAGTAGATTATATTTTCCATGCTGCTGCCTTAAAGCAAGTTCCTTCCTGTGAATTTTTCCCGCTTGAAGCTGTAAAAACTAATGTATTAGGAACAGATAATGTCATAACCGGTGCGGTTGAGATGGGAGTAGAAAAAGTTATTTGTTTATCTACTGATAAAGCAGCCTATCCAATCAATGCAATGGGAATTTCTAAAGCTATGATGGAAAAGGTCTTTGTGGCAAAAGCAAATACAGTCGATCCTGATAGAACACTTATTTGCGGCACTCGTTATGGGAATGTAATGGCTTCAAGAGGATCAGTTATTCCTCTGTTTATTGAGCAAATAAAGAGTGGGAAACCAATTACAGTAACGGACCCGAATATGACAAGATTTTTAATGAGCTTGGAAGAGGCTGTCGAGCTCGTAGTGTTTGCCTTCCAAAATGCAGAGGCCGGAGATATTATGGTTCAAAAAGCCCCAGCGTCAACTATTGGCGATTTAGCACAAGCGGTTAAGGAATTATTTAATTCCGATAATGATATCAAAATTATTGGTACACGGCATGGTGAAAAATTGTATGAAACCCTTCTAACTAGAGAAGAACATGTTGTGGCACAAGATTTAGGGGGCTTCTACAGAGTGCCTGCTGATAAAAGGGACCTTAACTACGATAAGTATTTTGTTGAAGGGGATAAGGAGATTTCGAAACAAGAGGAATATAACTCTCATAACACCAGAAGATTAAATATTGAAGAGATTAAAGATAGGTTATTAACGCTCGATTACGTCCAAGAAGAATTAGGAAGGTGGAATCGAGCATGAAAATTCTTGTGACCGGTGCTAAGGGGTTTATCGGAAAGAACCTAGTAGCAGAATTAAGAAATCAAAATTATACTTATATTCTTGAATATGGGAAAGATACGGATCCTAATTTGCTGGATGAATACTGTCGAGAAGCTAACTTTGTCTTTCATTTAGCCGGAGTGAACCGCCCTAAAGACCAGTCGGAATATATGGATGGAAATTACGGCTTTACTTCAATCTTGCTAAATACATTAAGAAAACATCAAAACACTTGCCCAATAATGGTCTCATCCTCTATTCAGGCTGGACTGGACAATCCATACGGTATTAGCAAAAAGGCTAGTGAAGACTTGCTCTTTAATTATGGAAAAGAAACAGGAGCAAAGGTGCTAATTTATCGACTTCCTAATGTATTCGGTAAATGGTGCAGGCCAAATTATAACAGTGCAATTGCAACCTTCTGTCATAACATTGCTCATAATTTAACAATTACCGTCAACGATCCCAGTGTTAAAATGAACCTTGTTTATATAGATGATGTTATAGAAGAATTAACACGCGCTTTAAATGGAAATCAAACTACTGTAGGAGAATTCTGTGAAGTGCCAGTTGCATACCAGAGTACCCTAGGAGAAATTGTGGACCTCATTTATTCTTTTAAGAAGAGTAGAAAAGATCGTTCAATTCCTAATATGGCAGATTCTTTTTCTAAAAAATTGTATAGCACGTATTTAAGTTATTTGCCAGAAGAGCAATTTAGCTATGAACTTAAAATGAATATAGATAATCGTGGATCTTTCACAGAGTTTATTAAGACGCCGGATAGAGGCCAGGTTTCAGTTAACATTTCCAAACCGGGCATTACAAAAGGAAACCACTGGCATCATACAAAAAACGAAAAATTCTTGGTGGTAAGTGGCACAGGGGTTATTCGCTTTAGAAAGATTGATACTGAAGAAGTAATAGAATACTTTGTTAGCGGAGAAAAACTAGAAGTCGTTGATATTCCTACAGGGTACACACATAACATTGAAAATCTTGGGAATACCGATATGGTCACGATTATGTGGGCAAATGAACAGTTTGACCCTGAACGACCTGATACATTTTACTTGGAGGTTTAACGCATTGAAAAAACTGAAAGTAATGACAGTGGTGGGGACAAGACCCGAAATAATAAGACTGTCTGCTGTAATAAATAAATTAGAAGAATCAGAAGCGATTGATCACGTTTTAGTTCATACTGGCCAAAACTATGACTACGAATTAAATGAAGTATTTTTCAATGACTTCAAGTTGAAAAAGCCCGATTACTTTCTTAATGCAGCAACGGGAACTGCAGTAGAAACCGTAGGAAATATTCTAATTAAGATTGATCCAATTTTAGAAGCGGTTAAACCGGATGCTTTTTTAGTGTTAGGAGATACAAATAGCTGCTTATGTGCTATAGCAGCAAAGCGAAGGCAAATTCCTATTTTTCATATGGAAGCCGGAAATAGGTGTTTTGATCAAAGAGTTCCAGAAGAAACAAATAGAAAAATTGTTGATCATATTGCGGATATCAATTTAACATATAGCGATATAGCCAGAGAATATTTGTTAAGAGAAGGATTACCCGCCGATAGAATAATTAAAACAGGTAGCCCAATGTTTGAGGTTCTAAACTCAAGAAAAGATGATATTGAAAAATCAGATGTATTAGAGAGATTGGAACTTAAAGAAGGAGAGTACTTTGTTGTATCAGCCCATAGAGAAGAAAATATCAATTCAGATACTAACTTTTTGGATTTAGTTGATAGTTTAAATGCTGTGGCAGAAAAATATAAAATGCCAGTCATTGTAAGTACACATCCAAGAACAAAAAAAATGATTGAAGGTAAAGGGATTGAATTTAATTCACTAGTGAAAACTATGAAACCTTTAGGTTTTAATGATTATGTGAAACTTCAAATCAAAGCGAAAGCAGTTCTAAGTGATAGTGGAACAATTAGTGAGGAATCATCAATTCTTGGTTTTAGAGCGCTTAATATCAGGCAGGCACATGAAAGACCAGAGGCGATGGAAGAAGCTTCAGTCATGATGGTAGGCCTTAAAAGGGAAAGAATATTACAGGGGCTTGAGATTTTAGAAACGCAAGATAAAAATATATTAAAATGTGTTGGAGATTATAGTGTGCCTAATGTATCAGAGAAGGTTTTAAGAATTATACTGTCTTATACAGATTATGTTAATAGAGTAGTGTGGGGTAAGTAATGAGAGTATTACAAATTAATTCTGTTTGTGGAATTGGAAGTACCGGAAGAATTGCTACTGATATCCAAACTATCCTTGTGAAACACGGACATGAAAGTTACATTGGGTACGGTAGAAATAATCCTGGTAACAATGAGAATGTTATACGCATAGGGACTAGCATTGATAATTATTTACATGTAGCTAAAACAAGAATAACTGACAAACATGGTTTTGGATCAAAAAGGGCTACTAAAAAATTTTTAAATAGGGTAAGTGAACTTAACCCTGACATAATCCATCTCCATAATATTCATGGATACTATTTAAATATCGAATTATTATTCGAGTACTTAAAAAAAAATAAAAAACCTGTCATTTGGACATTGCACGATTGTTGGCCTTTTACTGGTCATTGTACTTATTTTGATTATAGTGGTTGTGAATGTTGGGATATTAACGGTGAACATAAATGTATTCAAAAAAAAAGTTATCCATCTAGTTATTTGTTCAATAATTCAAAAAATAACTACGCTAGGAAAAAGGAAGCTTTTACAGGGGTAAATAATTTAATCATTGTAACCCCCTCTGAATGGCTTGCTAAACTTGCAAAAAAAACTTTTTTATCCGAATACCCTATTAAAGTAATTAATAACGGTATAGATTTAGAAAAATTTAGACCTATGGAAAGTAACTTTAGAGAAAAATATAGCTTACAAGAAAAATTTATTATATTAGGTGTAGCAAGTGAATGGACAACAAGGAAGGGTTACGGATATTTTTTAGACCTATCAAATAATCTTTCTTCTGACCAAGTGCTAGTTATGATTGGTTTAAATAATACACAAATTAAATCTCTACCTGGAAATATAGTCGGATTAAAAAGAACCAATAATTTGAAGGAGCTAGCAGAAATTTATTCAACATCTGATGTTTATATAAATCCAACTTTAGAAGATAATTTTCCAACAACAAACATTGAGGCTTTAGCTTGTGGAACCCCTGTAATTACTTTCAAAACAGGTGGAAGTTATGAAAGTATTGATGAAAAAAGTGGTTACATTATTGAAAATAAAAGTATAAATGAACTAATACATGCAATAAAGAAAGTTCAAGAAAATGGAAAGAAAAGCTATCAATCTTACTGTATTGATAGAGCAAAGGCTTTTTATAATAAAGAAGATAGGTTTATGGACTATATTGATTTATACCAAAAATTTAGGTGAGACTATGAGAATAATACATGTTGAAGATTATTTTGATCCAACAGCTGGTTATCAAATAAATGAATTATTAATTGCTAGTAAGGAAACTAATGACCAAGTTTTTCTTATAACTTCTGATGATATGTCACCTTTTCATAAACAAGTAGATTATAAGAAAGATAAAGAGTTTGAAGAAAAGACTGGTGTAAGGATTATTAGGTTAGGAGTTAGATTTAAAGTATCTAGTAGATTGGTTTTAAAAAATTTAAGAACCCAAATTGAAGGGATTAAGCCTAATATTGTATTTATGCATGGAATTGGAGATTTTAAGGATTTATATTTATGGGGAAAAAAACCCAACTATATAATTGTACGGGATTGCCATATGTCGTGGGTTGCATCAAAAAATAAGCTTAGACATTTATTTTATATGATTTATAGAACTCTTTTTGCAAGTATTATTAATAATACAAATATATATAATGTAATCTTTGCTTTAGGCGATGAGGAATATGAATATTTAAAGAAAATAGGCATTAGTAATAAAAAAATAGACTTTTTACCACATGGTTATAATGAAACAATAATGTTCTACGATGAAAAAGAAAGAGAAAATATTAGGTTAAATTATGGTTTTAAAGAACAAGATATAATAATTTCATATATCGGGAAATTTAATTATTCAAAGAGACCAGATCTTATTTTGGATATTATTGATATGCTTGAAATGGATTTTATTAAAGCTAACAGATTAAAACTATTATTTATTGGTCCAAAAGATGATCTTTACATGAAAAAATTTAATAAAAAGGTAGAAAACCTAAAGGGTAAAATTCCTTTAATTATAGATGAAGTGAAACCATTTGTAGAACTAAGAAAATATTATTCAGCAAGTGATATTTGCATTTTTCCAAAAGAAACAACTCTAAGTTCTATTCATGCGCAGGTGTGTGGTTGTCCAACAATTATGGAGGATCATAAGTCAAATATTGAAAGAGTTGTGAAAAGAAAGAATTTATTCCGAGAAAACAATCTAGTTGAAGCAGCACAAATATTAAAAAAAATAATCTCAGAAAAAGAATATTTAAAAGAAAATAATATATTTATTGACTTAAAAGAAAGAGAATATAAAAAACAAATGCAAAAATTAAAAAGCATAATTGAAACATAATAATATATATAATAAGGATTGAGTTAGATTGAAAAGGTGTTTAGTGGTTTTAACATGCTGGTATCCCTACACACAATATGGTGAACAATTTTTCAATAGTGAAATAAAATATTTATCCCGAAATTTTGATAGAGTAATCTTAATACCTTGCTTTAGAACAGCTAATACACCAGATGTAAGGGAAATCCCATTTAAAAATGTTGAAGTTAAAAGGCTTGAGAGAAAATCTAAAGTAATGGAAATACTTAAAACTGGACATAAACTCATGACCAATAAAGCATTTTGGACTGAATTGAAATATTTGTATACAAACAAAATTCTCAATAAAAAAACAGTAGAAATACTCTTCATTTACACCATTAATCAAGAGGTTATCAAAAGAAAGGTTAAAGAAGAACTTAAAGGAATTGATTTTACTGAATGGGGAGAAATAATTCTTTATTCTTACTGGTTTTCGTCGTTAGCAGGGGCTGTAAGTAATTTGAAAAATGAAATTATAAAGGCAAATCCTAAAATAAAGTTAAAGGCTATTAGTAGGGCTCACGGTACATCAGATGTATATGGTGGTGATAGACTAAATTTTTATTTGCCCTATAGAGAAGAATATTATAAGTCTTTAGATCTTATTTTTTCAGTCTCTGAAAACGGGAAAAAGTTTCTTAGCGAAAAAATAAAAGACTCTAGTAAGTTGAGAACTTCTCGTCTTGGTACAAAGGATTATTGTCTTAATAATGAGATAGTATTTAATATAAAAGAAAAGGAAACATTCACTATTGTATCATGTTCAAATATCGTAAATGTTAAAAGGGTGCATTTAATAATCGAGGCCTTGGCCTATATAAGTAAATATAATATAAAGTGGGTACACTTTGGAGAAGGTGTGTTAAAAGAGGAGGTAAAGGGTCTAGCAAAGAAACTACCAATGAATATTAAGGTTGAATTAAAAGGCGCTATCTCAAATGAAGTAATTATGAACTACTACTCAAAAAAAACCCCACATTTGTTTATAAATGTTTCAGAAAGTGAAGGTATGCCAGTATCAATAATTGAAGCGATGTCATTTGGTATTCCTATTATAGCTACGAATGTTGGAGGGACATCTGAAGCTGTTATTGACAATAAATGTGGTTATCTCATTGAAAAGGACTTTAAAGTAATACAGCTTTCAAAGCTAATAGTTAAGTTTATTGAAATGGATAATGGGACATATCAAAAAATTCGCCAAAACTGTAGAAATCATTGGGAACATTTATTTGATGAGAATAATAATTACAATGAATTTTGTACGGAGATAAAAAGTTTTGAAAAAGGAGAGGAAAAATTATAAGTTATAAATTACGAGTTAAACGTCCCGCATATAGCTATATGCTCGCCATGTATTTTGGATTAAGTGCAATAGAATTTGCTCTAAATAATGTTACTGGTGCATCTAGCCTAAAATATTTAGGTGCAGCAATATTGGTTCTAATTTTAGCCAGTGCATATAAAAATAACGAGCAAATTTTAATAGGAATGCCCCAAATATTTTTATTGTTTTGGCTTTTCTTAGCTCTAGTTAGTGTATTCTGGACCCCTTCTATAGACACCGCAAAAATTTATATTAATAGTTATATAAATATAATAATGTTTTATGTCGTAATAACAGCTGTTAAATTCACAAGAAGTGACATTAGCCTTTTTATAAACAGTATGTTCATAGGTAGTTTCGTTTCAGTTATTTTGGTTGTGTTTTTTGCTCAGCCCTATGATGGTGGAGAAAGATTTGTAATTGCATTATTTGGGGCAAATTCAGAGCCGAATAATTTAGCTGCCTTTATTGTAATATCAACTACTTATTCATTATGGAGAATTTTCAAATCTAAGTCACTGGTTTTAAAGCTTATGTTTGTTACTGTATTTCTACTTTCATTTATTGCATTATTTAAGACTGGATCAAGAGCGGGATTTATTACTGCGGTGTTAGCTTCAACTGTTATCTTTGTTGGCAAGGCTTTTATAGAAAATAGATTAAAGTTTAAAAAAGTAGGGGAAATTACATTAATATCTTTAACGACACTCTTAGCTAGTTTTTTTCTGCTAAACAGGTTTGTTAACCCATACTTATTAGATAGAATTTTTGGATTTGATACTTATGACAGTGGTAGTAACCGTACAATTTTATGGAAATATGGTTTTGAATTGTTAAAAGAAAATCCTATTTTTGGTTATGGTTTAGGTAGTTACTTGGCAATGACATCAAAGGTAATGCATAACACATATTTTACAGTTTTTTTTGAACAAGGCATTATAGGTGGAATAGTTTTCTTGGGATTTATATTAAGTATATTATATACAGTGATAAAAAAAAGATTGTTTTTGGCATTAGCCATTTTAATTAGCGGTTTGGTTCCAGCGTTTTTTATTGACTCTATGAATAAAAGATTTTTATGGAATGCACTAATAATCTCTTCTATTATAGTAAATTACCATTTGATGAAAAAAATAAAAAAAGATAATTCTTTCTTTTAACTTCTTTAATAGAAATACATGGTTTCTAGACGCCTACTTTTTTTCTTATACGCTTTATTAATAAACTCTAACAAGGTTGGTTATAGATTGTGAAAAACATACTAATCATCAGTTACCTTTTTGCTCCAGAAAATGCCATAGGGGCAATTAGGCCTCTTAAAATTGCTAAGTATTTAAAAAAAAATAAATATAATGTAGATGTGGTTACAACCTCTTTAAAAAATGAAAAAGATGAAAAATTAAAAGAGGACATTAAGCCTATAGATAGGATAACAGAGCTTAATCATACTACCCCTTTCTTAAATTTCTATAATAGGCTTATGAATAAACTCAACAAAAAAAACCTATCTATTCAAAAAGGCAATAGCAAGTCTATTGAGAATAAATTAAAAAAATCATACTCAATTAGAAAGACTATTAGTTTTAATATACGCTATTCAATATCACTGTATAAGTCTTATGACTTTTTTAAAGTTTTTAAGGAGAATGTAAAAAGTAATCCCCAAACATATAAAAAATATGAGGTTTGTATATCTACCTTTGGCCCAACTGCTTCCCTTTTAAGTGGACTATGGTTAAAAAGAAAATTTCCAAATATCAAGTGGATTTGTGATTTCAGAGATCCGATGGTACTGGAAGATACACCATTTTTATTTAAAAATTATAATAGGTATCTACAAAAAAAGGCATGTAAGAATGCTGATTACATTGTTGCTGTTTCTGAAGGCTATTTAGATAGAATATGTAAGAACAAGTATCATGATAAATCATATGTAATACCTAATGGATACGATATAGAAGACTTAGATGAAATTGGTTCACAAGATAAACCCCAAAAATTCTCATTAGTATATCCAGGTGCTTTGTATGGAGGGAAAAGGAAAATTACTCCTTTATTTAGGGTGTTAAGCGAACTTGCTAAAGAGAAAAAAATTGACTTATATGATATAGAATTTTGGTATGCAGGTTCACAGTTTAATATTCTTTTCGAGCAGGCACAGGCGTATTCAATTGAGGACATACTGGTTAACCACGGTACCCTATCAAGAAAAGATTGTTTAGAATTACAGTGTAAATCACGCTATTTGATATTATCTACTTGGAATAATAATGGAGAAGAAGGTGTTTTTCCAGGAAAGATATTGGAATATATGTTATTTAATAAGCCTATTATTGCTCTTGTGAGTGGTAATAAGGCAAATAGTGAAATATATCAAATGATTCACAATTCTAAAATAGGTATTGCTTATGAAGAGATGCAAGCAGAACATTATATTTTATTAAAAGAATATATCTTAAATGAATATAAAAGATTCAAAAAGGGATTAGAACCTACATTTAATTCTGATGAGGCCTTTGTAAATAAATATAATTATTTAAATATAATTAAAGATTTTATATTCTTAATTGAAAGATCTTCTTGAGAATAATAATGCATAATTTTAATAACAGTTCTATGAAACTGAAATTTGATTAAGTTGAACTTTTTGTGGGACTTATAGGTATAGCACTCGGTAGGAAGAACTATCTTATAATGCTAATAAAGGAAAATAATGATGTTAGTGGGGTAAGAAATAGTTGAGCTTATTTGGAGGATTTACAATCAAAAAAAGGTCATTGATTATCTTAAAAAACCTCAGATACAAATTAAACGGGTTTAACAAGGGCTCCTTTATTAGAAATGTATTCACCGTTGCTTCAGGTACAGCAATAGCACAATTAATTGGTATTCTATTTTCTCCTTTAATTACAAGAATTTATGGTCCAGAGGCATTTGGAATTTTAGGGGTTTTTGCTTCTTTGACTAGTATAATTGGACCAGTTGTTGCATTAACGTATCCAATGGCAATTGTACTTCCAAGAGATGATACCGAAGCAAAGACGTTAGCTGCCTTTTCAGTTTATATAGGGGTATCAACTTCTGTTTTAGTTTCAATTTTACTTGGTTTATTTGGTAGAGACCTATTATCTCTATTGAACATGGATGTACTTTTTCCATATTTAATAATAATTCCTTTTTATTTATTACTCTCCACTTTTCTTCAGGTTACAGAACAGTGGATAATACGAAAAAAACTTTTTAGTATTAAAGCGAAGGTTACTATTTATCATGCTCTCATATTAAATATTGCAAAAGTTGGAATGGGTTTTTACTATCCTGTTGCAACAGTACTTATTGTTCTAACAACAGTAGGACAAATGTTAAATACGGTATTACTTTCAATGAATATTAAAAAGGAATTACGAAATGAAAATAAAATTAAAAAGAAATTACCGTTTAGATCTTTAGCGAAGTCGTATAAGGACTTTCCAATCTATAGAGCCCCTGAAATGCTTGTTAATGGAGTAACACAAAGTTTACCTATGTTAATGCTAACAACTTTCTTCGGACCTGCATCTGCTGGTTTTTATGTTATTGGAAATAGATTATTATCAATGCCTGCTCAAATAATAGGAAAAGCGGTTGGAGATGTTTTTTATCCGCGAATAGCTGAAGCTGTCAATAACAAAGAGAAAGCATCTAAATTAGTCCTAAAAGCTACAAAACTTCTAGCGTTAGTTGGTTTAATACCATTCGGGTTTATTATTTTATTTGGACCAGCAGTATTTAGTTTTACTTTTGGTACTAGTTGGGAGATTGCAGGGGAATATGCTAGATGGATGGCTTTATGGACTTATTTTATGTTTTTAAACAATCCAAGTGTTAGGGTAATACCAGTAATATCAGAACAACGGTTTTTTCTATTGTTTACAAACGTTAGTTTGGTGATTAGATTCGGCCTTTTAATAGTAGGTGCATATTTCTTTAACAGTGACATCATGGCAATAGCCTTGTTCAGCATTTCTGGTGCAATACTAAATATAATTCTTATTTTCAAAGTGATTCTAAAATGTAAAAGATTTGATAAAATCAACTTAAGCTTTTGAATGCAATAATAATTATATTGGAATTAGGAGAAGTTTGATTAGGGCTTTGTTATAAAAATGAATTATTTACCTTTAGAAGGAGATTATAATGTCGATTATTGGAAAAATACCCTCTAATGCAAAAAAAATACTATATAAATTAATGCCGGATTCTCTTTATATACGATATTATTTTAAAAAATATTATGGATACAAATTTAATTTAAATAACCCTGTAACATTTAATGAAAAACTATGGTGGTTGCATATATTTAATAGAGATTCACTTACAACCATCTGTACCGATAAGGTTAAGGTCAGGGACTATGTTAAGGAATGTGGACTATCTCATATTTTAAATGAAGTGTATGCTATATACTCTAATCCCGAGGAAATTGATTTATCTAAGCTACCGAATGAATTTTTCCTTAAATGTAATCACTTATCTGATGGAAACATTTGGTGTAAAGATAAGAGTGCATTTCCTATTGATGAGATAAAACAAAAGTTGCAGAATTTGATGAGTAAGAACTATTATTGGAATTCAAGGGAATGGAATTATAAAAATATTAAACCACAGATTATCTGCGAGAAAGTACTCAAGGATAAAAATTCAAAAATAGGTTTGGTTGACTATAGGTTTTTTTGTTTTGATGGGCAGGCTAAATTTTTATGTGTAGATATTGAAACAGCGGCTGAAGATGGATCTCATAACGCGGGGGCAAAAAGAAATGTTTATGATTTAGACTTTAATAATATGAATATAAGGTTGCGTCGTCCAAACTTCGATGAAACATTAATTAAAAAACCAAAAAACTTTGACTTAATGATTGAGTATGCAAATATTTTATCTAGGCCATTTGCTGCGTGTAGAGTAGACTTTTATAACCTTAATGGTGAAATTATTTTTGGCGAAATCACTTTTCACCAAGGTGGATCTCATGATATATCACCCAATAAATATCAGTATATTTGGGGGGATTTGATAAATCTGAAGAATGAGAAAATTAAGGTTAGTAAAAAAATAGCGAAAAAAATATAGTCGGGTATTAGGTGAATGAATCAAAGTTGTTAGTTTATATGGTAAGTTATTTGAAGTAAAAAATAACAAAAATGTATCTATTGATATTTTCATTTTGTATTAACGCATAGTAATTAGCATAAAGTTGATTAATGATTTTTTATGTTAAGTGCCTGTCAATCCCCGTTATTTCTAGTTTTATCGATTGGTTGTTCCACAGTTTGTGTGCAAATTGACTAGGTATATTGGCTAACCAATAGGAATTAAATCCCCCAGCCAGCTGTGGCTGGAGGGCTTTTATTTTGCTGCGTGCCCAGGCAAGCCGTTAATTGCTAATTGGTGAAAGTCCAATCTGAGTAAGTACCAAGACGCTCATTAGCTGACAGGCAACTGGTGGAGAAATCCTAAGGTTGAAGCCCTGTGACAACGTAAC
>NZ_QWEG01000001.1 GCF_003515685.1 Neobacillus notoginsengisoli | reverse complement strand
CTCCAGGCTCGACTTCTCTTTGTCCTCTTAATGAGGTCTCTTTTGACGAGGCGGCAGGATTCACTTTATGTTACAACCTGTCAGTTTGCTTGCACCCCCGAAGGGGTTACGTTGTCACAGGGCTTCAACCTTAGGATTTCTCCACCAGTTGCCTGTCAGCTAATGAGCGTCTTGGTACTTACTCAGATTGGACTTTCACCAATTAGCAATTAACGGCTTGCCTGGGCACGCAACAATAAAAAAGGAGCAGAGGCTCCACCTGCTCCTAAAAAAAATCCCCCCGCGACTAGCCGCTGGCTGGATCCACCTTCTATAAAAACTTCTTAATCTTCGGGAACACCTTCAAAGCAGTCTCATAAAAGACGGCCTCATGATACTCTTTTGGGATGATGCTTGCGATGAATTCAATATACGGCTTGATTGGCGTGAGCGGCCAGTCGGTCCCGAACAGGAACTTCTCGTAATTGTTCGTGAACGTGAGCGCATGCAAAAGATGGTCGAAGAACCTCGTCTGCTGCAGGTTCCTGATTTCCCCGTCCGGTCCAACCACCAAACCAGACAAATCAGCATAGACATTCCTGTTCTTGTACACTAGCTCAGCACCGTCAAGCACCCACGGATCGCCGAAGTGCGCCATCATAATCGTCATGTCCCTATGCTTCACGGCGACTTCGTCAATCGCGAGCGGATGCGAGAAGCGGAGCCTGCCCCGCTCGGAATACGTGTCGCCGGTATGGAAGACAACCGGAACGCCAACTTCTTTCGCAATCTTGTAGACAGGTTCGTATACCTCGTCATAGGCAAAGAACGGATAATAGCCAAGATAGATTTTGATGCCGACGCATTCAGGCTTTTGAACCTCCTGCTCGAGCCGGGCAAGTGCTCCCCTGTCCAGGTTGAACGGATTGACGCCGGCACAGTAGACGATATTTCCCGGTATTTCCGGCGTTAAATCAATCCCCATTGGCGTTTCGGCAGCCGAGTCGGGAAATCCCTCTCCGGCTGTTTCCTTCACGCCCATCGCAATTCCAAGGACGACCCCGTTGTCGGCGAACTCCTTCTGGATTCCTTCATTAGAATAATCAACCTTCGAAATCGACTGGGCCGTCCCATGAAAGCTCCCGATGTTCGAATAGTGAATATGCGCATCAATAATCTTCATTGCCATCCACTTTAAAAGTCAGTTTTTGCAAAACCTTCACTTCATCCCTTGTCAGCACCCGATCCCCAGAAACAATGAACGACGGTGCCGATAGCCAGTCGGACCCATGGGCAAGGTCTATCTCCCGGTCCACGGCAATAAACATGACTTCCTTATTCATATACGTTTCCATTGTTTCCGCTTCCCTGTCGGCGATCACCTGAAGAAACTCACCAAATTCTTCACTTCCAACAACTGCATGACCTGAGAGATACGACATGAGTTCCGCTTTCCCAGCATGATACTTCCTCGTTCCTTCAGCGTTTTTCACCCAGCCATGTTTAAAAAACATTTGGCTGAACCAATTCTTATGATGAAGATAGGTGCCGCTATGCTGGCTCAGCTTCGTCACATTGACGAGCACCGGAACACCCGGCAGCATGCAAAAATACTGGTGGATGCCCAGACCTTTCCACATCTCATTCTTTTCAAAAACGGTCGACAAACAAAGCCCCCGCCACGAACGACCTTCACTGTCGACAAGCACAGCTGCGGCTACGTCGGTTTTTTCATTTGCAAAAGATTTCGTGTTGATGCCTTCCAGGCCGGTTACGATTCCCCCGCTCCACGGATTCCACCACGCTCTTGGCGCGAGTGCGGGGAAGGACGAATCCAGCCACTCCCTGCCGGAAACTTCTAATGAAAACAGCCCAGGGTAAAAACCGCTTGACGCGGCAATTGAAAGCAGCCCATTGTTTGCGGTCAACACCGATAAGCCCTCGCGTTTCTCTCCCTGAATAACCACCATTCCGTCAGACGGATTTAGAACGAGTGCATCAATCTTGTCGCTGATGCCGTTGATTTCATACTCAGCGGAAATGACTGAAAGCGGCTCCAACCCTTTTTCCGAAAACGCGAAAGCTTCACGTTGCCGATCATCCTGGGCAATCCTTGTTTTGTAAAAAGTCTGTCTGTCTCTGGCAAAACTCACTTCCCCGTCGATATAGCTCAATTTCCGATCAGAGAGGATGAGTTCCTCCGCTCCATCTTCACGGCAAGCGGCCTGAATCTCGACCGGAGCCCCACCTAGTTCCTTCCGATACTTTCTCCTCGTCGCAAACTCACGGAATTCCTGCCAATCCTGGTATGCTCCAAACGAAAGGGTAACAGGCTCTGAGCTCACTTCTCCCCCTGCCGGTATATGGCCAAGTTCATGTTCCACATACATGTACCAGCTCTCGAAATTCACAGATGCATCTTCAGGCCAAGCGATGCCGTGCGCATACGGCTCATGGCGCGAGAACAGCCAGTTTTCGGAAAGCTTTTTGCTGTCCCACAACCCGTATTCCGCGTCCGCCTTCTCATTGAACGCCACAATTTCTCCATCCATCGCAAAAACAGGCTTGTTGAGCTCATGGTAAACAGGCTGAACCAAACGAATAGGCGATTCGGTCTCCATATCACCCAAGTTCCTAACAACATACGACTGCTCCAGCAGCCCTTCCCCGTACAGCTTCGACTCGCTGACAAGCTCGAGGCCTTTGAAGTCGGTCGATTCATAAACAGCCGACACAACCATAGACCCACCTTCTTCCCTGTACTCGACGCTGGACGGCTTCCGCTTCGAGAATTCACTTGAATATGGTTTGCCGATTTTTGGATAAAAGCCCATCGTCTTCTGGGCAGCCTTTGTGAGCCTGCCGGGAACGAGCCTGTTGTCGAACTTCCGCAAATACAGTTGGTAAAGCCCGTTGTAAATATGCCAGTAATCATCACATTCCCCGCTGAAACGGGCACCCGGTCCTTTAAAGCCAAGCCCGAGCTTTTTGGCAAAAGTGGTCCTCAATCCGCTTTCGGTCACAGCATCCACTATCAGCTTTGGAGAATAGAAACCAAATCTTTTCAAAACATAATGAATCGCAATCGACGTTTTTCCTTTCGCACCCAGCTCAACCTTGTACGTTTTTTCTTCAAGCTCAAGCATAGCGCTTTCCGGAAAAGCAATCGAAAAAGCAGCCGATTCATTAAAGTTGTTTTCCAAATCCAGATAGAAAATCGACTTTTCATGCAGGTAGCTTTGCGAACCCGGAACAGTCCCAGTCACTTTTGCCGGCAACTTCGGCAGGATGCCAACCGCGAACTTCGCTTTCTTTCCATTGATCAAAGCCTTGGTCACTACAGAAGGATGGGTGCGCCAGTTGCTTTGCTCTTCTTCAAGCTCGTCGAGAATAAACTTCGCTTCGACCGTTGTTTCAGCTACAACCGTCACATTCGTTTTAAAATCAAACTTGACGTTTTTGTGTTTTTCCCCTTCAAGCTCGACCATGAGAGGCTTCCCTGATTTGTTTTTAATATGGTAGGTGACCGTGTACTCAGAACCGCACACAAGCTGAAAGTCCTCGACTACCGCCGAAACGAGGTAATCATCCGTTTCAATCGACCTCAACCCACGTCCGGTCCTCTCGAACTCCATCCTTAAGCTGCCATTTTCCGACTTCCAGCTATACTCGTAATAAGTAAAGCTGTTGTCTTTCCTGCCATCCGGTTTCACGTCAATGGCCCTTGTGCTAGCACCATACCAGTCTGCTGAGGCAAAATAGTCTCCTACCGCTTCAGTATTCAGGACGGTCGGCATGAAATTCATCAAATGGGTCGAATCATCCCGGTCTTCCCAAAAGAAACCGCATTTCTTATAAAGCGGGACAGCCTTCGTATTGCCCGGCCAAGTGTACAAATCAAGCCTCGGCCAGCCAAGCTCAACAGTCCGTTCCAACGCTTTCAACACAAGCAGCTTGCCGATTTTTTTGCCATGGTAATCGGTGCGCACATTGAGTAGCGGAATATACAGCGCCCCTTCATCCTCCCGATACTCGCAAAGGCCGCAATAGCCGACAACGAGTTCGCCGTCCATCGCCAGAAATAAGTTTATATTTTCCGAGTTTGCTTCCTGGACGCGGACTCTTTCAGCAGTCGTCACCTGCGCGTCCCCGCCCCAGCCCTCGCGGCTCCGGTTCCACATCTCGGCTACCCCAGCGGCAAGCCCTTCATGATATTCAACAATCTTTATTTTTTCCTTCGTCAGTTCCATTAAGTAATCCCCCGTTCCGGGCCCTTGCCCACCTACGTTTCAATTTTCCTATTTTCCTCGAACCCCTTATCTGCAAAAACTCCATTAACAACCAACATCTTATTCTCCTCCTTAGAAATATTTGGTTTTTTCCAACCATCTTCTATCATAAAGGAAGCAAAAGAAGTATGTAAAGAATTTTTGAAAAATTATAAATTAATATAAAATAGACTCCCTCGGCGAAAATTCACTTAAGGAAGTCTCAAAAGCAATGTAGTTAACTGATAAGAAGATAACCACTTTTTCAAACGGGTGAGTGACACTTAGCCGGATCTTAGCACCGCAACTGTCACGCAAACTACGCTTGAGTGACACTTAGCCGGATTTTAGCGCGCATACTGTCACACATGGCCCGTTGTGTGACAGCCAATTGCCTTGAATCTCCAAAACATGCTGATAAAATCCCGCTTTATTCTTGGCAATGTAATCCCGGCATTCATTAATTCATCTCCTCCGAAAATCTCACCCGTTTCAATGTTTTTATAGACGTAGTCAGGGTGCAAGCCCTGTAATTTTACTATTCGAATCGCGGGTGCGGGCTCTGATAAAATTTTGAAATAGCTAACGGCAGCTTCAGTCTGATCCTCAGAAACGAAGTTCCAGGCCGCCTCATTTCCTTCAAATGGACTAAGCAGTCTGTGGAAACGGCCAAATTGAATGAGTGGCCGGATTTCTTTATACAAAGAAATCTGTTCTTTGACAGTTTTTCTCTCTTGCTCAGTTAATTTCGTTACATCTAGCTCATAGCCGAGATTTCCTCCCATGGCTACATAGCCTCTTGTCTCCAATGGGGTGGTTCTGCCGACTTGGTGATTCGGAACAGAGGATACATGCGCACCCATTGTAATTGGCGGGAACACAAGACTCGTACCGTATTGAATTTTCAGGCGACTAATGGCATCAGTATTGTCACTGGTCCAAGTTTGCGGCATGTAATAGAGCATCCCAGCGTCAAAACGCCCGCCACCGCTTGAACAGCTTTCGAAAAGAACGTCTGGAAATCTTGTTATCAGTTCTTCCATTACTTCATATAAACCGAGAATATATCTGTGGGCCGTTTCACGCTGGCGTTCGGGTGGAAGGGCAGCGGAGCCGACCTCAGTCATATGGCGATTCATATCCCATTTGACATAAGTGATTGGAACGGTTGAAAGGATTGCCGATACTGCATCAATAATATACTCCCGGACTTCCTTCCTTGATAAGTCCAGGATAAGCTGATTTCGGCTCAAAGTTCGCGGCCGACCAAGGACGTGAATGCACCAATCAGGATGTTTTCGATATAACTGGCTATCAGGCGAGACCATTTCCGGCTCAAACCACAAACCAAATTCCATGCCAAGATTACGGACCCGGTTGGCAAAATCGGTTAGTCCTTTTGGAAGTTTGCGCCGGTCGACTATCCAATCTCCTAATGAACTCTGGTCATTGTCCCTTTTTCCAAACCAGCCATCATCAAGGACAAACAACTCGACCCCTAGTTTTTTTGCCTCAATCGCGATTTGCTCAAGCTTTTCAGCTGTAAATTGAAAATAAGTCGCTTCCCAATTATTCATGAGAATCGGCCGCAGGAGATCACGATAAATTCCCCTGCATAATCGCTGACGGTATAATTCATGATACATCCTCGACATCTCCCCCAGCCCGCAGTCCGTGTAAACCATGACGACCTCGGGGGTTTGGAAGATTTCCGCCGGCTCTAATAGCCAACTAAAATCAAAAGGATTGATTCCTATCGAAACTCTCGCCGTTTGAAATTGATCAACTTGAACCTGTGCTATGAAATTTCCGCTATACACTAAATTGAACGCATAGACTTCCCCGTGATTTTCGCCTGTTCCTTGTCTTACCAATGCCAAAAAAGGCGCCTGTTGAGGACTGCTCGCACCCCGGCAGCTATCCACCGCTTGATTGCCAGGAACAATTTTGCGCCTTGCGATATTTTTCTCATTCGTATGGGCGCCGTACAGTGTAATCAATTCATATTCATCGTCACGAAAATCGACACTTGCACTAAGTGCTCTAAGGATTTTCAGTTTTCGCTTCCCATTGTTTTCAAAACGAACCGAACGGGTAATCACATCCCGCTCTTCATATAAGCTGTAGGTTAAGATTACATTTAAGCCAATCACTTGATCCTCTAGAACGATTTCCAATGTTTCAGCTTCGCTTTGTTCTTCTGCATACGTCGAAGGAAGCCCCTTTAATACAGGCTTTCCCTGGCGAACTTGGTATTCCTTATAGCGAAGGTCTGTCACGGTAGAGCCATTTTCCAATTGGATTTGATAAGCCGGAATCCGAAAATCGCCAGTTCCAAATGCCGGATATTCCTGTGGCAATGTATCCAATGAAAAGGCTCGGTCTTGTGGATCTGGGTTTGGAGATAAACCCCTGTAGATGAAAATTAGTTTATTGCTCCCGCGGTAATTGTGAACTCTTTTGCCCCAATATAAATGCGCTAAATATCCATCTCGGACCACCTGCATCACATAACTTGTCTTCTTTCCTTGCAAATGAAACAAATGCTTTTCAACATCGATTTTGATCGCCATGTGACCCCCCCCACCTAGAACGCTTCATTTCTATATAGGCTGAATTAAGAAATAGATCGTTGTTGATTGAAGCGGAAGGCACGAAGACTCCTCGAAAATGCTACACATTTCCTTCGTGCGTGGGCAGATTCAGGGATGCCAATCAATGTCCTGCGGGATGCGGCGGCAAGGTGGAGACCCCACAGGCGCCAAAGCGCCGAGGAGGCTCCACTGACGCCCCGCGGAAAGCGAAGTGCCTCGTGACAGGCAAAAACCGCCTCGAGACAGGCACGGATCGCCTGTCTCTGCGATGCAAATTCCTGGGAGCTTTCTTTGTGTCCCTGCGATGATTATTCTCAGAAGCCTTCCTTAGTGAAGCGCAAATCAACGACAATGTACGATATAGTTCTTGTTTCAATTTATTCATATGCATCATGATATAGTTCAACCCAAATAGATATCTAGTGGACATCTGACGGGCATCTTTCTCCCGCTTACGATACAATAGACCCCATAAAGCAAGAATGACAATTGGACATTCAATTTTGATCCATAAAAGGTGGGAAGGTCATGATTCGATTTGAGAATGTGTCAAAGGAATATCCTGATGGGACACTGGCGGTGAAGACTGTTGATTTTCAAATACAAGAGGGTGAGTTTTTCGTGTTGATTGGGCCAAGCGGCTCTGGCAAAACGACGACGTTGAAAATGATTAACAGATTGATTCCGTTAACTGGCGGCACAATAAAAATCCAAAATAAAAAGATCAGCGAGTACAATATCCACGAATTGCGCTGGAATATAGGCTATGTTCTTCAGGACATTTCGCTGTTTCCACACATGACGATTGAAGAAAATATCGCCATCGTCCCGGAAATGAAGAAATGGGAAAGCGGGAAAATCAGCCAGCGAATTGATGAACTTTTGGACATGGTCGGCCTTGACCCGTCCACTTACCGGAAACGAAAGCCAAATGAACTGTCAGGCGGGCAGCAGCAACGCATCGGAGTCGCCCGGGCTCTTGCCGCCAATCCTCCGATCATATTAATGGATGAGCCTTTCAGCGCACTCGACCCGATCAGCAGAGAAAAACTGCAGGACGACCTCGTGGAGCTGCAGAAACAAATTAAGAAGACAATCGTGTTTGTCACCCATGATATGAATGAAGCGTTAAAGCTGGGCGAAAGAATTTGCGTCATGAAAGATGGCGAAGTTGTTCAGATTGGATCACCCGAGGCTCTTCTTCATAGTCCAGCGACGGAGTTTGTCCGTGACTTTGTCGGAACGAAGCCGACACACATTAACATTTTGGACGGAATAAAGCCTGTGGACGAGGCAGCTGCAGGGAACATTCCATCCATCACTAAAAATACCGGCCTGCCAGAGATCCTGGCCCTTCTGACCGAGCATGAATCCATTGCAGTTGAAGAGAACGGCGGGATTGTTGGAATTCTTGATCGGCAGTCTGTTATCCATCTTCTCTCCGATCAGATGGAGGTGAGATAAATGGGCCAGTTCAACTCTGTATTTGCGGACCGGCGGGATCAGCTTGTAAGCGCATTGCTTGAGCATATCCAAATTTCGTTTATCGCATTGTTTTTTGCCGTCCTGATTGCCATTCCATTAGGCATCCTCCTGACCCGGAAGAAACGGATTGCCGAAGGGGTCATCGGAGTAACGGCAGTTTTGCAAACAATCCCTTCCCTCGCCCTGCTCGGATTGTTGATTCCTTTATTCGGTATCGGCAAGGTGCCTGCGATCATCGCCCTTGTCGCCTATGCATTGTTGCCAATCTTAAGGAATACTGTGACCGGAATAACAGAAGTGAATCCATCGTTAATAGAAGCTGGGCAAGCAATGGGAATGAACAATCGTCGGCTTTTGGCAAAAGTAGAGTTCCCCCTCGCCCTGCCGGTTATCATGGCGGGAATCCGGACAGCGATGGTCTTAATCGTCGGAACAGCGACACTTGCCGCCCTGATTGGAGCAGGTGGACTTGGTGATCTGATCTTGCTCGGCATCGATCGGAATAACACTGCTTTAATTGTGCTCGGGGCGATACCAGCAGCCCTGTTGGCCATTCTGTTTGACGTCTTGCTCCGCTGGTTCGAACGGGTTTCCTTTAAAAAGTCCGTGGCCGCAATCGGTACATTTGCTATTACGGCACTTTTGATAACGGTGTTGCCTTTCCTTACAAACCAGGACGATCAAGAGATTGTCATCGCCGGTAAACTCGGTTCAGAGCCCGAAATCTTGATTAATATGTATAAGCTTTTAATTGAAGAAGAAACCGACTTACATGTCGAACTGAAGCCTGGTCTCGGAAAAACGTCTTTTTTATACAATGCGCTGAAAACGGGCAGCATTGATGTGTATCCTGAATTCACCGGAACTGCCATATCGGAATTCATGAAGGAAACTGCGGTTAGCACGAATGCGGAAGAAGTGTATAACCAGGCGAAGGAAGGCATGAAAGATCAGTTTAATATGGAACTGCTGAAGCCTATGGCCTACAACAATACATATGCCCTCGCAGTACCGGCACAGCTGGCCGAAGAACAGAATCTCAATTCCATTTCTGACCTTGCTGCCATCACCCCTGCCATAAAAGCAGGCTTCACCCTCGAATTCTCAGACCGGGAGGATGGCTACAAAGGTATTCAGAAAATTTATGGCCTCACATTCCCAAGTGTGGTCACGATGGAGCCGAAGCTGAGGTATGGCGCGATTGAAAGCGGTGAGATTAATCTCGTTGACGCCTATTCCACCGACAGCGAACTCGAGCAGTATCAACTGAAAGTGCTTGACGATGACAAAAACCTGTTCCCTCCCTACCAGGGAGCCCCGCTTTTAAGAGCGGAAACAGTTAAAAACCATCCTGAACTCGTCAAAGCTCTTAACAAGCTCGCTGGCAAAATAAGCGACGACGAAATGCGAGAAATGAATTATGAGGTCAATGTAGAAGGAAAGAGTCCCGAGGAAGTAGCAAGGGAGTATTTGAAAAAAGAAAAGCTGATGAAGTAAGAGAGGAAGCTCCCTAAAAAAACTTGTGACGGTATGTACCTAAATAGTGACAATATGCACCCTTTCTCTGGTTAATGAACTTTTTCTGCTGATATATGCACCCTATTCGAAATAGTTGAACCTAGCTAAATCAGCCGGTAATGTATAAGTGCCATCCCGCCCACGGGATGGCACTCCATTTTTTATTAGGTCGATAAGACGTTCACTTTATCTTTCCAATCCCGCAATCCCAAACCCGCCAGGCCCAGCGTGAGTGGAAATCATCGCGCCTGCCTGGATCCATCTCACATTTTCAAAACCCGCTTCTTTTGCAAGTTCATCCATTCGCCGCTTAATACTCTCATCTAGTCCCAGGGAATAAATGAAATACAGCTGGTCTCGGTTGATGTTATATTCACTCAAATATTCGTGGATGAGTTTTTCAGCGACGGCACTCATCTTCCCGCGATATTTTTTAGTCGAAACAAGTTTTCCGTCAATCAATTCAATCACTGGCTTTATTTTCAGCAAAGCCCCGCCAAGATAAGCAATATTGCTTACCCGCCCACCTGCTCTTAAAAAGTCCAGGCTGCCGGGAATGAAAGCCAATCTGGACTTTGGAACCGCTTCCTCAATTTTTGCGATGAAGCGTTCGAGTTCAATCGAAGGTTCCTTCTCCAGCAAGGCAGCAGCATACAGCACAATAGCTGCCAACCCACCCGTTACGTTCAATGCATCAATAAGAACCAAATTCTCAAACTCCTCTGAAGCAATGACCGCGCTATGGAAGGATGCGGAGGCCTTTGACGTATAGCCAATATGGACAATGACGCATTCCGGAAAATCCGCTTGTATTTTTGCAAAAAGTTCCTGATACTCATGGACATTCGTAGCCGCAGTAGAAGGGATTTTTTTCGTACGCTCATAATAGTCATAAATATGCTCTACAGGCAATGAACCATCGAAATAATCTTTCCCGTCCATAATCACGTGCATCGGGACCACTTGAATGGCATACTTGTCAGCCAAATCCTGTGGTAAATCCGCACCACTTTCTGTTGATATAATAATCCGTCTCATTGAACGTCCCCTTCCATCTCGCCATTCCTGTTTTAGCCCTCTTAGTAGACTTACTCTTAACTATACAGGAGAAGGGGGAATCGCACAGTAAAAATTATTGTAGTTACAAATATGTAAATTGTTTCTCCCGCAAAAAGTATATTTCATAAGGCTGTTTGCCCTATCGTCTTCCTTTTTTATGAATATAGTAAATGGAGATGCGATAGGGAAGGAGTAGAAATGATGGGCGTACGCCATTCCGACTGTAAACATGATTGTTTATGTAAGATTCTTAAGAAATATAAAGGATTTGAGGTAACAATCAAAACAAAATCCGGGGATATCATAATGGGAGAGTTAGAGAAGGTTACGAAGGACTGCTGTGTAAAAATAATTGAACCAGAAATGATGACTCCCTTTATTTCCGAACAACTTACCGTTATTCGCTACAAAGATATCGAAAGCTTTTCTGTGGATCTGCTAGGTTAATTGTCATGGCAGTGTACTTGATCTACACTGCCCTCCTTTAAAGCTTATTTAGTGATTCTATAGAAGTAAGGTTGGCTACAAACTTACTTCGTCGCCTAAGTAAATGCTCTTTTACATCAGAATGATGATGCCGAGGGGATGGGTACCGAATATAGGCGTAATGTGACTTCGATAACGAAAACATTTTAAGCCCTTGCCTAAAACATACCTGCTGAAAATGGCTATCCTCTCCTACATTGACATGAGGAAAAAGGATGTTAGCCATGACCTCTTTCCTAAATACCAATGTAGCCCCACTCATAAAATAATTGGTTTTATACTTTTCCGTTTTGGGTATCCAGCGTTTTTCCCAATTTGCATTATATAATCGCAACTCATGATTCTTTTGGAAGTAAATATAAAATGTACTCTTTCCCACGAGATCGGCATTTGTAGCCAGTAAACCTTCGTACGCCTCTTCCAGATAATCTGCTCCATAAAAGTCATCATCGTCCATTTTGGCAACATAATCATACGTTGCCAGTTTAACTCCTTGATTTAAACACTCACCTAAACTCATGGTCTCCGGCAAAGTAACAAACCTTACGTTCAGATCAGGGGCGCTGGCATTGATCAATGAAGAATTCAGGATGACGATTAGCTCTTTTTCCTCAAACGTCTGCCTTGAAAAATTCTCGAGTATGTTGGGAATAAACGCTTCTCTGTTCGTGCAAACCACAACTGAAATCATATTAACTCCCCCTTATATGACGAACTCCTCAAAACGGTCTGTTACCGCAATCCGTTTGCACTGTTTTCGAAAAAGTTGATTTTCAATCTTCCAAGAGTGGTTATGCTTTTCAGGATAGCGGATGAGAACGTAGTCCTTGTGGCTCCCAGAATAGATTTTAAAACCAAGCTTCCGGCAGTCATGCTGAAACTGGGCATCTTCTCCAGAGTTTATTGGCTGAAAAGGACTCCTTTTCCACACATTCTTTTTAAAGACAAGCGTTCCGCCTGCTAAAGCAAATTTTGGGTTATGAATAAAGCGGTTGTTCAATTGTGGGCGATAAACCGTTAAAAGCTCTTCCTGTTTGAAATAAACAAAAAATGCAGCCTTTCCAATTACATCTGCGTTTACTGACCTCATTTCCTGAAGGGATTTGGCTAAATAATGAGGAGAATAGTAATCATCATCATCCCATTTGGCAATCACATCATATCGTGCCTTCTCCGCCCCGAAATTTAAGCATTCTCCTAAAGTGACTGACTCCTCCTGTTTGTAGACAAAAATATTTGCGTGCCCGTTCAACTTCTTTTTCCAGTTATCCTGATCAATTGAGTTGTTATTTAACACAATGATTAATTCCTTTTTTCCAACCTGCTGCTCAATGAATTGTTTGCACGCAAGTTCAAGCATTTGTTCTCTCATCGTACATAATACAACGGAAATCAATTTGTCCGCCCCCACCCAAACCATTATTTTCTTACTTTCATAGTATGTAAGAGACTGCAACGATAGAGGTGAACTATGGAAAAGAAAGTGTTAATCACAGGGGTTGCCGGCTTCCTCGGTTCTCATCTTGCGAAGGAATTATTAAATGAAGGAAATTTTGTCATCGGCTTGGATAACTTTAGTACTGGAAAACGCTCAAATTTACAAGGACTGCTTGACAATAATCGATTTTTTTTCAAGGAATTGGATGTATGTTCTTCATACTTATTAGATGATCCCGATGTACAGCATGTCCAGGAAATTTATCACCTGGCTTCCCCTGCTTCTCCAAAGTATTATCAAGCGTTCCCCTTTGAAACAATTCAGGTAAATACGATTGGAACGAAGAATATGCTTGAACTGGCTAAGCGGCATCAGGCAAAAATGGTCTTTACAAGTACAAGCGAGGCTTATGGTGACCCAGAAGTTCATCCACAGCCGGAAACTTATCGAGGAAATGTAAATACTTGGGGACCTCGAGCCTGTTACGATGAGGCCAAACGCTTGGGTGAGGTTTTTTGCTATGAGTACTTCAAACGATACAACACAAAGGTCAAAGTAGCGCGAATTTTTAATACCTATTCTGCTGGATTAGCCAATGATGATGGGCGGGTCATCTCAAACTTTGTCACGCAGGCACTAAAAGGCGAAGACATTACTGTTTACGGGGACGGAACCCAAACCCGTTCTTTTTGTTACGTGAGTGACACCATTCATGGATTAAAACTTTTAATGGAGAAAGATGGAGCCAATGGAGAGATTATGAATATAGGAAATCCAGTTGAATACTCAATTATAGAATTGGCCAATTTAGTTAAAAAGCTTACCTCTTCTACTAGCTCAATAACCTTCCATCCACTTCCCGAGGACGATCCAAAAGTGCGCCGCCCTTCTATTATAAAAGCAAAAATAATACTGGGATGGGCACCTTCTATAACATTAACCGAAGGTCTTCAAAAAACCATTCAAGAATATAAAGTCAAATTGAATCTGATTAACTAAAATTATTTTTCAACGATCTTACAGGATAGAAAGATAGGTGAAATAAAATGTTGTTCACAACAATCACGTGTACAAATCATCTTCCCCTCGCACTCGTATTGGCAAAATCATTGAAGAAGCATCAGCCAAATTCCAAAGTTGTACTTTGCTTACTTGAAGAGACAATTCACCCAGCCGCCAAAAATAGCACGAATTTTGATGAAATTATTTTGGCAAAGGACTTAGGTATTCCTGATTTTTATCAATTAGTATTTAAATATACTATTTATGAAAGTTCTTGTGCGATAAAACCGTTTTTACTAAAATACCTGCTCAATCAATACGAAGATGAAGAAAAATTTATTTACTTAGACTCAGACATTAAAGTCTATAGTCCCCTTGAAGAGATTCAATCCTTGTTAGACAATCATTCAATTGTCATTACGCCTCATCGATTGGCACCGCAAGATGATTACTTTACAGATTGGGAGGAAGTAGTCAATCTAAAGGATGGCGTTTTTAACGGCGGAATGATAGCCATAAGAAGGGAAACAGAAACCTGGGAATTTATTAAGTGGTGGGGCAATAGGGTTAAGAAGTATTGTTACATTGACTTTGAACGAGGCCTTTTTCTTGATCAAAAATGGCTTAATCTCATTCCTTGTTTTTTTGACCATTATAAAGTGCTCAAGCACGTCGGCTATAATGTAGCAAGCTGGAATTTTTCGCAGCGCCAGGTTGAACAATCGGAAAACAACCAACTTCTAGTTAACGGGACCCCCCTTCGTTTTATTCATTTTTCTGGATTAGGAAAATGGTTTGAGGAGAAATTAGAGATATATGTGGATAAAAGGAATATCCTATACGAGTTAAAAACAGAGTATTTAGATGAGATTGAGACGTATGGCTATCTTTCAATGAAAGATTATCCTTGGTGCTATAACTATTTTAATAGCGGGGAGTTTATAAAACCTGAATTGAAAACTCTTTATAGAGAATCAGAAGATTTACAGATGCAGATTCCGCATCCCCTGCAGTTAAGCAATAAAACAATCATGAAATATAAAAAAAAAAATAATACTCCCCTAACTGTGTCAGTCATAACAGCTGTATATAATGGTGAAGAATTTTTATTGGAGGCAATAAATAGTATATTGTCACAATCTTACAAGGAGTATGAATATATTATCGTCAACGATGGTTCCACTGATAAAACAAAAGAGATACTAAGTCAGATTAAAGACTCCAGAGTAAAAGTAATTCATCTAAACAAGAATATGGGCGCTGCCTATTGTCTAAATCTGGCGATACAAAATTCAAAAGGTAAATGGATTGCAGTTCAGGATGCAGACGACATCAGTAATCCAGAACGGCTTGAAATGCAAGTAAAGCACGTGCAATCCCATCCAGATGTTATTGCAGTTGGAAGTATGGTTCAATGTATATCAGACACGTTAACCGAAGATCAGCTTGCAGGCATGGTATCACACTTTAATTCATTAAAATCAAGGGATGAAATGTACAGGAGCCGTTTCTTTCAAACACCATTTTGTCACGGGACTGTTTTTTTCTCGAAAAAAGCTTATTTTCTGGTTGGAGGATATGATAAAAATTATAAAATTGCATATGATTGGGATCTATGGATGAAGTTGTTTCAGGTTGGGCCCATTGATAAAATCAATCACGTTCTTTATAAATATAGGATAGATAAGAATTCACTCTCTTTCAAAAAATGGGAAAGCACTTATTTTGAGATCATTAAGCTAACAATTACCTGCATGAATAGCATCCATGCAAAAACGAACCAACTACCAAAGTTAATCATTTATGGCACTTCCAGAACCCGTAAAAATTTTCAAACTTCATTCCAGAGGAATGAATATAAAAACCCTGTTAAATATAGGGATTATACAGAGTTACAGAATAAAAAAGCATTGTTAAAAAAAAGCAAATCAAGTGTGATTATTATCCTTGAAGAACATTTTAAAGAGGAAGTGATTAATACCCTTGAACAAGATGGGTTGACACTTAATCAAAATTTCTTTCTCCTTCATAACGGTAATCATGGTTTTATCGAAAATGGTTATTTTAATTAAGCCAAGACCCCCGAGTGAACGAACAGATTGGGGGCCTTGGCTTTTCTTTTCATTTACTCCAATTCATTTATTAATAAAAATACATCCTTATTAAATCTTAAACCTTTTTCCCAAAACATTCGAAGAATTCTATGCTTTTCTGGAAAATCAAGGACAAGGATCGCATCAATATTTCCATTTTCAACATTTCTAATGGCATTCGCTATTTTTTTCTTTTGATTGTTATCAATCGTTGAAAATACATCAAAATCAACTCTTGGAACAATTTTAGCTAAATAGTTATTACAGGCTTTATGTGGACCAATAAGACAAACACTTGGTGGATTGTACCCCTTTTGGATGACTGAACGGAAAATCGCTCTCGAGGAGGCTATTTGAACCTCATCTAATGTTGCATATCCATCACTATTGGAAAGTGAACTTTTATGCATACGATAATCAAGCAATACTTTCGGTACAATCTCCATATCCCCCTTTTCGAGTAATTTTAGCCACAGATCGTAATCATATGCAATTTTAAATTGAGGATCATAGCCTCCTACTTCTGAGAAAACCTGTTTAGAGAACATGACTGAACTATGGGTAAAGGGGCAGCCCCAGTAAATTACTTTCCTGATCTGTTTTCTCGTTACATAAGAATTCTTAAAATTCATCATCCCTTCATAGGCACTATCAGGAATATCTTGATCACCAGATATACACTTTACGAACGTACCAATTCCAACAAGGGAAGGATTCTCCAACAGATAGTTTACTTGATCTTCAATTCTTGACGGATAACTAATATCATCTGCGTCTTGAATGGCGATCCAATCCCCCTTAGCTGCATTGATTCCTATATTTAGCGCGTTGGCCGCTCCTTGATTTTCTTCTAAATGAATAAACCTGACTCTTGGGTCTTCTATATGATCTAAAATAAACTTGGTTGAATCTGTAGAACCGTCATTCACAATGATTATTTCAAGGTGCGGATATGTTTGAGCAAAAATAGATTGTAAGGTTTCACCTAAAAACTTTTCACCATTATGGACGGCCATTACCATTGAAACCTTCATTCTCTTATTTCCTTTCAATTATTCGGTATGAAACAGATTTAAAAACCACAGTCATATCATATTCTTTATCATATATGGATGTTACTTTTGGTAAAACTTGATCACACGAACTAAAGCTTTTAGGAGGGCTTGTTTTGTTAAAATTCACTCCACCTATAGGGATACTAAATACGGTAAAAGACTGGATTTCCTTAATCCGAAATCAACAAGATAACAAAGTATTTTTCAAAGATATATATCCTGCCGCATTGTTTAAAAAGCATTCAAAACACCCGCCCGCAAGATATCCGAAACGGTTGGAAGGAGGCTATGTCTCAGGAATTCCAAATGGCCGTGTATGGGGTTTAAATGGAGCGATTATCACTCCCGATCATTATTTAATCTGGGAGGTTTCTTGGGAGAAGGTAAACCCACAGACGGATCATCCCATTTTCAAAGAAAAAACGTTGCCTGATGTTACAGCTTTTAAGGGGAATTTAGCCGATTTAACTCATATAGACGGAAGAAATTATTATCATTGGATGTATGAGACCTTACCAAGAATTCATTTGATTAGACAAAGCGGATTGACTGCCGACAGTTATATTATGAAAGCGGAACAAACTCCCATTCACTTTCACAATGAATCACTGGGAATTCTCGGAGTTGAAGAAGGCCAAATCATCAAGACAAACACCGCGATACACATTCAAGCAGACAATTTGATTGTTCCCTCGCAGCCTGCGTTTGCAACAAAATGGGCTTATGACTTTCTAAGAAGAACCTTTCTAACCAAGATTGGTAAGATTTCCAAAAAAAAACGGATTTATATAAGCCGAAAATGGTCAAGAAAGATAATTAACGAAGATGAGCTCATGGAACTGCTAGCCTCTTATCATTTTATAAAGGTGGAACTTGAACACCTATCCATTCGTAAACAAGCGGAGTTATTTGCCAATTCAGAAGCCATTATTGCTCCCCATGGAGCAGGCTTAACCAATTTAACTTTTTGTTCTCCTAGTACGAAAGTGATAGAAATTTTCTCCCCCACCTATATCACTTCCCTTTTCTGGGTTATTAGTTCATTTGGGCAATTAAAGTATCATTATTTTATCGGAAATCATGCTGGAAGGGATGCTGAATATTTGAATTGGGAATGGACTGGAGTGGATAATATTGAAATTAACATACGAAAATTTAAAAAACTTCTTGAAACGATAGGGTTTTAGTACGTTGAATTAGTCAGAAAGTCCTCCTCCCTGCTATTGATTTCAGAGGTATATTTGTTTCAAAAACAATGACGTGTGTTAATCCACACGCCATTTGTGAAGTTTTCATTGGTATCCCTCTGGATGTTTCTGATGCCAGTCCCAGGCAGTTTTAATTATCTGATTGATATCAAATTTTGCAGTCCAGCCAAGGACAGCTCTAATTTTTTTTGATGAAGCAATCAGCCTCGGAGGGTCACCCGCCCTTCGATCTTTTATTTTTACAGTTGCTTTTTTGCCGGTAATTTGTTCACAAATGGAAATCATCTGTAACACCGAAGTACCTTGTTCATTTCCTAAATTAAATGTTTCTGTTATTTTTTGCTCCTGATTTTTTAATAATAATTCCAATGCGAGAATATGGCCTGCAGACAAATCCATTACATGAATATAGTCCCTAATACAGGTACCATCCGGGGTTGGATAATCATTTCCATGAATCTCAACATGGGTGGTTTTTCCTTGCAAATGTTTTAGGATGTTCGGTATGAGGTGGGTCTCAGGATTGTGATCCTCGCCAAGTTCTCTGCAAGTATGGGCGCCAGCTACGTTGAAATATCTAAGGGAAACATAACGAAGCCCATCGCTTTGTGCAACAGTTTTTAAAATGGATTCAACCATTAATTTTGACATGCCATATGGGTTGATTGGATTAGGGGGCACTTGTTCATCAATATCTGCGTTGTTATTCGGGGTACCGTATATTGCACAAGTTGATGAAAAAATAAAATTATGAACTTGATAATCCAACATCTTTTGAAGTAATTGCATCGTCGCAGCAACATTATTCTGAAAGTATTTCAGAGGAAATTCTACCGATTCCCCAACAAGGCAGCTTCCCGCAAAGTGCATGACAGCTTGAATGGGATGTTTTTGAAAAATACGATCAAGGATATTTGGGTCTCCTACATCTCCCGCAATAAAAATTGCCCGTTTGTCAACCGCTTTAAGATGGCCAGTTGTGAGGTTATCAAGAACAAGGACCTGATAGCCTTTATCGACAAGATTACGTACAACATGGCTGCCAATATAACCGGCTCCTCCAGTAACGAGAATCATACGTCTTCACCTGCTTTATGATTGAATACAACGGGTCTATGACCCAACGATAAAACCGTGCCCACACTTTTCAAATCGCTATCCCAACATAGTGAAAGCCCAAACTGTCTACAAGTTTTTTATCGAGCATGTTTCTCCCATCAAAAAGATAAGGTTGCTTCATAACTGCCTTAAGGGCTGACAACTCCATCTCCTTATATTCCTTCCAATCAGTACAAAGAATGATTGCATCTGCGCCTTCAACGGCTTCCAGAACGGATGGATATTGTGGAACCAAATCCGTTTTTGCAACGGGATCATGCGTTTTGACAATGGCTTTTTCTTCTAATAATTTATTAATCAACAAAAGACTTGGTGATTCTCTCGTGTCATCTGTATTTGCCTTGAAGGACAAGCCAAGGATGGCCAATGTTTTATTTTCCACTGTTCCGCCCAGAGCTTGTTTTATTTTATCTAGGAAAAATACAGGCTGTTCTTCATTTACTTTTACTGCACTTTCTAAAATGGATAAAGACCGGCCGTGTTGTTTAGCAGTCTGAATGAACGCATTCACATCTTTCGGAAAACAAGAACCCCCATACCCAAGGCCTGCTTGCAAAAAGTGCGCCCCAATCCTGTGGTCTAGGCCAATCCCTTTTGAAATATCTTTTACATTGATTCCAAGCACATCACATAATCTGGAAAGTTCATTGATATAAGAAATCTTTAAGGCGAGGAAAGAGTTTGCTGCGTATTTAATCATTTCCGAGACTTTTGGAGTGGTTTCTACAACTGGACAGTGGAAGTTTTTATATAATTCCCTCATGATTTTTCTTGATTGTTCGCTGGAAGTCCCAATCACAATTCTGTCTGGGGTGAGTGCATCCTTAAGGGCAGAACCTTCACGCAGAAACTCTGGATTTGAGACGACATCCAACGAAATCGGTTTCTTCTGGCTGCTCTCGATCCACTTCGCTACTTTTTCGGCCGTCCCAACTGGGACAGTACTTTTCGTTACAATCACCTTATAGTCGTCCATATAACGGCCAATTTCTTCAGAAACATTTTTTACATATATGAGGTCAGCTTTTCCATCTTCCCCCATTGGAGTCCCGACACAAATGAAGATAATATCGTTTTCTTTAATGGCCTTTTCGGTTTCTTTCGTAAAACTAATATTCCCAGCCTGATGATGCTTCATTAACAGTTCCTCCATGCCGGGCTCAAAAAAATGCAATTTTCCCTCTTTCAATGCTTTTATTTTGCGGGTATCCACGTCAAGGCCAGTCACTCTGTAGCCCATTTCACAAAAAATCAGGCCGGTAGTCGTCCCGACATATCCTGTTCCTATGACCAATATATTCACCTTTTTATTCGTTCCCCCTTGGTCCGCAAATACGATTAATTAGTTTGACATATTCATCTTGGCGCGCCACATCAAATCGAAGCCCGTCGACTTTCAATCCATAGCTTGTTTGTTCCTTGGCCATCGCTTTGATGGCATCTGTCAATTGAATTTCCCCGCCTGCACCTGGCTGGATGTTTTCCAAATACGTAAAAATAGCCGGGTCAAAAACATATCTGCCGATGACAGCTAAGTTCGAGGGAGGAGACTGTTGGGGTTTTTCGACTATATCTTTTACGATAAAGCCATTTTTGTCAGGCTGCCCCGGGTCTATGACTCCATAATGGATTAAATCGGCTTCAGGCATCGTTTGAACGCCTATTATATTCCCTTTAAAGAGTTTGAACCTTTCGATTAATTGCGCTAGCGGCTGTGTTTCTTCAGAAAGGATAATTTCATCGGGGAGCAGGACGGCAAAAGGATCCTTTCCCGCAAAATGCTTTCCGAGTAGAATCGCATCTCCCAACCCCTTCGGATATTGCTGCCGGACATATTGAATATGAACATCAGGAAGGTGAAGTTCTTTTAACAAAGCTTGCTTGTTTTTCTCATTTAAATAAGCTTCCAATTCCACAGAGCGGTCATAATAATCAAGAATGAGACTTTTAGATTTGGAAACCACGATGAGTATTTGCTCAATTCCTGATTGAATCGCTTCCTGGACGATATAGTCAATCGCAGGCCTGCCGCAAATAGGCAGCATTTCTTTAGGCAAGACCTTTGTGATGGGCAAAGTCCTGGTTCCATACCCTGCTGCGGGAATAATCGCTTTTTTTACCATTTCACGTCCTTACCCTCCTTTTCAACTAGTATTAAATTATTCATATAAGGACGGACAGGTAGGTTGTCCCACTAAGAACGGGCGAAAAATAGGGGATTGAAACACTATTTTTAATGAACAACGGATACTGAATTTGCAAAAAAAATACCCCCAATCGTTAGTGATGTTTAACGATTGGAGGCATTTTGGTAGGACGGAATTGAAAAATCGTTTTCTTCCTATTTATATTACTAGATTAGTTGGACGTCCAGCTGCCGCAGCAGCCATTTTGGAATGACGAAACGAGCCGTGATAAGTGGGTCGACGACTTGGCAGATTTCGGCCTGCCCGACCGCGCTCATGAGCATGGTGACTTCGCTCAGCCGAAGTCCCGTCTTATCTATCAATCGGTCAATCATTTCCTCGGTTGCCAGCTTGCAGGCTTCGTCCAGTGTGTCCGCCGAGACGATTTGTGTAAAGACTTCATCGGTTTCCAGCATTGGATGTTTGAGGCTGACACCTTTCAACACGTCCAGCTTAACGGTTGCCTTTCCGGGAACTTCAATTCCGGATACGCTGATTTCTCCGTCACCCATCGCTGCGTGGAAGTCACCGAGACCAAACAGTGCCCCTTCCGCAAACACCGGAAAATAGAGAGTGGCTCCTTCCGCTACCATTTTATTATCCATGTTTCCGCCATGGGCCCCCGGCGTTCCACAATTGACCCCATCGCCTTCCGGAGCAACACCGATAACGCCAATCATCGGATTCAGTGGAAGTTCTAAATCATTAAAGATGGCTTTTCCATTCTTGATCGGAATGATTTTGGATTCCATTTCGGTAATGCGGTGGCCCATGACCCCTAAGTCAGGTCCGACAACCATAACGCCCTGGCCGCCAATTTCAAGCTTTTCAATTTTGACCTTTAATACATCACCCGGCATTGCGCCTTCCACATAAATCGGGCCTGTCGCCGGGTTGATTTGATTCCAGTCAATTTCAGTGACGACCGTATCGGCGGATTGAATCTGGTTTTGAAAACAATCGTACGTTTCAATTTCGATTGTTGTGCCCGAGGCAACTTTCTTTACTGGTTTGTTCGTTTTATTAAACTCATAGATAACTCCCGCCTGACAAGATAATGTCTCCATAAGTCAAGTCCCCTTTCCCTGATCAACGAATTGCTCGTAACCTTCAATATACCATTCATTTCCTGCGACCTGAAATAATATGGATTCCTGGACAGTACCCAAGAAACATTTTTAACAGCGGTTCTGAGCAAAGGCATTGTGGAACACCCTCCACCACGCAACAAGAAAAAAAGGGAAGTGACCAGGCACTTCCCTCATGTTTCTCCCGCCGTTGGGCGTAAACTTATAGAACCAACCCAACAATCGCAGCGGATAAGAAGCTTACTAAAGTTGCTCCATATAGTAGACGCATACTAAACCCTGCGACTACTTTACTTTGATCAGGACATAATCCTTTTAAAGCACCGATAATCATACCGACAGATCCAAAGTTTGCAAAGGAGACTAAGAATACAGAGATAATACCAATGGATCTCTCAGATAATCCTTTCATTTCCGCAAAGCTTGTCATTGCGCCAACTCATTCGAAAGGAGTTTCGTAGCAATTAAACTTCCAAATCGAACGGCTTCGTCCCATGATACACCAAGAAGAAAGGCAAGAGGAGCAAAGACGTAGCCAAGAATCGTTTGAAAGTCCACTCCGAAAATACTATCAAACACGCCATTCAAGAATGCAATCAACGCTATAAACCCTAATAACATCGCTACAATTGCGATTACGATATTGAATCCGTCCATCATATAATCAGATAGAACTTCAAAAAATCCACGCTCATCTTTTTCCGTTGGATTATTGACAATGCCAAGAGCATCATTTTCTTCATCCGGATTATATGGATTGATGATGGAAAGGACTACGAACACACTAAACAAATTTAAAATAATAGCTAGAATGACATATTTCGGATCAATCATATTCATGTAGGCACCAACGATACTTAAATCTACCGTTGAAATGGAGCAAGCTGCAATCGAATACATTTGCCTCTTTCCTAATTTAGGAAGCATGTCTTTAATTGATACAAACACAGCGGTCATACCAATCACAACCGCACTGATTGCGCTATATGATTCCAGCCTTCCAAGCTTACTAATTTTGTTCAGTAAAATTCCCATAATCTTAATAAACCAAGGAAGAACTTTTAAATACTGTAAAATACCAAGCAATGCACAAATAAACACAATTGGAAGCAATGCCAATAATACGAAAGAAGCCATTCCACTTTCAATCATCCCACCAAAAACGAATTCAGTGCCGACATTCGCGTAACCAAGTAATTTCGCAAACGCCTTCGATACTGCACCAATAATCATAATGCCAATGGATGTGTGGAGAAAAGTAAACGCTAACACTATTTGGATAGCAATGATTTTCGCAATCGTTACAAGTTTCTTTTTGACCATTTTCCGATCAAAACTAACCAGATACGCTAGTAAAAAGATAGCTATTAAACAAAGGATGAAAATTATATATTTCACTTTTATCACCTTTTCCCAGGAGTATGTTAAAGCGCTTGCTGTCTAAAGAGCGTGAAAGTATGCATGATAATGGTAGACATACATACTTTCACGTTTCTCCAAAGTTAGATCATTTTATTTAATGTCCCAAGGAACCATTGTTGAAAGGCTTCAGAGTCGATTGCGACCGCAACATTGATTGTTGTTCCTTCTTCTCCAAACAGTTCCATCGTCATCCCAGCAGCAGGGCCTTCTGTAATGACTTTTACACGTCTTGGCTCAACCGTAAATAATTCAGGATTTGTCACATAAGCAATGGCACATGAATCATGCATAACGACGCCTTGTTCCATATCCCCATCAATATAATGGCGGAAGATTGCGTCAAACATTTCAGCAGATTTATTTTGGCATTTTGATAATGCTTCTTCGCCAATACGCGCCTTCAATGTCACGTCCAACCCAATCATGACGATATCCACGCCGGATTCGAATACCATTTTTGCAGCATGGGGGTCTGCCCACAAATTAAACTCAGCGGCACCGTTCACATTTCCACCCGATAACGAACCACCCATTAAGACAATTTGCTCAATCTTATTTTTCAAATGAGGATACATCAATAGCATTGCCGCAATATTTGTTAATGGCCCAATTGGGACAAGAGTGATTTTCTCATCCGATTCCTCTAGCAAGCCACGCATCGCTTCAACCGCATGCTCTTTCAAAATGGTCCTTGTCGGCTCTGGGAAGTCGTAGCCATCCATTCCGGTTTCACCATGGACTTTATTTCCCAATGCAGGTTTCAACAATGGTGTTTCCATCCCTTTTGAAACCGGAATGTCCTTATCAAAAAATGTGACAAGCTTTAGGGCGTTTGTTGTAATGTTGTGTATATCGACATTTCCTGAGACGGTCGTAATCAATTTCACATCCAGTTCATCCCTGTAAAAAGCAAGTCCTATTGCTGCGGCATCATCAATACCAGGATCTGTGTCAATAATAATAGGCGTTTTTTTCATTTTGTTGCTCCTCCTTGTGATTTCTAAATATGTAACCGGTTCCATATTGGGTAAATTATAGTTGACCGTTACTCAAACAAAGTATGCTTCTACTTCTTGACGAGTAGGCATCCCCCCTTGTGCTCCAAACTTTGTCACTGATAAGGAAGCTGCGCGATTGGCAAATCGTAATGCTTGTGAAAACTCCTTGCCTTCAGCAACTGCAACAGAGAAAGCAGCATTAAATGTATCTCCAGCTCCTGTTGTATCGACAGCTTGAACAGGGAACGAGGGAACCAAGACTTCTTCTGTTCCGTTAAAATTGCGGACCCCTTTTTCACCTTCAGTAATGAACAATTTATTAGGGTATTTCCGCAATATATCTGATTGACTGGCACTCTCAAAAAGAAGAGTTGCTTCATGTTCATTAGGTGTTAAATAGGTCGATTTTTCTACGACCTCCTGTGTCAAAGGTCGAGCTGGTCCGGGATTCAACAGTAGTGGTACTCCATTTCCCTCACATACCTCACTTACATATTCAACAGTTTCTACAGGAATCTCTTGTTGAATGATGACAATATCTGAATGAATGATGACCTCTAAGGCCTTTTGCACATAGACCGGAGTGACATAATCATTCGCCCCTTTAACGACAATAATGCTATTATCTCCTTCAGTCAAAGTGATATGGGCTGTTCCACTCTTAACACCTGTAACCGGTTCCACATAATCCGCACGAACACGGTTCTTTTTTAAATTTCTGATGATCGTTTCACCATAGGCATCATCACCGACGCAGCCAATCATCGTAACGTCTGCTCCTAAGCGGGCAGCCGCTACAGGATTCGTCCTTTTCCACCTGGCACAGTTTTAAAGGTATCACCTAGCACAGTTCCTCCTGCTCCTGGACGTCTGTTTGTCGTCACAACAAAATCGATAGAGGAACTGCCAATGACCATTACTTTTACCATTATTCTTTCGCCTTCCTTGTTGTATTGCGATCCACAAAGGATACTGCCAATTTTATTTGAGATTGTTCAATCATTTCTCCTTTTATCAAACTGATCAAAACTCTTGCTGCTTCTTTTCCCATCTCATAAATAGGCTGTCTAATCGTTGATAAAGATGGAAATAACAAGCTACTTTGTTGTATATCATCATACCCAATAATCTGAAGTTCATCAGGAATGGCTTTTCCCTGTTGCAGAGCCTCGTGGAGGATTGCACTAGCTGTAATATCATTACTCGCAATAATCCCATCCGTATCTGGGTATTTTTCAAAAATTTCTTTTGCCCACGCTTTTGCTTCTAGAAAAGAAAAAGATGTTGTTGATATCACTTGAAAATCCACATTCGATTGACCTAATACTTCAATCGTTCCTTGAAAACGCTCTTGGGCAGGGAGAACATGAGATGGGCCTTTCAAGACAGTAATTTTTTCACTGCCTCGTTTAATTAATTCACGAGCCGCGATTCTTCCGCCCTCTTTCCCATCTGAGAAAACGGAATATTCACACTCTGGACCACGATCCAGGAAAACAATTGGAAGAGACAAATGCTCATAATTGGATTTATCCGCTAGATTTGTTGCAGAAATAAGACCTACTACATTATTCTTCACAAAGGTTTGGATATAATTAAGCTCTTTTTCTAGCTTTTCATCACTATTACCAAATAGAAGATAATAGCCTTCCTTCTGAAGTTCATCCTCAATACCGCGAGCCAACTCAGGAAAAAAAGGATTCGTAATATCAGGTAATAGCAATCCAACTAACCGTGACTCTTTTTTAAACAACGAACGCGCCACTTCATTTGGAATAAAGTCCAATTGTTTAATCGCTTCTTCTACTTTTTTTCTCGTATCCGCTTGTACATAACCGCTGTCATTTAAGACACGAGAAACTGTCGCAACTGAAACGCCGGCTAGCTTTGCAACTTGTTTAATGGTTGCCAATGTAAGCATCCTTCCAATTAACCTAATGATGTGTAACCGTTTACAGGTGTATCGTAAACTATCTAAAAATATTAGTCAATATTTCCAGCAAAATATTTCTTGTTTTACTGTCAGGGAGTGGCTGGCAATTACGTTAATATAGTACCAAAGCCACCCCTTAAAGTAACAAGGGGTGGTTTCCTTTTTCAATATATAAATCCTCGACAAAATACGGGTGGTACCTGCAATTACATTTAGTTTTCTCTTTCTATCGAATCGAAAACTCTTCTTTCCTTAACAATTCTTCAGGATTGCGTCCGATTTCACTGCTGTGGAAGTAGTCGCGGATTAGCCCGTCAAACAAGTAGTTTGCAATCGATCCCATAATCATGCCTTGATCCAGCGCCAAGTAAGCTTTCGCAATATCACCGCTTATCACATTAACTGAATCATAAAAGCCGTATTTCCCGTAGGTGCCTAACCGCTTAAGTGCTTTGATATTTTCATAGGCTTCCTTTGGTGCATACTCGAGTGCAAGGAAGGTTGCATGAGACGTGACAGTTCCGTCATCCTTATAACCGGAAGTACCCGCAGGTGTCGCGGCAAATTCACTATAGCCATCCGGAGTAGCTGACGGAGAGAAGCCCCAGGCCGGATATCCCTTTTCCTTCGCATAGGCGATTTGGATTTGAACATGGCGCTGGTTATTTAGGCCAAGTGCCTTCGTGCCAAGCTCTTTTTCCTTCAAAACTAAACCTGGCATCAGCCCTTCAAACATACTGCCTCCCCAGCTCGGCACAAATTTTATGCCTTTGTATTGATAGTGTCCTTCAAAAACCGGGACTCCATCATATTCGACAGTCGTTCCTGTAGGGATTTGTGCCTGCCAATCCCATTCTGGTGGAAGCGTACGGAACATTTTCCACCAGTGATCTGACGGGACATCTCCTTTTCCAATTGCGATATAGCTGGCAACGCGTGGTTCTGTATAGAGCATACCATAATGGTGGCCGGTTAATTCCCCGCGGTCAACGTAGTAACCCCCCCGGAATTGGCCGACTTCCGGGTCGTATAATGGCTCATAATTCATTGCGTTCGCAAGTTTACCGGCTTGGCCCTCCAGTTCATCATAGGCCTCACTGACAACAATCAAGCCAGCAGATAGCCAGCCATTATCAACTTGGGAAATGAATTGTCCCCAATCGGTTTTTAATGTGCCGTCAGTGTAATACCAGTTGTAATAAAGCCCATTCCATTTTTCAAGTTTTTCAAGTGTATTCAATGTCGTTTGAATTCTTGATACCGCTTCTTTCTTCGATATAATGCCCATTTTGTCCGCTGTGACAGTGCTAATCAAGTACATCCCGATATTCGTCGGAGATGTATGTTTCGCTTCTGCCACTTTTCCATTTCCCAAACGGACCTCATCATAAGTCAATCCTGTCTTAGGGTCAGTAAAGTCTTCAAAATAGCGGTATGTCTTCTTTGCAATCGACTTTAATTGGTTATCCAAGGCAGCATTTCCAGCTGGGCCTTTCCCCATGACTGGAGACGTAACGATTAAGCTTGATAATAAACAAAAGATTGCAGCCAAGATAAAGGATTTTCTTTTAAGCATGTGAATCTCCTTTCAAAAATTGATAATCGAAACGTTTCAATAAAATCATAGCATCGCTCTATGTAAGCGTAAACATTTATGCTTCTATTCCGAAAAAATAATGCTTTAGTAACATTAATGCTAGGTTAAAAGAAGGAAGATGCTTTTTACTGCACAAAAAAACGAGGACTTTCTTCCCTCGTTTTTAATGACTTCGACATGTGAAAGTTCTTACTTCATCCCCGAAATCGTGTATCCATCTATGATATATTTCTGGAAGAAAATAAAGATAATAATGATTGGAACAACCATAAAGGTAGATCCAGCCATTTGCAGGGCAAAATTCGACGCATACTGGCCTTTCAGCAAGGACAGTCCCACGGATAAGGTGTAGAGGCTTTCATCGTTGGCAATGATCAACGGCCAGAGGAAGCTGTTCCAGCCAGCAATGAAGGTTAAGATCCCCTGGACAGCAAGGATGGCTTTTGACATTGGCAGAACAATTTGTAAAAAGACTCTAAATTCGCTTGCCCCATCAAGACGTGCTGCTTCTAATAATTCGTCTGGTATTGTCAACATGAATTGCCTGAACAAAAAGATTCCAAATGCACTGACAAGTGACGGCAAAACAATACCGGCCATTGTATTTGTTAACTGCATTTCATTCAGAATGAGGTAAACAGGAATCATTGTGACCTGGCCGGGAATCATCATTGTAGCCAGAACCAGATAAAATAGCTTATCTCTTCCCTTAAATTGATATTTCGCAAATGCGAAGCCTGCCATTGCGTTTAAGAACAACCCAAAAAACGACCACAGTACGATGATGATCGTATTTTTCAAATAAACGGCAAAGTTCATATTGAAGAATAAGTTTTGGAAATTTTCAAGTGTGAACTCTTTTGGAAAAAGGGTTGGTGTAAGCTGCATGACCTCACTCTCTGATTTGAATGAAGATAAAATCATCCAAATAAACGGAACCGAGACCAACAGCCCGCCTACAGCAAGAATAATCCCCACAATCCATTGCTTGGCGCGGTCTTTTTTAACGGGAGACATGTATTGTTTCTGATATACACTCGTTTTCATCTGTATCACCTCGCTCAATAATCGGCTTGCTTATTCAATCTGAATTGGATCAATGTCACGACAATAATCGCAATGAACAGGACAAATGAACCAGCTGCCGCATAGCCGAAATTACTGAATTCAAAACCATTTTTATAGATAAATAAAGCTACAGAAGTCGTGCTATCAAGCGGCCCACCATCGGTCATGACAAACGGTTCCTCGAAAAATTGCAGCCATCCGATCATTGTTGTAATGGAAACGAAGAAAATCGCATAGCGCAATAAAGGAATTGTAATTTTGGTCAGCTGTTTCCAGCCGTCTGCACCATCAAGTTGTGCCGCTTCATAATACGATTTAGGAATACCTTGCAAGGCTGCCAAGAAGATAATCATATTGAGGCCAATCGCGCGCCACAGTGCTAAAGCGATTAATGAAACCTTTGCCATGGTGGGATCTTGAAGCCATGGAACGTCCGGTAATCCGAGCAAGTTCAGTACATAATTAAACAGGCCTAAATGCGGGTTATACAAGTAGCTCCATACAACTGCGACCGCAACAACATTCGTAATTGAAGGCATGTAAAAAATGACGCGAAATGCTTTAAAAATACGTGCTTTCCCAAAATTGATCAAAAGGGCGATCCCCAATGAGCAAACGATAACCAATGGAACACCGAATACAACGTAAAACAGAGTATTAAAAATCGATTTTTTAAAGACTGGATCAGTCATAATTTCCTGATAATTACTTAGTCCAACAAAGCTGATTTTAGACCAGTCAGCCAAACCTGTCAGGTCCATATCTGTAAAACTGATAATAAGCGCAACGAAGATTGGCAAAATAGAAAAGGTAAGTAATAGGAGCAATGTTGGCGCAATGAAGAGATATGGAGTTTTTTGAAATGCGTTTCTGTTCATAATCGTCCCTTCCTTCGCAGGCCTAAAATAGGTGGAGAATATAGTTAACTAGCAGGCAATGCCTGCTAGTTAACTACATTAATTGGGTTATTTATTTAAAATGTCTTCCGCTTTTTTGTTAAACTCGTCCATTTCTTTTTGAACGTCGGCACCACTGCGGTAAACCTTTTCAAAGCTGCTCAGGAATGTCTGGGCAATTCTCTCAAACGGTTTAATGACCGGCATTGGCTGGGCATTTTCAAGCTGCTCGCCAAATACTTTGTAATATTCATTTTCCTGGAGCGATTTATCTTCCCAAGCTTCCTTATTCGCAGGCAAAGAATTTGTTATTTCAAGCCATTTAACCTGCGTTTCCGGCTTGCTCATATAGGATAAGAATTTTAATGCCGCTTCTTCATTTTTGGTGTGTTCAAAAACAGAAAGGTTTGACCCGCCCAATGTTGAAGTGTTGTTTTCTTTTGCAGGAAGGACTGCCGTACCCCATTTACCTTCCAGGTCTGGCGTCTGGTCGTTAATGATTTTGACCATCCATGGACCGCTAATGAACATTGGCAGCATGCCTTCTTTGAAGGCTGGAATAATATCAATACCCAAGTCGATAGGAGCAGAGCCATCCTTAAAGAATCCATTCAAATATTCAACAGCTTCTACGAACTCTTTTTCATTGAACAACGTCTTATTTCCATCGATTAATTTAGAACCATTCTGGCGCGCGAACATAAATGCAAGGCTTTGTTCATTTGTATCAATGCTGATTCCATATTGGTCCTTGCCGCGTGCCGCCAGCTTTTTGGCAGCGTCACGAAGCTCATCCCATGTTTTCGGCGCTTCTTTGTATCCCACTTCTTCTAAAAGATCCTTGCGGTAGTACAGGACACGGGTATCAACATACCAAGGCACACCTGCAATGATATTTTCGTATTTTGTTGTTTCGACTGAACCTTCATAAAAATTCTCGGTAGCCAGCTCAGGGTATTTTTCGAGATATGGCGTTAAATCTTTCAGGGCGCCGGCATCAGCAAATTCCGGAATCCACGTTGTCCCCATTTGGATGACATCAGGCCCCTTTTTAGAAGCAACTGCTGTTAATAGTTTGTCATGGGCTTTATCCCATGGAATCGCCTGAACTTTTACTTTGATGTTTTCATTTTCTTTTTCAAATTGTTCTGCGATTTTTGGGAGGGACTTTGCTTCTTCACCCATTCCCCAGACGTTGATCGTTGTTGTTTCTTCTTTTTTGTTTGAAGCGGAATCTGACGAGCATCCTGCAAGTACTCCTGATAGGGCAAGGACTCCTGTCAAAATCGCTGCAGCCGCTTTTTTGCTTACAACACTCTTCATTTTTAGGTTCATTTTGTTTTCCTCCGATATTGTGTGTTAGTCGGATTGCATTTGTTCTTTTGCCTATTGGATTAAAATCGGTAATAGGTTAAACAATTTAAAGAAAATAATAACTATCTACCTCTAATAGTTTAGTAGAGTGATTACCTCCTTTTAGCGAAACGTTTCGATAATTGGATTATAGGCTAATCGGAAAGCGTTTTCAAGTAAAGTTATTTTTTATTATACAGAAATTAAACTATTGTTTATCTTAAAAAGGGCAAAACAGGGAATAGAATGATTGATTTCAAGTGAAATATACAAGGAATATACATGGAAACGCCGCCCCATTCAATTGACTCGATTTAAGAAAGCGCTTATAATCCAAACATATAAGCAATCGAAACGTTTCTACGAAAAGCGGATGGAGGTTTATAATGACCAATCAAAAGCTAGAATCATTACTCAATCAAATGACATTAGACGAAAAAATTGCCCAGCTGCTTCAATTGGCAACGCCATTTTTTGAAGGATCCGACAATGAAGGCCAAATTACCGGTCCACTTGCCGGACTAAAGATCTCGGATGAAGTGATCGCGAACACGGGCTCCGTGCTGGGTGCTTCAGGCGCGAAAGAAATTAACAACATTCAAAAAGCCCATTTAAGGAAGAACCGTCTCGGTATCCCTCTATTATTTATGGCTGATGTGATTCATGGCTATAAAACTATTTTTCCGGTGCCATTGGCCATTGGCTGTTCGTGGGATTTGAAATTGGCAGAAAAAAGCGCTGAAATTGCCGCTAAGGAGGCAGCTGTTTCAGGGGTACATGTAACATTCGCCCCTATGGTTGATTTAGCTCGCGACCCGCGCTGGGGCAGGGTGATGGAATCAACCGGAGAAGACCCTTATTTAAACAGCCAGTTTGCCAAAGCCTTTGTTCGCGGTTTCCAAGGCAATGACTTGCAAAATGACGTAAATCGTGTTGCAGCATGTGTGAAGCATTTCGCCGCATACGGTGCCCCGGAAGGCGGACGGGATTATAATACTGTCGATATGTCCGAAAGGCAGCTTCGAGAGTATTATTTGCCTGCCTACAAAGCAGCCCTTGATGAAGGCTGTGAAATGGTGATGACTGCATTCAACACTGTAGATGGTATACCCGCTACAGGGAATAAAAAACTTTTGCGCGATCTGCTTCGGGATGAATGGAAATTCGATGGCGTCCTGATTTCAGACTGGGGTGCGGTGAAAGAAATGATCCCCCATGGAGTCGCTGAGGATGAAGCAGAAGCGGCTGAAAAAGCCATCCTGGCAGGCGTCGATATCGAGATGATGACCGCATGCTACCCAAACAATTTGAAGCAACTAATAGAAAGCGGAAAAGTCGATGAAGCCTTGATTGACGAAGCCGTCCTAAGAATTCTTAGATTGAAAGATAAATTGGGGCTTTTCGGAAATCCGTTCCGCGGCGCTGATGAACAGCAGGAAAAAGAGCTTGTCATGAGTTCCGGCCACCGCCAGGCAGCCCGTGAGCTTGCGGCAAAATCTTCTGTTCTATTAAAAAATAATCGCGTCCTTCCGCTTCCGAAGGATAAAAAGATCGCTGTAGTCGGTCCGTTCGCCCAAAATGATGATATTCTCGGGCCATGGTCATGGCTTGGCTCCAAAGAAGAAGCCATTCAATTGTACGAAGGCGTTCAAAATAAAGTCGCCTCCTCCCTTCTTGTTACGGCAAAAGGATGCGATATTGGGACAGGTACCGAGGATCAGTTAAATGAAGCATTGAAAGCAGCAAGAGAGGCTGATTTCATTATTCTTGCTCTTGGCGAGGATTCTGAAATGAGCGGTGAAGCAGGCAGCCGGGCGGATATCCGCCTGCCAGAAGTCCAACTTCAATTAGTGAAGAAAATGAAACAGCTTGGAAAACCAATCGTTGCAGTAGTGTTTAACGGCCGCCCGCTTGATTTGCATGGAGTTGTTGAGGATGTGGATGCTGTATTGGAGGCCTGGTATCCGGGGACTGAAGGCGGAAACGCCATTGCTGACATATTGTTTGGCGATGTGAACCCTTCCGGAAAGTTGGCAATGTCCTTTCCGTATTCTGTTGGGCAAATACCTGTCTATTATAACTCCTTTAATACCGGCCGCCCTAAAGATGCACCGGATGCCCAGGAACGTTATGTTTCCCAGTACTTGGATATCCCGAATGAACCGCTTTTTCCATTTGGTTTCGGCTTAAGCTTCACTACCTTTGCTTATAGCGAACCACAACTGTCTGCCGGCCACTTGACGCCGGAACAGCCTTTAACGATTACAACCGAAGTGCAAAATACCGGGAAACTGGCTGGCGAGGAAATCGTCCAGCTCTATATCCGAGACCTATCTGGTGAAGTTGTCCGTCCAGTAAAAGAATTGAAAGGGTTCAAGAAAGTATTTTTGCAGCCTGGCGAGAAAGTTGAAGTTTTGTTTACGATTACCGAAGAACAGCTGCGCTACCACCATTCCAACTTGGAATTTACAAGTGACAATGGCAAATTCCATGCCTTTGTAGGCCCCGATAGCCAAGACGGTAAAGCAATTCCATTTGAACTTATAAAGTGAATCTTCCATCAGTAGGGTGCCTTTCCCTACTGATGGTTAGATGAACTAATCGGACCTTTACGGGCAGTTGATCCCCACCTAACTTCTCGTAAATTCAGGCTCTTGAGGTGGGGATCTTACTGCCCGTTAAGAGTGGGGCAAATAATTCCATGAAGGGATGAAACCAATGAACAAATCGACGTTTTCGATTGAATCTGGTGATCTGACATTCACCTTTTTAACCAGTGGCGACGTTTATAAGATAGAAAATAAAAAAACTTTAATCAATCAATGGCTTTCCAACCCAATCGATGGTTCGCTGAACAATCTATTTTTGCGCATTCATACGGAATCCGGGATTGTAGCCTATCCGCTGCTCGGTGTAAAATCAGGCAGCAAGGTTTCTCATACCGAAAAACAAGTCGTTTGGGAAGGCAAAGCAGGTTCGGTAGACTATCAAGTTACGTTTACCCTTAGCAATCAACAAATCTGGTTCTGGACGGTTACAGCCGAAGGAAACGGCCATGAAATTGATATCATTTATGGCCAGGACCTTGGGCTTGCGGATAAGGGAGCGGTAAGGACAAACGAAGCGTATATGTCACAATACATCGACCAGACCACCCATTATGATGAAGAATATGGATATGTTGTTTGTTCCCGGCAAAACCAGCCGCAAAACAGCGGGTTCCCGTATCTACAGCAAGGCTCACTGACAAAAGCAGTCAGCTTTTCAACAGATGGATTCCAATTTTTCGGCCTATCCTATAAAGAAACGAATCAACCGGAAATCCTGACAAAGGACAATCTTGCCAACGAAATCTATCAATATGAATTTGCCTACACAGCCCTACAATCAGAACGGGTCAAGCTTTCAGGCAAGTCTGAGTTTGTCTATTATGGACTTTTTAAGGAAAACCATCAGGATGCGGTCACTTCTTTAGAATTCCAGGAGGAACTTTTGCAGGCATGGGAGCAAGTTCAAAAGGAAACTGCGGCTTCTTTGAAGACAGAAAAAACGGTAGCCCTCTCCCCCGCCTTTAAGGAACCTCTAAAAACCGTTTCAATGACGAAGGAAGAAATCGAAAATCTGTTTCCTCATCGCCACCAGGAAGAATGGGATGGGGATAGTCTGCTTTCCTTCTTTACGGATACACATGAACATATCGTTCTAAAAGAAAAGGAACTGCTAACTGAACGGCCGCATGGGCATATTTTGATGTCCGGCAACCCTGTCGACAACATTGAAAATATCCTGACAACATCTGCTTATATGTACGGAATTTTCAATTCCCAACTGACGGTAGGCAATACTTCCTTTAATAAAATGCTGACGAATGCAAGGAACCACCTGAACGTCATGAAAACATCCGGTCAAAGAATCTATGTTGAAATCAATGGTGCTTTGAAATTATTGACCATGCCTTCCATGTTTGAAATGGGCTTCAATTATGCCCGCTGGTATTACAAGACCGAGGACGACATGTTTATTGTGACGGTATTTACGAGGACTGATTCACCGGAACTCCAAATGCAATTCCGGGCAGCCACCGACAATGCCTATCGAGTACTTGTAACAAACCAGGTTACGATGAATAACAACGAATATGCCGCCCCCTTCCACTTCGAAAGGAACGGCAATACGATCCGCTTTTATGCTGATGAAAAAGCTGATTCAGCGCAAACTTTCCCTAACTTAAGCTATCGTCTTCAAGTGGAAGGTTCAGATTTTTCATTGGCTGATGAAAGGATTTTCGGGGAAAATATTGAACCTTTAACAGCATCCCTTGTTGTGCTGGACATGAAGTCTGCGAGTAATTGGTCATTGGGTGTCCAAGGGCTCCTGAATGGCGAAGAATTTCCATTCAGCGAACGCGGCGCAGAGGAAGAAATCGCCCGTTACCGTGACTTTTTTAAGACTGCGATGAACGGGTTCAAGTTGGGGATAAACGGGTCAAACAGTCAGGGACTGGATAAAATGAATGCCCTAGCCTGGTGGTATACACACAATATGCTTGTACACTATTCTGTTCCCCACGGCCTTGAACAATACGGCGGTGCAGCATGGGGAACCCGGGATGTGTGCCAGGGGCCATCAGAATACTTTATTGCCACACAAAAATTCGAAGCTGTCCGGAACATTTTAAAAACTGTCTATTCCCACCAATATAAAAATGATGGGAATTGGCCGCAATGGTTTATGTTCGACAAGTACTATAAAATCCAGCAAGAAGAAAGCCACGGGGATATTATCGTCTGGCCGCTTAAGGCCCTAACCGAGTACTTGCGTGCATCACAGGACTTCTCGATTTTAGAAGTTGAGGTCCCCTACACCCGACGGGGCAGTTTTGAGTTTACGGAAGAAACAGCCCCCATTCTCGACCATGTGAGAAAGCAGATTTCCTATATTAAGGACCATTTTTTGCATGATACACATTTATCCTCTTATGGGGATGGAGACTGGGACGATACTCTTCAGCCCGCCAATGCACAGCTGAAGCAGTACATGGCAAGCAGTTGGACTGTCGCCCTCACGTATCAAACCTTGAACGAGTTTTCCAAACTCATGAAAACGGTCAATGAAAAGGAAGCAGGCGAATGTTCGGAACTGGCTTCAGCCATTAAAGCCGATTTCAACCGTTATATACTGTCATCTGAGGTGATTCCAGGGTTTGTATATATGGAAGAACCAGGCAATATCGAGTTTATGGTTCATCCGAGCGATACCAAAACAGGCATCCAGTACAGGCTTTTGCCAATGACCCGCAGCATGATTGCTGAACTTCTGACTCCTGAGCAGGCAGATAAACATTACCAGATTATTAAAGAATGGCTGTACCATCCAGATGGGGTCCGCCTGATGGACCGCCCGGCCAATTATGCAGGCGGTGTGAGCACTCATTTTAAGCGCGCGGAACAAGCCGCCAACTTTGGGCGTGAAATCGGCTTGCATTATATTCATGCCCATATTCGGTTTGTTGAAGCAATGGCAAAACTGGGCAAAGCTGATGAGGCATGGAAAGGTCTGCAAACAATTAATCCGATCAAAATCCAGGACGTTGTCCCGAATGCTGAACGACGCCAGAGCAATGCGTATTTCAGCAGTTCTGATGGAAAATTCAAAACCCGCTATGAAGCCAAAGAACGATTTGACGAGCTTCGTGATGGCTCCGTCGCCGTGAAAGGTGGCTGGAGAATTTATTCAAGCGGCCCAGGGATTTATATGAACCAATTAATCTCAAACTGCTTGGGAATTCGCCTTGATGGCAACGACTTAATTGTTGACCCTGTCCTTCCTTCCGATCTTGACGGGCTTGAGTTTACATTTAACATAAAAGACCAGCCAGTAACGTTCATTTACCATCTTGACGGGAACGAAAATCGATCTGTACAAATTAACGGTCACAATGTAAAAACAGAAGCAGTCGAAAACCAATACCGCCATGGCGGTTTCCGGATTAGCGACACAGAACTTGAAAAACATCTTGGTCAAGCAGGAAATAAAATAGATATTTTCATCTAATCCAGAATCAGCGGTCCGTTTTGGATCGCTGATTTTTTAAAGGAGCAGGAGTATGGATCTGGAATGGTGGCATAAAAGCGTTATCTATCACCTATACCCCCGCAGTTTTCAGGACACAAACGGCGACGGCATCGGCGATCTAAAAGGCATCATTTCAAGACTTGATTATATTCAGAAACTTGGAACAGACCTTATTTGGCTATGCCCTGTTTATGCTTCCCCAAATGACGACAATGGCTACGATATTAGCGACTACTATTCCATCAATCCCGAATACGGAACGATGGCTGAGATGGAGGAGCTAATTGAAGAAACGTCAAGGCGAGGAATTGGGATCATGATGGACATTGTCGCCAATCATACTTCCGATGAACATCCATGGTTTATGGCTTCCAGACAAGACAAATCCAATCCGTACAGGGATTTCTATGTCTGGAGAGACGGGAAAGACGGCAGCGAGCCAAGTGACCTGTCATCGATATTTAGCGGCAGTGCCTGGGAATATGAAAAGCAAACCGGCCAGTATTATCTGCATCTTTTCAGCAAAAAGCAGCCTGACCTGAATTGGCATCATCTCCCCGTCCGCAAGGCTATGTATGATGTAATGCGGTTTTGGATCAAAAAAGGCATCAAAGGATTCCGATTTGATGTCATTGATCTGATTGCAAAGGATATTGACAAGGATATTGTTGCAAACGGTCCCCTTCTCCACGATTATTTACAGGAAATGCACAGAGAAGTACATGCAGGAACAAATGTCGTAACGGTGGGTGAAACCGGCAGTGCGGACCTCACCCAAGCAATTCTTTATACCTCACCAGAGCGCAAGGAGCTCAATATGGTGTTTTCCTTTGAACATATGGCGCTTGATGAAGTGCCTGGCAAACAAAAATGGGACTTGAAACCACTTGTCCTCAATGAGTTAAAAGCGGTTTTTTCTACCCAGCAGACCGAATTGGCAGAGAGAGGCTGGAACAGCTTATTTTGGAGTAACCATGACCAGCCAAGGATCGTCTCGCGCTGGGGGAATGACGATCAATACCGGTATGAAAGTGCAACGATGCTCGCTACCTTGCTCCATATGATGCGCGGCACCCCGTTTATTTACCAGGGAGAGGAAATTGGGATGACAAACGTCAAATTCCCGGATATCGACTCCTATCGGGATATTGAAACGCTTCGGGTGTACGAGGAACGTCTACGAAAAGGAGTTCCCCATGAGGAAGTCATGTCTTCCATTTATACCAAGGGTCGGGATAATGCGCGGACCCCGATGCAGTGGAACAATTCAGACCAGGCAGGTTTTACAACAGGCACTCCTTGGTTGGATGTGAATCCAAACTATAATACTGTCAATGTTGAGGATGATTTGCACAGCTCCCGATCCATTTTCAACTATTATCAACGGTTGATTTCAATCCGGAAAATGAATGATATCGTAGTCTATGGGAAGTATGAATTGCTGGAGACAGAACAGGAAGTATTTGCTTATACAAGAAAGCTGGATAAGGAAACATGGTATGTAATATGCAATTTTACCGGCAGGACTGTCAGATGCAAGCTCTTGGAAGTTTTGCCTGAAGGAGAAGTGTTGATCCATAATTACGGCTTCCCTATTTTAAAAATGGAGCTTCGCCCTTATGAATCGTTCGTTTATATTGAAAGGAACATACCAATAAATTCAAACAGAAAGTATAATAAAGATAGGGTTTAGATGAGAGGCAGGAGAGATTCTTGGTCAGTATTAAGGATATTGCAAAAAAAGCAGGTGTGTCGATTTCAACTGTTTCCTACGCATTGAACGGAAACCCGAAGGTAACCGAGGACACATCAGCAAAAATCCTAGCAATTGCGAAAGAATTAAATTATGTCCCAAATGCAGCGGCACGCTCCTTGAAAACAAGGCAAACGAATATTATTGGCGTCTTCTTGACAAATTACGGCGGTGCTTTTTATGGGCAGCTGCTGCATGGGATGCAAGAGGCGCTCGCAAGCAAAGGATATGAGCTGATTGTTTGCAGCGGAAAACATACACACCGGTTTTTGCCTGAAAGGCTGATTGATGGAGCGATTGTATTGGACATAGCGTTTTCCAGTGAAGAAATTTTGAAACATGCGGATACAGGTCATAAAATCGTTGTGATGGACAGAGAACTGGACCATCCAAACATTAATCAGGTCCTGCTCCACAATAGATCCGGGGCCACCCTAGCCATGGACCATTTAATCGAAAAAGGCCACCGCAAAATATATACAGTAACCGGACCACAGCGGTCATACGATGCCATGCAGCGCCTTGAAGCTGTCCGGCAGGCCGTCGAACGTTATAATGATATTGAGTACAGTGAAATACCCGGAAATTTCAACAAGCCAGCCGGAGAAAAAGCGGCCGAACAAATTGTCAAAGAATACACCCGTCCCGTTGGCGTCTTTTGCGCCAATGATGAAATGGCAATCGGGATGTACAATTACCTGTCCAAAACAAACTTCCGTGTCGGTGAGCATATTCATATTATTGGCTTTGATAACATCGAGCTGTCCCAATATATCAAGCCACGCTTGGCAACAATCGACTTTTCTGAGAGAAAGTGGGGCGCTGTGGCCGCTGAACAGGTGTTAAAATTAATCGCAAATCAGCCCGTGGAAAACGAACGGATCTATACAACATTCATTCCCGGAGACTCTGTAAGGGAGGTTCGCTAGGCTATGAAAAAAGAAAGTAGTGCGGCCGGGATATGCCGCTCATTTTTGGAATTAATCAGCGAAAAAACAAGAAGTAAACAAGTGAAAAAAGCAGTCAATTATGAAATCGCACTGCTTCTTTCATTTTTTTAAGTGTATAAGTGGATACACCTTTATATCTTATTGTCCTTCTCCAACGAACTTGCTAATTTCCGATAAAATCCGAGTGGGTCCAAGAGCCTTTCTAGTTCAAGTCCCGCCCTTGGTAGTTAATGAAAGTCGCCGCAACCATTACCGCAATAATGGCGCCTGATAACAGAAGAAAAACCCCGTTGAAGCCACCACCGAAGAGCAGCTCTTTCGCTTCGAAATATTTAAATGGAGTCAAATATTTCAACGGGTCCATCTTTTCGTTCATGTCGATGACGACCGACAAAATAAACGTGGCCACCATAATGGCCGAGGCAGTCGCCCCCGCTTTTTCCGCCTTCTTTTGCAAAGCCCCGACCGCTGCGCCAATGGCCAGAAAAACGAGTTGTAAAAGGAACATGCCCATCATCAAGGTGGCGATATTCCCACTAACATTGGGTCCGGCATCATATCTTGAAACTATCAAGACCGATGAAACGTATGCCGTGATATTGATAATGGCGGCCTGGACCAAGGCGGCGAGGAGCTTGCTCGAAACTACTATTCTTCTAGATATAGGTTTCGAAAACAAAAATTCGGCCGTTTTGTCACGTTCTTCTTTTGCAATGATCGTCGCCCCCAGCATGACAGCGTGGACCGCGGCCATGATCGCCACATACAGGTACAGAAGGCCGTAATACCCAATGACGGTTGACAGGTCAAGCCCGCCAACGCCAAAAAAGGACTGAAGCCCTTTAGGCAGGCCCTCCATTAATTCATTGATCGATTGCCCGGAACCGGACATCGCGCCATACTTCCCCATTCCCGAAACGATCATAAAGATGACACCGAGGCACCAGAATATGAGCGATTTGCGGTGGGCTTTCAATTCCCTGAAAAAGATGTTCATAACGAAACCTCCATTCGTCAAAATTCAAGTGTGCCATCAGCTAGCTGACATCTTTCTTTGCAAAGATCACGAAGCTTGCCGCAGTGGCCGAAATTACAATTCCGATACTGATGCCAAGGAATCGCCAATCATAGCTTGAGTTTTTCACAATTTCGGCTGGATCAAAGTATTTAAACGGCGAAACATACTTGAGCGCATTATCGTCCGTGACTGCGGCGAACATGCCAATGATAAAAAAGGCAAACACCGTTCCAAGGGAGACGGATAAAACCGACTTGATCTTTGGCGCGACTGAGGAAATCACCGTCCCCAATGCCAGAAAAATCAACTGAAGAAAAAACATCGTCAGAGAAATCATCAGAAACAGCTTTAAACTGAAACTTTCGGTGGCCACCATGGAAGCGATGACGGCTGCCCCCGTCATGAAGACCATATTGGTCAAAATCAATGAGGTTAGGGCCGCTAAAAGCTTGGCAGTGATAACCTCCGTACGGGTAACGGGCTTTGTCAACAGAAAATCAGCCGTTTTGTTCCGGCTCTCTTTCGAAATAATCGAAACGCCAAGATGCATCGCTTGAATTGCTCCGCACAAGGTCACGTAAAGAAAAACATAAGAATAAAAACCGAGCAGTGTCGTGATGGTCTCCAAGGAGAGGCCTAAGGATTTTTTGACCGCATCTGGAAAACCTTCCAGCACTAGTTTAAACTCTGCTGCCTCCCTCGAAAATGCGGGAAACATCGACAGGAACAGGAGGACCAGGCCAATCATGCTGCACGTCCATAGAATCGTTGATTTCCGATAGGTCTTCAGCTCGTGCAAATACATATTCATGGTGGTTACTCCTCCTTTTCGTAGTAATGCATGAAGATTTCCTCAAGATCGGGCTCCGTCACCCACAGATTCACAATTTCGACTTCGGCAATTCTCTTCATGATCTCGTTTAGGTTGCCCCGGTATAAAAAACTGACAGTTGTACCCGCCGCGTCCAAATCATTGACTCCTTCAAGCTGGAAAAAGCTCATCTCCACCGGCACGGCTGTTTCAATTTTGAACTTTTTATAAGTGTTTTCTTTCAACGTACTGATTTTTTCAACCTGAACGACTTTTCCCTCTTTAATAATCGCCACCCGGTCGCACAACCGCTGAACTTCGCTTAAAATATGCGACGAAAACAAAATCGTCACACCTTTTTTATTCTCTTCCCGCAGCAGCTCGAAAAACTTCTGCTGCATCAGCGGATCGAGGCCGCTTGTCGGTTCATCAAGGATGATCAGCTTCGGTTCATGCAAAAGCCCCTGGATAATCCCGACTTTCTTTTTGTTTCCGAGAGACAGATCATCGATTTTTTTATGCAAATCAAGATCAAGCAGCTCAGCTAGTTCCTTGATTCTTTTCCGGCAGTCTTTCTTATAAAAACTGGCTGAGTAGTTAAGCAAATCAATCACTTTCATATTGTCGTAATAAAAAACTTCCGCAGGCAAATAGCCAATCTCTTTTTTAATTTCAGGCGCATGTTTTACACAGTCTTTGCCAAATATCTTCGCACTTCCACTCGTCGGATAAATCAGTGACAGCAGGGTGCGGATCGTTGTTGATTTACCTGCTCCGTTCGGCCCTATAAACCCAAAAATCTCGCCTTTCTCCACATGAAAACTGATCTCGGTGATACCTCTCGCTTTTCCGTAATTCTTCGTCAACTTGTTGATTTCGATGACATTCATTTTACCCGCCCTCTCTCCGGTCACTTATAGAAAGACTTTCTAAGCAATTCCAAATATCCGTCCATTTTCGCCAAAATTTCATCGTAATTGATTTCATCCAGCGACAAAAATTTGATTTTTTCCTGAACTTCATTCGAAAAACCTTGGAGTGTCCAGACAATGATATTGATCGCTTTCGGAATATCCAAATCCTCCTTGAATGAGGACAGGTCAATGTTCTCAAGAATTTTGACATAGCTTCTTTCAATCAGTTCCTTATTACGGAGCGTAATTTCCGGGGATTCCTCCCGGACGGCCGCCAGCAAAAAATTGAACATATCAGGATGCTTATAAATCAACTCCAGTTTCAGCAAAACAATCTGGCGCATTTTGGTGAAAATATCATTTTCCATTGAATCCATTTTTTCGAAAAATTCTTTTTCAAAAATATCGAGTGTATAGTCATATAGGTAAAGATACAATTGTTTCTTATTCTTGAAATAGTGGAAAAGAAGCCCTTTTGAAATGCCTGCCTTCTTGACGATTTCATTCGTCGATGCATTATAGTAGCCCTTCTGTACGAACTCATCCAAAGCGGCGTTTAAAATACGGTCCCGCTTCTCTGTTTCCAGACTCAGAAACTTCGAAAACACAAGTGTGCCCTCCCCTCTTACTTATCCTTGACTGGTGTGGTCAATTTCAGCGTATTCTTTTTGACCAGCGTGGTCAACACATTCTTTTCGACAAACCTTCTATATAAAAGAAACTAAACTTTTTAACGTTGTCGTTGATTTGCGCTGCAGGCACTTCGCTTTCCGCGGGGCGTCAGTGGAGCCTCCTCGGCGCTTTGGCGCCTGTGGGGTCTCCACCTTGCCGCTTCATCCCGCAGGACAAACAGCATCCTCGAATAATCTTTGCACGAAGGAAATGCGTTAGCATTTTCGAGGAGTCTACGTGCCTTCCACTCCAATCAACTATGTACAATTCTTTAGTTCGACCTATATTAACAGATTAAAATTAACCGAAATAAAAAACAGGCCGCCGGAAATTCGGCAGCCTGTCTAACAACGAGGGAAGTGAGTGGCACATCCTTTGTTAGTTCTATTTGTTGTATATGCGGTTAATGATTCACTAACGACAGCACCGGCCGCTGTTTCTCCACCCGGCCTACAGAAGTCTTCACTTTTCCATTGTCGATATAGACAATCCGGTCTGCCATGGCAATGGCATCTTCCTTGTCATGCGTGACGAAAATAGATGTAATGCCAGTCTTTTTAATAATCTCCCTGAGCTCGCCCCGAATTTTTTCCTGCAAGGCGGCATCAAGGTTGCTGAATGGCTCATCCAGGATCAATAAAGAAGGTTCGGGAGCGAGCGCCCTTGCAAGTGCTACCCGCTGCTGCTGACCACCGCTTAGCTCGTGTGGAAAGCGGTTGGCGAAATCAGTCAAATTGACCAGCTTCAGCATTTCTTCCAGGCGTTCACGCTTATCTTGCCTGCTTTTCTTTTTCAAGCCGAACTGAATGTTTTTTGCGACAGTCATATGCGGGAAAAGAGCATAATCTTGAAAGACAAAACCAATTCCCCTTTTTTCAGGAGGGATGAAACAGGAGCGATTGCAAACTGTTTCGCCACAAATGTTAATTGTACCGTTTTGCGGACATTCAAGCCCCGCGATCAACCTTAGAATCGTACTCTTTCCACTTCCGCTTTCCCCGAGAATTGAAACAATTTCGCCTCTCTCAATATCGAGGCAAAAGTCTTTGATGACAGCTTCTTTTGCATTTTTATATTTATACTGTAGATCTTTAATTTGAATAAACATTAGCTGCTCTCCCTTTCTGCGAGTTTATGGAAAAAGAATATAAAGATTCCGCTTAATAGGATGATCAATAATGAGGCCAATGACGCTTCCTGCACTCTTTCATCATTTGCATATTTAAAGGCCTGAGTGGCCAAGGTTGAGAAATTGAACGGCTGTAAAAATAAAGTCAATGGCAGCTCTTTCAGAATATCGACAAAGACGAGAATAAAACCGCTGAAAACAGCTCCTCTTACCATTGGCAGGTCAACCTTGAAAAACGTTTTTAACGTGGACACGCCCATCATCCGGGATGCTTCCGTGAAGCTATTGCCGACCTTTTCAAACCCTGTTTCAATCGAGTTATAGCCAATCGCCAAAAACCGGATGATATAAGCGGAGATCAGCATCACCAAAGTCGTCCGCCAGATAACCGTTGGTTCCATGTTGATTTTTGCCAAAAGTTCTTTATTTGTCGTATCCAACCATAGAAAAATCATAATGAACGCAATCGCGATCGCCGCTCCCGGGATGGAATAGCCAAGCGTTGTCACTCTTGAGAATATTTTTGCCGTCAGCCCTTGGTGCAGCCTCGTATAGTTTGAAATCACAAGTGCTATAATCACAATAATGATGGCTGCGATGGCAGCTACATAAATAGAATTATAGGCAAGAAGCAAGAAATCGAAGTTCAGCACTTTCTCATATGTCATGAGCGCCCATCTTACGAGCTGCAGGAATGGAATGATAAACGCTATGGAAAAAATCCCGAAGGCGTAGGCGCATACCAGGCCTGCTTTTATGCCCTTCAGTTTTTTAGGCTGGATCGGGCGAACTTTCGTAGTGGAGAAACTATACCGCTTTCTTCCCCGCAGCACTTTTTCAAGAACCAAGACAATGATGACCAACAGCATGAGCGAACCGGCTAGTTTAAGCGCGGAATCGAGGTCTTTCATCCCATACCATGTCCGGAAAATCGCAGTACTGAATGTCTGAATTCCGAAGTAGCTGACAACGCCGAAATCATTGAGTACTTCCAGGATGACAAGCGTCACACTCCCCACAATCGATGCTTTGGCAATCGGCAAAGCCACCCGGAAAAATATCGCTAAAGGGCTTCCGCCAAGGAGTCTGGCATTCTCGATCATAGATGAAGACTGATTTTGAAAGAAGCTTTTTGTTATCGTGTATACGTAAGGGAACAGGCACATCGTAAAGATGAACACAGCCCCCTGGATGTTCATGATATTGAAGTATTTTTGATTAACCGTGATGTCTAATGAATTCCTGAGTGTCGTTTGAATGACCCCTGTGTAGTTAACAATCCCGTGATAAGTATATGCAGCGATATACGGCGGGATGGCCAGTGGCAAAATTAATGCCCACTTCAGGAATTTCTTTAATGGAAAGTCATACATGGCAACTAACCAGGCAAGGCTCGTTCCGATCGCTGTCGTCGCAATGGCGGTGAAAAACATGATGACCACCGTATTTCGGATATAATCTTTTAACAAGTAGTCCTTAATATGCTGCCAGTTTTCATTCGGCTCAGTGAAGAGCTGGGCGCCAATGATGAAATTCGGTATCAGGATGGCAATGATGAGGACCAGGCTGAGCAGGGACCAAATATTAAGTTGTTGTTTTAAAAGCCGCCGCAGACTCAACACTGACACTTCCTTTAAGCTATTCCGATGATGTCTATATAACTTACCTTCTTCTAAATTATAACGAAAATCATTCTCAATTGAAACCGAAAGTTATGTGAACAAAACGACCGAAACACCATATGCGGCGCTTCGGTTGTTCAGTCTTGTTATTTCCAGCCGACTTCGTTGAAGATTTTAATTGCCTTCTGCTGATTTTTACCGAGAACGGATAGTTTAATATCCTGCTCTTTAAACTCGCCCCATGATTTTAGGAATTCGGAAGGCTGAACATTAGGGTTTGCAGGATATTCGAAGTTCACTTCAGCAAATTTGCCCTGTGCTTCTTCACTAGATAGGAACTCCATGAACTTAATTGCGTTTTCCTTATTCTTTGCATGCTTTGTTACAGCAATCGCGCTGACGTTAATGTGGGTTCCTGTTGTTTCCTGGTTCGGGAAGAACACACCTACTTTTTCAGCTACCTTTTTTTCTTCGGGATCTTCAGAAACTGACATTAGTCCAACGTAGTACGTATTCATAAGCGCTACATCCGCTTCGCCTGCTACAACAGCTTTCGCCTGGTCTCTGTCATTTCCTTGGGGTTCCCTAGCCATATTCTCTGCAAATCCTTTCGCCCATTCCTTTGCATTCTCTTTACCCATAACCTCGATGAAAGATGATAGAAGTGAAATGTTGTACATATTGTCTGCTGGGCGGGCAACAACTCTTCCTTTCCATTCCGGTGTTGCCATTGCTTCATAAGTAGATAGCTCTTCAGGCTTTACACGGTCTTTCGCATAAACAAGGACACGCGCCCTTTTTGCCATTCCAAACCAATAGTTATCTTCGTCACGAAGATTTTCCGGAATGTTTTTGCTTAGAACTTCACTTTCTACAGGCTGAAGCAAATCAGATTCTTTCGCTATGTGAAGGTTACCTGCATCTGCAGTGAAATAAAGGTCAGCTTCCGTTGCATCCCCTTCAACATTCAGGCGTTCCATCAATTCATCGCCTTTTCCTTCAACAACATTTACTTTAATGCCTGTTTTTTCTTCAAAGATTTTGTACAGATCGTTATCAGACTCATAGTGCCTGCTTGTATAAAGATTGACTACTCCAGGCTCTTTCTTTTCTTTGGATTCATCTGCAGGCTGTTTTTCTGAAGTAGTGTTCGAACTTGTACAACCCGCCAATGCACCGAAAACAAGCAAAAAAACCATACTGAATGCGAATACCTTTTTCTTCATTTTGCACCTCTTGTTTGTATTTTTTAATTGAGAATCATTTTCATTTTCTACCCTCCCCTAATATATAATGATAATCATTATCAGTCAACCAATCTTTTAAACTTTTTCACTAGTTTTATAAGATTCACATCCGTTTTCATAAATAGTTCACGGTTTTGACAAAATGCTGTCATTTCTAAACCTATATAGGTTTAGGTTAAACTTTTCTGCTAGCTATAAGACAAAGTTTATGAACTGGATGCACCAGAACCTTTGTTTCTAAAACTCGTATAATGATTTGCGACAGTGAGTTCGGAAAAGATTGTGGAATGATCGTTCAAGGCTTGGATTCGCACCAAAGCCTCTGTTAAAACATTAGTAAAAATTATATAGATGCTAAAATGCTTTGATTTTATTCCATAATTCATAGGTTGCTTCAGTAATCATTTTTCGTTTATAAAAGCCTTAGTATGCCTTTGGGCCTTATCCGACTTGAAAATTTTGCTAACAATTTTGACCACAGCAAAAAGGGCATTGATTTTTTCATAAACCAATGCCCTTAAAAAACTTACGCCGAAGTATATTTTGAAAAACGTAAATTAACTTGCCGGATGGGCGGGACTAAATCCTGCTTTAAAAGCCGCCTCTTTCAAAATAGCCATCTTGCTCCGGTGGCCCTCTATCAACTCAGCGATTTTCTCTTCATCTTTCAATTCGTATAAAGAAGAAGGAGGCTCCTCCGAAAACATGAGAGTATAAACTTGATCGCCATCTTTTAAATAGGCAGCATACATAGCCCATCCTTCTTTCCCGTATGACTCCCATTCCTCATAAGGTAGGCTGTCTATAATAGCAAGCAGGGGATAGTCCTCTCCATCCTTCGGCAGTTCGCTGTTCAAGATCGTTATGGCAGGGCCTGCGCTCTTCACGACCACGCCTGCTTCATTCATCGGTTCCTTCAAAACAGTATTCGCGCTGTTCCCAACTTTAATTTCAAAGCCGTCTGTTTCCTTTTTGCCTTCTTTTTCACTCACTGTTACATTCGATCTTGCCAGTGTTTTCGACACTTTAACAAGCCCAATGCCACCGACTAAGGAAAGTGAAATGATAACCGCTGCTGTTCCAATCAATTTTTTGTTCATGTAGTCCACCATCTTTCAGTAAGAGAATAATACCCGTAAAAGTTAAGGTGCATTTCTAACATAAGTCCCTCAATAGTATTAAAGACGAAAGAGAAAATAGAAAAGTTTCACACTGGAACATTCTATCAATAGAAGCATTGTTTCAAAGCTACAAAATCTAATTTTCTCCCATTTTCCAAAAATTGATAACGAAGAGCTTTTTTGGTAAAATAAAATTGCTTCTCAACTCTACAATCTTTTTACCCCACTTTAATCAAAATCCAAACGGAAAGCAGGTTGAATGACATTATGAAAAAAAGGCCACTTTGCAGCTGCGGCAGCGGGTTAGCCGCGGAGCATTGCTGCGAAACATTCCAAATCCATTCCTTTGTCCTTCCTCACACCGAGTCCCAAACACGCGAAAACATTTTGCAAAAACTCAAGATTGGTTCTGAATTTCAAATGAGAAACCGCGCACTTGCCTTCTTTTACGGAGATGACCTCATTGCCTACAAGCTGGGCAAACCAAAAGACCCCAATAGAAATGAATTCCTATTTCATCTATCAAACTATCTCACGGATTATCTTGAAGATTTAAGCCCGCCTTCTTGGCAGGAATGCTCCCCTATTTTCTGGGAAGAGTTCATCTCCACCTACCTCCCTGGCAGAATCTCTATTTCAAAAGAAGGCCATGAAACCGAAAAGATGATTACAGAAATCCAAAAGTTCGTCCGCTGGCTCGATCGTAGGGAAGGCACCGCCTGGTTCAGTATCGTTGATCATTATATCAATATGTACAAGTCCGATATAAAAACCACAGAAACCGCGTTGAATGCCCTTGTCCTCCACCATTTCCCTCATATTCATGAAAAAGATTTTGATTTTCAAAAAGACTTTGATGCAGACCAAAAGCGATTGGGCGTCCTGGCCCAATCTGAAGATGGTTTCTTTGAAGTGCAGACAGTCATAGAAGGAGTGTTTGTCCTCAACAATTTGGAGGACGGGCGAACGTATCACACAAAAGGGCTGCCCGGCTGTATTTTGCCCGGAATATTGCTAAAAGGCGCCATCGGCAAAAAGAAACATGATCTCTTCTGGAGCTGGTGCGCAACAGGCGCCGTATTCCCTAAATGCTCCAAAAAGTTTTTGGAATCGGAAGAAGCAGTCATTATTTTATAGAAGGAATTTTAAGAGGTTATCCGTGACACCCTCGAAAGATTTTTTCGGGTTGTTGTCACTCATACGGGCTTTGCGTGACAACTTCAACGGGTTTTGACTGATTGTTGTCACTCATACGGGCTTTGCGTGACAACCTCAGCGGGTTTTTACTGATTGTTGTCACGCAAACGGGGCTTGCGTGACAAACTCAACGGGTTTTTACTGATTGTTGTCACTCATACGGGTCTTACGTGACAACCTCAACAGATTTTTACTGATTGTTGTCACTCATACGGGTTTTGCGTGACAAACTCAACAGGTTTTTACTGATTGTTGTCACTCAAACAGGCTTTGCGTGACAAACTCAAGGGGTTTTTCCTAATTGTTGTCACTCATACGGGTCTTGCGTGACAAACTCAACGGGTTTTTACTGATTGTTGTCACTCATACGGGTCTTGCGTGACAACCTAGACCGGTTTTCCCTAATTGTTGTCACTCAAACGGGTCTTGCGTGACAAACTCAACAGGTTTTTACTGATTGTTGTCACTCAAACAGGCTTTGCGTGACAAACTCAAGGGGTTTTTCCTAATTGTTGTCACTCATACGGGTCTTACGTGACAAACTCAACGGGTTTTTACTGATTGTTGTCACTCAAACAGGCTTTGCGTGACAAACTCAACAGGTTTTTACTGAAAACCCTCGGTAACAGGCACTCATCTTAAAAGAACTTCTTTCTCCAGCAGGGCTTGATTTTGCACTGGTTGAAGTTTGATGCTCTTAAAATAGCAGATTTCTTCACAGAGAGAACAGTCTACACATTGCTCTGGTTTCAATGTAATGGTTTGCAGGCCATTTTCACTTTTCATTGTCAAGGCTTCCGTTGGACATAAAATCGCACAGGCTCCGCAGAAGTTGCACTCCTCGTTTATTTCAGGTAACCGGCTATCCTCCTGATGGCGCAATGCTTCATTTCCCTCCACTTCCGCCAAAAAGAGCGAACGTTTCGTCATATACGGATAGGTCGTTTCATTTGTCATTTTTTCAAACAAATGATGGCCCACTTCGTTCAATTCCTTTTTAAGTTTTGACACGGAGTCCGCTTTGATTTTCTCTTGGTAGGAAGGAATCTTGGTTGAGCCGCCCAACAGTTCACTGATGGCAAGCTTGTTCGTTGTTTTCACTTCCTTAAAGAAACTGGAAAGAAAATCCCTGCGCCCGGCATCATAGGGAACGTGATCCTTTGAATCGCTTATGTGAGAAGTAAAATTCACCTCTGTACTAGTGATTGCTTCCGCGGCTTGCAGCTCGCTTCTCCACACCTTTTCTCCCGTGCTGATGTCACAGCCGCCGCAAGCCCCATCCGGTTGATAGACAGAAAGATTTTGACACCGATTTAATAGAGTGACCCATCCTTCTTTTGGAATCATCCCTAAGCATGGCACTGAAACCGTCGCAGCAGCACGACTAGGAGCTGGCATTCTTTCGCAATAAAGATAAACCGTTTCATGCTCCTGACTTTTCCGAATCGCTTCCTGGACAACTTGTGTGAGAGGGGGGTGGTTCGCCAGCAGGGCGCCTGTTGGACAAACCATCGCGCAAATACCGCAGCCGATACAGTTGTCATCGATAACAATTTCCTTTTTTGCAAAAGAAATACTGTTCATCGGGCAATGATTGGCACAGCTGTTGCATGTGCTTTTAGGCGAAATCAATTTCGTGCAAAGATTAGCCTCGACATTTAGCAGTGACATTTTTTTACCAATTACATTGACCAAATTCAGTAAATTCACGCCGGCTCCCCCTCTCTACATTTACTTACAAATGAATCGCTGTTTCATAAAATAAAAATCTGCCTAAACTTTCACTGGCCAAAAGGATTGCAAACGCAGCTGAATAGATTTGAACACTTCGCCATTTGCTATTCACATAAGATAATAGCAATAATCCCGAAGCTGCGAGGAATGTGGCTATCCTTGCCCAAAAGAATACATGCCCGAATGTCAGTTTCGCTGCTTCGACCGCTTCCGGCAAACCTGCATTTAGGGATGAAAAATAGCCAACCGCCACAATCGCTGAAACAAAGAGTACAGGAATGATGATGCCGGAAATATTAACGGCCGAATCCCGTTTGATGGCTAAACACGCAGCTACGTATAATGGGCCTAACAACAGCGATGTTAGAAAGAATGCAAAAAGTGTATTCACACTATCCCATGCAGGAATAGCCGGTATCATATAAATTTTTGCGGATGAAAAAATCGCAACGACTCCGATGAAGGAAGCCATCCAACCAATTGCCCGGCGCTTTGGTGCATCGTCTTTGTACCAAAACCAAGTGGAAAGGGCAATCAATCCTAGAAAAGCCCCATAAAAGACAATCTCACGGCTTAACCAGGAGACGCCGAAATTCAATATTGCACGATAAGCGTGCAACGGCTGGCCTAAGTGCAGCATTGAAACGAGAAGCGAAATGCCCCCTAATACTAGGAATGAAATCGAAATCAGCAAGCCTGTTTTCTTTGATATGCCGCCTTTTTTTCGATCAATCCACCAAAGTGCCACAAATCCGCCTAAAAGCAGCTGCGATAAAATAGTGAAGATGACAAGTGGGAGATCATGCATCGTTACACCCTCCTAACTTGTTTGCCTGGCTTCGGCAAAATAAATTGAGTCGTTGGTTTTGTAATAGACGGGTCGGCAAACGTCGGCACGATGCTCACAGTCCCGGCAGGCTGGACTTCATTGTAATCAACAATTTCAATCGCCTCCATCGGGCACTTCGAGACACAGATTGGAGATTCACCTACATCAAGCAGTTCATAACACATACTGCACTTGTCCATTTTCTTCTTAACCGGATTGTATACCGGTACACCGTAAGGACATGCTTTTCCACACATTTGGCAGCCGATGCAAAGGTCCTGATTATGGACAACAATTCCATCCTCTTCACGCTTCGTATACGCCCCAACCGGACAAACCGCCTTACAGGCAGGTTCATCACAGTGGTTGCAGGCCGTTGAAACAAACGCACGGATGGTAGAACCAACCATATCCTCCGGCAGCTCCCTGACCGTTCTCCGCCTCATCTGTGGTTCTAGCTGATAAAAGCTTTTACATGAAATTTCACAGGCATGGCAGCCGATACAACGATCAATATTGACTAAAAAGCCTAATTTTTTGGCCATGGGATTCCCTCCTCCTTATGCTTTTTCGATTTTGACAAAATTATCGTGGAAGGCGATGCCGCGCTGGCCCTTACTATAGTGGCCCATATCTGCAGGAATGGCCTTCACATTAAAGTTTTCCGTGTAATTTACGTCTTTCCACCAGCCCTCATACAGGATGACCGTATCTGCTGGAACGGTTTTCGTTAATTTTGCCGGCAGGGTCAAATACCCGGCATCGTTTTTGACATGAACTAAATCATTTTCTTTTATTGAATGTTTCTTCGCCAAATCAGGATGCATTTCGACGAATGGATGGCTTTGAATCGCATCGAGCCAGTCAATGTGCTGGAATTGGCTGTGGATGCCGAGTTTCCAGTGTGGGGACATACAGCGAATCGGATGCTCCTTATCGCCCTTGTATGGTTCCACAAATACCGGAAGCGGATGGTGGCCGTATTCGGCTGCCTTCTCTGAGTAAAACTCATACTTCCCGGATGGGGTTCTGAATTTAAGGTCTTCCCACGCAACAGTTACCTTTTCAGTTGCTTTGGCTGTCCCGCCATTTTTCCGCAGCTCGTCCCAGCTATTAACGCCAAACATTTCCCTGATTCCATCGTTGAATTCCTTTTCAACCCATTCTTCCAAGCTGCCTGTCACTGGAAATGTGCAGGAGCCAGGTGACAGCTCATTTAATTTCTTCGATAGCCCCATCGCGATTTCAAGGTCGCTTTTCGTTTCATAGAGCGGCTTTATGGCCTGCTCATTGGCGTTCATCCAGTAATGCCAGTAGCTGACGTTGACGCCTACCGTCTCAAAAGGAGTTGTGACAGGAAGAACAATGTCGGAGAGCTCAACCGTTTGGTTCATATACAAATCGGCTGTTACAACTAAGTCCATTTTCTCAAACGCTTTTTTCACGACATTCGGCTCAGGATCCTGGGCCATCGGGTTTCGGCAGGCAATCCACATCATCTTGATTGGCGGATCATTCGCATCCAATACTTGCGCGCCGAAGTTGTTCATATTCACATAGCGATCGGCTTCGCCTTTTGTTCCTTCAGGCACGCCGAATCCCATCGTATGGTAATTAAAGCCCCATGTTTCACCGCCGATGTAATTCACACCGCCGCCTCTTTTTCCGATATTGCCTGTTATTGCTGCTAGTGCATCAATGGCGCGAACCATTGCGCCGCCGTTTGTATGGCGCTGCATCCCGAAGCCAATCCAAATATTCGCCGGCTTCGCGGTCGCGTACTCGCGCGCGATCCGCTCAATGACTTTCTTTGGCACCCCTGTTTTTTCAGCAGCCCATTCGATCGTGATATTGTTTTTGATATAAGCTACAAAGTCATTGAATCCAATCGAATTGTCACGAACCCACTGTTCGTCGTACAACTGATGATCGATAATATAACGGATCATCCCGAGAGCAAGCGCTCCATCTGTACTCGTGTTAATTTGGATATATTCATCGGCTTTGGAGGCCGTTTGGGTAATGAGCGGATCGATGACGACAAGCTTCGTTCCCTTTTCTTTCGCCTGGTTAATAAAATACATAGAGTGGGCGGAAGTCCATGCCGGATTCGATCCCCATAAAATGATATAATCAGCATCCAGGAATTGCTCTGGGTCATTGTTATAGGCTGTCCCCATATCAAAGGCTTGAGCATCCGAACCAGCCGGGTCACATGGTGTTCCCTGGGCCCGGGTCGTATAGCCGATGCTTGAAAGCATGCCTTCTGTTGCATAGTTCAAGATGTTAAAGTTACCTGAATACTTGTTTAGGCAAACTGGCAATGTTGTGCCGTATTCCTCTTTAATGTCGAGAATTTTCTTTGCAATGATCGTATAAGCCTCATCCCAGCTGATTCTCTCCCAATTGCCAGAACCGCGTCCCTTTTGCCGCATTGGGTATTTGATCCGGTCCGGTGAGTAAACAACACGCGGATACGTATTCCCTTTTACGCAAAGACGCCCTTTCGTATAGTTGTTGTTTTCATTCCCAGTGATAAACGTGATTCTGCCGTCTTCGACTGTTGTCACGATTGAACATGTATCATAACAATTTCGCGGGCAGGCGTTGTAAAATTGCTCTTTTTTGCCAGCAGCCTTTGCACTTGCCAGTGGAATGAGCCCCTCTGCCGCTTTCGTCCCGACTGCCCCCAAACCCAATAATGAACCGAGTGCCGCAGAACCTTTTAAAAAGGTCCGGCGGGAAAAGTTTTCAGTTATCATAAGTCCTCACTCACCTTCCATCAGCTGTTTTTCGAACTGTAAAAACTCTTTTAATAAAATGCCCATCGCTCGGGTAAGCGGATTTTCGCTAGATCGGACAATCCGCTCACAATGCTTGAACCCCCATTGCAATAGATGCTTTTCCAAAAACATCTTATGCACTTGGTTTTTTTCTTGGATGCCCCCATCCGTTAAAAGGTACAGAATGAATTCCAATTCGTAGTGGATATGGTCATCCGGCGCCTGTCCTTCGTTCGCTACTTGCAGTCCTACATAATGGTAAAAGTTTCGTACATTCAATGTTTCCTGCTGCAAAATCGTCCCCTCTATGTTTCGGTAACTAGATTCATAGGGAGAGGCCAATAATTTCGCCGGTCCGACAAATAAACGATTATAGTCGTATTCAAACGTTTTAATAGCGGAATCATCCGCTGCCTCCAAGCTCTGAATGGCCTGGAACGCCTCGCCGTTCATCTGGGCAAGCTCTGTTTCACGAAGGATTTTCGCTAATTCGTTCCACTCTGCCGGGCTTAAGCGGTTTAACTCGCCCCGGTAGTAATGGCAAAACAACTGATAGTACATCAGACGTTCTTCTACCTTTTTGACTGCTTCCATTGCCTGAGCCATATTATTCGGCCTCTTTTTCTTCTTGTATTTTCTTCTGCAGTTTTTCAAATTCAGCATGTTCTTCAGGTGTTAATTTCATTTCCTCTTTAACGGTTGGCGAGGGGTCACCTACATAATCCTCATTTGGGACAAACTGAATTTTATCTTTCATGTTCGTGTCAGCCTCGTGCCCACATCCCATTAAAACTCCGGACAAGAGGATGGCGAATAAAATAATTCTCATTATTCTTCAGCTCCTTCTGCTTCTTGCTTAAAAGTATTATGTGAACCGTTGAGCATGTGTAGAAGCGTCAACAGCTTTTCACTCCCCTGATGAATCAATATTCATTTCGGTGCGTTGTCACAGTTTGTTCACTTTTTCACAATATAGTGGATAAATTCCTGCTCTACCCAACAATGGATAGGGGACATCCTGGAAATTTATTACACTTTCCACGATACATACAGTGATATTCTTATATATTGAGTATAGTAGATAATTCACTTTATAATATTAGAAACTTTGACGAAAAGATGAATTTTTTATCGGAAAATGTCGGCTCCGGGTCAAGCGAGTTTGCTTGCAAAAATGAACTTCTGTAGAGGAAGGCGGTTTTCCAAGATGAAACACGCAAAAAAGGTCAAACCCCTGCCTCTGGACAATAGTAGTTAAGCTGTCCGTCGATGGGGTTTGACCCTGTTAAAATTTATGATCTTTTATCTGTCTGTTGATTTCCTTTTTCCTCTAATTTATCTTGTCAGACCCCATTGCTCTTTCGTCTCCGATTTCCTATGATTATTGCACCAATAAGTGCAAGTATACCAATCAGTGTGCCAGGCAGCAGGACCTTGAAATCTTCTTTTTCTTCGTTTGATGGTTTTGGAGGAATCATCTTGGCAGTCTTCCTTATGGGTTGTTTAAAATCCTCCAATTTTACGGAGGTTATAAGGTTTTTATCTTCCCCGAATATTTCCAATGATCCTTCGGCATTCATTTTCATTGTCACGTTTTGGTTAACAGGCTGGCTAAAGTAAACGTCCCTCGTTGTTTTATATTCCCCTTTGTCCATCGGGACGGTGGTTCCCTGTGGAATAAGAGTCGTCTTAAAATTCTCAAATGCATAATCGAGTAACGCTTTCGTATCATTGTAGGCGTCTTTTTGTGAAGCTCCTTCCAGTGTGACAACAATGATACTCGTTCCGGCCCTTTCAGCCGATGTCACCAGCGTGTGACCTGATTCGTCAACATATCCTGTTTTCCCGCCTGTCACTCCGTCATAAGGTTTTTCCCTCATTAATTTGTGATGCGTGAATAAGGTGGTGTGCCATGTTTGGCTATCCCACTTCAGTTCCTTCGTACCAAAAATCCGTCGGAACTCTTCGTTTTTCAGCGCATATTGTGTGATTAATGCCAAATCCCTTGCCGAAGTTTGATGATTCGGATCAAATAAGCCATGCGGGTTTTGAAAGGTTGTTTCCTGCGTTCCAATTCTTGCTACATATTCATTCAGTTTTTTAGCGAACTGTTCGTTAGAGCCATCAAAATGCTCGGCGATAGCGACCCCGGCATCATTTCCGGAATTAATCAGGAGCCCTTCAATAAGCTGCTTCAACGGAACCTGTTCTCCAGGCTCTAGATAGACCCGGGTCCCGTCAACTTCCCTGGCTGCCTCGCTTACGGTAACTTTATCACTGAGGTTTCCATTTTCAATCGCATAAATTCCTGTTGCAATCTTCGTCAAACTAGCCGGGAATTTCCTTTCCCTCGCATTCTTCTCAAAAAGAACCTCTCCGCTCTTCGTATCCAATACAATGGCCGCGCCGCTATTGATAACTGGGATTTCACTAGCATTAGCTTTAGAATAGGACCAATTTTGCCACAAACAAATAAAAACAATTACCATCAGGACTTTTCGCATTTCTCCACCCGCCATCTATCAATTTCCACACAACTTTAGTATTAGTACTATTTCATCACAAAACTGGAAATTAGTAAAAGGCATATTTAAGACTGGTAGAATAAACTATCCAAATAAATATGATGCATAAGGACTAATGGTTTAATTTTCCGAAAATAATGTATATTCAATTAACTTTAACTTATTCCTGTATTAAACTAATTATTGAGCAAGCCTAAAGTTTCGTATTACATAAGAATTTCCGCTCAAATAATTTTTAGGAGGATTTTTATGAAAAAATGGACTAAAGCAGTCATCCCTGCAACAGTAGCATTATCCATGCTCGCAGCTTCACCGGTTTTCGCAGACCCTCAATCCAGGCCTAACGGTCCGTACATCGAAAATGAACAGAATGTTTCATTGTCCAGTTTCATGTCAAACCAGGAATTATACGAGACCCTGCAAAAGCTAGAAGCTTCGGCCAAAGGAAAAATGAAACTTGAGATAGCCGGCTATTCCAACCTTTCCCCTGACGGCTACCAGACAGACAAAGATAAAGGAGAACCCTTGTATGTAGTCAAATTCGGTGAAGTAGATCCAACTAAAAAGCGCATTTTCATCACGACTCAAATCCATGGGAACGAACAAATAGGTACAGAAGCAGCAATTGACATTATTCAAAAATTATCCTCCAACTCTGCAGAAGTGAATAACATCCTTAAGAACGTTTCCATCTGGATCATGCCTCGGATCAACCCTGAAGGTTCTGACAATCTCTATCAGGAAAAATGGTATCCAACACGCTATACACACCAAACTTGGCTCCCAGCGAATATTCAGCTGCCTGAAAATACAAGGGCCCCTTGGTACTACAACAGCGACGGAAGTGAAAGGGCCCAGAATAACAACGGCCGGGTTGTTTACGGGATTCCTGGATATGACCAGAATCGGGATTACAACCCAAACCTCGACTTTAGAATCGAGAACTATGACAAGACAACGATAGCGAATTTCCTTAATAATCGTTCTACCAATAACAGTAACTACGGCGGCTTCTTCGTTACTGCCGAGGCAAGAACTGTATCAGGCGTATTCAAGGAATTCAGGCCTGATGTCTTTGTAGATGTCCATCACCGCGGTTTCAATACCGTTTCGGACGAGGATAACCGCTCAGTTCCAATGCAGTTGGCAGCGGTTGTAGCCGATCCATACACCGATCCGTTCACTGGACAACAGTATGAGGTCGATGCGGATGTCCTTAAACTTGGGAAGCGGGTCAATGCACTTGCTGCCCAATCACTGCAAAGGGGCTTTTCCCATTTTGGCGCCGTGCAGAAATATCCTAAAGTAAACCTTCCGGGCACAGCTCTAGGGACGTTTGCCTTGAATGATGCAGCCATCATGCTGATGGAAATCAAAGGGCAAAGCCAGACTCTTGGACAGAAACAGGCGGGTATGCTGAAAGAAACTGTCAAGGCCCCCCTCTATGATCTTTTCAAAGCTTTGGCTGACGGATCCATACACAATGTGGACCCTGCGGTTTACGATGCGATTCCTGAGTCATCGAACAGGATTTCAGATCCAACGACTAGGGATAATGAGAAGGATTTTTAGGAGCAACAAAAGGACTGCCAGCTGTAATGGCAGTCCTTTGTTTTGCTTCGTCCATTCCGACAAAGGCCTTCAACAAGTTATTGTGCAAATTGCTCAAGTCTGGCAATAGCAAATCCGAGACAGTCTAACGCCGTTAGTCCTTTCTGGCGAATTTTTAAATGAATGTCATGAGTGATCCGCCTATCGCCCCAGAAACCACAATCACCCAAGGTGGAAGCTTCCAATAGACAAGCATACTAAATAGGATCGCAGCAAACGCAAAATCAATCGGTGCCAAAATTGAGCTCGTCCAAATTGGGGTATAAAAGGCGGAGATTAATATCCCTACGACAGCCGCATTTACCCCCATTATCGCCCCTTTCACTTTAGGATTGTTTCGTAAAGAATCCCAAAATGGCAGCGCACCGAGAATAAGAAGGAAAGCAGGTAAGAATACAGCGAGCGTTGCAATTAATCCACCTTGCCATCCTTTCATAACCGCCCCTAAATAGGCGGTAAAAGTAAAGAGAGGACCCGGAACTGCTTGTGTAGCACCGTACCCTGCCAAGAATGCTTCCTCGCTTAACCACCCGGTTGGGACAAATTCCTGTTCTAATAAAGGTAAAACGACATGGCCGCCACCGAAAACTAAAGAGCCAGATCGATAAAAGCTATCGAACATAGCGACCCAGTACGATCCTGTTGCTTCCCTGATAATCGGTAAAAGAATAAGCAAACCAAAAAATAACAAGAGACATATCGCTGAAACACGTTTAGAAATTGGAAACTGTGAACTCACTTCTCCATTTTCTTGGTGTCCTTTATACAGAAGGTATCCAATGAGTGCTGCAATCAATATGACGCCTACTTGCGTAAACGCAGTTTGCCAAATGAGCGTACCCACCAGCGCAAATAAAGCAATGGCTTTTCTTTTTAAATCCGGAGTTAAATTTTTCGCCATACCCATGATGGCATGTGCAACGACTGCTACGGCCACAATCTTTAAGCCATGTATCCATCCAGCATTTCCTATATCAAACCCTGTGAGCAGCAAAGCAAAAAGGATCAATGCAATAACGGATGGGAGTGTAAACCCAAGAAAGGATGTAATTCCACCTAATACCCCTGCACGCATAACGCCTATCCCGATTCCCACTTGGCTGCTGGCTGGCCCCGGTAAAAATTGCGCTAAAGCAACTAAATCCGCATAACTTTTTTCATCCATCCATTTTCTTCTGCGTACATATTCCTCATGAAAATACCCTAAATGAGCGGTTGGCCCGCCAAAGGAGGTCAACCCAAGCCGGGTTGAGACGATAAATATTTCTACCAGTGATTTGATTCCCCTATTTCGGTTCGTTTGATCCATTTTATCTCCTTTTAGTCTTTAATTTCTTTGAAGAGTTCATAAGCTTTTTTCCGGGCTTCATTAAGAACTCTTTCTCCTTTTTCTGTGGTCGTGTAATATTTTCTTATTTTCCCCTCCACATTCCTATCCTCTCTTGTTAGCAGTCCATCAGACTCCATTGAATGCAGGATAGGATAGAGAGTTCCAAAACTGATATTGTAGCCGTGTTCCCTGAGCTCTTCTAACATCCATACTCCGTAAACGGGATGCTCTTTTGCATGGTGCAAGATGTGGATGTGAATAAATCCAAGAAACAATTTACGAAATACTTTATCCTCCAAACTGTCACCCCACTATCAATATCGGAATTTAATATCGCATTTCGATATCGAGAGTATAGTATACACTCTGACTGTTTTCAATAGTTAACTGGCCTATTTACAAAACCTTTACATTCGCGACTTACAAACAGATTGATCGAAGAAATTGAAAATATTATGAATTTTCCGTTGACTTATTCGATTACCTTGATTTATAATGCTCAATAACAACTGGCAGTTAAAATGAACGGCAACTAAAAAAAAAATATGCAATCTCTTATCCAGAGTGACGGAGGGTCAGGCCCTATGAAGTCCGGCAACCTTCAGGCGTAAAGCTTGAAAAGGTGCTAATTCCTGCAGGCGGTTTTGCCTGGAAGATAAGAGGAGGAACCCCCTCTTCTTATGAAGAGGGGGTTTTTGTGTTAGATGCGTTCACCAACTGCCCGAACCACATTGGATTGAATTATTGGAGGGAAAGATAATGACAAATCAAAATGAAAACTTTGGCCTTGAAACTCTTCTTTTGCACGGCGGGCAAACCCCTGACCCAGTAACTGGATCTAGGGCCGTCCCTATTTACCAGACCACTTCCTATGTTTTCAACAGTACCGACCATGCCCAGAACCTGTTCTCTCTTGCGGAGCCAGGAAATATTTATACACGGATTATGAATCCAACAACGGATGTGTTGGAAAAAAGAATTGCCCTTCTAGAAGGCGGTGCGACCGCGCTTGCTGTTTCTTCCGGCATGGCCGCAATTTCCTTGGCAATCTTGAACGTAGCGGAGGCTGGTGATGAAATCGTCGCTGCGGAAAACCTATACGGCGGTACATTCAACCTATTTGCGGTTACCCTTCCGAAATTTGGCATCAAGGTCCGATTTGTCGACTCGACCAACCCTGAAAATTTCAGAGATGCCATCACCCCAAAAACAAAGGCAGTGTTTGGCGAAATTATCGGAAACCCAAGCCTGAATGTATTTGATGTTGAAGCCGTAGCTAAAATAGCCCATGAAAATGGCCTTCCGCTCATTATAGACAATACGTTTGCCCCTTATTATTGCAGGCCGATCGAATGGGGCGCAGATATTATTGTCCATTCCGCAACAAAATGGATTGGCGGGCATGGAACAACAATTGGCGGCCTGGTCGTCGATGCAGGCCGATTTGATTGGAACAGTGAAAAGTTTCCTGGCTTTACCGAGCCGGATTCAAGCTATAATGGCCTCCGTTTTGCCCAGGATATCGGCCCGCTCGCATTCATCATTAAACTTCGCGTCCAGCTTTTGAGGGACTTTGGCTCCTCGTTAAGCCCGCATAGTGCATTCCTCTTGCTTCAGGGACTTGAGACACTGCACTTGAGAATTGAAAAACACAATGAGAATGCACTGGAGATTGCCAAGTACTTGAAAGACCATCCGGCTGTCGAATGGGTTTCCTACCCAGGACTTGAAGATCACCCAAGCCACCAGCTTGCAAAAAAATACCTTGACGGCGGCTTTGGATCAATTATTGTTTTTGGGATTAAAGGCGGCCGTGACGCAGGTAAAAAGGTGATTGACAATATCAAATTATGGTCCCATGTGGCAAATGTCGGCGATGCCAAGTCACTGATTATCCACCCTGCTTCCACAACACATCAGCAGCTGAGTGCAGAAGACCTTGCAAAAAGCGGTGTAAGCGAAGAACTGATCAGGCTTTCTGTCGGGCTCGAATCTATAAAGGATTTGCAGGATGACTTGGACCACGCCTTCTTTCAGGCTACAGGTATTTCAGCAAAACCTGAGGAACAGTTAAATCGATGAAAGCAGAGGGTTTATCCATAAACATGGAGCCGGCCCCTCCGCCTGAATATGGAAAGATAAAAGTCGGCGATCTCCAACTTGAATCCGGTATCGTACTCCCTGACATCGAACTGGCTTTTGAGCGGGCCGGAAAAAGTGGAGGTCCTGTCATCCTGGTCTGCCATGCATTGACGGGTAATCAGTTTACAGTCGGGACGGCAAAACAACCAGGCTGGTGGCACGGCCTGATTGGTCCTGAAAAGTATATCGACACAAATCAATTTGAGGTTATTACGTTCAATGTATTGGGAGGCTGTTCGGGATCAACCGGCCCAACAAGCATAAACCCGGTGACAAAAAAGCCTTATCAAACTGATTTTCCAAAACTAACAATCAGAGACATTGTCCATTCACAGGTTTTGGCACTCCGTAAACTTGGAATCAACGAAATCAAAGCCGCGATCGGAGGCTCGCTTGGAGGAATGCAGATTCTCGAACTGGCAATCACCTACCCTGACTTTGCGAAGGTTATCATTCCGATTGCCGTTACCCCTTACCTAAGTGATTATGGGATTGCTTTTAACGCAATTGGAAGAAATGCCATTAAACGGGACCCGGCCTGGAAAGGCGGCTTCTATTCCGAGGAAGACCGGATTGCGGGACTCGAAATAGCAAGAATGATCGGAATGGTCACCTACCGGACCGGCAAGTTGTTTAATAAGAGGTTCAACAGGGAGCTAAAGGATGGGGAAACCTTCCAGGTTGAATCGTATTTGAACTATCAGGGGCAAAAACTTTCTGACCGTTTTGATGCCAACAGCTATTTGTATTTACTAGAGGCGATGGATTCCCATGATATCGGAAGAGGCAGACAGGGTTGGAAAAAGGCCCTTGGGCACATTACCGCAAAAACACTGCTGTTAGGCTACACGGGTGATTTGCTGTACCCTCCCGAGGATGTGAAAGAAATCGCGGAAGCCCTCATGAAGGCGGGAAAAGAAGCTGATTATGTTGAAGTCAAGACTGATTTTGGGCACGACGGATTCCTTGCCGAGTTTCCAAAGTGGGGAGGAATCCTGCAGGCTGCCCTTTAAAGTGAAACTTCCATTGGTGGGGTTTTACTGCCCGTTACAACTGGGGAAAATTTGAGGAGGAGATCAAGTGACGGACATCCATATTGCATTACTGGGTTTTGGGACAGTCGGCAAGGGAGTATATGAAACAATTCAGACCCATCAAACAAGGTTAAAAGCAATTCTTGGCAAAAATGTAAAGGTAGCAGGCGTACTTGTGACGGACGTTGAAAAACATCAGCTGCAAGATGATGGTGTCCTTCTCACCTCAAACTTTGAAGACATTTTAAACCTGCCGAAACTCGATATCGTCATCGAAGCCATTATAGGCAAGGAACCAGGCTTTTCATACTTGAAAAAATCCATCGAGAGAGGCTGCCATATCATTACCGCGAATAAGGAAATGTTTGCTTATCACGGAAACGAACTGCTTGAATATGCTTCCCGGTTTAACGTTGCCTGCGGCTTTGAAGCAACTGTGGCCGGAGGAATCCCGGCAATCCAAACGATCAGGACCCTTTTGAATGTAAATAAAATCGAAAGAATTGAAGGCATCGTTAACGGAACGTCCAATTATATTTTGTCCAAAATGCGCGATGAGGAGGTTGCCTTCCAAACAGCACTTCAGGCTGCCCAGGAATTGGGATATGCCGAGGCAGACCCTACCAATGATATAGAAGGGTACGACGCTTTTTATAAAGCGATGGTCTTAAGCCAAATTGCGTTTGGGGAACAGCCCGAATGGCAAAGAGTGACCAGGAAAGGTATTTCTGCGATTTCCCACTCTCACATTCAATTGTTTTCCGAGTGGGGTCTGCGCGTAAAGCATGTGATCTCACTTGAAAAAGGGCCTCGCGGCATTCGCTGCTCCGTTAAACCTGTACTGGTTGGCCCTTCTCACCCGCTGTACTCTGTTGATGGCGTCCAAAATGCCATTTCAATCGATGCGGATATTGTCGGAAACATCACCCTTCAAGGGCCAGGTGCCGGGAAGTTTCCAACTGCCAGTGCCATTGTTGAGGATTTAATCCAGCTTAATGCAAGCCAAGGCTCTTACTTTAAACAGGAAGAAAATGTCCGCTTCAAAAAAGATCCCCAGGTTCAATGGGTGATTCTAACAAAACAAACGAACCAATTCCTTCCTGAATCCCTTGAAGTAATTAGCCGTGTGCCAGAAAAAGCTATTTTTGTGAAAGCAAAAGAAAAGGATATTAATAGGCTGCTTGAAGGAAACGCAGAACTGAAAGCGTACCAGGCTTATGGCCAACTTAACCATGAATTACTGGAAAACTTGCAGCTTAACGATATAAGATTAACAAGAAAAGTTGCTGTCCCAAAAGGCATTTAATCATGCCTTTGGGACCCTTTTTTGTCCAGGACTCAATTAAATCCGCCACTTCAGAGTAGAACCCTGTACTTATAAAGGAGGAGTGAGCAAACATGATTAACCAAAATCCGGAAGCCGAAACCGAAAGGCTAAATGCCTTTGAATTATGGATTCATAAAGCGGTATGGCCAGCATACATCGGTTGCTTTTGGGCAGTCAGCTATGCTGTTTTCGTCCGATTTTATCAAGCCGCGGGCGGAACCTTAGGTCTGCCGGGTCAGTTCGAGAATCCTGAAGCGGTGCAAATGGGAAGTTATTACGCAGGCGTCTTAATCATGGCCTGTGGGTTCATTTTAATAGCCCTTGTCAAACCATGGGGAAGAATAGTCCCGGCATGGGTGCCGTTAATTGGAGGAAAAGCCGTCCATCCCTTGATTATATTGATCCCTACTCTTTCCTGTACTGCTTATTTAATTGCACATGCAATCAGCGGAATCATTACAAAAGCGCTTCTTCTGGCAAATGTGATTACCATTCCAATTTAATGGCTGGGTTTCACTTGATGTTCAAAGCTTGGCGTTATGGTCTATTTTGTTTTATGAGCCTTGGTTTTTCATCATGGGCATTTTGTCCGGGTTAACAGCTTCCCATTACGCTCTAGCTTCCGGCATTTCGCTAACCGCATTTAGAAGAAGCTTGGCCACCTATTTAATTTTCCTCTTTCTATTATCGAACTATTTAGTTCTCTATATCATTCATAAACTCGCTTGAACTACCCGCTTGGGCCGGTGCTTGGCACTTCCGGCGATTTGCCGATTAATCCCTTTAGACAAATGCAAAAAGTGGCAGGCACTTTCCATTGCTCTTTTAATCTCTATCCACTTTTCCTGAAATTTGCTTCAAAATATCCGGCCAGTTATCTACATTTCCCATTGCCTTCCCTGTCCGTAAAATGACCGTTTGATGCTCGGGTGAGATATAAAGAAACTGTCCATATTTTCCCGACGCAAAATAATCTAAAGTTCCTTTGTCATTTGGTGTGCTATACCAAAAATATTGATAACCTATATTCCTTCCTTCCAAGAATGAACCTTTATATTCGTCGGGATTTATAGGGAATTCACTGCGGGTCGACTGTGCGATCCAATTTTCATTTACGATGGAATGCCCATTCCATCTTCCGTCATGGAGCAGCATACTCCCGATTTTTACAAAGTCAATCGCTTTGAAATTAATCCCGCTTTCCATTTTTTCAAAAGCCGACTTTTTACTGTCGAGACTCCAGGATGCGTCATGCTCTGCTCCAATTTTCTTCCAAACATTTTGTTCAAAAAAATCTGATACAGATTGATCTGTACTTCGTTCAAGTATGATGCCAAGCAGTAAAGGATGGTAATTATTATAGTGAAAATTACCTTGATAGCTATCCGTCAAATTGGTATGTGACAACGCCAATTTTCGTAAGTCAGGCATATAATACGTCTTTGCATCGTCACCAAACCAGATGTTTCCTTCCTCATAGCGGATGTCGGAACGCATTGACAGTAAATCCTCAATTGTAATATCTTCCATTTTTGTTCCCTTGAACTCATTTATAAATTCAGCTATTGACTGTCTCACACTTTGTATATACCCTTTTTCGATCGCGATTCCAATCAAGAGGGAGTCGATTGATTTTGCCATGGAGAAAGAGGTATTCACACTGTCCTTCGTATAACCGTTAAAATAATCCTCAATAACAACCTTGTCATTTTGCACGACAATAAAAGAGCTCGTATCGCTATCTTTCAAAAGAGAAGAAAGCGGCTTTGATTGGGGCTTTCCATTAAACGTATAGTCTATTGTCATGGACTTCAAGGAGTCATCGATGTCAACATCATACTGATAAGAGTGAGAGCTTTTGTGGATCACCCGTTTAGGAAAAATTTTATAGTCCTCCACACCTGAATTTCCATTGATAATCGTTCTAAAAACATATTGTGGAGAAAACATGATTGAGGAAACGAAGATAAGAAGAATTGAAGCGATTAAGAGCACACTGAAAAAAATAACGAATAGCTTTGGAATAGTGATCCTCCTGTTGAGATTCCTATTTTTATTGATTAGTTGACTATGCAAAATTGTCCCTCCCTTTTCTCAACTTTCAATTATGCGTTTTTCTTTCATCTAACTTTAACATAATTATCCAATAGCTTTACCCTTATTTTCAAAAAACCTTCTATTAAAATCTTTGTGATTCTTAGTCTTGGGCCAGCCAGTAAGGTTTTTTTGCATAACGCTCTTTTAATTATGGCTGTTGATTTCCACTACGGGCACACGCTTTCCGCGGGGCGTCAGTGGAGCCTCCTCGGCGCTTTGGCGCCTGTGGGGTCTCCACCTTGCCGCTGCATCCCGCAGGAGTCGGTGCCCTGCGCTTCAATCAACGTAGTTAAAAAATAAACATTATCCTTAAACAGAGCCTAGCATAAAAAAAGCAATCCGATTCGTTAAATCGGACTGCAATTAGGCATGTTATTTGCTTTTTGTACTCAAACGGATTCTTATTCGCCTTCAATCACATTTCCTTCTGCCGGGATCGGATGTTCCTTCAGCAGCCGGGCAAAGTGCACTAAATTATAAGCTGTAGTTTTTGCGTGCTGCATCGTAAACTCGTTTTGATTTCCTTTTGCTTCAATAAACGAAGGCCCGGGACCAGCCTCCCCTACCCAATACGTATCAACATTCGGTGGAATCGTGAACCCAATATGCGATAAAGAATAAATCAGATAGCTTGAAACGTTTTTCGCACCATCTTCATTCCCCGTGACAACCACTCCGCCAACTTTGTTGTAGTAGATATATTGGCCTTTTTCATTGGGCAGACTGCTTCCTCCATACAGCCTTTCAACAACCAACGTAGCCAAACTGCTCTGTTCGCCAAGCCAAATCGGCGAGCCGAGCAACAGAATGTCCGCCTGCTTTACTTTTTCAAAAATCTCCGGCCATTGGTCGTGATCATTCACCGCCTCATTGGTAATGCCAAAGCCAATTGAATAATCAGCCATCCTCAGCACTTCCGTCTCCACTCCATTTTTATCAAAAATCTTAACAATCTCGTTAATCAGCCCCCGGGTATTGGATGGCTGTGTACTGTCTTTCAGACTGCAATTCAACACTAACGCTTTTAAGCTCATTGCTACCTCTCCTTAGGTTTTTATTCTAGTTATCCTATTCCCTGCAGCTTTTTTAAAAAACTAACGTACCCTTCTAAAAAGGCGGAAACACTTTCCCAAACCATAATGACCCTTCCGATTTTTGACGCGCGCTCGGCAAACCGACTATACTTTAAATTGAAGAAAAATTCAGAAAGGTTGAGTGCAATGAGCCATACATACGAGGCTGTCAAGGATTTTGACCAGCAGGATCCGCTTGCAATGTACCGAAATGAATTTTATTTACCCGAAAACAGAATTTATCTTGATGGCAATTCGCTTGGGCTTTTGTCCAAACGGGCGGAACAATCATTGCTCGGGATGATTGAAGCATGGAAAGAGCATGGGATTGACGGCTGGACAACAAGCGTTCATCCGTGGTTCTATCTGTCCGAGAAATTGGGGAATGAAATGGCGCCGCTCGTCGGCGCAGATGCCGGGGAAGTCATTGTCACAGGCTCGACGACAGTGAACCTCCACCAGCTCGCCGCTACTTTTTATGAGCCGAATGGGAAACGGACGAAAATTCTCGCTGACGAACTGAACTTCCCGAGCGACATTTATGCACTCAAGAGCCAGTTGATGCTAAAGGGGGTTGATCCCGAAAGCCACCTCATTCAAGTAAAAAGCGATGACGGCCATACCTTGAATGAAGATGACATCATCCGGGCGATGACGGATGAAATTGCCTTGATTGTCCTGCCGGGCGTCCTGTACCGGAGCGGCCAAATCCTTGATATGGAGCTTTTGGCAAAAGAAGCCTGCAAGCGCGGCATCCCCATCGGCTTCGACCTGTGCCACTCGATCGGCTCGATTCCGCACAGCCTCACTGACTGGGATGTCGATTTTGCGTTCTGGTGCAATTACAAACATTTGAATGGCGGTCCCGGTGCGACTGCCGGGCTGTATGTAAACAAAAGGCACTTTGGCAAACTGCCGGGCCTAGCCGGCTGGTTCAGCTCCAACAAGGAGAAGCAATTCGACATGGAGCATGAATTCACGCATGCCGACGACGCCGGTGCATACCAAATCGGCACGCCAAATATATTCAGTCTGGCGCCACTCATCGGCTCGCTGTCGATGTTCAAGGAAATTGGCATGGAAAAGATCCGGGCAAAATCGCTTAAGCTTACTGGTTATTTAATGGAGCTCATTCAGGAAGAGCTGAACGGACACGGATTCATCCTCCGAAACCCCATCGACGATGAGAAACGCGGCGGACATATTTTCCTTGAGCACCCGGAAGCGGCCAGGATTTGCAAAGCATTGAAGGCGGACGGAGTCATCCCCGATTTCCGGGCACAGAACGGAATCCGCCTCGCCCCGGTTGCCCTATACAATACATTTGAAGAAGTTTGGAAAACCGTCCAAATCCTGAAGGCAATCATGAATGAGGAGAAATACAAACAATTTGAAAACAAGCGAGGTGTTGTGGCATGACAAACAAGAACTGGATTGATATCTCTCAGCCCCTTTATAACGGAATCGCCAACTGGCCAGGCGACACGCCATTCAAGTATGAAACTGCATTTTCCAAAGAACAGACCGGCTCCGCCAACATTGGCACGATCACAACGAGCGTCCACATCGGCACCCATGTTGACGCACCGTTTCATTTTGACAATGAGGGTGGACGAATCCTTGATCTCGACATAAACATGTTCATCGGCCCGGCGCGGGTTATTGACGTCTCTTCCTTTGACAAGGTCGATGTTGAACAACTCCGCCGCCTTGACCTCGACGGAGTCGAAAGGCTGCTCTTAAAAACGTCGCTCCCGAATAACCCAGACCGTTTCCCGGAACGGATTCCTGAGCTCGCACCTGATTTAGCGGCTTATCTTAGCGAAAAGGGTGTGCGGCTGCTTGGCGTCGACCTCCCGTCCGTCGACCAGCTCGACAGCAAGGACCTGGCGACCCACCATGCCCTGTATCGCCACGGCATCCATATCCTTGAAAACCTCATGCTGGATCAAATCGAAAATGGGGATTACGAACTAATCGCCCTGCCGCTTGCTCTCAAGGACGCTGATGGCAGCCCAGTCCGTGCGGTAATCAGGAAGCTGTAGAAAGGGTTTTTTGCAAAAATAGGCCCATGTCCTCGGCTTCGGCACTTAAACAAGGGCTAGAAACTACCAAGGAGGTCCGAAATGGTTCTCGATGACCAAAACCCAACAACCGACGAAAAAAGCATTCTGACTGATTTTACAAGCAATATGACATACAGCGAGTATTTGCAACTTGATACAATCCTGTCAGCTCAAAATAGGCTTTCTGGCCACCACGATGAGATGTTGTTCATCATCATCCACCAGGTGAGCGAGCTGTGGATGAAGCTGATCCTCCACGAACTGAACGCAGCGATTGCCGCGATTAAAGCCAATCAGCTCGCAGTTGCGCAAAAATGTCTTGCACGCGTCACCAAGACACAGACACAAATCATCCAGTCGTGGGATGTCCTGTCGACACTAACCCCGTCCGAGTATATGGAATTTCGGGGATCGCTTGGCCAGGCGTCCGGCTTTCAATCGTTCCAAAATAGAATGATTGAATTTGCACTTGGCTACAAGAACGGCCATATCCTGAAAATCTATCAAAAGGACCCCACCCTTCTATCCGAGCTGAAGAAAGCGTATGAAGCCCCGAGCCTTTATGATGCCGCTATCCACGCTTTGCATCGAGCAGGATATCCGATTGACGAAGAAATCCTGTCCAGGGACGTAACGAAGTCCTACAAGGAAAACGATTCCGTGCGGTCTGCCTGGATGCGTGTGTACAAAAACACAAAGCAACATTGGGAGCTATATGAACTCGCTGAAAAACTTGTCGATATTGAAGACTCGCTTCAGCAATGGCGATTCCGCCATATGAAAACAGTCGAACGGATCATCGGCTTTAAAACCGGCACAGGCGGCTCATCCGGAGTCGCCTATCTGAAAAAGGTGCTCGACCAGCGCTTCTTTCCCGAACTGTGGGAGATTCGGACAACATTATGAGGATGGGAATGGGGGCTCCGAATAGCGAACCCCCTCTTTTCCTTATATACTAAGTGTTGGATGGAGGTGTGTTGGATGACGACAATAAATGAAATGTTTCGCAACAGGATTGGCTTTCCGCCCGATGAGCCCATAAACTTTGATCATTTGGATAAAGTACTGGAAAAGACGGCTTTGGCGTTACCTTTTGAAAACGTGCGCGTGATGAATGACAGTATTACTGACATTTCGGAGGAGTCTTTGAAAGAAAAGATCCTCGAGTCGAATGAGGGCGGGCTTTGCTATGACTTGAATTCCATTCTCTATTTATTTCTTTCAAATAATGGATTTAACGTTACGTTAATCCGGGGTGTCGTTTATAACCAAACGCAGCAAAAGTGGAGCGATACTGGAAGAACACATGCAGCCATCCTTCTTTACAAAAAAGGACGGCGATACATCGTGGATACCGGATTTGGCAGCAATCTTCCTCTAAAACCAGTTCCATTGAGCGGGGAAACGGTCTCATCCCGAAACGGCGAATTCCGCATCGAAAAGGAAGCAAGTAATCATGGGAATTATTGTTTGTATATGAAAAGAAAGCATAAGGATGAAGAGTGGAAAAAGGGATATGCCTTTGATCCCGCCGATACTGTCACGAACCTAAGTGACTTAAACGAAATGCAGCGAATTATTGTCAGCCATCCGGCGTCAGGGTTCAATAAACAACTGTTAATTACCAAACTGACACATAATGGAAGCGCGACATTGGCAGGGAATTTACTAACTACATGGGCTGATGGGAAAATGAAGAAAGAAGAAGTTGATGAAAACCGAGTCAAGGAATTGGCCAAGGACGTGTTTGGATTAAACCTTTTATGATATTAAGCACAACATAAAAAAAGGGACGGCCCTCCACTTTATTCGAAGAAGGAGAACCGTCCCTTCGTTTATTCAAATAACTGCTTTTTCCTCCAGCTCCCCCATCGATAATAACCCACTGAAAATAAGCAGCTGATGAGGAAACTTATGCCGATCCCGAGTGCGATTCCTATTTCGCCATACAGCGAAGCTGCCACATACGTTAAGGGGACCCGTAAAATCCATAGGGAAATAATGTTTAAAATCAATACATGAAACATCGCCCCTGCCCCACGCACAATGCCATTGAAAATGAAATTCAAGCCAATGAAGGGATAAAAGAAAGCGATTGTCCGCAGGTACACTGTACCAAAAGCCACACTTTCCTGATCCTTGAGAAATAACTTGACGAGCGGTTCTGCCCAAATGAATAAGATGACGGCAATAGCCAGCATAACGCCAGTATTATAAAGGACGCCTGCTTTCGAAATGAGCGATACGCGCTGCCATTTGTTTGCCCCTATATTTTGTCCAGCCATCGCATTCACAGCCGTCCCAAGCGCGATTGCCGGCAACAAGATAATGCTATCCAGACGTTGAGCGGCACCAAATCCCGCTACTGTCGATTCTCCAAACGTATTCACAACGGACAAAATGACGGTCATACCCGCATAAATGACAATCATTTGAATTCCCGATGGGATGCCTAATCTCAAGATGGTTTTGATCTCCACCCATTTTGGCACTTGGAATTTGAACGAGTGATGTTTAAATCTTCTCCCTAAATAAAATAGGCTATACAGAAATGCCAGCGTTTGCGCCAGCACTGTGGCATAGGCAGCCCCTGCTACCCCCATCCCAAAACCCGCAATGAACAACGGATCGAAACCAGCATTCAAGACCGTCGCCAGTAAAACGAAATACAGCGGCGTTCGGCTATCTCCAAATGCCCGCAACACAGTTCCGATAAAGTTATAGCCAACTAAAAACAACGTCCCGATAAAATTAATTTGCAAATACCTTTTTGCAATCGGAATAATCGAATCCGGTGTATTGAGAAGTGCGAGCAGCGGTTTTGCAAAAATATACCCGAAGCCTCCGACGGCCAACGATAAAGCAATTAAAAGAATGACAAATGAACTCAAATACGATTTTATTTCATTCTGATCATCTTTCCCCTTCAGTTGGGCAAAGATTGTTAACGTCGCGTTATTAATCCCTAGTACAAAGGCTAACACGACCGTCATAACCGTCGTTCCAATCGTCACAGCACCAAATGCAGTACTCCCCAACAAGTTCCCGACCCATAGACTATTAATCACTTGCATTGAAGCTTGTAGTAAATTCGTTAGCAAAATAGGCAAAGAAAATAAATAAAGCTTTCGATAGATCGAGCCTTCTGTAAAATCTTGCTTCAAAAATAATTCACCCTCAAATTTATTGGTTATTTCACCATAAACCGTATGTGCCCTGCATAACCTGAACGACTGGGCCAGGAGGCCAATTAATTCAAGTGAAATCAATCATACCGGGCATCACCATGAATTTTTGCTTTATTTCATGTTAAACAACAGTGACATTATCAAGCTTTGCCTTATACCCCTTTAGAATTGCATAAGTCAATTTATCCATAGTGGCGCCGTCAAATTCAGCTTTCTTCACATTTGTTTTAAAAGAAACATTGTGGAAGACAGCATTTTTGAAAGAGGTTCCTTTTAACCCCGCATTGTTAAAAATGGTCCCCTTGAAGGTTTGATTGTCAAAACATATTCCTGATAAGTTGGAATAAGAGAAATCTGTACCATCCAAAATGGCTTCCTTAAAACTTGCTCCCCCCAAATTGGACTTATTGATTTTGGCTCCCCTTAGATTCGCACGGTCGAATTTTGCCTTATCTAAATTACTGCATTTAAAAGAGCTGTTCGACAAGTCGGCATCGGAAAAGTTGCTGCCCTGAAGATTGCTGTAGTTGAACTTCCCGTCATGGACCTTCACTGATGTAAAGTCGGAATTTTCCATGTTGCTCTTAGATAAATCCATCCCAACGCTTTTCTGCAGCTCAATCGTTTTTTCATTAATCGCTTCGACAATTTCCGAAATGTCCCCAATTGAATCAATCGTTTTATGATAAGCGGTTTCTTCCGAAAAACCCTCTCTTTTTAAATCCTCCATCTTTTCCTGTAGATCATGGGAAAGCTCCTGTTTAATCTCCTTAATGGCCTTTATATCCTCATAAGGAGAAAAGATGCCATCCAGGTATATTTTCAATTTATCACTCATCCTTTTTTCCACCTTTCAAATTAAAGAATCGATGATTTCTTTGGCATATTCCCAATTTCTTTTATTTTCTGAGTATGTCGTTCTGCCTTTGTCAGTCAGGTGATAGTACTTCCTGCGGCCTCCCTGGGTTTCATCCCCCCAGTAAGATGAAATGTTTCCTTCCTGTTCCAACCTTTTCAAGCTGGAATACATCGTTGCCTCTTTCAGTTCATAGAGGCCATTCGATCCGGAATGGACCAATTTTGATATCTCATACCCGTATTTATCCCCGCTCATCAACAGTTTGAGGATAATCGTGTCAGTGTGTCCCCTTAATAAATCGGACGAGAGTTTTAGACTCACTAGAGCAATCCACCTCCTTACCATATAATGTATCTTTTTTTACTATGACAGTCAAGGTAATTTATTTTGTGATGTAATATGATTGGTTGATCACCTGGCAGGCAGCCAATACAAAGGAACAACAAAAAAGGGACTGGCCTCCCCTTCAAAAAAAAGAAGGAGAACCGTCCCCATGTTGAAATCTATGAATTTCTAGTTTTTAAGTATGTTTTCCAGAATTCTTTGGCGATTGCTTCATAGCCTTCTAGGCTTAGATGGATATCAGCTGGGTTTGGCACGTACTTCTTTTCGTATTTTTTGATTAATTCAGCTGTTGGGACGAATTCATCCCCGTTCGCAAGTGCCACAGTTTCAATTACCCGATTCAGCCCATCCAACAAAGGCAGTAATGCAGCCTGCTGGTCCTCAGGCAGATGCGGGTAAGGATTGTAGTATCCCATTACGTAGACCTTTGTGCCAGGCTTAATTCTATCAATTTCACTTAGAATGGCGAACAAATTATTACCTATACCTTGGATAACGCCCGGTGCTAGTGCCGGGTTTTGCTGGATCTTGGTTAAATTGGCCAGCAGGTCATTCGCTCCAATACCGATTGTGACCAGCTCGGCATCCTTAATCGATGCTCTTAACGATGCATATTTTGGATTAGTTGGGTAATATAATTCATTTAATATATCAGTAGTCCTGTATCCAGAAAATCCATAGTTCTCTAGTTCAATATTGTATTGTGACTGCGCAAACCGGCTGGCCAGATAATCTGGATATCCAGCTTTAAGCTCCTTGTAAGGCGTTTGCCCGGCCGCAAGTGAATCCCCCAATGCGACATAATCAAAATCTTCTTTCACAGCATTCTTGGCTGTTGCAGCAAAAGGCAGTGACAGGATCAGAGAGCTAATTAATATACTGCTAGAAATCAATTTATTAAACTTCATTTCTATACCCTCCTTTTTCAGTTAATTATATTCTTTATTGAGAACTTTTACCATCTTTAAAATAAAAGTAAGCACAAAGAACCATTCTAGGGCAAGGGTAATTGTCATAATAGTGAAAAAACTCCTATTGAGCGCCTTTCCACTACTACTATATAATTAATTTGATTGATTAAAAGGGAGGGGATAGTTTTTGAGAAAGGCTAAAAAGATTTTAGGTTCTACACTTCTTATTGGCAGTTTATTGGCCGCTTCACACTCTGCTTTGGCTCAGACAAAAGAAAATCCTTCGCAACAAGCTTTTGACAATAAGGTTGTGAAACGGATTGATGTGGATCGCATCTATGAAAATGTCTCTTATCTGGCGGAGACGATTGGGCCGCGCGTTGCTGGCACAGCGAAAGAAGACCAAACTGTCGAGTACATATCAAACCAATTTAGGCAATACGGCTTTGATGACGTAGAAATCCAGCCATTTCAAATTGTAACGGGCTACACCAGGCCTACGACATCCTCCTTTACTGTAAATGGAAAGAGTTATCAGGTAACGGCTTTTGGTTACACGCAAAATACCCCCGACGGTGGCTTGAGCAGTGAGTTGGTCTATATTGGCCTTGGAAGCGATGCAGAAGTGGCAGGTAAAGATTTATCCGGAAAAATCGCTTTGGTTCACCGCGGTGGAGGAATTCCATTTGCAACAAAAATGTCAAATGCCAAAAATGCCGGAGCAAGCGGAGTCGTTATTATCAACGATGTAGCAGGAATATCCACGTTTAACCTTGCAGCTGATGAAACGAATCTTCCAACCTTATTCATGACCAAAGCAGACGGAGACGCATTAGTTTCCACTTTAGGACAATCAGCTCTTACTGGCTCAATGCAGATTGAAGGCGCGAAGTTTACCACCGCGACCTCCCATAATGTCATTGCCACCAAAAAACCGCTAGCCAATAAAGATACGAAGCAAATTATCATGGTTGGGGCCCACCATGATTCCGTAGCAGTTGGTACGGGCGCGAGTGACAATGCATCAGGGACCTCTGTATTGTTAGAGTTAGCAAGAGTAATGGCAAACACACCTTCTGATACTGAAATTCGATTTATTACGTTTGGCGCAGAGGAAAGAGGTTTGCTAGGTTCCTATCATTATACGAAACAGCTTTCCCAGGATGAAATTAACCGTACGGTTGCCATGTTTAATATGGACATGGTGGGAAGCAAAAATTCCGGGAAATTTGCCATGTTTACAGTAGACGGCAAATCAAATACGGCCACCACATTAGGAAATTCGGCCGGAACTCGATTATTTGATGCGATTTCTTATGGCCAAGTTGGCAGGAGTGACCACCAGCCATTCACGGAGGTTGGAATTCCGGCAGCTGTCTTTTCTTATGCTCCTTTAGAACCGGAATACCATACTGCTGGTGATAAGATTGAATTGATAAGCAAAGAGAAACTATTAAAAACAGCTCAGGTACTTGGCGCGGCCATTTATCAGGCAGCCCGTCCAGACACTCCTGCTTTAGAACGTTCGAAGGTGGCACCTGTCCCTGTAGAAGCAGTGTATGACAAGGATTTACACCTTTAAGAGTAATAATAGAAGCTGTTGCTAACTTTGGTAGCAACAACTTCTGTGTTAAAAGGACGAACGTAAACCCCATCCTAACAATCGGATGGGGTTCGTTTTGTTTATAGCCACATGATCAAAATTTTCGTTATCAGCATTCTGGGACAAAGCAGTTACCAAAAACTAAATACAAGAACAATTTAGGGCCCGACCCCCACATCAAGCAAAATTATGGTAATCATGTTATAATAAAGATTAAGGAAAAAAATTCTTGGGAAAAATTCGAAAAGTGAATTGGAGGAAGGGTGTCACTTTTGTCTATCTAGACTCAAAAGGAGAATGATCATGACTGTAATGACTACAATCACTTTTGCAAATAACCAAAAGGAATTGGATCAAAAAATTGAGCAAATTACACAAAACCACGAAAGGCTCCATCCTGACTGTAACGTAGAGCTTTCCTTCCTAGACCCGAAATATAGCGATATACAATTTAGCCCCCATCAAACGACCCAACTAATTATAGGTATAACTATATCTGAAAAAGAAAATCAATAATAAACAAAGAGAAGACCGGAAATTTATTACGAAAGAGGTGTGAGTATGTCCAGAATAAATAAGTTTCAAATTGGAGAAAAAGTAACAATCAAAAGCACGGATGAATTGGTCACTATTACTAAAGCAATGTATGTGAAAAACATGAAGCAGTTTTCTTATACCGCCAAAGAAAATCCATCAACTTTTTTCTTTGAAGATGAATTAGTTAAGATTGACGAATAGGAAAAATCTATGTAAAGGCCCCCCTTTCCTAGTATGGTATAAATTCCAAACAAAAGGATTAACCTCACTACACCTTACTCGCCATTGAGTAAGTTTTTTAATGTTTTGAGATATAAAGCTCTAAAAATAAAGCAAAAAGCAAGCCGAAGAAGCCCGCCGGGATATTCTTTGTTTTCCTCGGAGGAAAGACAAAGCAAGTGAATGGAAGGGCCAGTTTTTCGGGGCCAGAAGCCACTTAAGTTAATAAAGTGGCTTTTAAGCTTTTTCCCTTAAAAATTTGTATACTTGCAAACAAAGAGAGGAATGCTGTTGCCGAACAGTCTGAAGGAGTCGGTCTTCGGTTACTAAAGGAAGATTTAGTGACCGAAGAACAACGGATAGGTGCTTCTTCCAGCAATAAACGATGACTTAGCTACCGAACGGCATTTGCCAGACAGGCTTTCGGGTGCTAAAGGATGACTTAGCTACCGAACGGCATTCGCAAGGCAGGCTTTCGGGCGCTAAACGATGACTTAGAGACCGAACGGCATTCGCAAGGCAGGCTTTCGGGCGCTAAACGATGACTTAGCTACCGAACGGCATTTGCCAGACAGGCTTTCGGGCGCTAAACGATGACTTAGCTACCGAGCGGCATTCGCAAGGCAGGCTTTCGGGCGCTAAACGATGACTTGAGACCGAAGAACAAATAGCAGTCAGCCCTTCAGTCACTAAAGGTTTGCCAAAGCAGAGTTTTTATTTAAATACATAATAAGAACCACGGCCAACTCCGCATTTTTCCAAGTGTTTTCCAAGGGTATTTTGTATGCATTTTTTTGAGGGGATGATCCCACACCACTCCATGATTATATTTGTGGTCAATCTTTCTCCAGGAAAAAGCAAGCCAAACTCCCTTACCGCTCTCATAATAGCAGCCCCAACCGGTTCCTTATGCTCGCAAGTCCCGCAAACCATTGTCCGGTCCTTAACTGTTACAGAAAATGACTCGCATTTTTCGCAAAAATTCCCTTTTTTAAGTTGGCCGTAGGTGTAGGCTGGCAGTTTTGTATTCTTGGACTGGGTTTGATGGAGCGAGGCGATTTTTTCGGCAAGCTGCCAGTGTTTCGCAGTGAGTTTCGATGGGGTTTGATTCAGTTTTTGCAAGAAGCGGTTGAGTTGGGAGCGGTAGAGGAACGGCCGGTCTATGGGAGTCTGGTATAGGGTGAAGTCTGGATTGATAAAGATGACAGAAGGATGAATTGGCAATTTCCAGCCGAGGCTTTGCAGCATTTGGTGCAATTGGGTTTCGCAGCGCTGGATTTGGTTCAACGGGTTTTTGAGTTCGTAGTCTGAGCCGAGCCTGTAGAGTTTTTCCTTATCATACAAGTGGTCGCCTTCGAAGTTTTTAACGTCGATGAGGTAGATGAGTGCCGAGTATATCATCAAGGTATCAATCTGGAACTCGTTGCCCCCGAAGCTGAGAAGCAAATCGTTTAAAATAATACAATCGCAAGTTAAATTCTTGGTCATCCCATCGAACAGCACCTCCCCTTGGTACCCCTTGATGAGATTGAAATATTGGTTCCGGTCGCTGTCGGCTAATCCCATCCGGAGATATAGTGAACGGAGAGCTAGCATTTCCGCAGACGGGGTCCGTTTTTTATAAAAATCCATAAGCCACTTCCTTTCTTTACTTGCCAGGCTGTGGTTGAGTTTTAGTTTTGTAGCGCAGCCTTTGGAAAAATAAAGCACACCATAACTATACCGCTCTTCAATCTGCAAATATGTGAATACTTCGTTAATTTTTTCACAGTTCTTCATTTTTCCTTACTTTCCGCTACTTTTTGTACATTTCCGCTTCCGAAAAGATTTTGCTAATCCAAGGGAAAAACAACGAACAAAACCCCATCCAAAGCACCGGATGGGGTTTCACATGATTATGTTATTGATCCTTCAGCATTTCATACACCTGCGCAACATCCTTGTCACCGCGCCCGGAGAGGTTGACGATCAGGACATCATCACTCGACAGTTCGCTTGCAAGTTTTACTGCGTGTGCGACTGCATGGGCGCTTTCAAGTGCCGGGATGATTCCTTCTGTTTTTGACAAAAGGAGAAATGCCTCGAGGGCCTCTTCCCCGCTCACCGTCACGTACTCGGCACGGCCACTCACCTTGAGCTGGCTGTGTTCCGGGCCTATCCCCGGATAATCGAGGCCTGCCGCAATTGAATAGGTCGGCATCGGGTTACCTTCTTCATCCACTAGAGTCAGGCATTTGAAGCCGTGAATGACAGCGGGTACGCCCTCCGTCAAAGTCGGCGCTTCTTTTGGCTCGGCCCCGATGAGCCGCACCTCCGGCTCATCAATATAGTGGGCGAATGCGCCAATGGCGTTGCTTCCCCCACCCGTACACGCAATGACAGCCGTCGGAAGCTTCCCTTCTTTTTCAAGGATTTGCCGTTTGGATTCCTCGCTGATCACCGACTGGAAATGCTTGACCATCATCGGGAACGGATGCGGACCAACGGCGGATCCCAATAAATAAAACGTCGTTTCATAGTTTTCTACCAGGTCCCCCAGAGCTGCATCAACAGCATCCTTCAAACGCCCCTGCCCCGCTTCGACTGGAACGACTTTTGCGCCAAGCAATTCCATCCGGAATACGTTCAGCGCCTGCCGCTGGGTATCCAGTTTCCCCATGTAAATGACACATTCCATATCAAACATCGCACAAGCCGTCGCTGTGGCGACACCGTGCTGGCCCGCACCGGTCTCGGCGATCACTCTCTTCGCACCCATCCGTTTTGCCAGCAAAATTTGTCCAATGACATTGTTGATTTTGTGGGCCCCGGTATGGTTTAAATCCTCACGCTTTAAATAAATTTTTGCGCCGCCGAGCTGTTTTGTCAGGTTTTCGGCCAGCGTCAGCGGATTTTCACGTCCCACATATTCTTTCAAATAAAACTTGAATTCCTCCTGAAAATCGGGATCGTCCTTGTACTTCAGGAATTGCTCCTCCAGGATGTCCAATACTTGTTGAAGGCTATCAGGGACAAAACTGCCTCCAAACTCACCAAAATAGCCTCTCTTCTCTGTGCTCACATTCGTCATACTCAACTCGTCTCCTCTCAGCTAAACCACCTGCCCTTTGACAGGTTTCACCTATTATACCGAATTCCTAAAAAATTTGAAATAGTTTTATAGAATCAATAAATGACGGTTACTGGCTTTTTCCCCCTACACTAAAAAGTTAGGTGGCACATCTGCTTCCTTAAGATGTCAGTTCAATCGCTGAAAGGGGAGACTTTTTGGGAAAATTTTCATTCGAATCCCTCCCCTTAACCTAAACCTTCTATTTTTAAAAATATTACATGAAGTATTTCTAAATTTACAAAAATATTAATTTTCGGAAATACATCGTTCTGAATATCCTGACTCGCCTCCATGTCTTACACTTTAATAGCATTTTCATCCTTCGTTTTGACCGTTTCCACGTTATAGGCAATTTAGTCTGAAAACGACGGTGTTTGTCGATTTTCGGAATAACTTATTTTTACGTGTGCACTACAAAAAAATTTCCAAATGGCTAATAAATTAGCAGAATGGATTGAAGGAATGGTTTAAGCACTGTCAAAAACGCCCCTGTCAAGAGAAGGAAGCATTTGTCGAAATGAAACCACTAGGAAGCAGCAATAATTCGGTCCTACCCTCCTGCCCCTTTCAAACAATTCCCTTGTTGCACCCAAAATCTCCCTTTTAATTTTTTTTCGTTACTATTCTCTTACAATAATAATTACATGTTGGGAAATTTGTGATTAATCATAAATACCGATGTATTTTTATAGATTGTCTAAGTAAGTAGATTGCTTTACCCTAAAGGAGAAAGGAGGGAAACTCTATATCTCTATACATTCTTAATAGAGAATTTATTCATTCATTAAAAAGGAGTTGGGATTTTGAAAAGTAAAAGATTGCGTAAATGGGTTTCGCTCTGCCTGATATTCATTCTTACACTCACGCTCACTGCTCCGGCCTTTGCAACTGGAAGTGCATCCAATCAAAAGGTTGATCTAAAAACAAATGCCCCCCAATTAGCTGCTAAGAAAATTGCTCCTAAACTCGCAAAACAATTTGACGATGAGGACTATGTCACCTACCTCATCAAGATGAAAGAACAAGCGGATGTGAATTCCGTATCGAAAAACGCCCACAAAGCCTCGGAAAAGAAAAAAGAAACTCCCGCAGCCGCAAAACGATCAATGCGGAATGCTGTTGTCAATTCATTGCGGGAAACAGCATCCCGTACTCAATATGGTTTGGAAAAATACTTGGAAAACATGCAAAAAAAAGGAGAAGTAAAAAGCTTTGAGAGCTTTTTTATCGTAAATGCGATGGCCGTTACGAGTACGAAAGACGTAATGGAGAAAATTGCTTTACGCGCTGAAGTAGAGAAAATTCTCCCGAATGAGGAACGCTTCCTCGATAAAGCGGAAATATCCCCTGAGGCAGTAAAAGAAGATGTCCAGCCAAACAATACTGAGTGGAACATCAATCAAGTCAATGCGCCTGGAGCTTGGGAGATGGGGATTGATGGAACTGGCATCGTAGTTGCAAATCTTGATTCAGGTGTTGATTTGAATCATCCTGCATTGAAGCGCAAATGGCGCGGCTATGATGCGAGCGGCAATGTCGCCAATCCTGAGCTCAGTTGGTACGACCCGCACAGTGGTGCTTCCATGCCAGCTGATACGGATGGCCATGGAACCCATACGATGGGAACAATGGTAGGGTCTGAAGCGAATGGCTCGAACCAAATCGGGGTTGCTCCCGGGGCGAAATGGATCGCAGTCCGGATTTTCAACCCATCGACGACAGATAACATTATTTTGCGCGGCGCCCAATGGCTGATTGCCCCGGTTGACAAAGACGGCAACCTGCACCCGGAAATGGCGCCAGATGTTGTGAACAACTCATGGGGCGGCGGCCCTGGCCTTGACGAGTGGTTCCGCCCGATGGTCCAGGCATGGCGTGCCGCACAAATTTTCCCTGAGTTTTCAGCGGGTAACGTACGAACAGGCAACCCGGGCGGCCCTGGTTCTGTGGCGAACCCTGCCAACTATCCCGAGTCTTTTGCAACTGGGGCAACAGATATCAACAATAAAGTGGCTTCGTTCTCACTTAGAGGGCCGTCACCTTATGGTGAAATCAAGCCTGAAGTATCGGCTCCAGGTGTAAATGTCCGCTCCTCTGTTCCTGGCGGTGGTTATGAAGGCGGATGGAACGGGACATCGATGGCCGGCCCGCATACAACGGCACTAGCCGCTTTGCTCCTTCAAGTAAACTCTTCTCTAACTGTTGACCAACTGGAAGAGATTATTCAATCAACAGCAACACCGTTAACAGATGCCGAGTATCCGACAAGCCCGAATAACGGATATGGAAGCGGATTAATTAACGCTGCCGATGCAGTGGGCTCCATACTAAGTGGGCTTGGTTCAGTATCCGGCAGGGTCGCGACCGCTGGCGATGACTTTGAAAAGCCTGTCATTGAGCACACGCCAATCACTGAGGCCTATACGGGATTTGATATTCCAATTTCAGCCCGTGTATCGGATAATGTCGGCGTCGTAACGGTAGAAGCATTTGCCAGAGTCAAAGGCAGTTCACACTGGACGTTCATTCCAATGGAACAGAAATCGGGTGATTACAAAAACGGCGTGTACGAAGGCAATATTCCTTACTTCCTTGTTGATACGAGAGGGACGGAATACTATATCCGCGTAAACGACTACGGCAATAACGGGTTTGAAACAACTAAGTACACAATTGAAGTGTCCAACGGCGTAAAGCCAGGTTACATGCAGGACTTCGAAACAAATATTAATGGCTTTACTACTGGTGGAACAAATAACTCTTGGGAGTGGGGTGTTCCTGTCGGTGGCCCTGGTTCCGCAGCTTCCGGCGAAAAACTAATCGCAACGAAACTTAACGGACCATATCCAAACAGTTCCAACTCTTATATGATGATGCCTCCAATAGATCTTTTGGATAGCAATGAAGGGGCACTTCTCTCCTTCAAGCACTGGTTCAATCTGGAGACCAATTATGACAGAGGGGTTGTGTATGCAGCCGCAGAATCCACTGATTTCCAATTCGTCCCGCTAGCCCAGTTCACAGGGGCAAGCAATGGTTGGAAAAACCAACTGGTTGACCTTACCCAATTTGCAGGGGAACAAGTCTATGTCATTTTTAACCTGCATTCCGATGGATCCGTAACACGAGATGGGTGGTATATCGACGATGTGTCCATCCTTGGAGCGGATGATGTAGCACCTGCTGCTCCAGCTGACCTGGCTGCACGGGCCGATTCACTGGGAATCGTAGCACTTAACTGGACAGCGCCAGCTGATGCCGATTTAAAAGAGTTTCTTGTTTATCGCTCATCCGTCTCCGGTGAAGGTTATGAGCAAATCGGCACGACAACCGAAAACAGTTTTTCAGATTCCAACACAGCTAATGGTGAAACCTATTACTATGTTGTCACGGCAAAAGATTATTTTGGCAACGAGAGTGGCCGCTCGAACGAGGTGTCTGTCACTGTGACCGCTCCGGTAACAATTTATAGCGATAACTTTGACGGCGAAACGGATAACGGCTGGATCCATTCTGGTACAAAAGATGAATGGGAGCGCGGAACTCCGTCCGGCACTGGTGCACCTGTTCCTCTATCCGCTCCAAATGTATGGGGTACAGACCTTGATAGCACCTATGAAACCAACAGCAATTTCTCACTCGTCTCTCCAGTCATCGACCTTTCACAAGTAACAAACGCAACACTTGCATTTGCGCACTGGTATGAGCTTGAGACAAACTACGATAAAGGCTTTGTCGAAATTTCCAAGGATGGCGGAGCAACCTGGACCCAGCTTGGGCTCTTCAGCCACTCTACAAACGGCAAAAATTGGTCGACCGTATCCTATGATTTGGCCTCGTATGCCGGCGAGCAGGTTCAAGTAAGATTCCGTGTTACATCTGATGGCAGTGTCGTAAAACTCGGCTGGTATATCGATAACTTCGCCGTATTGGCAACTCCGGCACCGCAAAAATTGGATAAAGCGGTTGAACGTGATGTTCAGGAAATGGTGAAACCAAAAGCAGTCTATACAGAGCCTGCGGTGAAACTGTCAAGAACAGAAAAGGATAAAATGCCAAAACAAACTCACGGCGGAGTGGAGCTGCAAAGCTTGCCTGCCAATGCGACAGTAACGGTTCTGGAGACCGGACGTTCAACAAGAACCAATCCGAGCAACGGGCAGTTCAACATGATTCATGTAGCGGGCGACTATACGCTTCGTGCAGAAGCTTACGGATTCTATCCACAAACCCGTTCAATCACAGTTGTTGACGGCCAAGACACACCGGCCAACTTTACGCTTGAACCAATTCCGCATGGCACCATTACCGGTGTCGTAACAGACGAAAGATCGCATGCGCCAATCGCAGGCGCGACCGTAATGGTATTGGAGGATGCCAAAATTACCCCAGTTATTACGGATGAGAATGGCGCATTCTCCCTTGAGGTTTTGGAAGGAACGTACACTCTCGCGGTTTCCGCCGATCAATACTACAATAAAAATTCAACTGTCACAGTAAAAGGAAATGGTTCAGTTGAAGCAAATGTAGCGTTGAAACCATTTATCGGGTTTGAAGGAACAATTGGCTATGATGACGGCACCGCTGAAAATGCCCGCGCATGGAACGCAGCAGGCAATGCCTGGGCTGTAAAGATGACACCTGAAAATGGCGCGGCCCAAGTCACAGGTGCGATGTTCCGCTTCTGGGATACAGAATGGCCAGTACCTGGAGGCACTGCATTCCAGTATGCGATTTATGATGCTACTGGCGCAGGAGGTACACCAGGCCGATTACTGGCAGGACCACTAAACGGCACGGCCAAACGTGATGGCACCTGGACATCAGTAAGCTTCCAAGAGCCTGTTATGGTTGAAGGAGATTTTTACGTTGTTTATATTCAAACATTTGCGAATCCTAACACGCCAGGATTGGCTACGGATGAAAATGGTAAGAACGCTCTGCGCAGCTGGCAAAGAATCAGCGGAGCCTGGAGCCAGTCCCCAGCAGCTGAAGGCAACTACATGATACGCGCGGTTGTTCAATACCCTGTTACCGCACCTGTCATTACGTCTCCGGCAGACGGCTCCTTCACAAAGGATGAAAAAGTGACGGTAACCGGAACTTCCCAAGCCAATGGCGCGACTGTGAAGCTGTACAACGGGACAGAAGAAGCTGGGACCGGAACAGTTGAAAACGGAAAATTCAACATCGAAACAACGTTAAATACAGGCGCAAATCCACTATCTGTTGAAGCAGTCGTAAATGGAAAAATAACAGATCGCTCTGAAACGGTCAACGTGACACTGGATCAGACCGCTCCTGTCCTCAATGTAACAGCGCCTGTCCAGGATCACAAAACAAACATTGAAATGGTTACCGTAAAAGGGACTACAAGTGATGAGAATCTTGATACCCTGACAGTGAACGGCCAATCCGCTACTGTGAACGCAGATGGCAGTTTCTCACACAAAGTGCTAGTAGACAGCGGTGCAAATACGATTACTGTCGTTTCTACCGACCGGGCCGGCAACAAAACAACAGTTGTCCGCAATGTCGTCGTGGACCTTAACGCCCCGGAGATTACGAATATCTCTCCGGCTGCCGACGTCCGCATTAAACCGGGTGAAGACGTACGGGTATCCTTCGACAGTGAAGAAGGATTGACCGCTTCCTTCCGAATCGAATTGCCATTGATGGTCTCTGGCAGCAACAATGAAATAAGGATGACCGAAACGTCTCCAGGCCATTATGAAGGGACATATAAAACTCCTTCTACCCTGAAGATGGATGGCGGCATGATTGTCATCAAGGCATCCGATCAGGCCGGCAACAAGGTTGAAGCAACCGCGCCTGGAAAGCTATATGTAGGGGAAGCGCCAGCTGAAAACAAAGCACCAACCGCTGTCATCCTCGGAGACGCTGCCGCCAAACAAAAGAAGCTTACAACCTTCGACGGTTCACAATCCAGTGACCCAGATGGAAAGATTGTGAAGTACGAGTGGAACTTCGGCGATGGCACAACCGGTTCCGGAGCAAAAGTTGAACACACATTCAATAAGAAAGGAACCTACACGGTTACCTTAACTGTCACTGACGACAAAGGTGCCACAAATTCAACAACACACACGATAAAAATCAATTAACAGCGAAATAGGGACGGTTCTGGTTTGCCAACTAGCAAACCGGAACCGTCTTTTTTTAGGAAAAACGCATCGGCCCTACAGCCAATGCAAAGGTCATGGTCCTGAATGACGATTCCATCTGGACATAAGTTATGATTTTGTACAAAAGCGATCTCTATAGATGTGTTGAAATTAATAGCCGGGCTTATGGCTAATTATGTTAAATTAAAGATAGCTTGTTCACCAAACGAAGTAGTTTTGCAAAAGAAATTTGTGTAGGAAGAGCGCCAGATTAAAAAAGGGGGAAATATAAAATATGAAAAATTGGTGGTATAGTTTTTATTTTTTAGTTTTAGGGGTAGTATCGTTTTTCACTGGCGAAATAGTAACATTTGTGATGCTAGGATTTATCTTAATGGGTTTGAATAATATAAATTCAACTTTAAAAAAGATACATAAGTCAATTAATGAAAAGAAGGATTAAAAGACTTCTTTTTCTAGTTGCTAAACTGCGAGTCAAAAAAGATAGGCTCATATTGCGGAGGGGATTATTATAGATACGTTTATTTTACTTTTAGTTATTTTCATCTTACTACTTCTTAATATTGCTTCTTTTCTATTATTCAAAAATGGAAAGTTAAATCTTATAGCATCTGGCATCATTATGATGTTACTGGCACCGGTAATTGGATTTTCAAGCGGTGCCTTATTTCTTCATTTTTATGATTGGAGCTCAGGGGGCACAGGAGAAGGTGCTGGCATTGGCGGTGCTTTTTTAGGTCTATTAACTTTAGGAAATGGAATTCTCATTCTACTGGTTGGATTCATCAGATCGATGATCATATACATTAAGGATAGATATTGAGGTTACTTTTTTCTCGCAATGCTCAAATACTAAGTTTTTCCTTTGACAGAAAAACCGCCACCTAACAACTTGGCGGCGGATAAATGTATGTTGTTTTCCCTAGAGGAATATTTAATTCGTATTGATGTCACATTTGGAGGCCAGCTCTTCCCGCCATTTCATGCGTTCCTTTTCTTCTATTTGTTTTTCGAACGCTTCATCCCAGCGCCCGAGCCGTGTGTTCCAGACACGCGCGAAAAAGGTGTCCTGTTCTTTGTTGTAAAGCTGAAATTCCAGACATGGCATGGGTTCAATTTTTTGCTGTTCAAAGCGATTTACAGCGGTCACGACCGTTTGAAAACCGTCTTCCTCCTCTCCATTTTCCGTCTCAGAGAGAAGCCGCAAAATTTTCTCCTCGTTAATCCTATTCTGATTATAAATATACCGATAAAGAGGCAGATCCTTGTCTGTTTCAGGCAAAGGCTCGTTCATCTCCGGCCAAAACTCATCATGGAACGGACTGTATGAAAGGAGGGTCGCCTCTTCCTCCAATTCCTCCTCCATGATTCCTGTTTTCAGCTGGTTGTTCCCTTTCGGTGTTAAAATGTAAGCCCCTTTTTCTAATCTGATCAAGCCCATGCGCTGCAACTTTTTCAATAAATCTTCAATGAACAGTTCCTCTACCAGCAGCAGCTCTGATAAATTGGCTGCACGGCGAATTTGGGTTTGCTCAAAAGTTAAAAGCATCATTTTCATGAGAATTTCCATTTTCGACCGCTTTACGCGGCTGAATGCCACGGAATAGGTCGTCACCGGCATATGCCAGACCAACGATTTCTTAATTTGGACAGCTGGATTTTCCAATAAAGTTGCCTGCAATTTCTTTTTTAATTTATCCATGCAGGCTCACCTCTTCCTTAGCCCGCAGTCCATTATGTTTTTTAACGGACTCCAAAACGTGAGTATACATTTGCCTTGCTCCCGCATGTTTTGTTTTTTCAGTGAACATCTTTGTGCTGCCAATCATCACAAGCAGCTCCCGAGCTCTCGACAACGCGACATTCAGCCTGCGGTAGTCTTTGGCAAAACCGATGTCATCATGCTTGTTATCGTGGTTTCGCACCATGCTTAGCAAAATCACGTCCATCTCTATGCCCTGGAATCTGTCAACTGTCCCGGTACGGATTGTTAAGTGCGGCAAGTGCAATTCTTGCTGAAGAAGGCGGTCGATCATTTTCACTTGTTCTCCGTAAAAACTGATCACGCCAATGCTTTTCTTCTCATCCGAACCTATTCTTCCTGCCTTCTTAGCTTCTTCTGTCGCTTGATTCAACTCCAGCAACAGTTCCGAAATTCTCTTCAGTTCAGCTGGATTATACAAACTTTTGCCGCCCTTCATTTTTTCTTCAAAAAAACCTGGCTCGTTCGGCATATCGAGCCAAAGGAGATGATTGTTCCGCTGAATAAGCCGGGATTCAAGCGTATGGTCCCGGACCGAATCGGAGTCAGTCAAGCCGCATTGCAGCTGTTCGTTTTCTTGCATGTAAAAAGGCGTGATGGTTTCCATGATGGTTTCATGCATCCGATACTGAATCGCAAGCATCGTTTTATTGCTTTTAGGCAGGTTTTTAAACAAGCGCTCGAACAGAGACTCCTGCAACAGCTTTTTCAGTTCAGCTATTCCTTCAAAGTCTTCATTTTCTTTCATCATTTCCTGCAGCGTTTCCTCTAGCGTATCGTTCCCCAAAAGAGGCGGCAGCTGGTGATGGTCGCCAACCAGAATGATTTTCTTCCCTTTCAGCATTGGCAAAAGGAGCTCAGGCGGGGTGGCTTTTGAGACTTCATCGATAATGACAACATCAAATTCCGGGTAGTTTTCGATAAAATCCTTGCGGGCCGATGCCACACATGTCGTCCCGATCACATTGGCATGCTTCACATATAGCTTGCGAATTTCATTCAAATCATGGTCATTCGCTTCTTCAAGCAACGATTGCCACATTCCCTGGACTGACTGAAACAACGGAAGCCGTTTCTTTTCCTGTTTTAAAGACTCCCGTGTAAAAGAATTGCTTGCAAGCTGCTTTAATACCTCTTCATGCTCCCGTTCCGGTTCGGAAACGAGGATTTCATTCAGAGGGATCAGTTCGGCTTCCTTTTCTTTAATCATAGTAGAGTGATTTTCAAGACGGGTTTCGATTTCATTGTATTTCTGCTCTGCTCCCTGAAACTGAAGAGCTTCCTGCTCCTGTTTCCGGCGGTTTCCTTCAACCCGAAGTCTGGCCTGTTCAAGCTGCTCGATCTTGTTCTGCAGTTCAACCGATAGCGCTTGTTTTTCAAAAAGCAATTCCTTCGCATTCGGAATGAATTCCGCGGTCTCCAACATTTCCTTTTGCTTGGTTTGTAAAAAAGTAAGTTTGTTACTCTGCTCATCCAACTGCCTCTGATACTTTTGATGAGTCAGTTTACATTCGTCCTGGACAGGCTTAAGCTGGCTAATCAGTTCCTGCTTCAGACGCATCAATGCTTCCTGTGCGGTTTTTTTATCTGCATCAGTCAATTTGGCTCGATGCGCTTTTAACCAGATATACTGTCTCCTGCCATATAACCCTTCCAGAAAACGTACAAGTCGTTGGATTGTTGTTTTTCCTTTTAATTCACTTCTCAACTGCGACAAAAATTGGTTGATTTCAATAGAGGTCGTAGTGATAGGTAATGTGTTTTTCATATGTCCATAGTGATTCCCCATTAGCTTTTCAAGATAGCCAATCGCAGCTTGAAGTTTATCGTTATAGTCCTGCAGCTTATCGAGTTGACTCTTTCTTTCACGAAGGTGGTCGAGCTGTGCGATAGATGACTCGAGTTGCAAAGAAGGGCTGAAATTTTGTTCAAGCATGATCCATTTTAGAGAATCGAATTTTTTGGCAGCGTCTATTCGATCTGCCAAGGCATCCTTCTGCCTCGTTGCCTCTTTCCATTTCTCACATTTAACTGTACTTTGATCGGTCGCTTGTTTCATTTCCTTAATCTGGTCTTCAATCTCCTGAAGTGCAACACTACTTTGGAGTCGGTCAATTTCTTGCTGGTTGGCTTTCAGTTTATTTTGGATGGCTTCCATGCCAGGTTCCTCAGCAAGAAACCTTTCGTCTTTTTCAAAAGCGTCCTTCAACAACTGAAGTGACTTTTCGATTTTTCGCAAGAGCTGCTGGACGTTTTGCCGTTCTTGTTCAGCAGCGCGTAAATCTTTTTTATGCTGATGAATAACGGACTGAATTTCGCCAGCCTTCTTCACTGCTTTCTTTTTTGCTTCAAGCGCTGCCTCAACTCGGACAAGCTCTTTCTGGAGGCTTTCATGTTCCTGTTCATTTGCCGCCCATTCCGTTTCGATTTCCGTTTCACGCTGTTTTCGGGTTTCAACTTGATTGGTAACTTCCTTCAATGTATGGTCTTTCCAATACTGGCCCACATTTTCCTCAATAAACTTTTTGCCTTCTTCTTCAATACTTTCGGTACGGCCAACACGGAGGATTCGGATATCCTTATTTGCAAGTAACCGGCCGAGGGCATTGTCGACCGCCAAATTCGACTGTGACGCCACTAGAGTACGCAGCCCGGCCTTCGCATTTTGCAGGCAAATTTCTGAAATAACGGTTGTCTTCCCTGTTCCCGGCGGCCCTTGGATAACGTATAAATCTTCAGCAGACATCGCGCCTGTGACAGCTGCCTTCTGAAATCCGTTCAACCGATTATGGAATTGCAGCTGAACCTGCTTTTTCACCTCTTTGACCGGCGGTTTGTTTTCAAACAAAAGGCGTTCCAGTTCAGGATTCTCGGCCAAGCCGTTTTCCAATTGCTTGAACCCTTGGCGTAGCCTCTTCACCTGGCTCAACGTTGCGAAATTGCTAAAGATAACTTCCCTTGGATGCTGGTCAAGCCGCTGGCTGCGGGCCAGTTCCTCTATATATGCGGGCAATTCGACTTCAACTGTCGAGGCCGATCGATTCGCTTTCAGGACTTTACCAATATCCTTGCCGCTACCCTTCAGCTTAACGCTCATATCCTTGAGTGACTTCCATTCCTTCTCGCTCATCTGGCAGCCGGTTATTTTCATTCGGCTAAAATCATCATTGAAAATCAGCGCTGAATAGCGAGAAGTAATATCGGGGATATCCGCAGATTGCTCTTGAATTTTCAAATAACCTTCCCAGCTCGCAATCCGCTTTTTCACATACTTCGAGCTTTCCTGGGCAACCGGCATCGTGTGGATTAAGTTCAGCAACTCAAACGGCAGCGGAACACCAGTTTGATCATTTGTGTCAAAAGCTAGACTTGCCGAACGTCGCCAATTGGAAGCCAAAGGGAAATAATTCGGTCTTGTTGTCACATTCGTTACAACAAACCGGTCGGGTTTCACCAAACAATGCAGGACAATGATAAACTTTCTGTATTTGTCCGCAAGCTTTCCGTTCCTCTCACGGTCAAAAAACAAGGCAGCGGAAACAAGTCCATCTGCCGATTGAGGATATTTTTCTATATAAACATGAAAGGATTTTTCCAATAAAAAAAACGATCGCTCGTCCAACCCAAGCTCTCGCATCTTATCCTTTGCCTTATTGGTCAAAGTAATCGGACTTCGATATGCAGTTTTTTGTGTCTTTATCATTTGTCCACCTGCTTTACTAAAACAAAGGTTGTGCTGTTGGTTCGCCTATAAGAATTATTAACTTAGACATTATAGCACAATGCTGTGTGGATGTTGGTCTATACGAAAGTGAAACCAACTATAAAAATGATTGCCATCACACTAAAAAATGACCAATTAAAAATTCGTCTTTCTTTTCCTGTAAGAAATTTAGATACCATAAAATTCAAACTACTTTGGATAAAAATAAGCCCAAACATTGTGAGTCCTCGTCCTATGTCATCATCTATGATTAATATGTACCTTAAAACAGCAATAACAATCAATAAAAAACCTATCTGTCCAATGACAATATAAAAGTAATGGTTCTTTTTCCTATCCACCAACTTCCACTCCCCTCAATTGCAAACCCCTCTATTAGAATGCCTCCTTATTCAACTCTGCCTTCGTTAGTAGAATAATCCCCGATATCACTTTAACATAAATATCCAAAAATCTCCTTGCCATTTTCAACACACCAATTCGCATAGCAATTAGCATACAAATTCGCACTCGCTTTTAAGCACAAAAAAATATGGCTTGAGGAAAGCCCCCCAAGCCGTTAGAAATATCACCATTGCAGTTAGCATTTGCAAAAGCTGTAACAACTTGCTCCTACAATGATAAGTAAAATAAACAATACGACAATTAAGACAAAATCATTTCGACAGCCATAAACAGGAGCTGTACATCCATAACTATAAACTGGAGACACACATCCATAGTCATAAGCAGGAGCTGTATACATAGGCATTGGGGCAATATTTGGAGCGATGTTTGGAGCGATGTTTGGGGCAATGTTTGGACCAATATTTGCAGCAATATTCGGTGGTGCGTTAACGTTTGAATACATGATCACACTTCCCTTCATGTAAGGAATTACTTATATCATACTCTGGGAGGTGTGTTTGGAGCCCGTCTAGAAAAAAATGGGTAAATATCACGGATTGGAAATGACAAGATATTACATTGAATAATAAAGGTAGTGAGCATATGAAATGGAATTTTTGCCATGGTGCACGATTGGACGCTGCACTTTATATGCTCCACCACTTCTATGCCAGCTTGCCACTCTAAATAAATCCTTAAAAGAGGGCGTTGTTACTAATTTTGTGATATAAGCTGATTGATGGCTGCCCGGTTTTCTTTTTGTATTTAGAATTTCAATGATTTCTTTGGGTGTCCTTATATTAAATCCATGTCCAAAAAATCTTCCATCATTAAGGACTACCACATTAAGACCTCTAAACCATGGTGTTTTTGGATCAAGGTCGGGATTATTAACGTATAAGACATCTCCAGGCAAAAAATCATTGGAGTAAAAGGAGACGATTCCTAAGTCGGTGTCTGTATGCCAGCTATAAAGATACAAATTTTGAAAAAGTGAATTAAATAAATCGTTGCCAATACTATTCAAAATGGCATGGTAATAAATGATTGGAATAGCTGTTGCACATTCAAATGCATAGAGCGAACTGTTTCGAAAAATATCCAGAATCGCATCAGCTGGCCGCACATCCGGTCTTAAAAGGAATCCGCCTGCTTTCGTTAATTGCCAGTACTTAGGATTGCAGCGGGCATAGGCAAAGGTTGTAAACTCTGCTTGACTTTTGTCCATTTCTCTCGCACTTTGGATAATGTTTTTTCGCACTTTAAGTTCAAATAACAATTCATTCTCTGAATAATAAGAATAAGTGACGGGAGCATCCTTCATCTTCTGAATAATTGTTTTCTCAATACTCCCAAGCTGCCAATGTTCATTTTGTTTAAACGGGACCCCTGAGATTTGGATCATATTATCCCCCCTTTCTAACCGGCTGTTCATCTGTATTCAAATCAAGCTAGCATTTTCAATTTCCAAGATTTTTTTCGCAACGGCAGTTGTCAGTTCTTCTGTGGTTTCCGGAACGAAATTTTTCAGAATGCTGTTCGCCACTGGCCCTTTTATTCCGTATGCGGTAATGTCCAGACAGCCGGTCATTCGGGTGGAGGAACCGTTTCGCTTTTCCGCTTTAAAATAGCCATTTCCGGCAAAGTTATCGGAAAGTCCTGTCAGGTCAAAGGTGACAAGGACAGGCTCATTCCACTCTGTAATATCAACTTTCAATTTAATCGTTTTCTTCATAAAACCAAAGTCCCCTTTAAAGGCCCATGTAGATTCCTTATCGCTTATGATTTTATGTTCGATATAACCTGGGACAAGTGGCGCCCAATTATCAATTGAACCTACAAATCTCCATACTTTTTCAATCGGCACCTTCAAATCGATGCTGTAAACTCCCCTTGGCATGTTCATTCTCCTTATCTCATGTGATTTCACTGCTTACAAATCTCTGATGTTTCGTTCTTTTGCCTACGCAGTTGCCATCCCGGAAACATACTCCCCATGACTTACCTTGGCCAATGGGGCGCTTCTCCTTGGTAGATAAAAAGCCAAATAGTCTATAAATTTATATGAAGTTCTCCCCACAATCATGCAGACACAAAAAAGAGGCTGTCCCTAGAGGATTTTCGGGACAGCCTCTTGTTTAACCTATTATAAACCACCACAATGCGGAGGATTATTTTGATCCCCTTCCGCAAAATCAGTACCTTTCTCAACCGCTTCCAGTCCGATATCTGTTTCACTTAACTCGAATCGCTCGTCTTTTTTAACGTTGCTTTGATTATGGGGTTCTTCATGTTTTATTTTTTTGTGATTCATTGCTTTCCTCCAGAGTTTTTTGTAGTTTTCACTTGGAGGAGGATGCTTATTCAGTCGCTTGAAATACTTGACGCAATTCAATCTGGCCTTCCCCATGTCCTTGCGGGTCCGGCATCCTTATTGCCCACCCGATGGCTTCTTCCCTCGACTTCACATCAATCAGAATGAATCCGGCAATCAATTCTTTCGATTCCGTAAATGGGCCCTCCGTAATCACCGGCTTTTCCCCTGGCTTCGGATACGATATCCGAAGCCCATTTGAACTTGGATGAAGTCCTTTAGCCATAACCCGTACGCCTGCCTTAACTAATTCCTCATTGTACTTCGTCATGGCTTCCATGAGCTCAGGGCTCGGAAGATTTCCGGCTTCCGAATTCCTCGAAGCTTTGACAACCAACATAAATAGCATAAAAATTCCCTCCTTCTTTTCTAGAGGCAAATCCACTCTTATTTATTGTCAATCCCTATGACAAATCTCAAATCGTTGATAAATATAGAAAATGACGTGCGCCAATTCACACGTCATTTCTTATTTATCAATCATGCATCCGAAAACGGAATCCTTTATAACAATCCAGCGGACTCATGATTATTAGTAATACACTTTAATCTTAACCGTCTTCGTTCCCCACTGGAGCGCTTTTTTACGGTCGGGGATGAACACATCAATTTTATTTCCGCGCATCGCGGAACCCTTATCGCCGGCAATGGCTTCGCCGTAACCTGGCACATATACTTTTGATCCAAGCGGGATTAGCTTTGGATCAACGGAAATGACTTTCGCGTTCGGGTTCTTTTTCAGGTTGATACCTGTGTAGGTGATGCCGCTGCAGCCTTTGCAGTTGGCTGTGTAGGCAGTTGCTTTAACAGTAATTTCTTTGTATCTCTTTTGTGCTGCTGCTTTTGCAACAGGCTTCTTCGCTGGTGCTGCTTTGACAGCGGGCTTTTTTGCAGCAGCCGCTTTCACGCCACTAAGTATTAAAACTTGATTCGGGTGGATTCTATCTGACTTTAATTTGTTCCATGATTTCAATTGCTGAACAGTTACTTTATTTTTCTTCGAGATACCCCAAAGAGTATCACCTTTTTGCACCTTATATGTATTTCCAGCGGCTAAAGAGGCATTCGAAAATCCGAAAAGCACTACAAAGGCAGTCAATAAACTTAAGATTGTTTTTTTCAAAATCTAGTCCCCTTTACTTTTTTTGCTAAAAACATCATAACAACTCAATGTAACAAACATGTTACACTAGCAAACTATTTCTATTACAAAGAAAAGGAGAATATTTCAAAAGTGTAATAACACTTTCAAGCTATTACTATTAAAAAGAGGCAAATTGGGGACGGTTCTGATTTTGCTAAGATTGGAACGGTGCCTTGCACTCAAACTACATTTTAAGCAAAGGCAGCTAGAATAACGGCAATCCCATTAAAGGTTCCATGAATAATCATTGCAGGCAAAACCGAACCAGTTTTCTCATATGTCCATGCAAATATTATTCCAGAAATGAAGTTTACAGGCAGGGTGTTGTAAGTCGGGATGTGGACAATCGTAAAGATAATAGAGCTAATGATTAACCCAGTGCTTACTCCCCATTTCATCCTAAACCATTTATAGAGAAAACCGCGGTAAAAGATTTCTTCGTATAATGGAGAAATGATAGCTGCAGAGATAAATCCGACGCTAAAAGTAAACCAATTCAAATTTGCCTTCAATGATTCTGTTTTCATGTTATCTATACCTATCTGAAATATCTCCATTAGTAGTACGATGAGTAAACTGGCTACTATTAAAACAACAGTCCAAACTACCATCCACTTCCAATAGGTACCGGAAAAGGAACGCAGCCCTACTGCATCCCATCTTAGTTGTTTGGGTTTTATCGCAATGGAATAAACGCTTAATGTAAACACAACCGCCATCACAAAACCTGTAGCCGTCCCAGAATAAAGTCTATCTTGAAATATTTGCAAAAGAAAATCATGCAATAAAAATTCAATTCCAACAGGAACAATGACAAGAGTAAGCAATAGTAATAGCCCAAGCTCCTTATACGACCACTCCATCGAAGAGAAAGTTTCTTTCTTCAAAACAAGATTCCCCCTATAATAAAACTGTGCTACATTCAGATTAAATGGTTACGTAACGTAACCTGCAAGCATTATTTAGGGGGATTTGTTTTATGAGTTATTTTTCAACAGGAGAGGTTGCCAAAAAACTAAATTTATCCTTGCGTACCCTTCGATATTACGACCAAATCGGGCTTGTGAAGCCAGTATTAAAAGAGGATAACGGGAAGCGGTATTATTCCCCTGAGAATATGTTGCTGCTCGAGAAGGTTCTCCTTCTAAAAGCCGCTTCATTGCCGTTAAAGGATATCAAAAAAATAATTAGCCGAATCACGATTGAAAAAACGCTTGCCATTCATAAAGAGCAGCTTGAAAACAACATCAAACAATTGCAGACATCCCTTGAACATACAAATACACTGATCAATATACTAAAGCTGGAAGGTGATATTCAGTGGAATCAGTTATTGCCTCTTCTCTTAGAAGAAAATCAATTATTAATGCAGCAAAGAAAAAAGAAGGCTTTTGAAAAATTATTCAGCGAAGAGGAACAAACCGCCTTAATAGAGCAGATTCCAAAAATGGAGGACAATCCAGAGCAAGTCGGAAAGTGGATTAATTTAATCAAGCGGGTCGAGCTATGCTTAGAGGAAGGGAAAACACCTTCATCTCGCGCAGCCCAATTGATTGCGGAGGATGCACTTCTATTATCCAATGAAACCTTTAAAGGAAACGAAGAATTGGCCAACAAATTCTGGGAAGCACGGAAATCAGAGGAGACTTCCTCTGATTTGAACTTGTATCCTATTAACAAAGAGGTCATCGTTTTCCTTGAAGAAGCCATGGCAAATTGGGGACGGTTCTGATTTTGCAAAAATTGAACCGTATAGGCACCGAAAGAAATTCATTACTAAAAAACACCCACAAACTTTGAAAAACCAAAGCTTGTGAGTGTTCCTTTATTTCAAGGTAAGCTTCACAACATCATCCAAATACCTTGTTGTATTGTAACCCCGAATCACGAGACGTTTCGGAATCTCATTCCCTCCACCATTCTGACTGTCCGCCATGATGTTTTGGACTGTGGTGAAATGACGTGGCATTTCGAGTTTTTCATATGAAATCGAGGGGTCATTTGTATCGTATTCAACCCCGTTTTTATCAACGATAATTCCTTCAGTATCCATCGTGAGCCCAGTTCCATACCCATTTTCATCCATGAAATCTATTTGAAGATACTCATATGCCCGATTCTTCGTTTCAAAATTGCTTATGACAATCTTTTTAGACTGGCCAATTTCTTGCATATCAATCGTGATAGTGCTGCCGGCATATTCAAAGGTATGCGGATATTGCTGAGAAGCAGTTAGTTCAATGATTTTCTCGTCTATAATCGATAAATTGGCTGAATTGAAATGGATAGTGGCCTCTTTTGGCTTTTCATCCAAAACTGGTTCAAAGAATTGCTGTAAACCCGCCCAATTTCCGTCAAAATGTCCGTCTAGATACGTACTTCCATATAGATCCGGTTTCAACTTTTTATTGTTTACTTCCATCACGCCAAAATTCAGAGAATCGAGCCGTTTCTCTGGCTGTTCATGGCTAACGGCATATTGCAGAACCGTCGTTGTCGGAGCGATGATCAACTTATCAAATCGAACTGGAATGCCTGCAATTTCTGTTACTTCATCCAGTTCATATTCGGAAGAAGGTTTTTTTGTAACGGGGATTTCAAAGCTCCACTCCCCTGTTTCAGACGCCGTGGTCCTGAAAAAGTCCACTCCAAATGGGCTGGAGGGATCAGGAATTAATTTCAGAAGCTTTGTAATCCTAAGTTTGATGATTCCGTTATCATGTCTTATTGGCCTGAGGCTCATCTTGCCTTGATAAACGTTCTTTTCTTTACTATTCACTCCAGATGTAAGGTCAGGGGGATAGTACCTTGATTGTGCTGCAAAACCCATGATTTCACTTTCATTCTGCACAGAAACCCCTTCAAAGCTATCGATTATATATTGATGCTCCCCACCCTTATCTTCCACTTCATAAAAAATGAGCGTCTGAATATCATCCGCAACCGCGCTCTTGATTGTAATTCTTACCCCGTCGTTCTCAGCTTTAAGATTCAGCATTTTTCCAAATCCCTTTTGCAAAAAAGGACGCAATTCCTGATCTTTTTCCGCATAGGCATAGTAGGTGTTGCGAAAAGACCCTGTAAAAAATTCGATTCCTATAATCAAGATCAAAACACTTGCCACAACAATCCCCATTTTGATTCGTTTCTTGTTCTTCCGATGTCTTTGGGTTTCCATTTCGGCCAGCCTGGCTTTGACGTTCTCCAGAAGATTGGAAGGAACATGAAAGTCCTCAGCTTTTTCGGCAAAATCAACCATCAAGAAGATGATATCCTGAAACGCAGCCAAATCCTCCTGGCAGTTTTGGCAATGATAAACATGAATCTCGAAGTCCACCTTTTCCGGCCGGTCCAGTGTTCTTTCAAAATAATCGATGTAATTTTGATAATACTCCTTACAGCCATGACTGCTCCTCCCATAGCCGAGCTCTTTTTTAATCTTCTGGATTCCGGAAAACAAATCCTTTTTCAGCTCGTCCTCCGAAACTTGGAGAAGATAGGCTGCATGTTCTTGTGAAAATTGTTGGATATATGTAAGAATGACCGCTTCCCGCTCAGACTCTTTCAACTGATCAAGCGCGGTAAATAAATCCGGGCGCGGCTCACTTTTCTCTGAAGCTTGTAAACTTTCATCCCGTGAAACCTCCCGGCAGGATTGAATAAAAATCGATGTCACCCACATTTTGAAAGATGCGTCTTCCTTCAAGCGGGGCAACTCCTTATGTACTTTTAAGATGCAGCGGTAAAAAACCTCTTCCATTTGCTTCTGGCTCCTAAGATAGGACAAACCCAGTATATAAAACGACCGTTTATTGTGTTCGAACCAGTCTATAATGGATTCCACGGTTCTTGCCGGAATGATTGAAATAGGCTCTAATTTTGCCGGGATCATAAAAATATCCCCCTCTACCATTGTTTTATATCTTTATCATAGTTGTAGAGCCAGTTATTGGCAATAGCAGTTTCACATACGCAAAAAGGACCCAATCCGGTCCTTTTTCTCTTCATTAGAGCCCGCATCCCATACGGAATGCCCAGGTACCAAAATCTTATTGATCATTACTTTGCATAAATGTACTAGGCATGACGACTGCAACGACCTCTCCACGGGCACAAAGAAGATCATTTGCAAATACTTCTGTACGAACTTTCCATTTCTTCGGATGGATTTCTTCAACAGTTCCAATTGCTTTTAGCGGCACATCTTGTGGCGTTGGTTTAAGGAATTCCACATTGAGGCTGGCCGTGACAAACCTTGGCGGTGCTGTCCCATCGCCAATTTCGTTCCCATTCTTCCGGTGTAAAGCAAGTGCGGCGGATCCCGTCCCATGGCAATCAATGAACGAGGCGATCATCCCACCATAAAGAAAACCTGGAATTCCCATATACTTTGATTCAGGTGTATAAATAGTAACCGTTTGATCGCCCTGCCAACCCGTACGAAGCTGGTGGCCCTCTTCGTTCAGTCGGCCACACCCGTAACACCACGCGAAATCATCAGGGTAAATATCTTGTATCGCTTTTTCGATTGTTTCTTCCATTAGGCATTCTCCTATCCAATGAAATATTAGCAACCGTTCGTCATGTTCTACATAAAATATATACAAATTCCTTCCTAATGCACAACTATTATCTGATAATTCAAAAGAATAGTGCCTAGCACGCCCGAGTTCTGTCGAATGAATTTATACCACACAGAGTGGCTGGGAATTGCGCCCTTTAATAGTAGACAGAGAATTATTCGGGAAGCTTATCACCCATCCAGGCTTTGCGTGACAATCTCAACGGGTTTTGAACGATTGTTGTCACTCATACAGACTTTGCGTGACAACATCAATGGATTTTGAACGATTGTTGTCACTCATCCAGGTCTTGCGTGACAACCTCAACAGGTTTTGGACGATTATTGTCACTCATACAGACTTTGCGTGACAATCTCAGCGGGTTTTGAACGAGTGTTGTCACTCATACAGACTTTGCGTGACAATCTCAGCGGGTTTTGAACGATTGTTGTCACTCATACAGACTTTGCGTGACAACCTCAACGGGTTTTGAACGATTGTTGTCACCCATCCAGACTTTGAGTGACAACCTCAATGGGTTTTGAATGATTGTTGTCACTCATCCAGACTTTGCGTGACAACCTCAACGGGTTTCGAACGAGTGTTGTCACTCATACAGACTTTGCGTGACAACCTCAACGGGTTTTGAACGATTGTTGTCACTCATACGGGGCTTGCGTGACAACATCAACGGATTTTGAACGAGTGTTGTCACTCATCTAGGGCTTGCGTGACAACCTCAACGAGTTTCGAACGAGTGTTGTCACCCATCCAGACTTTGCGTGACAACCTCAACGGGTTTTGAACGATTGTTGTCACTCATACGGGGCTTGCGTGACAACATCAACGGGTTTTGAACCAGTGTTGTCACTCATCCAGGCTTTGCGTGACAACCAGGATGGGTTCTCACCGAAATGCCGCGGAGTGCCATGCGAGCACCCAAACCTAATTAGCAGCTATGGGCCTGACATTCATGAGTACTAGCGAAGCACCCCATCCGGATCAACCAGCCCCACAAATGACCATGTTTTCCCCTGATCCCGCGAGACAAACTTCGCCAATACGTTCCCACCCAAATAATCCCCATTTGGACCTTGGTTAACCAGCAAAGTTCCTTCTGTTCCATTGAAGACGGGAATTTCTGCGACTGTGAAATAGCCCAAATATTCTTCCGGTATCGGAACCTCGACGGGTTCCCAATTCGCTCCGCCATCGGCAGTCCGGTATAGATTCGGTTTTGGCGGCTGCCCCTCATAACGAATTTCCCCGAAGGAAATAAACCCTAATTGCCCGTTGATAAACCCTCCATCTGTAACCAAGGAATAGACGTCTTTCACCGAACCGGCATTGTGCCATGAGCGGCCGCCATCGTTTGTTTTGAATACAAAGTGTGCCTCCCAGCTCATCGTTTTTTCACCTGTCAAGATGAGATACCCGTCCTGGCCCGACGTGAACCCCAGTTTTTGCAAGCGCAGAGCTGGCAGCTGATTCGAAACAAGCACCTCATTCCACGTTTCCCCTTTATCACGGCTAGTTAGAACCCGCACCCCATTCAGCAAAAACGCGGTAATTTCTGGTGTCATCACATAACTGCCATCCATTAACTGTTCTTGTGGGTCGTTACTATCACCGCGAACTAAATCTCCAACCGCAACAGGAACAACCTTCCAGTTCTCCCCTCCATCATATGTGACTCTAAGCGTATCATCCTTCATCTCGTAATCTATGCCTTTGGATTGATCCTTAATTCCCGCTTTCTTTTGATAGTCTTCCATCGATTCAACAGGTGGCAAGCCGATTTTCGTATCCGTAGTTCTTTCAATATTCGTTAATGTGTACGTTAAGCCCTCACCTTTATTGATGGAAAGCTTCCAAACTATATCAGGTACGACACGATTCTCGTCTGCCTTCCCCAAGCCGTAATCGATTTTCGGTGCTTCTGGCAGCTGCACTTGAAAAACGGCCGCAACTATAAAAGAATTCTCATCTCCCGCTAATTTCGTAAATCTCGTAAAAGTTTTACCCGCAATCGCCCCCTCTTGCAGTAACCGATCCATGAGTTCAAACCAGAATCGGTAAGCAATCGTTTCCGGTTTTTCGTCACCTTCAACTACTTGCAATGTGTAGGGGAGTTTGCTGTCTATCTCTGCCTTTTTGACTTCAACCGGCTTTACATTCGGTATTTTTTGTTCCCTATGATTTAGTTGCAAAATAAGGACGGTCACAATCGCAACGAAAACTAAAATGAAAATGAGTAACTGACTGCTATGACCTTTCTTCATTCAATCCATCCTTTTTTCAAAATAACTGCCCTACTCTTCGCGAAAAAATGGTTTATAAATATACCGCTGTGGAGTTATCGAATCCTCCTTGCCTGGCACGTAAAGGGAAATGGTTGGGCCAGAGTTTTCCGGGTCAGCTTCGGAAGGAAGTTCCCTTCCGTTTTCATCAATAAAGTGAATCCCTTCCCGGGTAACTCCCCAATTCCTGATTCCTTTGTAGAGGACAGCAGAATGCTTCTCATTCCAACGCTTTACAACATCTTCAACAGGGATCAATTCCAGCATCTTGTTCACAATTGATAAATCGTTATTTCGATCGTAAACCGTTGTGCCTTCCCCATTCCAATCCTGTTTATGTACCCTGATCCTATTGCTTTTTGTTTTGTCAAAATGAATCAAGTATCCTGATTGCAATTCCTCGTTCCGGTCGAATCCGTAAATATACGTATAAATAGATGTCATCGTCCCATCCTGTTCAAATTCAATTTCTAAATCATTGGTCATTAAATACGGTTCCAGCTCCATCTCCGCTTTTACGGAATCGAGTATGCCATCAAGCTTTGTTTCGTAAAAGTTATCGTTCTTCAGCTTTATTCTAGATTCCGTTTTCAGCTCGTTGATTTTCCAGGCTAAAGCCCCGTTAAAATCGACTGCATTTTTGCCAACAGAATAGCCTCCAACAAGGGTAACGAGTAAAAAGAAAAGTGCCGTCCCTTTCCAAAAGGCTGGATAAATCGGCTTAAAACCGGCTAACCACTCTTTTACCTGTTCAAGGGAATCGCTCGTTTCCTTAGAAATAGGGATCATGGTTTGTTCGTGAAAATATAGTAGATACCATTTTTTGTTTTCCTTTATTGCTGTTAAACTTTCGAAGGAAAAAACATGCCGGTCAGTGGAAGCATTTGAGACAAAGACCAATTGCTTCTCATCGAGATCAATCCGGCTGCCTATCTCGAATAAGCAGGCTTTCTTCATATACTTACGATAAGAGACAAAGATATAGATAAACGTTAAGAACATCAGAATGCAGAGTCCGATAAAGATTGGAATATTGGTCTTCAATTGTCCTATTTTAGTAATGGTGTATGTAATCCGCCACAACGCCACATAAAGCACAAGCAAAACCAGGCTGCTTTTACTGCCAAAAATTAAATCTCGTAAAATCAGTCTTCGATAGTACGATTTGGACACTGTGTTGTTCCTGATCAACTTTATCACTCCCTCATGGAGTCTGGAAATGGACGTCAAAGACGACCCGGCCCCACCATATCAGAGATGCTTAGTTTCTCTTTTTGCTGGTGCGGTTTACTTTATGGTTTCTCATTAATCCATAAACTGTTAGAACGACCAAAAATAAACATTAAATTATAAATGTTACAGAATGACCCATATTATTTTCATGGTAATTTTCATAAGCAAACATTCCCATTCCAATAGCATTGATCAAAAGACTCATTAAAATCAATGGATGAATTTTTGCCTCAGCCATTATTTACCACCCTTTTTTACTAATATTCTAACATATACTATACAATTCTTTTGAAACAATCTATTGCGAGCTTGCACAAATAGATAGCACAAAAAAACATCTACAACCGATGTAGATGCTTATCTATCCTCAAAAATTATTTATCTTTCCAAGGTGGATTTTCCCACTTATGTTTAATGCCATCAATCCAAACTACTGCTTTTTCTTCATTTACCTCAAATAGTAGAATAACTTTGTATAGTCCGAGTCTCGCCCAATAACCTTCCATTAAACCATAAGGGATTTTCTTTGCTGTAAGTGTAGGCATATATGATAATCGATTAAACGAGTCCAAATAAATTCTTTCCTTTACTTATGAAGGGTAAGCAAGAATATTACTTAATTCATCCAACGCAGTTTGTGACCAAAAAACATCATATTCCTTGTCATCCATTAGGAATCCTCGAATCTTTTGCGAAGATATTGAAGCCCCTACTCTCTGCCGTAAACACGTCCATTCCGGCGATCTTCACGGCTTTTTTGAACCTGGCTTATCAAATTTTCATCTTTGGCAAGATATTCAACCTCTATCTCATTTAAAGTAACCTTTTCCCTTTTCATGTTTAATTGTTCAATAAAATCATACACTTCAAGAGCATCTTGTTCAGGAATTTGGTCAATCATTCGCTTTAATTCTTCACGATTTACCCCCAAATATCTCACCGCCTTGAATTTTATCCCTTCTATTATATCATCTTTCTTCTGCCAAGAAAAAATGCTGTCCCGACGAAAAGACACTCATTCTTCACTATTCATAAAGGGTATCTGACTGTGGCTAATCCAGCTACATGGAAGCGGTTTTGATTTTGCCATAAGAGAAATCAGAATCTTGGCCTTTTTTGCATTAACAAAGCTCATTCCCTTCCTATGAAACGGGAAACTCTGCTATTGTAAGCCTTCCAGCCTGTAAAATATTCCATAAAAAAATCTGCCGCAAACCTCTCCTGCAGCAGATTGTTCCAAACTATTTATCCTTTAGCTCCTTAAGCTCTTCTATTAGCTGATCGGTTCGTTTCGCATTCCCTTCCGCAAAATTCTCGAGTCGATTCTTAAGCTCATCATCTCCATGGATATTGTCAGCCGTGATTAAATACGTCCGCATCAGATTTTCTTCGACTTCAAGCGAATGTGAAAGCACTTCCTCGAGCTTTTTCTTCTCATCACTCATTCCTTCCGCCTCCTTTTACTCATATCGTTCTCTAGTACTTTTCCCATAATCACAATGAGAAAAACAGCAAAACTGAAACCATCTAACCTGGTCTTTTTATTTTATAATAGGTAAAGAAACATTATTTTCGTACACGGGAGGAATCAACAGTGAAAATCAAAGTGTCAGAGTTAAAAAAGGAATTAAAAGAATACGATCAAAAGGAACTGATTCAACTAATAACAGAACTTTTTAAAACAAGTAAAGACGTTCAGTCCATTTTATCCGTGAAATTTCTTGGCGACAAAGCAACAGAGGAACTGTACAGCCAGGCAAAGAAAAGTATAGAAAATGAATTCTTCCCTGATCGAGGGGAGCCAAAACTACGCCTTGCAAATGCAAAAAAAACAATTTCAAACTTTGGCAAACTTACAGGCCATGAACTCAAGACCCTTGATTTAATGCTCTTCTACGTAGAACAAGGAGTTAAATTTACAAACGCTTACGGGAATATGTATGACTCTTTTTACAATAGCCTTGCAATGATGTACGACAAAGTCACCTCGAAATGCGGAATGGAAGAAGAATACTATAACCATTTTGCAGAAAGGTTAGAAAATGTATTGGAAAATACGGTGGATATGGACTGGGGGTTTTACGAAGAGTTAGCAGAATCCTACTATAATACGGGCTACCCTAATGAGGATGATGAGTAGGAATAGCTCTATGAATGGCATCCGTTCGAGCATTCACATGAATACTTTTTTCTGAGAGAAGCATCTTGTATGAAAGATGCGCAAGACGGTAATATGAGGAATTATTTGAGGTGTGGAGGATAGAAGGTAATGATGCTTATCTTTTAAGGAAACTTTTTTTGTTTTTTTCCTTAACAACCTCTCTCAAATCGCCTCTTGGGGTGTTTACCTTTATTGTAATCGTATTATTTGTACCGGCTATTGGCTAGAAACTTCTACATGGAAAAGATAGTGGAATGACTTTGATAGCGTAGTTCCCGACTACCCTAGCTCTTATAACAATAAAAAACCACGTCAGTAGGCGGTTTTCCGGGTTAGGAATTTTCCTCTTTTTTTTTAAGGCTTTTTCTACCGAAAATTGCTTTAAAATGTTTGGGAAGGGATCTTCTAGGTTTCAGCATTTTTTTGTAGTCTTTGTCATTAATCATTAACAATTCCCAAATAAATCGGTTTTGCCGGTTGTCATCACTCCTTTAAGGGCTACCAATTTATAAAAGGTATGAAATTACTCATTATTTATCCAAATTAATTTTGATTCTTCTATTGGAGAGAAATCTCCTCTTAAAAATCGTGAATTTAAAGCTTCAATTTTATTAACAAACTTATAAAATTGTTCATAGACCCCTAGTCTCTTTAATAACTGTATATCTTTAATTTTATAGACATATACCCTATAGTTCCCGTTTTGCTTTTTACAAATATCCTCTCTTGCTTGAAGTTTGTTTAACAAACTTTTTGATATTTCATTTGGAAAAATATCTAACCCTTCAGTTATTCCCAAATGATCTAGCATTGACAACTCATCATCAATAAAACAGCGAGAATATTTAGGCTTTCTAAATTTAGTATATTCAAAATCAAACCTACAAATTGAACTGTGTTTTAGGATTTTACTATCTATATCGCCATTCCCCAACTTTTTTAGGTAAATTGAGAGTCGTGGCGCTACATAAAATTCATTAAAATGAAAAGGAGTTAGTTCCTCAAAAATCCTATACATACTTCCTTCCCAATCTGCACGTTTAAAGTAGTATGTACCAATGTCTGCATAAAGAATCTTAGTGTTATACTTTTGACCGTTTTTGGTTATTATTTTTAGTTTGTTGAAATTTTCTCCCCATAAATCTTCCCAATACTCCTCTAACATTTTATCCTTACCATCTAAAGAAAAAATAATAGCGTTACAGAAAATGAAAAGAGGAATGTGCAGAAAACGGATCCATTGTTCGTCTGACAAAAGCAAATTTTTGAATACATACTCGCAAAAATCTTTATCTGTTTTTAAATATGTGTTATATATATCACTTGTTATAAATTCATCTATTCTTAAAACAGGTTCGTCTTGGTATATAAACAGAACTAGGGCTTCTGCACAAAAACCTATAATTTTTTTTAGTAAATCGGTATTGTTTTGGCTCAAATAAGAAAGGAAATTCATCATTATACTACTCTCATTATTTGGAAAGCTAAATTCACTTATAGGAAAAGCTTTTAGTAGAATCTCAAATGATTCTCTAGTTTCCATCAGATTATATAAATAGTGGGGTTCGGCACTGTTAACAATTTTCTTAAATTCACTTTTTAAAGAAGGGCTTAAATTACTCTCAAAAATACAAGCAAGTTTTTCTTTATTCTCTAGTTTTGTCTCCCTAGGGCCAAATAGCCACAGAGAAGCATCCTGTTTAATTTCGTTTAGTTCTATTTCTTCTCGCTCAGGGTTCCTTTCGTTTTGTGGGAATTTACTTTTTTGTTTACTAATAATGTGTGGCTTTCTCCCTGTTGCAGAAAAAATCTTAGATTCGAATTGCTTTGTATACCGTAGTCCAAATTCTTTTAAGACATCAGGAACATCATCGATTAGCATATCAAAATTAATATCCATATCTAATTCATAAAGCAAATCCAACTCTTTTAGTATAGTATTTTTTAAGTTTCTTCTAACTTTTTCATAATTCTTTTGATAAAAGTAAGCATACTCTTCTGGGAAAGCCTTATCGAAATCCCGCATATTTTTGAAGTGGTAAACACTGAAAGCCTCCTCAAAATATTTATTAATGATACTCTCCCCATCAAATTCCATCCCTTTTTCAATGCAGCGGATTATAATTCCTGGGATATTTTGCAAATCAGTGTATTGCGAAATTAAATTGCCAGCTCCCATTGTTAAACAATAATTTTGTATTTTCACTTCTAAAAAGGCAAATAAATTTTTATGTTTTTGGGGATTGCAATTAATGAGCAATTCATGAAGTCTATTTAGTTCCCCAACAAAATAATCATCTATTTCTTTTTCCACTTCTGGATCCCAATTCCAGCTCCCATCATACTCCATATAACTAACTCCATAGTCTGAATAGTGGGTAATACACTCTTGTATTATTAAATTATTTATTCTGTCACTACAACGATTGGAAAAATATTGAAACGAAAATTGAAGTTGATTGAAAAAAGCACTAGATTTTAAAATTATCGGTATATACTGCTCAATATTATCGGACATAAATTCATATAAATAATCCTGTACCGCAGGTATTGTAAACCTCAAAATAATTTCTTCGATTTCTTCATTAAAGGATGACTTGATCATTGTTTTCTCTAGTTCAGCTAAACACTCTTTAAGACTTTTTACTTTTGTAACCTCAGGACATTTACTTATGTATTTCATATAACAAATTTCCATGTCGGAATAAAGCATTGGGGTCGATGATATTAGAAGCAGCATAGAAACAATTTTTGCTTCATCGGACAACTCATTGAATATATCTTCCCAAAATGAAGTAGGATGATCAAAATAGTCACAGAGATAATAAAAATAATCCTCTGGTGAACAGTTGTCTTCCCGATCCTTATCCAAAAACAGAGCCAATACCCGCGGATTGTAATTCTCATGATAAATAAGCCTATCTATTCTTTTATAAAGATATTCGACAAATTCATATTCTAGCTTGGATGTATAGATATGACTTAGTAAAATTCTTGCTCTATCATCATATCCATATTCCTCCATAGTACAAACCAATGCATATTGATTCAGCGTTTCCTTCAGAATTGGATTTTTCTGTAACCCTTGTTGAAGGACATATTCTCTGGTTGTAAGGATAAGCCTTTTATTTGTCTTAGATTCTACTATTCGCTTTATAAGTTTATTTAGACGGTTTTCATTATTTCTGCTTTTTAACTCATCATTAAAAACGCTACCCCAAAAGTCATCTAAAATAAATACTTGTTGTCGGTCATCTTCAAGCATCGCATAAATATCATTAATGGAATTCGCCCAAACAAAACCGTCTAAATTAGCGGGTTGTAAATATGCCAGTGCTAATAGATGAGCAATAGTTGTCTTTCCTACCCCTGGCTCTCCTGAAAGGATAATAACATTTTTATTGGTCCATTTTTCAAGAGCTCTTAGATAGATTCTCGTTGGAACAAAAGATTTTGACTTTTTCACAGCACCTTTTAGTTCCTCCAAAGACTCTTTATATAGTGCACTATGTACGGTTTTATGCATAGTATTGATAAATGCATTAATACTAGGCAACCAAAGCTTTGGAAAAGCTAATTCTATACGTTTATATCTTGGATCACCAAGGAGGTTATTGATATCCTTGGAGCTAATAATATCTTCATTATCAAGGATACAGCCTTGGAATAATTCAACTATTTTCTCTTTTTGTCCAGGGGCAAAATCCATAGATACTCCTAAAATATATCGATTAGGTGCCAATTTCCGGACCTTAGGTAACTCCTTTGTCTTTAGATCATAATACAATCTATTAAAAGCATTAGGTTGATAGCGTTTTACTTGAACAATAGTCCTTCCCTTTTTATTTGTATAAGAGCCATCAATACCAAAATCCCTCCCTTCTTTGTAAGTCTCGAGAAAAATATCGTCTCGAAGTTGAACAATATCACATACTAATGATTGAAACTCAAGTGGTTCAAGAATTGCATGGAAGTTATAATTCAGCATACTTTTTTCACCTCGAAGTTAATAAAAATAAGGATGGGAAGAGTGATTGATTGAATTTCTATCTGCGACCCTATCTACATTATTAGAATCACCCAATAGTTTTTTGCATTTTTTCTATATCAAAATTTGTAATACTTCCATCTTTAATAAACACATTCGACAGGAGAAAGAATTATCCTATCTCAAATACATTTTTTAACAATCAAAAAAGGTGAAGTTACCAACTCTTCTATAATTGGACAATATATTCATAGGCAAAAAAAGACACTCACGAAACTTTGAATTTCCAAAGTTCATGAGTGTTTCGCGTTATCTATTTTTCAACTGCCGGCTACATCCAAGTCGCCTCATTCCTCAACTTCTCCGCTCCACGTTGATAACTCCTTAACATACACAGACGCACAAACTTCGATGTCGTTTAATATTGCTTCAGAATCAGCAGCTGCTTTTACAAAGTCGAGCTGTTAAAAACCGTAACATTGATTTTTAGCAGCTTTTATTTCCCTGGCCGCTTTTACATCCGTTTCAGTCCTTCAGAGTCGATATCATGGAACTCGAGGATCGACTTACCTTCTGACGGTTTTATGTAATAAAGGCAGGTCGCCAATTCTCAAACTTCAACACTTACAGCCAAACCTTGACCATTGCATCCTCAAGCATGTTTTTCAGCATCAAGTCCGAGAGGATCTTTTCTACATCCTGTTTTATCCAATGAATAATGCCTGGCACAGCCGCCTTTCTTCAGATAAAATCTTACGAAAAAAAAACGGTCAATACAAGGCAACAAAATTCAACGCCCGCCTTCAAGATTCACCCTAAACGCATTCGAGATGGCGATGCTATGTTTCCCCTCACCAGTTTGGTAGACTGCATTCCGGACGGTTCCATCCTCGTCCGAACCTTTAGTTTCACTGTCCCCGACTGACCATAGCTCGTCCTTACCTGCAAGATTTTGGATATTCGTTGCAGTCACCTTTATATCACTTCTGCTGTCCAGGTGAAGCGATACCTCTGAGGCACGGTCCACTGTCCAGTTACCGAGGAGGACTCTTGGCTTCAAGGAAAGCTCACTGTCTACTCCCGCGACATCGAGATTGGCGTCATCAGGAACAAGCAATGCCGCTTCCAAGGTTGAATAGGAATCAAACGGCCAAGCCCCTGACGGCAATCGTTTCATATTTAAATAAAGGGTATCTCCTTTTTCAATTGCTGTTACGTAATCGCTGGCACTTTCCAACAGCTTTTCGCCTGTTGATGTTTGTGTCCGGTACGTACCAAAAATGGAAACTTCCTTACTCGCCGATGTTTCAATCGTCAACGGATAGCCGGCTGTGTTCACAACAATCCGCTTTATATTCGAATCCATTGAAGAAGAATACTCAGGAAGCTCAAAGGAACGCTCCTCCTTGTTCATCGCCGCTTCAACTTTTCCCATCACCCCGGTGGAACTCAGGATGGCAAACCCTATACCAGCCGTTCCTAAAAGCCCAACGATAAAAATGCTTAAAAGGTCATATTTCAAAAAGGCATTTTCCTTCTTTTGGACAAACAGAAATAGAAGGATTTCAATACCAAGGATAATCAATAAAGCAGGCCACCACGATAGCATCACCGTGTATAAACTGTAATCCGCGAATTGCGAGATGAGGAGCAGAACTCCTAGAAACAGGAGTGCTGCACCCATCGTAAACGTACCGACCCGCCAAGTCCTCATTGAGCCCCCGCCTTTCCTTTTTTTCTGAACAGAAGCGTAATGTATGCAGCGGCCAACATGGCCATCCCTGTCAAAACCTTCACCCAGTTTATGCTGCTCATACCCCTGATTCCCCCTTCTTCTCTTTGTTTCCGGCCAACAGCTTCAGTCCGCCTCCGATCAGCAGGATGCACACAATCGCTGTTTGGAGATAGTTGCTTAGCATGTACATATCGACCGTTACGAACCTCGCGATGATTGGCTGGAAAACCGGCAGGAAGATATTTGTGAATAGATAATAGAACCCAAGTACAACAAGGCCGATGCCGACCCATCTTTGGTGGTTTACGAAATAGGTAATGACCGGTACATCCTCCAAAGATTCACTTCCGCTTCGTGAAGCCTTTTGCAAGCCGTCAAAAAAGCTATAAAACCAAATGATTGGAATTAGGAACAAGAAAATTCCGAGTCGCAAAACATCCAGAATGTAGATCGCAAACAGGAACGCTGCCATGAGCTGGATGCCACGGCGCTGCAAACCAAGATAGAGATGCCCCGCCCCCGGGAAAATGGAAAGGAACGTTGCGATAGCCCGACTTTTTTTGCCATCCTCCCTTCGCATTTCGAATTCCTCAAAAATCGTCCTGTCGACAAGAATCTCGCCGCGCTGTTTCTTATTGAGCTGGACGGTCGCATCAAAAAATCCGTAGAGCCAAATGATTGGCAGCACAGCCAGGAAAACGAGAAACTCACCTCTGCCGGTCATGACTGTCACAAACATGACCATCACCCCACACCCAATGAATGAAGCGAGCAGTGTCACCCCGCGGTTCATCAGGCCAAGCTGAAAGTGGCCGAGACCGGGTATGAGCGAGAGGATGATCGCATAAAACCTTTCAGACTCCTGATTTCCAGGCTTCGCATCATCGCCTGCGCCCTCAGTTTTTTTAGCAAAGCTCTTTGAAAGTTGCCTTCCCATATCGATAAAGCTAATGATATAAAGGATCAGGCCGATAAAAAAGCTGATCACGCCAAGGTCAGGCTCGTTATTCATGAACAAAACCACAGCAAACAGTTCAGCTCCCACAACAGTGATTAAATAAAACAGCCCCTTGAGAATTTTGCCGTTGTAAATATGGCCAAGTCCGGGGAAAACAGACAGAGTCAACGCCGCGATTGGATTCTTCATTTATTGATCATCCTCCTTGTTCTTTTCCAGTGAGTCCATCCATGCGAACGTTTTGGTAATAAAACCTTCGGTGTAGGACGTATTTTTTGTTTTTGAATCAATAGTGCCGGCTATCGCGGTGATGGATTGAAAGACTCCTGAGAACATAAGCAGCAGGGTCGCCGCTGCCGCCACGATGTAGTGGAATACCTGGTTTCGGTAATAAGGCTTTTCCTTACGATGCGGCTGGCTTAATGCATTGCCGTCTTCTTCCCCCTGCCCTTTGGCAAAAGTGATTTGGTTCATGACATGATCGGTAAATTCCTGGTTCTGAATGCCAGGGAAATGCGCAGCATTGATTTCGATTCCGGTTGAATAGAGTTCAAGGCATTCTGCGCAGGAGTAGAGATGGTCTTCCATTTCCGCCTGTTGGTGCGCATCCGCTTTCCCTTCAATATAAGCAAGCCAGTCAGCCAATGAATAATGCTTCATGAAAAATCGTCCTCCTCCCAATGCTTCCTCATCCAATTTCGGGCCCGATACAACTTTGTCTCAATCGTCTTGACCGCCACCTGTAGCTCTTCGGCCATTTCCTGATAAGACTTTTCCGCTATGTAAAATCCAACAATCACATCCCGGTAATTTTCCGGGACTTCTTCAAGCCGCTCCCTGACAAGCCGCTGTTTTTCTTTGAGAAACATTTGCTCTTCAACACTATCCCTGCCGGTCGCGAATACCTCCTGCGCCTGAAATTCTAGGGCTTCCTCTTTTCGCCTCGCCAGCTTTCGTTTTATATCAATAGCATGATTGACAGCAATCCGGGTTATCCATGTTTTGAAACCCTGGTGCTCATAACGGGGGAGAGAACGATAGATTTTCATAAACACTTCCTGGGCAGCATCCTCCGCCTCCTTCTGGTCCCTCAGCACGGCATAAACAGTCCGGAACACATCATGCCGGTACTTCTCAATAAGAACCCTGAACGCCTGGTCACTCCCAGCAAGCACCTTTTCAACTAACACAGAATCACTAATCTCTCTCCCCCCTTTCCCACTCCACACTAATAGACGAAGGCAAAACAAAAACCACTACAGTTCCTGTTAAAAATTTTTTTTGGCTGATTGGGGACGGTTTTGAGTTTCCGATGTATTCAGAAAAAAGATCAGCCTAAATTTAATTGAAGCACTCAAACATGGTAATCCTCAATTTCAGTTCTAGCAAATCAATTCCTCCGAAATAAAAAAGGAACCCGATCAAAATGGGTTCTGTTACCTGTCACCAAATTAAATGATGTAAGGCAAATAGACCATCCAAATGTAGTTGAATTTGATGGTCTGTTTTTATTGATCTATACGTGTTTATTTGAATAAACTTTAATTTTTTCGTTATAGAATTTGTACTTAATTTATAAACTAATGGAAATTTATGTAAGTATTCAAATTATGGTACATTTTAACCGGCAATTTTGCTATCAAAAATAATAGGGAAACCCAAAACCACTTAACGTCATTTGTTTTATATATGATCTTGAACAAGCACCTTGAACTTTGTTACATATCATACACGAACTAGGAATTAAAATATTTTCTCAAATTTTACAATTGGCAAATAATAACTGAAATAAAATGCATTCTCCTTGATAAAAATATATTTGTCTATCAGGCGATGACCTGTAGATACAAATGGAGGTGCATTACCATTAATGGAATGTTATTCTTCCTCCTCATTTTGCTTATGGCTGTTGTTATAGCTGTAATTTACGGAGTAAGAAATGGAAATAAACCGGCTATGGCTCCTGCTGATGCTAGCAAACCAAAATCTTTTATAACAAATCAACTCAAGGAGGAATTCGCAATGGAAAAAGAAACCAAGGTTATTAAAGAAAAGGGTAATACAGAATCATCGACAGCAAAAATTGAGAGAGTTGCAGCAGCAAAGGTCCATGAAGAAATCGCAGATGAATTAGCACCTTTAAGAAATCAATTGCAATCAATACAACATTCATTAGGTCAACTTGATTCAAGCCGACAAAATGTTGGTAGCTCTTCAAATGTACAGGACCAACAACAATCTAACGATTTGCTAAAACAGATGCAACAATTTAGTTCACAAGCTCAGCAACAACAACAAAAGACATTTCAACAATTACAACAATCAATCCATCAAGCAACTCAAACATTAGCCAGTGTTGAACAGTCACTTCAATCCATTAATATGCTAAACCAAATTTCTCAACAAATAGATCAGTCCCAGAAACAATTGCAGCAACAATATCAGCAACAGTCTTCAGGACAGAATATTAATAATCAGTCCTACCAACAGTAATGTGAAAATAAAATGACTAAATCCGGACCCAAATCCTTAGTCATTTTAATATCTCATTGGGGGAGCAATTCAAATTGCTCCTCTTTACTTCGTAGTATATGTCTTATACAAATAACTGTCATGTTTTCTTATTCAACTAACTCGCACCTTTAGCTTTACAAATCCTTTCCTAGATTCTTTATTTCTAGAAGGCTGGCAATAATTCCTCTTGAAATACAATTTAATGGGAGGAATTTATTTGTTATATTATTTATTCGCATGGCCAAGCACTCCATTTGTTGCAGCCATCGCAATGATGACACATCCCCACATATGCTTATAGGCCGTTACCATATCATCGCATGTGAATGTAATGCTTGTTGGAGACGTAAGCTCCACCGTTGGAAGCGTGGATGTCATACTTGCCTGCTGCGGGCCTTTGAATTCTATCTCAAAAGTTGTTTTCAAATCCTTTGTATCAAGTGGTTTAAAAGATGAGATATTTTGCACGGCTATACTTACCCCTGCCTCAATCTGCTCATTCACTACCTTAGGATGGATGAGTTCGGCAGCAAGGCGGTCGCGGGCTATTTTTGTCACAACGCTTTCGACTTCTGGCAAAGTTTCTTTTACTTCCGACACATACAAGTCATCACCGCTGATAAAGATGGCTGGAACACCAAAAGCACCGGCCACCATGGCATTCATTTCTGTTTCCCCAATAATTTTACCGTTGATTTTCATTTCTTTCACACATACACCAGCAAGCGTATGGGAGATAACTGCATTAGAATCACTTTCCCTTCCGTGATGCCCGATGAAAATGATTCCATCAAAAGTCTCATCCAGGCCTTCCAATTGGCACATGACTCGATTATTGCCAGAAACGAGCCGGGCACGTGGGTCCAATTCTTCAATGAGGATGTTTGACATATTCCCATGGCCATCCGCCACTACAACTTCTGATGCTCCACCATGAAAAGCACCCCGGACGGCAGCGTTGACTTCCTCTGTCATCAGCTTTCTAAAGCGCTGATATTCCCCGTTATTGACAAGCTGTTGAATCGTGCTAACACCCGCAATTCCTTCAATATCAGCTGAAATAAATAATTTCATCCCGGTCACCTCAATCATTTTATGTAAAAATTCGAAAAAAGCAATGAGTATTTGTGAAAGAAGCACCTGATTCGAATCAAGTGCTTCTCAAAAACAAGACTATTAATAACAAATTAACGATTCGAGATCTCGAGGGTAATAGGTTAGCATTTCGATTCCATCTTCTGTTACGAGAAGTGTATCAGAATGCCTGAAACCACCGAGTCCTTTTACGTATATCCCAGGTTCCACAGTCACGACCATTCCAGGTTCGATGATCGTATGATCACCTAAGTCAAAGAATGGCGCCTCATGGCCCAATAATCCAATGTTGTGGCCCGTATGGTGTTTTGTTAATTCGGTCAGGTTATTTTCCTTAAAGTAGGCTTGAACATCCTTCTCGACATCGGAATACTTTCTTCCGGGACGAATGGCCTTAAACGCTACTTCCTGTGCTTCGTACATATAGTTGAAATATTTCTCCTGCTCTTTCGAATATTCTTCGACAAACATGACTCGTTCCAGCTCACTTGTATAACCAAACACACTGGACGCGGCTCCCGTTACGAGCGTGTCCCCTTTTTTCAAAACAATATTCTGAGTAACGGCATGCGGGAAAGCAGATTCAGGACCGATTTGTCCGCGAAACATCGCGTATGCTGTACTGCCATGAGGTTTATAATCCGGCCCTAATGTATCAATCATCGCCTTCGTTGCTTCCATAGATGCTCTACTCGTAATCTCGATTTCGCTCAGACCGCTTTTTGTATATTTTTGCAGTAATCGATGAACCAAGTTACCCCAGCGGCAAGACTCTTTAATCAATTCAATTTCATTTGGACTTTTAATAAATCTCATTTCTTCTACTACGGCATGCAGCGAAATAAATTGTTTTACATCAATTAATTGATCAATGGAAGGTCCCCGATAGCCCTGAGAGGAGCTATACCCCAGGGCGTCATACCCAATATTTTTATTTTCAAAATCGAATTCTTTAAGCGTTTCCTTAAAATACTCCATAGGATGTTTGATGCCTGGATATTCCGGATACGAATGGACGAAATCAACGACACTGTACTCTTCTGCGTGCTCATGCTCTAACGCAGGTACAAATAAATGAACTTTGTCTTTCGGATCAATAATGATGCCGATCGGTCTCTCAGTTGGATAAAAATGAAATCCTGTTAAGTAGAAGATGTCGGTGACCGAAAATAGAACCGCAGCCTCACAGCCTTTTTCCTTGTAAATATTGATAAATTTCTGCTGTCTTTCTTTAAATTCATGTTTAGGAATGGATAAGAGCATTCGTTGTTTCCTCCTCGTTATTGATATATAAATGGCAGCTTGTCACATGGCCTTCAGCCACTTCAGTAAGTGCCGGTGCGACCGACTTACACTTCTCCATTGCAAAAGGGCATCTTGTATGGAACGTACACCCGGAAGGTGGATTTGCAGGATTCGGTACATCTCCTGTCAAGACAATTCGCTCTTTCACTTCTTTTGGGTGCGAGACGGGAACAGCTGAAATTAACGCCTGTGTATAAGGATGCTTCGGATTTTCAAACAGTTCCTCCGTATCAGCTAATTCAACAATTTTGCCAAGATACATAACGGCAACCCGATCTGTCATGTGCTCAACGACACTTAAATCGTGGGAGATAAATAAATACGTCAACCCGAATTCCTTTTGAAGCTCGAGCATCAAATTAATGACCTGAGATTGAACGGAAACATCAAGCGCCGAAACGGGTTCATCAGCGACAATAAAGTCCGGGTTTAAGATAACCGCTCTGGCAATCCCAATTCGCTGCCTTTGCCCGCCTGAAAATTCATTGGGGTATCGATCAAGATGTGCCTCGGAGAGACCGACTATTTCTAAAATCTTAATGATTTTCTGTAACCGTTCCTCAGCCGAATATTTCTTATGGACACGCAATGGCTCCAGTAAGATTTCCTTCACCGTCATCTTTGGATTTAAAGATGCATACGGATCTTGAAAAACCATTTGTATTTCTCTTCGAAGTGACCGCATTTTTTCATAGGGTAAAGACATAAGGTCCTCCCCTTTATAGCGGACTTCACCGGATGTTGCGTCTGTTAATCTTAAAATGGTTTTTCCTGTAGTCGACTTCCCGCATCCAGACTCACCTACCAAGGCAAAGGTTTCTCCTTTTTTAATGGAAAAACTAACATCATCCACGGCCTTCACGATGAGCTTGGGCTTAAAAAGGCCACGGGATATTTCATAGTATTTCTTTAAATTTTTCACTTCTAAAAGGGGTGTTTCTGTCATTGGATAACCACCTGCCGTTCAGACTCCTGAAGCCAGCATTTACTCAAATGGCCCCCTTTTGAAAAAGTGGGCGGCGTTTTCTCAATGCACTTTTGAAACGCATAAGGACAACGATTTGCAAAAGCACACCCTTCACCAATCTCTTCTGGCCTTGGTACTTGTCCTTTTATAGAATAAAGCGTGCTTTTTCTGTCATTATTCGAAGGAAGAGAATCAATCAAGCCCTTCGTATAGGGATGGAGTGGAGTATCAAACAATTCGTTAATTTCCGCTACTTCAACAATCTCCCCGGCATACATAACAACCACACGATCACACATCTCCGCCACGACACCCAAATCATGCGTAATAAATAAGAGACTCATATTTTTTTCGTTTTTAATCTGCTTCATAAGCTCCAGTATTTGCGCTTGGATCGTAACGTCCAACGCCGTTGTGGGCTCATCACAAATCAATAATTTCGGCTCGCATAAAAGAGCTAAGGAAATCATGACACGTTGTCTCATCCCGCCGGATAATTGATGAGGGTATTCATTTATAATCTGTTCGGCTCTTGGAATCCCTACTTGTTTTAAAACCTGAATGATTGCTTCTTTTCTTTCCTTCTTTGACATTTTTTTATGCTGTTTAAGCGGCTCGCTTAACAGTTCACCGATTGTAAACACAGGGTTGAGAGAGGTCATTGGTTCCTGGAATATCATCGACATTTCATTCCCGCGGAGCTTTCTATACTCCCGCTCACTTAAATGAGTGAGATCCTGATTGTTAAAATGAATGCTTCCGGAAACAATTTTACTGTTCTGTTCTGGAAGCAGCCCCATAACAGCCAGTGAGGTCACACTTTTCCCACTTCCAGACTCACCAACAACACCAAGCGTTTCCCCCTTTTTCAAGGTGAAATTAACCCCTCGAATCGGTTGGACGGTCCCTTCCCCTGTTTTAAATTGGATTCCAAGGTCTTTGATTTCAAGAAGTACCTCAGCCATCTTTTTTCCCTCCGATCATTCCCCTTTAAGTTCAGGGTCGAGTGTATCTCTCAACCAATCACCGAATAGGTTGACTCCAAGTGTTGTTAGAATAATAGCAATACCAGGGAAAGTGATTAACCACCATGAGCTGAAAATATAATCCTTTCCTTCATTCAGCATATTCCCCCACGCTGGTGCCGGCGGCTGAACGCCAAAACCTAAAAAACTAACGGAGGCTTCCGCGATAATATAGGTGCCGATTTGCAGAGAAGCCAGAATAATAATTGGTGTAAAGATATTGGGTAAGATATGCCTAACCAATATTTCGAATTTAGGAACCCCAGTGGCGATCGCAGCTGTAATAAATTCCTTCTCCCTTAAAGCCAGGACCTCGCTTCGAATCACCCTTGCAAAAATGACCCAACCTGCCAGGGCTAAAGAAATAACGATGTTTCGAAGCCCAGCGCCTAACACCGCATTGATGACGAGAACCAACAATATAAAAGGGAAGCTCAGCTGAACATCGACAATCCTCATTAGGACAGCATCGACCCAACCCCTATAGTAGCCGGCGATTACCCCGATAACGGTACCGATCAGCCCCGCCAATAAGGCCGTTGCCAAACCGATGATCACAGAAACCCTCGCACCCACGATGATCCGTGAGAATATATCCCTGCCTAATTGATCCGTGCCTAATAGATGGCCTTCCGTCATCGGGGGTAATAACTTATCCCTTAATTGAGCATCCATCGGATCAAATGGAGCAATCCACTCCCCAAATAAGCTTAGGACAATCAATAGGATAATGAGACAGAAACCGAGCGTCCCTGTCCAACTCCGGGTCAGCTTTCGGAACATAACTTTCAGCTTTGATTTTTTCTTCACGTTCATGTTCAGTGGCTTCTTAGCAGCAGAAATGGTACCCGTTTCCACATCCTCACCTACTTCACTCGAATTTGAGGGTTTACATACGCATATAAAACGTCTGCAATAAAATTAATGACGGAATAAATAATGGCAATGATAAAAACTCCTGCCAAAACGATTGGGAAATCCCGGTTCATAAGTGACTGATGTAATAACCTTCCAACACCCGGCCAAGAAAAGACCGCCTCCGTAATCACGGCTCCTCCTAATAAAACACCGAGGTCAAGTGCAACTAACGTAATGATTGGAATTAGCGAGTTCTTTAAGGCATATTTCATAATCAAGCTCATGGTTGGCGCGCCCGCGGCTTTAGAAGTGCGGATATAGTCTTTGTTTAAGACATCCAGCATGGCTGATCTCGTAAACCGGACAAACCTCGATATACTATATAGAGCTAATGTAATGACCGGGAGAACCATATGGGCAAAAGAACCACCCCCACTTGACGGGAGTATTTTGAGCTGAGCCGCAAAAATAAAAATCAGGATTAAGCCAAACCAGAAGTTGGGAATTGCCTGGCCAATCACAGTCAGGGCAACACTTGCCTTATCAAATAACGTGTTTCGCTTATAGGCCGATAAAACTCCTAAAGGAATAGCGATGAGAATGGAGAGAAATAATGCTGCAAAGGCTAACTGAAACGTTGCAGGCATTCTTTGCAAAACTAGCCCCAGTGCGTCCTCGCCACTTCTTAACGATTTTCCAAAGTCACCTTGAACCGCGTTAAACATGAACTCCCCATATTGAACAACCAACGGGCGATTAAATCCTAATAATTCCCGATATTCTTCAATTTGCTCCCTCGGCGCATCGGGAGGCAGGAAAAGAGTTGTTGGATCTCCTGAAAGACGAATCAAAAAGAAAACAACTGTAAGGGCTAGAATGACCACAAGAATAACTTGCAGTAATCTTTTGGCAACAAAATCTAACATAAGCAACTCCTCCCTTATGCTTTCGAATAAAAGAAGAGAGGTCTTATGCCTCCCTTCTTTGGTGCAAGCTGCTGGAAGCGATGAATCTCTTACTCTACTTCCAGGACATCTCAAATACATTCATTTTCTCATCAATTCGCGGTGAGAATTTCAAAGAAGTGCTAATAGCGTAAAGGTCGGCTTGTTGCCATAGCGGAACCCATGCTGCCTGGTCCACTAATAACTGTTGAATCTCTGCATACCCTGTTTGACGCTCTTTTTGATCAAACAATTGGTTTGTTTCCATGATTTTCTTTTCAATATCTTCCTGATAGAAACTGCTGTACGGCGCATTTTGTGTGAAGAGATTCTCAATGGTTGACTGTGCATCAAAAGCTGGCCCCCAGCCAAGCATGTACATATCGCCAGTCTCCCTTTTTTGAATCTTTTCCAAATGCTTACCCCACTCATTTACTTGAACATTTACTTTTATCCCGACCTTCTGTAATTGGGAGGCAATTGCCTGCGCGACATGTGAATCCATAGGATAACGGCCGCTTGGTGTATCAAGGGTTAATGATAATTCCTTCGGATCAACCCCAGCCTCCTTGATTAACTGAACCGCACGGTCAGGATCATACCCATAGTCTTTCGTTTCAGCATAGTCGGCATTTAATTTTGATAGCGGGCCTGTTATTCTTGTGCCGTAGCCATTTAATACTGCTTCAAGGAGTTCATCTGCATCTATTGCGTAATTAATGGCTTGTCTAACCTTTACATCCTTTAATGGGCCGTCGACCAAATTAGAGAGTGCTAAATAGTTAATGCGGGAAGAAGGAACTTCCCCTATTTGGTTTTTATCAAACTGAGCAACCGAGTCTACTGGGATATTCTTAAAGAGATGAATCTCACCACTCATGAACGCAGACATTCTGGCACTAAATTCAGGGATAATCCTGAATTCCACTTCTTCGACCGCTGGCTTTCCTTGCCAATAGTCTTTATTTGCCTTTAATTTCAAGTGGTTATCCCTTGACCATTCAACAAATGTATAGGCGCCAGTTCCAACCGGTTCACGTGCTGCTTTCTCAATACCTACTTCCTTCACATAACCCGGCTCCATTATGAGCAAGTCCTCCGCAATGCGCTGAATTAAACTTGGGAAGGGCACGGCTGTACGGATTTCCACCTCATAATCCGATAGGACGACAACCTCTTCGATACTCGCCCACCTTGAGCGGTAATACGAGCCGTTCGCCTCATCAAGAATATAATCAATGCTGAATTTTACTGCATCCGCATTAAAATCTGCACCGTTATGAAATTTAACCCCCTCTTTCAGCTTCAGGGTCCATGTTTTTTCGTCTACATTCTTCCACTCTTCCGCTAAAACAGGAACAAATTCACCTGTTTTTCCGTCTCGGTCGATGATCGGGTCATAGATGTTACGAATTAAAGTGTCTGTTGTGTAGTTTACATCGTGGTTTGCTAATAAAGTCGAAGCGTCCGCTTCAAAGCCGATGATAAGCGGCCCTTTACTGCCACCGCCTGAACCTGAATCAGATGACTTATTATCAGCATTGGTTCCTGCGGTACAAGCTGATAAAACCATTACGACAACTAAAAGAAGTGCAACTATTCCATTTTTCTTAAGCATTACTTCATTCCCCTTTGTTTGATAAAATTCTTTCTATTTCTTCCATTGCATCAATCAGCGTATCAAGCTCATCCATACTAATTTTCTCAATCATTTTCCTTACATTATCACTGGCATTATTTGATAGATTTCTTAGTACCTTTTCCCCCTGCTCAGTGATATGCAGATATTTCATTCGCTTGTCATTGCTCGAGGATACTCTCCTAATAAGACCTTGGTCACTAAGTTTATTAATGATTCTACTCACATACCCTTTATCGAATTTGAAGGATTCCGTTAACTGAGAAGCTGTACATTTTTCCGTTTGATTAATATCGAATAGGATCATGGCCTCCGACATTGAATAAGGGCTGCCATCGGTATACTGCGAGTACAGCCCGACAACATTTAGATAAAAACGATTGAATCTTTTAATCCTCTGAATTTTTTCATCCATCCGCTTCAATCCTTTATCAGACAAAAAATTTAGTTGCTTAAAACAACTTGTTCTTATATTAAATATTATTGGTTGCTCTTGTCAACTATTTTTTCTGAATATTACTATTTATTCTAGTATTTTAATAGTTCGGATATTGATAAATGGGTGCTAATTGGGGACGGTTCTGAGTTTGCCCGAAGTATTCTATGAAAAAACAAGCGGATAGTGCATTGCCTTGTGCCCAAACATGGCAATGATAAAAACAGTTTTGGCAAATCACTTTCTACCAAATAAAAAAACTCGGCTTTACGCCGAGTTATCTTAAGTCTAATTGTGCTTTTTTAAATAGAAACTTTTTGAAATAAATCGTTACATGGCGAATGTATGGTTCCCAATTTGCTTTATTGCCTGGCGGGAGAAAATCCATTGATCCGTAGCAAGACGAGGGTTATAGTAAAAAACAGCACCTTGGCTCGGATCCCAACCTAGCAATGAATCCCTGACTGCCTGGTATGCCGAGGAATCAGGAATTAAATAGAACTGTCCGTCCTGGACTGCGGTAAAGGCATTCCTTTGGAAAATAACCCCCGAGATTGTATCTGGGAACTCTTCTGATTGCAATCTGTTGAGTATGACAGCTGCCACAGCAACCTGTCCTTCGTAACTTTCACCACGTGCCTCACCGTAAACAACATGCGCCATCATTTCAATTTCCGTAAGTTTTTTTGATGTTTTTGGCCCTACAATTCCCAGGGATTCGATGTTAAAATCCTGTTGGAACCTTTTCACTGCATTTTCAGTGATGGGGCCATAATAGCCTGTAACCTCCGTATTAAAATAACCCAATTGTTTTAATATTGTTTGAGTATGTATGACCTGCTTCCCCGTGGAACCATATGATAACTGTGCTGCATTTGCTGGTTGAATAGCAAAACCGAAACTTAAAGCAAAAATGCCCAAACAAAATATTTTTTTAACAAACTTCAACAATGTCTCCTCCTCATTTTTTTCATACTTTTTGATTTTCTGCTCCTCCTTCCATTGGGTTAGTTTCCCTGTACTAAGGAATTTAAACAGTTATGATGAAAAGAGGAACATTTTATCAGGCTAATCCATTGTTTTTGCAAAAAAAGGAAAGTCATATGGTTTCGTTCCCACCATTTTCTCTTCATTTTTCGCATTCATTCCATCCGCTTTATTACAAAAAGAGCTTGCCTTAAAAAAGGCAAACTCTTCGTTAAACTTCCTAATTATTGCGCCGCTGAAATATTGATAATGCGCCCTTCTGCTTCGTAGTTGATTGAAGATGTGAAGCTCTTTACAAAATCAACTGTGGCTTGAAGGTCGTCCGGTCCATGAACGGGATTTTCGCCGTAGGCACGGAGCTTGTACTTGTCAGAGTAATGGTCGTACATGTAATTGTTGACTGTCAGTGTGTACGTTGCGTTCTGGTCAATAGGAGTCCCATCAGCCAAGGTAATTTCAGTCACTTTGCCGGTTGTGCTGTCCCATTTGTAATGGAAACCGCCAATCGAGGCATCAGGCCCGTAAGAAGAAATTTGCGCATTCACAATTTCATCCATCTCAGATCCTTGGACTTCAATTGTGACCAATGTGTTGCCAAATGGCTGGATATTGTACAATTCTTCCCAGGTAATCTCGCCTGCATCCAGGCTGGCACGGATTCCTCCGCCATTCATCATGGCAAAATCGCTTCCCATTGCCGCATTCATTCCATCCGCAATCAGATTTCCCAGGGCATTGTCGCCAAAGTATTCCTTTGTGATATAACCGCCTTGCATAGAGTTTGCTGCTTGTCCGATGACTTCATTCAATTTAGGCGCGATAGCAATTGTGTATTTTTCCAAAATCGCGGACACCTCAGGATCAGGTGTGACTCCTTGTTGAATGACATCAACGATTTCTGCTTCTTTTTTAACAATATCCCCCGTCACTGGATCAATTTCAAAATCGATATCAGCAAAAGCTTTTCCATATTCCCCCGCTTGAACAATCAGCTTATTGTCCACTACGGCATTTACCTTTTGATGGTTGTGGGCGGCAATAATAATATCGACCTTATCATTGATTTCTGTGGCCAATTTTGCAATTTCCCCAGTTGCCGATTCACCGGCCTGGCTTCCAGGAACGTGTGCCAGGACGACAATGGCTTCCACGCCACGCTTGGCTAGTTCTGGAACATATTTGTTGATTGCTGCTGCTTCGTCTGTAAATTCAACATTCGTGATACCTTTTGCAACGACCATATTCGGTGTTTCTGTTGTCGTAACGCCGATGAAGCCGATCTTCTGGCCCTTAACATTTTTTATATAGTATGGCGGGAGTACAAGTTCCCCGCTGTCCTTATACACAACGTTGGCCGCCACCATTGGAAAATCGATGCCGTCATAATTAGCCGTTCCATTCGGATGGTATCCACCGTAAGTTAAACGAAGGAGCTCGTCCACACCTTCATCAAACTCGTGATTTCCAAGCGTTCCTACATCAAAACCGATGGATTCCATAACTTCAACGGTAGGCTCATCTTGAAACAGGGCTGATACAGGCGGGCTGCCTCCCACCATGTCCCCGGAATGGACGATTAGCGTGTTTTCATTCGTTTGTTCACGATCACGAAGATATGTTGCAAGGTAAGCAGCGTTTCCATATGTATTCGGGTCATTATCGAACCGTTCGCTTACATTGATTTTGCCGTGAAGATCGTTTACGCTCAACAATTGAACCTTTACATTTTCTTTTTTCGCAAGACCTGGCGGAACCTTTTGTACATTCGCTGAAACTGAACTTCCAACCATGCCTGTCATCAATAGACTAATTGACATGGAAGCGGCTAACACTTTTTTTCTGAAAAACGACATGAATTTTCCTCCTTAAAAATAATGAATTACAAATTGATTATAAGGAGGATTGGTTAAGAGTTCGATAGGAAATGGTTAAGGGTTTGTAAAATAGGGTGTTATTGCGGAAAAATGATTATTTAGTCTTATTCATAAGTTAATAGACTTTAGTTCTTTTAGGCCAAAACAATGACAACAAATGGATTGTTGCCTATTCGTGATGTATCGGTTAAATAATACTAGAATTAAAATTTTTAAAAAAAATAAATGGACTCCCATTTTGGAAGTCCACCGCATGCCATAACCTTCTTAACTTATTTCTCCTGTTTTGTTTCTGAACCATCATTGTTGTTATCAACGATACCTACTCCAGACCTGTTTTCCAGCGATTGGCCAGTAGGTGCACTTGCAACGCTACCTAATGGATCAAGAGCAGTAGCCATCGTATCCCCAGGAACCGCACCTACATTAAATGCTATTGACCCGCTATCATTCGTGTCACGTTTAGGCTCATTGGTATCAGCCATCCTATTTCACTCCCTTACGTTTTATAGGAAAGTGCTATTTTTAAGGAGCACAGTCCCGTACCTATTTTGTCCAATAAGGGAAAATTTACGATAGGATTTTTGCAGCACCTGCAAAGTTCATACTTACTTCCGTTTCCCTTTTAAATTAATCCCGATTGCGGCGCCATTTCTACTCGAATCCGCGACTCCTTTGAATAGTCCTTTTTCATGGTCAATTAGAATGCTTTGGACATTACCAATTGTGGTAGGTTCAGAGCCGAATCTATGCCCCATTTCATTCAAACTCGCAATGATATCTTGGTTAATTCCTTCTTCAAAACGGTATGAATTGATGTTATTTGTGTAAATTCGCGGCTCTTCTACTGCTGCTTTGAGCTCCATATCATATTCGATTGCATGGAGGATCGTCTGCAGGACGGACGTGATGATGGTCGGCCCTCCCGGTGATCCAACGGTCAAGACTGGTTTACCATTTTCAAACACGATCGTGGGGGTCATGCTGCTCAATGGCCGTTTGTTCGGCTGGACTTCGTTCGCCCCGCCAGGAACGGCATCAAAATCGGTCAGTTCATTGTTCAGCATTATTCCGTAGCCAGGAACCATGATGCCTGTCCCGAAAAGCTGCTCGATTGTCGTTGTGTAAGAAACAACATTCCCCCACCTATCCGCTACTGTAAAGTGGGTCGTCTCTCCATATTTCCGATCATTTGGCTGGCTTGTTGGCGCATAATTGGCACTAGCCTCTTCGTATTTCCATGGATCCCCGGCTGTAACATTCTTGTTCACGCTGTTCAGGCTAATATGCCGCTGGCGTTCCTTAATATAGTCAGGATGCAGCAACCCGTTAATCGGCACATTGACAAATTCAGGGTCGCCTGCATAGGAGGCACGGTCCGCATAGGCAAGATGCATCGTTTCCGCCAACAAATGAACCTTCTCAACAGAATTTACATCGTATTGAGACAAATTAAATCCATCGAGGATTTTTAGCATTTGCAAAAGAAATACCCCGCCGGAGCTTGGAGGCGGCATACTGGCAATTTGGTATCCCTGGTAATCTCCCCAGATAGGCTTGTCGATTGTGACATCATACTTCTTTAAGTCACTGACCTCCATGGAACCGCCGAAATCTTTGACAATATCCGAAATAGCGTATGCTATTTCCCCCTTATAGAACGCATCTGCCCCTTTTGAGCGGATTAGCTTAAAGGTTTTGGCCAGATCTTCCTGGACGAGGATATCACCTTCCTTAAGGGGCCTACCACCCGGAAGGAAAACTTCTTTGGCTTCCGTCCGCGACAGCATTTCCCGATTTTCCGCAATCGCTTCGGCTAAAACGGAATCAATCGGGAACCCTTTGTGGGCAAGCTTGATGGCCGGCCCGATCAGTTGCTGCATCTTTTGGGTTCCCCACCTGTCAAGAGCGGTCTCAAGTCCCTTTAATGTACCGGGAACGCCAACAGCTGTCCCGCCAGTCGCACGGGTCGCAAAAGGAATTGGGTTGCCGTTTTCATCGAGGAACATATCAGGCGTCGCGCCAGCAGGGGCACGTTCCCGGCTGTTCATGATGGTCGTTTCCTTCGTTTTGCCATCATACACCATCATGAACCCGCCGCCGCCAATCCCTGACATCATTGGTTCAACGACATTCAGCGCAAACTGGACCGCCACCGCCGCATCAATGGCATTGCCCCCTTTTTCGAGCACTTCCGCTCCAATTTCAGAGGCAAGCGGATGGGCCGTTGCCACCATGCCATCTTTGCCAAGGTCAACCTGACTATAATCGTCATAACTGAACTTTGGCTTTTTTGCCTGGCCAGTGAGCGGCATCGTCCCAACCAATAATAGAACACTCAGTAAAGCCAATAAACCAACTCGCCAACATTTCCTCAAGCCAACCCCTCCTCAAGATCATTTCAATTCTATGGTAGAGAAAAGCCTGGAAGATTAGCAAATAATTTAACGGAATCTTTTAAATTTTGAATATATAGTCCTAACCCTTTTTTGATAACAGGGTAAATAGGCTTGTTTAACTTTCGCGTTGGCCTGTCGTCTCTATAGGGAAATCTCTGAAAATCTTCTGGAGTGAATGCATTTTGCACAATCCCCCACCTATCAAATATAACTTACTCTTGAGTGGATAAATAAATCAAACATTCCATAACATTTGTCCAAACCTTTCTTTTTTTATTGCATTTCCTAATAAAAAGAGAGGTGATAAAATAATGACAAACGAAAGTTTTGCTGGCGAAGCTAGTTGTCTTGTAGGTGAAGAAGTAGAAATTATTACAACCCAAGGCATTTATAGAGGAACACTTCTATCTGTTGGAAGCGATTCTCTTGTGTTAGAAACTCGAATAAGAGGTCGTATAGTGCGAATGATTATTCGCATAGCTTTGATTGTCGCGCTTTTTAGGTTGATTTTTTGATTTGAGATTCTCTTAATAAGGACGAGGTCGATTCTTTCAAGTGCTATAACGCTTGAAAGAATCAGACTACATACATTTGTAATCTCTACCCATTCCCTCCAATCTATATATCAGTAAATCAATGGCTCCTCCCACTCATTTAGCACGGAGATATAACCTTGGTTTTAAAAACAATAATCCATTCACCAAATATAGGCCTCATTCATCTATACAAACTCTCTTCCTTTTCCAATTTTGTATCCAGCCAATTTATTGTTCACTCCAACATGCAAAAAGAGCTTGCAAAAACACAAAATGCCGTCAAGCATATGGCAGAACTAATAACAGTGCCAGGCACCCCTCATAATACTGAAATCTAAAAACAAATAAAGAATACACAGAAAAGCCATAGGGACCGTCCCTATGGCCTTTTCCTACCCTTTTTTAAAAAAAATTAGTTAAATAGACTTGATTAACTTTACCAATGAATACGGAAATAGGTTTCAATGCTGGAAACATCTTCACCACAAATTCGGTTTCACGACCATTAACCAGAGCATCGCCATCAATAAAATGATGTAGGTCCAGATGGTGCGCTTTAATTTTGCGGTGAGTGCTATTTTATTTGCGCCTTCTTCGGCAAATTCACGAAGTGTTGGAGAGAATGCCCGTGCCAGGAAAAAGAGGGAGGCGAACAGAAGTGCCAGGGTTCCGACAATCCACGGCGTTTTCCATGTCCATGGTCCGAGGATGACGAGCAGCACGCCTGTTCCAACCAGCACATGGCCTGCGTGTTTTGACAGCCGCACGACTGACTTCAGCAAAGCCAAATGGGCATCCAGCTCTTTCTCCACAGCATCAGGCAGTTTTTTCACAATGGGCATTAAAATGAAGAACGGCCCAATGGACGCAATCGCGCTTGCGACGTGAAGGTAAATGATGATTCGGTACAATAAATCCATTTCTTATTCTTCAACAGGACTAAATTCATGCACCCAGACGCGCATTTGCGGAAGCCAAGGCATTCCCGGGTGATACGATAGGATCGACTGCTTGTACGCTTCCACATTTTCAAAGCCCTCACGCTCGGCATCTGCATCAGTCAATTCTCCAAGTGATTGGGAATAGACATTGTCCACGATGAATTTCTTTCCTTTTAACTCCATGATTTCGCCTACATCGGCATAACGGCCGTTACGGCGCGTAGCAGTTTTCTTGCCTGCCAACACTTTATTAACGTCGTCTTCCATTGTGACAAGACGCTCAATCTCACAAGTTTTTGGCGGCAAAGCATTGTTCTGTTCTTTCATTGAAAAACACTCCCTTCCTTTTGCTCATCTATAATATCATAGATAGAAAAAAAGAACGCCAATGGGGAGTGACAGGCACAAGTAACAATTATCTTAGACCGAGTGTTCCGATATGCCTGTATGATTTCAAATCATGGCTTGTGATCTTGCCCGGGGAGAGTGCGTACAAAGTATCGCCGATATACAGGAGACGCTTGATTGCTGGATCGTATTCTTCATATATGGATGGCTGTTCGTTGTCCATATGGGTGATTTTCGACTTAAGAGCAAACCCTTTTTCGGAATCGATGCTGTATACATATGCCCCCTGGTAGTTAAAGATTTGATTATATTCGTTTTCCTTGCTGTTTTGATAAACGGAAATCGGGAAGGCAAACAAATTCTTTTCTTGGTTGAATAACAATGCTTTATGGTCGTCATTTAACGGTGAATACGTTCCTCTCCCGCCGATAATTTCTGTGAATTTCTCTTTAGGATGATGCATGTCACTGACATCGAACAGCGATATTTTGACGCCATCGGTCAGAATGCGCAGCTGTGCGCCCGCTCCTTTTTCCGCAATGATTTTCGTATCCTGCCCGAATCCAATCAGATGGTTCTCATCATATGGATGCAAATAGTTGCTGAAGCCAGGAATCTTCAATTCACCGAGCACTTTTGGTTTTGCCGGATCGCTGGCTTCAATGACGAATAATGGATCTGTTTCTTTAAAGGTGACCATATAGATCCGGTCGCCCATGAATCTCGCTGAATAAATTCGCTCTCCCCGTGCCAATGATTCAAGCTTTCCTGTAGGCTTCAGATTTTTATCCAATATATAGAGGGCATTTGAGGATGGCCTGCTTTCATCCCAGGCATATCCCTTTGTCGTCACGACCCGGAAATGTCCTTCATGCTCATCCATGGAAAACTGATTAAGCACGGTGCCCTGCACGAACGCAGATCCTTGGGATTCTACCTCCAGCCCTTTGATTGAAAACTTATGGATCGTTGTATCCAGTGCTGGCATCTCTGTCCAATCCCCACGTGGATGCTCGGCCCAATTCGTAATCGCGAGATAGAGGTTTTCCTTCGACATGTACATTTGCTCCCCGCTGCCCAGATAAGTGGTGACAGCGGCTTTTTTCCCTGGCTGATTGAGGTCGAACGCCGCAATCATTGCATAATTGGGCTCCTTTGATTCAGGGAAATAATTAATTTCATTATAACTGACAATTTTCTCGGCAGTACCGGATGCTGTATCATAATACTTTGGCCTTATATCGAGTTCTTCGTCTTCACGGAGCAGCCAATATTCCGGGTGATGCATGGTGACCAAATAGACCATGCTTTCCACTTTCCGCGCTGACACATAGCTTCCCTCCAGCGCAACCTCCCGGATCTGCACAGGTTTGGCCGGATTTTTCACATCATATATAACAGCCTTCGTTGACATCATCATTGGTAAAATCTTTGAATCCTTCACCAATTGTTCATATGGTCTCGAAGGATTGTGATACTGATAGCCGATGACAGCCAATTTCCCTTCGTGTAAAAAAAGCTGGTACGGCATAAACTCTTCAGGATAAGAAATCCTCGACAATAGCTTCATGTCCTCCTGCGGCGCAGCATGAATGATCCGGATTTCATTCTCTTCCGCTTGGAAAATATAACGCCCGTCTGTTTTTACGATATCTGCTTCATCCACTCCCTGAACCTGATTATTTGTTTGGGAATAATCAGCATTGGCAGCTGAATCCGCAGATGACTTTTCGCCGCTCATGCTCGACTCACTGGTATCACTTGAAAACCAGCCGCCTCGCGACGTTTTTTCTTCTTTTAATAGATTTTTAAAATAACCATTCAATTTTTCCTTCGATCCTATTACAGGAAGGTCTTCTTTCACCACGAACTTCCAGGATTTATCCCTTCCCAGGTTTCTCCCTGTGGAAGATTTAAGGTCTCTTTTAAAATGGAGGGTGTAAAATTTTGCGTCAAGTTGATACCCATCTCTTGGCGGATCAATATAAACGGTTTTTTGATCGTCGCTAAGGGACAACGCAGTTTTAAATTTCTTTCCTTGATCATCCAAAACAAAGATTGAATCAGAACGAAGACTTTCTGCCGAGATTTTTTCGGTAAACTGAATACTCCACACTTTATTGGCCATGACAATGGCTTCTTCATTTCCTTCCCAGGCGTTGACCACCTTGAACTGAGTCAAGAAGTAGTAAGAAAGCCCAGCTATAAACAGTAATGAAACTCCGCCAAAAATAATGATCCATTTTCTCATCCTGATCCCTCCTGAAAGATTAGACGGATCTACAACCAGCCATGTGTCATGATAGGAAGTGACATTTGAAAAAAATTCACTAATGACCAAAAAAATAGTGTTTCTCAGAGACGGTTCAATGCGAATCACTAACACAGCCCGAAAAGTATCAAAATGCTTTTCGACAAAAAACGAGGAGTGACAGCACTTAAACCAAAATATTTTATAAAAACAAGGGAAGAATAATTGCCATGATTTATAAAGCAATTTTACGTATCAATCATCCCTATTTTTAGAAAATGCCTAGGAAGGCGGTCTCATCCACTATGCGTAAATTAAAAGTGAAACTATGGACGAACCAATACGTCATTATCATCTCATTGACTTTAGTCATGTTCGCTTCTTTTTATATGCTTACAGCAGGCTTCCCACTTTTTATAGCAACCATTAACGGGAATCCTGCAATCGCAGGAACCATGACGACGACTTTAATGTTGGCATCACTCATTACGCGCTTTTTTGCAAGTGTCCTTATCCAAAAAGTTAATATGAAATGGCTCCTCGTTATTTCCCTCCTTTATTTTATGGGCACGATCGGTCTTACTTTTGTCAGCCAATCAATCGGATTTTTAATCTTCATTCGAGCGCTGCAGGGGATTGGATTTAGCATGCTGACGATTTTAGTCGTTACGATATCAAGTAATATTGTTCCAAAATCACGGTTAGGTGAGGGTATCGTTTATTTCGCAATGTCTATGAGCGTTGGGACGACATTAGGGCCACTCATCGCCATTTCTTATCTAGCCCATTATTCATTCCGTTCGATGATGATATTGAGTCTGGGGCTCATGTCTTTTTCCTTTGTGTGCAGCTTGTTCACAAAAAATACGGCTACTAAAGAAACGGAAAACCCAAAGGCCACAACTCATAAACCTTTCTATAAGTACATGTTCGATAAACGAGTCCTTCTTCCGAGTATTTTGGTCGCGCTCAATTATATGGCCATTGCAGGAACAGTCAACTTTATGGGGGCGTTTGGAAAAGAAATCAATGTGGGCGGAAGGATTTCGCAATTTTTCATTGCACAAGGGATTGCAATGATAATCGTTCGGGCTTTCTCCGGTAAAATTTTCGATCGATTCGGCCACAGAATTCTTATTATTCCAGGCGCTATTTCAGGGGCAGCAGGTTTGATTCTTTTAGGATTTTCTACTCGGATGTGGATGGTCTTGGTTTCAGGGGTATTGTTCGGAATCGCTTATGCCATCATCCAACCAATTATCCAAGCGTGGGCATTGACGCTCGTTCCAGCCGAAACAAAGGCAACAGCCAATTCCATGCTCCTCATTTTTATTGATTCTGGATTAGCGATTGGGTCAGTAGCACTTGGATTCCTGGCAAAAAACGTTGGCTACGGCATGACGTTTAGTTTCTCTGCAGGCTTTATGATTATTATTTTGCTATTGTATCTAATTGGAAGCAAGAAGACAGTAACGTCAGGAGCTAAAACAGAAAAATTACCAAGAGCAAAATTCAAACTAACATACGGAAGGAATAAACCATAAAAATAGGGGCTGTACCATGGTCAACATTGACTTTGGGACAGCCCATAATTGACGAAAGAAGCTTTTGCATAAGGTTAGGATTACTCTTTTCAGTTCCACGGAATGAGCCAGCTGAGCTGTGTGGGTTTAAGCCACCGTTTGCGGACGATAGAGCCAGTTAGTGCGGAGAAGGGAGCCGCTGGCTAGTAACGCACAAAGTAAATTGGAATGTTTCCGTTCCAATGGCTGTTCACTTTATCGGGATCTTTTATTCTCAATTATTTGTCAAAACTTCACTGGCCCAAATGATCGAGTTCGTCTATCGCCTCATCCTCTATCGATATGCAGGAGTATAATAGTCTATCTTATACCTTCATCATCGCCTCGTCAGGTAAATACATGTTAAAGAAATACCTAGCTATACGACTTTCGACTGCTGATGGATACTTTTTGATTTCCCCAATCCCTGATCAAACAACAGAGGTTTGAGCTTCATGCAGACCACCACCAAGTTTTCGTTGGTCAATACTCATATGGGGTCTAATTAGCCTGTTCTATACAAGGGGGTTACCTGTTCCTATGATGTTTGAAGTTGTTGTCGTTTTTTCCTTCTTAGACCGTCTGAGAGAGGTGTTACTCTATTCCAACTGTAGTCAATCTTCCTTTTCCTCGAGAACAACCGCAACGTTAAAGTAGTCTTCTACCAATTCCTTAGCCTCATCAAACGGCAACACAGATTCCGTGGAAGTGTCCGCATCCCATAGTGATTTGCAGGCTTCGACCAGCTCAATGGTTTCTTCGCACCATTTAATGTACTGCACTTCCTGTTCTAATCCTCTCCGCAACACAGCTGAAGACATAAGGAGCCTAGGTGTCATGGTTTGCCGCTCTTTAATTGATTCCCATGCTTCCTGTACGGTCTGTTTCATCTCTTTCAGTCGTTTTTGTCGAACTCCCTGATAATATTTCAGTTGAAAGATCACCTCGTCCGCAGAGATATTATCCATGAAAAACACTTGCATGAGAAAAGGGTCTTTAATTTTAGGGGGATCAGGTGGAGACCCTACCCAGTTAGTAATTTCGTCAATGCCCCCATTGGTGATTGAATAAACTTTTTTATGCGGTTTACCCTCTTGGGGAACAAGCTTGCTAGTGATGAGCTCCTCGGCTTCAAGCTTATTTAACTCTGGATAAATCTGAGAGAGATGCGAATGCCAAAAAATGCTCATGAAGTCGTCAAATTCCTTCTTTATATCATATCCAGTTGCATCCCATTTACTTAACAAGCCCAAAATAGCATGCTTCAATGTCATTCGTATTTCATCCTTTCTACTATGTTGATCTGAGTTTGGCTCCCATTCCTAATCGGGGAATGGCCCAGCAGCCGATGACGCCAAGTAATAGCAATATACCGGTCATCAGTTGTATCGTGTGAATGGTTTCAAATTCCCTTAGTAAAAGTCCAGTGATTAAAATACCAGGCAAAGCGACGGAAGTGGTGAGCATATTAAACAGACTGAACGTCCGTGTGTAATAGTCATTATCCACCTCATCTTGCAGATAGGTAACAATCGTGACGTTAAATCCACCTAATGCTATACCTTGTAAGAAGAAGAAGGGAAGAATCCATTGCCAGTTTGTGATGAATAGCAAGCTACCGACACTAATGCCTACTGCAAATAACGGTGGGATGAGCATCCATTTCCTATCTAGTTTTGGATACAGCTTTGGAGCAAGATAAGCCCCAAGCAAAATGCCCATCAGAGAAGCTGTGCCTATAAAACTCAAATTTTCCACTCCTACAGATAATACATCCGTTAAAAACGAGAGTAACACAAGATCTACTGATGTCGCAATGAACATTGCCAGCGTCAAAAAGAGAAACAGCGCTTTGAATTTTGGTTGGTTCCATATATAGAATAAGCCTTCTTTCATCATTTGCAGCTTTCCGCGTGGAGCGTTTTGTTTATTTTTAAAAAAAGGCTGTACTTTTCGAATGAAAAAAAGCGATAGAAAAAGTAAACCCGCTGAAATGAAAAGCAAACCCGAAATAGGGAACAACAATTTGATAAGAAGGGTAGTGATGATTTGACCAAAAATTTTAGTTACCGTGAATCCAATTTGAAACAGGCTGTTTGCCTTTGCGCGTTCCTCTGAACTTACGACATGAGGAAGCAATGATTGATTGGCGGGAATAAAGAACAGTTGTAATACGCTCAATACGAATAGCAACAAATATGCCCATTGGTACGGGGCGAAGTACATAATAAAAGGGAAAAAGCATAACATTGCGACTCGCAATGCATCAGACAAAATCATTACTTTCTGTAGTGTACGGCCTTCAATCCAGCTGCCCACTGGAATGCCGAAAATAGCTACAGGCAAGTAGTAGGCAATGAAAAATAGAGTGAAAGAGTCCGAACTTCCGGATTGTATTTCAATCCATTTCAATAGGGAATAAAAGATCATTGCATCTGCGAATACGCTTAAAAGTCTACCGGATAAAAGATTGCGAAATGAGCGGTTTGTTAATATCAGCATAAATTGCACTCCTCTATTTTGTTATTAAGAGGAAGCATATCAAAACCAATTACATATGTAAATCATTATATATAATTATTTATATATAAAGACGTATGAAAAATTGATAATCTTCCAACCATTTCTTTTACCCCTACGGCAATCGTGGGTAAAAGACATTGCAGAAGTGTTACATTCTTATGGCTGTAAACACTGGTTTGCATGCAACATACAAGAGGTTTTTCTAATCATAGTGGATCTCTGTTCCGCAATGCCTAGCTCATTTTTCCGCCCTGGCTGGCTCAAAACTCCACATGAGTGGCTCAATTCTTCAGCAATATTCACCACGGACTTTTTTGATCAAATAGCCGCGGGTCTCTTCCCGAACTCGGCTTTACGGACTATTCTTGGCAAGGAAAAAATCTTAATAACCTGTAACGGATTTTAGTATTTAGCGTCTGTTTAAAAAATACACATTTGAAAATCCGGGTTGAATCAATAATGAAAGAGAGGTATGCACATGAATGATAAGCTCAAGGGGAAAATTCAAATTCTATTGATTGTTATGATGGTGGGATCATTAGTCGGGGCATTTGTATTATTTTTTGTAGGAAAATACAATTGGGCACTTATTGTAGGAGCCATTTTCTTCATTATCACAACCACAATTGCCCGCGACACGAGGATTACCAATACTCTCTACGCATCCAGCCATATTGACGAACCACATAAATTTTAAAGTTGGCTCTCCCTGCATCTTTATAGAAATGTAAAACACAATGCCTAGCACAACACAAGTTTTGTCGAATTTTTTTTTGCAAAAGACAGAAATAGCTGCACTTAAATCAAATTGGGTTACCTTATTCTAGATTGGGGTACAGAGTGGTACTAACATTCTGGGAGGTGGTATCACCATGAAGATTGAAGTAAAGTGTAATGTAGAAAACTGCAAATACTGGGCAGAGGGCGACAATTGTGTTGCTGACTCCATTATGGTCATTGCCCACCATGACAGACATGCTGCAAACGTTATGGAAACCGCCTGCAAAACATTTGAACAGAAGGAATAACGAACAAACAATCATAGTTGCTGGCATAGTTCGTATAATCTTTTATATTCAGAAGTACGTGGGACCGTAGTTGATATCTAATCTGTAGAATGTATTCTTCCTTCAGATTAAACAAATTTAAAATTGATTTCTGCAAATCATTTGATTATGAGTATGTTATGTTATAATGTAAATAACCTTTTAGCTTTAAACTTTTTTTCTTTACCGGTACCATCACCCTACTCGTTCGTTGAGTAGGGTTTTTTATTGCTGTTTTTTTGAAAATAAAAAACAGACCCTTTTGGAGTCTGTTTCGGTATGCTATCTCAAAATTAAGCTTTTTGAACGTTAGCTGCTTGAGGTCCGCGTGCACCTTGCTCAACGTCGAAAGTAACTTTTTGACCTTCGTCTAATGATTTGAAGCCTTCAGATTGGATTGCAGAGAAATGAACGAATACATCTTCTCCACCTTCGCGCTCGATGAATCCGAAACCTTTTTCTGCGTTAAACCATTTAACTGTACCTTGTTCCATTTGTGTTGCCTCCTAGTGCTAAAGCACATTGTATTACTATCCTTGCCCAAAGTGATCATTAGAACGAAGAGTCCAACTTTACACCGAACAAAAATAATTCTACCTAAGAATAACAAGAATCAGGGAAAAATGCAAGGGACCTTAGTAGGGCGACTTCCTCCTTAATAATGAATGAGTTTGAGTTGAACGGAAAACGTTGTAGTTCAAGAGAAATTAATAGTCAAAACAAAAGGATAGATGAGCATAAGGAAATGCTCTATCTAGCCTTTTTTTACTGTCAATGTTTCAATTCATCTTTTTCAAGCTTTGCTCTCAACCGCCAAAACCGGCTCCCGGGGTCTCGTTTTTCTAACCAAGAAGAAATAACACATAAAAGCCAAAAAGCTTGCGCCAAAAATAACTGCCGCCATTGGAACTCCTGTATAAGCTCCTCCAATTCCAACAAGCGGTGCTGCCAGCGCTCCCATGACAAAGGGCAGCACCCCCAATAAAGCAGAAGCGCTACCTGCCATACGTCCTTGAGACTGTATGGCCAATGTAAAAGACGATGTTCCAATCATACTTATGGAAGATAGGAAAAAGAAAACCGGGATGGCGACTCCGATCAACGGGACTTTCAACAGGAGAGCAGCGAGTAAACCGAAACTTGATATATTCGCTAATGTCAGGCCAATTTTCAAGAAAGTCCGTTCCGAAATAACATCTGTCAGGCGGCCTACAGACTGGCTTCCGATAATCAAGGCCACCCCATTGACTCCGAATAAGAGGCTAAACTGCTGAGGGGTTACACCGTAAATATTTTGATAAACAAATGGAATGCCAGAAACATAGGCAAAAATGCCAGCCGTGATGAACCCTTGGGTAAATGCATAGCCCATAAACTCTTTGTTTTTGAATAATGTTCCGAAATTGCCTATTACTTGAGGCAAATTACTTGGGACACGCCTTTCTTCCGGGAGAGTCTCTTTTAACTTAAATGAAACAGTAATGCTCAAAATAACCCCAATACATGCCAAGACGATAAATACCCATTTCCAATCCTGAAAAGCAAGGATGGCTCCTCCGGCAATTGGGGCAATAATTGGCCCAAGGTTTCCCACCAACACCATTAAAGTAAAAAACTTTGTCAGTTCTTTTCCGCTATAAAGATCCCTTACGATGGCTCTGGATATGACGATCCCACCGGATGCCGCAAACCCTTGCACAAATCGTGCCGCAATAAGAAGAGAGATATTGGGTGAAATTGAGCATGCCAGGGATGCCAGAATGTAAAGACCAAGGAAGAATAACAATGGCTTCTTCCGTCCTTTCACATCACTTAATGGCCCAATGACCAATTGTCCCAAACCAAGACCTAATAAAGCGGCAGTCAAACTGATTTGGACTAGTGGAGCCGTCGTCTCAAATTCCTTTACAATGGTAGGGAAGGCCGGCAAATACGTATCGATTGTAAATGGCCCCAGTATGCCAAGTGATCCTAAAAGTAAAGCTAGCTGCAGCCGTTTCTTTTTGGTGGATTCCTCCAAGTCGGTCTCCCCTTTCTATGTTTTTTCATGCTGAAAACCTAAATAAAAAACTTTCGATAACCGAAATTTCACATTTTTTTATTATAGCCCGAACTATCCCTTTTGGTAAACTGAATAACAAAAATAAAATAGCCTACTCTCGATTTCCAGGATTTACAGGGAGCAAACAAGACTATAGAAAAAGTGCCTGGCACAGCCCGGAATATGTCGAGATTTTTATCGACAAAAAACTGGGAGTGACAAGCACTTATACCGAAAGCCCTATTCTTTCCCTAAAGTTCATACGTTAATTTGTACCGACCTGGCCCTACTCGTTCCAACACACGAAAATGCTGCGGAACCGATGATGATATATTCCCTCCCCTTTCTAAGGGAACCATATCAGCAAGGCTGGTACCTGAACCTTTCCATCGATTTGGATAATTTCTATCCAGCCATTCGTCCACTTCTTTAATTGTTGCCTCTCCACCCAAAGCTTGCAATGCCTCAATAATAGCTTCGCACTGTGTCATTTACGATCCCCTCCTTTTTAAATGAGTTTCTAACCAACTTTCATTATTGTAACTGGACCTCTTTTTTGGCTTTATTTGCTTCATTTTGTTCATATTCCTCTACAAAGCACATGAACCAATAGCCATAATCATCTTGCGTACAAACGGCATGTCTTTCAACAATCGATTTATTAGGAGTAAAAAGATAGGCACTAACCTGATCCAACTCTTTCTCAACATCACAATAACGGTATATCATTAACACATTCGATTGTTGATTTGTATTTCTTTCTATTATAAGATTATTCAGCTCTTCAATTTTTTACTTTGAACCGATTGTTTGAATCCCAATCACATTATGAGGAATATAGTCTTTTTCTGTGTCGGAAAAAAGCTTATCAATTGTATCCAGATCTTTATTGAATGAATTTTCTCTTTCCAAATGTAACGCAAGGTGGTCATAGTACTCTTTGTTTACACGTAAGTCCCACTTCCACCACGCAAGATCCATAGGGCGGGAACGATTTTTCCTCATGTCAAACTTTGAGTCCTCAACAAATGAATCAAAGCCAAGCATTTCACCTAAATTAGCAAAATACTCGATTTCCCGATTGGTCATCATGGAACGATTATGGATTCCTGTTAAGTTCAGCCTCCGATAATTCCTTACATATCCCTCAAAAAATTGCATTAAATCAAGATAATGTTTTTCTAACATAAGACTCCTCTTCTCTAGTTTTTACTAAATAATACCATATAAGTTGAATAAGGAGAGTTAGAATATTAACTATTTAGAAAAACACTTCCTCCAAAAGAAACGGTTTTGGACTACTATCTTATAATCCTTTAAGATATACAAAATCTCCAAATCACCTTTAATTGATTACATAGGAAAAGGAAGCACAGAGTTGATGCTTCCTCAAAATTTTTTTCGCCCTTCCTATATAAGCGCCAGGCATTCCCCCTCTGCGTCTGAAAGTAGAATACCTGTTCACTATTACCTTAAGCTAAGAGAGAATCTATGGAGATTAGTATCTATCTTATCTTTATGATGAAAAAGACATGCAAACCCTTTTCCAAGCTGTCGATGTACTCCTTAATTTATTCCTCGTTCCTGCTCTTCCTTTCTTTGTTGAAAAAGAAGCTTTTGTTCAGCGTTCTCTCTATCCTTTCCAGCTTTTTTCACCTTTAGTTTTTCGTCATATTCTGCCCTATATCTTGCTACTTTTTCTTTTACAAGTTGTGAATCTTGTTTACCTGCTAGTATTTTCACGAACACATCTTCAACTTTACGGCTAACAGTACGGTAAACTCCCATTAAATGTTTCCCCCTTATCCAATCATTTTCTTAGCCACATAGAATCTTCTTCCTAGCCATGCAAGGGCACCAAGTCCTAATCCACTGACGGTAGTTCGTTGATTTTTTTGCTTTTCAACTTTGTACTCTGTAAGTCCTTGTTTATAGTAAAATTCATAGATTATCTTTCCAACTTTATAGTCTTCAGGAATTATTAAGCTATCTCCCTTTCTTCCGTGTTTCAAGGCAACCTCTTTAATTTTCTCTACTTCCACATTGGATTTAAACCCCTCTTTATACCAGTCTTTAAACTTTTTATCTTCTAAATTAGGCTCCTTATACTCTAACATCGTAAATGCAGCCTCATATCCTTGCTTGATATAGTAATCCTTTAGTTCTTTTTGTGCCTTTTCATATCCTTCATCGTATACCTCAATAAACTCTTTTTCTGAAGGAGCATCATATATGTCGACTTTCCCATCTTTATAGCCTTTTTCTCGATATTGTTTTTTCTTTCCCTCAATTTGTTCAGCAACAGCTGTTTTGAAACCATTTTCAAAAGCATTCTTTAGTTCAGAATGTGCCAGAAAAACTGATGGAATCAGTATATTATTTTGCTTTTTTCCTAATTGATAACCTTCATCATAGGCTTTACTTTTTTCTGAATCTAGTCTTTTTTCGCCTTCTGCATAACCCCTATCATAGCCGGTTGCAAAAGCACTATTAAAAGCATCGCTGCCACGGGAAGTCGTTCCTTTGTTCTCTTCTCCTTTATAACCGTCCTTTAGACCTTGACTATATCCCTCTTTTTCTCCAGCCTTACTATCTTGTTGGTCCTTTTTAAATTGAATTTGTTCGGGGCTGTTATTGATTTTGGTCTTGTCGTAACCACTTGGCGGTTCACATGGTATTCCATCGTCTATAGTGTTGCCCCATCCGTCCAAATTTTCCGGGTCATATGTAGCAGAATATCCCTTGGAATTCCAGTAGGCCACTACCTCATCATAGCTACTGAAATCGGAGCAATCCTTATCCTTCCTTGTTACTTTCGGTGCTGATTTACTTCCTGAGGAGGAGCTGCCAGATGTACTACCGCCATTGTGGAAATGGTAACCCGTACATAATCCCTTGGCTTTTGATTTGTCACTGCAATTGTGACCTCCCCTTGAGTCAGTTCTACCTGAATGTGCAAAGGAAACCGTACCAAAAACAAATGTAAACAATAATACCAATAAAGCAACCTTTTTATACAACCTTCACCCATCTCCCCTCTTTATTCCTATTAATACAGTAATTAGCATTTAAATAATTTTACCTCGAATTACAAATTGTTACAACGAGGTGATTACAAATATGACTAATAATCTTCCTTTAACCGGTTACTTATTCCTCATGGTTAAAGTGTCAGAGACTATTATTATTTATGTAATTAATATTAATAATGCTATTATATTTAGTAGAAATATAAATCACTGGAGGTCCTCATGAAAAAAACAGTAAAAGTAGTAGCAGCAATTATTGAAAATGAACAAAATGAGATTCTTTGTGCACTTAGGTCACCAGAGATGGCTATTCCGAATATGTGGGAGTTTCCAGGTGGCAAGGTTGAACCTGATGAAGATTTATTTTCTGCCCTAACAAGGGAAATTGAAGAAGAATTACATTGCCAGATTGAACCGATAGAGTTACATAATGACATTTTCCATGAATACGAAACGTTCATCATAAATCTGATTGCGATTAAATGCAAAATCACTAGCGGGACGCCAATCCCTACTGAGCATTCAAAGTTAATCTGGCTAAAGCGAGAAAACCTGACCTCTTTGGTGTGGGCACCTGCGGATATACCGGCTGTAGAAAAATTAATAGACGAAAAAAGTATAGTCCTTTAAAGGCTATACTTTTTTCGTAAATTCAATATACAGATTGTGCGGCAGCTCGTGCTCCAGTTCCATTTGAACAGTGATTGGATTATTTCCTTCAAAACTAACAGTATTCCCTTTACCGATATAGATGAAAGGTTCATTTTTGCCATCAATCTCTTTGTATTTTCTGATGAACAAGTGAAGGTTAATTCCTCGGGATTTATTGAAGATAACATTCTTCCCTGTATTTGTGTGCTGGGCCGTTGTGTGAGGCGTTTGCCACTGAAATTCGCGGGTATTCTTTATTTCATCTTTATACTGAAGCCTTTCCTCCACGTCGGCGTCCTTGTGGAGGTCAATATAAAGGAAGTAGTCATTCCCATTTGTCAACAAACCTGAGCCTCTAAACGAGCTATGGCTTTTTTGGAAATTGGAAAGCAAGGCCGCATCCGCCATTTTATACTGCTCATATAACTTAAGATGCGGGACACCGTAGTATTCGTTCTTGAACTCCTTTTCATATCGGAAAATGCCATACAAGATAATGTCTTCGATATATTTCCGGTATTCCGCGTTGCCAAGAATATTCGAAAATACAGGGGTCTTACCGAGTATTCCATCCTTCAAATCAAACAACTTTAAATTACGGCGCAATTCTCCGCTATCATAAAAGTCCTGATTCAAGGTTTGGAACGCATGCAGGACACTATCATCATCGACAAACTTAACCCATTTCAGAATCTCATATTTAGCCGTTGTTAGCGAGACTTGGTCATGGTTAAGCAAATATTTCATCACAACAAATTCATAAACTCGTTTAAGCGGTAATTTACTTGAAAGCTCCTTCAGAGCCCTTTCAAAATGATCATCGCTCAATAACGCTTTCAATCGCTCGCTCTTCTCGACTTTGGCAACAAACTGTAGATACGTTTTTTCTTTATCAATGAATTTCACCGGATCAGGTGCCCCATCATACTTTAAATAATCCAACAGAAAATATGGAATGCGTCGCTGATTAAGATTTTTAAATTCAAAGTACTCTTCTTTTAAATACTTCATTGAATTAAAATTTTCCTGGTCGATCTGCATGAGAATCCGTTCCTGTGAAATCTTGTCCATTTGAATGTGTGTGCAACCAGGAATGTTGGCAAAACCAGTTGCAACCGCAACCTTCAAGCTCTCCTTATCATAATAGCGACTGCCGTTTAGAGCCAATGCGATTAAGAACGCTTTATTATGATTCCCGATAAAATCGAGCACTGTCAAAAAGCTCTTATTCGCATGCTTTCGCAATCCACGTCCAAGCTGTTGAATAAAAATAATCGGTGAGTTAGTCGGCCTTAACATGAGGACAGAATTCACTGAAGGAATATCGACCCCTTCGTTAAAAATATCAACAGTGAAGATAACTTCAAGTTCGTCATGGTCATTTTCCAAACGGTTCATGGCTTGTTGACGGGTTTCAGCTGAATCGCCACCATGCAGACATATACTCTTACAACCCCTCCGATTAAACTCGGCAGCCATATACTGGGCATGCTCAATGCTCGCACAAAACCCTAAGCATTTTCGCTTTTCTCCGTCATGACCGTAAAATTCCATCTTCTCAATTATAAAATCGACCCGCTCATTCACCTTAAGACGCTTCGTTACTTCCGCAATGTCATCAATGGAAACATCACTTAAATCGATTCCTTCAATATCGGTGATGCCGAAGTAATGAAACGGAATGACAAGCTCATCATCAAGCGCTTCATGCAAACGTACTTCAAGAGCAACATTGTTATCAAACAAGTCGAACACATTGTACCCATCACTCCGCTCAGGCGTAGCCGTCATTCCAAGCGTAAATTTAGGTTCAAAATAATTCAAAACGGCCTGATAAGTTGAACTCGTTGCGTGATGAGCCTCGTCAATGATTATATAATCAAATTCGTCCTTTCTAAACTCATGATAACAATTAGAGATTGTCAGGTTTGTGGTGAAAATATAATCAGCGTGTTTCTCTTTATGATTTCCTGTTAACAATCCAAATGTAAGTTTTTCATTTGGTAACAGCTTTTCAAAGGTTTCTTTTGCTTTTCTCAAAATCTCTTCCCTATGTACAACGAAAAGAAGCCTCTTTGGTCGGAAGCTTTTCACATCAAACGCAGACATATATGTTTTTCCAGTACCGGTTGCTGCAATGACAAGAGCCTTCTTTTCCCCAAATTCTCGTAATCTAGCAAGATTATCGATAGCCCTTCGTTGCATCCGGTTAGGAGTGATATACTCCGGCTTTTCAAAAATCAACTGCTGGGAAGATTGAGTCTTCTTTAGAGACTTTAAAAATTCCTCATATTCAGCAATCAGCTTATCGTCGGCAACCCGGGACCTATCCCATAAGGCATCGTACTCTTTCAAAACTGCCTGAATAAAAGAAGTATCACTTTTAGAAATAACCTCCACGTTCCATTCAACATTACTTTTCAATGCGCTTTGGGTAATATTGGATGAACCAATGATGACCTTATAGGACTCTTCATACTCAAAAATATAAGCCTTTGTATGAAAACCTATCTCCTTATCCGTCACAAACACCTTTAAGTCAACATGCTCGAACTCTCTTATTTTCTCCAATGCTTTCGCTTCCGTGAAATTGAGATACGTTGAGGTAATAATTTTTCCCTTTATCCCTTTTTTCCCTGCCTCAAAGAGCGGATCAAGCAACAGCTGGAGTCCACTAAAATTAATAAAGGCAACACTAAAATAAAATCTCTTACACTCATTCATTGAATCGATTAATTCTTGCAGCAAATTTCCTTTATCCGAATTAACAATTAAACGTTTTTCAACCAGCATGATTCTTCCCCTATCGACAAAATCCTTGTTACCAATATTTTACTATAATGGCAGGGTTTATAGAAGATCTTGGCGGGTTTATCACTAAAAGGAAAAACATCATCCTTTTTTGCTGGATGATGATTTTGTTGTGGCATATAATGACTTCTAAGTTTCTATTAAAGGAAAAATCTAATTGTGGATTCCCATATCCTAATGTTGTACTCACCCCTATAAATCACTTACAATTATTAAAAAACTTATAGAGGTAGCAAAATGAGTGCAGATATTACATTGGAGAAATTAATAGCAGAAAACAATCGCTTACTGCGAGAGAATGCCTATCTCACTAAACAAATCGCTCTTTTATTAAAGCAACCTATGATCCGGCGACTAGACCTTGAAAACATAGAGCTTGTAACAAAGCATTCTCCCTTTGATAATAAATTGAAGCTGTACAAGAGTCTCTTTAAAGGACGGTATGACTTATATGCAAAAAGGTGGATCGCCAAAGACGGGAGATCCGGCTACTCACCTGCATGTTCTTTACAATGGCATCCAGAAAAGTGCAAGCTGCCAACAATTAAATGTACAGATTGTCAGAACCGCTCATTTCTTCTGCTTATGGATCAGGTTCTTCAAGGACATCTTGGCGGTGATCACACAATTGGCATTTATCCCTTACAAAAAGATAATACATGCTCCTTCTTGGCTGTTGATTTTGATAAGCACAACTGGCAAGAAGATGTTCTTGCATTTACCCAAGTTTGCCAGGAACATAGAGTTCCTTACAGCATTGAACGGTCCCGCTCAGGAAATGGTGCACATGTATGGTTCTTCTTTTCCGCTAACGTACCTGCTGCCACAGCAAGAAAACTTGGACATGTCCTTCTTTCTAAAACGCTAGTAAAAAGGAATCAAGTTGGGGTTGAGTCCTATGACAGGATGTTCCCAAACCAGGATTCTTTGCCTGAAGGCGGAATTGGAAATTTGATCGCCCTTCCCTTGCAACGCGAATCAGGAAGAAAGGGCAATAGCCTTTTTGTAGACGAAACCTTTACAGCATATCCGGATCAATGGATATATCTTTCCACAGTCCATAAGATTACGCCAGGTGAACTATTCCATTTTCTTGAAGTTTTGAGTGGAGAAGTAGAAATTACAGCGAATGAGGTAATGTCTAAGAAGTTGGTTGTTGTTATCAAAAATGGCTTGTTCATTAAAAAACAGCTAATCCCTTCTTATTTAAAGGCAAAACTAATGGATCTTGTTACAATTAGGAATCCGGCATATTATAAAGCCCAGGCACAAAGGTTATCTACAGCTAGGATTCCAAGGTCGATCAATTGTAGTATAGAATTCTATCAGGATCTAATCCTTCCCCGTGGTTGCAAAGAGCCCCTCGAAAAGTTGTTGGCCGAGCATAATATCGAAGTCGTGTTTGAAGACCATTCTTACCATGGCGAACATGTAGACGTTTCCTTCACTGGGCAGTTGACAGGGCAGCAAATAGATGCAGTTTCACAATTACTTCAATATGACAATGGCGTTTTGTCAGCTACTACTGGTTTCGGTAAAACCGTTATAGCTGCCTCTTTGATTGGTGAGCGAAAAGTAAATACGCTTGTAATTGTCCATACAAGGCAGCTACAACAACAATGGATTGCGCAACTCGCTTCATTTCTTGATTTACCTAAAAAAGAAATTGGTGAATATGGCGGGAACAAAAAACAACTGACCGGAAAGGTCGATGTTGTCACGCTTCAAAGCCTTGCGTATAAAGGAGAGTTAAAAAGCTTTATTACCCAGTATGGGCAAATTGTTATTGATGAGTGCCACCATATTTCTGCCTTTACATTTGAACGTGTTTTGAAACAGGTTCGTGCCAAGTATGTGGTTGGCCTTTCAGCAACACCAATACGAAAAGACGGCCTTCATCCAATTATCTTCATGCAATGCGGTCCTATCCGCTATAAAGTAGATGCAAAGAGCCAGGCAAAAGTGAGGCCATTTATTCACAGGCTCATTGTCCGTGAAACAGCTTTTTCATCAAAATCAGAGGATATTCAAGAACTTTATAAACAGCTATCCTCCGATAAAAGAAGAAATCAGCAGCTGTTTGATGATGTCCTACTAGCGCTTGAGGAAAGAAGGTCGCCACTTATTCTGACTGAGCGGATTGAGCATCTTGATTACCTACAAGATCAATTCAAACATTTTGCTAAAAATATCGTTGTACTTACTGGTAAATTGACGAAAAAGCAGCAAAAAGCTGAACTTGAACGGCTAGCCAATATACCTGATTCCGAAGAACGGCTCGTTATTGCAACAGGAAAATACATTGGCGAAGGTTTTGACGATTCAAGACTGGACACTCTGTTCCTCGCAATGCCAATCTCCTGGAAAGGAACCCTGGAACAATATGTCGGCCGGCTACACCGTCTATATGACGACAAGCAGGAAGTGAGGGTCTACGACTACGCAGATAAAAAGGTACCTGCTTTAGAGAAAATGTACGAAAAGAGAAAAGCTGGTTATAAAAACATGGGTTATGTAGAGGATAAAGAAAGTTTCGGCAAGGTGGAACAGATGGGGTTATTTTAAGGTAAGCATAACAAGGTGGGCAGACAAAAAAATAATTGTCTGCCCACATTTTTATTATATATTGAGAAACCGAATATTCTCTCGACAAATAGCAAGGAGTAGGAGGCACTTAAATACACGTTATAGTTCCATCAAATGCATTATTGTATTATGATTAATTTGAGTGGGATTCGAACCTCCGACCCGTCATAGATCCATCAAAGCCATTGCTGTACTATGATTCAAACGGCATCCATTCCAACTCAACATCCGTTATAGTTCCATCAAAGCCATTGCTGTATTATGATCTGCGATCCAAACCTTAACCGCTGCAGTCAGTCATAGTTCCATCAAAACCATTGCTGTATTATGATTGTCTTGCCTGCGAAGTACACTTTGTTCTGTGTCATAGTTCCATCAAAGCCATTGCTGTTTTATGATTCTTTAGCAATCTTACGTCTGATTTTCTTGGTCATAGTTCCAACAAAGCCATTGCTGTTTTATGATTTTAACCGTAGGAAGTGATGAGCGCAAAATGTCATAGTTCCATCAAAGCCATTGCTGTATTATGATGAAGGAAGGTCGAAAGCCTGAACTTTATTAGTCATAGTTCCATCAAAGCCATTGCTGTATTATGATACGTCTCGCAAAAAGCCTGTCAAACCAAGTGTTTGCAGGCTTTTTGTCTTTAAAAATCGACTTGAAACTTTCCTTTGTTCTGCAAAAAGTCTCTATTTTTTCAAAAAACACCTTATAATAAATTGCTTTTTGTTAATTTTTATCTGGACCTTTGTTGCAAAGTATCAAGAAAGCCAACATAAGATATATTTTTTGGAGACTATAAGAAGTTGGTTCAGTAAATTGAATATGCAACTCAATTAACATGTTTCCAGTTATTTATATATAGTATTGTCAAAAGTCATTAAATTTATACATACTAAATTTAATACTTTTTCCAAAAGTGGAGATAAATATACTTCTGAATTAAAACAAGGAAAGTTGATTTATGGTTACTCTTTTTTCATTGGTGGTCCTGGCACCCAACAAAATTCTTATTCTCTCATATTGCTTTTCAGTAACTGGCATTGCCCTTATTTGTCCTCTAGGAGGAAGGTTTTTTTCCACTTTCTCCAGCTGTCTTTCCATTGATTCATGTCCGTTGCACAAACGACAGTAAACAGAGAACTGCATCATATCAAACCCCTCGTTCAATAAGTAGTTCCGAAAACGAGTGTAGTCCCGGCGTTCCTTTTTCGTTTTCACCGGCAGATCAAAAAACAATAGTATCCTCATATAATTACTCATAAGCATGCACCCTTGTCGGGAGCAGCACAGGAAGTTTTAAATATACCGGATCTTGCTGGCGGCAACAGGTCACATAACTTTTGACCATGTCTTCAATCGCTGTTGTAACTGACCTCTTCTCTCCGCCTATCTCTATATCCATATTTAAGAGATTTACGAGGGCAGCTCTTGTTTCTGGCTTCCATTCTTCAGCATTCTGTTGTGCAACATGATAATCGACCAAAGGGCGAAACACTTCCATAAAATCATCTGCCAGATTAAAGGAGTTTAACTGATTATCATGGTAAACCTCTAAACTAGGGGTGAACCCATATAATGTAAAAGCTCTGGCCATTGCCCCTCTCAAAATTGCATATCCATAATTCAAAAGCCGATTCACTGGATCATCTGAGCGCCTTGTAAAATTTTTGTCCATCCATTTTTGAAAATAAATTTTGGCGGCATAAGCTTCCCGGTTTGATCTATCTCCCGATTCTACTGCTTTTGCAATAAACTTCAAATCCTCGTATCCGGTCTTATCCAAGTACTGTAGACATAGTGCCTGATTAAGAATTTTTTGCTGAATAATCTGCTGCCATATCCTTTTCTTAAAAGGTTTTGATAATGATAGTTGCATTGACAGGACCGTCAATTGCCTAGAGTGCTGATGAAAGCTTGTTAAGATACCATTTGGAAGCATCTTTTCATCGCAAGTAAATACGATATCTTATAAGCAGCACACTGGCTCAATAAATATGTGTTTAATGAAACTCCTCTGGCTTCAATTATAATAGAGGCAATATCCTGTAGTGGAATTGTAACTGTTTCCTCTTGTTTAATAACTAATTTGTTGTTTTTAACGGATAGGTTTGCGTTTTGTGTAATCATAATATGACGCCAAGTCATCCCCTTCACCTCTTTTAATCCATTTGTCCCCCATTCTTCCCAAAAGAGGTGAAAAAATACATAAAAAAATAGGGTAAGTGACAAGTCACTTACCGCTGCTACTAATTTAAAACCACTTTTCTACCTTTAGAGTTTTGAAAGGGTTTTCTAGGTTCTTTTTTGACTAAATGAAGATCTCCTAAAATCCCCACCTCGTATTTCTCAATTGATATAATAGAATTTAAGCCGAATCTAGCATTTCTAACGGATGGAATGTTTACTTCCTTGCACTCTAACCGGTTACTATCGATGTCAATTGTTGCAAAATATAAGAATTTATCTTCTATTTTATCCCCTTTTTCACTTTGAATACGAATTAAGTCGAAAGGGTGTACGCTGAATTCAAATTCAAACGACTTATCTAACTCCGGCCAATGATGATATCCTTTACGTGCTGCAACCATTCGGTTAGGCAAATCTTCTTCTGCAGTATCTATTACATAGATGGGCACAATTGAGTACTTGTTGTCTTTTCGAAAAAGATCAATCCTAACTAGATCACCATTTTGAGCTACGCCTCCGTTAACCTCTCTAACAAAGGATTTCGTTTCCATCTGTATTTTCACTTTTTTAATTGGATTAAATAATCCAGTCTTGCTTGGCTTAAAGAGCGGCTGAGCAAAAGCCGCCTCAGGATTCTTATCGTATTCTAAATACCGGGATTTTATTGCCTCGTATGTGGCCATGTCACTTTCTTTCCCTATCATTTCAAAGTCACCATCTGAATTGAATTTTATATCCTTAAGGGCAACTTTTTTAATTATCTTGGTTTTACCGGTCTTTTCATCAATGCCGCCATACTTCATAATTGTCTCTTTATGGGCCGCTCCCGTAACTGATCTTTTCGGCATCCTGGAAACGAACATATAGTCAGGCAGAGGAGCCTTTAATTCTAAAGCTTCCTTAATTTTTTGGGGGACTGGCTGGGTTGCAAGACGTGTTAACAATTCATCCCGGAACCCTTCCCATGGCAAAGGAAAGTATGGCTTTCTTATATTTTTCGCATTCTCTTTTAACTGATAATACTCTGTAACTTTAGTCACCATGTGCTGATCTGTGCAGGCTATCACTACGGCATCCATTGCATGATGGAGAAAACTTTCCTTCCTCGCTTTTTCTAGCCCCCACCGGCTTCTTAAATGAGCAGTTATTTTTCCGTTAATAGTCTGCACTTTTTTGGCAATTGGAACTAATGGTTCTTTAAACAAGAGATTTCTTTCAACGAAATTTTTGAAAAAGCGTGTTGCATAGCGAGTGTCATTTAAATGGCGCTCTTTGAATAACTCGCTTTCTCGTGCTGAAAACTCTTTCTTAAGCAAATAATTTCGCTTTTTTCCTTTAAACTCTTTATTAGATTCAACATAGTTCTCAAATGCTGTCCACTTTTCGGGCTTATCCTTTAAGTAATAGTAAGGAATCCTATTTCCTTTCTTCCTATTTTCATCGCTATAGACGAGCACTTTATTATCATAGCCATCTATAAAGCTTTGGCTATAGGGAAGAATGTGATCAACATCGAGAATTGGTGAGCTGTTCCTTTCACGCCGGAGTTCAGCAAAAAACACATTGGCAGGAATTTTCTTTAGGGAATATGCACATTGGCCATTCTGTTCCTTCCACAGTTTATATCGGACAATATCAAAACCAGTTGGATTAAAAACCCCATTTTCAACTAAGACCTTGATTGCCCCTTTATTCTTCTCATAATTGGCATCTTGTTCCTTCTTAATCTTATTTCTCTCTGAGTGATCTTTTGAAAGTTCCCTTGCCAATTCAATATGAATGGATAAAGGGGAACCGTTACGTTTGATGATGGCGTTTACAACTTTCCGTGATTGTGATAACGCCCGCTTTACTATTGGATTGGTGATTTCATCAGGAATAGTAGGAAGCAGAAGACTTCTTTTCGATTTCTGCATTCCTGTTGTATCATATCCTAACTCCTCTGCGGACTGTTTAAAAGATTTTCCTGCTTCCATAAGAGGTATAATTCTTTTTAATGATTTGTAAGATAAGTGTCCGAATTTAGAATAGGAAAGGTCCGACAAATTCTCAATCAAATCCAAGTCATAGACTTTTTTTGCTATATTATTCTGATTTAGAAGATACGCTCTGATGTCTTTGTCATTTTTGTATACAGTTAGGACATAGGCAAATGTGTCAAAATCTTCATGGGAGCAGAACTCACCTGACTTTTCGGAATATAGGGCAGCTGCCTTTTTAATTTCATAATAAGGTTTTAAGTTGACAAACTCCCTTTTCTCTATTTTTTTTAACTCATCTGTGGATGCAGAATCAAATCCATTGAATCGGAATGAGTAATCCAGATTCAACCATTTTCTTAAATCTGAATAATGAACCTTTGGTACTTCCTTTTTAGAATAGTAATCAGTTCGTTCAAAAATCCTGTTTAGTAACAAGTTTCTTTGATCTTCGGTCAAATGCTCGGCATTGTTTCCGATTCTTAAATTATTTAGCTTGTCCAGTACAGCAAAGTATTGGAAGGTAAAAGAAGCTTTAGGAATTCTGCGTTCATTGGGCTCCAACGAACAGCAGCCTACCCTTTTCAGAATATCATTTCCAGATGCGAAAGGCAGTTGATATTCCCAAATTTCCAAGTATTCTTCCTGTAGTTTCTCTGTGGCATAAGGGGACAGGTATTGTCGTTGGAAATTAAAAAGGGTTATAATTTCTTGTTTTAAATCTTCCCGGCTTACGTTAAATATGTATTCGTTCGGAGAATTGCGCCTTTTGTCGCTAGAACTGAATTTTTCGTTTTTCACCCACATTTCTCCAACTGTCCGGTATTCAGCTAAAAGCTGCTGATTCGTTTGAATACTGGACAATACCTTTCCGGTTTCTTCTTCTTTTCGTTCAGATTTCCTATTAGATTTATACCCTCGTCTTTGTGCGAGATGAATCAATAATCTCACCCACTCGAGGTGGGAAAGTTTTCGTTCCAAACCATCTATGCGAATATCCCATATATCTACGGAACCTGGGGGCAATGGATAAAGATGATCCAGTTCTTTCTGGTTGATAATAGAATGTTTGATTAATAGTTGTCGGATATCACGTTTTCGCTGGCTTCTTCTATTCAATCTTCTTCTTGAAGATCGTGCTATTCTTCGTGGTTCTGCTAGAGAAGCCCCAGTCTTGGGAATTTCGGCCTTATCAAACATCCTAACCCCAAGATCAATGATTTTTTCTTTTACATAGCGTCCGCTTAGATCATCATAGCGTAAGCCAATGACGCTCCAGCCAATTGAGTTCGTACCAATATCCAGTCCTAACCTATAATCCTGTTCAACCATCTTTTAACCCCCTTTAAAAGTAAATGCCTATAAAAATAGGCCTCAGCTACCAATTTAGCTAAGGCCTTTTCATTGAAGGAAGCGGGGAGAAGCCCGTCGAAACGGGCAGGCGATCCCCAACGCCACGGGCTTTAAAGCCCTTATCATAGAAACATCAACGCCATTGCTGTACTATGATACATTAAGTTTAATTTATCTGGTGTATTTTGTAAAGGTATATTATGACAAAAACACAGATTGACCTTTTGAAACTATGCCCTAATTAATCAGCTAAAATACTGTAACTGAATGGGAACTCTATTATGTTATGCTTTAAAATATTTTTAGTTTAATAGTTAGTAGAAAAAAGAATACCCATTCAAATTTAGAAAGGAATATAAAATAAAAAACCCTAACATCATTTTGATGTTAGGATTGGTATGACTCGTACTGGATTTGAACCAGTGACCCCTTGCCTGTCAAGCAAGTGCTCTCCCGCTGAGCTAACGAGTCGTATTAAGTTTTCCTCTTGGTGAGGACATGTATAACTATAGTACGAAAACAACTTTAAGTCAAGGGATTTTTAACAAGTTTTTTATTGAACAGCTCTTTTCTTTCTTTAAGCAGAAATTTGGATAATCTCTCCCCTCCCCTTTAGACTATGAGGTAATTGCTACTAGAAGGAGGATTGTTCGATGACATTGAAAATTCGTGTGTATTCAGATTTTGTTTGACCGTTTTGTTATATAGCGGAGGCTCCGCTACGAGAAGCGATTAAAGGAAAAAATGTTGAGCTGAAATGGATGCCGTTTGAGCTGCGGCCGTTTCCCCATGAGACGCTGTCGCCAAAGGGTGATTATATACAGAATGCCTGGCATAATTCGGTATGGCCGATGGCTGAGCGTTTCAACGTAAAGATCGTACTGCCGGATGTTGATCCGCAGCCGCATACGCACTTGGCCCATGAAGGAACTTTTTTTGCCAAGGAGAATGGGAAAGGCAACGAATATACCGAGGCCGTCCTGGCTGCTTTCTTTTCAGAAGGGCGTGACATTGGTGACATTGATGTGCTGACGGAGATTGCCGGAAGTGTTGGGCTGGACCGGGATGCTTTCCGTGAGGCGCTTGAAACTCTTAAGTATGAGCAGGCACATAAGGAAGCCCTTCGCCACGCATATGAGGAAGCCAGGATTACGGCTGTCCCAACGTTTTTCATTGGGGATCAACGGGTTGCGGGACTGAATACGAAGGAAATGCTGGAACGTTATATTGAGCGCGAGCTTGATAAGGAGCCGCCTGCTGCTGGCGGAAGCTTGCGGGATTGATGAATACTAACGATTGACGTGGACGCCAGCCGGGTTGCCGGCTGGCTTTTGCCATGAAAAGCTCTTCCTGCTCCATCATCCAAACCTCCCCACCTCCATCAAGAACCCCAATTCCACTGTCCCGATCGGACCGTTCCGCTGCTTGGCGACGATCACCTCTATGATTTGGCCGCCCAGGCTGGTTGCTTCCTCCTGTTTCTTCCCGTAGTACTCCTCCCGGTACAAGAACGCAATGACGTCTGCATCCTGTTCAATCTGCCCGCTCTCGCGCAAATCTGACAGCATCGGGCGTTTATCCTGCCGGCTTTCAACACCGCGGCTGAGCTGGGACAGGGCGATGACGACGGCGTTTGTTTCCCTGGCCATTTGCTTGAGCAGCCGGCTGATTTCGCTGATTTCCGCCTGGCGGTTTTGCTGGTGCTTAGGGCTCCCGGCGATCAGCTGTAGATAATCAACGACGACCAGCAGCCTTTTTTCCTCCCCAATTTCCTTCCTCAGTTGCCGGACCTTTGACCAGATATAGCTGATATCCATTCCGGCATTGTCGAAAATCCTTATGTTGCGTTTGCACAAGGTACCCATCGCATAACTGAAATTATCCCAATCCTCGTCATCAAAATAGCGTTTCGGATTCCTCATCTTCACACTGCTGATGCTCCCTATACAACTGGCCGCCCGCTTCAAAAGCTGCTTTTTGGACATCTCGTGTGAAAAAACAGCGGTTACGTCCTGCTTGCCCGCGTTCAGTGCGATGTTCAGAGCAAAGGCAGTCTTTCCCATGCTCTGGCGCGCCCCAATTACGACGAGGTCGGATTCCTGAAAACCACCGGTCAGCTTGTCCAGCCTCTGGAACCCGGAAGGAATCCCGGTGATTTCGCCTAAATCCTTCCCGCAGTCAATGTACAAGTCAACGAGCCCCGCCTGGATTTCCCCGGCATCCTCGTCCCCGTGCATATCCTCAATCTGCCTGAGTTGGTTGATGCCGTCACTAAGGACATCCTGGATATCCTCCTCAAGGGCCTTGTCCCTGATTTTCCCGGTAATCTCAATGGTCCTTCTCTTTTGGTTGTAGGCCTTGACTGTATTTTGATAGAAATGGAAGTTCGCTGTCGTCGGAACACTGACCGCGATATCGGTGATATAGCTGATGCCGCCAAGGCTCTCAAGTTCCTTGATGCCCGCTTCCTCCGCGACCGAAATGATGCCAATCGGCTTGCCCTTTTCATGGAGGCGCTGAAGGACTGCGAAAAGTCTCCTCAGCCGATAGTTGTACAGCTGTTCCGGCTGGACGGAGCATTCTTGCATCAATGCTCCGTCCAGGAAAAACGCGCCTACAAATGCCTCCTCCGCCTCCTGATTAAAAAGCCTTCCATCGTAAGCATGCAAGTTTTGTAAAGCCACGCCCATTGTTAACTCCCTCTTTCTATCCCGAGAATCTTCCTGATTTTTTCCATATGGAACTTTGCAACCTCATTGCTGGCTTGCTTGTCCGTTTGCCAAAGAACCTCAAGCGTTTCCTGGCAATTTGGAATCGCCCTCCCCGCACCGGCAGGTTTATTGGCAAAATCACATAGCTTTGGCGGATAAGGAGAAGCGGCTGCATAGTACATGAGACGCTGCTCACATTGCTCAAATGTGGACTCTTTTAAAACCTTGTGCCAATTGTCCACTTTTTCCTGATCAATAACGAACTGGTCATAGTAGCTCGCGGTCATCTTTAAAATCGTGTATATCTCACGCTTCGTCATCAAAATAGAAATCCTCCTCACGAAGCCTTGATCTGGCGGTTTTCTGGTTCAAGTAAGATTCAAACTTCGGCCCGAAAAGCGTCTCAGGGCGCAGATACCGGCTCCATTTTGGATGCTCGAGCCATTCATCCGACTTTTTATCGATGACTTTTTTGAAATCAGCCAACATGAATCCTTCTTTCCACCGTGCCGCTATCAGCGTCCGTGTCTTGCCTGTGCCATGCTTATATGTTGAATAAGTTTTTTTATTCAGGTACTCGACGATTTCAGCAATCGGTATTTCCTCCACCACTTGTTGTTCCGTCCGCACATCAAGCCCAGCTTGGGTTTCAGTGAAGGAACCCTCATCTTCTTCTTCGAGCTCCTTTAATTTTTCGTAATCGATCGTATACCACTTCGTCTGGTCCATTTTTGACCTGTTGAAATTCCCAGAAATGACATAACCCAAATCCTCAAGCGTCTTAAATACACGCTTAATCGTACTTTCCGACCAGAATGGAAGCTGATCGTGCCACTCCCTGTATGTGTTGTAAACCCAGCTGCGCCCCTCAATCATGTGCAGTTCCTTCGTCAGCCAATAATGAATTTGCTGCAGCACAATCGCTTCATTCAACCCAATCTTCTTCGCCAGGGACGGAATCACCATCATCGGCCGCTCCTTGATCAACAAATTGCTCATATTAAAACCTCCGTTTCATTTTGGTTGTCCATGCTTCATCCCAGTTTTTATCACTCACCCTTTCACCCTTTACATATGGATTGGACGCTAAAAAGGACATGGCAAAATGTGAGCAATTTTTGTCAGAACAAAAAAAGACCCAGCTGACTAGCAACCGGGTCATGTATATAAAAGTTATATAGTAATCTATGAAGTACTCTATGGTACAGCGGGCCAATATGGATCGACTCAATGTTGTAGAATGATATGCCGTTTGGTTCAAATTGGAGTTTGCAGGTCGACAATATTATCTAATCAAGGGAATGTGGTTAAGAGCAATTAAATCAGATCACACAGGTATTTGTCATCATCTAATTTCCAGAGTATCTATTTGGGGTGATGGAGTAGTGGTAGATTTCTATATCTTGATCGATAAACCCTCTTCTTTGAGCAGCCTTAAGGGTATGATACATGTTATCCCGGCCAACGCCATTATCGGTATGTAGATATATCTTATTGGCCCGCAATCCCTTTTCACAAAAATTTTTCACTAAGTCATAACCAGTAGGTAATAGATTTCCTTTTTCATCTTCCCCTAAGTCGTGATCAAGTGAAAGGATATGAACCCTACTATTCTCAATGTAATGGATCGCTTCATCCATATTCCGCGCCACTATAAATCCATGTGGACAATCTCTTAAATCATCAACATATAGATTAATCGTTTCTTTTTTCATTCAAACCACCATTAATCACTTTAAATGCATTCTTTTTGTCGTGCCTTGTTCTATAAAGCGGCACCTTTGGTTCACCCATCGGCTCCATCGCCATTCTAGTTACTCTTAAGAATAAGTCTTTATCCACCAGAGGGTTCTTCTCTCTACTTATGGAATATTCCAATATTTTCAGAACCATTCTATCAAAAATATTAATTCCCATATATTCACCTTTCCTTTTTCAAAATGTGAACTAATAAGATAATTCTACTCTTCTCAATTAGCATAGATGAAATCATGCTAATTTTAGTTCCGAACATCCTCTACCTGACTACAACATTAAACAGTATTATCTCATTCGTATATTTGACTTTTTTACCTTTTCGTAAAATTCTTGCCTCGCTGCGCATCAAATATTCGGTATCATCAACTTTAGTTTTATAAAAGTGCGCGTCAACTCTATAAACTCTTTTCAATTTATCAGCAGGAATTAAATCGATAAGATTCTCCCCTTATTATTAGTAGATAAGTTGAAACTCTTTCTTTCATTTTACAGCTACCGATAGACACATCTTTTTTGACAAGAAGTACGCTACCTTATCTTTTCTAATTAAATTTGATTGAAAAATTATCAATTTTTTGAGCATATCCTTCTGTTATTAAAACTGGAGCCAGGTAAGAGGCAATTGCTACTTTGGTTATATTTTTCATTAACCAATCTCCTAGTGACCCAATAGGAGGATTGGTTCTGGATGCTCCTATTGGTACGGTCTTCCCACTAAATGTATTAAGCAGAACCTTCAAATCTTCTTTTTCTAATTTTACTGATTGATTCTTACCAAAAAACAATATAACTCCTTCTTTAACAGAACCCTGATAGCCGAATTTCTTTTTATAATATAATGTTTCTAAAGTATTCATATATTCATCCCTCCAAACCTATTAGCTGATTGGCATGTCTTTTTTCTGATGAGTTTCGAGGTGAGTCAATATTTAGCTTTAAAGCGTCTTTTTGTTTACGATTTTCAAAAATTTCTTTAGCAAAAGAAACCTTCCTAGTTGCACAATGAGAAGAATACTTTCCTGTTAATCTCTCGATCTTGTTTCCTTTGGAAAGTTGTTATAGCCGTAAACATCATCATACAACAATTGATTTTTTACCAATTGCTTTTAATGCTTATGCCAGTTTGTCTCTATTCAATAAAGTCACCTCCAAATTGTCTATCTTCCTAAAAAAGGGTATATTTTCCTTTACTTGTATTATAAACTGAATATTAGAAAAGGGGTGATAAATTGTTGGCCGAAATATATAGTAAAATCTCAAAGAGTGGGAGTAATTTGTCGGAAAGGCTTGAAGATAAGCTCACTGGAGATTTTTTTGGAACCATTCGTTATTTGCCTTTTGAATTGGGTTTAAAGCAAGTTTTAACAACGACAGATTTTACTCATAAGCAAGCTGAACAAAAATGGATGAAGTTTATTGAGAAAGAAAAAGGATTCGCAACTCAAATAGAGTTTTGGTATCGCGATGACGAAGGAGAAATCGATTTATTAATCACTACTGAAAAAATGATTATAGGTATCGAAGTAAAATATCTAAGCGGAATTTCATCCGAAGATCACTCTGAAGAAATTGCTATTGATTACAGAGAAAGTGTACATCAGTTAGCTCGTTATTCAAGAATGATTGAGAGACTTTCAAAAGGCAGGAAGTCTTACTTATTGTTTCTTGCTCCATACGATATGATGAACCAAGTTAAGAAGAAGGTTTTAGAACGCCCCATTATTGCCCCTACGGTTGAAATAGGATTTATTAGTTGGCAAGATATCCATGAATCGTTATTGACCCTAGATATCAGTAATATAGAAATAGGACCGCAGCGCATAATAAAGGATTTACGAGCTCTATTAAAAATAAAAGGGTTAATGCAATTTAATGGATTTAACTCACCTGTATTTCTGCAACTTGTAACTAAAGAAGCCTATTCTTTTAATGGTGAGTATTTTATTAACCAGACTGCTTTTAATTGGCCAAGCAAATTTATTAAGGAGGATGAGAAATATGTCTACAACTATTCCAACTAGTAACGGACAAAATATCTCCAACGCAGTTAATGTATTAAGAGAAACCTATAAAAATTTGAACTTGTTATTTTCAGAATTAGATAGAATCGGTGAGAAGGAAGGATTTATCTCAATAACCCCTAGATTTCTAAGATGGAAATCGGATTCAGATTACGATGGTTGGCTAACTACTAATTTCATTAAATTGTATCAAGTAGAAAAAGACCCCAATCTAAAACACCTTCCAAATCTAAAAGATGGATTCATATATGGTATTGAGGTGGAACTTGAGGGGGAAGAAGATTACCCTACAATCTCTCTAACTAGATATCAATTTGATTATTCTCAATGGCAAAAAACTCCAGCGATTTCTGATCATTGGGTTTTTTCAGATCCATTTCGGGTAAAGAAGTTTTTCAACATTTCAAACGATAATGGAATATGGACCAGTAAACCGTTAGAAAAAGGCAGAGGCCGGTACTGGGGAATACAATGTGCAGTGTCAATGGATATTCCTCTCTTAGCAATTACTTCACCGGAAGATATCAGCACTAACATTTTTCAAAAACTTGAAAATCTTCCTCTAGTATCAGTCTAATATTTTTTTATAAAGCCAGAGCATTCGCTTCTAGAAAAAGACCCGTATAGCAATGATATAAATGCTAATTCGGGTCTTTAATATGTGGAATTTCTCAATATATTATATTAAGTTGTTTCATTTCGTGTACCTCTCCTATAGACATCAAACAAATCAAAGTTTTAGCAGTTTCTTAGCTTATAGTACAAATTTAAACACTCTCCTCTGAAATAAGCTGTAATTAAAACCCTCCTCCTTCAAACTCCTCCCTATTTTTGTAGAAATTAGTGTGGATTTAATAATCGGGATAACGCTGTTGTGCGTTATTTATCATAAGATCCCAGGACTTTCCCTTGTAACCTTTTTTAATTAATACCAGCTTTTTAAACAGGTCTATTGGTACATTAAACATATTTAACTCTTTTCTAAAATAAGCTTTTATGAAGTGGGATAGAAGATAAGGAATTTATTTTATTTTCAATAAAATTTATAGGAGTGGATCGCATGGCTGTAAAGTACACTACTGAACAAAACAATGTTTTCATGGAAGTTATGGAGGAGTATCGAAGAAGAATTGAGGGGGCGACACCAGAAGAAACAAAGCGACTAACTAAGGTATTTGCAAAGGAACTAGTCAGTACAGTTCCTCTCTTTTATGGACGTAGTGAAAATGGGATAGCAGAAAGGCTTGTTTATTTTGATAATCTTTTAGCCGGTGTAGCCTTTCCCTTTGAATACTATCTAAAGAGCACATTTAACTACTTTGGGAAATTACCCAGAAAAAATGATGATAAGTATCAAAATAAGTGGAAAACTCAACATGAATCAAGAAGAGAAAGACCATAAAGAAAACCCAATTGTAAGTATAGTAACTCCCCTTAAGAAATAAAATTCATATTAAGTAATGACAACTTATACATCTTTTCCCATATAAATTACTTCGGCCGCATTGGCAGTCTACTTGAATTGCCTATGTCACTGTCGGATTTAGGAGTTCAACTTATAAATGAAGAAACCATCTCCTCTGTTGCTGAAAGGTCTCTGTTATTGCCCTAATGACTGCATCTGCAGTCATTTCACCAGGCATTACATGTATGGATTCTCCTGGGGTATCGGAAACATACATTCAATTCCATTTTTCATATAATTGAAGTAAGGTGAGGGGTTAAATAACCTCACACCTTCTTTTATCATCCTATAAATTACTATTGGATCAGTGAAGGAGACCTCTCCTTCTCCGAGCTCCTTCAAATTTTCATAATAGATCGTATACCGCTTCGTCTGGTCCATTTTTGACCTGTTGAAATTCCCCGATAGAACATAATCCAGGTCCTCGAGTGTCTTAAACAAACGCTTAATCGTACTTTCCGATCAGAATGGAAGCTGATCGTGCCACTCCCTGTACGTGTTGTAAACCCAGCGGCGCCCCTCAATCATATGCAGCTCCTTCGTCAGCCAATAATGGATTTGCTGCAGTACAATTGCTTCATTCAATCCAATCTTTTTCGCCAAGGCAGGAATCACCATCATCGGCCGCTCCTTGATCAACAAATTGCCCCTACAAAAACCTCCGTTTCATTTTGGTTGTCCATGCTTCATCCCAGTTTTTATCACTCCACCCTTTCACCCTTTACATAGCGATTTAACGGCAAAAAGGACATGGCAAAATGTGAACAATTTTTGTCAGAACAAAAAAAGACCCAGCTGGCTAGCAACCGAGTCATGTATATAAAAGTTATGTAGTAATCTATGAAGTACTCTATGGTACAGCGGGGCAAATTGGATGCACTCATGGGTGCAAGATGGAATGGCGTTTGGTTCAATTGGGGCTGTGCAGGTTGTCAATAGTCGTCAATCAGGACAATGTTCCCAAGAATGAAACCACAACTCACCCAAAGTTTAAAGTGAAATTGCTTTGTAAGAATCCCTCGATACTTTTTTGTAGATGGAAGGGGTTAGTTTGTAAGATATAAGCGCAAACGGATCAGGGAGGTCAAACTATCTCATCCAAAAAAACCAATAGGTTGTTCGTGGAGCAGATTTTCAACATAGAAAGTGGGATTATTCTCCGTAAATGTTGCCAATTCTACTTCCATATAGCTCTCCATAAAGTTTATCTGCATAATTATCGGTCATACCAGAAATATAGTCAGCAATAAAGCGATCCCACCCCCACTCTCCATTGCTGCTTTCAAATCGATCCACCCATCCTCTTGGAAGTATTTTCTTCCCGTTTTCTACGTCATTTAATATACTCCATAACCCTTTTATTATTACTTCCCCACGCATTTGCAATCGTTGGACTCTAATGTCCTTTACAAGTGTTACCCAGACTAATTTCTTAAGTATTATCATAAGTCTTAACAATGATAAATCTTCTTCCCCATCTTTAACAAAAGTTACTTTATACCAAGGCTCACCATTCTCTTGTGTTTCAATAATCCCGATGCTATTAGCAAATTCATTTACATAATGTGCTTTTAGTTCCTGTCTACCAATAACTTCATCTGACATATCCACTTTCCCCTGCCAAACGTTTATAAATTGTTGAAGAAGATCATTGATGTTTTTTTTCATTTCGCCCTTACTTAAAGCATCCCAAAGTTCCTTTTCTTTGCTAGTACAAACTTCTTGAATCAAATCATCCATAATACTTTTCACAAAAAGGGGATCTCTTCTGATTTTCCCTGCTTTTATACCATCTTCAATATCATGTGTAGAATATGCAATATCATGTGTAGAATATGCAATATCATCAGATAAATCCATTATTTGAGCTTCAAGTGTTTTACATCCGTTAGGAATACCCCATCCTTCCCTCAGTTGGGAGATTGCTGTCCACTCCGAATCGTACAGCCCCTTTTTCTTATTTTCTTTTAGCCTATATGGATATTTGTTAATAGCTAACAAAACAGATGCTGTTAAATTTAATCCATAATGATCGGGATAAATATTCTCCAAATACATTAAAATCCTAAAATTTTGAGCATTACCCTCGTAGTATTCATCTTTTACATTTAATAATTTGTTCAAATCGCATTCACCTTTATGCCCAAAGGGGGGATGTCCTAAATCATGAGCTAAACATGCACTTTCTACGACTAAGGGATTAATAGTTAGTCCAGGATTTCTTGGCAAATTATCTATCTCTTTGGATAAATAACTCGCTAACACACGTCCAATTTGGGCAACTTCTAAAGTATGTGTTAGCCTATTACGAAAATAGTCACCTGATCCTGCACCAAAAACCTGAGATTTTCCATGCAATCTTCTAAAAGCAGGGGAATGAATAAGTCGTCCATAATCTCGTTGGAATTCATCTCTCCTATCATTTTTCCTTGTCATATCCACGCTATTCAATCTTATTTGTCGAATTTCTTTATTTTTCTCAATATCAAACTCTTTAATACTCATATTTCTCCCCCTTTTTCAACCTAATTCTATTAAAATTATACATTAAAGTGGGAATATAGGGAATATTCACCAAAAATATTTCCTGTACGAATTAATAGACAACAGTATGGTTTTCTGAAGCTTTGTTACTTAATGTAAAGGTGATCTTGATCCGTATCCAAACTAGTTCTCCCAGCTTATAGGAAAGTGTTCATGCTATATGGAAGAGTGATGGCGTTGATATACTGTTTAAACCAAATCGGTCAAAATATAATGGCGGTAAGGATGAAAATTCGCCACTGTAACCTACATTCACTATACAAAGCAATGCGATAATCAGATTGCATTAAATAATTAATCGCATCAAACACAACGGTAAGTAGAATCGCTGTAATCGAAAAAAATAAAAGTAATCTTATAGCTTGATTACGAACCTTTAATCGATTACCTCATGAAGAGAAAACAATCCTTCCTCCTGCATTGGAAGTAGCTGTTAACGAACTAGTGAATCTATAATGCCAGAAGTACAGCATCTAAAAAGGCACGAAGAACCCTTCTCCGTACCTGTCGTTTACATCTTATTTTGATTTAAAACAAATTTAGCTTCCCGATTCTATCGACCGCTTCTATCAGCCGATCCTCATCAACCAGGAGACCAACGCGAACATATCCTTCTCCATATTCACCGAAGCCTTTTCCTGCTGCAACGGCTACGTCGGCTTTTTCATGTAGGAAATCAGCAAATGCTTCACTTGTGAATCCTTCCGGCACTGGAAGCCAGGCGGAAAAGGAGCCATTCGGTGCTTCGACTTCCCACCCTATTTCACGGCACGCGGCAATGAATGTATCACGGCGTCTTTCATAACGGTCAACAAGTTCGTTTACAGATGTTTGATCTCGGTTAAGGCTGCAATTGCCGCTTTTTGGACAGCCGGAAATATGCTGTAAAATAGATGATCCTGGATGAGGTTGATTGCTTCGATGATTTTTGCATTGCCTACTGCAAATCCAACGCGCCAGCCTGCCATATTGTATGTTTTTGAGAGGGTGTACATTTCAATGCCAACATCCTTCGCTCCTTCTATTTCTAGAAAATTGACCGGTTCTTTGCTATTATAGCCAATTGCACCGTAGGCAAAGTCATCTCTTTGATCAACAAATTGCTCATACCAAAACCTCGGTTTCATAATGGTTGTCCATGCTTCATCCTAGTTTTTATCACTCCACCCTTTCACCCTTTACATAGCGATTTAACGGCAAAAAGGACATGACAAAATGTGAATAATTTTTGTCAGAACAAAAAAAGACCCAGCTGACTAGAAGCCGGGTCATGTATATAAATATTCTGTAGTAATCTATGAAGTACTCTATGGTACAGCAGGCCAATTTGGATGTACTCATTGGTGTAAATTGATACGCTGTTTGGTTCAATTTGGGACTTTTCAAGTATTACTTTCTTTCATGGCAAAATAAAAGGATCTTTATTTTTGGTGCTTTGAATCATATACAAGCTGTAACAAATTATTATCTGCTTTTGCAAGCCCATTGTAATATATCATTAAATTTTTCATTTTCTCATCATCAGTTTTGCCGGCATCATTTTTTCTTGCTTCTTCCCATATTACGGCTGCGTAATATTCAACAGATTTAACTTCTCTATAGAAATTTATTCCTATATGTTTTGCTTCTATAGATAATTCAGTGGCCAATTCCTCTAATTTCTTTGCATTTTTTTCTACTAAATTAATACCTTCATTCCAGTTAAATGGGTTTAAAGATTTTACGCTATTATAAACGCCTGTTAAAGCAGGCAAGAGCTCAGTAAATACAAAATTTGCTTTCTCGTATTTCTCTTGAGCTAAGGCTCTCTTTTGTTCATTTAAAGTCCATTTTACTCCTATTAGTGTTAATGCCCCCCCAATAATCGAGCCGGATGCACCTATTAATCCAATTAAGTAATCCTTATCAACCAAGACTTTAAATAGCAGAAAAATAATTATGAACGAATAAATACCAGTTATAAAAAGGATCAACCACTTAAACAACTCTTCAATTTTTATCCTCATGAGTACCGCCTGTGTTTTTGTTTTTTATTTTGATGTGATGTTTATTGCCAAAAACCATGTTGGAACCCCGGGATGAGTTGATATTGTATTGTGTAATACATTATACCCAGTAACGCTAAACCTGAAAGAAAGTTCGTAATAGCCTTAGGTACTTTTAACTTACTCAGCACCCACCATACTAAACAATAAGCAACACCCCAGATAACCATTAGGAGAACCAACTGACCTGCCAGGTTATTTAGTGTTTCCTTTAATGGCGCAAAAACAGAACTATCCATAATCCCCCTCCTCAATACATAATGATTCGTTAAAAGATGTGGTTTTTCTACAATTTTCGTTCGTCAATTATCGACAAACAAAGAGCACCCCGAAGGATGCCATTTTAATCTAAAGTCAAATTTTTTATCTCGTTATGCAGTCTCTCATTAATTTTTTCTGTAATGTTTATAGAAAATAAAAACATTTTATTGAATTCTGCGTCGATTGCTCTCCATGAGACGTCTTCCGGGTTATAAGACTTTTTTTTAGTAAGAGGATTATGGTATGCCTCATATGCTTTATCTAAACATAGACTGGCCATTTCTATTAATTCGTATATTTCCTTTGAAAAAGGATTAAATACCTCATTGCCTTTTAGATTCCTTATTATTTGTGTGATTTTTTCCTGTTGCGCATCATTTAACTGCTCAAATTCATTTTGAGTTATTCTTTCTTTAATAAGTTCAATAATTTTAGCATTAATAATTGCGTGCTCTCGGTTAAACTGTAATATGTCTGAATTAACTTCTTGTAATTTTTGAATTCTAATTTGGGAAGCTAAAAAGTTTTTTTCTCTTTTATCATCTTTTTCAGTTTGTAATTCTATTTGTTTGGTTGCAACAAAATATGCAATGGCTCCCGCCGTTAAAGCTCCGATTACCGCTCCAATATAACCGCCCCAAAACCCCAGCCAGCCATCAGGTGTTCCAGGGGCAAAACCTGTCCATTCCCATTTCATTCCCCATGCAATCAGTAACGGTAATAACAATAATGTAATACCTGTAAATAACAAGAGTTTTAGTAGCCTCATCCAATTACAACCTCCGAAAATAACATTATATTAATATTATGGATGAGAACTAATAGAAAACGCCACTGCAAAGTGACGGAAAATTTAAATCTTTTACCTTTTTAACTGCCGCACCGTCCTACCTCCCATTTTACCCGCAATTTTTTTCCTTTTGCACAAGTGATCGTGGAAATATGATTTTGGAAAAAGAACCGATCTAAATAAGGTTTTCACTTTTGCTAGGAGTTTGCCGATTGGGAAGGCACTCCACCCTGACACGATTATTGCATATGAGTACAACGGCAACCCGATTCCGTTTAAACCTAGTTATCCACTTAGATTGATTGTGCCACAGTGGTATGCCATGGCGTTCGTTAAATGGATCAAGCAAATTCGTGTATCGATTCACATTTTAGAGGTTCCTTTCAGGCAATTGATTATATGTATTACCCGCATAAAGAAACGAATCAAGAAGCCTGTCCAGTTACAACAATGAATGTAAACTCGACGATTCAAAAGCCTATGGATATGGAAATTTTAAATACTGGCAAGCATCCTGATTAAAGGGATTGCCTGACAGGTAATGGGGATTTTGTAAAGGTGGAAATAAGTAAAGACGGTGGGAGAACTTGTTGTTATTTCTGCTAATTCTTTTGGATTCTTATTGATAAAGGTGATACAGTTCACCGCACCTTTAAAAGTCGCAGTTTTTTAATTGGTATGATGTCACCTTTATCTAGCCATCTTTTGCTAATTCAACTTATCATCATTTAATCCTCCTCAGGTTCTTATGCGCTAATATTCCAGAAACGTGGCCCGTTTGCAAAATACTGGTCTCTTGAAAGAAAACAAGCTTTATATGAACTAAATAATTCTTAACATAAGCATCAATACCCCCCCAATTATCATGCAGGTGATTACCACTAGGCTTTGTTCTCAATACCTCAGCTATAAACAACTGATACTTGTTGGATCTTGGCAAGATATTCATTACTTATTTAAGCCAATAATCACATTTTGTAAGTTCGTACTTATTAATTAGAAAGTCAGGAATAGAATGATAGTGGTTTTACTTTACTCTTATTAGGGGGAGAAGAATGTAATGAAAATATTACGGCTTGGTCATGCAATGTATATGTTTACAAGTTTGGAGGCAAAAATTACCTCGTAGATCCATTTATTGATCTAAATCCAGGATTTCCACAACAGCTGGATAATAAAGATTTTTATCATTCTATTGATTGTGTATTTTTGACACACGGACATTTCGATCATACAAGTGGACTTTCTAAGATAGTGGAAAACAAACCTGACATTATGGTTGTTGCCCAATATGATTTGGCCATGATCCTTCTGCAAAAAGGCATTAAAAATGTACTTCCTATTAATCTAGGTGGTTCGGTGTCCTTCGAAGATCTTAACGTTACAATGGTTCAAGCAAAACATACATCCTCATACGGGGAGATAGAAGGAACCCCAATATATGCGGGCGCGGCATCTGGTTATATTTTTGACTTTGACAATGATTATACAGTTTACCATTCTGGGGATACGGCTCTTATGTATGATATGAAGTTGATTCAAGATGTATATAATCCAGAGATTGCAATATTATCCTCATCAGGCCATTTTACAATGGGGCCAAAAGAAGCAGCCTATGCAGTAAAACACCTATTGGAAGTTCAATACGTTATTCCAAGCCATACATTTCCATCTAAAAAAAGTGCCACATCACCGGAGACCCTTGATCAATTATTGAATGCCTTTCCCGTAGTGGCATATATGATTGATAGAGACAAAGACCTGAAAGAGTTGTTAAACGATTATCCACAAACCGAAGTGGTAACGATGGGATATGGAGAGGAAAGGGAATTTAAGAAATAGCCATATTATATAAAGTTACCATATCGTTGTCCTTAATTTTTTTAAAAATATGAATCTCGAACTAAATGGGCTGGTGTGAATTCACACCAGCCCTTTTCTATAACATAACTATTCATTATTAATTTCCGGAAGCTTTATTTTGTCAGACAAGTCTTCCACCTCTCGGAACATAGTGATTCAAAAATTCTTCCACCTTATAGACCCATGTCCACCGTGCGGATGGTCGCAATATTGCGATTTAAAGTACTCGTATTCTAATTCGGACAATGATAATTCGTATAGTTGTTTTTCTTTAATTTTAAATTTGTCCAATCCTATCAATTTTGTAATTAACAAATTTCTCTTGTCGTCCGCCGTATTTTTTATTTTTTCCATAAAAAAATCCTCCTTTATCTTCATTTCAAAATGGCACCCATTTAAAACGATAAGAAGAGGAGAATTTAGTTTATTGACGCCTCAACTTATCTTCCAAGCGCATAGCTTGCAGGATTTAGCACAGTATTTAAACTGCTGCTGAGGTTTCTTCGGGCCAGTCCCTCCACCTCTCTGGATAAGTATTAGTTTTTGAATTAGATAATGTTTACACTTTTAGTTTAAACCAATTATTCCGAGTGGTCAACTATAATTTAATCCCGTTGATGCAGTTATGGACTAACAGAATGTGTTACTAACTATTGATGTAAGGATTTCTGGTAACCATTTCAATATAAAACAAGGGAACGTCCGATTTGGACGTCCCCGGTTCTTTTCCCTTGAGCGACTTTTAATGTAATCCGTAAACGAATTAAGCTTTTTAAAAGCTGCGTTTTTCTGGCCAAGCTCCTTGCAATTTACTTAGGAATACAATTTGCCCAATATGATATGCGTCGTGCATTGCTAAACTCTTCAGTTCCAGCACTAAGGGTTGATCTTCTCCTGGAACCTGTCTAAACAAATCTTCATGTTCTGATTTTGCTAGTATTTCTTCAAGTTCACGATGAACAGAAAAGTATTCTAGTTTTGTTTTCTCCCAATTTTCTACCGTCTTAGTTGGTAACCGAAATGTAGAATCATTATTGTCTGCCTGGGGTTCATTCTCTGTTTCACCCATGAATCGCATCAGATATCGCTTTTCATAGAAAAGTAAATGACACACTAGTTCCCAAATGGAATGCATTCCTCCCTCAACTGGCTTCCAAATCGCCTGTTCAAACGAAACATCCTTTAGCACTTTTTCAAGTGGCGGAAACCAGTCTTCCTTATCTAGGCAGCTTGCCCATTGCTGTAACAAAAGTGTCCTTACATCCATTTTCTAGTCCCTCCAATCGAAACCTTTGATTAAAATTCAAATACGAAGTGTTGTAGAAAACTGTTAAGTTATCTGCTTTAACAAAGTCTATTTTAAATAGGTATTCAGAAACTCGAGTACTGCCCCGTATCCTTTTATTCGGTTTTCCTTTTTCATAAAGCCATGTCCTTCATCCGAGAAAACAATATACTCTACAGGTACATTGTTCTTTTGGAGAGCTTGAACAATTTCGTCCGATTCCACCTGGAGGACACGTGGGTCATTGGCTCCCTGAAGGACAATGAGCGGCCTGTTGATCTTGTCGGCATGGAACAATGGTGAGATGCTCCGGATGTAGTCTGTCTGGGTATAGGGATTCCCCATTTTTTTATAAAGGGCATCGCGGTAGCTTTCCCACCATGCTGGTATGCTTTTCAGTGTACGTTCCCAGTTAGATACGCCAAAAATATCTACTCCTGCCACAAACTCTTCCGGTCTGAATGCCAAGGCGGCAAGAACCATAAATCCGCCGTAGCTACCTCCGATGATGCCGATTTTCTCACCTTCGATTTCTTCTTGTTCCTTTAAGAAGGTTTTCGCCTGGATGCAATCCTCCAAATCGATTTCACCGTGCTTCTGGTCGGCTGCGCTAAAGAATGTTTTCCCATATCCCGAACTGCCACGATTATTGACGGCGAGCACAGCATATCCATAATTAGCGAGATACTGGAATAGCGGGTTATAATCGGTTGTCGACTGCCCTCCAGGACCTCCGTGTACGAACACAAGAGCAGGCGCTTTCTCTCCCGCTTTTACATTCGGCCTGTAATAAATCGAAGGAATCTCCAACCCGTCAAAGGATGGATAGCGGATTACCTCAGCATCCACCAGATCCGTCTGGCTGATCTCGGGATTAAGGGTTTCTGTCAGCTTTTTCAATGTACCTGTTTCGATTGTATACGTATATAAATTGGTTGGCGAAGTTGGGCTGTTATACAAGAAGGCAATCAGTTTCTCATCAGCGGAAAACTTCAAATCAATAAATTGCCCACCATGAAGTTCGGGAAGCTTCAGGTACTGGCCGCTGTTTACATTCAGAACATTTACGACTGTACTGGCATCCTGATTCACGCCATAGATGAGATAGGTGCCCTGTTTGGAAATGCGGGAGAACTTGATATCCCACCCTTCCTTGACAACTTCCTCTGCCACTCCAGATTCAATATGATATTTTTTCAAATAAAGGAACTCATCATTCTCGTCCGTTAAGTAATAGAGGCTCCCTGAGTTTCCGCTAAATGATTGAGGAACGTTCTGGACATCTCCAACATGCGGGGTAACATGGATGAAGTTCTCTGTTTCGCGGTTAAAAATGTATATATTCGCATCATTCGCATTGGTCACTTTCACTAGTGAAATAAAGCGTCTGTCGGGAGAAATCGACCCGAACTCATAGCCTTTATCATTTGTAAATATGCAGGTTGATTCAAAGGTAGCAATATCCATTTCGTACACATCCATAAACGCTGGATTGCGCTTATTGGAGCCGTAAAAAAAACTCTTGCTATCCTTGCTCCAATCGTAAAACTGTGCCCGCTCCTGCTCCCCAGGAGTCAGGTCCACCGTTTCCCCGTTTTCATTTTGCACATAGATATGTAAGATTTCATTCCCGCCTTTATCACTCAAAAATAAAAAGCGGTTATCTTCCGGAAAAAAGGACGCAACCAGCACTGCATCTTCTTCGGAATGGGTAAGCTGAGTCCGTGTCCCATCTTCAACCGAAACCGAATACGCGTTATAGATGCCTGTTTTATCCCCAGAAAACAATACCTGTTTTCCATCAAAGGAAATAAAATTGCCCGCTATCGACTCCGAATCATAAAACTGTTCAAGCGTATACCTTCTAGTTTCAGTTGCCTTGCTCTCTTTCGTCATAGCCACATTCCTCCCCTTTTTACAAATAGTTCTATCATTTAGCTCGAAATCCTTTAATGCTAAGAAAATTTAAATTACATCTCTTAATCAGGTGCCATTGTTCATAAGCAATAAATCCCTACACGAGTACTGGCTAATGTAAAAAGGCACGAAGAACCGTTCTTCGTACCTTTCGTTTACAGTTTACTTTGATTTAAACAGATTTAGCTTCCCGATTCTATTAACCGCTTCTTTAAGCCGTTCCCCATCAACGAGCAAACCAACGCGAATATATCCTTCTCCATGCTTACCGAAGCCTTTTCCTGCTGCAACGGCTACGTCGGCTTTTTCCAACAGGAAATCAGCAAATTCTTCACTGGTGAATCCTTCCGGCACTGGAAGCCAGGCGAAAAAGGAGCCATTGGGTGCTTGGATCTTCCACCCTATATCACGGCAAGCGGCAACGAATGTATCACGGCGTCTTTCATAGCGTTCAACAAGCTCGTCTACAGATGTTTGGTCTCCCGTTAAGGCTGCAACGGCTGCTTTTTGGACAGCAGGAAAAAGGCTGCAATATAAATGATCTTGGATGAGATTGATTGCTTCAATGATGTCTGGATTGCCAACTGCAAATCCAACGCGCCAGCCTGCCATATTGTAGGTTTTTGACAGGGTATACATCTCAATGCCAACATCTTTCGCTCCCTCGATTTCAAGAAAACTGACCGGTTTTTTGCCATTATAGCCAATTGCTCCGTAGGCAAAATCATGTACTACTACAATTTGGTTCTCTTTTGCAAACTTGACAGTTTTTTCAAAGAAGGCATGATCCGCGGTTGCGCCAGTTGGATTGTTCGGATAGTTCAAGTACATTAACTTCGCTTTTTCCTTTTGGTCAGGGGGAAACGCCTCATAATCTGGCAAAAAGCCATTCTCCGCCTTTAGGGGAAATGTTTCATATTCAACATTGGCAAGGGCAACGCCTGATAAATAATCCGGATAACCTGGATCCGGCAAGAGCATTGTGTCCCCTTCATTCAGTAAACAAAGGGGCAATTCTACTAATCCGGCTTTCGTTCCAAATAAAACGGCCACTTCTGTTTCGGGGTCCAATTTGACGCCGTATTCTTTTTGGTAAAACGCTCCTGCGGCTTCCTTTAATTCCGGCAGGCCGCGAAAAGGCGGATATTTATGGGTTTGCGGATCTTCTGCCGCCGCCTGCAGTGCTTTTACGATATGGGCAGGTGTGGGCTGGTCAGGATTTCCTTGCCCCAGATTGATAATATCTCTTCCCTCGGCTATTGCTTTATTGACTTTTTTGACAAGAGAAGCAAAAAATTGCTCGGGTAACTTCTTCAATCTCCGTGAATATTTCATTTGAATCCTCTCTTTTTGAACTAATTTATGAAACATAAATATTGCGAATTTACTAGAAATTCTATAACTTTAATATAAACTTGTCTAGCGGGGGATAAAAAATGAAAATTGCTTGTGTGCAAATGAATGTCCAATTTGGGGATATTGAACAGAACTTTTCAAGTGTGGAGAACCATGTAAAAAAAGCGGCGGCAGAAAAGGCAGATACCATTGTTTTTCCTGAGATGTGGAACACAGGATACGCGCTAAACCAGCTGGATCAATTAGCCGACGAGAACGGACAGAGAGCACGAAAATTTTTGAAAGAACTAGCGGTTACATTCAATGTGAACATTGTTGGCGGCTCGGTTGCAACCAAAAAAGATGGAAGTTTTTATAATACGATGTATGTTGCCAATCGAAGCGGAGAAATCGTGGCTGAGTATGATAAAGCTCACCTTTTTAAATTGATGGATGAACATCTTTTTATGAAGGCAGGCCAAAAGATGAATATGTTTGAATTGGAAGGCATCATGTGCGGCGGCGTGATCTGCTATGACCTACGTTTCCCGGAATGGATTCATGGCCACGTCCTTAAAGGTGCGAAAATAATGTTTGTACCAGCTCAATGGCCGTCAAAAAGAATTGATCATTGGCAAATCCTGCTCCAGGCGCGCGCCATTGAGAACCAGTGCTTCATCGTGGCTGTCAATAATGTCGGATCGAATCCTAACAATGAATTTAACGGCCATTCCATGGTGATTGCCCCATGGGGAGAACTGCTCCTCAGCGGACAAACAGAAGAAGGAATCTACTATGTCAATGTAGATTTGCAGGAAGTCGACAGTGTCCGAAACACAATCCCTGTATTCCAAGACCGTAGACCGGATTTATATACTAGTTAAAAATTAAGAAAAATGAAAATTGAAACAATATTATTGACAAATAATACTAACATTTGTAATATTCATATATGGTTAATAATTGAATAGTTAAACTTATCAAGAGTGACCGAGGGAAAGGCCCTATGACGTCCGGCAACCTCCTATTTTACAGGGAAGGTGCTAATTCCTTCAGAATGATTTTCATTCTGGAAGATAAGTCGAATATAATTTTCGATGCTTCTTTCAGTTTGAAAGAAGCATTTTTTATTTTGCCAGAAAAATAGAAATGAGGTTGGGCTTGAACTGTCAATCGGCTTCATCATTGATATTGTTCATTCATTCACTAAATCCGCCTCCTATCACTTAATTGGAGAGAAGCTTGCATGATTACAATTCGTCATTTAACAAAGGTTTATCAAACAAAAAGCGGACCTGTAAAAGGTGTCGAAGATGCTTCCCTTACCATTAAAAAGGGCGAAATCTATGGGATAGTCGGTTATTCCGGGGCTGGAAAAAGCTCACTGCTTCGCTGCATCAATTTATTGGAGCGCCCTACTTCCGGAGAAATCACGGTAAACGGGATAAATTTAACATCCTTAAAAAGTGAAAAACTCAGACAGGCCCGTCTTAAAATAGGGATGATCTTTCAGCATTTCTACTTAATCAGCCAAAAAACAGTCTATGAAAATATCACTTTTGCCTTAGAGGCAGCCAATACGCCATTTAAACACATTCCCTCTCGTGTGGAAGAATTGCTTGACATGGTCGGCCTTTCAGATAAACGGGATGTGTATCCTTCGCAGTTAAGCGGAGGGCAAAAGCAGCGGGTTGGCATTGCAAGGGCTTTGGCCAATAATCCAAGTGTCCTGCTCTGCGACGAGGCCACTTCCGCATTAGACCCAACAACAACCCGGTCCATTCTGAGTCTATTAAAAAAAATTAACGAAGAACTGAATATCACGATTGTGTTGATTACCCATGAGATGAATGTCGTGAAAGATATCTGCGACCGAATGGCGATTATGCAGGATGGCAAAATCATCGAAGAAGGCTCTGTATATGATGTCTTCTCCGACCCGCAAACAGATCTCGCCAAGGAATTTATTAGCAGCGTCGTTTCTTACGATGTTCCTGAATCCATTTTGCAAAAATGCACAGGAACCATTGTAAAGGTCATGTTTAAAGGCGATGTGGCTAGTGAAGGCATTATTTCTGAAACGCTAAAGACATTTAACGTAAAAGGAAATTTCCTTCATGGATCCATTGAATATATAGGGGGTTCCCCGCTGGGTATCTTTGTGATGGAACTCAGCGGCGAAAAAGAAGAAATAAACGAGGCGATTCAATTTATTGAACATCGTACATCCCATGTGGAGGTGGTGCGAAATGGGCTTTGATATCCAACATTTAATTGAGCTCATTCCAGATATCAACAAGGCGTTTTACCAAACCCTTTACATGATCGGCATCTCGCTGGCTGTAGCTGTCGTAATTGGCTTACCAGTAGGAATTATTTTGTATATTACTGACAAAGGTTTATTTATGGAAAATCGATTCATCCAAAACATACTTGGGTTTGCCGTAAATATGATTCGATCGATTCCATTTATCATTCTACTAGTTGCCCTGATTCCCCTGACAAAGGCGATCGTTGGGACAACCATCGGGCCAACTGCAGCCAGTGTTTCCTTGTCCGTAGCGGCGATTCCCTTTTTTGCCCGAATTGTCGAAACCGCTCTTCGTGAGATTGATAATGGTGTGATTGAGGCTGCTATTGCGACAGGGGCTACTCCATGGATGATCATAAAAGATGTTCTGTTATTGGAAGCAAAGTCAGGAATTATCTCCGGCATTACGCTCACAATCATTAGTTTAATTGGGTTTTCCGCTATGGCGGGAACAGTAGGCGGCGGTGGTATTGGAGATTTAGCGATTCGCTTTGGCTATTATCGCTACGACAATACGATCATGATCGCAACTGTCATCATCCTGATTGTGTTAGTTCAAGTGATCCAGCTTCTTGGCGATTTTATCTCCAAAGCAGTTGATAAAAGGTAAAGTGAAACTTCCATCAGCGGTTTTTGCTGATGGTTAGTCGCGCAGAGCCCGATTGATTTTTCTAAGTGCTGAAGCACTAAGAAAAATCTTATTTCACCAATCGGACCTTTAGGGACAGTTGCCCTTAAGAGTGGGATAAACACGGTTACAAAAAAATACTATAGATGAAAGCAGGTACACAACATGAAGAAATGGCTAGTTAGTTTTATTTTACTTTTGGCAGTGGCAGCTCTTGCTGCTTGCGGATCAGACAAAGCGAGCGAAGATAGTGGAAAAACAAAAGAAGTTAAATTCGGTGCAACCGCCGGCCCATACAGCGATATGGTAACAAAAGCAATCAAGCCAGGCCTCGAGGAAAAAGGTTATAAAGTAGAATTGGTGGAATTCAGTGACTATATTCAACCGAATAATGCCCTTGATAGTGGCGACATTGATGCAAACCTATTTCAACACACGATTTATCTTGAAAACTTTTCAAAAGAAAACAATATGGACCTGACGGCTTTGATTTCCGTCCCAACTGCTCCTATGGGTATTTACTCCAATAAATATAAGTCATTGGATGAAGTGAAAGACGGTGCGACAGTTGCCATTCCGAATGATCCTGTCAATGCTGCCCGCGCCTTCAATACTCTTAAGGATGAAGATTTGATTCAAATTAGCGGGGATGCAGATCCGCTAAAAGTATCTGAAAAAGATATTACCGAAAATAAGAAAAAACTGAAATTCCAGCCAATTGAAGCCGGCCAGCTCCCTCGCGCGGTTGAAAGCGCCGATTTGTCCGCTGTTCCTGGTAACTTCGCTTTAGCTGCAAAAATGGATTTACTCAGTGCATTGACATTGGAAGATATGCACGATTCATACCGTAATGTTGCTGCAGTCAAAACAAAAAATGCTGACTCCCAGCTTGCGAAAGATATTAAAGAAGTCATTGAATCAGATGCATTTGAAAAAGTGATTGATGAAGAATTCAAGGGATTTGGAAAACCTGAATGGATGGAAAAATAATGGAAGATGACTGATCCTTTTTGGGTCAGCTTCCTTTATATCCGGGAAAGGAGAATTAAAAATGAAAACAATAACTGTTCACGGAGCACCGAGTGAATATATTTTGCTGGAGGGAATTTTAGACCAGCTTGAAGCAAAATGTTTGGAGCGCGGTTTCCAAAAAGTACTTATTGTCCATGGTGTTAAATCTTGGCAGGCAGCAGCTCCGTTCTGGCCAGTCTTCACAAAAGTGAAGGTTGAAGAATATCAGTATCATGGCGAAAATTCATTCTCTGAAATCAATGCCATTTCAACGGTTGTAAACAATGGGCACTTTGATGCCGTGATTGGTGTTGGCGGCGGAAAAGTATTGGACCTTGCAAAATCCGTCAGCCATACGACCCATACACAGGCTGTTCTCATTCCCACCCTTCCATCCAATTGTTCACCCTGGACTCCTGTCAGCGTTGTTTATGATGATACAGGTACTTTTGCCCGCTTTGATATCTACCCTATCAGTGCAAGCCTTGTCTTAGTAGAACCAAGAATTTTACTTCTTGCCCCGTTGAACATGTTAATTGCCGGCATTGCTGATACCCTTGCTAAATGGTATGAAGCGGATGTTCAATTGGCAGAGATTAAAAACAAATCCATTCCTCTGGAAATTTGTACTTACACAGCTAAGCGGTGCAAAGATGTATTACTTGAACATTCCGAAGGAGCATTACAAGCAGCAAAAAGCAGCGTTCTCAATGATGATTTTATTAAAGTGACAGAAGCGATCATCATGCTTGGCGGAATGGTCGGTGGATTTGGCGACCATTATGGAAGAGTGGCGGGTGCCCATTCCATTCATAATGGGCTGACAGCTCTAAAGGAAACCCATCAAGCCTTACATGGTGAAAAAGTTGCTTATGGCATTCTTGTACAACTTGTTTTAGAAAACAAGTGGGAAGAAATCAAAGACCTTATCCCCTTTTATCGAAAACTTGGATTGCCTATGTCATTGTCGGAATTAGGAGTTCAACATATAAATGAAGAAACCATCTCCTCTGTTGCTAAAAAGTCAGTCGCCCGAGGAGAATCCATCCATGTCATTCCTGGTGAAATGACTGCAGATGCAGTCAGTAAGGCAATAACAGAACTGGAAACATACATACAATCCCGTTATTCATATAATTGAAGGAAGGTGTGGGGTTAAATAACCTCACACCTTCTTTTTTTTATCCCTTATATTACTATTGGATTAGTGAAGGAGACCTCTTCTTCTTCCATCTCCTTCGATTTTTCATAATCGATCGTATACCACTTCGTCTGGTCCAATTCCCCCAATTGACATAACCCAAGTCGTCGAGCGTTTTAAACACACGCTTAATCGTACGCCGAACTTCTAAAAACATTTCCAGAAATGTCTGAAGAAATTCCTATTTATGCATTAATATTATATTTAGAACAAAAAATTATCTTCTATTCTCATGTTATCTTTATGAAAGCAATTAGGACTAAAATTAAGGAGGTTTGACATTTGAGTTATTTAATATTGGAAGATGATGAGCCACAAATGATTTGGGATACATTTAATAATGCTCAACTAGTTTTTCACCCAAAATATGGACCAAACGGAGAATTTGATTATTTGGATCTTCAAAAATTGAAAAGGAGAAAAGAAGTGATTTTGTTTCTAGATAGGAATCTATTAAGCAGTTTATTATCTCTTACAAAAGACGGAGATTTAAAAGATGAAATTGAAAAAAGGATGATTGCTCTTCTAATGTTATGGGCTCAGATGAACCAACTACCAATTAGTGCAGGTTTAGCAATAATGGAGAATGCATCAAAAGAAAATGATTCTTATAACGCTAAAATGGAACTAAAGAACTTTGTTGATATATTTGATTTTTATCCATCACAAATTTGGTTACAGTTAGCTGATGGTAGAATAGATAAGATTCCAAAATGCTGTTTTTCCAATATTCCCTATAAAAACTCAATTTCTTATCATAAAAGCAATGATCACTTCCTGATGAATTATGCATGCATGTTGCATCTAGTAAGTATATTTCGAAATCCTGATATGAGTCCGGTAGAGAAAATATTAGCATTTTTAAGCTGGAATTTTGAAAATTTACTTATATCCCAATATATAAACACATATATAGTTTTGTTATTTTCAAATCAAAATGGTATTAAAGCACCTAAGCATTCTAATGCCAAATTATTTGAAAGGGCGGATAAAGGGTGTATAAATCAAGCATGGGATTTAACTTATTTATCCATTTGGAGCACGTTATATTGGGATGAATCAAATAAAAATGAAATTTTTTTATTTGCAACAGCCGATACAATGTTAAAACATATCTTTATCAACTCACATAGTAGAGGAAATTTATTTGATTTAATTAATACTGTTTTTTCAAAAAAAGTGCTGATAAAATTATACAATTTTATACTAAAAATATGTCTAATAGAAAAAAGCCTGACTTCGGAGATAATACTACCATGTATCTCAAGCCTTTAATCGATAAGGAGAAAAAATATTTGCAACAAACAATAGATGTTTAGGCTTTATGCTATGATTTTTATTGCTAAGTTATGAAGGTTGGGTTTGGTATGTGTTTGGTGTGAAAGATGCGGTGGAGAACCTACTGGAGAAATGTGGCTACAGCTAATATGAACAGGAAAGCTGAAGGATTGCTTGTAGAGTTACTCGACACTAAACTTTTATTCTTCCCCAAAAATCGAGAAGGTAAATGCTTGTAGACCTTCTCGACAATACAGATGACTAGAACCTATTCTTTTCACCGTAATCCTATATCTAGTTTACTAGGAATTACCCGAATTATTTTTATCATATTTATTTAAGATATACTTAACACCTGTACGAGACGAATAACGACCTTCTCTCATTAGCTTTAAAAGTAAATTCTTGTTTTCGGATAATAAGTTTTCCCACTGAGAATCCCACACCTCAAAAGCTGCCCAGGAACTCCCTATGTATAGTTCTTTACTCATATTTGAAAACGAATAATCAACAATTTCAAGGTACTCATCCTCAATTAAATTTTTACCAATGGAGATATAAGAGCCCATTTTTATTAGCCATTCTGCTAAGTGAGTATATTGTTCCCAAGCATTACTTTCTCGTGTAAGCCTCTTCTTCTTTTTTAATAAGCGAATTAAAAATTTCTGAAATGCTTCATCATCTATACTAATTCCAAGTAATGAGGCTCTAAGTAAAACCCTTTCTAAAAGACCCTTTGTCTTAATAGCATCATCTACGTACATTCTAGCACCAGAAAGCATTTCTTGTAAGGTAGGTGCTTTATCTACAATTACTCGTTTCGCTGTATCATAATTTCGGGTAATACCAGTAATAAAATCTGATACTGAACATTGTTCGATTATATCTACACCATAAGAACTTAAATAATAACGTTTTAATAAATTATCTACTTTTTCCCTTGCAATATAATAAATATTTGATTGCTTTAAAGATTTAGTTTGATTATTTGTCGCTTCATTCAATATCTTATTTAAATTAAAATCTGAAAGGGAATATCCTAGAATAGCCATTTGCGTTTCCTGTATTAAGGTATATAACTTCCTTGAAAAGTAATTTTCATTATGTTGAAAATTAAAATAATCATTAATTGTTAGTACAATAGATTCTGGCTTTTTTATTGACCCATGAATATGATAAATACTAACTTCCCCATTTGCACGAGCTATTGGTGTACCTTCAATTATTACTCTTCTTTTTTCCGGAATCACGTAATCTGAAAGAATTGAATCATAATTTGTTGTTATTATATTAATGTTAGGATTCAATTCGATTAATTGTCTAAACTCTTCTACTTTCTCCATATTTATGGTCTCTTCATTGATTACTTCGTTTAATATTTCACAAATTTCTTCCCTAATATTCTTTTCTTGCTTTTGATATTCCAGTTCAATAATTTGTGCACAAATGGTAAGTTCTTGATTAGTGCCAATAATTTTTTCACCATCAAATTTGAAAAGTTGTTTTATTAAATTTCCCTCTGTATCAATTCTTTTTGCACATTCTAACAGCAGGTCTAACCAAGAAGGTACTTTATTATCTGTAAAGTGTTTACTTAAACCTGTACCTACAAATAACGTCAATGAGTTACTCGCTAATGATGCTGATAAATCTAAAAAATTCATCTTTAGGCCCCCTCTTTTTATGTAACAATAATCTACTTATATAATATAATACGACATAAAAAAGCCATTCACATTATAGGTAAATAAGTTTTTTGTCTTCTAAATAATGTTTTTTATTACGTCAAAAATAAGCACTATTAATAAACTTCTGCCTTCTCGCATTTCCTCGAGAAAAAGCCTATTTACTTGATGCTTTTTCATTAACCAGAGAACATCCATGTCCTGAAATGTTGGTTGTCCCTCCCCTACTGTTAGAACCAACTTAGGCATCTCTCAAGTAGCCTTGTCAGGACGATATCTTCAAAATGTCCTTTCTTAACGCTTCTAATGTTTTATTAATTTTTTTGAACTCTTTTTTGCCTTGTAACTGGCACTGCTTGTAAGCAGAGTAAGCATAATCTCTCTTGTATACAACAAATTAACTGCTTTTTCTGGGAGGGGATCTCAAGATTAGGAAAGTACCTAAAGAAGCCTTAGAAAAATCTTCTCCTCACTTAATCTATTTTTGTAGGGAATGGTTCATGAATAATCTCGAGTTCTAAAAAACGGGTGAACATCTTTAAATAACAATAGAAAGGATAAAGAAAAAAAGCGAATTAATGTAGTGTTAGAAAGTGACTTTTCGTATTTACTTCAATGCTTATGTAATAAATTCAAATCTTCTATATACTCTCACTTGCGATACGGTTCACCGTAGTGATTTCAGAGGCAAAAAAGCATTGCATACTTCCACCAATGCCTTCTTAGGATTAACCTTTGAATGAATTTTTAGTGAATGTATACACTTACTACGTCTACAAACACAAACAGTTTTTTTGATTTATTTTAATATAGACACTTCATTTAAGTTAGTTGCTTTAAGAGCATCTTCAGTTAATTCTCTCATGTCAAGCGGAGTTTGTTCCATTAAACCATGATGTAAAAGTCTTTTAAATGCAACCTCAACTTCTTCATTGGTAAGTTCATCGGTATCTTTATTAATTAGGCTTATAAGCGTCTTTTTAAAATAATTAGGTTTGTTCTCTATATCTTTAAAATTTAAAAGATACATTTCATAAATCTTAATTAATGTTTCTAGTTTAATCAGCTTTACTCTTGATTTAATTTTTTCTGTCCTCAAATGATTATTCATTGTTTCTATTTTTTTGATATTTACTTTGTTAGATATTATCAAGTGAGCAGTAATATCTCCACCATTCAAATAATCCTTTAGAAAATCTGATCTGGACATGTTCCTTAAATACTGGGCAGCTTTTCTATGCTCTCCAATATCCAACGGGTAACCTTTATCATTTCCATTCCACTTGCAATCATAGGTATAGGCATTTCGGTCCTCTTCTCCATGCAGTTTATAACTAAGAGTAAAAGCACCTTCGGGTACAACTTTCCCGCTGTATCTGGCTCCCCATGCAACAGAGTTTTTGGTAATATCCTTTATCATAGCAAACACATCATCTTCTAATTCCTTATCTGTATACTCTTCATTCTTTTCAAGCACATCTATAAGAGTTTTAAATGCTTCCATTCCTGATTTTGCAACTGATTGTTTGCTTCTTACTAAAAACTCGTTGTTGATTTCGTCCATAAAGCTAGCGAATTGATCCTGATTTTTCATGACATAAAAATAACCAAAATTTTTAGTAATAATACAATTCTCATTATATCTATTCCTATTTATTTCATTAGAACCAACATAGATGATTACTGTTGGTGTAACCATTCGATTAATTCGGTTTATCACTTTCTGCGTTAATTGTTTGAAAGTAATAAAAAATCTTACTTCTTCTCCGTTATCTTCATTCGTTAATACTAAAAAAGTGTGTTTCTCTCCTTGAATCGTAATATTACTTTCTCTAGGTTCAGTCCAAGGGAAGTTTACTAATTCTTTTAATTTCTTCGCAATAAAGGATAATACCTTTCCTTTATTGGCTGTGAGAACTTCATTTGATTTAACTCTTAACTTCACTTCACATTCATTACACTCTTCTGTTCCATTCTCAAATTCACTTTTACAATAAGGACAAAAGGTTGTATCCACAATGGTTTTTATTAATAGCTCTTCATTCAAAAGTTCTTTATACTTTTCACTTGTTACTAGATCAAGTGTTTCTTCCCTATTGAGACCCATCAGATAATCAACTTTTTCTTCCAGTCCCCCGCTGAAATATATATTTGAAATTGGTTGATTCAACGGAATACCAAATTTTACCTTGAATTTTTCTCCAACCTCTTTCTTTACAGTTTCATCTAAACTACTGTCATCTAGTGAAAAAATAACATCACCTGAATCCAGCGAATTAGTTCTTATCAACCTCGATGTAGTACTTGTTTTTAATCTAATAGATTTGATATCTTTTAAATCCCCTAAATCAACTACACCCTTTAAATGAGCGTCATGTACAGCTTCCATGACATCATCATTGTCTAACTCAAAGTGTATTAAGGGAGATTTAGGCAAAATACTCTTTGTAAACGTAAGTGCAGAGATAATAAGGTCTTCACCCTTTATTTTCTCTTGTTTTTCCTGCCCACCCCCTAAAAATGAGTTCTTTAAATCTTTTGAATCATAGTCCATAAAAGGCTTTTTTATTACTTCCTCTGAAGAACCCAAAAAGTTTGATTCTAAATAGTCTAAAACTGCTTTTTTTTCTTTTACAGTATAGTCTCTTATTTCTAAAAGTTTTTTATCAGTGCTAATTGAAAACAATAATGATTTCACTTCACGATTCCTAATTGGCTGTTGTTCAAAATCCGGAACTGTTTTATCATTAACTTTCTTATAAATCTGAAAGATTATCTCTTTGTTAATAATGGAATAGGCATATACTTTGTAATAGTTTGCTTTGCCTGAAGCCTCATATAAACTATCACAAAGAGTATCTCTGAATCCTTTTTCGGTTGCTATTTTTAATAGGTTTTCAAGCTTGGGAGATTTAGTATAGGTATACATCGTGTCAGTAGATCTCGACCTCCAGTAATGGTAGGTGACAACATCAAATAACAGGGAGTTTGCTTGGTTGTAAATAGACCATAATAGAGCTAACTCAGTATTATATTCAATACTTGTTGTTTTCATTTGAATATACTCTTGAATCGTCTTCTTTTTCCTCAAGGTATATTCTTTAAGTAGTAAAAAAAATTTTTTCTGCTCAATCGATATATCTTTATTTATTAATTCATTGGCAGAATCAACTCTATTATCATTGCCCAAGAAAAATCCACTTAACTCTATGACTTCAGCCTTTTTTAACCTTTTTATCTCATCCTCAAAACTTTTATCTATATTTCTAAATTTTGTTTCATTTAGAAAATCAACATTTAAACCTACTTCTTTCCAAAAATTCTCAAAGTTTACTTCATCTAATTTCCGATATTCAACATTTTTAACTTTGTAATCAGTTTTCACTTAATCACCCTTAATGAAGAAAATTAGAATTCCAATAATAAACCCAAAATTCAAACTATGACATTTAATTACAAAAATAGATACTTATATCATACCCTAGTAGAATAAGGCTTTCAATGTCAAGATAGTGATAATAAGTTTATATACTTGATTTGTTTTTCTCTTGTAATAACAACTTTGATTTTAAATTCTATGGTATTATCTTTTATCAATGTTGTATTTGTTTAGTAAAATAGAACAACCTCGATTACAAGAACAGATAGACGATTCTTAGCACCACCCTGTTTTTCTTGTCTCACAGTAATGTATTGTAAAAAAATAAAGGGTAGACTGACAGTCCTAATCTTATGAATGGACTGTATCGAAGAATGGTGAATATGTGACCTTATCATAAGTCACCAATTCAACTGACCGAACCCAGCCTCCTATCCTTTTTTGGAATAGAAAAGGTTATGGATATCATGCGATGGATCAAATCAAGATTAAGGTGTAATGGCAGGAAACTTTCTCCTGCCAATGTTCTGTTATCCGTACAGCTTGTGGTGAATGCGACAAGATAATGAAGAGGCTGTCCCAAAAGTAACTTTTGGGACAGCCTCTGTTAAGTGGGTAGCCCTGATAATCGAAGTTTACCCCTTTTTAAAAATAATCATTGGTGTGGATTTCTGATACGTGGGCCAGCTGGCATGATTTCTGTATCATAAATAGTTGGATCCACCTGATATACTTCTCCAGTTACAAACGCCTTTAACGTCTCGTATAACCCATCGTAAACCAGCTTCACAAACATTCCATTAGCTTTTTGCCCAGTATCGTAAATGGATCCTCCTCGTAGTTCATAAAGCATGATGGCCGCGCCGTTTAATGTAAATGCGCCAAGCGCTGTGCCAGGGAGATTGACAGCACCATACTTTGTAATGTTCGTTTGAGGAGAATTTCCTTTCTGAGTAAGTTTTTTATAAACAAGACTATTTACTTGCTTAGATAATTTTTCAACCTCGGGATCTAAGGGATAATTATTACCATCCAAGTCCGTATACCCTTTTCCACTCATAACTTCTGCCAGTATCTGCAAGGAGTTCATTCCATTATCTTCTTTACTCTGAGCGTAAGTAGGATACTGATGGTGAAGATCAATGAACAGCTTAGGCTTTAGCTCCTTAAACAGAGAAACTGACGCATGAGTTTCAGGTGCTACCATAAAGCCAGCCTGGGAACTTGCTCCCCTATAGGTTGAAGTAGGTTTGTGATTTGATTGTGAATTTAGCTTAAAATCAAGGTTTGGATGATAGTCTCGGTTTAGATCAAAACCATTAATACCGTATCTTTGACCGTAGTAGTGTGGTGCTAAGGTATTTGCTGGGAGGCTCCAGCCCTCAGGGTTCCAATTTTGTGCATTGAGGCGCTGTGGCCATCTTTCACCGTCCACTTCAAACATAACCCCATCAGGATTTAACATTGGAACTACATAAATTGTTAATTTATCCAGCATTTCTACTACTTCTTTATTCCCGCTGTTCGCCAAAGTCTTTATCAATTCAATAGTCGAAATAATATGTGCTTCCTCGTCTCCATGAATGGCTGATTGAATCATAATGCCAGTTTTGCTAGCACTTGGTTCCCCGAATTTAGCAACATAGATTGGTCTATTTTTATTTGAATAACCAGCAACCTCTAACTTCATACGTCCTTTTGAACGAGCCTCGATTTTTTCAAGTTCTTTCCCAAGCTCTTCAATAGTCGTAAATGCTTCCAATTTTACTGTTTGATTAGGTTGTACCCATGGACCATTTGGTGTTGATTGAGGTTCAGCTGAAGCAAAACTAGTAAAGAAAACGAGGCACATGCATACGGTGAGTAAGATAGATAACTTTTTCAAATTTCAATCCCTCCATTTTTTCCGTAAAATGTGTGTAAATGAATATTCCTTTTAATTCTTCCTCCTCCTACTATGTAGTTTTATAGAATTACAAGACCTTTAAGGTCCTAATTATTATAACATTATCTTTTAGAAAATTCAGAATAATGGGATGGTTGTCTTAATAACTTTTCGACAGTAGCAACACTACTTCGACATCCTATATCGCAGAATATCCTATTGCGGAATCAGAGATTTTCAGAGTCAGACTAATTCATACTTAAACATCTAATTAGAACGCATTGTTCATAAACATACAATATGAACCTATCTAATCAGGAGGGAGTTATGGACCGTATAAACCAACCTAAAGTGAAGCCATATTTACTGACGCGCAGTTTGTCTCCAGAAAATCAGGAGACGCCCATTCAATTTATTGATGCTGACATGATCCCGGATAAATTATTTTATAGGCGGAATCACTTTTCTTATCCAGCTTTTTCTTACTCAAATTATTTTCTCCCGATTAATGGGAGTGTTTCTAAGCCAATCGTCCTTTCCATGCAGGAGATTCTTGAATTCCCTTCAAAAACAATCCAGATTGTCCTTGAATGTTCAGGTGATAAACGCAGCTTTTTCGAACCTAAATTATTTGGGGAACAATGGGAAAAAGGAGCGATTAGCCAGGGCTATTGGAGCGGCGTTCCATTAAGGACCCTGCTTGAACGCTCTGGACTAAGTGAAGGAGCAAAAGAAGTTGTTGTGGAAGGATATGATTTTGGAGAAAGAACCGATTTAGATAAGGTTTTTACTTTTGCCAGGAGTTTGCCAATTGAGAAGGCACTCCACCCTGACACAATCATTGCATATGAATACAATGGCAAGCCGATTCCGTTTAAGCATGGGTATCCACTGAGATTGATTGTTCCACAGTGGTATGCCATGGCCTCCGTTAAATGGATCAAGCAAATTCGTGTGATTGATTCACATTTTACAGGTCCCTTTCAGGCAATCGATTATGTGTATTACCCACATAAAGAAACGGATCAAGAAGCCTTTCCTGTTACGACGGTAAATGTAAACTCGACGATTCAAAAGCCTTTGGATATGGATATTTTAAATACCGGCATGCATGAAATTAAAGGGATTGCCTGGACAGGCCAAGGAGTTATTTCAAAAGTAGAAATAAGTATAGACGGCGGGACCACTTGGCTGACTGCAAAATTGGAGCCTAGTAAAAATAATGGTTACGCCTGGCAATCCTGGTCTTATGAATGGACTGTATCGAAGAAAGGTGAATATGTGATTTTGTCAAAAGCCACCGATTCAACTGGCCGTCCCCAGCCAACTGACCCTTTTTGGAATAGGAAGGGGTATGGGTATAATGCGATTGATCATGTCAAGGTTAAAGTGGAATAGCTGGAAAAGTTGAAGACCAGCCCGTTGCAGGCTGGTCTTCTTAAAAATTCATTCTGGATTGGCCGCCGTCTACATTGATACTGGCGCCGACAATCCACGATGCTTTTTCGGAAGCGAGGAATACGGCAACATTGGCGACTTCTTCAGGGGTGCCGAAGCGGCCGGCTGGTATTTCTCTCTTAACGAAATCTTTTATGCCTTCCGGGTCAGCCTCAAGGCGTTTTTTCCAATTACCTGTTTCATGCAGGATGCTGCCTGGTGCGATGCTATTTACCCTGATCCCATTCGAAATCACCTCGTCTGCCAGTGACTTCGTAAAGCTGATCAAGGCAGATTTCGCATTATTATATGTAACCTTCCCTCCACTTTCCCTGCCGAAAACGGATGTAATATTAATGATCGAACCTGTCTGTTGCTTTTTCATATGCTCTACAGCTAGCTTACTTAGATGGACAGCTGAAAAGTAATTCAACTCCATTGCCTCGTAGAATAACTCCATGTCTGTTTCTGCCGCTGATCCGCCATTGCTACCGCCTGCATTATTGATCAGGACATCAATCGTGCCGTATTTTTCAACAAACGAATGGATCAGGTTCTCCCGTTCCACCTGAGTGGTGACATCTGCTTGCAAAATGGCCACCCTGCCTCCGAGTTCTTCCTTTGTCTTTTCCAGCGCGTCCAGTCCCCGGGCCGAAATGGCTACATTTGCCCCTTCCGCCACGAATGCCTCCGCAATGGCTTTTCCGATTCCCTTCGAGCCGCCAGTGATGAGTACGTTTTTTCCGTGCAAGTGTAAATCCATCCTCATGACTCCTTTTCAATTAAAACTAGATTCATTATACCCCTTTCAAAATGATAAGGCACATAGTGAGAATGCCATCGACATTTCCATCTTGTTATAACAGATAGCGAGTTAAAGGGATTCATCATCCGAATAATAGGAAGTTTATTGTTCTATTAAAGGGCAGGTTAATTCAATAATCGGAAGGAAAATGGTATATAGAAAGGGAACTATTTGATATACCGGAGTAAATAAAGGAGAGAAGGCTATGAGTAAATCATTTATTGAACAAGTACATTATATTAGAATTCCTGTAAAAGATTTAGAACTGTCTGCACAATGGTATAGAGATGTATTAGGGCTCCAGTTACTAAATAATACTGAGGAACTTGCAATTTTAAAAGTAAATGAAGGACCATTCTTACTTATCTTAGTTCCTACCGAAGATAAAACATTTGCACATTTTACAATTGATAATGAACAAGAATTTAGCATTGGCTTTACAAGTCCAGAATTATCTAAATTTCATCAACACTTAATTGATAATCAGGTTAAGGTCGAGGATATAAAAGAAGATAATGGCCATGCCTTTTTCCACTTTTATGACCCGAATGGTAATAAACTTCAAGTACACTGGTAAGATTATAATAAATAAATTACCATATTTCATTAACGGGTGCTTTAACGGAATAAGAACGGGAACGTCCAAATTAGACGTTCCCATATTTTTTGCCTAAAAAACAACAATACTATTTAACAAAGCCTATTTTAAATATAGGAACCTCATCATGACCTTATTAATCAAATAACTTTTGTTTAAGAGAGATTGCTCATAATCTTCATGAGCTCCCTCTCAAAATCAGCAGGTTCATTCGCATAATTATAGATTCCCAGGAATTTTTCAATTACTGAAGGATGAGAGCTGATCAGCTTGTTAACGGCATCCTGTTGTTCTGTTATTGGGTCATTTTTTGAAATCTCGCACCCCATGTAAAAACGGACCATGAATTCAGCTTCAATTGCCTGCTGGTACTCGTCGGCAATTTGGTCCCACTGCCCATTCTTATGCCTGTTTCTTTTTAAAACATCGGCAAGGATTTTGGCTCCGTAAATGGCATCATGAATTCCCTGGGCCACTGCCGGATCCTTAAAGCAGATTGCATCCCCAACTAACGCCCAGCCCCTACCCATTCCCTTATACCAGTAATTCTCGTATCCTAGCAATCCTTTCATTGGTTCGACCAGCTTTGCTGCACTTAGCCGCAATGAAAGGGTTGTATTGGGGAATTGTTCTATTAGCAACAGCCGAAGGGCAGCTTCAGGGCTTCTCTTAAACTCTTCCATCAAGGTTTTATTCTCCAAAGGAAAGTTTGCAGTTACGACATAGGTGTCATCATTGGTCGGAAACAGGATTACCATGTTTTCCCGTCTTTTATAAACCTCAAATTTAGGATTACCGTCATGTTGGAAGTTGGAAAAGCAACCAAAATAAATGGCTAAAGTTGATGGGCTGCTGATTTTCTGTTCGCTGTTCGCCAGCTTCCGGACCAATGAGTTTCTTCCATCCGCTCCGACAACCAAAGAAGCCCTGAATTCCTCCACCTCTCCTGAAGCGTCTACCCCTTTTACCCCGGTAACCGCATCTCCTTCACTTAGGAGATCGGTAACACGGAACCGCTCCCTTACGGTAACATTCTGTTCAGATTTGGCCCGTCTTAAAAGGAAATCATCCAAATACGTCCGGCGGATACAATAGGCTGTGTCCTCACCATCAACCACCGGAATTGGTTCCTCAATCACCGTATCTTCAAATTGAAACTTGATTGCCCTTACCGGTGTAACATTGGTTGTTAGTACTTCCTCCATCACACCGAGCTCTCTCAGCAAAGCAACCGTATTGTTAAAAAACGTATTCGTCGATAATGTGTCACTCGGAAATGTGGCTCTGTCAACGAGCAGCACCTTAAAGCCGGCCTTTGCCAAATAAATCGCCAATGTGGAGCCTGCTAACCTTGCACCAGTAATGATTGCATCATAGGTCCTTTCCACTATCTCACTCCCAGTTCATGATCATTACAAACTATTACATTTAATCATATGGCCTAGCTTGCAAATTATTCATGAGGGATAGTGGTGGAAGAGAAGATTGAGAGGATTCTCTTAGTTCCTTTTCAAGTTAACTCTTTTTAAGCAACAGGGGTAACTCGATGAGAATATAAATCCCAACGCAACGAGCAATTGGCATTTTATGAATGAAGTTGTGTATGAGGGGAGTAAAAAGCCAAACATTCCACAAACAAATTCATACGAAGTATTCTTGGCCTTTGATCCGCCCACTATTTATTAATAGATTAGTTAAAATTTAGTAATCATATGCTAGATAGGCTACTATAAATATATACTTTAAGGTGAAGGAGATTTGTAGATGATCATTCAATGGATAGCCTTATTCATTATTATTTGCTTCTTAGCATTCTCATATTATAAACGATATTCACTTAAGACAAGACTCTCCTTTTTAGGTGCACTTTTTATCCTTTCATTCATTTTGATGCTTCCCGTATTTGGACTTTCGATTCTTACAATTATTGGGCTGTTTTTAACTGAGAAGATATGGCTTTTATTGGCGGCTGTATTATTTATCGAAACAGTGATAAATAAGAAAGGTAGAATAATAAAAACCATTTTTGGAGTTGTTTCCATTGTAATATACCTTTATATCCGAACGGTTATTTAAAAGGTATGCAAGAAATTTATATATCCTGCTCTAATCTTCTGTCGTTTAATTGGTACTATTTATGGCAAGTATGAGTATAGCCTCTCTTGTACACCTTCTAAGACTTCTTTCGACATTTCCCTCAACTTGATATCCCCACCTAGAAAAAGCAGCCAATTGATCATTTCGGCCATTTCTTCTTGATTATTCACATTGACAAAAGTCTTTAGGATGGCTGTGGTTTGGAAAGGATTCGTGTAGGCAATTGAGACTTTTAACGGATGGTATTTTTTGAACTGGGCAATCGCCTTTGGGCCAAGCTCAACGACAAGGTTGATTGCATCTTCCTGACTTCTTAGTTTCTCGTAAATCTTTTTCACAGTTACTCTTTTTTTCTCAGGGTATTGTTCGACATTGGTAAGATGGTCGACAGGAACAATCCTTCGCTTTTCTTCGATTAAGTCAAAGCCTTCAATGAGCCAAAGGTTTTTTTCACGATAAAGGTGCAAAAGAAAAATTGGATAAGACTTTAATTCTTCCTCTTCTTCAATGGTAATCAATAAAACACGATCGACGAGAAGGGTTTGGATGAGTTTTTCTAACATCGGATGCGGGAGGTCCGACATTTCAAGCAGGTCGGGATTATGAGGGTTGGTCCCTTCAAAAAGCAATAGTTGATTTAAAAGAACAAGGTCATCTTGTTGATGTTCAGAAATGAGGCCCAGTAATTTTTCCGCTAACGACTGGCGGCTCTTTAGATAAGGGAGTTGTTGATTTCTTGTGGCCATAAAGGCGATAAAAAGAGCTTTGATCTCGTTATCGGAAAAGCGGACTGTGGGAAGAATAGAGTTATTCATGACAAAATAACCGCCATCCCTGCCGACTTCAGCGACAAGCGGCATCCCCAAAGCTTCAATTTCCCTGATATCTCTCATCGCTGTCGACCGGGAAATGTGAAATTCCCGCATGATTTCAGAAATCGTAAAGTGGGAGCGGTTGTTGATATACCGCATGATTGTATTAATTCGTTCAACTTTTTTCATTGGGACTCCTAAACATGTTCATTTTTTGACATAATTAAAGGTTATCATATATTTATCAAGTGAAGAAAACAACATCATTTGAAAAATGTTAAAAAGGAAGGTTTTAAAAATGGCAGATTATACTCTTGAAGAAAAAGACGGCTTTACGGTTTTAGGGATTGGAACAGAGTTGAAGAGCGATTACACAGACTTTGCTGGGATTACAAAGGAAAAGGCAGACTTTTGGCAGACTGTCAGAGAAGATGGCACGCTTGAAAAGTTAAAAGCCGTAGCCGCCAATGACTACATTTTTACCGTGAACGAAGCGGTGAATAACAAGATGATGCATTATGCCGGCGTCTTGACAGAGAAAACATTGCCGGAAGCAACGAGAGTGATCCAATTCCCTAAAGGGGAATACCTGGTTGTGAAAGGAGAAGCGAATACGGGTGAAGAGTTAAGCAACATGCTTACCGGCATTGCGTTTGGCCAAGTTTTGCCGGAAGTAAAGGATGTTGCTTATGTTGGCGGACCAAATGCCGCGGTTGAGATGGGAGAGCGAAACGGCATGGTTTATGGTGAGTTCTGGATTCCTGTTGTCAGGAAATAAAGTGAAACTTCCATAAGTGGGGGTTTTCCTCATCCCCCACTTATGGTTAGTTGAACTAATCGGACCTTTACGGGCAGTTGATCCCCACCTATCTTATTTGATTCCTCTGAATTTAAGATGGGGGTCTTACTGCCCGTTAAGAGTGGGGAAAGGAGGGTTGAAATTGTCGTTTCTCGTTGATTTCAAAAATGTGTCTACGGTTGGGTTAGAGTCTTCCCCTGTAGTAGAAGCACTCGCCGGTTTACGTGCGAATGAAGCCCGTTACTTTATGAACAAATACAAGCATGAATTTACGGTTGTACCAGCCAGCGAAAGCCAGGAGACTCTTGATTATGTGAACCGGATTTTGAAAGAAGAACGTGATATTGAGTTTGCGGCGAAACCTTTGGAAACGGCTCGTTTTCAGGTGGAAAACATTAATTGGACCTACGTCTTTTATGAGGATGGTCTTTCGGTCAACGTCCTGTATACGATTGATGACCCTAAGAAACGGGCCGTTGGTTTTAAGCTTTCAGAGGGGATGGACGTACCCAAGGAGCTGGAAGGAAAATTCAAGTTTGCCAGGCAAAAGTCCAAACTGGCAGGAACGATTCGTGGCTCGTATTTTGTCATTAAAGGGGAATATTAAAGGAAGGTGCTCTGCTGGCTTTGGCCAAAGGGCGCCTTCCTTTTTCTTTTGATTGGTACTGTTTAAATAGTAACTTAAATGTGTAATTAGATTCTATATGCCTATCCTCCTTATCCCATGTATGAGGGATATTCAGGTAAGTGAGGTATAATAAGAACTCGGACTTTTGCTGAAATGGCACACAATCATAAGAATAGAGGTCTGATGATGAATTTAAAGAAACAACTTTTCATTGCTTTTCTGCTAAGCTTTGTCTCGCTTTTAAGCTTTAGCTTTATGGCTGCACTTGTGAATAAACATAAGCTTATCCATTTTGACCAAAATATCATTCAGTATGTGCAGGGCTTTGAGTCACCGAAGTTAACGGCGATGATGAAACTGTTCTCACTAATCGGCGGAACAATGGCCGTTATGGTGATTTCACTTCTGGCCATTTTTATCCTCTATATAGCATTCAAACATCGGTCGGAGCTTGTGTTGTTTATTGCTGTAATGGTGGGTGCTAATTTTCTTTTCTTATCATTAAAACAGGTCTTTCATAGGGCGCGCCCAGATTTGCATCGTTTAGCGGAGGCAAGCAATTATAGTTTTCCAAGCGGCCATGCCACAATGGCATTTGCCTTATATGGCGCTCTGACATTCCTGCTCTGGCGGCATATTTCCTCGCAAATAGGACGGGTACTCTTAATCATCTTAAGTGCATTTATGATCCTCACGATCGGAATCAGCCGGATTTATCTTGGCGTCCATTATCCAAGTGATATCATGGGAGGATATTTTATTAGTGCGTTTTGGTTAACTTTTGCGATTGGGTTTTATCAGAGATATAAGGAACGACAATACAAACGGAAACTGGCCAGTTAAGAGGGAAGGATTATCCGGAAAGGAAAATAGTAAAGCAAGCAAAAAGGAAGGTGCCTGCTGGCTTTGGCCACTGACACCCTCCTTTTTCATTTATTATACCTGATAAATATTAATAAGCTGTTTCTTCGTTATTTAGATTAAATTGCCAAATAACACCGAATTTATCGGTTACTTGGCCATAAAGCTTTGCCCAGAAGGTTTCTTGAAGCTCCACGCCAACCGTTCCGCCTTCTTTCATTCTGTTAAAAACAGCTTGAAGCTTGTCCGCGTCAAAGCTGTGATAAGCTAGGCTAATGTTATTTCCAACAGTAAAGGGTGCACCAGGAAACGTATCTGAAAACATCACATTGCTTCCATCAATAGTAAGACGAGTATGCATAACTAAATTTTTCGCTTCTTCTGGAAGTGGATATTCAGGATTTGGAGGATTCTCACCAAAAGTCATAATACGCGGTACCTCCGTACCAAAAACCTCAGCGTAAAACTCTACAGCTTCACGACAATTTCCATTAAAGTTTAAATAAACATCAACAGCCATTTCATTCACTCCTTTCTATTCGTTCAAATCAAAAATGTTCCTACTTCATTCTAACCAAAAAAGCCCATAACTGATACTCCCACAGCTAAAGCTGTGGGGTTCTGAATCCATTGCCTTCTTCCTTGCCGGGTCTCCCGCCACCCCTGTAGTTTGTATCCATATAGCACTATCCTCCTGATCCCAACCTTAATCTCCCGGATCACTAGTCCCGAAGACAAGAACAAGTGTTCCCAATTATGTAAGATACCCTAGAACAGATTAATTGTTATTAACAAATCTAGATTATAATTCATAAAATAACAGAAGGTTTTTAATTTTAATGGAGGATACCAAAATCTTATTTGAAATTAAAACACTTATAAGTAAATATTAACGAATAAAACTTTTTGTTGGTTAATATCCCCAATAGTGATATTTGGTATCTTTTTTTGAAAGGGATGATTTAATGGCTAGAATAAGACCATTCGATTATATCGTAATTGGTGCCGGAACAGCAGGAGGCATAATTGCAAAAGAATTATCGGATGACAGAAGAACTTCAGTGCTTGTTCTTGAAGCTGGAACAAATATGACCGAAGAACTAAGCAGTCGTTCTGGAGCAGTATCAGCAGCTTTAGCTAGTGATAATAGGCATTCCTTAAATATCCTTTCTAGACTGGAACCAACAATTGGTCGTCAGCTTCTTTTATCAAACGGAAGAGCCATCGGGGGAAGTTCAGAGCATAATGCAATGTTGGCGGTACGTTGCAGCAGCAACCTATTAGATGAGTGGGCAAATTTGGTCGGTCCCCAGTGGAGTTACAACAATGTCCGTCCTCTATTCATAGAAAACGAGACCTATACAGGTGAAACACAAGAACCCGAAGAACGGGGAACAGAAGGTCCGATTTTCGTTAGACAGCAAATAATTCCCCACACCGGTCTTACTACGATATTAGCAAGGGCTACATCGGATGTTTTAAATATTCCTATTGTTGAAGACTATAATACAGGGATAAGAGATTGTACGTTTTTCAAATCCCAATACACCCAGGAAGAAGTTGATGGCGGGTTCATCCGTTCATCTACTGCAACTGGTTATTTAAATGAACAAATAGTCACACAGGGAAATGAGTTCGACCCTGATGAGATTGGAGTTAATCGGCGGAGATTAGCAATCTTAGCTAAGTCGACCGTCAATAAAATTCTCTTTACTGATCTTGAAGGAATTCCTATTGCCAGGACCGTTGAGTTTGTCAGGGACGGCAGAACACAAAGGGTTTCGGCAAGAAAAGGGATCTTTATTTGCGCGGGAAATTTATCCTCGGTCATTTTACAACGCTCAGGCATCGGAAAATCAGACGATTTGGCTAGGGCAGGAATAAGCACAGTGGTTGAGAGCCCAAATGTCGGTTATAATCTTCAAACCCATTATGCAGTCGGGATCGGAATTGAGGTGGAAACATCACGGATTCAAAGGGTAATGGAAAGTGATCCCGATCAGCCCATTCCGATAGGCGCTTTTAAAAAGGAAGATGGAGCACAAAACCACTCAGGGCGGCGCCTTCAATTATTAGGAAACATAGGACCAAGATTTGTGCCTGGTCCAGATATTACAATCAATAAATGGGAGTTTAATCCTGGTAAACCTACCAATGTAATGAGTATCGGCATCGTCGACCTTAACCCAAGAAGCAAGGGAACCATTTTGGCAGCACACAGCGACCCTGAGGCTCTTCCATCCGTTACCTTTAACCCTTTGGAAGATCCTGATGACTTAAATTATATGATTGATCGATATATTGATACTTTTGAAATAATGAAGAGTGCTCGCAAATTGGATCCACGAGGCGTTTATAGGGTTGTCTACCCACCAGAAAATGTCTTCAATTTAAGGGATGAGCAAGAAAAACGAACCCAACTTGCAGATTATGCCAAAGCCTCCTATACAGCTCTAAATCATTATGGGGGGCAATGCCGGATGGGCACGACTATAGAAGAGGGGGTTGTAGACGGATTCCTGAATGTCTTTGGCACCCAGAACCTTAAAGTCGCTGATTTATCCATCTCCCCCATTATTCCTGACGGTAACACTGCTTTGCCTTGCCAAATGATTGGCCTAAATGCAGTACGATTTATTCGGGAAGACAAATAATTTTAATGTAAATACAAATAGCATACAAAAAAGCACTACTCGTGTTAATCTGTTTTCCCTATGAATAGGCAAGAAATAAAAACACCTAATCCCTGCATTTTAAACTTCATAGTAAGGGTTCCTCCTAAGGTTTGAGTTAGAGTAGTGTCTATACTCATATCTTACTGAGGGATCCTTTTTTTATCAAAGCTCAATAATAACGATCTACAGGAATGCTAACCTTAAACCTTAGTTGAAACACCCTTTAGGTCAAACCAAGAAACTATGTCTTATTCAACATACGCACCCTTTAGTTCAACAAGAATTAACGTTGTAACTCCTTGTCAAATGTTTCAGCGACAAACTCAAAGTCTAAATCGTCATTATTAATATATACGCTTGTCTTAGAAGGATAACCCGTTAATGCAGTAACAATATCTACCTCAACAAGGTTAAAGCTCACTTTGTAAGCCTCCTCAATATCTAGTCCACCAGATATAAAATGTTCTCCGTCACCAAAGGATTTAAAAACAATCACTTTTCCATCTAAATTGTTTTGATCCATCTCGATCCACTCACAGTTTACCAGAGCCTTGAATGTAGGATGTTTCGGAATGCATTCAATGTGATTTATCCCTTTGTAGCATCTTAAAGAAAACATATACGTATGGGTTTCGTTCCAATTAATATCAATCCCATATTTAAAAGCAAAAGTTTTGTAAACCATCTCATAAAATAACGGCATTACAATATCATCCCAAGAGTCATAGGCGAAAGCAGATATAGGTATTAAGTGGGGATACAAACTGACGATAGCTTGTTGAAAATTCATTATGATTGATGTATCAGATATACCTTGCAAAGCCTCATCTGTTTCGTGTTCAAACTCTTTTAAAAGTCGATTATCAATCATAACAGTTCCCCCCAGAAGTTCATTCAAAATTAGTAAAAAAATATCCTTCTTGTGCTAAACTGCCCCGTTTGTTTAATCCTTCTTGGATCAACGCACCCGTTTGTTTAATACGTATCTCTAACAAAATTGGAAAACTTTTTAAATAAAGTAAACCCAAAATCATTTTGTTCTTCAAGAAATTTACTCTTGTACTGAATTATTTTATTTATTTGGTCTGTTTTATTTAAAATCTTCGCTAAACCAACAGTGTTCATTGCTCTTTTAGAATCAATAGCTGTTATTAACCAACTTTCTTTCCCATCGTTCAGGCATCCTTCAAAAGCATTTTCCAAATTAGAAAATTTTTCAATGTAGGGAAACGCTACCTTTTCAATAGTTCTATAAATATTATTTGCAATCAGTTCAATGTCACTTTCACTATTTATTGTCCACCTTTTAGGCTTGCCTTCGGACACATTTCCTAGTTCTGCACCAATACTGAAAGTTTGTTTCTTTTCTTTTGCACTTAATAATGTATTATGTAAATTTTTCATCTCTTCAAGTTCATCAAAACGAATACCAACATCCACAGTTATGTCAAAATCATCATTGTGATTAATAAAAGATAAATGGATGGCTACTTTTCCGAATTCAAATGGTTTCCAAAAGTGTTGTTTTGATGTGTTTTTTCTATAACCAAAAACAGATAAACTTTTATGAAGATGCTCCATTAGTGCTTTCTTTTGGTCCTGTTTATCCATACAAACACCTCCATAAATTAAATTAACATAAAATATGAGCGATAATCCTTCTTAAGCTAAACTGCCCCGTTTGTTTAATAAGGCATTGTACAAAAAGGTTCTAAGATCCTCTCTAATAACAAGCTACGGTATAAAGAACCCGATGAATAAAAATAGGCTTCGTATTTGTATTGCACCACAAAAAGGAACCGCCTATTTAAATGTAATATTTTATATGAGAAAATAAACGATAAAAAAAAGTTACGAAACAAAACATTATTAAAATTGTCCAGGGAATTAATATCCATCTTTTTCGCAAGAACTTTTTAGGCATTACGAATATAGCCACAAAGAAGGTTATTAAAGGATTTAGTATATTACTCCATTCTTTCTCCCCTACTATTACCAAAAACAAGTACACAGTATATACAGCAATCCCAACAATCCCTAAAGGGGAATATAATTTTTTCACTACCTCTTTCATAGCTTTACCCCAATTCTTTTCTTGATTTCTTTCATCAATTGAATCACTTATTGGAAAAAGATTATTAATATTTCCTAGTCCGTTGTGTAACTAACCTCCACCTTTAGCTCAATAAGGAATTCAACAAAAAGGTCCTTTATTCCTTCTTGGAACAAAGCACCCATTAGTTGAAGAAGAAAATTTAAAATATATCACTAATATCTTCCCAACCATAGACAAGTTCGGAAAGTTTCTTCCCTGCAATTTGAACTTCAATCGAATCTATTTTCTTGCCACCAAGTGCTTCATAAAACAAACGAGAAACATTATCTTTCAAAACAAGAACAAGCATTGAGTTTAATCCCATCCCTTTAATTTCGTCTATGATTGGTTTAAGAAGTGCTTTCCCAATACCTTGTCCTTGATATTCTTTTAAAATATAAATTGCATGTAATTCCCCATCAAAGCCATTATATTTACCACTTCGTTCTTTACCCCCTGAAGAAAAACCAACTATTTCGCCTTTATTATTTTCTGCTACATATAATCCGCTATTAGGAAAGTTGTTTTTCCATATTTGTTCCCGACTTTTATACGTTAAATTATTTAAATATTGGTCTGAAACAATATTGGCATATGTGGTTTTCCAACTTTCAACGTGTACATTGGCAATGCCTTTCGTGTCGCTTAAAACTGCTTTCCTAATTTTAATAAACCCATTATCCATTGTTGTTCATCCCTCCATATACCGCATCGTACATTTGCTACACCCTTCTAATTAAACTGCCCCGTATGTTCAATAAGGAATTCAACAAAAAAGGTGGTTAATCCTTCTGGGATTAACACACCATTAAAAATTTACGCTGGACTTCTACATTCAAATTTTTCTTTTGGATTGTATTTTCTAACCTTATAATCCTTTAGTACCCAGTTTAGGTCTCCCCAATCTTTCTTTACGGTTATTGTAAATATATCAAGTGCATTATGGGCTCCTGTATAAGTCATTCCTTCAAGGGGGGCTTCAAATAGCCAAGAACCAGGGTGGTCAAGTTTTTTTATGTTTTTTACTCTTAGGCATTGAAAAGCTATTTGATAAGTAGTTCCATAATGCTTTTGAACTGCTTCATACATTTGTGGCTGTAAAAGGTCTATTACTGCATCTTCTAAAAGATTCTCCCTTGTTGCTTTAGTTTGATAATCTGCATTTGATATAGCAGTTGTCATAAAAAAGAAACATAAGGATAGAATTATCATTCTCTTCATCGAATACCTCTGAAAACTTTTTGAAAATATTATATCCAAATGTTTTAATTATATTCTTCTTGAACTAAACTGCCCCGTTTGCTCAATAAGGAATTAAACAAAAAAGGTGCCTTATCCTTCCTGGATCAACGCCCCTTTTATAACAAGAATATTGAATTATTTATATACCTCTTTTTCCAGTTTTTCAATTCTATCCCTTAGCATTATATTAGCTTTTTTTAGTTTAGTTGACTCATAAAACGCTCCAGCAGCCAATCCAAGAGCTATCCAACCCCATAACCAATCCAATTTACATCCCCCTATATATTGTGATTAAGATGCAAAATCTTATTGAACTATCCTGCCCCGTTTGTTCAATGAGAAAATCTCAAAAAGGTGCCCCAATTCTTCTAAGATCCACGCACCCAATAGTTCACCAGGAATCATCTAATATCCTTTAACAGATTGAATAATTCCAACACCTGCTTTAATTGATGTTTTAACAGTACCGATTATTCTGACGGTAAAAATATCGGCTTCATTATCTTTATTGATTTCAATATCGCCTCTATATGAACTTTCATTAGATTGTATATTGACCTCTTTTATATCGAAGAAGTCTATTTCAATAAAAGCAGTTGAATAGCCTTTTTCAAGCCACTTTTTTGGTGGTTTATCAGGGAACATAGGAAGATCAAAACCTATTGTTATCCTGTCTCCTTCACGGGAAATTTCAATTTTTTCAATCCGTAGGTTTTTCAAAGGAGGAACATTGGAGTATATCATTGAGATGAATTTATCGTCACTGAAATAATCATTCCACATTTTCTTCACCCCCAAAAAACACTTAATATAGATATTCTATTACCGCTCCTTCTTCAACTAAACTGCCCCGTTAGTTAAACAACACCTAAACAGAGGTGCCGACCAGTCCTCTAGCCTTAGCGAGTAAAATGCTCCTTAAATAATTGTTTAAAATGCGGTTTGAATACGAATTCAATGGTTAGCTTAGCATCCTCATTATCAACTGTAAGCAACAAACTTTTACATTCCTCCCCATCTGCGGTAATTTCAAATTTCGCTACCCGCTTCAGGTCCAATAGGGACAACAATCTGTTGGAACTCGACTCATTCACTTGTATTTTAACTTCACCATAAGAAGGGGACAGCTTAACCATAAAGTTCTCCTTTCCATTGGAGAAACGATAGGTTGCTTCGTTATAATAAAATGGCAAATCCTTTGACGTAGAATCTAATAATATTGGTTCAGTTTCAAATAATGATAAAAGGTCAATTTCATCTGGGAATATTGGCATTTTCGCATCACCTTTTTAACTGCTATTTTAACCTCGTCTTTTTGAACAAAACTGCCCCGTTTGTTCCATAAGGAATTCAACAAAAATGGCCGTTTATCCTTCTTGGACAACGTACCCTTTAATTTATATATTAACTTAAAAAAAATGGATTAATTGCTGTTTTTACTAACTAATTGAATTGGATTACCATCTAGATCTTGTACCCATCCAGATCTTAATTTATTATCTAAAAAATTATGAGGAGGAGATAATAAGGTTGCACCATTTTCTATTACATATTCAATGGCTAAATCAGTGTCATCTACCCATAAAACTAGTTCACAACCAGCGTTTCTTCCAGGAGTTAAACCATGTTCCTCTTTTGCAGTTTCTTTTGTTGCTATTCCCAAGTTAAACCCATCTAATAATAATTCATGATGAACTGCTTTCCCGCGAACATTGGCTGTAAAACTCACTTTAAATCCAAGTCTTTTATAAAAATTTCTCGATTCGTCTAAATTTTCAACGTAGTAAATGATATGAGGGTTTTTAAATTTCATACTTTTCCTCCCATTAAAGGTTTTTAACATTAAAAAGTTCCATTCTCCCACCATCAAATAACCCCATAATTTTAAGTGAAGCCCCTAATTAAGTCATTCATTATGGGAAACGATAGCAATCCAATTGCCATCTGGATCCGACACATACGCACGGGTAAGTCTAGCCTTATGAACTCTCGGCTCAAGTACTACCGTTACTTCGGCCTCACGTAGACGGTTAATAGCCTGAACCGCATTCTCCGCCCAAATAGAAAGTTCAAAAGGATGTCCAGGCGTAGGTGCAGATACACTTCCTTCCTTCGCAGCGTCATAAGTTGTCAGAGCAATCATGGAGTCACCAAGGCGAAGTTCAACATGTTCGGGCTCCCCTTTAACAGGAAAACGAAAGGTCTCTTCAAATTCAAGTAGATCTTTGTAGAATGTCAAGGAACGATTAATATCTGACGTGTAAAGAGCTGGGAAAGCAGATAAATACATAAAAATCTCCTCCTAATTTTAAAGTGCGAATCACTTTTTCAAATCTCGTTTGGAATTCTCTGCTGCTTGTTTAAGGCGGACAAGGGTTTCATCCCAATATTTTTCATACTTCTTAACCCACGGCATTAAAACGTTCCTTACAACTTCTGGATTTATCTGATAAATTTGTTCTCTGCCGCGTTTAATAGAATACACAAGATTTAATTTTCGTAACTGCATTAAATGTTTTGAAATGCCAGAACGAACCAAATTAGGAAAGTGCTCACTTAATTGTGTAACCGTCATTTCATTATGCTCTGCTAACAAATCCAAGATAGTGCGACGAGTATTGTCCCCGAGTGCTTGAAAAAAGTCTTTTTCATTCGCCTCGCTGGTTTTATCACATGAATCCATCTAATCCTCAGCTCGCTTTTTCAAGTTCTCGAGCAAGTGATGACGGGTCCAGCCTTTCTGGTATTCTTCATAAGTATTTTTCCAGCCTCGTTTCCCAATCGTTTCAAAACCTGAATGAGTGACATGAACCCGTACGCTATCGGATTTTTCTTCGAGGCGAAAAGTTACTTGTGTAGGATTAACCCAATCAGAGTCCTCTTCATACCAGGAGAGTTTCATTAATGTGGGAAATATAATTTCCAGTATCTCGCCGCTAATCACCTGGGTTTGTTCTGGATTTTTCAGTCGGTATTTACCTCCAACTCGCATATCAATTTGAATATCTGAACCAAACCATTGCCTCATTCCTTCCTGAGTTGAGATTAACCACCATACTTCCGATACACTGGCTTTGATATCAGTGAATCGCTCAATGTTCATATATCTCACTCCTTAGTGTTACCGTTCAGTAATGTGTTACTATCAGGTAACATAACAGATGAATTTAATATTGTCAAACGGCTATGAAGACACAAAAAAATAATTTTCAATATGTAATAAAAAAGGTACGTTAATCCTTCCTCCTTTATTTTGCCGACCAATTGTTAAACATTACTGCCACGTTTGTATAATAAGTATTTAAACAAAAAAGGCATTAATCCTGCTGGATTAATGCACCTGTTCAGTAATAGAAATCAATTTAAATGATGTCGGAGAGCTGATTAGTTTTCAGTTTCTGTTTATGCTCTAAGTCCTTAATTTTCTTCTCTAATTGTTCGATTTCTTTGGGTAATGACTCTAAAAGCTGATAATAAAGCATTCCACCATAGTTCAGTCCAGGGTAAAGAATGTTTAATGCTTCGACACCACGTTCGTTGAGAAGGGTTAAACGTTCCTTGGTTTGCTCTAAAGATGTTTTTAGATTTCCCAACAAATAAGCCATAGTGTAGCCTCCTAAAGAGCTATATGTCAGCGGCAAATCTTTTGTAATCATTTATACCTACCCTAATTACATTTTTATGAAACCATATATTTTTTTGAAATTACTTTGTTAAACAAACCTGCCCCGTTTGTTCAATAAAGAATTCAACAAAAAAGTGCCTTATTCCTGCTTGAATCAAAGAACCTGTTATGTTTTTTAGCTGGCTTTCCCTAAAGACTTTTTTATTCTTTCAATTTGGTCGAGATGTCCTCGAATATGTTGGACACGGTATTCCAATAATTCTTTGAATGTGAACCGTCCAGCATCCGCATACACTCCACCTCTTTCGAATTGTTCGGTTCTCAAATTACGGAGAATAGGTAGCATACTTGTGCGAAGTAATTTAAACAGCAGAAAGTATTCCTCACGGTCTAATTGTTCATATTCCAATGAAATTGCCCAAGCATCCTGGTCAGTCGATGTTAAAAGTGGTTCAGGTTCTGACAAAACTTTTTTAAGTCTATGAGTAGACACTAGCTCAGAATCTGTTATATGTATAATTATCTGATGTATACTCCATTTATCCTTTCCTGGTTTGAACCTAATCTCTTCCTCAGACAATTCTTTAATGGATTCCCTTAACATCTCATAGCCTCGACTGTACTCGTCAATCAACGCTTTCATTTGGTTCCTCCTAAAATATATCATTGAGTTATAAATTCTAGTTTAATCGTAATTATCCTTTACCGAGTTTTGTTCAACTAACCTGCCCCGTTCGTATTATAAGGTTAGCCAGATATTTCTGGTTGACCATTTTTTATATGGTTTTATTATTACGGTAGCCGGGGTAGAACGTACCTGCCCGTGGGAGGAGGATCCCGTCAACTAAACAGTTCACCCCCTACTTGCTTAAACATGATTTTGCTGGTTGGGACAATGATCTCGTATAACAAGCGAAGCTATGAAACTGCAAGAAGGACTAGGGGCTGCCGGTAAATTTATAAATTATTGGAGGAGATAAAAGAATGAATCCTGTTTTTGGACTGGATGTGGCCAAAGGCGAAAGCCAGGTACAGGCTTTCCTAGATAAGAAAAAACCTTATAAACCACAGGCCATTATCATACGCCTGTCGTCCAGTATTTTGAGGAAAGGGGCTACTTGCTTATTATTGTTAACCCACTAGTATCATATCGGGCAAAAAGCTCTTCCTTGCGGAAGGTAAAAACGGACATCATCGATGCCAGGCATTTGTGTGAGCTCTATTACAAAGAGGAGCTGGAGCCTTATAAAAAACGTGGAATTCAGCTTCTGAACCTTCGCAACCTTACAAGGCAGCACGAAAGTATGACAGGTATGTATGTACAAACAAAGCTCCAATTCCAGTCAGTGCTTGATCAGGTATTCCCTGAATACGAAGGTGTTTTTGGAGATTTATATTCAGTTGTCTCACTATTAACCTTATTGGACTTCCCTACATCCAAGGAAGTATTGGAAGTTGAAGAAGATAGCCTGGCCAAGCGGATTGATGAGCTTTGTAAAAGCCGTTCAAGTAAGTGGGCACGCACTCAGGCAAAGAAGCTTATCGAGGCAGCCTCCAGGAATCCTTTCAGGGAAATATTGTATCAAAGCCATATTACAAGTCTTGAACTGAATATAAAGATTCTTCTGGAATACCAAAGGCATCTATCGAAGTTGGAAGCAGAGATAGATGCCTTGGCAAAAGAAATGGAAGAATATCAACTCATCCAATCCATCCCGGGTATCGGAGAAAAGATCGCGGCAACGATCATTTCTGAAATCGGGGAGATTGAACGGTTTAACCACCCAAAAAAACTTGTGGCCTTTGCCGGGTTAGATCCCAGTATCTTTGAATCCGGCAGATTCAAAGGGACAGTCAACCGGATAACAAAAAGAGGCTCAAGCAGGCTGAGACATGCGTTATATATGGCTGTCCGGTGTGCGATTCGTGATGCACGCAAAAAGAAGACCACACCTGAAATCATCGCACGCAATAAGAAACTTCGGGAGTTTTATGATAAGAAACGTGGAGAAGGAAAGCCATACAAGGTAGCCATAATCGCTTGTGCCAATAAGCTTTTGCATTGGATTTATGCACTCTTAAAAAGCAATTCAACTTTCCAAGATATAGCCTAAAATGAAAAGCTAGCTAAATAGCTCAAAACCTTCCAAAAGACCTATCACGGAAGGTTATTTGGCATGCTTATTTTTAGCATACCACACAACAAAAAACCTTTTAAATGAAAAATGTTGACAAACTATTAGCTGGTTTAGCACAATAAGTAATTCAACAAAAAGGTGCCTTAATCCTCCTAGGAACAAAGCACCTTTTTGTTGAAGATGATTTTACTTCGAATACTAAAAAACCTCAATCCAAACCGTATATTCATTGTTATCTATTTCAATTAATTTAACATTTTCTTTAGATATTGATTTTTCATTTGTATAACCTGCTTCGAATTTTTCAGTAGAGGAACTTTGGTTCAGCTTAATAGCCGAAGGCATACCAATGTTTGCGGCATCTGTTACCAACCACTTACCATCCTCTTTTTCAATATTTGCTGCAAATATATCTTCATCATTGTCTAAAATTCCTTTATAAACACTAATAACTCTTCCTTCATCAATGTTGACCGTTTCATAAATTTCCTTTACTTCTGCATAATTTTCGTTTAAATGTAACCGTTCCAAAGCTTCTTTTGGAGTAGTTGTTGAAATATCATCATTCCCTCTGACAACCTACCAATAAAATTAGTGGAGAAATAAGAAAAAACAAAAACCCTAACATACCATAACCCCCTCCTTACATTAGTTACGTTGCAATTCGTTGCCAAGTTTCATTTTTGCTTAATTTAATATTCAAGCTTTTTCAACTATCCTGCCCCGTTTGTTCAATAAGAAATTCAACAAAAAAGGCGGTTAATCCTGCTGGACCAACTCAGCCGTTCGTTTAACAAGTAATCCTACATTTCACAAAATCACCGAATTACGAACTATTAAATCCACTCTTGTCCATTTCATATTGGTAATTTTACGCATAAACTAAATTAGCCGCCATCTACCACCACAGTTTTTTTACCTTCTACTGGACACTCATTATAATGGGTGTCCTTTAATTCATAATTAAGTCAGTTGTCCAAGCATGTTAAATCCAGTTACATATACTGTACTAACTTCAAAAAATGGAGGTGTAAGCTATGAGCGGAGGATATGGCGGATATGGACATCGTATGAATTTTGCACTTATCGTAGTGCTATTTATTCTTTTAATCATCGTTGGAGTTTCCTTTGTCCATCATGGTTACTAATTTAAATTAGGTATTCCTAGTTGAGGCTGACTACTAAGGTAGTCAGCCTTTCTAAAAAGAATACAATAAATAAATTAATTCCTCTTACGTCGCTTTTTTGGTCAAATATACATTTAAAGTTGTTTTCCTTGTTCAACTATCTGCCCCGTTAGCGTAAGTTCATTTTTTCACAAACTTTCCAATATCCATAATATTATTTTGCCATAGATATCCTATAACCGTCATAATTGCAACATCATTCACTCACTAAATCAAAAAAACACACACCCTCCCATAATTTTTTCATACCTGTGATTCACCATGTGAATTAGGACCAAATGAGCAACAGAACTTCGCGCCAAAATGTGGATAAATCAATAAAAAAAACGCACTGTGATGAAGTGCGTTTTCCATGTGTTTAACAATGTTTACACCTCTGAAGTAAGCCCATTACTAAATTACGACGGGGTTATCAAAAGGTTACTTTTCCCTTCCCTAACTATGCAAACCCCCTTTTATCCAAGCGCGTGGATGGTGTGGTCCGACGGGAATTTGGATCAAGCCCGTTTTTCCTTTCGATTCACTCCTGAATAGCTCATCACTTTGGTTCGCATCGAATCCCAATAATGCATGCCCGTTCATTCCTAAAGCACTCGCCACCAAGAGCAGCCGTTGCACGAGAATGCCCGCTTCCATTTGTTGAATACGGTATCCTCTAACCCCCAATCTCTCCTTGAGGTGATCCCTGTCTCCAACTACATTTATGCAGAGCGGAACTTGAGCCATATTGACAAAAGGCATTGTTAATCCATCTTGCAAAAACTCCCGGTGATCCCCCTTCGTTATTCTCCGCAGTGCATGCGTCCGATTGTCATATGCGTAAGCGCCATCAAGAATTCCCTCTACACGGTAAAAACTTCCATATAGTGAAACACGGCTTTCAATTTGTCCCTCTGTATCGTCAAGATCATTTTGATACAGAAAAGAAGATGTCTCTTTTAATAACGTAGATATTTGTGTTTGGCTCACATTTCCTAACGTGAAATCAATACCCGGAGAATACCGCTTTCTGCACGCTGCTGCGAAATCACATGAGAAGCTCTCCGTAACTGGCAGGAAGACCATCTCGGGACCTAATGGAGTTTCAGCATTCTTATTCGTTAATTTTGCAAAAGACTTCGTTGTTTCGAACATCGATGCTTCATTCAGTTTTTTCAGCATCGGATAATCAATGACTCTTTTTGAACGATTATAGACAGTATGATTCAACACTGGAACTTCCCGGCACAGTTCAGTGGCTGACATAGTTTGGTCTCTTTTTTTCCCATTGTCCACACAAATCATTGACGGTTTCGTACTTAACGGGATCACCGCATATACACTTTCCTCCTGCTCGGATAACCCAAGCAAGTGGTTGAGTGACCGATCAAGAAATTGGTAGCATACCTTTGTAGACAACCCCATTTGATTGGCCACTCCCAGGGTTTGCCCAATGATCACCCCTGCGTCCAGCCCTTGGAGCCTATAGGAAAAATTATTGTATTTATAAAAGTTTTTCCAAAAAAGCGTCGAGACAAAAACGGTGCAAAAACAGTCGGAAAGAGGAACGCCGTTATCAAGACTTCTGGACAAGTAGTGATCATAATTCCCTTCCCGCAGCAAAATAAGCTGGTGGTGCGCTACATCGTAATGGTAAATTCCTTCTGGAACATCATCCAGCTTTACATACACATATACTTCATTCGGATACAATGCCCCTCCGGAAGGAACAAATCTTCGTAATGACGGTGTAAAGCTCACATTCTTTCCAGTTTCATCAATTATGGGAGATTGAGCGAATTGCGTTAGACCGTATACATACCATAAGAAATGGCCAAGTTCATCCAGACTTGGGTTTCGATCATCTTCCCTCTTCTGGAGAGTTAAGGGCACTTCTGCAGATAAAGGAATCTCTGGCAAGCGACGGTACAATTTATACGGAAGTGGCGCGTCTTCCCAGTCTACCTCCCAATCTGGCGGAAAGACTTTTTCCGTGTCAAAATGCAGCAGGTGTAGAAATGTTTCCAGCTCCAAATGTTTGTCCTCCTACTCTTCCATTATGGGAACGGATGGGGAAATGGGTTAAGCTGTTCATACGTTAATGGTTCCGTCTCAAATCCAAGCTGAACCGGGACCTTGAGCACTCTTTCCAAACCTTTCACACGAGTGAGGTGATGCCCGAATGTCATTGGCAGCATACCGGGAATGATGACTTTTACGCAAAATAACCCATTCCGCTTGATAACCGGCGAAGTTTGGTCAACGACAATCACATCCAGGTTCAAGCGGCGAAACTTCTTTAGAATATCCTCGAGGTCATCCTTTAAATCCGCATTGGTCGGAGGCTCCTTGAATTCCTCGGCAAATGTGCGTAAAGGCCGTTGATCATCCAATAAAAAAGCAAACCGTTCCTCTGCTTCTTTCAGACCGTACAGCATTCCATGGTCCTCCATCGTCCGAACTGCGAACGGGTTATGCAGCATCTTTTCATATTTCTGTCTGTTCGTCTCCAATTTTTCGTCATCCCTGAACATCATTCCGGCAAGCTCGAAAATCGTGCTTTTGACAGCCTTAATTGGATCAGGATTCGCACCTGCAGCACATATGATGTTTACACCATTGGATCTTTTATTTTTTGCAATGGCCCACACACTTGGAATGCCATGTTCCATCGTTGAATTGTAAAAGTAAAGATCATATCCGGCCACATCTTGAATACGGTCCACCATCAGCTGTAATTCTGAATCGCTTGCAGAACGGAGATCAAGCCGTGGGAGGCGGAGCCTCGCAAACCAGGTTAACAAAAACGAATCCCGCTCGACAACCTCCATGATGGCATGGAAAATGGCTTCTTCTAAACTTCCGCCTAACGCGCATCCGTTTGATGTTTCATATACAAAGCCCTCCCCACAGCTTAAGCTGTAATAGGCAAGCAACTCTGGAACGAGAATCAGCCGTTCTTGTAAAAATGAGTACCCCCAGACCCAATTCATCTGGGCATCAGGATTGAACTTTTTATAAGGAAAATGAGGCTTTTCATATTGTTCGGATTCATGAACACCTACACTTTCAGGATTTAATGCGTTATGTTCTAAATGGCGATAACAATCACGAACGACTGTCCTTTTTCCCCGGGGCCCGATTCCGCAATATCGCTCCAAACCTTCCAAAATCGCAGTCAGTTCACTGATTTCATAAGAATTCGTCCGGCCCGCTACTCCCTCATCTCCTCCAAACAGAGGCATGATCACTAACACATCAGCAAATGGCAGCCTGACATCCTGCATTTTCCCATTCATGAGTCCAGTACGAAAATCAAGATAATCTTTGACTAGTACTGTTTTTAATTCATCCATCGAACGGCTGCGATAACTGTCCCTGTTGATTTTAGGACTGGATTGTAACCGGATTCGAGCCAATTCTGGAGTATCATTGGGTAATGAACTGCACAGCGGGCACGATGGGTCAGGCAAGAATAAGTGGCGTGAGGTCGATAGCATTTTTAGGTTTGTGATGTACATCCTTTCTTCTAAGTTGCAGGATTCTCCTTGAAGAATCTTCCTCACTTCATGACTGATCAAATCTGCCATATGAGATAATCCAATCCGTGATACCCAGGAATCTCGCAGTTCCCCTTCTTTTGCTGCCATTTTCCCTTGAATCTCCAACATTTCATGTCGGTCCGGCCCTGCAGTAATAAGCCGGATATCAGCACAGCAAGAACATCCCGGTGTATCCGGGCGTACGAACGGTCCAATGATTCCTTCCCCAAACGAAACGAAACCTCGAAGCCATGGGATACCTGCATCCCTAAATCTTTTTTCGGCTTTTTGATGAACCAAAGAATGCCAGGAATCGCGGAGCACGAGAGCCAGTTCTGTTTCAACCGGAACGTCTTCTTCGAAATTTTGACGCGTTATTGTAAAGGTTTGGGATAATTGATCAAAGACAAAATCCGCTAATAACCCCTTTCCATCCATTACTATTTGGGCGGCCACTAGGATCCCTCCTCCCGAACCTGTACACCAAATACTCCTGCCAGTTCCTCTTTCAAAAAAGGTTCAAACGAAAGATCATAAACAAATAAGCGTTTCCTATTTTCATTTAAGACCTGAATAGATGACTGTAACAGCTCTAATTGAATCATTTCATCACAAGAAGGAATGGTGAGATTGGATTTCTTTTTGTCAAAAAAATCAGCTGGCTCTTTTATCTGCCTTGCCATTGAATGATCCTGGTTTTGAGTATTTAATAAGGCCAGTTGCAATGCATTCCGTAATGCCAACGTTATATTCAAACCTGCTTTCGTATAGCATCGGCCATCCGAGCTTACCCGGATGACAGGGAAGCCCAGAATTTCCTCTCTCAACTCGATAAGCGGTGGGCCATTTAAGGTGGTCAGTGACTTAAAATAATATTTGCATTGCTGATCTTCTATTAATCCTTCATGTACAGCCAAAATCGTGCCCTGTTGATCTTCCTTTCTTTCTTTTAATTCTTCATCTAAATATCTTTGCAACCCTCGACAAACGGCTTCTTCAATTGTTTCTCCCGCACCAAACCCCATAAAACCCTCTGGGATGCTCCGATTACCATGATCATTTTGAAACCCATTAACAAGTGAATCAATCCATTTTGAAACATACATTTCAATGCCGGTCAGTCCGGCATTCCTTTTGGCATCCTCATGTGTAAAACCAGCGCAAAGCACCTCTGGAAGAAGGTCTGCCGGCCCATCGGAAACTGGATGAACTGCTTGAACATAACACCGTGGGAGAGGAAGCTGTATTAAATCCCGTTCCTCCCAAGAGTGGAAAATCCCAATCTCTTCGGAAGTCAGCCCGCTAAAATAGTCCAATAGTTTACTAGGCGGAGAATTTCTGTTCGGTTCTTGTTCAATCTTGAAATCAAGGTCTTCTACTAGCCTCGGAGCCTTACTGGAAGACGTTACCAACGGGTGGGCAATGAATGATAACCAGTTGCCTTCCAATGTGTCTAAATCAAGCAGGTAAATTTGATTGCCATTGGTTGGACTTGAAATCCCTGCAGCCTTCTTGAATAATTCAAATACAAGGACATTTGCCAAAATGGAACCAGTTGTTGAAGAGAAGCTGTCAGTTTTCTGATCTGTTTGCACGGCTGACCGGTGAAGGCGGCGCCATGCAGACTCCCAGCACCCATCTGATTCTGGATGAACGACTGGACCAGCCAGGCCTACTTGCTCTAAACAAATGGCAGGCAGAAAACCCTTTCTTTCCTCTTTGCAAACAGCATTAAGATTCCTTAGTTCATTTACATTCCCATCCTGCGAGACAAATAGAACCCAATCATAGGGCTGTACTGCTTGTTTCCAAAAACTCTTCTGTTCTCCTTCTTCAAATGGGTGCTCCTTAACCTCCACCTCAGAGTCGGCTTCACGCGCATTCCGCACTAGTTCATCAATTCTCCGACGATTTGTTGGTATTGAATCTGTTACGAGGAAATCGAATTTAGGAAGTCCGGATTCAATTAATGCCCCCACCAATGAAACAAGAATCGGACCAGCTCCGACAGCCAGAACTTTTGCCTGACGGAATTCCTGAAATTGGTACGCGGCTGAATCAACAAAATTCTCGATAAATTCAATTTGCGACGAATATTTTTCAAGAACCGTCCGATTTAATTGATGTGGCCGGTCTTGACTTATATCCCGCACAAAGCCATTCTGGACCAGCGTTTCCCCAATCTCAAAGACTCTCTTCTGATACGGGGCCGTCAGTCCTTCTGTCAATTCTCCCAATGTTTGCTCCCCGTTGAACATGGGTATCAGTGTCTCAATCCACTGATAGATGGTACTCCCTTTCATACGGAATGAGCTTTCGTTATTTCTAAAATACACACCGCCTTCCGGATCAGGCAGATAAAATGTATCTCTTTTTACCTTCAGACGTGTGGACGAGTTCAGTTTTGACATTCCGCTCCTCCTTATTTCTAATTATTACAACGATGCACTATCATTCTATGTCGTTTTATTTGTCCTTTATGTATAGCCATAAAAGCAGTGTCCCTGCCATAAGCTCGCAGGGACACTTTTTTGGGTGAAAAACTAAACTTTTTAAATGAAAAAGCAACTAAAACCAAAGCAACTAAAACCAATGCCAAAACCAAAACAACCGCCAAAACCAAAGCAGCCTCCGCAACGACCAAAGCAGCCCCCGCAACGGCCAAAGCAACCTCCGCAACGACCAAAGCCGCCGCAACGACCAAAACCTCCGCAACGACCAAAGCCTCCGCAACGGCCAAACCGTAGATCCTCACTATAAGGATCCAGAGGCATTACCTCACCAACTTGGTATGGTGCCATTTCCAAGCTTTGTAATTGGTTTGGAAAATTATGCATTATTCCCTCTCCTTTGTATATTATTTATCAGGTTAGGCTGACACCTGACGCGAGAGTTAAATGAATGAATGATCAGTTTGGGCATATACATCCATCAGATGATTCGTGTCCTCTCTTAATCAAAGTATGATTCTGTTTAGGCCGCTGTTACTGATGTAAGAGCCTAATTCTAATTAGAAATAACAAAACAGCACCTCTCCATTAAATTGAAGGGTGCTGTTGCTTTTTTTGAGTTAGTTTTTTACGTCACGTTCATTTCAACGGATACAGCGCTTCTGTGTTGTCTTTGTTTTTTTGCCTTTCGGAAGTGGAACAATTCGTAGAATGTTGGGATGACAATCAGTGTCAGGAAAGTAGACACAAGCAGGCCGAAAATAACGACGACAGCAAGCCCCTTGCCCACAAGATTAAAGCTCATCGCGGATTCGTGCGCAAATAGGAGCGGAACCATCGCAAAAACGGTCGCAAACGCGGTCATCAAGATTGGCCGCAGTCTTACGGTACCTGCTTCCATGATTGCTTCCCTGATGGACATGGTCTCTTCGTTATGACGAATCCGGTCGACAAGAACAATCGCATTCGTTACGACGATTCCGACAAGCATCAGCATTCCGATTCCAGATGAAATATCAATGCTGGACTTGGATATGACCAGCCCTAAAAGGGATCCAATCGCCGCTAGGGGCAGGGTCAATAAAATCGCAATGCTCGCCCGGAATGATTTTAATGTGACGAGAAGGATCATGAACACAATTCCGATTGAGAATAGAGCGAGTTTCCCGAGTTCCATTAATTCATCGGAAGACTGCATGGCAGAGCCAGTGATCTCTGCGCTCGTTCCTTCTCCGAATGTTTTGTCTTGTTTCCAAACCGCTAATTGTTTATTAATCTCTCCGGCCACATCGACCATTTTCTTCGCATTGACAACAGCGTTGACCTGAAGGTAATGGTGACCGTCTTTAGAATAGATTGTTCCCAGTTCGTCGGACTCCTTGATTGTTGCAATGCTTCCTAAGACAGTCGGTCCTTCAGGTGTCATCAATTGAAGTTTCCTCAAATCGTCTGCAGTGTTAATTTCTTGCAGGGCGCCAAGCTGCACCAGAGTGCTGCGGCCATCGATTTCAACACTGCCTATAACTGCCGGCTTAATCATAGCTTGGATCGACTGAGATATTTCCTGGGCACTGGCCACGGTTGAGTCTACCGTTACTGTCACGGTCGGTTTTTGATTTTCTTCATTTGTTTCTACTTTTTGGACGCCATCAATGCCTTCGAACGTATTCTTGATTTTATCCGCTGCCTGTTGAATGTCCTTCTCATTGTTGCCAATAACATCTACAGATACAGTTGTTTTATTCTCTCCCATTAGTCCGGATGTATTGGCGGTTAATTCCGCCCCGGGGAATTGCTCTTTTTCGTTCCTCAGTTTTTGAACGACCTTAACAGAATCCGCTCCTTCTTTCAAAAAGGCCATGAACTGTACTTGGTTCGGGTCCTGAAGCTCCCCAAACTGCGCTGCTTCGGCATTATTCCCCACTTGAACAATGTGGTTTACAACGTCTTTCTGTTCGGAAAGAAGGTTTTCCATCCTTTTTATCCCGTTTTCAATATCCTTGAATTGCGTTCCACTTTGATAGCGCAGCCAAATGGAAAGATAGGCGCTGTCCTTTTGGTCGACTGAACCTTTTGGCATCGTTGCGAACAATCCAATCGAGCCGGCGATCACCAGAACGGATATGAGGATTGGAAGCCATTTATGATTCAGGGACCAGCGCAGTACTTTAGGATAAAACGTACCTTTTTTGTGCTTTTGCTCCTTCACTTTCTTCATCATTCGCTGGCTGAGCATCGGCACGACTGTCAGGGATACGAGCAATGATGCAAGCAGCGAACACGTAATGGTAATTGCAAACGGCCCGATTAAATCTCTTAAACCGCCGGAAGCAAGCAACATTGGAAGAAACACTGCTACCGTCGTGAGCGTGGATGACGTAATCGCAGCCGAAACTTCTTTTACTGAGGCCACAATAGAGGCGGGAGTAAGTGTCTTTTCCTTTTTTCTTCGGTAAATGTTTTCAACAACGACGATGCTGTCATCGACAAGCCGTCCGACAGATACCGCAATGCCGCCTAAAGTGAGAATGTTTAGCGTTACTCCAAAGAAGGAAAGTAAAATCATCGTTATGCATAGCGAAAGGGGAATGCTGACAATTGTGATAAGAGTCATGCGAAAGCTTTTCAGGAACAGCCAGATAATCAAGGCAGCAAATAAGGCACCTGTCAGTACTTCCCTTGTCATCGCATTGATCGAATTAAGGACGGTATCTGCCAAATTAATGAATACGCTAGCCTCCAACGTTCCTTTATAGTCCTCATCGATCTTCTTTGCTACTTCTTCTACCTGCTTGCCCATCGTGACCGCATTACTCGTTGAATCTTTCTGCACAATGAGTTGAATGAAATTCTTTCCATTCATATGCGTAATGCTTTTCGTATCCTTCTCCATCGTTACTTCAGCCACATCTTTCAATTGGGTGGCCGCGTTCAGCTTGAGGTTTTTCACATCTTCAAGCTTCTCTATTTTTCCTGTTACAATGATGCTTGTAGCCTCGTTGTTTAAGGTTTGCTCCCCTACAGCGACGGTAGCGTTTTTCCCTTGAAGGAGCATATACATCTTTTCCAGAGGGATTTGGGCATCGGCAAGTTTTGCAGGATCGACCTTAATCATGACCTGCTGGTTTTTTCCTCCGTAACTCATGACATTCCCTACGCCCTTGATGCTCTTGAACTGAGGAAGAATCTCGTTTTCTACGAGATTTACTTCTTTGTTCCCGATTTCCTTATCAAAGGTTAGCCCAAGATAAACAACCGGGATTTGGGATGTATTCAGCAGCACCACATATGGCTTCATGACTCCGTTTGGCAAGTTGACCATTGAGAGGTTCTCTTGAATTTGTTGCTTCGCTTCTCTTAAATCCGTGTCGGATTCAAACGTGATCATCATCTGGGTGAAGTTATTACCCGTTTCTGCGATTACATTGCGTTTCCCTTTGATGCCTGTCAGTGCTTTTTCAATAGGCTTTGTTACCTGTTCATCCATCGTGACGGCATCCATGCCGTTACCTACTGCCGATACCGTTATGTAAGGCTGATCTGCTGACGGCATAAGCTCCATCGGAATCGTGGTGTAGCTGAAAACACCGAAAAGTATCGAGACAATGACGGAAAAAACAACCGCAGCCCTATTCCGCAATGCCCATTTTGTGAACCATGTCATAAACATCCCCCAATTTATTTTTCTTCCAGCATGGGAAAATTATACCTTGTGCCTATGACTTTTGCACCACGAAATGGAAGTGATACAAAAATTTAACAATTGTCTTATTTTTGCAAAAAAAGAAGCCTAGCTGGCAGCCAGGCTAATTTCATATTAGGAGTAAACTACTCCTTGGTGTTGGCATTTGTCAGCCGCCTTCTACACAGGTTAATGTAGAACTCCCAACAGCATCATTTAATTCTTTAAGAAGTGAATGAAGGTCTTCCCCTTTAACTAATGCCTCTAAACTCTGTTTTGTTATAGGTAAGTTATATTTATTAAAAATGTCTGCCGTACCTTCCCAAACATTGACTATTCCATCAGGTGACATATTCGCTTGTATAACCATTTTTGTGCTCCCCCTTTGTTTATATTTTACCATTTTTAGCTAAGCTTCTCCCCAAATGTAATTTTACGTATGCCGATCCTGCCCATTCACAATCATTTCACCGCCAAGGGTAAAATTCAGCAATTCGCCGCCTTCCAATGCATAATTCGTAACGTTGTCACCGTGAGTAACAATATCACCATGAATGGCCAGACTTTCAATTTTGCCACCTGTTTTAATACTGATTGCATTGGCTGCCATTTCGGTAATGACGCCCTTCACTAAGGAATTCCCCACCGAGCCATAAGTTGTTACATTTTCTTCGACCGTCAGGTTTCCAATCGGTTTGCTGACTTGAATGCCTATTGAGCCGTCACCATGGGTTGTGGCCTGCTATTTATTCTTACATAAGTTTTGAGTTATTCGCAGGTTTTTCTGGAAGGTAACGAGCTGTGTGCGTTGTCCGTCTAATTAATATATGCAGACTTTGAGCGTGGACGCCAGCCGCCCTGCCGGCTGGCTTTTGCCAAAAGAGGGGGTTGAAGGGTTTGGCTGTTAAGGGGTTGAATCATTTTCTGTTTTCGGTGAGTGATTTGGAGCGGTCGGTTGCATTTTATCGGGATGTGTTTGGTGCGAGGCTGTTGGTGAAGGGGCGGAGTACGGCGTATTTCGATTTGGCTGGTATGTGGCTGGCGCTGAATGTGGAACAGGATATTCCGCGGAATGAGATTCGGAAGTCGTATACGCATGTGGCGTTTTCGGTGGATGAGGCGGAGTTTGATGGGATGGTTGAGCGGCTTAAACGGCTGGATGTAGAAATTCTGCCTGGACGGGAGCGGGATGAGCGGGACCGGCGGTCGGTGTACTTCGTGGATCCGGATGGGCATAAATTTGAGTTTCATACGGGGACGCTCAAGGATCGGCTGGCATATTATCGTGAGGATAAGGGGCATATGGAGTTTTATTAACTCCTAATAAAAAATATGAAGATAATGAAATATTGGGGTGTTCATTCACCCCAAAACCACTATCGCTGTAACCAACAAACCTCCCCTTCCTGAACACCCTTGATAGAAAGGCTAATCATTAGTAAGGTCCTCTACTTTAGTAATGTATCCAACTTAATCTACTGGAATAGTTTTGAAAAGATACTTTTTAAGGTTTTGCCATTTTTATAATAGATTTCATTGCGCACTTTTTCATTGATTGCCTGCCAAAGCATGATTTCCACGTTGGAAAGCAGCCTTGTTTCTTCCTCTGTAATTAAGGCTGCAAAGTAGTCTAATGGGGTACCGTAAAATTACTTTGTTTTATTGTAGGTACTAACACTAGTTGGTACTTTTTTTTCTTAACACACCATATTCTTTTGGGTAAAATTGGCGATTTTTGTTGGAATTTATTTGAAGTTTGTCGAAGGGAAAATGAACCGATAAACAATCGTTTAATTTATAATATAACTTAATGATGCGATATACCTATATTGAAGTAGTATCAAAGTATTATCCCATCATTACAACCAAGGTTTGTGAGAGTGAAAATGTCCGATTTAGCCTAATTGGTAAACCACTCAACCGACCTTATTTTGGGAAGCTTTGAAGTATAGCCTTTATTTGGACACTTGGGCTGTATGGAGCTACTAGTGTAACCGGCCCTCTTAAAATATTTTAAGGGGAGAGAAGATTGATGAAAAAAACCGGGTTAAGAAAAATGTTACACAGAAAAGCTCTCAGTGCCGTAACTGCGTTGGCTATTTCCGGGCTAGTACCAGCAGGCTTTGCCATTGCTGGGGAACTTGAAATTAATGCAGAATTAGTTGCATCATCTATGGATGTATATGTTGAACAAGGAGAAACAAAAAGTTTTAATTTCAACGTAAAATCAGATGGGAATGTAACGGATGCGGATGTCACTGTCCCTACAAAGTTTGCTATTAGTGCAAACGGAACATTTACCTCCAGCGACTCTACTACGGTAAAACTTAATGATAAAGATATGGAGAAGAAGGTAAGTGCAGTAATTAAGGTAGATCCTAACTTACAGGCTGGGAAATATACGTTTAACTTCATTACTGATCAAAATGTAACCTTCACAAATAATAACCAAAAGGAAGCCAAGCTAGAAAATAAGAAACCTGACAGCATTACCTTTGTTGTTACTAAAAAACTAGTATCAGATACGACAGCTCCAGTTGTCACCGCTACTCCTGATCGAGCCCCGAACGCGAATGGCTGGTATAACCAGGATGTCACCGTCAGTTTCTCTGCTGTTGATGAGGAAGGTGGTTCCGGTCTGGTGCCAGAATCGGTTAGTGCACCTGCGCCAGTTTCTGAAGACGGAATTCATACTGTTACTGGTACAGCTAAAGATAAGGCTGGTAATGAAGGTTCTGGAAGCATTACGATTAAACTTGATAAAACCGCTCCAACTATTTCTGGATCTGCTGACCGTGAGGCAAATGAACATGGCTGGTACAACAAGGATGTCACTGTTACCTTTGAGGCAGAAGATAACTTATCAGGCGTAGCGGATTATACTCGGTCAGTTCCCCTGACTGAAGAAGGTAAAGATCAATCGGCACGCGGTACTGCGGTCGATAACGCTGGGAACTCAAGTTCAACAGAAGTTTTGGGCATTAATATTGATAAAACAAAGCCGGTAATTAATGTTGAAGATGGCGGAACTTACAAACTGAATCAAACTGTCACTTGGTCTGCGTCAGATGAATTGTCAGGACTTGCAACGGCTGCAACTGGAACTATTGATACGACCAAGGTTGGGCCGCAAACGCAAACAATAACTGCTACTGATAATGCCGGAAATACAAGAGATGTAACAATTAGTTATAATGTCGAATACAATTTTGGCGAAGTTCTTCAGCCTATTAACAAGGACGGTTCAAGTGTCTTTAAAGCCGGAAGCACCGTACCGGTTAAATTCCAATTAACTGACTCCAAAGGCGCGTTTATTTCAACTGCCAATGCAACACTTCGCTACGCAAAAAGTAGTAACCAAGTTTTCGGAGATAGTGTTGAAGCCGTTTCAACTAGCGCCGCTACATCCGGAAACCTCTTTAGATATGACGCTTCTTCAAAACAATATATCTTCAACTTCAGTACAAAGGGTTTAACTGGTGGTACTTATCAAATTACAATCACACTTGATGACGGAACAACGCATAAAGTTGTGATTGGACTAAAATAATCTCACTCTTATGGAGGCTGCCCCAAAAGAACATCTTAATGATGTCTCTTTTGGATTAGCCTCTTTTTATTACTAAAACTCCTCAGCATCATACTCCTACCATAGTCATCCCCCTTAGGCCCATTATATTTTTCAAATGTGAATTGATAAAATGCGTAATGTTGCACGCACCCCATTGAAAGAAAAGCTTATAATTAAATTGGAAATATACCGGGAAAGGGATGAGTTCAGATAAAAATTGATTCCGCTTTAGTAACAAAGCTGATAAAAGAGCAATTTCCTGAGTGGGCTCATTTAGAAATTAAATCGGTTAAAATGAGCGGGAATGATAACCGGACTTTTCACTTGGGAAATGGCATGAGTGTACGTCTGCCAAGTGCCCCCGGGTATGTACCACAAGTAGAAAAAGAACAAAAATGGTTGCCCTTTTTAGCAAAAAAGCTTTCCTTGCCTATTCCGACACCAGTTGCAAAAGGAGCACCGAGTCAAGATTTCCCATTCCCATGGTCTATTTACAAGTGGCTTGAAGGAGAAACTGCAACTAGAGAAAACGTACTAAATCTAAATCAATTCGCATCCGATTTAGCTGGATTTTTGCTTGAATTGCAGTCCATTGATGCGAGTGAAGGACCATTGGCTGGCGCTCATAATTTTTACCGAGGCGCCCATCTTTCTGTGTATGACCAGGAAACTAGAGATGCCATCAGAAGTAACCGTGATGTTTTTGATGAAACGATTTTGACAAGGTTGTGGGATTTAGCTTTAGAATCCAAATGGGAATATGAACCTGTTTGGATTCACGGAGATGTCGCGCCAGGAAATATATTAGTGCAGAATGGGAAGCTTAGTGCCGTCATTGACTTCGGAATACTTGGAGTCGGAGATCCTTCCTGTGACGCGGCAATGGCATGGACCTCTTTGACCATGAGAGTAGAAGAGTTTTCAAGAATGTTTTAAAAATGGATGAAGAAACATGGAACCGGGCAAGAGGATGGGCTTTATGGAAGGCTTTAATTACCTATGAGGAATACAAGAACTCTGACAGTGTGAAATCAACTGAAGCTAATAAAGTCATTTTGACAATCATTGGAGATTCCGAAACCATTCATAACTAAAAGCCCCCTTCAGCATGTGCAATAAACACTTGCTGAAGAGGGCTTTACTTCTTATCACTATTACAGGAACAATCCTACAATTGTACCAGTTAGGACAGACCCCAGTGTTGCGACTAACAATACCTTTAGAAATACCTTGGCTAGTCGGCCTGCCTGTTCTTCATTGATTGCTTGGACTGTTCCAAGGACAATTCCGACTGAAGAGAAGTTGGCGAAAGAAACTAAGAATGCTGAGACAATCCCGACCGTTTTCGGAGACATATCAGGGATGATTTTCATGAAATCAAGCATGGCCACGAATTCATTAGCTGCTACCTTTGTTCCCATGATGGAGCCTGACCTGAGAATCTCAGACGCCGGAATCCCCATGATATAGGCGATTGGAGCAAAAATGTAACCGATAATTTCCTGGAATGTCATGCCCACTAAGTTTTCTAAACCAAAGTTGATCATCGCCAGCAAGCCAATGTACGTAATGAGCAATGCGCCGACGATTAAAGCAGTTTTTCCTCCGATTAGTGCACCGTTCCCGATTGCCTCAAACAGTGATTTCTCAGGAATCATTTCTTTAATATCGATTTCTTCATCTTCTTCTTTCGATACCGGGCAAACCATTGAAGAAAGAATCAATCCGGAAAAGACGTTAATCGGTAATGCGACCAAAACATACTCCGCAGGAATCATCTGCATGTAAGCCCCTAAGATAGAACACGATACAGCTACAAGAGAGGAGGTGACGACGATAAAGAGACGGTTTGGTGTAAGCTTGTGAAGCTGCGATTTCACTGACAGAATTGCAGTTGTATCACCGAAAATCATTGAGTTAACGGCAACAAACGATTCAATTTTCGGTAGGCCTGTTATTTTGGCCACTGCACCGCCAATGTATTTAATGGCCAACGGCAAAATTCTTAAATAAGTTAAAATTGACAGCAAAGCAGAGACGAAAATAATCATCATTAATACGTTAACAAAGAAAAAGTTCTTTCCGGCTAGGTCACCGAATACGAAGGCGATTCCTTCGTTTCCGAAAGAGAGAACTTTATTAAAGACATTTACAATGTGATGCAGGACTTTTTGCCCTACTGACGTATTAAGCATGAACCAGGCTATAAACAGCTGAACAGCCAGCATGATCCCGACTGCACGGAAATTAATATTTTTCTTATCGTTTGACATAAGCCAAGCTATACCTATGAGTGCAAGAATCCCAAGAATTCCGATTAAGATAGACATTAGTTTGAACTCCCATCTAGTAAAGCTGCTAACCTATATATCGATGGCCATCGAGTTAACGCTTTCATCATTTTTATTATCGCAAAATAATTATATCATGGATTTCACACTTTTTTTAACCTTTTTTTAAACATAAATAAAGTTTATATATTGGAAATTTATAAAAAATGTTCCAATACAGTCAGTATCTAATCAAAACTGATAATTAGTAAAAAGGGCAATTCCTGCAAAACCTTTAATTAACAAGCATTCACTAAAGAAAAATGATTTTTCTTATAGTAATATCGTTCCCTATTTTTGCTCTTTTATTATTCAGATTGTAAGCATTCTGTTTTTGCCTAGTTCCTACTTAAGTCCCACTCAAGTATATGATTACCACTTTTTAACTATATTAGGATAATAAAGAAATCAATAATAGGCAGACGATTCCGCTGCCTTTTCTGATGTTCTTCTTTATTCATTCGCCCCTCTTTCCTTATTCCGAATGGCCTCGACTTTTTCGGGCGTAGTGACAATCAAACCGGATTTTTTCCTGATTGTTATCACGCATCCGGGCTTTGCGTGACAACCAGACCGGATTTTTCTTAATTGTTGTCCACATTCGGGCTTTGCGTGACAACCAAATTGGGTTTTCACTGAATGTTGTCACTCATACCTGCTTTGCGTGACAACCAAACTGGATTTTCCTTGATAGTTGTCACGCATCCAAACTTTGAGTGACAACTAAACCGGATTTTCCTTGATTGTTGTCACACATCCATACTTTGCGTGACAACCAAACTGGATTTTCCTTGATTGTTGTCACGCATCCAAACTTTGAGTGACAACTAAACCGGATTTTCCTTGATTGTTGTCACGCATCCGTGCTTTGCGTGACAACTAAAACGGATTTTCCTTGATTGTTGTCACGCATCCATACTTTGAGTGACAACAAAAGCGGTTTTTCCTTGATTGTTGTCACTCATCCATACTTTGCGTGACAACCAAAACGGATTTCCACTGATTGTTGTCACGCATCCGGGATTTGAGTGACAACAAAAGCGGATTTTCCTTGATTGTTGTCACTCATACATCCTTTGAGTGACAACCAAAACGGATTTTCACTGTTTGTTGTCACGCATCCATACTTTGAGTGACAACTAAAACGGATTTCCCTTGATTGTTGTCACGCATCCATACTTTGCGTGACAACAAAACCCAGGTTTCTTAAATCTCTGTCGCATATCCAAGCTTCCTGTACAAATGAACAAGGCCATTATTTTGCCAGCTTCACCCCAATAAATTTAATCTCCGTCATTTCGTCCATGGCGTATTTAACGCCTTCCCGGCCGAGGCCGCTTTGCTTGACCCCACCATAAGGATAGTTGTCCTGTCGGTAGGCGGACGATTCATTGATCCAAACGCCGCCCATTTCCAGGCTTTCCGCGACCCGAAACGCCCGGTCGATGTCCTTTGTAAAAACGCCCGCCTGGAGACCGTAGATCGAGTCATTCGTCCTATTCACTGCCTCTTCTTCCGTCTTGAACGGCATAACGGAAACAAGCGGGGCAAATGCCTCATCGGTCACCACTTTCATACCCTTTTCCACTTCAGTGATTATCGTCGGAGAAAGTGTGTTTCCATCAAGCTCACCGCCAGTTTCGATGACTGCCCCTTGACTCCTCGCTTCCTCAATCCATTCCTTCGCCCGTTTAGCAGCGGCGGCCTCAATCATCGGGCCAATATCCGTTTCCTCATCCCGCGGGTCACCGATCTTTAGCTTTCTCGCAGCTTCCACAAACTTCCCAAGGAATTTGTCATACACATCTTCATGCACATAAATCCGCTGGGCGGACACACAGACTTGTCCCGAAAACGCGAAAGCGGCGGTGAGCAGGCTTTCTACAGCTTGGTCGAGGTCTGCATCCTCAAAGATAAGATTCGGTGAGTTCGATCCGAGTTCCATCGTGACTTTTTTGAAGCCAGCCGTTTCCCGAATCATTTTGCCGACAGCGAGGCTGCCGGTAAATGTGATTTTATGAACGTCTTTATGGGTGACGAGCGCCCGCCCCACCGTTTCTCCTGTACCGAGCACAAGGTTGATCACCCCATCAGGGAGCCCCGCTTCCTCAAAAAGGTTCACAAGCTTATAGGCAGAAACCGGCGTTTTTTCAGCAGGTTTGAAAACAACTGTATTCCCCGCCGCGATAGCCGGAGCAATTTTATGAAGGGACAGGTTTAAAGGAAAATTGAATGGAGTAATCGCAGCGACGACGCCGACAGGGACCCGCTTCACAAAGCCAAGCCGGTCCGAACCGCGCACGTCGGCCTCCATTTGCAAAACTTCACCAGTCAAATGCTTGGAAAGCTCGCTAGCATAACGGAGAATCTGGATGGAGCGCATAATCTCAGCCCAGCTATGCTTAATTGGCTTGCCGGCTTCTTGGACAATGATCTCTGCAAAATCCTCTTTCTGTTCTTCAAGCAATTCCGCCGCCTTGGCCAAAATGCGCGCCCGTTCATAGGCTGGCATCATTTTCATCGTATTTTTGAAAACAGACAGGCTGCTCTTGACAGCGTCGTCTAACTCTTCTTCGCCCGCGAGGACAATCTCTGCGACAACCTCACCGTTATAAGGATTTTTCACAGCAAGCGTTTCCCGATTGCGGTCATTCCGTTCCTCTCCACCGATTATCGACCCGATTCTCATCATCTAAGTGCCTCCTTGTTTAGCAAAATATGTTGCCAAGCTTTTCGGTAAGCTTCACATTCTCCCGATAATCAACCGGACAATCAATCAGGACAGGTTTTTTCAGTTCAATCGCTTTTTGGAGTGTTTCCTTCAATTCACCGGCCTTTTCGATTCCAAACGCTTCGAATCCATATGATTTTGCCAACTGGATGAAATCAGGGTTGCCGAACTTTATGTGTGACGTTCGGTGAAATTCATTCAGTTGCTTCCATTCAATCAGCCCGTAGCCGCCGTCCCTCCATAACAAAATGATGATTGGCAAATTGAGCCTGATGGCCGTTTCCATTTCGGCGCTCACCATTTGAAACGCGCCGTCACCGCAGACAGCTACGACATTCCGTTCCGGATGAACCATTTTGGCGGCAATCGCACCCGGCACGGAAACGCCCATGGAAGCAAGGCCGTTTGAAATGAGGCACGTATTCGGTTCAAACGTGTGATACATTCTCGCCATCCACATTTTGTGGGCGCCAACATCGGAAATCACAATATCTTTTTCTTCCAAAACAGACCGGAGATCCGCGATAATTTTTTGCGGCTTGACTGGGAAGCCGCCATCCTCGGCAAAAGAATTCAATTCATTGATATTCTCTTCCCTGACATGTGCCGCCCACTTGTTATCCCGTTTCGCAGGAGAAACGGCTTTTTCGAGCTGCTTCAGATTCTCATCCAGATTTCCAATGACGCTGTGCAAAACAGGATAGTCGGCGTCCGTTTCGGCTGCCTCCGTATCAATGTGCAGAATCGGCGTTTTTCCGCCCTTGTTCCAATTTTTTGGAGGGTATTCAGAGATATCGAAGCCAATCGCAATAATCAGGTCCGATTCCTTGAACCCGCAGGAAATATAATCGTTGCCGCTCATTCCTGCCGTCAGCAGGCTCAGCTTATTTTTGAAAGAAAAAGCGCCTTTTCCCATAAAGGTATGAACAACCGGAATATCCGCCTTTTCTGCAAAATTGCGCAGGCTTTCTGTTGCATATTGGCGGGTGATGCCCATCCCAGCGAGAATGAGCGGCCGGTTCGCCTCTTCAATCAGCTTCGCAGCCTTCGAAATGGTCCGTTCGCCCGCCTCCATAGTGGTAGGCGCCATGATTTCAAGCGGACGCCCCTCGACCTTCTCGGCCGCTATGTCTTCCGGAAAATCGATATGCACGGCGCCCGGCTTTTCGCTCGTCGCCACCTCAACCGCCTTCCGGATCACTTCCGGGATGATTTCGGCCTTTTTCACTTGTGTGCTAAATTTCGTCACGGGCTGGTAGACGGACACGAGGTCATAGTATTGATGGGAGATTTTGTGCTGCCGGTCCAAACCTGCCTGGCCGGTGATCGCGATAATTGGGCAATGGTCCATATTCGCAGTGGCGACGCCCGTCAATAAATTCGTCGCCCCAGGCCCAAGCGTCGACAGGCACACACCCGGCTTTCCGGTCAGCCTCCCGTACGTCCCGGCCATAAACGCCGCATTCGTCTCATGCCTCGTCACAATAAACTCAATACTCGAATCGAGAAGAGCATCCATAATATCCAGGTTCTCCTCACCAGGAACCCCAAAAATATACTCAACCCCCTCATGCTCCAAACACCGAATCAACAACTGCGCAGCATTCACACAACCACCCCTATAAAAATCAAAATTTTCAGTCCTCCTTGGACTATTCCACCTGCGAGTGGACATAAACGTGAGGCAGGGGACGGTTCCAGTGCCTCACTGTTCATAGTGACGCTTTTGCGTTATCTTGCAAATCAAGGTTTTTTACCTTTGTCTCTTATATTTTGATGGTAATTTCGTTTTTCCGGAAATTGTTTAGCGTGTTGGTGAAGGGGCGGAATATGGTCTATTTCAATTTGCCTGTGATGTGCCTGGCGCTGATAGTGGAAATTCATTCGGAGTGAAAGCGGGAAACATGGTCGATGTACTTTATGAATCCTGGAGCGTAAGATTGAGTTTTATATGGGGATGCTGGAGGATCGGACGGGTCAAATGCAGAGCATCGTATAAAGGGCTTAGGATTTTTGTTAAGTATATATGGGGACATTTAGTTACCGATAAATAAGGCCTGTATCGTAGATTACCAAGTAATCATTGATACAGGCCCTTCAAATTTCTTATTCAACTAATGCACCCGTTAGTTTAAGTACAATTCTTCACAAAGAATTTGATTCATTAACTCAAATACACTTTACTTTAAACACATCAATTTTTTCGTGTTTTTCATCAGAAACAGTTTCAAGATAAGTCCAACCTCTTGTTCTATAATAGTCAGATGCATCTTCCGTTCTTAAATAAAGTTCATTAAATCCTAATTCCTTGACCACATCTATGGTTTTGGCTATTAGCTTTTCCCCCACGCCTCTACCACGATACTCTGGTTTAGTATATAATGATGCAAGCCAAGGTTTATACATATCCCTTATCTTTAAATCGTTCTCAAAGATTGATACGGTTCCTAAACATTCTCCGTTCTCTAAAGCAACGAGAGTTATTGGAAATCTATTATCCTTTGTATTTGAAAAGTGCTTAACAACATCTTCAAACTTCATACCACTCCCCGTTTTTATTATAAATTCCTTAAAAATCATTTCAGAAACTTCATTTATTTTTTCTGGTTGGTTTGATAAAAAATCTATATTCATACTAATCACCCTTTCCAATGATATATGTACTTCTATAAATTTTAGAAATACCTTCTTTTAGTAAACTGCCCCGTTTGTTCAATAAGGCATTCAACAAAAAAGGCGGTGAATCCTTCCTGAACCCGCACCTAAAGTTGAATAATGTATTAAAGTGGAACATTTTCAAAGTGTTCCACAGTTGGAAATGGATCATAGAAATAATGTAGTTGTTTTTTCCATTCTTGATACTCTTTCGATTGCCGAAATCCAATTGTATGGTCATCTAATGTTTCCCACTTCACCAACAATAAATATTTCCCCTTAACTTCCATACATCGTTGTAATTCGAGAGTTATATAACCTGGCATTGATGATATGATTTTTGATGCTTCTTGAAATACTTCCTCATATTCCTCTTCCATACCTTGTTTAACTTGTAGCATAACTGCTTCTAAGATCAACTAATCTCCCCCTTTTAAAAAGTATATCATTGCGTATTAAACTCTACTGCCCCGTTTGTTTAATAAGGAATTCAACAAACAAGGCGGCTAATCCTGCTTGAATCAACGCACCCTATAGTTAAAGCCCAATACTTCAAATTTGTTCAGTTACAATTGATTGCTTGCAATATCTTTTAATATATTTTCAATTGCTATGTCACCAACCACCCCAAGAGGATTAGGGATATTTATAACGGGTTCCGTTTCCTATCGCAAAACTTTAAAATGTAATCAAAAATGCACTGCTCTATGCAGTACATTTTGTCCATTAAAAATAAAAAAGCCCAGTATAAACTGAGCCCCGTTAATGCACTGAGATTTTATTCGTTTTTTAATCCCAATAATAAGGATTTTGAAATAAATCGTATTATTAATTGCCCAATTAAAATGGCAATACCAGTAAATATAATGGCGAAATTCATTCCAAAAGGATTAAACCAGGACTCATTTGGAGGGGTAATAAACGTTGTCCCCAACAAAACCGATACTATGATAGAAAAGATGTTTGTAAAAAGAATAAAACGAACTTCCGTTTTGGTCGATAATAGACTGACGAAAAGGACAAATAAGAAAGAACTTCCAAACGCTAAAACTGATACATTCGGAAATGGCTGAGTTTCAAAGTAGTGAAACAAAAATGGCATTGGAATTACCGAAAGTACCAACCATAACGTTCTGATAAAATCTCCCCCTTTTATGTTGACCTTATTGTTATCTTTTGTGTAATTTTACACTATACCTAAGCGAGCATCAAGAAATTTCCACTTTTTTAAAACAGATGATAAACCCAGTTTTATAAGGTATTCAAGATACATATATTTTTTTTCGAAGATCCTTCTTCTACTAAACTGCTCCGTTAGTCCAATAGCGTCCTGGTTATTTCAGAAACGCAGCCATTAGTCGAGAGAGCATACACCTATCTTTCTAATGTATCTTCTAATTCTTTAATCAAATCATAAGGTTCAACCTCTAACCCAATTAGCTTCGCATTCCAGTTAACACCAACTAACAAACCATCTTGATTCATTCCGTAAAGCCAACTATTCATAAATTCATCTAGTGGTATGGAGGTTGGTTTATAGTTCGACCATTCTTCCACGGCACATTGCCGTGCATATGCTTCATCCGACCAAAAAAGCATAACAACCGCATCTTCATATTCATTTGATTCACATACACACCATCCATCTTCGCTCTTTAATCCCCAAACCATCTTACTTTCTGACACCCTTTTAAGAAAGTTTTCATATCGTCTTTTAGAGTTTATAGTCAAGTCAATTTCCATTACTAATCTCCCCGTTTCTGTTTTTCTAATCAAATATTCCTCACAGTATTCCTTTTCCCTTTTTCCTCTAACCTGCCCCTTTAATTCAATAAGAAATGAACCCTCGAGTAGCTCAACAATCAATAAGTAAAGACCTGTTAGTATAAATGAAAAATGTCACATCTTTTACTGCTTACTCATAAACTCTTTCTTTAAAACCCCCATGATAATTATGTCATGCCATTTTCCATTTCTATATAAATTTTCTCGCATTACTCCCTCTTTAGTAAAACCAAGTTTATTATAAATATGTATAGCCCTCTCGTTGAGAGAGAATACACGAAGTGAAACACGATGTAAATTTAATTCCAAAAAAGCATATTCAAGTAACAATTTTAGAGCTTCTGTACCATATCCCTTACCCCAAAATTCTTTTTCACCAATATCGATAATACATTCAGCATTTCTATTTTTTGTATCGATATTTATTAGAGACGTTACACCAATTGCCGTATTCCCTTCCCTATCCTCAATGATATAGCTCTTAGAAGACGTTGAATTAAGAATAATATTCTCAACAAAATGTCTCGTTTCATCAAGTGAATATAAATCTAATGATGGGCTTGTTGTTTTCATAACATCTAAATCATTTCTCCAAGAATGATACTTTTCGATGTCACTTACTACCATTTTTCGAAACTGAAGTCTTTTTGAACTTAACAATTTAGATCATCTCCTATATTACATTTTGACTAAACTACCCCTTTAGATCAATAAAGGATTCAACAAGAAGGTACCTCAATCTTTCCTGGATCAACGCTCCTATATCCTTCACATACTGTATATCATTAAAAGCATATAAAGGGAGAGCTCTATACTAGCTCTCCTTAAGTGAATAAAATGACAATTGTTGGGGTTACTAAGATTTCAATTGTATAAATTTACGTTTACCTACTTGGATAATCGGCTCCAATGAGGTGTTTATTTGTAAGTGAATATCATTTACTTTAACCTCGTTTATTTTAATCCCGCCATTTTGAATCATTTTCCGAGCTTCAGTTTTGGAACTTTGTAATTTCAATTCCACTAATAGATCTATCAGTGGAATTTCTTTTTCACCTTCCCATTCAACAACAGGAATATCGTCAGGTAATGTCCCTCTTTGAAAAACTGCCTTAAAGGTTTCCTCGGCCTTCTCAGCAACTTCAGCACTATGGTACATCCTTACAATCGTTTTAGCTAAATGCATCTTTGCATCTTTAGGATGCAGCTTTCCTGTTATTAACTCTTCTTTAATTTCATTCCTTTGCACCAAAGGTAAGTCTGTTAAGAGGTCAAAATACTTCAAAATCAATTCATCTGGTATAGACATCGTTTTTCCGTACATATCACTTGGTTTGTCATCCACACCGATATAATTATTTTTCGATTTTGACATTTTCTCTACACCATCAAGACCTTCAATTAATGGCAGTAAAACGACTATTTGTTTCTCTTTACCATAATGCTCTTGTAAATGTCTGCCCATTAATACATTAAAGTGTTGGTCTGTACCACCTAGTTCTACATCACTTTCTAGTTCAACGGAATCATAACCTTGCATTAAGGGGTAGAAAAACTCGTGTAAAGATATTGGTTTTCCTGTGGAATATCTTTCTGAAAAGTCATTCCTCTCTAATAATCGTGCTACCGTGATACTGGAAGATAACTTAATAACATTCTCCAGATTAAGGGTGCTTAGCCACTTTGAGTTATAAAATAGCTCGACTCGTTCCATATCTAACACTTTACTGAATTGTTCAAAGTAAGTTCTCGCATTTTCCTTTACCTCTTTATCTGTAAGTTGTTTTCTCACTACTGATTTGCCAGTCGGATCACCTATTTTGCCAGTAAAATCTCCAATAATTAATTGGATTATATGTCCATTCTCCTGAAATTGCTTAAGTTTGTTTAAGACAACTGTATGTCCTAAATGAACGTCTGGAGCAGATGGGTCTAAACCTAACTTAACCTTTAATGGCTGGTTTTTTAACAATGACTTGGCAATTTTGTTCTTTAGTTCACTCTCAGGAATGATCTCCGCTGCTCCATTACTGTAAATGTCGAACTGCCTGTTTAGTTCAATTAGTTTTTCTCTTGTTAGCTGGTCTAAATAATTTCCCATTAAGTCTCTCCTCCAGTTTCCATAAAAATAAAAAACCACGCCCCTAAAAAGGGACGTGGTTAACGTGGTACCACCCTTATTGAAGATTGCTCTTCCACTCATACGAATAACGGTTCGGTCCGTTCTTTACTACTAAAAGTTCATAAAGAAAGTTCAAGGAGGTAATTCGCTCTTATCTTTGTGCTGATTTCCACCATACATCAGCTCTCTAAAACAGGGAGATAAGTCACTACTGATTCCTGTCATTACTTTTGTATTAATTAATTTCAGAATATTTCTATATATTATAACCTGAAATAACCAAATTTTCAAATAAAAGTATTTTATTATTTTATCTTCCTTATTCCACTAACCTGCCCCGTTTGTTCAATAAGGAATTCAACAAAAAAGGTGGCTAATCTTTTCTGGATCTCCGCACCCGTATGTTTTAGTACATACTGTCACAATTTCAAACCTTCTCATCTATTTGGTCTTTTCGATTAACCTTTTTATCTCATTGGCAGAGTCAATATACCTTCGAACTAATGATTCTGGCTTATCTAAATCTGCATAAATTTCCGTTTGGAATTGAGCTGCAATATCTAATACACTTTTACCAACTAACCTATCTTGAGTTTGACTGAAATCAAGATTAATTAACTTCTTATCAGCAAACTCTACTTCAGCCAAATTACTAAGGTTATATGTCTTTTTGAGTGTCTCTTCATCAACATTCAAGAGAATGTAGGTTTGAATGATAGTGTCACAATATTCCAAGGATGCAACAAAGGCTTCTTTATTTTCTTTAGTAGGGTTTGTCACCACTTCGTTGTATGCGGTGTTTACAGGTCTAAATATTGGTTTTAGAAACAGTCTTTCTTTGGAAGTTTCAATTCTGTTGCTTAACTGGTCCTGAGTATCCTCATTTCTATCCATTATGCCAATGGCAACAAAAAACAATAACAGAATGAATCCATAAGAAATAAGTTTTTGGGTATTTTTTAAATATCTTCCCATTTAACATACCCCCGTTATGTTTCCGTGCTAAATATCATTTTCTAAAACTCTGGTTTTGCCTTTGAATAGCTTTTTCTTGTTCAACTAACCTGCTCCGTTTGTTCAATAAGATATTCAACAAAAAAGGCGGTTAATGGTTAATCCTTCATGGATCAACGCACCCTAATAAAATTTCTTTATCCTACGGTAACATTCGATACAGAGTAATAAGCAATAAGCCCTAACACTCAGAATAGTTGAATAACAATCCCAACTGAGCTACAAATTAAACCTGAAGTTGCTAATCTTCTACCATTCTCACTTGTTTTTTCTATCTCTTTTACAGATTTTCTTGATGCCGGACTCCGATAATACCTAGAACTAGACCAATAAGAGGTATAAGAATTGATAGAATTCCCATAGTTAAAGAAATTACAGAATTACTATTTGATATAGTTTTACCAACCATAACATTTCCCCTTATAATTTATAATAAAGACCACATTGCTTCTTGAACTCTTCTGCCCCGTTTGTTCAAGAAGGACTTCTAAAAAAGCGTTAATCCTCTTTGGAATAACGCACTACGTTACTTTTCATTATCTAAATCACTATCAAGAAATGTTTTTTTTGTCTGAATCTCTCCATACTTACTTTCAATAAATCGACCAATTACAGACTTGTTAATGCCAACCTTTACTGCTGTTGAAATGATCATGTACAAAATAAATAAACCCGCAATCCAAAAGATAATTAGAAATAAAAATGAAGCTCCTACACCTGAGAACAAACTATCACCTCCACCAACTACTATTAGACTTAATCTATAAGTGAATATATAGGATTCCAAATTTTAAGTGCATTTTGTTCAACAAAAAGTGCCTTAACCTTCATTGGATTAACTCACCTTTCCCCTATACCTAACTATTAACAAACCAAAGGTATATAATTGCTGTCGTTGCATATCCCCATACTCCAAATTTTATCATTTTCCCTTTGTGTACTTTATTGGATAGGTATTAGTCTAAAAGTCCAACCATAACTAAACTAACAAGTATCCATTCCCAGGTTTCCATTTCAGTTCCCCAAAAATAATAGCGTTGGCAGTATATATATTCTTTTTGTTTCTAGAAATTCCACCTTCTACTAACTCTGCCCGTTAGTTCAAAAAGGACTTCAAAAAAGCGAGTCAACCGTTCACTGTTAACTTAAGTTTAATCCAAGAAAGGAATCAGCCCGAAAAAAATGAAATAGAGCAATATTACCGCTATTTTCCATTTAGAATGTCGACAGATTACAATTAAGCTAATACATAAAATTATGAACAAAATAAAGCCTACGGGTCTTAAGTGACCTTCTAAAGGACCCGTTCTATTCAAAGTTAAAACTAAGATGGAAATGAGGGCTAAAGGAATAAAAAACCAATTATTTTCTTTTTTCAAGTAAGCTCTGATACTTTCCAAATCATTACAACCCCCTGCATTTTTATCCATATTTTAACATGCAAAATGAGATACGTAATAGATATTTCTTCTTTCACTAACCTGCCCCCGCTAGTTGAATAAGAATATAAAAATTTACTTTTCAAATCTTTTATTTAGCTCTTTCTCAATATCCGATGCTATTTCAGTTGGAATTTCAATAACATCTTGAATTAATACTTTTCCATCTTCTGTTTCAGACGTTAAATGGACAAGCAATGTTTTACCATTATCAAAGGTAACTAAAGTAAAAGTTTTTATTTCTTTACTATTGGTTCCCACTTGCTTCACAGTTTCGAACATCTTTTTTATACTCGCTTCATCGGATCCTTCTAGTAGTAACGTATTAAACTGTTTGTAATTGTTTTGTTCTGCGTATTGGAGCATTAAGGAAGAGGTGTTTAAAGGACTATGCGGTTCCCACACTTTGTTATCATCACTACACCCTGTTATTACTATTCCTAAAGAGACAATCAATAATAAAAGTAATTTATCCACTTATAAACTCCCCATTCTCATCTAGGATACTGTAAGGCACTAGTTCAAAACTCGTTAAATTAATGAGTTTTTATTTCCTGCGTAAACCAATTAAATAATAAAGTAAATAAATTGGTACGTTAACTACAAACAAAGAAATAATTAAAGATACCGGCTTTATTGTTGTGGGATTTTCCCAGGGAGAAGACATAGACATTTCATAAGGGAATGGAGGGACATAGCTCGATTGGTCCTGAATAAGAAAAGGGAACGGCAAACCAAATACTGTATTTTTAAGGTCTTCATTATTGTTTGCAGGGCTTTTAGTTGCAAATGGGGACAGTAAAACTAAGAGATTCATTAAAAATAGAAGGACTAACACAATCCTTTTTACCATCACTTTATCCCCTTTCTTAATACAATAAATTTACTTTTTATTACAATAACATTGTATCATTTATGGAAATAAACAGGTATAAAATATCTTTTCTTTAACTAAACTCCCCGCTACGAATATGGAGAGATGGAGGATAGGCTGGTATATTATCGGCAAAGGATGAGATAGGCAAAATTAAAAGGCATGAGCCCCGGTACCCCGCCAAGCTTATGCCCTATGTAAAGTTGATTAATTTTTTCAAAAGAATCATTTCATATATTTTGCAACTAATTCATAGCATCTTTCTCTTGTCAGACTTGCCTGCGTCGCTACATATTCCAGTGATTCCGTAGAACCGCCTTTATATTTTAACGATGCTTTTTTCGCACTTTCATCCCTGTATTCGATCCAGTTCTGTTGTTCTATTCTTACCTGTTCCATCTGTTCTGTGCTAAGCTGCTCTCTTAATACACTGTAGATTTTGTTCAATTCTTCATCCCAAGCTTTATATCTTTCTGCCTCTTGTTCTTCCATTTCTGCCATGATTGTTTTCGCTTCTACATTTTTGTCCGACTCCTCCATTTCATTCAATTTCTTGAGGTAGTCATCCTTCATACTTTCAGAGGTTTTCCCCCCAAGATTAGTGGCCTTCTGTGAACCTCGATCATTTGAATTTGTAGACGGATTATTAGAAGCATTTTCCTGGTCATTTTGGTTGGTGGTGTCAACACCTACAGAAGCGCTTTTTTCCAATGAATCACCTTTGGAGTCGTCTGCAGTTTGAATCGACGATTGTTTGTTGGGTTTCGCACTTGACTTGTCAGTCGAGTTTCCGCAAGCAGCCAATACGAATAAGGTTACAGTGAACAATAGCATTAAAAATTTTTGTTTCTTTTGCAATTTCAAGCCTCCTCTATATTACAATTCTAGCATAAATTTTCCATTTATTTTCCCAAGAGATTTTTTTGCAAAAAAGACCTATCCAACAATGCGGACAGGTCTCCAATTTCACGGCGAAAAACAACAATTTCCCAGTTAGGAACGTGTCGGTGAATCCACCTGAGGCCAACTGTTGCTTAGTAAAGACAGATTCCTACTTGTTAATAATTGAATGGTTAACCTAAACAGCCAATTGGGAAAAACTCAAAGTAAATTTGATACTTTCAATAAGCCAACTAATATCAGTAAAAGACCTAAATAAAACAAAGATGCCAATCCAACGAAAGGGTCTATAACAAAATCAAAAAATATTGCCCATTTTTCCTTAACAGATTTGGCTTTTTTAAAATTTGGTATAAAAGATACTATTGAGATCACGATACAAATAACACCTGCAACCAAGTATAGCGTCCCCATCATTAACACCTCTCAATATCTATTCCATGCTTATCTAGTAGGTGTCAAAAGGGCGGCTAATACTTCTTGGTTCAACGCCCTTTATTTTAAGTACGATTTCTTCTCAAACTTAACCAATAGCACTTAGCAGAAAAATCATTTATTTAACATTATAAAAATAGCACCAACAATTAGACCTATTCCTAATAAAAATAAGAAAATCCTTCTTATAATAGAGGGGAAAATCTTATAAATAATCATCATAAAGAATTCTCCACAATCCGTTGGTATGCTAGGACCGAATTGTTTAACATCCTCTTTTTTACCGAAAATAGACATCCATATAGGGAAAATACCTGCTAATATCATAAATATCGACAGTAAAACTAACTCCATTTTTCGTTCTCACTCCCCCTTCTAAAAATAATCACTTTACTGTCCTATTGTAAATAATAGCCATACTTTAACATACAATCTTAGATTATTTGTGACTATTTATTAAACTAATTTGCCCAATGATGGCACTCATTTTGATTTAAATTTATACTGTTTGCGATAAGTAATTGAATCCGTTAAAAAAGAGGCCCGCTTACCTTAAGACTATTGATGCAATGATAAAACCTATAATGATAACAAGAATCAGTACCCCAGTCCCTTTCCAACCTAAACTGCCTACTAAATCAGCAAGGCCTCCGGTATCGGCCCTATGAAACGCATCGTTCAGAGCTCCAGTTGGATTTCTTTTTAATTCTTCCTGCCTTAATCTTTCTCTTCTTCTTTCAGGTGTTTCATTTTCATTACTCATGACGACACCCCCATTTTTTATCCATCCTTAATAAAAAGAACAGCACCTATCCACTAAGGTGCTGTCCTAATTTTGCAAAAAACTCATTTGACATAAAGCCGCTAATAAACCTTAACCGTAGTCGTTGCGCTTATGGCTCCTATCGCGTCTTTCGTATTCACATAGATCGCTGTTGCCCTTTCTTTGTTCTGAGTGTTGGTTTTCCTAATTTTACTAGATTATATCCTAAATGAGAATAATAAAATATAATATATATAAAGCAGATGCTCAGAAGTCTATAGATATTCATAAGCGAGGAGTGAGTTTATGTTCAATAAATCTAAAAACATTGGGATGGATGAAAAAGAGTTCTGGAGAATAATAGATATGTTTAATTGGAATCATGCAGGTGATGATGAAAAGGTAATAAAGAAGGCTTTAAAATATTTATCAAAAAAGGCTGATGAAGATATCTTTAGGTTCGAGGATATTTTATCAAAATTGCTATATGATTTAGATGGGAAAGAATATGCAAAACATATAGGTGAAGGTGCATATGTAAACGAGAATACTTATTTTTCTCCGGATGAATTTTTATATTCGAGATGTGTAGTGGTGGCGAATGGTAGAGAATTTTACGATGAAGTTTTAAATGATCCTAAATCCATGCCAGAGGACATGGAATTTGAAGCACTCCTTTATATTGCTAGTGAAGCATTCGAAATGAAAAATGACGAAGAATATGAGTGTGTACCAAAATTTGATTATGAGACATATAGCAACGAAAGCAAATGGAAAGAGTAAAGAGCTTGGGTCACAAGCTCTTTTTGTTATTTACAATAAATTAATTCTTTTGACTGGGCAACTAATGCGTTAACAGCCTCGTTATTTGGCCTCCGAAACAACTGTATTGCACTCAGCGTTCCACTTCTTGTGCCAGGTCAAATAAAAATCTGTACACAAGATTCAGCGTTTCGCTTATTGTGCGTTCTTCATTGAAATCTTTCAACGCTTCGAGTGAAAAGTTGAAGTTCCAGATGCCTTCTCCCCCGTCAAACATGAGGCTGTAGTCTTTTTTTGCAAAACCAAACTTCTCCTGCAAAAGTTGATTCAGTCTTTCTCCGTATTTCTTCTGGATTTTTATTCCGAGCAAGGCCTGGTAGTTCCGGAAAACATCGTCGACTTCAAGGACCACCGCATCCGCATCAACCAGCTCGAACCATTGCGATTCCACATAAAGAAATTCGTTCAGATTTTTCTTCAAATAAGAAACCGGCTGCTGGACTAGATCCGCTCCACCTTTTGAAACTGTTTGCTCGGTTTCCTTGTCACTCAGTTCGATATAGGCATCCTTAAAGCGTTCCGCAGAGTTCCTTTTGGTCATGGCTCCCTCTTCAATCAGTCCCTGCTTTTCGGCATATTCAATCTCTTCCGCAAATAAAGGTTCGTTTCTTTTCAAAAGTTTCTCCATATTCGTTTTCAGCATTTTGTAATCTCCTTTAATTTAGCACTCTTTATGGTTATACCATGCCCCGCCCGGATTACAAACTTTTGCTAAAAAAAGGCCGTTAAAAGTAGAGAGTAAGTGATTTTACTAAACAACAAATCGATAAAAAATGAAGGATAATTTTAGACTTGTAAACCCTACTAAACCTCAATAACATAGTCCTTTTTAACCGCAAATTTTTTCTTTTTTTTTACTCTAGTCCATTTTTCACAACAAATAATTACAAGTACACTACACCAATGGTAGCTTAAAAAGCAGCGAACTCTTCTACTTTTATTCTATGAATTTTTTAACACCTTCTGTTAAAAATCGAAGTAGAATCGAGATGTTTTTGGTAAAAAGAGTAAGTTTTTGTCGTAAATTAATTGCTGATTGTCGACCAGAAAATGTATAACTTAACGTTTGTTTAATTTATAATTCTTGGTGGGCAGTGTTCGATATATTGAAGTGGCCACAACATGTATCTAACATCGACAAAAAAGTGTTGAAATTAACTGCTTTTTTCTCTGGAATATTGACACAATCTTTGGTTTTTAGTGGGGAAGCATTGAAATATAGCCTTAATATGGACACTTGGGCTATATGGAGCTAGTAGTGTAACCGGCCCCCCTTAGTATATTAGTAAATTTACTAAAGGGGAGTAGTAGAAATGAGCAAAAAACAGATCAGTAAATTAGGTATTGTGGCTCTAGCCAGCTCGATTGTCTTTAGTCCGATTGCCCCATCCATCCAAGCAGCACCCAGCCCTGCAAAAGAACCTACGACTAGTACTGGAACTGGAAGGACAGAATTGAACAAAGTTACTGGTGTTACAACTTTAAACCCGCTTCCTGCCCGCGTTGATAATACCATCCTACTAAGCGGCACTGTTGTAATTGATGGACCAAAGCTGGAGTTAAAAGTAAATGGGGATGTTGTGCAAGCAAAAACGAAAAAGGTCTCCGATAAGCTTTGGACGTTTGAATATCAGCACCAATTAAACGCAACAAATCTTTTGGAAAAGAAGGATGAGCAACTCACTGTTGAGGCCTATACGGTTTACGAGAATGGGAAAAATGCAGGTGCTTTTCATACAGGTGCACCAGTAATTAGCAAAACGGTCGATTTAACTCCACCAGCTATTTCCTTTAATGATTACACGAGAGATTGGACAAACCAAAGCATTACTGTGCATGCCAGTATCAATGAAGAAGGGAAACTTAATGCTAAGAGTCATACCTTCGATGAGAATGGCAGCTTTACCTTTGTTGCTACTGATTTAGCCGGTAATACGTCCCAGGAAACAGTGACGATAGATAATATTGACAAAGTTGCTCCAGAAGCGGAAGTCGAGTATTCGACCACTTCTCCTATCAATACTGACGTTGTAGCAACAATTGTGGCAAGTGAAGAGGTAACGTATACAAATGTTGATGATTTACCAGAAACAATTCTTTTTGATGCGAGAGTCAAAACGCTTACCTTTGCTAAGAATGGCAGTTTTGAATTGAAATTTGTGGACAGAGCTGGAAATCCCGGATCCGTACTTGTAGTGGTTGACAATATTGATAAAGATGCCCCAGTCGGTTCACTTACTTATTCGACTACTGATTGGACGAATAAAAATGTAACCGTAACAGTGGAAATGACTGAACCCGTTGAGTTTACAAATGATGAAGCCCTTCCTAAAACTGTTAAATTCGAAAAAGTAGATGATGTAACATACAATCTTACTTTCTCAAAAAATGAAAATATAACTTTAAAATTTAAAGATGAGGCTGGCAATACCGGCGAGGTAGAAGTAAATGTATCGAACATTGATAAAGTTGCTCCTACGGCTGAAGTGTCTTATTCAATGACCGATCCGACCAATCAAGATGTCGTTGTTACTATTGAACCAAGTGAAGAGGTAACGATTCTGAACAACGAGGGATCTCCTAGTATCACCTTTACTGAAAACGGCGAGTTTGAGTTCCTCTTTGTTGATAGGGCTGGAAATACCGGCAGTGCCCAAGTTAAGGTAGAAAACATCGACAAGGTCCCTCCTGTCATCACGATAAGCGAGTATACAACGGATTGGACAAATCAGGATATTACAGTAACTGCCAGCATGGATGAAGAAGGAACACTAAATGAAGAGAGCTATACATTTAAGGAAAATGGCAGCTTCGAGTTTGTGGCGACAGACCTTGCCGGGAATGTTACTAGACTTACCGTCGTAATTACCAACATTGACAAGATCGCTCCTGAAATTACAGTCAAGCCTTATAACACAGACTGGACAAATCAGGACATTACTGTGGAAGTCAGCATGAATGAAGAAGGCACATTAAATGCAACAAGCCATACCTTTACCGAAAACGGCACATTTATTTTTGTTGCAAAGGACCGTGCTGGGAATGTAACCGAACTTCCAGTTACGATTTCCAATATTGATAAAGTAGCTCCAGAGATTATCGTTGAAGATTATATTACTTCTCCAACTAATAAAGACATAACCGTGAAAGTAAGCATGAACGAAGATGGTACACTTAATCAGGAAAGCTATACTTTTAAGGAAAATGGAGAATTTGAATTTATTGCAACTGATCGGGCAGGCAATGAAACAAAGAAGAAAATTGTTATAACAAACATCGATAAGGTTGCACCAGTCATTACAGTATTTAGCTACAACACTTCCCCTACAAACCAGGATGTCGTTGTAACAGCTGAAACAAATGAAGGTACTCTAAATGCGACAAGCCATACATTTACGGAAAATGGATATTTTGATTTCATTGCGACCGATGCGGCAGGTAATGAAACCGTTGAGCGGGTTATCATCACCAATATTGACAAAACAGTGCCAGTCATTACTATCGATCCTTACAACACAGATCCAACAAATAAAGATGTTGTAGTAACGGTTAAAACGAATGAAGGTACTCTAAACGCGGCTTCTCATACTTTCGAACAGAATGGCAAATTTGACTTTGTTGCAACTGATGATGCAGGTAACGTTACAACAGTAACTGTAAAGATTACTAATATTGATAAGACACCGCCAGCCGTAAGCAATGTAATCAATGGATTTGCTTATAATACCAATGTTGCACCTGCTTTTGATGAAGGAACGGCTACATTAAATGGAGGTGACTTCACTTCCGGTACAACTGTTTCTGCTGAAGGCAACTATACATTAGTGGTTACTGATGCAGCAGGAAACCAGACAACCGTTACCTTTACAATTGATAAAACAGCTCCAGTCATAAGCGGCGTAGCAAACAATCAAACTTACAAGGTAGACGTTACTCCTACTTTCAACGAAGGAACAGGGACATTGAATGGCAACACATTCCTTTCTGGCACCCCGATCTCTGCCGCAGGGACGTATACACTTGTTGTTAGAGATGTAGCCGGAAACGAAACAACAGTTACTTTTACAATTGATAAAACAGCACCTAAGCTAACAAATGTGACAGCTGTAACCATTCAAAAGGACAAAACAACGACCGTTTCTGGTGGATTTGCTGAGCCAGGTGCAGCCATTAAAGTATTCTTAAAAAATAACAATGGTTCAAAGGGCAAGGAAGTTGGAAACAATACAGTCGATGAAAAAGGCAGTTTCAGTTTTGATCTTAGGGAAGTAATTAGTAATAATACTGACTTATTTGTAACCGCTACTGATAAAGCAGGTAATACTTCGGAAGTTACAGTTACTGTTGTTAATAAATAGGTTGATTTGCTTTTGAATTAAATAGACTACCTGTCCCAAAAGACAGGTAGTCTATTTCTTTGTTTTGTTATGAAGTAAACCTCATTCAAAAGTCCATCTCCTAATGATCCGGTTCACCATGCATATGTATAGGGATTTAGTTTACTTAATCACACTCTTTCCATTGTCCTAGTCCAGCACCCCTCACTCATTCTCCATAAAATTCTGCTTCTCTAAGTAGTCCAGCACAGTCTGTGAAAACTCAAGGTGGGATTCCTTTGTATACTTGGCGATGGTATAGACTTGAGCGAGATTCTTCAATCCCAGCCGTTCGGTCATTTCCTTCAGCCTCGGGACGCTCATGTAGCGGTTCCATCCCTTTTCATTTCTGTCTTTATAGATTTCTTGAATGTCTTCATTAGAATAATCTTTATAAGTTTCATAGTGAACGAGCCCATGTCTTGGCAATCGGTCGCGTGGTGCAGGGTTTTCCGCCGGATACCCTAATGAATACCCTACAACCGGCACGACGTTTGGTGGCAGGTTTAGCAGTTCGCCAATTTGGTCGCAATTGGCAAGCGTTGAGCCCATATAGCAAATGCCGAGCCCCGCATTCTCCGCAGCTAACGCACAGTTTTGCGCGGCCAAAGTCGCATCAATGGCACCGATCATAAAGCTCATATAATTATCAAAATGGACAGGCGCATCATTAAGCGCAAGCCATTTTCTCATTCGATTAAAATCGGCGCAAAAGGTTAATAAAACAGGTGCATCGACAACCATCGATTGCTCCATATGGGCGGAGTATAATTTTTGCCTAAGTTCTTTATCTTTTGTGACGACAATCGAATAGGATTGCATATTGCCGCTTGAAGAGGCGCGGATGCCCGCATCTAAAATATAGTCGAGCAGTTCCTGGCTTACCTCCCTGTCCTCATATTCCCGTATTGATCTGTGTCCGTTTATAACATAGTTAAATTCCAAAGTAATCACTCCCTTATTATAGAACTATACCATTTTATAAGAATGTTCTGAATAGCAAAATTTCGTTTTGCGAAAAAGTTTCCGAGGGCCCCCTGCTCAGGACGAATGTGCCTCTAATTCGGACGAATGCCCTCCTTATCCGGACGAATCATTCCTCGATTGCGACGAATACTCTCCCAATCCGGTCGAATCCCCCTCCAATCGGACGAATGCCCATGCAGATTCCCAAGAAAGACCCCGGCCTCGAACGACCGAAGCGGTTAAACGTAAAAAAGCCTCATTTTTTTGGGAAAATCGAGGCTTTTTCATAGATTAATTTAATTGTTATACTATTTTTCGAGGAAATGACTACGTCAAATAAAACTTCTTCTAAAAAATGCGTGTGGTTTTCCCGTCAATCAATTTGAAGTGAAGACCCCCATTTAATGTCCCTCCTGTGATATGGTTTGGAACACCTTTTACTTTAAGTAATTCCTTCAAATGAATCGTTTTTTTGCGATTTGCCTCGATTGTAATCGTGTGAGGGCCAGCTAAATTCATAAGCGTTTCCATTCGTACTTCATCTTCCATGAAAAACGAATCTAAAAATACCAATTCAAATGAGACTGCTTCATTGCTTCGATTGTATAACTCGAATTTGCATTCCCCATCCAATAAGTCCTCTTCCACAGATTCAAAATTACACTCGCCATTGTTATCGTATGAAATGGCCATAATACCGCTCGCTAACGTTTCTTGGTACACTTTGATGAGAAGGTTTGGTAGGACTGCATATACGATTAATACTATTACCACTGTTCGAAAGCGATACTTTTTTATTCCTTTGACAAGCAAAATCATTGCGATAATAAACAGGACGGATCCGATGATACCGAGCAAAACAAACCCATCTTGATCTCTGATTGGAAACGACATGAATGTAGAACGGGCTTCTAACATTACATTATTAGGAAACGGGAAATATAAATACATACATATCCCTAAAATAACAACTGAACTAATGAGTGCCACTTTACTTCTAATCATCAAATTCCTCCTCTCATAATCGTATTTAATTACCCTGTAAATTTAAGAGCATCACGACTCATTTTTTTCCCCTCAATACCCAATCCCGTTACTAAACGTCTCCTCGCTCCTTTTTTGCAAAATGCAGAACGAAAAAATTTATATAAGTCAGAACAGGTATCATAAATAGATAAGCTAAATAATTAATCTGACTAACCCCAAATATCCTTTGCTCCTCATCCATACTAAATAAAACTCCCGCAGCTGTTATTATAATCACTGTATTTAGCAAAAATGCTATAAACCTGCTAAGCAATTTACTCTTTCTCTTTTTTAAGACCATAGCAGACCCAAGTGTTGAAACGAATAAAGATAATAAAAAAATAACGAAATTCACCTTTGCACCTCCGTAGATCGAATAAAACTATTTAGTTTCTCCCTTCCTTCTGCCCTTGGTTATGGATGTCCACGCCAGGGAGATAAACTTCTGAACCCATTAAGAGATGAAGAGGTTAATGGACAAGGCTACCATGCTAAAAGAGAACCTATCTAAAAAGCTTTTATTTTACCTAATTTTAACATTATAAGAATTAAGAGCATATATGTTTCACATATTTTGTTTGATGATCTTCACAAAAAAATCCACTCTCCTTGAGCGGAAAGCGGATTTCGAGAAGTACCAGACACCTACTAAGCGTGTGCTGCATTCTCCGAGCTTTGTTTAAGTGCCGAAAGCGAAGATAGCGCTGTTTCATTGAACCCTTTTGCAATGAGCCACACGGCTAAAATCATTTCATTCGCTGCTATGGGCACCGCCATAATGCCACCCCAAACAGATATTTGTTCTATGACGCCGAACATGACCAACAAGGCACAAATGAAAACTGATATTGCGCCTATGATGCCCAGGGTTGAAATAAACCTTGGTACGAGCCGTGTTTTATAGAAGATATAACTGTACATGATTGTGTTGAGGCCGAGCATAAAAAGTGGACCCATCATAAACGTCCAGTCATGGATAGCTTTTAATACTGTAGCTGAGGCTTGAAAAGTAGCGTGATTGGAGGAGGCTCCTGTTGCTGCGAATTCTTGGCTTAAGGTCAATAGGGAAAGCACACTGATTATACCGACCGTGATAACAACTGCTTCAAGGAACCTGAAGCAAACATGCCAAAGCGCGATTGTCTCGTTATACTTTCGTAAAATCGGAAACAGCGCAGTAGCCGTACCAACCACTGAAACGACAAGCATTAACTCCATGACAGCACCGAGCACCACCTGGTTGGCTTGTTCAGAACCTTTTGTAAGATAATCGGGCCCGATCAGGATTGGGTCGTATAGTTTCAGGCCGATTACCGCAGTAACGGCTGCAACTATAAACAGGACCCCGACAATTTTTGCCGCCTTCTTGTTTGCATTCATATTGATCCCCTTCTTTCAATAGATTGAATAGCATTGGCGTTTTTATTGCTTTGGATTGTCCCCATAAAAAAATACTTCTTCCAGCGGCAAGTGAAAGGCGCGAGCGATGCGGAAAGCGAGTTCCAAGGATGGGGAGTAATTTCCCTTTTCGAGTGCGACGATCGTCTGACGGGTAACGCCGACCTTGTCAGCGAGCTGCTGCTGAGTCATTTCATCATGGTTGAATCGTAATTTGCGGATATGATTGCCGACAAGATTTTTACTCACGGTTACACCCCTCTCCGATAGTGATGAAGCTTTGTCATCGAACCGGTGACATCGGCAAGGAATCCTGAAGCGATTAGAATCATGAACATCATCTGTGACGGCTGAAAAAAGACGAGCGATCCCATTGCAAAAAGAAAACCGATGACAAACACAAAAAATGAATTTCGAAATGCTTTCAAGCCGATTAACTTATCCAGTTCGTCTTCAAACGTTGGTTCCTTTTCTCTGGTCGTCATCCTAAAAACGATGTTAAACAGAATGCCGATGATGATTTGTGCGGCGATCGAAAACAAAGTGAGGATGAGGACGAAGGAACCCCAATAGTGAAAGGTTTCCACCGACTCAAGCCTGCCTCCCGGATGCCGCGGGTACATGTACAAGCAATAAACGGTGAAAATGAGAATGGTACTAAGCAACGATACAATACTTTTCTTTTCTTGATACGTCATGCTACCACCGCCTGTATGATTTAGTTTACATAGAGTAAAGTTTTGTATACTAAATGTAAAATAAACTATACATAAAGTCAATAAAATTTTACAGATAATTCCGCCTGTTTTTTAATAAAAGAGGCTTAAGTGATTTTGACCCATTCGTTCAGAGATTTGAACGCAAAAAAAAGCGAGAGAATAAATTCTTCCGCAATTTTCCGCTCCTTGTATTTATAAAGTCAACTTATAATCGGCTCAATCTGTGACTTCTCCTTGGTCGTTTGACCGAGAAAATTTTCGCTCAGCCAGGCTTCAAGTGTAGCCAACGCCTCTGGATGAAGCGGGCGTTTCAAGATTTCTTTAAATCTCTTGCCTGACTTTAAAAGGCTGAGTTCCTCTAACTGAATCCGTAAGCCGTGTTCCATGTCGTTGATGATGGCAATCTCGGCTTTTCCTTGGACAAGGGATGGCAGTTCTGATAGGACTTCCTTATCAGCTAGAACATCTTTGTCTCCGATCAAGGCGAGGACGGGACAGTTCATTGATTTTAATGCTTCTCGTGTATTGAATGCGTCATGTTCCCTGTACCATTTTGCATTTTGTTTAAAGAACAGTTGAATTTTCACGATGTCTTCCTTTGACTGTTTGAATTTCTCCATCATCTTGGCTGCCGACTTCTCGCTTTTTTCTTCTACATTCAGTAATTTAAGGAGCTTCCCGAGGACAGGCTTTTCAAGTAATTCTTTACTCCCAAGCTTCCGTTGCTTCCCTAACGCTTCGGACAAGTTATCGACTCCGCCTGATAGGAAAATCACTCCGCCAAGCTTGGTCGACGCGCCCAAAGCAGTTGCAATGATCGTTCCTTCACTATGTGCTGCCACAATGACTCTTTCCCTATCCACACTAGGATGGGATTGAAGATATTCCACCGCCGAGCGGGCGTCTTCCACGAGGTCCCACATACCGGCTGCCAGCCAGTCACCGTCCCGCTTTCCGGTTCCCCGCTTATCATAGCGAAGTGTCACAAATCCGATACTTGTAAAGAAACCGGCCATCTCCTTATAGAGATTTGTTTCAATTTTCCCTTTCGGAGTGTTCCCATCCCGGTCCAGCGGCCCTGAGCCGGCAATCAGTAGAATGGCTGGGTGTCCCCCTTCACCCGCCGGCAATGCCAATCTTCCATAAATCGGATCCTTCTCCCCAAACTTCACTTCTTTTTCCATCCCAATCCCCCCATTTACCTGTTCTATTATTGATTTTCCGGAATGATGATTGTTGCAAGATTCCGTGGCTTCCGTTCACTGGATGATTCATTCTTCATCGCCTCGCCAATCAGGCTGCCCATTTTTCGGGCTAATTCCATGAACTCTTCGTCAGTCAGATGCATTCTGGCGACACGGTAGGAAACGCCGTCCCTTCGCAAATCATAATCGATGGATAAATATTTCTCATACGTGCCCATTAATTCTCTGACGCTCTCCCACCCATAAATGGAGGGGGTTCCACCTTTAAACAACCTCAGCTCTTCCCTCTCCTTGAAACTCCTAGTAGAAAGACTTCGCTTTGGTCTAAAAGGCTTCGACAGCCAAAATCGTTCTAATGCAAATAATCGAAACAGGACTATTTACATGGGCTCGGATTCCCTTGCCGCTCACAACTTATTGACTGTTTCGGGGTACGTCTGCACCGAGAGAATGAACCTGTTCTCAAAGGTTATAATCCAAATGTAGAAACGAACTTCTTTTCTGGCTTCATTATTTTCATTTTTGTTATACATTCATTCAAAACGATGGAGAATCGAACCCATTCCCTTTTCGCCTGTTTGGTTCCTAGACGATTGGTTGTGGTAACATACCTGGCTAGAAACGCACTGTACAAATCGCGTTGTGCTTCAACACCGCATTCACAAATATGCCAACGCTCTTTTAGTCCTCTTTTCTTAACCGCACCGCAATGGCAGGACTGAGACAACTTTGTGGAGTAGGTAGGGAATTCCCTGAATATCCCACCTTGCGAATCCACTTTTCTCTTTAATATTTTCAAAAACATACTTGGTGCTTTCTTGCCAATACTTTTGCCGAACATCTTCTGAAATGCTTTATAAGAGAGTCTTTCTGTGTGGATGGAGGAGGCTAGTTGAAGGATTTGATTCGTATCCCGTCCATGGAGCTGTTTTCTCACTTCTTTTATCTTGCGTTCCAATTCCCTGTATGCTGAACGGGTCCTGATGTAACGATGGGAGTTGGTCCATTTCTTTTTTCCTTTTTTCACAACGCCATTGCTTTGGTAATTTTTTGGGTTGTTTGCCCGACGTTGGCGATCCAACTTACGGTGTAGTTTTCTTTTTTCTTTATCAAGGTAAACCACTTCCTCGCAAAATTCTTTTAATTCGGCTTTGGATTCCCCGACAATCGCGATTGTGGATGGACCGATATCCAGCCCGACTTTTTCTTGTCCTAATGAATATTTCTTGTAAGGATGGCCTTCAAGGATTATTTGGACATAAAACCGATTTTTCCCCTTTACTTCCTTTTTAATCAGTCGACAATATTTTACCCTTTGCTTTAAGGCGTGCTGCATCCATTGGTCTTTGGGGTCGATTAAGCACTTGAATGAAAGGTTCTTACCGACGAAGAGATAACCATTGGAGTACGTAAGGAAGGTTTTGTTGTTTTTGCCCTCTAAAGAGACAAACTCTCCTTTTCGTTTAAACCGTACCTTTTTCGCTTTCTTAAAGGCCAATTTTTGTACCGCTTTGAAGGCTCTAGTCGAGATTTTTTGGCAAATGTGCGGCCCTAAATGTGCGGCAATAAACTTTGAATCATTTTTCGTTTTTGTACCGAAGGACTGAATCGAATAATCCGTAAAACCAAATGTTTCATTAAGATGTTTAAAGTTTGCCCGGCGTTTTTCAATCTCTTCCTCCACGGTTTTGAATAATTGAACCGTCTCTTTATACAATTCAGTATATTGGATCGCTTTCAGCCTCTTCAAACTTTCCCCGAGACAGGCATTGTAAAGTTGCCGGGCGCATTCTGACAACACAAAAAGCTGTTTTTCTGCTTTCGTATCCGTTTTTAGCCGGATCGTGGCAATAAAAGAGGGAGTCCGATCTTTTGGTGAAGCCATGGCCTTACACTCCTTTTTGATTTTCAAGAGTATACTACGTTATAATTGCGTTTATAATTATTAGACTTTTCATACTTCTATAATAACAAATGGATAAATCGAATACAATTATTTTGAGAACGTTTGTTCGAAAAAAGAAAATAACAACCTAACCCCATGCATGAATACAGGGGCTTGCGGTTGTTTTGTTTTTGGTCAAAAAGAACAACGATCCGCTTTCCTCTTTAGGAGAGCGGATCCTGAATTGGCCTACACCCGTTTCTTAATAGAACCTTTATACTTGCTCGCAGTCCTGATTTCTACGGTCAATGAACCCCTTTTGTAAACAGTTTTGACGAGAACCGGCGCCCCGCTTGTGTTTTTAAACTGAAAGTCCTTTCCTCCGTAAGAAACGGTTGCATCTCTTCCTTTCGGCACGTAGCCAATATTTAAGGAGTGATGGTGCCACTCGACATACTCCACTCCAAGCTGGTCGACTGCGTTAAACAGAGTGGAAGATGTCTGGCAGATGCCGCCGCCGATTCCCATGACGAGTTGTTTGTTGACGATTTCCTTGGCAGGCTGATAGCCATGGGCCTCGTCACTCGGGCCGACCGTCGTATTAAATGAGAAAATATCTCCGACTCCGACAATTACATTGTTGATTGCATTCGCTGACAGCTCAATGTTTTTCGACCTGCCGGCAACTCCGCCGTCAAAATGGGTCGTATAAGAAGCAACCAGCACTTCACCTAAATGTGCTGCATCCTCAGCCTCATAATTACTCTCTGTTGTATAAACCGGCAAAACCACATCGCCGCCTTCTGCTGAAGCGTTCATCACACTGGCCACCAATTCGGCTTCTTCAAGGATGATCCGCGGTTTCCCTTTGATGATGTTGCCCTTCGCATCAATCCGGTCGAGCGAGCCGCGTTGGTCGTATCCAGGCTGGCCGTCATTTCCTCTAGCCAATTCACTCGCCCATTTTTCGATTTCCTTTTGATATTGCTCATTGTTCGTTCCATATTCCATGTCTTTCGGAATGAAGGCATGGATGGCATTGCTTTTAGCCGGATCTTTTATATAGACGACTGCGACGGAAGGTTTTTCAACGGTTTCCTCTGCAGGCTTTTCCGGCTTCGATTCAGCTGGCCTATCTGCCGCTTTTACTGTTTTCTGGTCTGCTTTTTTGCCATCGTCCACCTGTCCTGAACAACCCGCCAAGCCTATGAAACTGCAAATTAACAATACTGAAACCCCTCTTGTAAACTTCAATCCTCTTCCCCCAACCAAGCTTTTTTATATTTTTTCAAAAATTCGCTTTATTATTATATTCTGTTCTTTATAAAGATATTCCTTTGAATTTTTAAAATTTATTGTAAAAAACTTGAATAAAAAAAGGATACAAACTGGGACAAATAACGACCCATTGTATCCTTTTTTATTGGTTGTTGATTTCCGCTCCGGGCACTCAGCGCCGCGCGGGGCGTCAGTGGAGCCTCCTCGGCGCTAAAGCGCCTGTGGGGTCTCCACCTTGCCGCTACATCCCACAGGAGTCGGTGCCCTTCGTTTCAATCAACTTATTTCTTTAAGTAATCCATTTATTGTGATTCTGCTTCCAGCCAGGTTTGGGACCATTTTTCTATGTCTTTCATTAACGGTTCTAATGCTTTGCCTTTGTCGGTGAGTGAGTACTCGATTCGGACGGGGGTTTCGGGATAGACTTTGCGTGTGATGATTCCTTCACTCTCCAAATCCTTTAGCCTCTCGGAGAGCACCCTTCCGCTAACGCCAATGGAAGATTCGATGGTACAGAAACGCTGTGGACCCGATAGGAGCTGGTAAATAATCAGTCCAGTCCATCTCTGGCTCAGCAAGCCCATGGCTTTTTCGAATCTAGGGCATATTGATTTATCCAACTTGATCAGCTCCTTTTAACTCCATTATAACCATTTAAAAAAAATATTAAATTACTTTTTATTATTTTACCTACTTGACGTAATTTATTTACTAAAATATAATTACTTACATAAAGTAACTTACTAATAAAACAAATCAGAGAGGTGACATACATGAACTTCCATCGTGAGCCTGCAACATTTGTTGGGCAGGTAAATGTAAAAGTGCAAGATTTAAATCGGTCGATTTCTTTTTATAAAGATGTGATCGGCTTTACCGTATTTAACCAGACGGAACGAAAAGCAAACTTGACTGCGGATGGGAAGACCGTTCTTTTGACAATCGAACAGCCGGAAGATATCGGACCGAGACAGGCTGGGACCACAGGACTTTATCACTTCGCCCTGTTACTGCCGAAACGCTCCGACCTGGCCAGCATCGTGGGACATTTTATGAACATTGGCCAGAGAATTGCTTCATCGGATCATTTTGTCAGTGAAGCTCTTTATTTATCCGACCCGGATGGGAATGGCATTGAGATTTATATCGATCGCGCCCCTTCGGAGTGGACCTGGTCCGGCCCTGAAGTCCACATGACTGTCGACCCATTGGATTTCAATGACCTGCTTTCAAGTGGCATTCCAAAGTGGGAAGGCCTCCCTGCTCATACGGTGATGGGCCATATCCATTTGCATGTTTCCGAGCTGGAAAAAGTTGAGGAATTTTATACAAAAGGACTCGGATTTGAGGTTGTGAACCGTTTCGGCAGCCAGGCGCTGTTTCTTTCGACAGCGAAATATCATCACCATATTGGATTGAATACGTGGAATGGCGTTGGAGCACCAAGGCCAAGCAAAAATAGCCCCGGCCTTGAGTCCTACACGCTTGTCCTTCCTGATGAGGAATCAAGAACTGCCGTTATGGCGAATCTGAAGTCGATCGGTGCAAGCGTCACAGAAGAAAATGGATTATTTGTCACCGAGGATCCTTCCGGGAACCGAATTGTCCTAGAGGTTTAATTTTGTAAAATTGGAAGCGGAAGGAGGGAAAAGCAATGATGGAAATCGGACTTTATACATTGGGAGACATTGGCCCTGAGCCCTTCAGCGGTAAAACCATAAGCGCTCATCAAAGAATAAGGGAAATTATCGAAGCAGCAAAACTCGCGGAGGAAGCGGGACTTGATCTCTTCGGGGTTGGGGAGCACCACCGGCTGGACTATGCGGTTTCCTCGATTCCAGTTGTGCTTGCGGCGATTGCCCAGGTGACGAGCCGAATCAAGCTAACAAGCGCCACAACCGTTTTAAGCACGGTCGACCCTGTCCGTCTGTTCGAGGATTTCGCCACTTTGGATCTTATTTCCGATGGCCGTGCCGAAATCATTTCCGGCCGGGGAGCGTTTATAGAGTCTTTCCCTCTGTTTGGATATGACACAAATGATTATGATGCTTTGTTCACTGAACATATTGAGTTGTTTTTAAAATTGAATAAGCATAAACGTGTGACATGGAACGGTCAATTCCGGCCTCCATTGCGGAATGCCGAAATTGCGCCGCGTCCCCTTCAGGAAGAACTGCCAATCTGGGTTGGCGTCGGTGGCTCGTCTGAAAGTGCTGCCCGCGCCGGCAGATTAGGAGTCGGTATGGCGATTGCGATGCTCGGCGGACAACCAGAACGATTTAAACCGCTCGTCGATTTATACCGCCGAGCGGGAATGGAAGCCGGCCACCCTGCCGAGCAGTTGAAGGTCGGCATTACTGGCCATGGCTACATTGCAAAAACGACCCAGCAGGCAAAGGATGAATATTATCCTTATTACTCAAATTACTGGTCATATGTCAATCGCCAGCGCGGGATGGGCGGCACGATCTCACGTGCTCACTTCGACCAGATGGCTGCACCGGATACTGCGTTGTTTGTCGGCAGTCCGCAGCAGATTGTCGAAAAGATTCTTTATCAGCATGAATTGTTTGGCCACACACGCTTCATGGCGCAGATTGATATCGGCGGCCAGCCGTTCAAAAAAGTTGCGGAAGGCATCGAGCTGTTAGCAACACAGGTCGCTCCAATTGTCCGCAGGGAAACAAGCAAGGAAAGTATACAAAAAGTTGCAAACTAGACATCTTAAGGCGGTGCAGAAAATGGGTTTTTTCAATAAATTGTTTGGTACATCAAAGGAGGAAGCTACAATGGCAGCTGAAAAATTAAACATCGGAATTATTTTGGGAAGTACACGTCAAGGCCGGCTAAGCCCGCAAGTCGGTGAATGGGTCAAGTCAATCGCTGATAAGCGCGGGGATGCAAACTATGAAATCGTGGATATTGCTGAATTCAACCTCCCGTTCCTAGGAACAACTGACGGAACAGAGCCTGGGATTGCGGCATGGAATGAAAAGCTCGCAAACTTGGACGGATTCGTATTCATCGTCCAAGAATACAACCACAGCATTACAGGCGCATTAAAAAATGCCCTCGATTTTGCCCGTGAAGTATGGTACAACAAGGCAGCCGGCATTGTGAGCTACGGATCAACCGGCGGCGCACGCGCAGCGGAGCATTTGCGCGGCATTTGCGGCGAGCTGAAAATTGCCGACGTCCGCACACATCCAACCCTGTCCCTGTTCACTGATTTCGAAAACGGATCAGAGTTCAAACCTCAAGAACTTCACCTGACAAACGTCAATTCCATGCTTGATGAAGTTGTATCATGGAGCGGTGCGTTGAAAGCTATTCGATAAGCTCGGTTTTGAAGTGAAGAATTGGAATTAGGGACTGAATTCACAAAATAACATAAGTTACAGTGCAGAAAAACGGTCAGACAATCCAAAGTCTGGCCGTTTATTTCTTAATTGAAGAAAGCATCCGTTCGGATAAGTACAATCCTCACAATTTAAAATGCTGTTTTTTCGTCACTCTGGTATATAACCAAGGAATACCCACAAAAATAATTATTCCAGATATAAATGATAAGAAGATAAATTGACTAATAACCTTCGTCAAGAAAAGGACAACTAACGCCACTATCACAAATATCCTCCAATATAGGATTAAGTTTTTCAAAGAACTCTCCCCTTTTATTTTGCATTGAAAAGCCGTTCCAGTATAGATTTCAAAAAAATTAAGACTTTAAATAAAAAACCTCCCATATAGAGAGGTTAAAATCATAAGTTTCTATTATGCTTAGCCATCCGCTTTAAGTGTTCAACTTCCTCATCTGAAAGTTTCTCTTTTCCTGATAAATGATTAAAGACCTCTGTTGTAGTAAATTGCTTTGTTTCTTTTACTTTTTCTTCGGTCATATCTGGATCTGCAACAGAACCAAACCTAAGTCCTTCTAAGAATCCTTTAGCCGCATCTTTCATTACATTTGGTTGTTTCTTATCTTCCTTTTCAGCCAATCCTTCCCCCTCCTTATATTGGTTGGTTATTCGCTGTTTTTTAAAACTTATAAAAGCATCTCCTAATCCATAATTATTAGTATTTATTGTAAATATTACTACAACTAAAGATTGCAAATTGTTTTTTATTTTAATTGGCAAATATATTATACCATAAGTTTCCAGAATAACCGAAATATTTTGTCAATAATGCACTTGAGGAATTCTTGAAATAAACTGCCCCGGTAGTACAATAATTTCATCATTCCTTCTTGAATTAACGCACCCTTTAGTTAAAGAACAGAACTCTAATGTATTTTAAAGCAAGATCTTGAATCAATAAAAATATCAACCAGCCACATACTCCTAAACCAATAGATATAAATAAATGAATGGAGTTTTGTAAGGCTATATAAACGATTACTAACAAAACAGCAGTTGCAGGAAATCCCCAAAGTACCCCTAATGCAAACTTGCTTAACGTTGCTGTTTGCTCCCCTTGGACATACAGCCATATAATGCTTAGTAAACTTACTAAAGGAAGTGCAGCTATTATTCCTCCGTATGAAGGAAATCTTCTTGAAATCTCTGTCACCACACCGATAACGATTGCTGAAGCAATAATTTTCGTTATCACATACATTGTTTTGCACGATCACTTAAAATTTTTAGGGCTTGTTCTACTAAATTCTTTTCATTGTCATCAAGTTGATTCAACACTTGTTCTAATTTTTCTTCATCTAAACTAGTATTTCTATGTAAAACTTCTTTGCCAAAACCCGTTAGACAAAGAATCACTTTTCTTTCATCAAGAGGATCTCTCCTCTTTATTAAATAGTTCTTTTCAATCAATCTTTTAACGTGTTCTGAGGCGGTATTATGAGAAACCTGTATGTATGATGCAATTTCATTTACTCCTATCTCATCCTGTTTATCAACAAGTTGAAGAATACGGACCACTTGATGTGAGATTTTTTCTTTATGGAGATAATGTAAATGGAAATAAATATCTGTCCAATATTGATTTAATAGGGAAACTTTACGGTTCAAAAATATCACTCCTTTATATCGCTAATTACGATTGTATCGTATTTTGCGATATAAAGTAAAGAGGTTGTTTTGCACCTACAAATCGGGATATCTTATTCAACTAAACTGCTCCGTTTGTACAATAAGGAATTCAATAAAAAAGGCGTTAAATCCTGCTTGGATCAACGCAACCGTTAGTTTAATAAGAACCTAAAAACTCTGTTTGAAGTTCTGTCTCTATAACCTTCTTTTCGAAGGAAACACTATACGCCTTAGCGTTAGGCCTTGAGCTAACTATTTTACTAATTCCTTGTTCCTTGTAATGAATAGCAACCCCATTATCTGTCGCAACCCCTGATTGTATTTTTTTTGAGTCAATAAGTTTGTGATATGCAGGTCTTCTTTCTATTTCTCCATCGTAATGCGGACAATTGCTCCCCTTTAAAAAACCCAAACATTTTATTGGTTCAAGTCCATCCCCATACGAATCAGTAACCCCTTCTTCAAACCAACAAATGGAACCCGCACTTAACCCAGCTAAAATAACGCCTTGATTCCACGCTTTTCTTAAAATACCGTCTACCCCCCATTCTTTCCACAAAGCTAAAAGGTTTTTTGTGTTTCCTCCACCAACATAAACAATGTCTTTCTCTAAAATAAAGCTCTCAAGATCCCTTGTCGGAGGTTCAAATAAAGATAAATGGGATGGTGTACAATCTTGTTGATTAAAAAAGTTATAATACCTTGATATATAATTATCAGAATCTCCACTTGCAGTAGGGATAAAGCAAATTTGTGGCTTAGCTTTCTTTGCTTGTTTTAATATATACAAATAACAATGGATTATCTGGTTCCATTGAAAACCCACCACCACCAAGAGCAATTATTTGTCTCATCTACGTACTCCTTTCAGAAAAAAGTATTAAGTAATAAGTTCTACAAATAATCCTTGTTCAACTATCCTGCCCCGTTTGTTTAATAAAGATTTCAACAAAAATGGTGGCGAATCCTGCTTGAAACACACCCGTTAGTGAAACAACAGGTTTAACACTAAAACCATTCCTTATTCATTTCTTTTAGAAACAGTTCTGTGATGGAAAACCCAGAACTCTCTCCAATTACAGAATCAATTCCACAATAAGGACAAACTGCTGTGTCATCGTCGTCCCACCATTCATCAATTTCATTGGGATTAAATATTTTCAAACAATAAAAGCATCCACATATAGTATCATTTTCTAAGTCTTTTCTATTATGTCTACAAAAACGATGTGCTTTTTTAAATTGTTTCTCCAACAATATTTCTCCCCTTCTCTAGTCATCTATTGACTGAATTTTGCCTTATATCACCATCATTGTGATGGTATTCTTGTTCAACCAACCTGCCCCGTTTGTTTAATAAGGAATTCAACAAAAAAGGCGGTTAATCCTGCCTGGATCAACGCACCCGTTTGTTTAAGTGGATTTCTTCACAAACTTTGCTTTTTATACAGGGATACCGTTAGCTCATTTAAGACTGAAACAAAAAAGGAGGATAATCCTTCTAGGATCAACACGCAAGTTAGTAAACCAAAAACAAATTTACGCAGGACTTCTACATTCATATTTTTCTTTTGGATTGTATTTTCTAACCTTAAAATCCTTTAGTACCCATTTTAAGTCTTCCCAATCTTTCTTTACGGTAATTGTAAATATATCAAGGGGATTATGGGCTTCTGTATAAGTCATTCCTTCAATGGTGGCTTCAAATAGCCAAGAGCCTGGGTGATCAAGTTTTTTTATGTTTTTTACTCTTAGGCATTGAAAAGCTATTTGATAAGTAGTTCCATAATGCTTTTGAACCGCTTCATACATTTGTGGCTGTAAAAGGTCTATTACTGCATCTTCTAAAAGATTCTCTCTAGTTGCTTTAGTTCGATAATCTGCATTGGATGCTGACGTTGTCATAAAAAAGAAACAAAAGGATAGAAACATTATTCTCTTCATTGAATACCTCTTTAAAAACTTTTTGTAAATATTTTATCCAAATGTTTTAATTACATTCTTCTTGAACTAACCTGCCCCGTTTGTTCAATTAGAAATTCAACAAAAAAGGCGGTTAATCCTGCCTGGATCAACGCCCCTTCAGTTTTACAAACTTTTCTTTTTCATTTTTATAATCGGGATAGTAATTAAAAACCCTGAAATACCGCCTATTAAATTCAAAATAATATCGTCAACATCAAAAACGCCTAACAAAGTAACATATTGCAATATTTCAATGGTCAAGCTACACATAAATATAAAGATAATTACTTGTGTTATACGTTTTATAGCGTCGAAAACAAGTGGAAGAAAAATTCCCAATGGTATAAATACTAATATATTGCCGAAAGTATTATAAAACCAGGTATTGAAATTATACTGGTTAAAATTGATAAAATAAGCTGTGATTGAGCTAAATGGTATCAGGTTATGTGCTACATCCCCATAATTCCCGTAGAGTCTAATTGGATAAAAAATACTGATTCCAATAAAACTAATCCACAATAAAAAAATTACGTAGGACCCAAAAAGCATTTTAGGGTATTTTTTAGCATCCATTTCGAGAAAACTTCTCATTTACACACCACCTCTTACATATGGTATGCCCCAAAAATTGTAATTATTCAAAGTTCTTCTTCCACTAACCTGCCCCGTTTGTTTAATAAGGAATTCAACAAAAAGGCCGTAAATCCTGCTGGATCAACGCACCCGATAGTTCAATAAGGGAAGGGCGACAACTATTATTTAGCTGTCGCCCTTTTTATCAACATTTAAATGTTTGACTTTAACTTTTAATTTCATCTGCAATCGTGGGTTCTACAAGATTTTTTCTACGATAAACATTTAAAATGAGTCCTAAAACAGCAGCGTAAAAGAGTATCGCACTGCCTCCATAACTAATAAAAGGCAGAGAAACTCCCATTATCGGCACGACTCCAAAGCTCATCAAGATGTTCCAGGCAGTAGGAACCGCAAATAATGTAGCACCACCAATTACGATCAATCTCCCATAGAGGTCCTTTGTTTTAAACGCATTTTTTGAGATCCTTAAAATAAATATCAGTAGGATCAAACAAAGAACGAATCCGAAGGCCCAACCAAGAGAATAGACGAGGAAGGGAAAAGCAAAATCTGTATGTGCTTCTGGTAACATTTGAAAATTTAACTCGTTGGTAAGTCCGTTACCGAACCATCCCGCTTCTGAAAGGACCTTCCTAACCGATATATACAAATATCCTGCTCCACTTGAATCGGCACTAGGGTTTATAAAAGCAGATAATCTAGTAAACAAATAACTTTGGCGTAAGGTCATGTAGAACATAATAATGAAAATGATACCAGCCAATAGATTTGTTATAGCCAGATTTACAGCTAATTTCTTTTGGATTGGAGCAAAAGCAAACATCCCAATTATACACAAAAAATAAATAATAATAATCATAAAGCTTGGCACCATCATGTACAGCAAGATGGGAGTCCAAAACAAGACAAAAAGGAGACCTTGTTTTTTCCAACTTTGAAACTCATTAATCTTGTTAAAAATACCAGCCCAAGCAAGAAAAAAGAAAAACAAGCTCATCGTGGTTCCATCGACCGTCACGACTGAAAGGGAAATCCACTTTTTTGCTCCGCCTACCATATTTCCAAAGAAATGGAGATATAAATGAATCAGCAAGCCGATAGCATAAAAGTACTTCCACCAGTTCTTTAATTTTTGGTAATCAAAGAAAAGGATTCCAATGATTACAAGTACGGCCAGGGTGTAAAAAATCGCCTGCCACCCCATAAAACGGGTACTCGATAAGTAAAGTTCAGGAACTCCACCAACTAATGGCAGAAAACTAATACCAGCAAAAATAACGAATAAAATAATCAAAATCCAATCCATTTTTGGCTTATGGAGGGGATTTAAATTCTCGCCAATGGTAAATGGATTTCCCATTTCTTGAATGGCCTTTTCATCTGCATCCTCTTGAGAAAATCCTCTCTTTTTGTAAGATTGACTCAACTCTTGCAGATGATTAGTAATCTCTTTTTTTATCTTGTTGTGGGCTTCCTTAGATTTCACTTTGGACATTACTTTACTTAAAAATTCTTCAAATTGGGGAGAACTCATAAGGACGCCTCCTCTAGTAAGTGATTAAGGGATAACTCTAGTTTTGAGTTATCTTGTTTATGGGTAGCTAAGTATTTTTTCCCTTTGGAATTTAAGGAGTAATATTTCTTTTTGTTTATCCATTTTGAATTAAGAATATCTTTATTTTCTAATAGATGTAGAAGTGTATAAAGCTGCCCTTCATTCTTTTGGAAAGTACGTTCATTTTTTTGAAAAAGTTGGGTAGAAATATTGTAGCCATCCTTTGATTCATGCTGAACCGATTCTAATATAGCTATGATGGTTTCTATCTTCCAAGAATGAAATTGTGATTGAGATTGTCTCATACGAATGGATTCTTTCACCGCATTTTTTCTTTCATTGGAAAAGGAAAAATCCTTGAAAATTGATTTTTTCATCGAACTCTTCAGGTTAGTAAATGGATCATTCATCTCCTAAACCTCCTCGATCATCTTGTCTTTTAATAATTCTTTCGCGCGCTTTAATCTAGTTTTTATTGTATTTATATTTACTGTCGTAATCTTACTTATTTCTGCTAAAGACAGTTCTTCATAATAATGCAGAAATACTACTTCTCTGTACTTTAGAGGTAAATTCATGACAGCATTTGTTAAGATGTTTTCTTCACTATTCGCGATAATCTCCTCTTCAACCTGTTTTGTTTTCGAAGGTATATAATCCGAAATTTTATCGCTAAGCGTTATTTTGCGATAATACCAGCTTCTTAAGTAGTCCTTACAATGATTACTCGCAATACGATATAGCCACGTTTTTATTGATGCCTGCTGATTAAACTGACTTAATTTTTCATAACATTTTAAAAATATCTCCTGCGTTAAATCTTCTGCTGTCGTTCGATTTTTAACATATGTATATACGAGATGCAGGATATCATCGCTATATTCTTGCATTAATTCATCAATTATGTGCTCTCTCTCAACCAACATACTCTCATCTGTCACCGCCAGTTGTTTTAGTCCATTCATCTTGTTATCACCCTCTCACATATTATAGACGTAGCTAACCTTCATCTGGTTTGAAAAAACAATAGATTTTTATGACCTTCTGCAATCTAAAGTATAAATGGAAAAAGGAACAACCTCTTATCGGATTGTTCCAGAATGTTTTTTAGGTAGGTTAGATGGCTTATAAGACTATTTATTCGATGAATAATACCTTACCTCTAACAAGGAACTGCAAGTACAACTGCTCCTTACTTCAGAATTACTTATAGGGTAAATCTGCGTTTTCCTATGACTTCTCTTTTAGATTAATATCCATGAATTTCTTATATTTATTAGACTCTATTTCTTGATACCCCCTCAAAAAATTCACATCAAATACCGGATATGGGCTTAATTCTTCCTCCGCTAAAATAGCCATATCCTTTAATTCTTCACTTGATAATCCGTAATGTGTTTGCCCCAACGTTAGGTGAGGGATGTAATCATCTAATTCCCTATATTTTTTTATTAAGTCTTTTTCTGGATTTACAGCATTGACAATTTTTCTATGTAACTCATTTATCCCTCTTGCTTCAACACGTAAAAATAATACAGTATCATCGAAAAAGGCTGGTGTGTTTATTTTCAACTGAAATGGTGCAGTATCTTCACACAGCTTTTCAACATCTCTTAGCCAGTTTTTATTAGATGTTAAGCCACCTTGTGACTTTATCGTAATATGAGGTTCAACCAGGTCAGAAAGTAAATTATTCTTCCACCGTGTCTGGAATTCTACTATTTTTCTCTTGTATTCCTTTGGTGGCACAATCCCTATAAAAAACTTCATATGCCCTTCTCCTCAATAAGACTTATTTGCTGTTCATTTAAAAAATTTCTTTTTTACAAACTACCCCATCAGCAAAAACAATAAAGAGCTGGCTGGTAAGTAATATCTATAATGTATTAACACAATGACGAACCTCTGGAAAACACCTTTGGCATTCGACTATATATTGATCTAACTCTTGGCTAATAGTGATTGCCTCCGTGCTTGTCAGTCCTTTTTGTAACCCTGTGTTAATAAGTTCATTTCTAAGATATTCTATTTTGCTTATTAATTCATCAGGTTCTATTAAAATGTTATCAACCACAACAACACTTCCAATTTTAACAATATTTTCAAACTATTATAACACTAAGATCGAAATTTGTAATAATTCCCCATATTTTTTTCATCAAAAAGAATCCCCCCTGCTCTTATTAAATTATGGGTCAGATTGGAAGCACAAAATTCGAAATAACAGTGCTTTGCGTACAGATACTTTCTCTTGAATCAGCAAGTACTTTAGTAGCGAAAATGGCACAAAAAAAGCTCAGAGCCTTAAAAAGCCTTGAGCTTCCTCATAATGTTGAAGTTAATTTCAATAATGAGCTACTCTAAATAATTTTCAATGAAAATAGATTTAGTTGTTAGTATGTCTGTACTAAAATTCGAAGAACGGTCACTTCCTATTACTTGTAAGTTAAAGCCTGATGACACTGTTGTAGACCCTTCATTACCGATTTTTCGTATGTTATTATTCGTCAATACAAAATGATCACCTTCTAGTTCTATCTCTTCATTCCAACCAGATGAAACGATTAATTTGTATTCGAATTTCTTGCTATCAAAAAAACCTTTTTGCTTTAAAGTATCAAGGGCTGAAAAAAAATAATCAGCATAAACCAAGTTATCATATTGTAGCCATTCATTCGCTTTACTTTTGCTAATGTTAATATTATTCTCTTCCTTTGATTCGCTATAATGATAAATTGTATATTGATCATCATCTTTGTCGACTAAATCAAATTGAATTGAGTAGATAGTGTTCTTTTTATCAAGAATTAAGTGGAAATTTTCGATTTTAGAATTTTCTTTTGAAATACTTAATTCGCTTCTAAATAATTCCCAACTTTCTTTATTGTTTACTGTATTAAAGTCCGTCTGTTTAAATAAAGAAACTTCTCTTACATAATTCTCACTAAAATAATATATGGCACTAAGTATGGCGAATAATATTATGGAACTACTAATAACCCATTTCTTCACATTCAAACTATCACCCCTCTTTTGTGGTTTCACAATAAATATCCTGACCGCTTGTTAAACCTACCTGCCCCGTAAGTCGAATAAGAAATTGCTGAACGTTTCCAGTAAGAAATTCAACAAAAAGGTGCGATAATCCTCCCTGGATCATCGCACCCAATAGTTTAAGAATAAAACTTTAAAGTTGAAGCTCTAAATCATTTAAAGTCCCATTCAATATTTAACTGATTTTCTCCGCCAACTCTAAAATAATTCCCTCTGGACCACGAACATAGCTTGACTTCTCCCCATGCATAAATGCCGGGGATTCTTTTTTAAACCTTCATCAAAGCTGCCCTTCAGCCGGAGATTCCAGGTCTTACGACTTCTCCAGTTCATTACGACATGAAGTAAAAACCACATACCGCAGCCCAATCATAGGCTCTACGCCACTGCTAGCTTATACTTTTTGCTTCTGGCAATCGGTACAAGGTTCACTCGGCGATACTTTGTATCTTTCCACTCAGGAAGCAGACGGTCTTTTGTTATTTCACTATTGATGGATTTGTCTAGTATATTGACAGCTCCCACCACATCCCGGTGTCCTTTAGCACCGCATGTACATTGGAAATTACGGTATTCCTGCTTCCTGAATTCCCCACAGGAAGGACATGTGCCGGATGTATACGATTCTTCCACCACTTCAACCTTGATTCCACGGAGCTTCAATTTGTATTTTATCTTATCAGTCAGCCTGCCAAAACTCCAATTTGATAGTTGTTGCCGAATTTCTTTTCTGGATTTCTTCTTCTTTTTTGTGTTTTTTTGAACGCCATCCGGGGTGCCGATATACAAGGTATGAATGTGGTTTTCAACGCACCAGTCTTCCACCATTCTGGAAATACAATGCTCTTGATAGTCGATTTTTCGTTCCATTTTTTCGAGGAAACGGCGTTTACGTAAAATCAATTTATATCGAGCATTGAAACCCTTTTTCTTTCTATCAATCCGTTTTGAAAATTCCCGTAATCTTTTATTTCGGTACCGAGTCAAGGAACGCAGTTCTTTCCCTGTGATGATGAGATGGTTTTTCCCGTTGCTTAAGGTAGCCGCATGAATGAGACCTAAATCACATCCCGCTTTGTCCTTGCCTTTGATTCTTTCCTGTTTTTGTTCCTCCACGGCAAGATGCATCCAGTATTCGTTTTTATGCCATACAATCTCAGCACTTTTAATCGTTTCAAAACAAATATGTTTCGGTTTTGGCAATGCCAATTTTGACTGGCTCCTGCCATTACTAAAAACAAGGATGTTTCCGTCTAATTTGATGGCTGATTTTTTGTATTTTACAGAAAAGAAACGTTTGTATTTCCACGGATAACGCCACTTTTTTTCTCCTTTTGCCCGGAGTTCCCTAGTTCTCTCACACGTTTCTTCATGCAGTTCGATGATCGCTTGAATCGTTTGTGCATGGAGATGATGCGTGTGGGCGTTAACCCATTTTTTCTTCTGAGAAGCAGTTGACCATACTTTATAGACATCATACAGCCACCAATGCAGGTCGAGAATATCATTCCAAAGCCTCGCTGCCTCCATGCGGAGGGAATTTACCAACTTTCTTTCTTCAGTGGTTAAACGCAAAGGAAACTTTTTAACAACGATATCTCCTTGAATTTCTTTCTTCTTTTTTTCTTTTAGTTTTATACGTTTTTCAGCCATTTGTATTCACTTCCCTAGAACATCAGTTCTACCACTTATCCTAATTATACCAAAATAGACAGACCAATACTTAGAAATACATACCTTATTTCAAAAAAATACAGCTTACATCTCCATAACTGAAGTTAGGGGTTTTACGCTGTTTATTGATAAAATATACGGTAACCTTCCTTGATTAAATAGTGAAGTTAAAACAAACTAAAAGGGTTCCAAAAGCCTTTATACGGAACGTTTTTACAATGCTTTCTCATCAAAGTTTGAATATACCAACCTCCTTTGTTAAGCTAGATTCTTTAGTCCTCATATAACCTGCTAATAAGAAGCAAAAAATAACCATAAAAATTTTATTGATATAGTAATGTTATTCATGTAATCTTTTACTTACTGTGACAAAAAATTAATATTTTTTTCTTCTTATCAAGAGAGATGGAGGGACTGGCCCGATGAGATCTCGGCAGCGGAACTTAGTGATTAAGTTTCTGTGCCAAATCCAGCAAGCAAAGACTTGATAGATAAGAGGAGTGTTTTATAGATATAAGGCCTCTTCTTGTTGTTTCAAGATGAGGCCTTTTTTACGGGCAAATCATGGACAAAAGACGTGTCCCATTTTAATTTTTGGAGGTGGAACAATGAAGAAAGGAAATCCATGGGCATTGATCCCATTTGTTGTTTTTTTGATTTTATTTATTGGTTCAAGTGTTATTACAGGTGATTTTTATGCGTTTCCTGTCATTGTAGCCATTGCCATTTCGGGTGCTGTGGCTCTGGCGATGAATCGAAAAGAACCGTTTGCGCGAAAGGTTGATATTTTCTGCCAAGGCGCAGGTAATTTAAATGTCATGCTGATGGTTGTTATTTTTCTCTTGGCCGGGGCCTTTTCAGAGGTAGCAAAAGGCATGGGAGCAGTGGACTCCACTGTTAACCTTGCTTTATCGTTCGTTCCGCAAAACCTGCTTGTTGTAGGCTTGTTCATCATTGCCTGCTTTATTTCCCTGTCAATGGGTACATCGGTGGGAACGATTGTTGCTCTAGCGCCAATTGGAGTTGGAATCAGTGGGCATACCGATTTTTCCCTGGCCTTAATAATGGGGGCGATCATTGGCGGCTCGATGTTTGGCGACAATTTATCCTTTATTTCAGATACAACGATTACTGCCGTTCGTTCACAAGGCGCACAGATGAAGGATAAATTTAAGGTGAATTTTTGGATTGTGTTGCCGGCAGCTATTGTAACAGGCATTATTTTAGGGGCTATAACAATGGGTGAATCGGCACAAGTCGAGTATTTAAGCTACAGTTGGGTAAAAATTGTTCCTTATCTTTTGGTTATTATTTTTGCATTAGTCGGAATGAATGTTTTCCTTGTTCTTGCATTAGGAATTAGTCTCGCCGGGGCTGTTGGCTTAGCGGATGGCAGCTATCATTTAATGAGCCTTTTAGAAAAGATTGGCGAAGGAATGGCAGGCATGTATGAAATGGCCTTTCTTGCGATATTAATAGCTGGAATGGTGGAGGTAATTAAATTTAACGGCGGAATTGACTATCTGCTTCACCTTACGACACGAAAGATTAAATCGAAAAAGGGTGCCGAATTTAGCATTGCTGGTCTTGTGGGCCTAACTGATTTATCGACGGCCAATAATACGATTGCTATTTTAATTACCGGCCCGCTCGCAAAAAATATTGCTGATCAGTATGGAATTGAGCCGCGAAAGGCTGCAAGTATATTAGATATTTTCTCCTGTACGGTCCAAGGCCTACTGCCATACGGAGCCCAATTGCTGGCAGCTGCAAGTATAGCCGGTATATCGCCAGTGAGCATCCTTCAATACTCTTTCTATCCAATCCTCATAGGGATCTGCGGAATCATTGCGATCCTTATTGGATACCCGACAAAAAAGAAAGCCTGAACACCACCACTTTAAAAGTGACAGGGACAGCCCCCGCTGCTGTGCAACTATAAAGCAACGGGGCCTGTCCCCCAGTTGTTATAGAGGAAAGTGATCGCAGCCTAATTTATTTTAATTGGAAACACCTCAACTGGGTTTTGTATAGTTTAAGTGGTTTTCTTCACAATATTATTTTACTCTCTTTAAATCAGCTTGCCTTATCGAATCTCCAGTAATCTCAAAGAACACTTCTTTTTTATTATCTAATTCGAGTGTCACCTTTTTGTTATTCGGCACATTATATTTACTTTTTCCTCTGGAATTGCTTCCCAGGATTTCAACATACATTTCAACTTCTCCATTTAAGGCCATATCTTTTTCGAGTAATTCAAAACTTAGTAAATCTCCTTTTTCGATTTTAGAATTATTCCCATTTATACCTGTTTCTAAATAGTTCAAAATATGGACTTGAATTCCATAAAAATCAAAATTACTATTGTTTTTTATATTGATAACCATACTATTCTCTTTTGGTGCAATTGGAGTACTGGGATAATGTGTACAAGCAGATATCAAAATAATTAATAAAATTGTAATTGGCAAAAACCTTTTTTTCTTCACACTGCCACCCCTTTTTAATAATTTTTTATCGGTTTTGCAACTACATCGCAAAAGTATATACATAGAATTTCTATGTGTATGAACATTGTAATTTATATCCAGTTGTTTTTCAACAATAAATTAAATTAACCTGCCCCGTTTGTTCAATAAGGAATTCAATCAAAATAGCGCTTAATCCTTCCTTGATTACCGCACCCATTTGCTTTAAAATGGCTATTTCCTTTAATTCTTACTCTCTTTGATTTCAATCTTTAACCCTTTGATTTTGGGTGGATTTGATTCAAGAATAGGTCCACCATACCAAACTGTTACATTCTGACCTTCTTCTAATTTGTTTAACAACGTTTCATCATCGACCCCAACTGATACTAACGAACCTGTATTAAATACTTGGTGGTCCTTTGTCACTTCAAGTAAAGGTCTCCTGTCAGATGTTTGATTTTTAACGTACCCCTCAACACCAGGACCAGTAATTTCCTCACCGTTGGCTACCTTTACCCCATCGCTCTTTTTAGTATCATTGTTCGAGCAACCTACAATCATAACTAAAAGGCTAGCTACCACTAATGAGACTGTTTTTTTACTTAACATAAAATCCCCTCCATTCAAAAGACGAGAAAATTATGAGTTTAGTGTCATCCTTCTACAACTAAACTGCCCCGTTTGTTTAATAATGGGTTTCAAACCAAAAAGGGGAAATCATAACTGTAACAAGGCACCGTTAGTTAAATTGTATTTGTTCGATACTAGGTTAGTAACTAAACTGTAAACTGATTGTTAAGTAAAAGCATTCATGATGAAATCTTCATTGTATACAATTAATACTCGTTAAGGAGTGATGGAAGATGAAAAGCATTACAGTAGATAAGTTAAAATTCAAGAAAGAATTATCGGTGATTGAACAAATCACACTGAAAGAAGTTCTGTATACCTGGGTTGGGGGCTTAAGCAAAGGATTGGAGAATGATTTTTTCCACCTTCAATACACTGTAGATGTATTTGCTAAAATGGAAAAAACCACGAATGATACCGATTTGTTGATTTCTGGTGAATTTTATTTCAGATACATAACTATCACGGAAGATAATCGAATTGTCATAGGTGTTTTAGATATGAATTCAGAATTAAAACATAAAATCATTTCACTAGAAGAGATTAATAATTCTTAACCATACAAAAAGAGGCAGCTTGTTACATTGTCTCTTTTTATTTGGCACTATATGTTTTTAAATAATCCTGCCTATAGTTAAGTACAACACAGCATTGCACCGTTACTAATAATCTATATATTACCGCACCTTATTATTTTTTTAAGAAAAATCCTACCACTGTAGTAATGAACCCTATAGCAATTAAGATTTGGACATCATTTGAAGGTCCTGATTCCCAACTAGATGTATATTGAATAAATAAAGCTAATAGCATATTTAGTTCCTTGATTTCCTTGATCAAATAACCTCCCCGTTTGTTCATTAAACTAAAAAGGGCCGAAATCCTTCCTGGATCATCGACCGCTTAGTTGATTAAGGCAAAAAATTACATACGTTACTGTTGTTCACACATGCAATTTTTTTAGCGCTTGTATGAATTCATTTATGTTACTTAACATTTGATCTGGTTGAACCCCAAATTCTAATGTCTGATAATTTGGCAACCACTGTACTCCGATAGTATGTACATTAGCTTGTTTACCAGCCAAAATGTCAGCATCACTATCTCCTAAAAAAATTGCATCGGTGTTTTTTATGTTAAGCTGTGCCAATGCCTTGATCAATCCTTCTGGATGAGGTTTTGGAATAGAAACATCATCACCAGTGATAATCACATCAAATAAGTCATTCATATTAAGGCAATCTAAAGAGATAAGCAAACTTCTGCTAGCTTTTCCTGTTACAATCCCCAATTTATAACCTTCTCTTTTTAATAGCAGTAGTAAGTCGTTAATCTCCTCATTCTTATTAACAAGGTCTTGATGCTTCTCACTATACTTCTCATAATATAATTCAATTGCTTTATCAAGATTTGAGTCCATAAGATTTTCTCTTATGATTCCAGTCTCAGATGGACCGAACATTGCCTTGATTTCATCTGGATTAATTTCAATGTTATCAAACTCCTTAAATACAGCTTGAAACGCATAGAAACAAACTGGCAAAGTATCAGCAAGAGTACCATCGAAATCAAATATGATCGCTTTAATAACTACACACCCTTTATCAAAATATTGTATCTTGAGTTTTATTAGAAAAAACATAATCTATATTGGTATATATAGAATCTTCTACACCTCGAAGCAGTTTGTATATTCTATTATTGAAATGGTAGTTCCATCTGCTACAATCCTGCCCTTAGCATAATAAGGAATTCAACAAAAATGTGCCTTAATCCTTCTTGGAAAAAAGCCCTCCCAGTTAAATACAGAATAGTTATTCACAAACCTTTTTATTTCGCCAAATATACAGATTTCATTTAAGAAAATTCTCCCAAACTAAATGCTTTATATCTTCCACTTTTTTAACTTCTTTTCTGAACCATTCCATATTTCCAGCAAATCGTTCGGAACAAGGGAATTCAATCCGTGCTACACGATTTCCTTGGATACATCTAATTGCTCCTCTATAATAAGGTTGGCTCTTGGGTTTCTCTTGGTAAGTAGAAACATAGGGAACAATCTCATATAGATAGTCTATTGCAAGTGAATCAAAATGCTTTTTAGATACAATTTCCTTTATTTGCTTATAAGTAAACTCATCTAAATCCCACCGAATTATACAATCTCCGTCTAGAAGTTGAACACCCAATTTAATGTATCTTCCAACCTTATCTTTAGACACTTCAATGATTCGAAAGTTTTTAAAATTTATTGGCATCTCCCCATCAACTCCCGCATTTATTTCCCCTTTAACTATTCATAATCTGCTTTCGCTTTTCCTTTTTGAAATAAAACCTGCCTCGATTGTTCAATAAAAAGATTCAACAAAAAAGGTGGTTAATCCTTCCTGGATCAACGCACCCGTTTATTAAAGTGGAAATTTGCTCCAATATTTAATTCTCTAAATCTTTATCATTTGGCATAACTATTGCAGCTACAAAATAAATTAACCATGTTATCCCACCCGTAAAAAATCCAGATAATACAGTTATTATTCGAAGTATACTAACATCAATATTATATTGTTCACTTAAGCCACCTAAAACACCAGATAATTGTTTGTTTTGCGTCGATTTATATAGCGTTTTCATTTAATCCCCCCTTTCAAAACAGAATTTTTTTCTCTTAGATAAGTTAAACCGCAATTAAGATTAACAACAACTCTTAAAGTAAATGCTTCTTATGTTGAATAAAGACTTCTACAAAAAATGCGTTAATCCTCCTTGGATCAACGCACTCATTAGCTTAACAAGAAATGGTTAAACTTAATGATACTGAAACCAAACAAACCATCCTTTTTCCTTACTTTTTGCTAAAAATATTTGACCTTGGGCTAAGTTAGCTCCAGGTGCTTTTGGGAAATCTAAACGTACAAGCCACGACATTTCGGCAATTTCCTTGCCACAAAAGGTCTTTGCCATTCCAAAATAAGCTTCTTCTTCTTTATTTCCACCTGTTTCAGGGAAAGGTTTGGCAGTTACTACATTCCATTTAGTGTATATGTCTGGCAAATCATCTATTCCTGTTCCATAAGTTTTTAGTATTAATATCTTTAATGCTTCAATTACCTCTTTTCTGTCCTTGGAGGATGTTTGCTCTAATTCACTTAACACCGGACATTTTTTAAGTTGAGCTTGGACTTCAAATGATCCCAAATTAAAAAAGAATATTGTAAAAAGGAGTAGACCCACTATTTTCAAAATAAAATCACCTCTTTCCTAGTTTCGCCTAAATAGAAAAGAGTTATCAATTATTCTTGGCTTAAGACCACTTTAGTTTAAGAAGGAGAATTGATTCAGACAGATATTTCCCCGTTAATCCAGCCTTTAATAAAATCTTTTAACGATGACGCAATTATCCTTCGACTATCATCCTCATGATTCCATACATAAATATTTTCATTCTGAATAGTTCCGTTTTCCATTAAATATCCAAATAAATCACCATTGCCTGCATCGGAGAAAAATAAAAAAGTGTCCAAAGGCTTTATGAAATCCCTATATTCGTGCAAAGACCAAAAGAACTTATTTTCTTTTATCATCTGTTCTGTTGACCAAATCAAAGAAATTCCGTAGTTACCGTATACACCATTTGTTTCACTGTATAATTCAGCTAACCTTTTAGGCAAATCAATGTTTAATTCCCTTTTAACTGACAATATCTCAGTTTCAGTTGCGGGTGCTTTAAACAGACACTCTTTTGAAATACTGCTTAAATAATCTTTCCAAATAATGAATAATTACCACCTAATAATTTTCTCACTAATTATTTTTCACCTTCTTCAACAAACCTGCTCCGTTAGTCAATTAATAAGAAAATGCTATTAGTTAAATACCTTATCTATTTCAGCCCTGTCGTAATCTAATATCCAATCGTTGTATATTTTATAAATATCACTTATGGATTTAGGAGACGCAGCAAGTAAATCACATCCCCTGCCATCATAAACGTGAAAAATCGTTCCCCTTTTAATGTTTATTAAATATATCCTATGAAAAACACTTGGTTGGATTCCTAAATCTTGATTGCATATTGCTTTTAATAATGGGATGTATTTGATTTCAGATACTTTGCATTCGAGAGTAAATCTGTGTGTTTTATATTTTCCGTCTTCATCGTCTTCAGGGAAAATATAAGGCATTTCCGTATGCTTCATTTTATATAGGACTGTTCTTCTATAAACATATGGAGAAATAATCCTCCTTCTGTTCTTATAAGGTTTTCCATCACCAAAATCATTAACATCTACCACAATAAAAATTTCCTCATCTTGAGAATGTAAGGATTTAAATAAAGATACAGCCCTTTTATAAACTCCATTTAAATAAGGATTGCTTTCATAATCATAGTCTCGAGTCCACTCAATTCCGAGTTGAAACCGTATACCAATATGCCAATTGTAAAACAAAGGTGGCCTTAGGATTAAGTTGGGGAAATTCTCACTCATATAGCTATTCAGGGACATACATACACACACCTCAATTTTTCCTTATTTATTAAGCTAACCTGTCCCGTTTGTTCAAAAAAATTAAACAAAAGAGTACGAAATCCTTTTTGGACCAATTGCACCTGTATGAAGAACAGTTCCTAAAAAGTATATATTTCTTTCTTCTCTATAAAGTCTTCTTCACTAATTTCACTCTTGTCGGTAACCAAGAGAGATTGGAATGCTTTAAAAAGTTCTTGTATTTCTTCCTGTTCATTAATCATATCAATACTTTTTTGGTACTCATCTTCATCTTTATATCTCGAGATTTCTATCCATTTCGTGGCATCAACCTTGCTATTCAGATACATTGAATGAAAATCTATATATCTCCCGTAAATTTTTGATGCTTTTTCTTGAATAGCTAAATATTCGTCTGTTTTATCTTTTTGAATATGGTACTGATAAACTTTAACAAACATCATTTTCCCCCAAATCTAAAAACATACTTACTATACAAAACTACTCGTCAGCTCAATAAGGAATTCAACAAGAACAAAAAAAGGGTTAATCCTTCCTGGATCAAAGAACACGTAAATTCAACAAGTAAATCATATAAAATTTATGTTCAATTACTAACTCCCTTTAAGTATAATACAGTGTAAGAATCAAATATTCAGACTAATTATCAGTCAAAAAGGAGGTAATCAAAATGGAAAACTTTTATCTTTTTGTCCTTATGTGTATTTTTCTTATTATTTTACCTGGTCCCGATACTGCCATTACTACCAAAAATACTCTCACGGTTGGGAGAATCGGTGGTCTTAAGACGGCTTTAGGTATTTGTTGTGCCCTATTTATCCATACATCTGCTGCTGTACTAGGGCTATCAGCAATCATTGTGAAATCAGCGTTATTATTTTCTGTCTTCAAATACATTGGTGCAGTTTACTTAATTTATCTCGGAGTTAAGACACTGTGGTCTTTAAAGAAGAAGGAAGAAGCATTAAACCTTGAGATGAACACAAAAAACAAATTTAAAAACACATCTTGTTTCAAACAAGGATTCCTTACCAATATCCTAAATCCAAAAGTTGCTGTCTTTTTCTTAACTTTTTTGCCTCAATTCGTGGACTCTGGAAGCAAAACCTTTCTACCGTTTCTCATGATGGGTATGACCTATACTTTATTGACTGCCATATGGTTTTTACTTTATGTGTATTTAATTAATCAAATTAGTACTTTTATGAAAAAACCTAAAGCACAAAATCTTATTGAAGGAATCACAGGTACTATACTGATAGGTTTTGGTATAAAGCTAGCCCTCGAAAGGACTCATAATTAGAGAATTATTTATATGGCAAGACCCTTGAGTTCCCTATATCAAGGGTCTTATTATTTGTCACAATCGAAGAGCCTTAATCTCCTATTGAGTCCCCGTTACCTTACCTTTCACCAATGCTCAAACCAAGCAATAAAAGGTATCCTATTACGCAAACTGCAATTACGTTAAGAATGATTAGTAGCCATTTTAATACCCCTTTTTGAGCTTTCAGTCCAAAGAAAGCCCCTAATAATGGGAATAAAAACATAGAAAATATCAACAATCTACCTAATTTGCCAAAGGATACACCACTCAACATTGTAAAAAATAAAAGAATGAAAATTACTAAAGATGCTAGTGAAAAAACACTAAATTTATTCATATGTGGTTCACTTCCTGTAAATTAATTATTTTTCAAATCAATAAATATTCATATATTTTTACAATAAGTTCAAAATCTAACTTTGACTGAAAAAAATACGGTTTTAAAAGTCTAACGTTCTAACAATAATGCCGTTTTTGCATAATCTATGGCCTTTATACAGTGTTTTTTTGTCAGCTCCATGTTAAAAAAATATTTTGCAGGGTCTAAGGAGCTTTGTACCTGTAGCCTTTAATTACATTTAATCCTATCTTTTAAATGAAATAATCTTATAAATCTACATAATTACAGGTTGGAAGGTTAAATCCATGGGGGTTTTTTATATAAATTTTCAATACGCTGTTTCCAACCCCTTACCAGTAAACTGAAAGAACCTATCATTAGCAGCAATCCAACCAATGGCATAAATAAAATCCATCTATTGTACTGAAGGTTGCTTCTTGCTTGACCTGTTAAACCGGCCCAGTCGTTCGTTATAGACAGAAAAATAATATTATCGTCATCATATTGGACCTCAGTTCCACCGACAAAAATATTGAATAAACCAAGGATTCCAAGCAAAGTTAACACTGCCACAACTTCTGTCAGAAATAAAACAACGATAGGATCCCTTAATTGCGGGATGATATGCTTGAATAGAATTCTGCTTTTACCAGCACCTAGAGATTTGGATGCCTCGATGAAGTCCATCTTTTTAATTTCATTCGTCTTTTTTCTGATTGAAGATGCGGCCGCCGGTATCCCCAACCCCGTTACAAGCAGGATGAGAAGGATGACCAAATAACCGATGGTAAGCGGCGAATTCATGCTAAGGGGCAGAAGGATAAAATAAACGACTAAAAACGCCGGTAAATAGCTCGCCGCATCTTCAATGGCCAGCCACCATGCCGGCACGGAACTCCTCATTCCTAAATACAAGCCGGCAAGGCCACCAAGCACCGTCCGCAGTCCGGCGATTGTCAAGGAGACGAAAAATGTATATCTTGCTCCGTTCAGCATTTTTGAAAGGATGTCATATCCCCACCGATCAGTCCCCAGCAAAAAATCCTTGTACTCAAACGGGCTCAGCGGCGGAGTCCTCAACATATATTCTCCATCCACAAGGATGCTTCCCACTTCCATTTTTTCTGTCAGGAAGTGAGAGGCCACCCAGGGACCACAAACAGAAATCAGAAACAAAAAAAGAAAACCGACGATTCCGGCAATGAAAGAAAGATTGTACTTTTTACTCATAAACAAACCCTTTTTCAAAGAGGAATAGTATCAAAAGAATGAAGTAGTAAACAAACATAGTTATGAGGACAATCGACAAGAAACCTACAGCAACCGCTGCAAACAGATAGTCGGCAAAAATAAAACGGGTCACTCCGAGAATATTAAACAAGTATTCTACAATGAATAAGCTTCCGGCTGTCAAAGAGAGAGTTTTTTTAAGGTCTGCAACAAAATAAGGACGCAGATTTTTAAAGATGTGGTGCAGGCTTAAATAAGATTTTGAAAGACCTTTTGATAAGCCTGTGCGAACATAATCTTCAGAGGCTATTTGATTATATTTTGCAACTGTTAGCTTCAATAAATAGGAAGTCGATATAATGGACAAAATGAATACTGGGAAAAGAAAGTCTGCAAACCTTTTATCCATCGATAGTGTAATCACCCGGTAGCCTGTCAGTTTGTAGAAGGAAACACCGCCAAAAATCAGGAAGATAATCAGAATGAACTGCGGTATGGCTGAAAGGAAGGCAAATATGGCATAAACTGCTTTGGAAATCCGGCTGCGAGGAAAAAACGCCCCAACGAGCAACGATACGGTTACGCTGGCAAGCATGCTTGTAAACATAAGAAGAAAACTGGTCATGACGTTGTCCCCGACATCTGCTGCGATACTTCTATGCTGGCTGCCAGTCTTGTAGGTACCAAGTGAGCCGTCCGAAAGGTTTTTGAAAAACGCCTGAATATTATCAAGGAAAACATACGGCTTTAAAACGATGATATTTCCGCTTCTTGGTTGCAGTGCATCAGGAAAGCTCGCTATGACAAGAATTAACAAGACAACAATCAATAGTTTCACGGTTCTTTTTAACATCACTCCCGCCCCCTGATCGTTACTCCTGTCCGCCCGACTCCAACGCCTGCCGGGTTAAAGGCTGGACAAGTACCAAGACATGCTCTTTTCCCTCTTCATCCTTACAGTCCATTCCATCTAAGGATGGGTTCCCTTGTGTGAAAGGACCTTCATGTGAAATAACCAATGTCTCGCAGGTGAATTTCCCCTTTGGACTTTGATAGCCTTCATAATCATTTACAAACTCAACCTTTTCTCCATCAGTCTTTAGTGAGGTTGTTGCAGCTGTATCACCATTTTCATCCACAATGGTGATGGTAAGGGCTCCTTTTTTGCCCGCTTGCACATCATTTACAAAATAAAGCAACTTTGTAAAGTTTTTATACTCCATCTCCCCGGATACAATTTGATTAAAATCATCGCTTTTATGGTAAACGACCACTTCCCCCTTTTTAAGAGCCTCTTTTTCAGTTAGCTTTTCTTTATTGACGCCTTTTTCCATTTCAAAGGAGCAACCGGCTAAGCCCAACATCAACACCAAAGCTTTTAGAAGAAGACGCATTTTTTTCCATTCCCCCCTACAAATAAATTTAGAATAATTATAAGAAAACACCATCCAGTTATACCTATTTTATCCATATTATAGATTTTACTCAAGAAAATCTTCATTGGCTTCATTCCGCGAAAGTTCAACCATTTTGCCTTACATTAGAACTTCATATTTATTGAACTTTTAACAAAATAAGCTAGAGAGGGAAGATTTTTTTCGCATTTTCTTTGCATATAGTTTTTGGTTTTTACCAGTTATTTCTTTATGATTCCTTGTAGTGTTTTCACTTGTAATCTCAGTTCTGTTTTTCTTATTAGATGAGTTATTAAGATATCGAGAAACTATAGAATCCCCAGTGGGCTAATCTATTCACTGGGAATTTTATATACTCGAAGAGCCAACATCAAACTTTAAAAGTTAAAAAGAGCCCAAGAATACTAATACATTAGTTTCTCAGGCTTTCATAAATATTAAGTATTACTTAGAATATAAAGACAATCACCCTGGATTTAAATATGAAGCAAGTTTCTTCTTATGGAGCAATTACACCTTCCTTAGCTCTCTTTTTTTTTAAATCAAAATATGTTTTTAGTACATCGCTACCAATTTTGTTATTATAGCTGGTACCGCTGTTTCCTTGATAGGCCCAAGGAACTATAACCGCCATTGCAACTTCAGGCTTTTCAGCAGGTGCATAGCTAACTAAGCTTAGGTTCATAACAGCCGGGGGTCTCTCCCCAAATTTGCTGCGTTCGAATCCATCATAAAAAGATTCTGCCGTTCCAGTCTTTCCTGCCGGATTATAGGAGGCATTTTTAAAAAATGAGCGGGCGGTTCCCCTCGGCCCATGCATGACACGCCAAAAACCATTTTGAATTGCTTTCAACCATTCTTGGTTACCATCGAGCCTATTAAGTACTTTTGGCTGAATTTCTTCAATTAAAGGCCCTAGACCGTTGTCATCAATTTGGGGCTCATGAATTTTTTTTAAAATATGTGGCTGTACTCTGGTCCCATCGTTTGCAATGGTGGAAACATATTGTGCTAGCTGCATTGGCGAATAAGTGTCGTATTGCCCAATTGCAAGGTCGAGCAGTTTTCCAATGTTCTTCGGGCCAGGATATCCAATGGATTCACCTGGTAAATCAATACCTGTCCTAGTACCAAGGCCAAACTGGTTAAACGACGATCTGACGGTATCAAAAGCTTTTGGATCAAGACTAAGAGGTTGGTTTGGAACATAGCGTCCATTACCTATTCTAATTGCTGTTTCAAACATGAATATATTAGAAGAAATTTCAAGAGCACTTGTTGCATTCACCGAACCTATTCCAGATCTCCAAGAAGATTTCGTAGGAGTGTCCCTAATTAATAGGGGGCGATCATAGATGATGGATGAAGGCGTTATGGCCCCTTTTTCAAACCCCGTATAAACCATTGCCCCCTTGACTGCCGAACCAACAGCATAATACGTTGTAAAAGTCCCAAGAGCATAATCACTCATTTTATATTGTCCAGTTTCTTTATCCCGCTCAATCTTTTTCCCCGCAATTGTGAGGATTTCACCAGTGTAAGGGTCGGTAAGAACTACAAAGGCACGGTCCAACAACGGGGATTTTCCACTGCGTTTTCCCATCAAAAGTTCTTTTTCAATAATCTCTTCAACGGCTAGTTGAAGCTCCATATCAATAGTGAGAACGATATCTTTGCCACGCTTACCTTCCGAGACAACTTCTGTGCCAATTATATTTCCACTTTTATCTGTTTTATTCCTCACTTTTTCTTTTTGCCCTTTGAGAATTTCCTCGTATTGCAGTTCAATATAGCTTGTACCAACACGGTCATTACGACTATAGCCACGTGAAAGATAGTAATCCAGGTTTTCTCTTGGTAGACCTTTTTCGGCATCAGAAACATTTCCAAGAATCGATCTCAGCGTATCCCCAAATACATATTTACGTTTCCAGTCGGTAGTTGTATCTACACCAGGTAGGTTACCAAGATCCTCGCTAACAACTGCAAATTCTTTATCTGTAACGATTTCAGTTTTATCCGGATCGTCGTCCTTCCCCAATTTATTCGGCCCGCTTTTTACAATTTGTGGCGTCTGTGCATAGCCTGAATTAAATTTCCTCCAGATAGCGAGGACCTCCATTTTATCCTTATCAGCTGTAATGGTATTTAAATCTTCTTTAGTGACTCTATCTACCTGAAGTTGGTATATTTCACTATCCTTTAGTTTTTTTTCGTCATATAAATTCCATTCTTCCTTCGTAATTTTAGCTTTACCCTCTTTCTCATGCGTCATCAGCCAAAAATCTTTCATTTCCCTTTCAGGTATTTTACCTGGTTTTTTTTCTATTAGCTTAGCAAGCTTTTCAGCTGTTTCTAGCATTTCCTCTTGGGTTGTCCCCTGGTACTTGGTATATGTGATGGCATTAAGAGGGGTATTATCGACAATGATTTTGCCATTTCGGTCATATATCTTTCCCCTAGGAACAGAATTTTCAACCGTAACATCTACCGTCCGTTCGATTTCTCGTTTATATTCTTCACCATAAATAATCTGAACAACTCCAAGCCTTATTATCAGGAAGGAAAACAAGAAAAAAATAACCAAAAAAAGCATATTCATTCGAAAAGGCAAAAGGGATTTTTTCTTCTTCTTTTTCTTTGAGACCATATTTATCTCACTTTCTAATTTGGATTTAACTTTAATTGGAATACATTTGCTTTTATTATAAAAACTTCCAAATAATATTCTATCATAATTTTCCTGTGTTTCCCATTTAGAAACAAGGTTCCAATAGAAAATGAGACCCATATCCCTACCCTTCCGTTTTCTTACCCTGTTTAATAAATTATCTAGCCCAAAAACTATTATTATTAACAGGTTAGATCAGTTAAGAACTTATTAACTCCACTCGAAAAAAAAAGCTATCAAACTGATAGTTCCTGTTTCGTATCTTCTCTTTTCTTTTAGATATTTAAACTAATTGAGTTTGATACCCTTGTTATCGTAAAAAGGAAGTTTATTTTAAAAGGGTACCTCAATCCTCCTCAATTAAGAACACCAGCTGCATAACTTTAAATTTAAGCACTTTTAAGGTGCAGTGCAATAGAATTCATCAATAAATTCCATAATTAAAGCATAAACCATAATACTACTAGGAGTTAAATTAACAATTAAAGAAAAAAATTCTTTTAGTTAGATTTTCTTTGCTGAACATTGAAATGATGCTTAAAGGAATGCCAAAAACGGAAAAGAGAATCATAAGCCAGGCATACATTCTTATGATTGAACTAAAGGTCTCATTTAAAGTTATCAGTGAGGTGATTATAGAAATTGGGATAACAATAATTGTAGCTAATGCTATATAGAAAGAAATTTTAGTGAAAACCTTTAGATTTTTCCTTTCCAAAAAACTCACCTCTCAATAAATTCAACTTCCTCTCATTTCAACTAACTCCCTTAAATTAGTATACAACAGAGTAGATGTTAACGGATTTTGGAGATGGTGGAATAGACACATCTCTCCTACATCCACAAAAGCTTTTCTATAAGGACAAAAATATAAAACGTGGCAACAAGTTTTAATTAACAGTCAAATAAAATGTGTTTTCCCGTTTTGTATACCGTCCATCTATTTTCCCAACATTAGGTATCATAAGCGAATCTGTATTTTCTATTGGATTGTCCTTTAAATAGAGATGGAGTTTGTTAATATGTTTTAATCCATCCTTACAATAGGCAATTGTGGGTTGCTGAACTAAGTATTCATTGTTGTTTATCCTTACCTTTACAAAATTTTTATGTAAAAACTTGCCCCCGAAAGAGAGGATATTTATTGGGTCAAAAAAAAGTGCAGTTATTTCTCCTTCAATAAAAATATGAGTTCCAGTTTGGCACTCGAAAGCCTTAAATTCCTTCTTCCTTAATTGAATTACACTATTCACTGCTTCAACTGTCTCAGTGCTAATTTCTTCTTCTATATGATCAAGGGGTATTGGACCAACATCAAGTTGTTTAATCAAATCAAACAATGTGTCATTCGTTTCGAAAAAACTTTCCTTCCAATCTGGCGAAAATTCATCAAGTAACAAACACATACACAAACCAGAGCTATAACAACTCCGTCTTATGTTTAAATTAGATTCAACTTTTTCTAAAAGATGTTCTCCATACTTCTCCGATACTATTTTGTTATCCAACGGGCTTTTCTCAGAATAAGCTTTTAATTCCACATACCAGGCAGGTCCCTCAACAGTTTCAATTAAGTTTTCATAAGTTGTATACTCTTTACATTTTGTTGCCCTCTTCTCCCTGAGCACGATAAATTCCTTAAGAAACTGCTTCTTCTTACTAATGTTCGTTTCCAACAAAGCATCATAAAGATGCTTTCTCTCCCGTATTCGCAGTTCTGCAATTTCGAATGTAAGAGGATAGGTAATACCCAATATTTCGTCAGGAAAGCGTTTTTCCCCTTTAATATATTGAAAGCCATGAAACAATTCATGAACTAAGATTGAGTAAATCCCTTCATAGTCATTGTACAAGTCCATATCTGCAATTGCCGTAGGATGGCCTTCATACAAAATGATTGTATTTCCAACAAAATGTTCTTCCCAGTCTAATATCTTATGTGAGTCTAGATGATCGTTCTTATATTTAGGATGATTAAAAAGGTGAACAGTTTTTTTGTTGAAGATTGCATATGCAACACGTTCAAAATTGGGCCAATACCTTTCGAGGTTTCTTTGAACCAAGTCTATAGCGATTTGTTCAAGATAGTGATCCATAATCTTAACCCCCTTGAAATTATTTCAATAGATTGTTAATCTCCTATCTTTGATAGAAATCCTTCTTCCTAATTTTAACAAATGGTTTTGTCATTGGTAGAATATTAATGTGTATTCTTTTTGAACTAACCTGCAATAAAAAAGGTCCGTTAATCCTTCTGGATAACGCACCTGTTTGTTTTAATACATTTATTCAATTAAATCAGGATTGTTCCCAGAAAACTTTAGTTTGAAATAGCCTCCGATTGAGAAAACGGCAAGTTACATGCTTCAACCAAAACAGGCTATTTCTTATCTGGTATAGCCTAATCTGAAGAATAGATCACTTTATAATGTGCAGTATACTCAAAGTAATCTAATAGTTGCTTTCTTCCGGCCACAGAACCGTAAGCAAAAGTAGTGCCATAAAGTACGGGAAATTCGGTATTATTAATATATATATCTAAATCATGAAAAACTCTATGAAGATAACGTAAAGACATGTCGTCTTCTTGTTCGTCAACCAATTTTATAAAAGCATTAGCACTCATCATATCATTTTGTATTTCTGAATGACCAAATCCAGTAGTCTTTAACCATTTGATATTTTGCTTCAGTTTTTTCCATTCCATATCTTCTTTTAAGTTTGTAAAATTAACCGACTCTATTTTTCCGAATCCCGTTATATTATCTAGGTAACTATGAATATCAGCTATAATCTCTTTTGATTCTTTTTCTTTTTTGAATGTGATTTGCTTTTGGTGTTTCTTAAAACTTAACGTATTAGGATCCGATTTATTTTCTTTCTTTTCTACATTTGTGGTTTGTTTATTTTCCGGCTCTGGTTTTTGATTCAGCAAGATAAAGCCCAAAAATAATACTAAAATTAGAATCAGTAGACCAACAATACCCTTTCTTCTCATAACTTCCTCCACTCAATTTCCATGTTGTAAAACTTTACCGATTCCAATTAGATTAGTGATCCCATAAACGATCTAAAAAGAAATAGATTAGCGTTTACTAATTTCTGTAATCAAAAATTTCCCATTAACCTTTTCAAATTTTATAATCCTAGTAATGTTTTTCCCTTTATTTTTATCGTATTGCTTAACTTCGTATGTTTGTTGATCAATTTTAGCGACATCAATTGGTAACCTTTCATTATAAATTGAAACCGCAGCATCTGAAATTAAGTAAAGCCCATCGTTTGTTTCGTTTAAGAAAGGTGCGCTGTATTGTTCAATAGCTTCCATGGTTGCTAGTTCTGTGAAGTTTCGGTAGAACTCTTGCTTGGTTTTGATTTCTTTGTACTTAAAGTTAGGATCATAAAGTTCAGGGGCCAATAATGAAGTGAACTTCGCGTTAAATTGGTCCATAAGATCCGTAAAATTAGGAAGCCCAGGTAATATTGAAGAATTCGTTTTTTTATCATTTGAATCGACCAGGGAATCATCCGATCCCTTTGGATCATTTATTGGGTTTAACTCATGGTTCTTTTCTGGAGATTTCTTGTTTATCTGATTACCGTTGGAGCTAGGATTAGTTGAAAGAACATACTGTAGCATTCCACCAAAAAGTAAAATAACTAGTGTAAAACTCATAACAGTTGGCAACAAATTTTTGCTAAATCGGTTCTTTTTCTTTGTTTTCCGTATCATATTCAAAACATTTCTCTTCATTTCAAAAGTGAATTCCCAATTAGCTAATTCTTCCTTCATTATTCTTTTTTTCTCTTTTATCAACATGTCTTCCAGCAATTGTTCTTTCAAATTCAGCACTCCTTTCTACAATGATTTTCTTTAAAAAACTTTTTGCCCTAAGGAGTCGTGATTTTACCGTATTTACATTCACTCCACATACAATGCTTATTTCTTTCATCGTCAATTCGTGGAAATAGGAAAGAATAATAACCTCTTTGTATTTAGCTGGAAGTTTTAATATGTAATCAAATAGTTGAGTTTGTTCCTCTTTTTGCAATAACTTTTTCTCAGCATCATTTTCCTGACCCTTTAGCATTTTAGTAATATACTCACTAGCATATACTTTGCGATAATGCCAACTCTTCACGTAATCCTTACAGTGGTTAATTGCAATTCGATAAAGCCAGGTCTGGATACTGGATTCTCCCTTAAAAGTATTGAGTTTTTCATAGCATTTCATGAATATCTCCTGAGACAAATCCTCTGCTGTCTGCCGATTTTGAACAAACGAATACGCTAGATAGAGGATAGCGGACCCGTAACGATCTATCAATTTCGATATGGTATTGTCATCATCCCGCAAAATAATCACCTCTCTTATAGTAAATTTTTGAACTTTAGACGAATCTAAAAGACAAAAGGTTTATTAAAACTAAAATTCTTTTGTAATTTCGAGTAACTTCGTGGTCATTTACCTAAATTCTACAAATACTTCTAGAAAGGAACTAACAGAAAATGAAAAGAGACTCTCGAGAGAGCTACTCTCTCAAGAGCCTCTAAAGGCTAAAATCCATTTTAGCGCTTTACTTTTATTAATTGCTTAAGACTTGTAAGAGGCTTTCGGAATAGCAATCTCTCGGAGCCTTTAATCTTGTGACAATAATGCTCTCATTTCATCCGTTTTTGCATAATCTATGGCCATTCTTCCACTATTATTTTTTATATTTTTGTCAGCTCCATGTTCAATTAAATATTTTGCGGTTTCTAAGGAGTTGTTTTCGCTAGCAGCAATCAAGGGAGTAAAAATTTCCTCAGTAATATTGTTGAAGCTGTAACCTTCATTTACATTCAATCCTACTTGTTCAATGAAATAATCTAATAACTCTACATAATTATGCTTTGCAGCTTCTACTACTGCCTGTTGATCTACTAGGGCTCCAGCATTCAAAAGTTCCTTGAATATCAGTACATTTTCATGTATATCTTCTTTCGTTTTTATATTTTCTGTCCGATACAGACTAAAAAATTGGGTAGCTTCCACGTAATCAGAAATAACTTTTCCAGCAATAATTGTATCAGCACCATTTGATAAGAGAACCCTCACCATTTTCAGAGCTCCTTTTTCGTAATCATCCAAGACTCTATAAATGGGAATATTTGCACCCTTTACATGCTTCACTGCACCCTTTTTTATGAGAATTTGAGCTATTTCAAAATCCCCTTCCGCACTGGCGATACTTAAGGGTAAATCCCCATAATTTTCATCGTCAAAATAGGTGGGGCAGTTTACCTCTAGTCCAGAATTGATTAATTTCTTTATTGCTTTTTTAACTGGATTTTCTTTTATATATAGTCTTACAAATTCATTAGACCTTTCATAATCCTTTTTAGAATAGTTTTTGGTAAGTGAATGTTTCAAAGTATAAGACTTATATTTTGTGTGTTGAAGACTAAATTCTTTTGGAATCTTACTACTAGCAAAAAAAGAAATCACCAAAATACAAATGACAGCCACCAGTACTTTTTCATAGTCTTCTCTTTAATAATTGATTTCAATAGGGAAGGGTGAAAACAATTTTACAAAACTTCAAGAAGTTAAAAGTGCATCTTATGAACTTACTTCGCATGTACACACTTCATTATTAAAAATAATACACCAAAAGGAAATTTTTACAAACAAAAATAGAATACTAGTAAAGTTAATATTGAAAATTTTGTAAAGAAAATATAATTAATGGGAATTTGTGTTAAAATTTGATGGAGCGTGATTATATATTTAAAGTAAGGATACAGGCTTAACCACTAAGGGTTATATCTTTTAAAATCATATAATTGGGGGAATTGAATTGAAAAATAAGTTAAGAAAATCCTCAACTGATAAATCGATAACTGGAGTTTGTGGAGGCATAGCTGAATATTTAGGTATATCTTCTTTAGCAGTAAGACTAATTTTTATAATTTTGCCTGCTAACATACTTATCTATTTAATCCTTGTTAATACGATGTCTGATAGCCCACTGTCAAAATTATATTAAAAAGAGGAAAACATTATGGATCCCTTTGGAGCGATACTAAAGATTTTATTTATTTGATTTAAGAATCGCTCACTATTTTAACGACACAAAAAATAAGTTGAACGAAATCGATAGGAAGTTGGAAATAAAGGAGAGTATTTCAAACAAGGACTAAATATAAGTTCTACAACTCAATCTTATTATTTTGGGACTGGATAATATAGCAGTTTTTTGAACCCCACATGTAGTGCCCCACATTAAATTCGTTTGGGTTTATTAAATCCTTGAAATATTTAGGAACATCACAATCCCAGTTTAACTTGTCAATCTTAAGGGGAAAATTGTCTTCATTAGGATTAGGAGTATGAATATAGACTGCATCTAAGGCAGCCTCTTCATCAATTAATTCAATCCAACATTGATATGGTTTTCCAAGTGGTTGGAGGTTTTTCAATAGATTCCTATATAAAGCTAGATGTGCTTTTATATGTTCTCTTCTAATCTTTAAACTATTATTCCCATAGCCGAGAAAATCGAGATGGGTATGCCATAAATCAAACCACCCTTCATCTCCAAAGTCTAAATCATATTCTTCTACATTTGTCTGTCGCCATAAGTTACTGAAGTAACGCTTCTTCCCACGAAACTTTTCCACATTATATGTCCCCTTAATTAACCAAATTTTCTCATCTTATTGAAAATGGGTTTATTTTTATAAGTTATTTTATTTTTCCTTTTCACCTAACTGCCCGTTCGTTTAATAAGGACTTCTACAAAAAAAGAGCATTGATATTTTACCTATTAGAAATTTTCTTCGATAGTATAAAAGGATCGGTTCCTAAAACTTCTTTTCCATCCTCTGAAACAACAACTTGTACTTCTTTTGCTTTTGAAATTATTCTTACTGGGTTTTTCATTGAAACAAACAGTTCTCCTTGCTGATTAGGCTGAAATGAGGTTTCTCCAACCATAGTTCCAAACCTTAATTCAACATTTTCCTTAGGTCCAAAAACAACTCCATGGTTATTATCTCCCTTAAGTGAAATTTCGTAATTCGCAGTAGATTTTAATCCTTTTGCTAAAACTATTACATCAATAATTCCATCAATAATTGCACCCCCATCATCGAGCATTGCACTCTCGAATGAAATGGTTACTCTACCCGAACCATCTTTAAAGGGAATGTCTTCCGCCTTATAAACCTCGACTTCTTTAACATTAGTTTTATTAGAACATCCTGTTAATAACATTCCAAACCCAAGCAACAAGATAATTAACCTACGCATTGAACTTCCCCCTTTTTTTGAAGAGACAGTTAGGACCTAACTTATTAGATTATTGCGTTCTTAAACAAAGAAACAAGATCTTCTGCTAATTGATTTTTAGAATAATCATCATTGTATATTCGAAAAACCTTTGGCTGCTTTGAACTTAATTTTACATATATAGGATCACCGCTTCCGTGAGAACAACTTGCCAAGAAAACAAATCCATCTTTTATTACCGATATTCCAGGTTCATATTTAGTGCTTTCTTTAATTATGTCATCCACTCCACCCCATTCAATATATGAAACCCCATCATATTCCTCATCGGGTTCATCTTCTTGAATTCCGAACTCTGCTTCTATTAAAGGGGCAGTTGTATATAATTCGATATACCATTCGGACAACTTTATTTTAAGTTCTTTTTCTAATTTTGCTAAATCACTTTCCTTTGCTGTTTTGCCCAAAAAATCAGGATATTTTAAATTAATTCTTTCTACAAGTCTTTTTGCTTGGATAATTATTTCATCATGTTTCATTCCCCATACCTCGTTTGAATTTTTTTATTTTAGAGTTCGATTAAGTCCAATAAAATCATGCTTAACGCAATAATTCTTCTTGAACTACCCTGCCCCGTATGTTTAAAAAGGAATTCAACAAAAAAGGCGGTTAATCCTTCCTGGATCAACGCACCCGTTAGCTGAATAGGGACACAACCTATACGTCAGTATATCGACTTCAACATATTAATCCCTGCGATTCCAAATCCAAGTCTCTCATATAATTTATAGGCTCCTGTATTATTCCCAAAGACGTGAAGTTTAAAGTAATTAATTTCTTTTTCTTTTAACCAATCTTCAATAATATTTATAACTGCGGTTCCAAAACCCTTGGCTCTATATTCTTCAAGAATAAAAATTTCATAAAGAAATGCACTTTTCTTTTCTACTTCCACTTTTATCCACACGAAACCTATTGTTTGTTCATCTTTATAGATGTTAAAAAGATAATGATTAGGCGTTTTCCGACCTTCTGGGAGTAGATTATTTAATTGTTTCCGTGCCTTAGAAGAAGGGATTTCACCTTCTTCGTGAACATTTTCTGATAGGACATCTGAATATCTTTCAATTTTATTCTTGAAATATAGTCTAAATTCTTCTTCATTCATTTTTCTAAGAGAAATATTTTTCATAAATACTCCTATTATTTATAATATTTTTACTTTATTGTACCATTTTTTTGTTAAACCAACCTGCTTCTTTAGCACAAAAAGAAAAGCTGCCAAATGGCATCTCGGATTTTCAATTCATGCACCCGTATGTTTAAGGACCTTCTTTCATAAACTTAGCTTTTAGTTGACTAATCGTTATCTGAATGAGTATTTTATTTCTGTTTGTATGAATAATAAACCGCGATTAATCCAATACAAGTTGCATTAAATAAAATTAAAATAAAAGATTTAAAAATTTGAGGAATGAAATTAAAAATAGTAACATTGGCAAATAGATACCAAACAATAGCTACTGGCACTATTGCAATAATCCAAAGATATTCTTTTTCTTTTATTGCTCTATACCAAACGTATAATAAAAAAGCAGCACTAATTAGATAGGATGGGTAATCCAAAACTATCCGCTCCTTATCTTGATGAGCAATAATTCAAGCTTTTTCAGCTAACCTACACCATTTGTTCAATAATGAATTCAATTCCTTCAACTATTAATGCACTTGTAAATGAGATGCTAATTCATCTGGGAGGTCAATAAAACTATCGAAATGTTTTGTGGGGAGTAAGGAATATCGCACCCAATAGTTTAAGTAAAATCCTTCACAATTATTAAAGAAAAGCGTCGATGACATTTGTCAAAGATAGCTATCAAACTTTCTTCTTAATCAAATAAATTACATAATAAATTTGTGAAATTAAAAAGGAGAGTAGAATAATAATTATTGTTCCTATTGTGTAAACTGCTTCCTCTGCTGGATTGCCTCCACCCATAAATATTGAACCAAATATGAAAAAGAGAATGACACTTGCAATTACAGTTAAGAAGAAAATCCTAATATATTTTGACATATAATCGCACCTACCTAAAATTTCAAATTTCCCGCCCTTTAATATATTTTACGTCCTTCCATATATTTCCTTCTTCTTCCACTTTCCTGACACACTCGTATTATAAGGTCAGCCAGATATATCTGGTTGACCATTTTTTATATGGTTTTTTTATTACGGTAGCCCGGTAGAACGTACCTGCCCGTGGGACACGGTTCCCATCAACAAAACAGTTCACGCCTACTTGTTTAAACATGATTTAGCTGGTTGGGACAACGATCTCGTATAACAAGCGAAGCTATGAAACTGCATTAAGCGCGAATTAACCCATTGGAGATGGCCGTATGGAAAAGAACAAATTGGAATTCGTTAAAATTAAGTGTTTAGTTGTTATAGCAATAAGTGCCTATCCATTATTGCTTGGAAAACTGCGAGTCAAGTTATCGAGTTACAAGAGATTAAAGAATGTTTAGACCTTATTTCAGGTAGAATGAATGAACTTAAATAACATATGTACAAAAAGCCGTTGTTGAATATTAGTACCAGGAACCCTTGTTACCTAATCTGCAGAATTAGTTAAAGACTTTTTCAAAATAAACCCAATCTCAGTAAACTCATCATGTGAAACCGAATTATTTGGTTCAATCCAACCAAAACCGTCATTTAGAAAACGCGGGATTATATGCATGTGATAATGGTTCACATCTTTGAATACCCCATTATTTTGCATAATCGTAATCCCATCCGGATTTAAAACCTTTTGAAGCTGTGCTGCTATCCTCTTGGCGGTAATGATAATTTTGCTTAAACTATCTTGATCTACCTGGGTAAATTCAGGGTAATGCTTCTTCGGCACAACCAGGACGTGACCTTTATTAATTGGGTATTTATCTAGAAAACAGCAAACATATTCGTTTTCGAAGAGAATCTGCGCATCGGCTTCCTTAGTAATAATTTTGCAAAAGATACATTCCTCCATAGATGAATCCCCCTTCCGTTGTTACATAACCTTTATATCTTTATTTTTCTTTGAAAGTCGGACTAAGTTCACTCCATACATCAAATTTATTGCCGTCTAAATCATAAAAAACAAAATTTCTTCCAGAATGTCCTCTATCTTCAATCTCTCCAACATCTATTTCATTTTCTTTAAACTCCTTATGAATATCTTCCAATGCATCTAATCCATTGACTTCGAATGTTAAAGAAAAACGCTCATTACCGCGAATATCAATGAAATTTGAGCTTTGATTTTCATTAGATTTCACAAGGAAAAAGCTTTGATTAGCAAAATTCAGAATAGCTTTATCTTCATCTTTGTAGCTTAACTCTGCTCCCAATTTATCAATATACCAATCAGAAGAAAGGTCAACATTCCTTACTGGTAAATATGTTGTTCCTACCCTCAATAATTTCTCGCGCATTTTTTAGTCTCCTTTAAACTCTCTAATAATCATTTTATTTTATGTATCGTTCTTATTTTCCCATTTAAGAAAGGTCCAATTAAGACAATTAATAAACCAGAGTAACTTTCCCTGTGATATTGAACAAGGGGCTTGGATTAGGATTATTTGGAACCAAGGATTGAAGAAGGGGAGTTACTATTGGATGGAATTAGTCCCACCACAAATATAATTTATTCGTCTCCTTCATTTCTTCAATTAATTCTTCAATACTTCCTGTTCCTTGATCAACAACATCCGGGCAAAATTCGTACATTTCTTTTGCAAATGATTTTATTTCCCGGTCCAAAGGCAGCACTGTAAACTTTGCTTCAACCCAATCAAAATCGGCACCGATAATGATAAAAGGGTAACGATTATTCCACTGCTTTAGCTTTAAAATCACATCATCGTTGCTAATATCATAATTGTCCCCGTTTGTTTGCAGGATTTTTAGAAGTTCAAACTGATCATTTCCTTTTATTATTCCTATCTTACTTTTACTTCCTTGTTTATAATTCCGTTCATTAATAAAAGCTAAATACCCTAGTTGCTTAATATGAGATTGAAGATCCACAACCAACCTTTCAGCCTTTTCTTCTAAAGTTAAAAAAGATAATCCTACTGTAGTTTTTTTATCATAATTATATAAATCACTTATCTCTAATGGCTGTAAACTAGTAGCGGCAACTTCCTTTATCCTATCTATTACTTCTTCACTGAATCCTAGCTTCTCAACCAGTTTATCATTATCTATTTCCTTTTTACGTTTTTCACCTAAACCAAAAAGACTTTTAAAATTCATTTACTCACCCGCTGCTTTTAAAATAGTTTCATAACTAAAAATACTTATACACCAATGAAATGTTTATCTATGTCCATCTTTCCTAGCTTGTATGTACCCATAATACGCACAGGTACCATTCTGAGTTAGGTCCTTTACTTCGAAACCACACTTCTTGTCCTCTTCCACGGTATTCTGATAATACGATCAAATCCATTATATTAGCGGCCATTATCCTGTCTGAGATTACCCTGACCATGCCAATCATTTTGTTATGATCCCAGACAGTAAAAGCCCATGTTGAGTTTTTAACTATCAAAGAAAACTTCTCTTTTTGCCAAGCCGGGGTATTCCTAGCCATCCCGCGTCCTCAAAAAGGGCTTCAACATAATCAGCGGGAACCCCTTCTGTACCTTCCCTAATTACTAGGCCGTTAAAATATTGATACAAACTTCCCTCACCCCCTTGTATTTAAGTTATATATACAACGTTATGGGTGCTTTTTCCTTTTAATTTACTGGATTATTATTAAACTTTCGGCAGGTCATTTTTACACTATTTCATTGGGCGTAAATATATTTTTTTGATAATCTAAGCCGAAAGCTAAACAAAAACCTGCCATTGGCAGCAAAAACTATGAATTATTTAAATTCTTTAATTGCTTTTTTATTTCTACAAGTTCTGTTCTTAAGTTATTAATTTCTTTGGATCGATCAATGGCATTCGTTATAAAAAGTTGGAGGATATAAAATATAAACACAATTCCAACAAGCCCATAAAATATATAGAGAATAAATTCCATTTGGTTACCTCCAAAAATTATCTACATTTGCCCCTGTCTTAAAGGCGGTTATTCCTTCTTTAAACAACACACCCGTTAATTTAAGAATAATAATTATTTCTTACCCTTCACGACACTTAAAATCTCTGAAACTCCTATTGCTATACAAGCATTTAGCATACCAAACAATGTCCAAATTAACGCCATTCCTTCATATTCTCCAATAAAGTTCATAACAAAGAAAATAAGGCAAAACACAAAAAATATTAGTCCGAAAACAAATAAGAATCTATTCAAAAAGACACCTCCATTGAAATTCCCTTAGTGTATAAAATATTTATCACCCCTTTTTTATGCACTCCCCCCCTTTTAACTCAATAAGGAACTCAGTAAAAAGGGGAAGTATCCTTCAAGATCAAACCATCCTTGAGAACCAAAAGAATATTTCTACTCATAAATTCTTTAAGAAATGTAAAAATAAAAGAAAATAACAAAGAGGGATGTTAATTGAAAAGGCTGCTAATTTGTTTATCCATCATTCTAATTTTCGGCTCTAAACAATTTTTTCTACTTAATTTTATTGGTACATCATATGCACAACAAACACCTATTCCTAAGTATGCTAAATGGAGCCAAATCGCCTTGCTTGAGACAAAGGAAAAATATCCTCAAGCCAAAATTGTTGATTATCTTCATATTGGAAGGGACAAAGGGGAAAATACCTCTGAAGAAAAATTTAAATTATGGTTAAAACAAAACAACAAAGAATTTGGTGTATCTGTAACTATCATATTCGATAATAAAACAGAACAAATGATTGACGTAAAACTCAGAGAAACAACTAGATAAAAAAAGAATTTCAGGGGAGTACAAATAGACTCTCTTAAAGACGGTATAAATTATGTCTTATCAGATCTACCAGATGTAATATCGTCAAAAGGAGTATAATCATTACTTGGAAATTTTCTTTTACTCTTTGCCTTGTATAAAGCAACACCTACACAGATCACTACAACGGCAATAAATAAATATCCCATTGGAGACCTCCTTTTTCCAACATTATACAATAAAGTATGTAGAAGTAATAATTAAAATTAATTCAAGATTTTTTATTTTTATTAAACTAAACTTGGCCTTTTTCAAAAAAAATCTTCAAACAAAAAAGGTTATTAATCCTTCTTCGATTAATCAACCTCTTTGGAATATATATTGTTTGCCCATCCGTTCCCTTCAGCAAATGATTCCTTCGTTTCGGCATCCAAAATTAAAAATTGGTACCTGAACTCTTTTTCACTGTCTAGAACAGTCAAGTATAAATAAATCTGTCGATTAGGACTAATATTGTCATTTTTGTTTAGATAAATATTTGATAATGGAGTGTAATGATTATTATCATTTACAATTGAAAGAACATAGTATTTAAGATCTTTATAGAGTAACTTTTGCTCGATATTCTTATCCGCATTTTTTATTGGTATATATCCCTTTAGATTGCCAGTTTTAAAATGCTCCGCCGCACTAATAAAATCCTTGTCTTTATTATCAGGATAAAGGTACTTTTCATCAGCAAATACTTCTGAGATAAACAGTGATGAAAGCATTAGGGTAAGAAACAAGACTTGATAATATCGCTTCACTTGGGATCCACTCCCTCCCTTTATAGCAGATTAGCCAAATCAACGTGCCGTTTGGGTAAGAATATGCCTTCAAAAATCTTCTTTTATTACCTTGTAATCATTGGTTTTCGGCATATTTTTGTGTAATCCTCATTCTCCCCCAATTTTCTAACCTTCACATCCTTTATGGTCCAATCTGTAAGAGACTTGTTTTCGACCTTCAAAGTAAACAGGTGATATGGAGGCATGATCGCTCTTTCATATGTGACAAACTGATATGTTATTTCATATCTGTAAGCTTGTTCAGGATTTGTCTTAACCTCTACAAATTTACAAAAATCAGCAAGGTATATCTCTCCAAAATAATCTTCAATTGCTTTTAATTGCAACGGGAATAGGAATGTATAAAGTATGTCTTCCAGCAAAAATTCGTAACGTGAATGATCAGTCTCTGCTTTGACAGGAGAAATTGTAATCAGTGTAATGAAACAAGCTAATATAAGAATTTTCCTCAAGATAACACCTACTTCTTGACGATATATAGTATGTATTTTGTCCACATTACTATGTTCAATCCTTATCCTGCTAAATAAAAACTTAAGCAAAAAGGCGACTTATCCCCCTGGATCATCGCACACTTAAAAATCAAAGTTAATTTCCCTTTAACTCTTCGATTTCAAATTTCATTCTCCCATCTCTGTAGATCGCATTCGGGTCGTCCTTTTCACCGATTACCAATTTCCCTTCATAAATCTCGGCAACTTCATTCCATTCGAATTTCTGACCATCCTGATCGACCATAAGTTTGATATGATGCCAAAATGAGTGCCCGTCTTCATATTCAACTTCTTCAATTTTGAAATCCTCTAATTTATAATTTTGTTCCTTTAAGATGTTTATTTTCTCTAAATAAAACACCTTAGCCTCTTCATAAGATAGTGTGGTTCCATCTGTAAAATGTCCATCTCCAGTCTTACTATCAACATCATACAAATGCACCTGCTCAAAGGCCTTTTCATACTCTTCATCTATTATCGCTTGATAATAATCTTTGATAATACTTTTTGCTTTCTGCTCTTCAAAAAAATTACAGCCAGTTAATATAACACTGAATGTAAAAAACAACATAAATAGAAATGATTTCCTCATGTTCCCCTCTTTTCAACTGATTTAGTAAAGTCTATTTGTATACCCTTATGCCGCTGTTAAGTGGCTTCCCATGTTCAAATAGTATTTTTGAGATTAGCGGTCTATTATCTTTAATTTGAGATTATCCTTTGTACTACCACTCAACTCAAACTGATACTCGGCACCTTTCACTAATTCAAACGGTACTTTGTTGGTTATATTGATTTTTTCGTTGCTATTTTTATCATATAAAACTGCCACTTTAAATAATGCCTTTTCTTTCAAGTTTAAATCTGAATCAATTAATCCAAACACAAAAGATTCCCCTTTTTTCACCTTAGAACCATCGGCGTTCATATTCCCTTGTGTACCTTTTAATTCCCCATTTTGATACCAACTTAATTCAATGATGTACATTTCAAAATTAGTGTTGTTTTTAACATTTATAACAATTTCATCTTTGTTGCTTGTATTCGCGTTCCCCGAATTGTAACAGGCAGATAAGAAAATCAAAATTAAAAGTGTGATTGGCAACAGGATGATTTTTTTCAACTGAATCATTCCCCTTCAGAACACAGGTTTTTTTGAGCCATTTTCCTAAATAAACCATTTCCCCTTTTATCCATATCCTATTACACCTTTTATCGATTATCAATAAATTTTTATTAAAAAGCATAATTCGTTTATTAACAAAAAAAGAAAGAAGCAGTCCAATTTCTTTGAATTGGACTGCTAATAGTACAGAAATTTGGACTTTGCACCCCGAAACCATTCATTTCATCTAAAACAAACGCCAGCAAATGAATTCCCTTAAAAGGCAGACTTAGTGACCGAACAGCTATGAAAAGCCGGCCCTTCGGTCAATAAAGGACGGTTTAGTGACCGAACAGCTATGAACAGACGGCCCTTCGGTCACTAAAGGTGTTTTTTTTATGAATTGATTGAAATTGCTTCGGCTCCTGCGGGCTGCAGTTAGGCAACCAGGCGCTCTCGCCGATGAGGCTCTCTTGCTTCCAAAGCACTTCGCTATAACTGAAGAGCGAAATACAACGTTCAACAGTTTAGTTCATTTTAAATAAGCTGCTTTTTTGCAACACTGGGCTTTCTGACTAAATTACCTCTGCATGCCAGGATACTGCCAGATGCCGGATGCGCGGAACAGGTCGCGGTAAATGACGAGAATTTCATCGTTTGTGACTTTATGCGCCTCTTCGATTGTTGGGTAGTCGAGATAGACCATGTTCGTGAAGCTGCGGTTTCTTTTCTTGGCATTCATCTTATCGTAGAAAAGCGTTGCTTCTTCGAAGATGGTCAAGGCTCTTCTCATGTGGCTCGCGCTGGTCACAAGCGTTACATCCTTCAGCCCTTCTTTTTCCAAAATTGCCGTTGAGAAGAGGGCGTTTTCGACGGTGTCGGTTGCTTTGTTTTCCTTAATAATGCGGTCTTCGGCAACTCCGTTCGCAATGAGCCAGTCACTCATTGCATCAGCTTCTGTAACCCCTTCTTTCGGGACTCCGCCTGTGACAATAATTTTAGAGTTTGGATTTTCGTTTGCAACCGCCAAGCCTGCCCTCAGCCGCTCAATCAATGGCTCCCTCATCGTGCCGTCGTCAGCAAGAGCATAGCCGAGGATGACAATCGCATGGTCTTTTTTGGGCAGGTTTTTAGGAACATCTGTGTTGAGTTTCGTTTTAATGATCTTTTCGGTTGTCTCGAATTTATCTAAGTACCCTTTTGTTTTGTGATTGTCAATCTGTCTTAGCCTGGAAATGGCTTTTTTATAGGCTTGCTCGTCCCTATTAATCTTGGAATAAACGCCGTATAGCAGGTTTGCATTAAAATGATCCGGTTCGAGATTCAGAACTTGTTTATATGTCTTGAGTGCTTCAGGAATCTTTTTCTGGATGATTTCGGTGGATGCCAATGAAATTTTCAAATCTACACTATAAGGATCGAGAATCGTTGCTTCCTTGTAGGCGGCTTCGACTACGTCATATTTCCCCTTGAGCGTGATTCCTTTGAAGATCTCTTCTTCCGCTTTTTTAAGGTCACCACCGTGCCAATAATAGTACATCGCGATTTCTTCGAGCTGCTTGATTCGATGCGCGGTTGGCTCATCTGTTTTAATTGGAGCGATTATAGGTTCTTCTGTCTCTTGTACAGGCTGCACTCCGGTTTCGGCATATGCTGTTGACAAGGTCAGCGTCGCGCAAATCGCCACGATTAAGCCTAGCCTTTTTTTAAACTTGTTCATGTTTTTTGTCCCCTTTTTGTTTTATTTTCCATTTTGAGAAGGAGCGGTGCGCTCCAATTCAAATTCCGCTACGACCGGCAAGTGATCGGAGTATGTGGAATAAATGACTTCCTGATTCGAAACTTTCAGCCCTTCACTGGCAAAAATATAATCGATTCGTTTGCTGGGGCTTTCTACCGGAAATGTATTTGCATTGTCTATATTTTCAAAAACATCAAAGAAGTTCACCCCGCTGAGCAGCAACTGGATTTCTTCAGCTTCCGGTTCGGCATTCAAATCTCCCATTAGAATGGCGGGAGTCTTTTTTGCAGTAACAATCCGATTGATTTCCTCTACCTGGGCCAGGCGCTGCGGAACATCCAATCCAAGGTGCGTATTATACATACGGATATGATTGCCCTTCACATTAATCGTTGTTTCCAAAAGGCCACGCTGTTCTTTCCCAAAACTCGGTAAAAAGAAGTTTTCGGACTGAATTATTGGGTATTTACTTACTATAGCGGTTCCATACTGGCGCCGTTCCGCACCCTCTTCTTGAGGATCGAGATTAAGATTGGCCGCATAAACATAATGGTAGTCCAATAGATTAGCGAGCCTTTTTGCCTGGTCTTCGAAGTTGCTCCGCGCCCCGTAGTGCCTGTCCACTTCCTGGAGCGCGACAATATCCGCCCCTTCTTCACGGATGAGGCCGGCAATCCGTTCAAGGTCAAGGACATTATCAATGCCCACTCCATGATGGATATTGTAGGACATGACTTTGATGGAAGTACTCTCCCCTTTCGGAAAGTTCGACTGGGCACCAACACTATGTACAGCACTCACCATCAGCAGCAAAGAACAGACCATCACACGAATGATTTTCTTCAAACAAACACTCCTCCTTTATTATTTTCAGAATTTTTACGCCCACTTTGTTATTTACCCTTTTTTACACATTGGAAACTGCATCCAACTTCCCATGACTAAACTCTCAGTTATTTATACAAAAAAACAGATACTCAAAAAGTGATTTCGGAATCCCTTTTTCCTCCAATTTGAGAGGATTTATTTTAAACAAGAAGTGTTTATACAGCTAGGAGCGGAGGCGGACGAATAAAGCTTGAATATGGACGAATGCCCCCCCGATCCGGACGAATCTTCTACGGATTGGGACGAATGAACACTCAATCCCGACGAATCACCCACGAATCCGGACGAATGAAGGCTCCTAGCAGGATGTAGCAGGCTTTAGGACTCGATTGCAACCGGAAATATCCAATAAACAATGCAATATGCAAGCCAAAGTATGAAATTGGAACAGATATTGGGCGAATTCAACATAAAAATGGCTCAGCGGTGATTTAACCACTGAGCCAACTGTTTTATTTTGCAAAATTTAGATTTAACGATAGGTTTACCCTACCATTAATAAGGATCCGCCTCATGACTCTTTTTCACAGCATCATCTACTGCTTTGTTCGCAGCCAATGAACCTTGGCCGTATTTTGTTTTGCCAGCTTCACGGCCTGGAGCGACAGGTTCTTTGCCCGTCTCTTTAAGTTCCCTCATTTTCTTTTCAATGCCTTCCTCGACGCGGCGGCCGTAGTCTTCATCGGCCTGGGTAAAGTGGTAGACCATCGCTTCTTGGATGCGTTTGTCGCATACGGCTAGTGCATCGGAGAGGTTCTTGATTAGCTCATCGCGCTCCCAGTCCTCGAAGCTGCGGTATGTTTCGCCGGCCTGGCCGTAGTTGTTCGGACGGTCGATTGGCTCGCTCATGGCAGCGGCATTGTAGGTTGGGCGGTGCTGCGGACGGCCATCCCTGCTCACTTCCTCATAACCGCCAATCATGGACGGCTCATAATTGATATGCGGATTTTCGCCGGACTCTTTCGGGTCGCGAACATCCATTTGGCCGCGCTGCTGGTTTGTGCGGACTGGCGCTTTTGGCGCGTTCACAGGCAGTTTCAAATAGTTTGCGCCGACCCGGTAACGCTGGGTATCCGAATACGAGAAGGTCCGGCCCTGAAGCATTTTGTCATCTGAAAAGTCCATCCCATCGACAAGGACGCCTGTTCCAAATGCAGCCTGCTCGATTTCGGAATGGAAATCAACCGGATTGCGATCAAGGACCATTCGGCCAACCGGCAGCCACGGGAACTTATCCTCAGGCCACAGCTTCGTGTCATCAAGCGGGTCAAAATCGAGCTCCGGATGGTAATCATCCTCCATAATCTGAACAAACAGCTCCCACTCCGGATAGTCGCCCCGCTCAATCGCTTCATACAGATCCTGTGTCGCATGACCGACGTTTTTCGCCTGGATTTCGTTTGCTTCTTCCTGGGTCAGGTTGCGAATTCCCTGCTTCGGCTCCCAGTGATACTTGACGAGGACGGCCTCGCCTTTGTCATTTACCCATTTATACGTGTTGACGCCAGACCCCTGCATATGCCTGTATGTAGCCGGGATTCCCCATGGAGAGAACAGGAAGGTAATCATGTGGATGGCTTCCGGGCTGCGTGAAACAAAGTCAAACATTCGCTGAGGGTGCGACACATTCGATGCGGGGTCCGCTTTAAACGCATGAATCATATCCGGGAATTTCATCGCATCACGGATAAAGAAAATTTTCAGGTTGTTCCCGACGAGATCCCAGTTTCCATCCTCGGTATACATTTTCACCGCAAAGCCGCGCGGATCGCGGGCTGTTTCCGGCGAGTCTTTCGCGCCGGCCACCGTCGAGAAGCGAACCATCAGCGGCGTCCTCTTCCCTTCGCCAGAAAATACTTTTGCACGGGTATACTTTTCCACCGGCTCCTCGCCAGCTTTTCCGTACGTTTCAAAATAACCAAATGCCCCGGTGCCCCGTGCGTGGACGACACGCTCCGGCACCTCTTCCCTGTCAAAGTGCGAAATCTTCTCAATGAAATGATAGTTTTCAAGTGTTGCCGGACCACGGTTGCCGATTGTGCGGATGTTCTGGTTGTCCGTGACTGGATGCCCCTGCCTTGTTGTCAGCGTCTCCCGTTTCACATCCTGCTCATGCGGAATTTTCCTGTCCTTGTTCTCTCCCAAACTGAAAACCTCCTTAAGATTAAGATACCTATATTTTACAATTTGTCAGAAAATATTGATATTTATAAGGGTCTGTTTTAGCGAAAACAGGACTTATGTCCTAATTCGGAGTTTTTCTTTCAATTTATAACAGATGCAAGTCTTTTTTGGGGCAAAAATAAGCTGGACTTAGCCAATTTTCCTTTTCATTACCGCTATGACTTCCCTGGAAGTGCCTTGCCCAAAACTTGTATCGAAGCAGGAAACCAGTTCCCAGCCCTCTTGACCATATTTATTAAAATCCGTTTCCAATTCTTCTTCATCAATTTTACCGCCCAAGAACCCGCCCGGTTTGAACTTAATTGTCTTGTATTCCCACTTATCCATGTTGTCCTCCTTTTTGTGAAAAGTTTTATTTAGTGCCCACTACTTTATTCGGCACTGTTTTTAGATTCCCTACCTAAATATATAATGCAGGGCTATGAATGTTGGACAGTTTTGCAAAAAAAAGACCAATCACATGGATTGGCCTTTTTCGTCTGCTTACTCATTATCAACGTCGTTCTCCATTTCATTTTGATCGTCATCGTATTGATCATCCTCAAAGTCTTCCTGCTGATCAGGGAAATCACTTTCAGGCGGCGGGTTGTTATCTCCGCCACACGCCGCAAGACCGAGGGTTAATCCGGTCGCTAACCCGCCATGAACAAGATACCTTTTCCACTTGATTGACACTGTAAAAAACCTCCTTTGAATTCTTGTTGTAGACCAGCAGCCAAAGTCGGGTGGTAACGCTCCCTCATTTGCCTTCCAGCACCACAATGAACGGTCTTTTCCAATCATTCTCAAATGGCCTCTACTATCCTTATTACTCTTTTTAGAGGAGGGTAAACCAAAACCGACGGATATCCTATTAATACCAATTTTCTTTTCAATATCAACGACCCTAGGAGGAAGAGTTTATAGGCTATGTGATAAAATGGAGGACACAAGGTTTCTTAAGTTAATGGAGGTGAAAAATGAATTTACGAGTTTTTGAATACTCTTGGTCACTACCATTGTTGATTGTCCTTCTGGTGATGTTATCTATTATTCTTCATATCTTCGTGAAACGAGAAATTGTACGTTTTTTTATTCCGACAATTGTAATTTGCTTTGGGTTATTATATTCCGTTTTGCAAATTTATGTACTAGGTAAAGGGTATTCAGGGATTCCATTTGTACTCGTATCGTGGCTATTACTCATATTGCTAGTCGTAGATGTGTTACGAATAATAATACTCAAAATCAAGAAACAGGTGAATTAAAAAAATAATTTTGAACAGGGGCCGCGGTCATTGAAAATTATTGTTAATAATTTGCTCATTGTGTTCTTCTTAATTATTTATTTGCTTATTTTTCATTTTTTCATTTGGAATTACCTACCTATAAATTCTTCAGTTGGAGTATTGGTGGGTACTCTATTTGCTCTTTTAATCTCTCTGGTACTCGCAATGATAACCGTCAATAAAATAGTTAATGTACTTCGAAGCTGAGATTGTTAAAGGTTACAATTAAACTGGTAACTTTAGTTCAATCAGGTTTGAAAATATTATGCCAAAAAACGCTCAGAAAAAAAATTCTGAGCGTTTTTGCTTGCCAATTATTTTGCTAATTTAATGGTATTGCAGTGCACAGAACCTCATAGCACTTTTCCCAAAAACGCTTTTGTCCGTTCGTTTTGCGGGTTGCCGAAGAGTTGGTCTGGTTTTCCTTCTTCGACGATGTAGCCACCGTCCATGAAGACGACGCGGTCGGCTACTTCACGGGCGAAGCCCATTTCGTGGGTGACGACGACCATCGTCATGCCTTCTAAAGCCAGCTGCTTCATAACATCCAATACTTCTTTGACCATTTCCGGGTCGAGTGCGGAAGTCGGTTCATCAAAGAGCATGATTTTCGGTTTCATTGCAAGCGCCCTGGCGATGGCAACGCGCTGCTTCTGTCCCCCTGAAAGCTGTTCCGGATAATTGTCCGCCTTATCGAGGACACCAACTTTCTTCAACAGCTCCAGAGCCAGTTTTTCCGCTTCGCTTTTTGCCAGTTTGCGAATCATCATTGGCGCCATTTTAATATTTTCGAGCACCGTCATATGCGGAAACAGGTTAAATTGCTGAAAGACCATGCCTACTTCTGTGCGGATATCGTTGATATCAGTTTTCGGGTCGTTGACTCTTTTGCCTTCGATCAAGACGATTCCTTCAGTAATTTCCTCAAGCAAGTTGATGCAGCGCAAGAATGTACTTTTGCCAGAACCTGAAGGGCCGATGACACAAACGACTTCTTTTTCCTGGACATGGCAATCAATGCCTTTTAATACTTCGAGCTTTCCAAAATATTTATGCAGGTTTTCCACTTTGATCATTCGTTAAAACCTGCCTTTCTTTCTTTTTTCGTGGGTTGTAATGATTGCTGCTTCGTTTCTCAATGTACGCAACCACTTTCGTGACAATATAGGTCAAAATTAGGTATAGCACTGCTGCCATCAAATATGGTTCCCAGAAACGCTGGTACGCTCCGGCAACGATCTTACTGGCGTATAAAATATCATTTGCGGCGATAACCGTAACCAATGAAGAATCCTTCAGCAAGGCAATGAACTCATTTCCGAGTGGAGGAATCATCCGCCGGAATGCCTGTGGCAAAATGATCTTTAACATCGCCTGGTTGTGATTTAAACCGAGTGAACGGGCCGCTTCCATTTGCCCTTTATCGATAGATTGGATGCCTGCACGGATAATCTCGGCATTGTATGCCGCACAATTTAGGACAAGTGCCGTGATTCCCGATACCATAAAACCAAACGATTGGCCAAAAATTGCTGGAATTAGTGCCAGGTCAATAATCAATATTTGGACGAGCATTGGCGTCCCGCGGAACAGGTCAACATATAGCTTACTTGGCCAATAAAGAAGTTTCCGCTTCGATGTCTCACCAAGGCCTATTAGTATGCCAAGAATGATACCGCCAACATACCCGCTAACCGTCAAGACAATCGTTACCCAGATACCACGGATAAAAAAATCACGGTAGTTCCAGATTATGTCCCAGCGAAAATCAAGGATGTCCATCTGAAACACGCTCCTGCCTATTCAAGTTTTTGACCGGTAATTTTTTCGAGTTCGCCGTTCTCCTTAATCTTCTTCAATCCTTCATTCAGAAGATCCAGCACTTCCTTGTTGCCTTTTTTGACCATAAAGCCATAGAATTCTTTTTCGAATTTATCATCCTCAATTACTTTCAGCCCTGTATTTTTATTATTTTTCATATATTCAAAAACAACGGCGTTATCGCCAATCGCCGCATCGGCTGAACCATTCCTGACTTGCTGCATCGCAGTTGGCTGGTTTTCATACGCTGAGATATTGGTGTTCGATTTGCCGAGAAGATCCTGGGCCGCTTTATGGCCAGTTGTGTTAATTTGAACAGCAACCTTTTTGTCTTTCAGGTCGTCCACAGATTTGATGGGTGAACCCTCTTTGACAACGATGACAAGGTTTGCCTGGTAGTATGGGTCAGTGAAATCATAGGTTTGTTTACGCTCATCGGTAATTGTAATACCAGCAGCGCCAAAGTCCAGTTCTCCACTTGTTATTTTTTGAAAAACCGGCTCCCAGCCTACGTTTTGCAGTTCAAATCCAAAACCTGAAGCGGCCGCAATCGCATTCATGACATCAACGTCAATCCCGACAATTTCCCCTTTGTCATTCATGGATTCGAATGGTGCAAAAGTTGCTTCAGTTCCTCCGACTAATTTTTTGCCCCCATCTGAACCCGTCTTCTTCGCTCCATCCGCTCCCCCGCAAGCAGCCAGGAAAAGCGACATACACGCTACTATCAATACCGTTAAAAAACTACTTTTCTTATTAAGCATGTTCATCCCCCTTGTTTAGGTTGTATTTCATGTTTCTGTTTTAGTACATGTTAAGATTATATAAAGTTCAGAATATTATTTCAACATATATTTATAAATTTAATTTTATATTTATACACTCTTGTGCTTAAATATTCAGAAAAGTTCATTTTGTCATGCTCCCATAGAAAAAAGCTCAGAGCATATTCAAAAGCCCTGGGTATAAATTCAGTATTTCCATCTATAATGGCCTACAATAGGATGTTTATAAGAAGTTAGTTTAATTTCTGATGCAAACGGAGGAATGTTATGAATTAAATAAGGTATTCCATCTTTTGACCGTTTATCAGAAATGATGCCTACGTGGTCTGTACCCTCCAAATAAATCACAATATCCCCTGGCTGCCACTCCGCTAAATTCTTTGAATCGTATGGAATTAATTCGGTCGTCAGAGATTCAGCGAAACGTTGAAAAAAGACATACTGATTGGGTACCCGTCTGTAATCAATATGAGGATCTGGCTTTCCTCCTACACGTGGATATAAAGATGTATGATCATGTATATCCTGATCCATCAATTCTTTTAAATTTATACCAGCTCCGGCCAATCCTCTCCAAATAACATCCGTGCATACCCCTTCGTTGTCTGGTGGATATCCGCCTTCATAATAAGCACTCTTGTATCGTGTTCGATTCTCTACTTCTTTCCTCGCAGCATTTACTATGTCTAGTGGATCAGCAACATTATTCTGATTTTTATCAACCCTTATATAATTTTCCTCCACTTTTACTTTTTTAGAAAAGGGATGATCAAGGTGAATACCTGCCATATCCAAAATCAGACCGTCCCTAAAAAACATAGAAAACAATGGTACCACCACTACTAACACCACACAAACAGTCAAAAAAATTTTTTTCAGTTTCATTTTTCCACCCCAATGCATTAAACTAACCATTAATCTATTTTGACAGAAATACTCCCTCCTCCATTTGATGGCGAACTTGAGAGGAATTTTCTTCCGATAAGGTCGCCAAGAAGCTCTATTGGCGAACTTACCGCAACTTTATCTCCGTTAAACTCGCCAAGACGACCTATTGGCGAACTTAAGGCAATTTCCCCTCCGCTAAACTCGCCAATAACCTCTAAGAGCAGCGATACGGAATGAATTAATGCACCAAAGAAGCCCTCAACGTATGAATCCCATTCTCGAGATAGGCTTTCAAGCAGCTGAGCACGTAGACCCAGCCTTCTTTTTGGCCAAGCATTTTCTGAAAAAGATCGGGATCATCTTTTTTAAAGCCGGATTCAGAAATGTTGATAACCGTAGCTGTGTCATCCATCTGTTCAAGGAGAATGGTGACAGTGGTTTCTTCACCTTTTGCTCCCCACGAAAAGACAATTTTACTGTTTCCGTCAGCCTCGAGGACATAGATATCTCCTTCTGCATTGTATTCTGCATATTTCCACGTAATTGTCCTGCCCTGTTCAATTCTGGCAGTTCCCGATGAGAACCAGTAGTTTGCCATCTTCTCCGGATTCGCAATCGCTTCATACACTTCACTCACCGGCTTGTTTATTTTCATTTTGGAAGTGATTTGAGTGTCCATTTCTATTCCCTCCACTTTTAAGTTTTCTATAGCAAAAAAATCTCTCATTATTTTTAAATTAAATGATTTTGAAGGAGTTGTCCATTTTTTACCTATTTCCGCCTATGTCTCCTGGTATCGAAACCTTTTGTCCCAATAAACGTATTTATCTAGTGGAGGAATTAGATTGACTTATTATTCGAAGAAGGATCGTAAATATAAAAGATTTATTCTTATTCTGATTGGTGTTTTTGCGATTACTGCTTTTTTCCGTTTCTAATTACCGAATTTGATTGGCTTGCATTCAGTATTCTTGGCGGGCTGTTTGTCTTTTTTGCAGGTGGATTGATCTGGACCCATCTCTCTATTCGATATACTTTTACGGATGACCATCTTTACATTTACGGCGGACTCTTCCGCTTTAAAATTCCCTATGACAAAATCACTTCGGCCAGGCGGACAACTGGGTATTTAACCGGGATGCGTGTAATGTCTTCCACAACCGGGCTTGCTATTTACAATTCCCATACAGCCTTTGACGAGATTAAAATCTCCCCTCATCCTGAGGAAGACTTTCTTAAAACACTGAAAAAGCATGTACCGTATGTGAAAATCAGGCTATAATTTTTATAAAGATTATTAGATTATGACACTAACAGCATTCATGTACCTGATCTTTACATATCACACTGTTAGATGTATGTTACACCCGTTGCAAAAGGTAAGTAGTACTTCTCAAAAATACATCATATGTTTAATTAGAATTGAGAGTGTTTTGAAGGGAGCTTTACCGTATGCAGCGGATAAAATTTATGATTAAACAATTCCTAAGAGAGCCTTTGTGGTTTAAATTACTAATTTCTGCAACATTACTTATTTCAATTATATTTAGCGGTCCATTTTTTTCTAATAATGCTTATTTTCAAAGCGGGGCTAAATTAGCTGCGGCAATCTTTTTTTGTGCAAATGCAATTAAATTTAGGAAAAGTCTTGTAACCTCTGTCATCTTATTTACTTCAGCAGGTATATGCATCTTTCTATCCTTCCTGGCAATTTACAAGTGATTAACGTGATGGGTTCAAAAAGTACCATATCGATTCATTATAATTCTACAAGAAATGAATTTAAAATTAGACCATCAAAATCGATGGTCTAATTTTTACATTCAGATATTCATTTTGATATCCTTAGTATTTTGATAAGCGGCACGTGCTTTTCGAAAACCTTCGTACGCATTGTATGCAGCACCAGCAATAAAGAAGACAATAACTCCTCCTAATAGCCATGACCTGAATTGTTCTGGGGTAATCTTAAAAACATCTGCCATGTAGGAGAGAAATTCTCGATTGAAGATACTTGGATGAATCATGATTGCAATCACTGCAATCGTTGCCAACAGCTGGTGGAGTGCATTTAGTTTTGCCATGTTCTTCGTCCATCTGCCTTGTATTAATTTATAGAAGGCAAATGCAACTTCTAGTCCAACGAGTCCAATAATGATTGGCCAGTATTGAAGCAATACATCCTGATGAAAAGCAGGGACCACGAATTCAAGTTCGCCTCCGACTTGTTCGTATATGCCGACAAGTCGGTCCGCATTGAAATATACCGTTGCCCAAACTGCGGTCCACATGAGCATCCAGAAAACTTCCCATCTAGAGATTTCTTTCTTTATTGGAATATAAGGAATGTTTTTTAAATCGTCAGGCGTCCATTTTTTTAAGCTTGTTGTCAATGGCTGCCCGTCTTTACCTTTATCCACCCTTTCCATAACCGCGAACACAATCGTGATCAAGAAAAATGTTTGCATTCCGACTTCAAGGATTCCTACAATTCCAATACCGAAAAGGTTCAGTATCACGTTCATAATCGTTTCATCGGCTTTAATTCCGATAAAATATTCAGCAATGACGGAAATGAGCGAAATGACCGAGGCAATTGGCAAAATCATTTTCAATAAAGAAACATAGACATCATAATAACGTGGCCCAATGAGGTGCATCGGCCGATCCAGATAACCATTTGCGAGGGCGGCCGGACTTCCAAGCTGTTCAAGCACCGCTTTTACATCCTCTTCACTGTAATCATCCGGCAAAGAATCCTCAATCGTTGACCGTAACTCAAGGGCGATATCCTCACGACTTTTTTCAGGCAGCCTCCGGGTCACTTCCTGAATATAAATGTCAATCAATTTCATCCTCTTCGTCCCCCTCTAATAAACTGAAAAGCTCCTTCGAGTTCTTTTTCCATTCCTCTTTCAGCTGCAAAAAGATTTCAAGCCCAAACTCACTCAACACATAATACTTCCGGGGGCGACTCTCAGATGTATCCCAGCTGCTCGTCACCAATTCCTGTTTTTCCAACCGGCGAAGCAACGGGTATAAAGTACTTTGATCAATGGCAATCCCCGAGCTTTCCAATAACTGAACGAGCGAATAGCCATACTGGGGAGTCCTTAATTGGCTTAAAACCGCCAAGGTCAACGTTCCTCTTCTCAACTCAGTAATGAAAGTATTCAATAAGTTGCTCATTCACCCACCTCGTTTTTATTACTGTATGTCGTACAGTATTTTTATATACTATGTATCATACACTATTGTTGTGTTGAAAACAATTGAATTTATAAAATATAGGCAATTCTTTATTATCAGTTAATTAATTGTTCTAAATGCAAGTAAAAACGCTCAGAAAAAAATCTGAGCGTTTTTCGATGTGAAATATTATTAACCTAATTTATCTAAAGCCCCTTACTATTGTCCTTCGATTTTATGCCACTTAAAATCTTCGTTCTTTAAAATATTTGTATCATTGGGATATCCTAAATAATAAAGCTTTTTACCGTCTTTATTAAATGCAGTCGGGTAAAGAAAGTCAATTTGTTCACCGAAAGGAAACAAGAACGAAATACGTTCTCCTTTGTTTATTTCCTTTCTTTCTATGTTAGGCTCGATCCCTGCTTCTATATATGCGACTTCTTCGTCGTATGAAATTACACTCAACAAGGTGCCTGCATCTTTTTCTGAAGTAAAGCTAATGCCTCCAATTGTTTGGATTTTATCAGAACTATACGGGGTATTGGTTGATGCGCTACTGCGGAAAAACAGACCTGACCTCTCTGATAAAACGGTTTGGTATATCTTTTCTTCGTCGTTCTTAAATAAAAATACAGCGGATGAACCTGTATCATATTCTTCCATCAACTCTGCATCTTTTGAAAGGAAAGCATTGCTTTTGGCAGCACTTAATGCCGTAAACCTATACCCACTTATAAAGTATATCATTATGATCACAATTAACATCGGTATTACAAATATCCATTTTTTCATCTATTAATCCCCCTTAAAGATTCACTCCCTTTATTCAACATTACTGATTCCTTTTGTATTTCAAAAGTACATCCATTAATATTTCCTTGTTATAGCCCGTTTTTTGATAAATCCGGTCCGCCCAATCTTCGACCTTTTCTATTTTTGCCTCCATCATCAATCCTTCGCTTGTGCTTAAAAAGCTTTCCCAGTTATAGAATTCCCAATGGGCAGTCTCTGATTTATAAGGGACCCTGCATTCCACTAGCGGTATTGGATGGATGAGATTTTGGCAAAATTCCGCAGCCATTAGAAAATCATTCATTTCTATCGGGTTCGTATGATAGATTTGCTTTGAAACTTTCCCGTTTGGCCGATGATAAACGATTTCTATACCCATTTCATGATCCCGGACTTGTACTTCGGCACCTGGGAAGAAACCTCTTAATTTTTCATTTGTATACTCTTCGCTATACGTATCAATTAATATAGGCGTGATCCATTGGTCGCCCAAGTCACACAAATAGCGATGGCCGTTTTCATTTATTGCGACAACGGCAACATGGGCATCTTCCGAGTCAAGGTCAGAGCCAGCAGGATACGCCTCCACGCCATCCTTTTTGAATTCATCAAGTAGCCAAAGGGCTAGATCAAAGCAATTCCCCGACATGCCATATTGTTCCCGATGCTCCCGCATAAGCGAGACATCACGCTGTTTCTTATCTGTTCCCTTCCTAAAAAACCAGGCCTTGGTTAAGGTCTCCATAGGAAAAGCGTTAAACTTCTCCCAGGTCTTAAGAATACTTTCCGTTGCCAGCATCCCCGCACCTCTTTTATATTTTTTCTGAATCTCCATCTAACTTATTACGAGCTATTTAGCCCATTATGATAAAAAGAAGGCTTTTCATACTCCCTCCGTAAACCTGTACAACTCATGCTGATTATGTTAGTAATTCGCTAATTTCCTTCAACTACCTTTAATTTTATTCACAAAATAAAACAATAAATAATTTACTGAATTTTCCTACACCCATGACTTTAATGTGGTAAAATGGAAATAAAAAGGGTGGAGTTTTTTGTGGTTTTTGGCCATGATCCTTTTCCCTTTGGCTTTTCTTTATTCATCGACTGGAGACGGAAGAAAAATAATAATAACCCCCTCATCCCGACAGACCCAAACGCTAAACCAGGCGACAGTTCCAACTATATGATGGGGGACAACAAATATATCAATGGCGGAGGATAATTTCTAACCACCTGAAATAATGTGGTGCGATGCCTAAAACCGGCATCGCATTTATTTGCCATTCTTTTAAATAAAAATAGGTTTAGGAGGGACTTTTTATGCTCAAGTCAAAACCATTTATTGTGACGGCCGTCTTTCTTAGTGTCCTTTTAGTATTTGTATTTTTAAAAAGAGAAGCTATTTTTCAGGAGGGAAACCCCATCCCGTTTGGAATTGCTGCTGTGAAAATGTTTTTGCAAAATGATGACATTGTGAAGGTAAAGAAGGATCCCGAAACAGCCTCCTATTTAGCAAAACAGGGTGATTTTAAACCTTTCATTAAGCTGATGGAAAAGGAAGGATGGGAACTCATCAATCGAAGCAAGACCCAAAACCTTTTGGTATTCGAAAAGGAAAACCAAAGTATTGGCGTTGGCTATAAATACTATACAAAGCATTATACGATTTTTACTTTAGGCATTGATGTACTGCCTTGACAATGGACTGGAGGATTTTTATGCAATACAATCATACCAACAATACAATGACCACCAAAAGGCTGCACCTAAGGCTTTTTCAAACATCTGATGCCCCAGCTGCCACCAAGCTCTGCAATAACTACAATCTTTTCAAGCATACACTGCACCTCCCTTACCCTTACTCGATTGAAGATGCTCTAACATGGATTGCGCGTCAGCTCGAAAATTTCAACGCGGATAAGTCTTATGAATTTGCAATGACAAATAAGGAAACAGGAGAATTGGTTGGAGCAATCGCGCTTACCAACAATCAAAGGTTCCAGCATGGCGAAATCGCCTACTGGGTTGGCGAAGAATATTGGGGACTTGGATACGCCACGGAGGCAGCGCAAGCCATTATTCAATTTGCGTTCAATGAAAAACAATACCATAAAGTATTTGCCCGGTGTTTCAGTTCTAACCCGGCTTCAGGCAGAGTTTTGCAAAAGCTCGGCATGGAAAAAGAAGGCCTTCTCAAGGACCATGTTAGAAAGGAAGGCCGATTTAAGGATTTGGTTTATTATGGGTTGATTAACCCGGCGCATTGATTTTGCGATAAGCCGCCGAAGATTATCTATTCCGCGGCTTTCACTTCAATAACAATACTTCCATAATGCTTATCCCCGATGTATGCATCTAAGCGCCATAACCCAACTGAAGGAAGCGAAATGACTGTATGCTGAGATGACTGTGCGCCAAGAATGGTTTTTGTTTCAGTATCTTTATACATCTGATTGGTCACTTCCCAACTCTTTGAATCAATCAATAGTTTTTCTACCCCAGTTCCTTTTTGAATACCGATTAACTTAAAGTTCTCTTTATTTACTTCTTTTAACTCTTTTCCCCAAAAAAACCATCTTGTTTTTACTTGTGTATTTGGAGTAAATTCTGTATCAATAAAAGCAACTTTACCGTGTATCCCTCTAAATGGCGCTTCGAACTTACCGTCAGGTGATTCAAGCTGTATTGAAAAAGTCGGGGTTACTTCCCAATTTCCGTCGTTGTTTTTTTGTTCCTCTATTTTAGTTCCACTATTTCCAAGTTGAAATTGTTTCGTTAGATCTGTAATAAATACTATACAGCCAATGAAAAACACCACAGTTAAGAGTTGCGGAAACCACTGGAACCTATGAATTTTATGGGGGTGTTTTGCAGCGCTTCTTATTTTTATTTTGTGCTCTTCTGAAAAATGGTTTCCCTTAAGCACAGTTTCATCCATTGCGTTACGAAGGCTTCTTAACTTTTCTTCCATACTATTCACTTCTTTCCAATGAATTTTTCAAAAGGATTCGGCCCCTCTTTAATCTTGTTTTTACCGTATTTTCATTAAGGGTTAAAAGTTCAGCAATTTCCCCAATCGTCATCTCTTCATAATAGAAAAGAATAATCACTTCTCTATATTTTACAGGTAAGGAAAGAACAGTTTGAGATAGCTTTTCTTTCTCGCTATTCAAAATCAACCTCACTTCTGGTGATAAATCTTTATTCATAAAGTGGCTGAGTAAGCTATTGTTAAATAAGTACCTCTTTAGAAATGAGCTTTTCAACATATCTTTACAGCGGTTGATCGTAATGCGATAAATCCAAGGTTTGAAATAGACTATTTCAGATGCCTTATCATATTGCTTATAACAAGTGATAAAGACTTCTTGGACAATATCCTGGGCCAACCCCCAATCCTTTACATAGTTAAACGCTAACTTCGTTAATCGTTCACCATAGTCGCTCATGATATTTTCTAACCACTCATCTCGATTTTTTTCCGCAAAATAATTATTTTCCGTACTGTCTTTAGCCATTTACTCACCACCTTCATTTCCTACCCCTATAACGAGACGGAATTTCCGAAAGTTTCACTTATTAATTCATTTAGTTCATTTTCATGAGCCCATAACAAAGCGATACTCCTTATAGAAGTATCGCATCTTGGTTAAAAATGACAAAATCACCTATTGTTTTCATGCCTAAAAAGGTTTTAAGTGGTTCATCAAGGTGCCCCTTGCACGCTTGTTCAATAAATACAACCTGTTCTTCCAGCTGGTCAATCAGTTTTGCCATTAACGGAGGCTGCTCCATCCAATCCTCTGGTTTACTTCCGGCAGGAAACATCGAAAGATAGGATAAAGGCATTCGCCTCTCCTTATTAACAGCTGGTAACATTGAATGATCCCAGCTTCTAAAATATGGCCGGCATTCCAGCGGATATTATTATTATTATTATTATTATGACCCTGTGGAATTTGATCAGCGACCTCCTCGGGAACTGTACGAAGAAATTCAACAGTCCATTTGCGCCATATTTTCATTTGGTGAAATAGCTGTTCTTCAGTCACCATGATCCTCTCCTTTTTTCCATATCAAAAAGATTCTCTTGGTCATTTTTTCTTTCTTGAACCCATGTAACTGCTAGACTAAGGTGAACAGTTTTTGCTAGATAAAAATGAACACTTTTCAATACATTTCTCCTTACCTAGGCTATGATTATATTTTTAACATAGTGTAGCTGGAGGATTTGAAAGGTGGAAAACTGCAATTGTATATTCAGGTTCATCAATTAAAGGACCAGGGATTTAAAGTAGCTGCTATATCTAAGAAACTAGGAATTTCAAGAAATACAGTATATAAGTATTTGGATATGACTTTTGAGGAGGCAACAGATTGGGTTTCTTCGTTGGGGACGAGGAGTAAGAAGTTAGATCCCTACCGGGATATTATCCTCACCTGGCTCAAGGAACATCCTGATCTTTCTTCTGCTCAGGTAGAGGACTGGTTAAAGGAAAAGGATTCTACCTTTCAGTTTGGAAGCAGTACATTGAGGGGGTATATCAGTGAATTAAGGGATATCTATCATATTCCGAAAGTGGTACATATACGGCACCATGAGGCCGTTGAAGAAATGCCTCCCGGCATGCAGGTCCAGGTAGATTGGGGAGAAATAAGGGTTAAGAATACGGAGAATAGAGATTTAAAGCTTTATTTTATTTCATTTGGCCTTTCTCATTCCCGTTATAAATATGTAGAGTGGTTGGACAGGCCATTTACCACAAGGGACACCATAAGGTGTCATGAATATGCTTTTCAATACTTTGGTGGTATGCCAGAAGAAATTGTTTATGACCAGGACCATTTCATTACAGTAAGCGAGAATTCCGGCGACATTATCCTCACTGGGGACTTCCAAGCTTATAAGCAGGAACGCGGCTTTAGGATTTACCTTTGCAGGAAATCCGATCCTCAAACCAAAGGTAAAATAGAAAATGTAGTGAAGTACATAAAAGGCAACTTTGCCAAAAACCGAGTCTTTTCTAATTTAGAAAGCTGGAATGAAAAGTGTCTTTCCTGGCTTGAGAGGACTGGAAATTATAATGTACATAACACAACGAAAAAGAGACCGTCAGAAGTGCACGCCCTGGAAAAGCAACACTTAAGACCAGTCTCATCCCTGCTCTCTTTCGAGAGCAATCTAGGTAACAGTATAACAAGGACTGTTCATAAGGACAATGTTATTAAATACAAATCAAACCGATATTCTCTTCCGCTGGAACTTATCGGCCCAAGGGAGATAATACAGTTTACTTGGAAGTAGCTCAAAATTAGCTCGTTATTCGTGCAACTCCGCAAGGAGATATTCTAGCCCGTCACCGCTTAGGGTCGGGTAAGGGAGAACTGATTAAGAATACGAACCATTCGAGGGACCGTTCTAAAGGCATTGAAGCTTACAAGGAAACTATTGTCCGGCAATTTGAAAACCATGAACTCGCAATCCAATTTATACGGGAGATTAACCAAAGATATCCCAGATACTTAAGGGATCAATTACAAGTCATTCAACATTCAATTAATCAATATAGACCTTTCATTGATGAAGCCCTGGCTCATTGCATAAGAGACCACCTTTGGAGTGCAAACGACCTTCGAGACATCGCACAACACCTTCTTCGCAAACAGGAACAGCCTTCACCTTCCTCCCCTTCATATGAAGAAAAAAGGGTAAATAACCCCGCACTAAAAGCCACTGCACAAACGAGGGATTTGGCACCTTATGTTGAGATTATGGGAGGTATACACCGATGAAGGGAACAGTACAACATTTACAGGAAAACTTTCGCCATCTTCGGATGGCGGAAACGGCTGAGGAGCTACCAGCATTACTTCGTAATGCAGAAAAACATTCATGGACCTATCTTGAATTCCTTGAGCAGATGCTTTCTTACGAGCTGAAACAACGAGAGGAAAAGAGTAGGGAAAAGAGGTTGAAAAAGGCTAAATTTCCTTATTATAAGACGTTGGATGAATTTAAGATTGCAGAGCAGCAGTCACTTAGTACGAGACAAATTGAACAGCTAAAAGAGTTAAATTGGCTTGAACAGCAATACAACATGATCCTTCTCTCCCCCCAGGTGTCGGGAAAACCCATATTGCGATTGGACTTGGCCTGGAAGCAATAAATAGTGGATACAAGGCATCTTTTTATACCATGGGTGAATTAATCAATATATTGAAAACACAGGAATATCTGCGTAAATCCCAACTTCAGCTTAAGGCTGTAAAAGAGGCTGATCTTGTCATCATAGATGATTTGATGTACATAGCCATGGACCAAAGGGAAGCCAATTTATTCTTCCATTTAATTAACGATCTATATGAACGAAGTTCAATTATTCTAACCTCCAATAAGGGGCCAGAACAATGGGGTGAACTCATGGGGGATAAAGGAATTACTACAGCAATATTAGACCGGTTGCTTATAGAGTTGAGGTTATCCATTTAAATGGTGAGAGCTATAGGATTAAAAATAGAAGTACAATATTTTGAGCAAAAAGTGTTCAAAAGTACTTGACGGTTACAGGTGCCCCTTGCACCTTGTTCAATAAGAATAACCTGATCCTCTAGGTGCGTTACCAGGTTCTCCATTGAAGGGCCAATTTGTCCAATCCGCTGGTTTACTTCCACCAGGAAACATCAAATGATAGGATAGAGGTAATTGCCTCCCCTTATTACCAGTTGGAAAAATCGAATAATCCGAACCTATTAAAATATGACCAGCATTCCAGCGAATATTGTTATGATGGCCATGTGGAATGTGATCGACGGTCTCCTAATTCACCAGTCCAATTCATTAAAAACAATATTTGATAAGAGCGATAAAAGTATCCCCTCTTGCGGGATGCATTTGGTCGATATACCTTCTCCTTCAATCTCTGCTTTTAGTATCTTTGAGATGATGGTCAATCTTTAATTCCCATTGACCATATCAATCCCTAATTGGATCAAGGGACAGCTTTCCCTGCATTTTATATTTTAACTAAAAATTTCATAATGCATGCCAACACCCTTCTATATATTGCCATGAATAAGTACCGAATCACCGTTGAGGCACCATAGAAAGTAATAAAATAAAGAGTTCCCACTGACGTCTTCCAACACACTTTTTATCTCGGTGGTTTAATGTATTTCACGATGGCTCTCAATTACATTCTATTATTAACTAACTGGAACCAAAAGACTTTTGTCCAAAAATACTTTTTCATAGGATCCATGATTAATCAATTGGCCATTTTCCAAAACCAATATTTCATCAAATTCTTTTAAGCTTTCGTCTAGTTTATGTGTAACCATTATGCAAAGAATGTCATTCAACTCTCCAAGAATTCCCTCAATTTGATTACTACTCTCAACGTCTAAAGCCGAGTTAGGTTCATCTAATAATAGGATGGATGGATTTTTCAACAAAGCTCTTGCTATACAAATTTTTTGCTTCTGTCCACCAGATAAATTCTCCCCGTTATCGCCTACAATAAAATTTAGACCTTCATTATGTGTCGTTAGCAAAGGTGCAAAAAATTTCCTTTCAAATAGCGCTTCTACTTCTCTCATTCTAATTTTATTTTCATTGAACAAAAGTAAGTTATCTAAAATACTGGCATTAAACAAGAAATTATATTGATCAATATACCCAATATTTTCTATAAACACTACCTTCATATCATGACTGTTAATATGAATATTCCCTGAGTAGTCTGTAATTAAATTTGCTATTATCTTTAAAAGCGTTGACTTTCCACTCCCATTTCCACCAATAATGGCATACTTTTTTCCCTTTTTAAAGGAATATGAAAAATTATTTAATACATTCATGTTTTCACCGGGATACTTATAACATACTTTGTCTAGTCTAATCTCACAAACGTCTTCCTTTAAAGGAAAAAAACTTTCATCTATATACTTTTCTTCCTTATCAGAAAATACAATTTCAGTAATTTTTTCTCTTATTGGTTTTGAAGATTTTATGGTATTAATTTCTTGAGTTATACTTATAGCAGGTTCTATAACATACATCAATAATTGGGTAGTTGCTATGAGTGTTCCAATAGTTAGTGTACCCTGACTGACTGAATATCCTCCAATTAAGAATATTAAAAGAAAAAGAAGCATGGTCGAACTGCCAAATACCACGTTTGCTAATATTATTGTGTTCCCCAGTTTCATTCCAGTATGTTCCATCTCTTCAATGACTGCTTTATATTTTTCCATAAGAGGTTTTGTAATTCGGTTGACTTTTATTACTTCGAAACCTGATAGGCTCTCAGCTAAAGATCTTGTGTGTTCTTCTGTAGAAGAAATGAACTCTTTTTGCAGTTTCACAATTTTATTGGAGAATAATAAAGGAAATACACTAATTAGCCCAAATATTATTAGTAAACTAACAGTAATGAGTGAATTTAAAATAAAAAGGGTAATTAATGATGTCGTTAATAGGATGGCCTTTGTTATTACATTTAACAAGGATTTATAATAATCATTTTCAAGTAATTGAGTATTTGTTAAAATCAATGACAAATACTCGTCTTTTTTCTTCCTTTTAAAAGTAGCATAATCTGATTTCATTAAGGAATTATAAATTTTCTCCCTAATACTAATTAAACGATTCTTTATATAGCTATTATTAATTTTTCCTCCAAAATAGGTTAAAGTCATTTGGATAGCGATACTCACAAATGCGAGTGATAAAAAATAATAGAACTTGTTTAAATTCCCTTTAATTAGATAATCAGTTATCTTCATTAATGAAAGAGGAAATAAAATAGAAACTATTGAAATCATCAAATTTATAAGCAATAAACCTATTAATTGAAAATCAATTTTAAAAAACTTCATATCTATAGCCCCTTACTAGCTGAAGATCCTGTCACTGCAGCTTGTGATTTCTATTGGCTCCCACTCTTGAAACAGCATAATGTAAAACTACCGTTATTACTAACAACATGGCAAAACCAAAAGTTGGAGAGTTGCTTGTTGAAATTGTTAAATTTTCCGATTGATATTTTTGGCTTAATGCAAAGATGTCATCAATATTTTTGTTTATGAAATATGAAGAAGCTAATAGGTATACTATATTGGGTAGAATGAAAAGAAGAAGGCTATTGAATTTTACGTGCCTCGTTTTATTGGAATTTTCCCAATAACAAAAGATTAGACTAATTAAGAGAGGGATAAAAATTAGGAGCAACATTTGAAATACATCAATATCACTTATTGTAGAGTAAAGGAAGACAAATGAAATAGCGTGTACAACACAAGATAGAATAAAAGTTATCATATTTATTCCTCCAAATTAATATACTAAATTGTAAATATAGTGGAACAAAATAGTATATCTAAGATTTTTTGTATATACGAAGATAACCCCCATTACCACCGATCCAGGTAACCGATATAACAAATTATCCATAAACGGCTCATTCATATGAGTTAAAAATGCAAATGATAGACTGCTTGCCAAAATGATAAACCATTTGTTTTCTACTATTTGGTTTAGCAAATAACAGATTACTCCTCTAGCCCAAAACTCTTCTGTAGTAGCAACAATTAACATTTGTATGGAGCTAATAAAAATTGAGTAAATTGACATATCACTTGAGATTAAATAAGCATATAAACATAATAAAACAAAGGTTTCAATGATAATTTCTCTTTTGCTAAACTCCGAAATACCTATATCTTTAAGATTTAACTTGTAAATTTTCTTAATGTAAATAATAGGCACGAAAACAAATCCAAATATCATACTTATTCCAATAATAAGGACAGAACTTAAATCGCTTTCAAAATCTGAGAACGTAATTGATAAAAGGACTCCAACGGTTGAAACTACTAGCAAAGGGAGAATCATCATGATAATTAATGTTACTATTGAATTAATTAATTTATCTTTATTCTGCCCTGCAAGAGAAATCAATTATAAATCTCTCCTTTCAAACTTTTTAATCCCTATATAATTTATAAAAAACGAGTAAATAAAAATTATTAATAAATTAGCTAAAAAAAGTGTTAGTGTTTTAGCATTATCCGATAAGTCAATATTGCTAAACCTCTCATTATAGTAAGCAAAGGAGAGATATTTTATAATCGGAAATTTAGAAATAAAATTAAACGCGATAAACACAATGCTAAAGATAATAACAGCAGTATTTGTCTTTAAAAAAACACTAAGCATGGTACTGAAGGAAATCGTGAAGAGATAAATTAATACCATGGAAATGAACCATAAAAGAAGCCCTAGCAGTTCTTGACTTCGAAAAAATTCTGAAGAAATTAAATCATCTCGATGTATAGCAAATATATAAAACATCAACATCGAAACTATGAAAAATACTATACTGATAACGCCTACAACTGAATATAATGCCCATACTTTCGCCATATAAATTTTCCGCCTACTATTAATTCTCTGTGTATATAAAAGAATGCTTTTATTCTCTATTTCTCCACCCAATGTTCGCGTAGCAATTAATGACATAATAAAGAAGTAAATAAATATCATACTTACGAAATGGAACATATTCACAAAGAAACTAAAGGCATATTCTTTCTCTGTGCCATTAAAGACAATAACAGATGAATTAAAAAATACTCCTACACTATACAATGCTGGAATTGCGCACATTGAAAGCATAATCCATACATCTTTACGATGTAAAAGCTTTTTAAACTCGATATTCCATATCGACTTCATGTTCAACATTGTCAATTTCTCCTTTAAACAAGCTTAAGAGGGAACCTTCGCGAACGTTTAAATTAGTAATTTCAATATTTTGGGTGATTAAAAACTTTAAAAGATTGTTGATTATATCTGGATTACTGAAGATAAGAGTATTCTCTTCAATTTTCACATCATTAAATTTTTCTAGAATGAGATTCTTCAAACCTTCATTAAGTCTCTCCAAATCTACAATATACTTTTTTTTATCATCGAATAATCCGTCAAACTTCTTGATTCCATTATCAATTAATATAATTCTATCGCAGATATCTTTTACTTCATTAAGGTTATGATCAGAAAAAATAACCGCATTTCCGCCGCTCTTCGCCTTTTCAAAAAGTATTTTTTTTACTAATTCCCTTCCCATTGCATCCAAGCCTACTAAAGGTTCATCTAATATGAGTACCTCTTTATTATTAAGTAGGGACTGCGCCAATCCAAGTCGTTGTTTCATCCCAAAAGAATAATTCTTGACAAACTCCTTTTTTCGTTCTTCCAATCCTACCAAATCTAAAACCATGTTTAATTGATTATGAATATCTTCTTTGTCATTAATACCATCTGCCAACATTAATAATTTTAAATTCTCGTAAGCATTTAAGTAATCTAAAAAGCAACTTTCGATTAATACCCCGAATTTTGCTATCAAATGTTTGTTTTCAAGTAATTTTTTTCCTCGAAAAAAAATTTCACCAGAAGAAATATGAATATTATTAACAATACAGTTTAATAAGGTTGTTTTTCCAGATCCATTTTTCCCTATTAAGCCTACAATTTCCCCTGGATTTAAAGTCATTGAAAAATTTTTTAAAGCAAGGTGCTTTCCATAATATTTACTTATATTAATAACCTCTAAAGTCATTGTAGCTTCTCCTATTGATAGATTTTGAGGGGCAGCATTGCAGTGGTCCTTCAACGTTACCCCTCTTTATTATTTTACCAATTCTTACCATAACTTACACATAGATAAATACCAAAACTAACACAGTTTGGTTTTGCTGTTGACTTTTTAGTTGCAAACAACATTCTTTTCACCTCCTGATTATTTACTTTTAAAATTTTGAGGGAATTTATAGTAAGCATCTCTTGGAGTCGGAACCTATTAAATGATTATGAAGAAACAAAGAAGAGGTAAACCTATCATGTTACATCACCAGTTTTTACCATAACTTACACAGAGGAATACTCCAAAACTAACACAGTTTGGTTTTGTCGTTGACTTTTTAGTTGCAAACAACATTTTTTTCACCTCCTGATTAATTTTTTTTCAAAATTCATGAGGGAAAATATTCTTTTGGAGTCGAAGGATTTATGAAGAAACAAAGAAGAGTTAAAACACAACACATTTTTACATTACCAGTTTTTACCATAACTTACACAGAGGAATACTCCAAAACTAACACAGTTTGGTTTTGTCGCTGGTTTTTTAGTAGCAAATAACATTTTACTCACCTCCCTTCAAGTAATATTAAAGTTCTCATAATTACCTCACAGCGAATATACTATTACGCATGTAAAGATTCTTTGAGTCTAGAAATTGTATTTCTGTAGTAATTTTTGATAAAGGGACAATAGGAATCTTTTTCGTGGAAACTTTTGCTGTATAACCAACTTCTTCCTCTGCAGCCTCCTCCACATAAATATTTATATTCACAGTCTTTACAACCATTTACATTGTCAACTTCCAGGTTCCTGAAAGGGGTGTCCGAGTTACTCAGCGCCTCTTTTAATGAAATTTCAAATATGCTGCCAAATGTTAATTCTTCATCATGCAACATATGACATGGATAAATGGACCCATCAGCACCAATACTTATTAACTCTTTACCAACCTCACAACTTCTTCTACAAGATAATTCAAATTCTCCGGTAGGCATGTCTAAAATCTGTACATTCTTATCTAGATTCAATATCTTGTTTGAAAAATCCAATAAACCTTTATTATCAAAAATAAAATCTTTAAACATTAAATCATTAGGATCAACAGTAAAGATACTAAAAGACAGACCGACTCCTAATTCTTTTGAAAGTTGTAAGTATTTATCTACATATTTAATATTTTGGGAATGTATAGTAGCAATTAGACTAACAGGTACTTTGGTTTTCAAATAATTAATGTTCTTTATTACTTTTGTCATTATCCCTTTATCTCTAATAAACTGCGTTTCCTCATTAAAACCATCAATTGAAATATTTAATTCATCAATAAAGGGAAATGCATCAACATACTTCTCATAATCCATCGTACCATTTGTAATAACGTGCAAATTAGTAATTTTCGCATCATTTTTTGCGAATTTGCAAATATCAACGATATCTTTTCGAATAAATGGTTCTCCGCCTGAAAAAACGATTTGTTCTGCACCATTCAACTTTAATTGTTTTAAAATGAAGCAAATACTATCGTAGGGCAAAACATCTTTAGTATTGCGTTCCTCAACAAAGGAATAACAACCAACACAGTGTAAATTACAACGATCTGTTAAATGAACGTATGCCGCTTTAAGATTTGTAATTTCTTCAGTAAAAAAACCTCTGTCTACCATAAAATCAATTAATTGGGTTTCTTCCTCATCTAAAGATTCTTTTGAATTTACAATTCCTTGGTTTATTAACTCAATCAATTTTTTTCCTTTGTCATCCAAACCTATAATAGAACCATTAACCAAGTTTCCAATCATTTTTATACCTTGAACTTCAAACTCTTTTACCCTTGGATGAAACTTAAATTCTAATACCTTCAATATATTTCCCCCCCGTCTTAATTTACTCAAATTAAGATTATCATTTTCTATTATAAAAAAAATCCCAAACGAGGAAAATTCATAAACTTGTCAATATTTTCTTATTATTTAATCTATTTTGCGATCAGATTATTTAGCTATAGAATGCATGACTAAGTGTCAGGCGTGCCATAGTAGAGAGCCACCACAGAATACATTAAAGCCACCAGATAATATTGCTAATGAACTGCTCAATCATCTTGGGAATTATTTAATTATTCTGTGTTGGAAAATGGAGTTTCTTTAAGTCCGCTAAATTTGTTTGTAATGGTTTTCTTGGCTCCCTTTGTAGAGGAGCTCTTTCGCGGACACTTATTTAATAAATGGGGGGAAATCAATTGGAGTAAAGAAAGCGATTGTGTTTTCATCCCTCCTCTTTGCTGATTTACATTTGGAAGGGGCAATGATTAGTCAATTTGCTGATGGAATCCTATATTGCTTGGTTTATATGAAAACGATGAAACTAGTTGTCCCTATTTTCTTACATATATTCCATAACGGGTTGGTTTACATTGGCCTCTATTTTTCAAGCCTTAGCAGTTCAACCAGCCAAGAATTCATTAATCTTGAGGACACCTTCGATCTAATTTAATTGGCAGGCTTTGATATACTAGCTGTTACTCTAACTTTGCTGCCTGTCTCAATCATTATGCTGAGACGGTTATAAAAGGAAACTGACAAGGGTACCCTTTCTTTCGAATACTTAACAATGGCTACAGTGAGCGGCCTTTTCTCGTTCTGCACATGATTCAAGTCCTGCCCTCTTCAACACATTTTTTCACTTTTTCAAAATTCCGCTGGATGGTTTATTATTTTTTTGTTTTTGTTCCTATTAAGTCATTCAAAAAACTACTTCTGTTAAAACCCCTACTATAATTTCGCCTTTTTCAAAATAAATCTCTGTTCATATTCAGCAATAACCTCAAAAACCCCATCGTTATACATATAAATATGATGTTCAACGTTAGTTACATCCTCACTGCCGAGCCAAGGCAGTTCATCATATCAATTAATAAAATCCGAGTTTTCCATTTTATAAAAATGGTGCTTAGTCGGATCTTTTATTTTTGAAACTCGGCTAGATCAATTAACTTATTTAAGTCACTTCTTTTTATCTCGTTAACATGCCAATATGACCAAACATAATCCCCCATTGTCTGGGGGAAAATTGATCGTAAATAATCTCTACCACATTTCCTGGGGCATCCGTAAAATCCAGTCTTAATCCATCTGTCTCTTTATATTCCCATATGTCAGCTTAGCAAAAACAACATGCCCCTCCTCTAAACATGTCACCGGCTGCCAAACATGCAGGATACTATTGTCCATTTTGAAATTCCCCCTTCACCTCTTTACCATATTGAGATTATTTATTTATAAAACAGCATTTTTGACCTAAACAATTATTATCTAAAAAGGAATGAAATTATCCATAAATGCTTGTTCTCAACAAAAGTAACATATGATAGATTGAGATTATCTACATTTACCGTATAAGGTGACCGATACCTCCAATGTAAAGAATAAGAAAAAAAGTGGGAATCTAATATGAAAGTGCGTATTAAATATCTTATTATTTCTGTTTCGTTGATTTGTATTTCAATCCCTAGTTATTTTTATATCCAATACCAGTTGCTCCCTATATACCAGATTGAATATAATGCTGGCGAGGAGATGATTGATGGGACACCATATGCAATACATTACGTTAATTTCAAAAATCGTTCATACAAATCAGTAAATCCACTCGTTGACGTTGATGATTATCCTCTAGGCAAACTGATTGGTGGAACGGAGAATGGGATTGAGACCGTTTTTGCAGTGAAAGGACATAAAGATTTAATTGCCGTAAGTGGATTTATGATGGTCCCTACTTATTTTAAAGAAACTAAGGACCTTGATTAGGGTCCTATTTTTATAGCTATTTATCAACCGGACGGCTTTATTGTTAAATCCCAACTTCCCCGAAGATTTACGACATCTTCTGTTTTAGCATGATTAGAAGTTTAGAATATTAAAGTCTTTCTTCCAGTTTAATTATCCACCAATAACTGGGGAAAGGCTCCTACTAACGGGAGTTAATTATAATTATCTTGTTTGTTAATTTTTATAGGTAGGTTCCGTTTTCTCCTCTAATTCATCGATTTTGATCGACGAGAATTTGGTCCTCCCTCTCCCATGTACTTGCCCTTATTATTCTGATCGCAATTTATCAAAGAAAAACTAGGTATAAAAAAAGCAGGCTACAGATCTATCCAGAATCTTTTTATAATATTCCCGTTTTCTTCTATAAAGTCACTATCCGGGATACCGCCATTATTCAATATTGTTTTTGTAGAACCGATGTTGTTATCGTCGCAAACAACAAGAGCTTTTTGTATCCCTAATTCTTTTGCTTTTTCCAATGATAAAGATAAAAGTCGTGTGGCATATCCTTTTCGCCTTTCAGTGGGACGGACTCCATAGCCGATATGTCCACCATTATTTAATAGTGATTTGTTTAACCAATGGCGGATATTAACTACACCTAACACTCTATTTTTGCCATCTATTAACCAAAATGTTGATGTGGGCACTCTATTTCCAGGCAAATTTTTCCCTTTCTTAGAATCAAACAAAAATTGGATCATACCTTCAAAATCAGATGGGTCCTCTCTAATAACCCAAGGAACCATCTTCTCTCCACTTTCTATCCACTCTTGATAGAAGGCTAGATATTCTGATTTCAATTCAATTGTTGGTTTTATTAAATAAATGTTGGGTTCCATTGATTCACCTTCTACTGAAATTTAAAGTTTGAGGTATCAAACACCGTTATTTTTACAAACTGCAAGGGACATAAAATTAAATATAGCTGTTTACTTTAAACAAATTTGCCTTGTACTGAATCAGCGGACTGTTAATCCCTAAATATTCTTCTTCACTGCCAAATCTACTTATTTCTTGAAATCCTATCTTTTCAAGCATTTTCCTCGCGCGGATATTTGCTTCATGTGTTTCTGCGTAGAAAGTTGCGATTCCTAATTCCTTTGAGGCATATTCCATCATACAGAGGGCGCCGCAGATCCAATTCCCTTTCCCCACAATTCACTTTCACCAATTCCAATACCTAACTCGGCAGAATGGTCTTTAATAAATGCCAAGTCTGCATAAGCGATTAACTTCCCATTATATTCAATACCCATCCGGATAAAATCTTAAGAAACATTATTTATACAACTTTGTCACCATCTATACAGCTCTTCAGGGCTTCTATTTGTTTCCCATCCATTAGCTCTGCAAAAAGCGATATCCTTGCTCCATAATAAGACAGTATTATAATCTTCTAGGGCTAAAGGCCGAATCTTAATGATTGACACAAAAGCTTCCCCTCCTGAAATGCGGCCACCTCATTTTTTATAAAACATTAAAATTATGAATCCTGTTTTCATCCATTTCTGCAAAAAAAAGCCCCCTTAAAGAAAGTTCGGTTCAATAAAATATTAATTACTGACAGGATTAATCGTTGTAATAAGTATTAAGGGTAGGCATTCGAAGTTATAATGGGTTCCACTTCCTTTTTATGGTATAACCAAAAGGTCCAAGACTCTTGAACAGGGGGGCAAGTGTTATGAAGCGATTATTATCATTCATTTTAGTTATTGTTTTTATTATAGGTATAGGTATCTATTATTTTAATAATTTAAATAATAATTATCATTTAGTACATGAATTTTATGATTTCCCAATACCAAATGGGGCAAAGTTAGTAAGTGAGACCCAAAAAAATAAAAACTACAGATGGGAACCGGCGAAAGGCACGGGAGTACCGTTAAGTTATCGTTTAATGATTAAAAAGAGTGGCTGGGAAGAGGTAAATACAGAAGGTGCTAATATTGTCTATGAAAAGAATGGTAAGTTTATAAATATCGGTCTCGCTACAGGTTATTTCGAATTATTGAAGGATTCAAAATAGATTTATGTGGGTTTTTAACTAACCAAATAGGTGACCGCCCTTCTCCCCGCTCAATATCATAAGTTTGTTAAGAATTGTATGATTCCAGTGGAAGAAGGATGTTAAACATGGCTAAAATTGAGCTTATTAGAAAACTGCATATTTAAAAAGGTCGGTAACTAACTTTCATAACATTTAAAATTTTTACCAACTTAAATGTGAATTAAATACATCTTTAGGAACCCGTTAATGCGTGATATTAACGGGTTCTTTAGTTACCAACACTTATATCTTTGATCACCAGGTTGAAAATCGCCTTACTTTTATCCATAATTTCACACTACTCAAGAGGAAAAATATAGTTTTTGCTAGTTTTCTTTTCCTGTCACAAAAATCTCCGCCCGCTCGTTATAGTAATTGAGAGGAGGCATTCCATGAGCGAGACAAAAAAAGATTATGAAAAGATCGAAGAGTTATACGAACTGTATGAGCAAAAGATTTATTATGTAGCCTTTACTATTTTGAATAACATTCAGCAAGCTGAAGATGCGGTCCAGGAAACATTTATTGCTTTATATGAGAATTTGGAAACGCTCCACGGTTTCGATACCGAGCAACTTAACCGATACATTTTGAGAATCGCCAAAAATAAAGCGATTGACAGCTATCGGAAAAATAAGCGCCATGTCACGTTTCTAGAAGATTATCGAAAAGAAGCGCAGGAATTATCAGATGAAAATATTGAAAAATGGGAGCAGCGGCAAATATCCGAAATTCAGATTGATTCCTTGCTAATCGTGTTGAATGATTCTTACAGACAGGTTTTTAAGTATAAAATCTTCTATAACTTGTCCTATCTGGAAATTTCAAAACGATTGGGGATAACAGAGGCCACCGTTCGAAAGCAATTCGAACGTGCCCGAAAACGAGTACAAACTGTTTTAGGAGGCAGACAGAATGACGAATCAAAAAGACTTCAAAAACATGTATGACTTAGCTGAAAAAATCGCTCTGGAGGATTTTGAAAAACTGGATGAACAACATGAATTTTCAGATACCTACAAATACAAAAAGAAATTATTCCTTGAGAAAATCAAGGCGAAAAATGGACAGCAGCTTGCTAAACGTAAAAAGAATCGTATTCTGATTGCCGCTGCTTGCTTATTGATCGGGATTCCGACAACCGCTCTTGGCGCGGTAAAAGTTTATGACATGATGGTCCAAAAACAAAATTATGAAGTAAATGTCTCCGTCACGAATAGCGCCAAAAATAATGACAAATGGTACAAATTAAAACTTAACTATTTGCCGGAAAATATGGTGCCAATCGATAGTTCTGGTATGAAATATTCATTTAAAGATAACTTCGCGAATGGTGGATTTTCATTCATCCTTTGGAGATTAGGAAAAAATTCAGAATTTCAAACGCTTTATTCGAGTAAATACGAAGAAAAAGAAATTAACGGCAGGAAAGCAGTGATTGTCAATAAAGAAACGGGAAATCCTAATGTAGTGTTTAACCGAAAGGTCTACCTCTTATTTGAGAAAGAAGGAATCATGTTAGAAAGTTTTATTGCCAACGATGTAAGCGAGGAACAGATGATGAACGTCTTGGAGAACCTTTCTATTGAGCCTACCTCTGAGGAATTTGCATCATATTTTGCAGATTATGATGAATCTTATTTCGAGGAAGTGAGCAAACCCGTAGAATCTAAAGTTATTCCATTGAAAAAAGACAGCAAGCAACTGTTCAAGGTGGGACAAAAGGTTCCCGTAACCTTTAATCAAGTAGATTCAGACGGCAAAAGTAAAAATATAAAACTTGAATACATGATTGAAAAAGTTGAAATTTTTGATTCAATCCAGGATATTAACCAAGAGAATTTTAATGAACTAGGACTCAATATATTAAAGCAGAGTAAGGTTTTGGATGACAAAAAGAACTTGTTGTCCTATAAGCGGAATGAATATGAAGTGGGGAACGGCAAAGATTCAATTGATGAATTGGTAAAGTCGAAAAAAGTGAATGTGAAATTTGTCTACTTGACTACAACAGTAAAAAATATCGGTAAACAGGCAACAGAAGAAATCTATATGCACCCTTCCCTACAGGAACTTAAATCTGATCAAAAAGGATGGAACTATGCTGGTAAAGTAGGAATTGCTGAAGAAAGTATCATGACAGGCGAAGTTGATTATCTAGAACCTCACGGAACGGGAAAAAGCTTCTATAATATCGGCCTGATTCAACCAGGTGAAACGCGGGAAGTTAAATTAGGTTATTTCGTGGATGAAGATAAGCTGGATTCCATTTTCCTCGATGCTTTCAACTACAGTGGGTCTGGGGAAAATGAGGACCTGAATTCGAAAAATCACTGGTGGATTGATATTCGGCAAAAGTAAGCAAGATCATATAAAGAAAATTCAATAGCAATCCATTTGGCATATCAAATCTAAATGAATTGATATGCCAATTTTCCGGTTGCTTTTTGTTATCACACACCAACACCATAATCATCTTTTGAAGAAATTACCAATTAAAAGACTAATTCCGACTAATAAGTAGATAATTCCGTTTCCCAAAATAATCAATCCTATAAATGCTGCACCAATTGCCCCGCCTTCGCCTGTACCTCCCGCACTATGGTCCATACTCACAAAAGTAGAACCTGTTATAAATCCAATAACCGGACCAAGGATACAAATTAGTAAACCAGACCACAAAAAAGATGTATTCTTCTTGTTGTAAAAAGAAATAGCCATATAGTTAACAATGAAGAGAACCGTTATTAAAATTATCCAAATTAAAAAATCTCCGCCCTCTCCGTTCATGTTGACCTCCTTTCATTTTTTACATCACTCAGCACTTGAAAGTAGGTGTGAGATTTTATATTCATTTTTGCTTTTTAATCGTCATTGGGTGGTTCCGTTATCTTCTCTATTTCATCGATGTTGATCGACAAGAATTTGATTTCCGTCTGGATCTTCAATGACAAAATGTGCTGGTCCATTCGTTGTTTCATCTGCTTCAGTGAGCATGTTTATTCCTTCAGCCTTCAGTTGCTTTTGGATTTTCCTAATATCCGTAAACGTTTCAAGATTTTCAGCATTTTCATTCCAGCCTGGATTAAAGGTCAGAATGTTCTTTTCAAACATTCCTTGAAACAACCCAATGATGCAATTTTCATTCTTCATGATCAGCCAATTTTGAGTGATGTCACCACCCAAATCTTCAAATCCCAGTTTTTCGTAAAACGATTTGGACACGTGAATGTCTTTTACATTCAAACTAACTGAGAATGCACCTAGTTTCATTTGTTTTTCTCCTTTTTTTAAAAGTTTTGGAAAAATCATTGTTTATGCTTACTATAAATGAGCGTTTTGAAACCGGCAACATTTTCCACAAATGTAAGTAAGCATAAATTTATTTGGCCCGAATTAAGCAATATTGAACTAGTCATGCTTGCAATTCCTTTTCCTGTTCAACTCACTTTTTGTTGAAATTTGTTTAAGAAAATATACGTTTTATATTTTTTATTCCCATATCAACTGATGTTTCTACATACCCAAGGATTTGATTAAACGTGAAAACATTCAGTTTTTCTTTTAATACTTCCTGATCGTATTCCATATCGCTTAATACATAAGGAATAAACTTTTCAACATCTTCGGACTTAAGTTCCTCCAAATCCACGATTGAGGGAAAATGATTAAGTTTTTTTCTCAATTTTTCCGTGAAACCATAGTAATCTAATAATTTTCCGTTTAGCAGCCAAAAATCATTATGGTATAACTGATATAATCCTTCATCGGCATCCATACGGTTCCTTAACCAAGAAAAATAAAAGCCTCTTAGCCATATATCATCAGCAACTAAATGTGCGAAGTAACCCAATATATAGGGATCTTTATTTTTTACCAGTAAACTATATTTACGTAAAAATCCATTAATATCAGCGTGTCTCGAATAATCTTGAATTTCACCTACAAAGAAATGTGATAAGTTTTTTTCCTCAAAAGAAAAAACGGCATCTGGAGCAACACTTCCAACTAAAAAGGGTGTTCGATCTTTTTCATCTACAGACAGACACTCCGCAATTCTATTACCAATAACCAGTTGCATAATCCTTGAACCCAATTGCTATCCCCCTTTTTCACTTATCCTATTAGTTCTGGAAAGACTATTTAATTTGACTCATTATATCCTTGGTTAACCTTACTATTGATACCTTGCAATCACTACAATTACAGTTTAAAAATTCTTCAAACCTGTTATTTCAATAACTGCTGTACCTTGTTAGCAATATAATCTCTAAAAGAGATGAGTTCTTTCTTCTCAAATTCATATGAGTCATCATTATGAGAATAGTTAGTTATCACCTTTTGGAGGGTTTGGTTCATCTCTTTTGGCAATGATAATAACCCCCAGATTCCTGCCTCTTGCTTTGATGAAATAACTCCTTCACATATGTATAAATACACTCTAATTAAATTTAAGGTACAATAAACAGGGTTCTCGACGATATTTTCCAAACAATCATTAAAATCTCCTAATATGGAGGATGTGTAAAAGGATGAGGGAATCGAAGGAAAGACATCCTCTATGGGTTTTCCCTCAATACAAATTCCCCGCTGGGCCGTTATAGTTATATGTGCCGCTAAATCAGGATCTTTCCTAATCTCTCCATTTAAATGCTTATATGTTTGTAAGGACAACTCCTCTTCATAACGAGATCTCCAACATTCACTAAAATGGAATTCAAAAGGGCTGGGGTGCTTAAAATCCTTTAATTGTCCCAGAGTTAAGATGCTTATTTCAACAGGAAAAGGGTTGCCTGAATAAGTTAAAAATAGCTGCGCCAGTCTTCTTATAGTTTCAATTTCTAATTCCCTTGCAGTGGCAATTAAAATATCAATATCACTACGACGGGGATTGAAACCTCCCATTGCCAAAGAGCCATGTACGTAAAAACCAATGAAATTATCTTGTATTAATTTTCGGGTCTTAGTTAGAATACAGAAAACAAATTCTTTTATCTCAGTGGGACAGGTCTCCCAGCTGTAAGCCATAAGAATATCCACCACTTTCTTCAAAACATCAGTGGATTAGACTTCTACAAAAAATGGCGTTAATCCTTCTTGGGCAACTGCTGCTTCATTAATATTTATGAAAAAAATATCAGTCCGTTTGGCATATTAATCAAAATGAATTGATATGCCAATTTTTATGGTTACTTTTGGATATGTTAGAATGATTTTAGTGGCCGTTTTATTTTTTCGCTTAAATGGTTCATTCACCGAACATAAAGGAGTGGTCGAATGAAAAGGCTTGTTATTATGACCGTTGGGAAGACACATAGCGGCAAAACCACTTTTGCACATGCTTTGGAACAAAGGTTGAAACAATCTCTTGTAATTGATCAGGATAACCATGCAGCCTTCATCAACACTTATTACAACAATCTACAGCCAAAACAAGGACCGAACTTTTTAAAGAATGCCCTCTCCAATCTAATCGTTGATTATGCAAAGAAAAATACAAATTTTCACCTTATTATTTGTAACTCGAACCGAAAAAGGAAAGATCGGTCTTATCTTCTTGAAGAGGTGTTTCCGAAGAAACAATTTATCCGCGTCATTGTCTATTTTGACATTCCTGAATCTGTACTCGAAGCGCGTGTGTCTACAACAACGCGTAGTACGAATATATTTCAGGATGCTTATTCAAATTTTAAGGATGTGCTTGCTCGCCAGCAGGATGAAACTTTTGAAAAGGGCTTTATCGATCCTGTTGAAAGAGAAGCTGACCACTTACTTACAGTTAAAGACGAGAAGGATGTAGAGAATGTAATTGAAGGAATAATACATATTGCAAATGAAGCACCTTCCACAGTCGGAGGAATCTCCATTGATAAGAACTGAAGAAGATATCATAGAAATTATCCAAAAAGACAAGCTGATGATGGAAATATTAAAAGCGGCAAAAACGCTGAATCTGCCAGATTGGTGGATATGTGCCGGATTTGTTCGCTCAAAAATTTGGGACACTTTGTATGGATTCATCGAAAGAACAGCCATACCTGATGTAGATGTCATTTATTTTGATAAGGGAGATTTAACAGAATCAACTGAAAAGATTCTTGAAAAAAAACTGAAATCATTGTTTCCTGGCATTCCCTGGTCTGTGAAAAATGAGGCAAGAATGCATCTAGTAAACAATATCCCACCTTACACATCATCCGTTGACGCGATATCCAAATTTCCAGAAACCGCTACTGCACTCGGTGTTAAATTAAACCATGAGCATCAAGTTGTTTTGACAGCGCCATGTGGTATAGATGATGTTATTCATTTTAGGGTTAAGCCAACTACTTTTTTTGCTGAAACAGAGGAACGCATTGCCATTTACCAAGAGCGGATTACAAAGAAGAACTGGAAGTCAATCTGGCCGAAAATTATAGTTATCTATAATTAAAGGTGCGTTTCTCTTGGACGAATAAGCGTACCTTTTATTGTTGTTTATTTTGCAAAATAGAAGGTTTATTCTTCCGATGGTCAATATAGCGTTAGTTCAGGATAATCTATCTAATTCTCCTAAAAATTCTTTGATAACTTGAAGAAATTTCTCCCGGTCCGGTTCCCAAAGTACATGCCCTGATTCAGCTAATTGCGCGATTTTTACACTTTGAAGGTTTTCCCTATACAGCCCTGTATCCGCTTCTGTTAAAAGTGAATCCGCTGTACCCCCTTTAATTACTAAGACAGGCACTCTTATCTCTTTTAATTCAGGACACAAGTCCGTACTTTGGGATTCTCTTTGAATCCCTGTTACCGCATGTTCCTTTTCTTTTTGTATATAGCCGCGGCTGAGTATCCTTTCTGCCCAGGATTCAGGGATAGCTGGATACTTGGCAGGATAATCGCAAAGGATTAAACCCTTTATCCCAGGTGATTTTGATGCAAATTTAATGGCATAGGGAACTCCCATCGAGTATGCCAGTAAACAATAATCCCGAAGCTGGCTATGTACGACGACAGCCTCTATATCCCGGACGTGATTCTTCAGTGCATATCCCGAACCAGGCCCGTCACTCTTTCCCCGACCGCGCAAACTCATTGAAAACCATTTTCTCGGTTCGAACTCCCGCAACAATCCCACCGGTTGCTCTGCATAGTTTAACGCCCCGGGAACGTAAATTAACGGAGTGAGTGGATGATCGTTATGCGTACTTTCAAGATAATGAATGTTTTCATTTCCTGATTTTGCCCATCTGTCGGTAAATTCCATATGTATCACCTCTTTCAGCACTACTGATAAAATTTTCACACATAAAAATGTATGGATCTCTAACTTGCCTTTTCAATAAAGCTCTTAATTTTGCTGAAGGATGGCTCCAATGAGTACTAATAATATTCCACTTCCGTATAAGAACTCCTTCTTAGTTTTCGTATAGTTTATTGCTTCCTGTATAAGTCCACTCTTTCAAAACACACTAACCTTAAACGAAATGTTTTAAGGAGGAACTATGAAAGCAGCGGATCTATTGGTTAAATGTCTGGAAAACGAAGGTGTGGAGGTTATTTTTGGCATCGCCGGGAAGGAAATCCTAGAGCTTGTGAATTCGTTGGCAAAATCAACACAAATTCAGTTCGTGCCTGTCCGGCATGAACAAGGGGCGGCATTTATGGCAGATGTGTATGGCAGACTGGCTGGGAAAGCTGGGGTTTGTTTATCAACATTGGGCCCTGGTGCTACAAACCTATTGACAGGAGTTTCCAGTGCCCAGTTGGATCATTCACCTCTTATAGCCCTGATTGGCCAAGCCGATGTGAGCCGCCATCGTGCTGAATCGCACCAATACATTAATATCCCTAATGTATTTGAACCCGTCACGAAAGGAAGCACTCAAATCGTTGATCCGCAAACGCTGGCAACTGCCATTCGTAAGTCCTTCAAACTGGCAACGATCGAGAAACCAGGCGCGGCGGCAGTCATTTTGCCAGAAAATGTTTTATCCGAAGTAGTTACGAATCCCCCATTGGAAGTGACTCCTCTTCCTGAAAGTGTACCAACCGGAGATGCGGTGAAAACTGCGATGTACTTGATCGAATCCTGTAAGCGGCCTTTTCTCCTTGTAGGGAATGGTGTAGTGAGGGCGGATGCAGTTGGGGAGTTGAGGACGTTGGTTGACACGCTTCAATCCCCTGTTTCCCATAGCTTTATGGCAAAAGGAATATTAGAAACCAGCCATCCGCAAAATTACTTCACATTCGGTTTTAGTGAAAAAGATGAGGTTTTGCCAGGCATACAGGAAGCAGATTTACTTATTGCCATTGGCCATGATTTCGTCGAAAAACTTCCAAGCCATTGGAACAAAGGAAAGCTTCCTGTTTTGCACATTGATTCCATGCCCGCGGAGACAAATGAATTTTATCCTGTTGCTGCGGAACTGGTAGGGAATATCAAGATTACGCTTCAATTGCTCAATCAGTCTGGGCTGCCAGCGAAATCGTGGAAACCAGCCGGGAATCTAAGAGAGGTTATTATGAAGGCATATCAAGTGAACCAGCAGAAGACCCCTTCCAGCCATGATCCGGTGAAGATTGAATATGTCCTGCAAATCATCCAACGGCTTTCTCCTGACGACGCGATTTTGATTTCCGACGTTGGGGCGCATAAGATTTCAATTGCGCGGACTTATCAGCCTAAACTGCCGAATCGGACGATCATCTCGAACGGATTGGCTACAATGGGGATCGCCATTCCGGGCTGTCTCGGGGCCAAGCTTGCCTGTCCGGATTCCACTGTCGTTGCCATCACTGGAGATGGCGGCGCTTTGATGAATTTTGCGGAGATCGAAACGGCTTCTCGACTCGGACTTTCGTTTCTCATTATCGTCATCAACGATTCAATGTTAAAGCTTGAAGTCAAGCAGATGGAAAAGAAGTTTGGTGAAACGCACGGTGTCACCTTTCAAAACCCCGATTTTGTAAAAATGGCAGACAGCTATGACATAACCGGAAAACGTGCGGCTACCCTGGGAGAATTCGAAATGGCATTTCAAGAGTTTCTCTCATCATCAGATGGGATTACTTTAATTGAACTGGTTATGTAAAAAAGTCCTGATTGCGTTCGGCTTCCGAACGGCGGGTGGTTAGGGGATAATGTCCTTTATCTTTTTAAATAAGATTGAAGTGAATTCAATCCATCCCCAGGCATAGAGGCATGCAAAAATGGAAATAACGCCGAGCGTAACGATTGAAAATGTAGTTGAAACGGCCGGGCCGAGGACTGGAAAACGAAGAATATAGAGTAAAATCGCAATCCCAATCGTTAAGAAAGCTGCACCGACCAAAAGGATTACCAATCTTTTTTTGAAAAAAGAAAAAGCCAGCCCCAGCCCGACGCCAAGCAAGCCAGTCGTAAATGGAAAAACAATCAGTTCACTCGGCTGAATAATGAGAAGCAAGAGACATGTAAGGATATAGGAAAGCATCCCGGCCCAAAAAGAGATCATCATGCAGAGCAAAATTGGCGCTGTTGCAAACGGACTGATTACATAGCCCACCCCGGGAAAAAAGCCGCCGGCAGACTGAAATATTGCCGCCAACGCTGCAAGAAGCGCCCCTAAGACAAGTCTCTTTGTTGCGGAGTAATGGTTGAATTGCAGTTGGGCTGATCGGATATCGTTCGTTATGACGCGAAGGAAGTACATCGTTCCACCTCTTTTCAAAGACTCATCAGTGTATCATATGGTCTAAGAAGCAATTTTAGAGATAGGACATTTTTGCAAAACAAACCTAACGCGCAAAGAGGAAGGGGGGTCTCCTTCCTCTTTACGGTATCACTTGAAAATTTTCTGGTAGTCATTTTTCTTGTTACGGATCCTCCTGTATAGATACCAGCCACCCCATCCACCCACCATCATTGAGAATGGAATCGCTAATAAGAGGAGTGGATATCTATCTTCACTAAACAAATCTATATTAAATAAATACCTCACCCCTATAAGGATGCCAAGAGTTAAAATACCAAAGAACAATCGAATAAAATAATTTTTCATTTGAGCCCCTCCCTTCTGACTAAAATTTGATCTATTCTAACCTCTTTTCGTAGGTTGTAGAACAAAGAGCGAAAAAAATGATCAGCCAAGTTTTTAAAACAAGATCGTTCCGTAAATATTTGGTACCTTTTCTGCGATTCTTATTTCTATTGCCGGGCCCGCCCGAAGAGAAATATACATGTCCTTTAATTCGAGAAGAATTGTATCCAACTCTTCCCCGGATTCCTCCATATATCCATATCCGGAAACTTTTTTTATCAACTTGTTTTCTACCGAAAAACTTGAAGAAATGATGGCATATTTTTGAGTTGGGGCATTTATTTCCGCATAGTTTAATGGTTCCGGGGTGTCCTGTTCCTTGACGACGAGGACATCATCCCCCGAGATTTTCTCAAACCAGCTTAACTTCCAATAGCTAGTTTCCTTTGAATTTGGATGCTGAACTTCTAAAATTGGCAATGTCGCGTGAAGAATAAGTTCCTTTTTATATTGATGTGTATTAAGCTGTGGATCATAAATTCCGCCTAACAAAGAACCTTCGATACCCTTGAAACGTTCCCAATCGTTTTTCAAGTCACGCTCCCCCTTTCAAAACGAATGCCAGAATGTGCTCCATTTCCTAAACATTTTCATTATGCCACTCTGCTAATTGGCAGCCTTATGCCAATCAAACTTAGGGCACAAAAACAAGTTGTAAATCCAATAACCATTTGTCTATGGCCAACTTCGGATAATAAATTGTTTCACCAATTCTGATATGTGGGATTTCACTTGTATAACTATTTTCTCCGTCTGGTATTTCGGTTAATCTTTGTACTTCTTCAGTACTAATTCCCAAGTAGTCGGCTGCTTCCTGCTGAGTGAACAGTTGATGTTGCTTTGGAACATTGATCGGTTTAGTTGCCTTTTTAGTTAAGCTATTGGATAAAATCAAACATCCTATTACAAAAGACACCGCCAAACTAAAAATGGCTAAAGCGATTAAGTTGTTTTTCATTTCTTCTCCCCACCCCTTTCATCCCATTATATTACAATATGTTCCAGTAATATCATTTTCAAAAATGTTCTTTTTCCTTTTTGGAATGAATGGTACGCAAAAAAAAGGGCGCTAACCCTTATTGGATTAACACCCTTTCATTAAATCTAGGAATCTAGGTCGTTATTCTATTCTTTGAGCGAATCCAGACAGCCAGAAGGCCTATTATTAAACCTGGAGCTCCATACGATAAATTTTGATAAAACGCGGCAACCCCGAATGAAACAAACATCAGACTAAACATCAGATGAATCCGAAAAAATACTGTTCCTCTGTTTTTAATACCTAAGATTAGTTCAATCGCCGCAAGGACAATGTTCAACATTCCAATGATCCACCACAACCCGCCTCATCCTCCTTCTGCAAAATGGACAGGGGGTTTTATCTGGATGGCCCTTCCGTTAACGTGTTCTCCCCTTGGTTATGAACCATTTTAGTATTACTGGTAACCACTGTCAAAGACTCATACCGCTATCGATCTTAAAACGCATACTTAATCATAAAATACCGCGGGTCGCCGTTTTCGTCTTGGTAGGTGCGGAGGATGTCGTAGCCGTTCCGTTCGTAAAACGCGACGGCGGTTTCGTTCATGCCGCTTGCCTGCAAAACGTAGAAACCAGGCTCCCCCAGCTCTTGCTCGAAATGGTCCAACAGCAGTTTGCCATACCCCTTCCCCCGCAACTTTCCGGAAACAAACATTTGGGAAAGATAGCCGGCTGAGTCCTTGTATTGAGCGAGGTAAAAACCGGAGACTTCCCCCTCCTCATCCAGCAGCACATAAGATTTCCACTCCGGGTTGGTCAGTGCCTCGTCATACCAGGAAAGGATCATGTCGTAAAATTCCTTATTAAAAAGCATGTTCCTGAAATTCATCCGATAGAGCTCCTTCTGGGCCTGAAGGATTTTTGGGATGTGTGTGATGTGCATCGGGACAATCAAGACGACCACTCCGTTCTCGATAAGGTTTCCTCTATTTTAACGAATAGGGCGCCCTCGGAGAACTGTCTAGCTCAAACTTTAATGCCTTCAAGCAAAAACTCTGTTCTTGACACTCATTCGTTGTTTTCTTAGGAATACCCTAACAGATCTGAACCTATAAAAAATGCGCACGGGCAGCCCCGAACGCATAAGAATCCATTTTAGGTTTTAGAAGATGCCCCTCGTTAAGACAATTTTGCGAAAAGCCCTTACCCGAAAAACGTATCCACCAACAGGAACAGGTTCAGGGCTATTATCACAATGGCAATCACCCAGGCCAATATGGTGTTGATTTTCTTGTTGACGAGTCCGCCCATGATTTCTTTATTGCTCGTAAACATGATCAAGGGAATCAGCGCAAAAGCAATGCCGAATGACAACACAACCTGGCTCATGACAAGCGCCTTTGTTGCGTTAATGCCAAGAAGGATGATGGCCAGGGGCGGAACCATTGTAATGAAACGCCGGAGATAAAGCGGAATCCTGCGTCGGATATACCCTTGCATGATGATATCCCCGGACATGGTGCCAATCGATGAGCTGGACAGTCCGGCCATCAATAGCCCTACCCCAAAGCAAATCGCTGCATTGGAACCGAGCAGTCGGTCAAATTGGTGATACGCTACATCAATGTCCTGGACGTTAAGGCCAGATTTGTGGAAGAGAGCAGCTGCGACAATGAGCATACTCGCATTAATAGCACCCGCAATCACCATGGCTATGATGACATCAATGGTTTCGAACTTAAAGATTTTCTTCCTCTCAGCATCACTTCTCCCGACAATCCTTTTTTGCGTAAGGGCGGAGTGCAGGTAGATGGCATGCGGCATGACGGTTGCTCCCAGCATGCCTGCTGATAGGAGGACGCTGTTTCCACCCTGGAATTTTGGAATGAGAAGCCCTGCTAGCAGCGGGCCGGCTTCGGGTTTTGCAAAAAACACCTGGATGCCAAATGCGAGTACAACAACAAATATCATTCCCGTGATAATCGCTTCAAGCGATCGGACCCCGCGTCTCTGCAGCTCGAGGATGGCAAAAGAACCTATCGCTGCAAGTAATGCCGCGGCAATCATCGGGATATTGAAGAGAAGATACAAGCCTAAAGCGGCCCCAATAAATTCGGCCAAATCGGTTGCCATGACAACAAGTTCCGCCTGAATCCATAGGAACATGGATGTTTTTTTCGAATAGCGGTCCCGGCACATTTCCGGCAGGTTTTTTCCAGTGGCAATCCCGAGCTTTGCTGACATCGTCTGGATGAGACCGGCCATCAGGTTTGACGCGAGGATGACCCACAGAAGGGTGTATCCATATTCCGAACCGGCAGCAATATTGGTCGCATAGTTTCCTGGATCAATATAGGCGACCGCCGCTATGAAGGCAGGACCAAGGAACGGCAAAAGTCCTTTCAATCCTTTGGCCTTCCCGGATAAAGTCAAACTGGCGTTGGTTTGCAGCCTGGCATTGCGTTCATGATGTCTACTCTGTTCATCTTTAAGTAATTCCATCGTATTGCCCTCCGGTTTATTTGACTTCGAGACAGAGTTTTCACTTAAGGAAACATTTAATTTTATTTTATTCTATGCCGTTTATATAAAAGTTGTCAACTACTAAAATTTTGTTTTTCAAATGAAAAATGCCACTTTGCGGGCTGAAGCACGTGGACGGTTCCAGTGCTTCATTCGAGCCCCGAAAGAAGCAGCGGAACCGTCCCGCTGCTTCACTTGTTTGTCGAAAATTAAATTTAGATTGAGTGAAAAATTAATGAAATATTCACATTTATGTCGATTTACTTAGGGAGGTTTCGCTAAAATTGAGGATAGATAATTTGAAAAGAGGTGACCTTATGATTTTGAAAGAGAGAACGGAATCACACGAATTGATTGGCATGCGCTACCTAAATGCGCGCAAGGAGCTTTCGGCGGACGATAAGTTTTACTTGTCGAATTTGGAAAAAGGGTTTGAGGGAGAGTTGGCTTTTGATAGGCTGGCTGCTAATCTAAGCGAAGAAAGGTACATTTTAAATGATTTGCTTCTCGAAGCAAACCACTCCGATTTCCAAATCGATTCAGTGATTATTTCCGAAGGGATCATCCACTTAATCGATGTGAAAAACTCCAAAGAGGATTATGTCTGGAAGGACGGGGAACTGTATACAAAGAAAGGGAATAAATGCAAGAACCCTGTCAACCAACTAAACAAAAGCGACTTGCTCTTCAATCAATTCCTTCGGGACAACAAGCTGAATTTCCTCATTCAATCCCGCCTTGTCTTCATCAATCCTGAATTCACTTTATACAATGCTCCAGAGGATATGCCAATTATTCTCCCAACCCAAATCAACAGGTTTATGACCGAATTGAATACGCCTTCCAAGCTGAATGAGGGCCATAAAAAACTGGCGCAAACCCTAATGACCTCCCAGCAGGATGGCCGGCGATACTCCAAACTGCCGGAATATACTTACGAGACGCTCAGGAAAGGGATTTTTTGCAAAACTTGCCTAGCAAAAATGACAATTATCAAAAAACCCTTCTTAATCTGTGGAAATTGCGGCAGTAAGGAAAAAACGGAGTCTGCGGTCGTGAGAAGCGCTAAAGAGTATAAGTTTCTTTTTCCTGAAAGAAGAATGACAATATCAAATATTATTGAATGGTGCGAAGTTGAATTGAGCAGGCGGACTTATTTAAGGGCTATGCAGAGGAATTTTAAGGAAATGAGTAATAATAAAAATATGTATTATGAATAAAACGCTAGGTTGCGTGACAATAATCAAGAAAAACCCGATATTGTTGTCACTCAAAGAACGGTTGAGTGACAACAAACAGCGGAAACCGGGTTTAGTTGTCACACAAAGGATGGATGAATGACAACAATCAGGGAAAAACCTGTTTGGTTGTCACGCAAAGCATGGATGAGTGACAACGTTCAGTGAAAAACCCGGCTGGTTGTCACGCAAAGGCTGGATGAGTGACAACTTCAGCGAAAAACCCGATCTTGTTGTCACTCAAAGAACGGATGAGTGACAACAATCAGGGAAAACCAGGTTTGATTGTCACTCAAAGCACGGATGAGTGACAACAAACAGCGAAAACACAGTTTGGTTGTCACATAAAGCGCGGATGAGTGACAACATTCTGCCAAAAACCAGTTTAGTTGTCACGCAAAGCATGGATGAGTGACAACAATCAGGGAAAACCAGGTTTGATTGTCACTCAAAGCACGGATGAGTGACAACAAACAGCGAAAACACAGTTTGGTTGTCACGCAAAGCGCGAATGAGTGACAACATTCTGTCAAAAACCAGTTTAGTTGTCACACAAAGGCTGGAAGAGTGACAACGTTCAGCGAAAAACCCGGCTGGTTGTCACGCAACGCACGGATGAGTAACAACTTCAGCGAAAAACCCGATCTTGTTGTTACGCAAAGCACGGATGAGTGACTAACAAACAGGAAATCAGGTTTGGTTGTCACGCAAAGCTCTGAAGCAGGTTGCCATAATGGCACTCTTTACTTTTTCGGAATTTCGCACCCATCATCATCACACTTATCCCCTTCCGTAGGATTGATAAACGTGATCTGGTCTTCAGCCAGCACTTTTTCCAACGCTTGGAGAAACACGTCGGTTGGCTGGGCGCCGGACAGGGCATATTTGTTATTCATGAGGAAGAACGGCACGCTGGAAATGCCATACCGCTGCGCCGCTTTCTGATCGGCACGGACCTCATCGGCCATGTCGTTATTGGCAAGCATGGTGGCCACTTCTCCCCGATCAAGACCGACTTCCACTGCCAGTTCTGTCAAGGTTTCGTGGTCGCCAATATGCTTCGATTCCGTAAAATAAGCTTGAAGTATTCTCTCGGTCATTTCCTTCATTAGGCCCTTTGTTTTTGCAAACATTGTCAACCGGTGGGCATCAAAGGTATTCGTTTGAATTAATGTGTCAAAGCGAAAGTCTAGTCCAACTTCCTTCGCCATTTTTGCTACATTGTCGGTGTTTGCTTTTGCCTGGGCCAAGCTCATCCCGTATTTTTTTGCTAAGGTTTCGTACATGTTCTCTGTGACATCCCGGCCCATCGTTGGGTCCAATTCAAAGGCTCGGTACGTTACTTCTATTGGTTTGCCTGTCTTCTGAATTGCGTCCTCCAGACGCGTTTTGCCAATATAGCAGAACGGTCAGGCAAAATCAGTCCACATCTCAATATGCACACTTCATCCCTCCACACTTTATTTCTCTATAGTATAGGGGATTGACCTCTATTTTACACAACATCTGCTCTTGCAGGACTTAAGTACAAGATCGGTGTTTGGAGAAATCATACTTATTTCTCACAAACCTATTCGTGAGGGAAATTCGACAAAAGCAAAAGCGATAGTCGAAAATAGTCGAAAGGTACCTTGATTTATGCAAAAGTATCGTCAATAATACGGGAAGGGGAATTGGTTTTGTTAAAATTGACCCTTCAGTTCTGGATGGATGTAGATAAATTTTCAGGTAAACCCTCGGTGTTTGACCACGCGATATGTATAATAAGAAAGGTAAGATAGAAAATGAATAAAGATGAATTAATCATGAGGGCCAGTGCAGTTTTAGGCCGCGATGTCACGCATGAAACGATCATGAAAACGGTTGAGTCGCTAGTTGAAATGTTGGAAAAAGAAAAGGCAGCCCACGATGAGAAACTTGCCGTTATGAATCGTTAAAACATTTTTTCAAAAGTGAATACTGGTCTTAACCATTTTCCCAATAAAAACTAAATGCATTAAAATAATAAGAGGATACTATGTTCATTTATATGAGCATGTATCCTCTTATTATATCGGATTTTAAGTTACTCGAATTGACTGCCATAAAGAAGAACATATAACGGAGGAAAATCAAGAAGGATTTGAAAAAAAACTGATAACACCGATGATGACAAAGAAAATATATATCAAAAATACCACTAATAATATAACAGTTAACTTACGACGCTTTTTATTGTCCTTGGTCCTCTTTAAATACAATAAAGCGAAGTATGCAACAATGCCTACAGCTATCAAAAGAATGAGCGGCGGTAGAAACATCCCCAATTAAACTCCTCCTGACAGTTTCCTTCCGAATAATCCTTCCCGTTCAACAATAATATGAATAATTACAACCCGTTATTTTTCCCATAGTTCAACCAGTCTGCCTTCAGGATCTTTTATCCAAATAAACTTTCCATATTCACTCATCACTTTTTCCTTCACAAGAGGGACACCAATTTGTTCAAGGTGCTTAATCATCTCGTCTAGGTTATAAACTTGGAAATTTAACATCACTTGCTGTTCTTTTGGGAAATGAGGGTCATCTTCAGCAAAGAAAGAAAAAATCGTTTCATTTTCTGGATGGGGTTTAATGATAGTTCCGTTCCAATTTCCCATATCAATCTTCAGCACTTCACTGTACCACTTTTTTATAGCATCCAGATTATTTGTTCTCCAAAATATACCCCCGAAACCTTTTATCATCATTAACTCGCCCCCTTCGCTAATTATTTGATTGAATTCGACATTCAAGAAAGAAGAAAATCCTTCCCTAAGCACTTTTTCGTTCATTAAATTATTTTTTTATAATTTTCATTTCACTTATCGGATAGTAAACAATTTTCGTTGTTCCAATTACCTTCTCTAACGGAATAGCTCCAATACCACGGCTATCAGTACTATCCCTTCTGTTATCCCCCAAGACGAATAGATGACCTTTAGGAACGGTTTCAGTACCTACTGCCGTTTCCTTTAATGTAAAGGACTCCGTTAGTGTACCTTGGCTAATTCTATCCTTAAAACCTTTTAAATAAGGTTCATCATATACTTTGCCATTTACATAAAGCATATCGTTTTTATACTCGATCCTGTCGCCTGGAAGTCCAATTACGCGTTTGATGTAATCCCTGCCATCCGGGGCATGAAACACAACAATATCAAACCTTTTCGGTTCCCCAATTTTTGTTACAATCATACGGTCCTTGTCCTGAAGAGTAGGGTTCATTGAAGCACCGTCAACAACTATAGGGGTAAAGAAAAAAGAGCGAAGAATAACTGCTAATAAGAGGGCAACTATTATTGATTTAATCCATTCATACTTTTCATTTTTCTCGTTTACCATTGCTCAACCTTCCTTAGGTCTTAATATAGTTTTGCGAATTTTCCTTTCTCATTGCCTCAGATTTTTTCATATACTTATTCCACCAGAACCAGCCCATAATAAAGCCAAGTACAAGATAGATAGCAATAAATTTTGAAAATGATATTAGCAAATGATTGGTTGCTTCTAGTTGGGTTGAAGAGACCCAAAGGGAATAACCAACAGGTAATCCCCATCCAATAACCCCGTTCAGCACGACAAAACGAAGGAAGCCTTTTGGCTTTTCTTTCATAACCCAGTTCTCAACTTGTTGAGTGGGCGTCACTTCTCTAGTTTTATAAACCATTCTAGAAATGAATAACCATATAACCGCAGCGATCATACGTAATATTGAAAAAAAGAATTCGCTATTAAGGGCTAAAAACAAGAAATACCCCGACAAAATGAGATTCAGTACACTCAAACTAACCTTCAACTTTTTCACGGCTTCTCCTTATCCACTTATTTACATTAATAATTCAACATATTCCCCTTGGAATCCTGCTTACGCATTGTAAGCCGTGAAAAGAATAATATTGATTATCTCAATACTTAAATGGAATCTTATTCATCTGGGTTTCAATGCTTTTGTTTAATAGCGAACTTTTTTGCTCGCAAGATACTGTTGATCTCTTAATCGTTATTTTACCGGTATCCAAATCTCACTATAATAATCCTCTGATGAAGGGTCAGCATCACTTGTGTAGACTTCCATTTCCGGCCCCCCGGCGTGCTCGTAGCCTGTTCCGGGAAACCATTCCGAAAAGATTCTGTTCCACACCCTCGGCATCGCATCAGGCATGGCGCCATGTACCGGAAAAACCGCCCAAGTCGCAGCCGGAATCACTCTTTCCTCCCAATCACTTGGAACACGCTCAATGTTTTTTTCCGCGCCGATTAAATAGGTGAGATTTTCCTGCTGCTTATCAAAGTCCATGCACACACCAATTAATCCAAGCGGACCACAGTGTTTTGCCAGCTCCCTGGAAAACCCATTACGATTTGACTCAACCCAGAAAGCGGCAATCTTTCGGTTGTTCTCCCCTCCTATTGTCGATGTACGAATGCTTTTCCCTACTATTGTGAATGCCTCTTTTTCTAAAATCTTGTAATCCATTTCCACATCACCCTTTAACTGAATTTGAAAGGAAAGCCTTGGATAGGCTTTCAAGGATTGACTGCTTTTCTTCGCATCGGATGGACTGATTCCATGAATTTTCCGAAATGCTTTTGCAAAAGCTTCCGGGCTTTCATATCCATACTTCATTGCCACATCAATCACCTTGGCTCTAGAGTTAACTAATTCCTGTGCAGCGACTGTAATGCGGCGATTTCGGATGTATTCACTGACGGTATATCCTGTCAGCATGCTGAACATCCTTTGAAAGTGAAATTTAGACATACAGGCTGCTGAAGCTATAGCTTCAATGTTCAATTCTTGGTCTAAGTTGCTTTCCATATACTCGATGCTGTCCAGCATCCTTTGAAGCCCTTCCATTTCAAGCACCTCCTTCCACTTTCAGTCTAACAGCGATGAATTTACCAAACCTGTTCTTTTATGCTCAATAATGACAGATTCTAACTTTTATTTTAAATGATATAAATAAATGAATGGCAAATAAGGGTAAAGGTTTTATTTTTGCAAAAAGAGGTTAACTGTTATCTAAGGTAGGTGTTAATTGAGAGATGATTGAAACTTTCTCCGTTCGATTATTTGAACAGGAACGAAAAATCCGGGTTTATCTCCCTGTTAATTACAGTAAAGCAACGAAGAAATACCCTGTTTTGTATATGCACGATGGGCAAAACGTTTTCGATAATCGGGAGGCGTTTGACGGAGTGTCCTTGGACCTACATCAGTATTTGAATCAAAACAACGTGGAATTGATCGTCGTTGCGATTGATCGAAACCCCTCGAATGAAGAACGAACAAATGAGTTTTGCCCGTGGAAGCATGGGGACTTCAGCGAAAATCTTCTTGGCTTTAAAGCGACAACCGGCGGGTTGGGCAAGGAGTATGTTGACTTTATTGTCAATGAACTAAAGCCTCTGGTTGATTCGAAGTACCGTACGGAATCATCGGAGTCCTACATAGCCGGTATTTCATTAGGCGGACTGATTTCTACTTATGCTGCGTGTTCTTATCCTACGGTTTTTAAAAGAGTTGCCGCCATTGCCCCCGCCTTCTACCGGAACCAGGAAGAGATTGAGAATTTGGTGAAAATAAGCGATTTATCCAAACTGGAACGGTTCTATATCGATTGCGGCACGAGGGAAAAAGAAGAGAACATCAATGTTAGTGACTTGTATCTCAAGTCAAGTCAACAAGTTTATGACATTATAAAAGATAAAGTGGCCAGCACAACTTTTGAAACGATTGAGGATGGCAAGCATCAGTATAAAGATTTCAAAAAACGGGTGCCTGGATTTATAGAGTTCTTGACCTCTTAAGTGGCGCCAATCAGTTTCAATTTAGCAAATGGAGGCAGGAACACCTTTTATGGATTCCTGCTTCATGTTTTTTTCTCCAACCAAGAGTCTAATCCTTCTTTTTTGCAAAAATAGCGAGGGCAAACGGAAGTAGAGGAAAAAGAACAAGCCATCTCATCCAATTCTCCGCTCCAAGAAAATAAAGAAATGGCAGAATCATGAGAAGTCCGCTAAGCACAAGTAACCTCGAAGACAACTTTATTAGACCTACAATCAATGCCAAAAAAGAAGCCGCTACGAATAGCCAAAAGAAAAATCCGATCCAATGAAAGTCCACTTTACTCCCCCTATACGAATCATCGCTTTCAAAAATAGAATTCACTATAATCATAGTAACAGAACTGATTTCCCAGGAGGTTTTACCATTGAAGCTTATTTCCATTTGTCCGAGCAACACCGAATTGGCGGCTTATTTAGGACTGACTTCATCACTGATTGCTGTCGATGATTTCTCTGATTGGCCGAAGGAAGTCAAAGGATTGCCACGGCTTGGGCCGGATTTAAATATAGTTATGGACAAAGTGGAAGCCTTAAAGCCTGATTTAGTATTAGCATCCCTTTCCGTACCTGGGATGGAAAGGAATATCCAGGAATTAGAGAAACGCAACATCCCCTTTTGCGTTGTCCCGAACCCAACAACATTAAAGGAAGTCGGGGACTGCCTTTTATTTGTCGGAAAAGTCACGAATACGCAAGAAACAGCGAGACTCCAATACGAAAAGTTCAACCGGATTCTTGCAAAATATCACTCTTTAAGCCAGCAGGTAGAAGAACCAAAAACCCTTTACTGGGAATGGTGGGCCAAACCGGTCTTCACCCCGGGTGCCGCAAATTGGCTAACAGAGCTGAGCATCCTTGCAGGCGGGCGGAACATTTTTGCAGATAGGCCGGAAGCAAGCGTACAGACAGACTGGGAAGATGTAAAAGGCCGAGATCCAGACGTGATTTGTGTTGTCTGGGTAGGCGTACATAAAAAGAAAGTGAACCCGAAGGTCTTCCTCAAGCGTCCAGGCTGGAAGGAGATGAAGGCTATTCAGAACAATCAGCTTCATATCCTTGATGAGCCGCTATTTTGCAGGCCTTCCCCGCTGCTGTTGAATGGATTGGCGCAGATTGCCCACATCCTGCATCCGGAAATTTATCAGGAGGTTAGTGAAGATGATGATTTGTTAATGGATGCCTGAACATTTTGCAAAACCGTAGATTCCGATTGTTGTTTCTCACTGTGCTTTGCGTGACAACCAAACCGACTTTTCACTAGTTGTTGTCACTCATCCGGGATTTGAGTGACTACCAGATTGGGTTTCTACTAATTGTTGTCACTCATCCGTACTTTGCGTGACAACCAAACCGATTTTTCACTGTTTGTTGTCACTCATCCAGCATTAGCGTGACAACCAAACCGGGTTTTCACTGTTTGTTGTCACTCATCCAACCTTTGCGTGACAACCAATACGGGTTTTCACTGTTTGTTGTCACTCATCCGTACTTTGCGTGACAACCAAACCGATTTTTCACTGATTGTTGTCACTCAACCAATCTTTGCGTAACAACCAAACCGGTTTTTCACTGATTGTTGTCACCCATCCAACCTTTGTGTGACAACCGGGCAGGTTGTTTCTTGATTGTTGTCACTCAACCAATCTTTGCGTGACAACCAAACCGGTTTTTCACTGATTGTTGTCACCCATCCAACCTTTGCGTGACAACCAATACGGGTTTTCACTGTTTGTTGTCACCCATCCAACCTTTGCGTGACAACCAATACGGGTTTTCACTGTTTGTTGTCACTCATCCGTACTTTGCGTGACTTGGACATTAAACAGCCAGACCGTTTGTTAAAATCTTCAACCTCTACCATTGGTTGTTTTTCATAAAAAAAGAACTAATCTCCACGTTTGTAATGTACAGGCAATTGGATGTTCCCATACTATAACAGCAAGTTCACTTTTCTCTTAATAGATAAGAATGGTGATGCTACTTTCCCTAAAGGAGGATGAAAAGTATGGGTTATGGTTATGGCCCTCGATTTGGCCCGCGCTTTCACCGGTTTGGTCCCTATGGTCCGCGTTTTGGAGCAAGAGGCGCCTTTGTTGGTGGTTTTGCAGGCGGATTTTTAGGCGGTTTTACAGGCGCTGCTATAGGCTCCCGTCTCTTCTGGTTCTAATTTGTTTAAGCACAACTATTACGTACGGCTAATCATGTGTCCCCTGTCATTCCAGGGGGCACTTTATTTTTCTGCTCGTAAATCTTCTATGTTACTTATTAGTATGACTCGCATTCCTTTGTAAGTAATTCCTCCTTCTTTAATTCAGAACATACATCCCAACCACTTAATGAATGAAACAATTTATAAAAAATTCCGAATAAATATTTTCTTGATTGCCACTTGGTTTATAATGGAACAAAAGAACCGTTTTGCCAGGGGGAACCTGAATGGACATAAAGAACATGCGCATGATTGGTTTTATAGTGGTGATTGGCTTAGTGATCGTTGGCCTGAATTTCATGCCGGACCAACAGGCTGATGTTAAAGTGAAAAAGCAAAGCAAGGACCGAAGAATTGCCAATATTGAAGCGTTTGGCAGGCTATACGGATTGGTCCGCTACTTCCACCCGAGTGACGAAGCAGCCGGACTTGATTGGAACAGGTTTGGGGTGTATGGAGTTGCGAAGGTGAAAGATGCGGCGAATGAGCAGGAACTGAAGGCTGCTCTCGAGGAGCTGTTTTTGCCAATCGCCCCTACCCTCTCGTTGTCCCTAAAGGGCGAAAAGCCCCAAAAGCAGGCAAAAATAAAATCGACGGACGAAGTCATTGCCTGGCAGCATTATGGACCGCCCGGAAACGGGACCAGAAACTTTCAAAGCAAGAGAATGAAAACTACCATTGCAAACGGGGAGGCTGCTTACAATGAAGAAATGCTCTTTCCCGCCTTCCCAAAGCCTGGGGAGAAATATGAAGGTTCACTAGGGAAGTCTATAAAGGTATCTGTCCCGCTTATTCTGTCTATGGAAAACGGGAAAACGCTTGGGACGACCGAAAAAAGCTGGGAAGCCTTCGAAAAACTGATGGAAGAACTTATAAATTCGGAAGCTAATTTAACAACGGCAAATGAAGATTACCGGCATGCCGGTGTTATTGCCACATGGAATGTCCTCGCTCATTTCCATCCTGCTTTCACGAATATGGCATACGAAGATGTAAATAATCAGTTGGCGATTTCCCTTAAGAATGCAGCTGATGATCAAACCCGGGAAGAGTATGTCGAAACCCTATCTTCCCTCATGCTCGTAACAAATGATGGGCTCGCTTCTTTATCTTTTCTGGACATAACAAAGGATTTTCGACGCCTTCCGTTCATGGCTGACATTGTTGAGGATCAACTAGTTTTCACCGTTGCCCCTCCATATACCGATTTTAAAACAGGAGATATCATTGAGACGCTCAACGGTGTCGAAGCTAAAGCCTATATTGAGTCCATTGCGAACACGATTCCGGGTTCGCGGCAATTCAAATTATGGAGGGCGATCGATTCCGTGATGGATGATGAGAAAACGAACATTGTCTATTCACGGGACGGGCATAAGCGTGAAGCCGAGTTTACAGAAAGAGACCTGAATTACATTGACGAATTCAACCGGATCGACAATTTCAAGATGCTTGGTGACGGCGTTTATTATCTCAATCCTACCATGAATGCAATCCCGGCTTTAGAGATGAATAAAGAAGCACTGCTTCATGCAAAAGGGATTATTTTCGATATGCGCGGCGCGGGACTGGATGACATGGTCTATGCGAAATTGCAGGAGCTAATCACAAACAAACCTGCCAAAAAGCCCCTGGAGTTGGTCATGCAGGTGATTTATCCGTATCGCAAAGATGCAGACTTCAAGGATTTTTTTATGCCAGAACCACTACTGGCGGAGGAAACATTTAAAGGGAAGCTAGTCTTTTTATCCTATTCCGGAACCCTCGGCCGTCCGGAACATTTCTTGAATTACGTGAAAGACAATGGACTTGGCACGATCGTTGGCCAGCCGACCGCGGGTGCTCACGGAACGTATCAATCCTACCCCATTACACTGAATATGCATGGGATCATGACAGGAACGGAAACCTTTACCCGGGAAGGAGTCTCGAATTACTCTGTCGGGGTCCAGCCGGATATACAAGTTAACAGGACATTGGATGGAGTACGGGACGGGGTTGACGAGTATGTTGAAAAGGCATTGGAAGTTATCCGAGGCAGTTAATCGAGACGATCAACGTTAGTATTTTTTTTGCCAAGGGGGACGTAATGGACATAAAGAAACGACGCATAATTGGCCTTATTGTGGTTATTGGGTTTGTAGGGTTGGGTTTAAACTTTATGCCTGAAAAGAAAGCCGATGTCAAGGTTAAGAAAGCTGACATTGAACGAAAGATTGCCAATGTCGAAGCATTCGGGCGGCTGTATGGATATGTCCGTTATTTCCATCCAAGCGATGAAGCAGCCAGCCTTGATTGGAACAGGTTCGGCATTTATGGAGCCGGCAAGGAGGCAGCAACTGATAAGGAATTACAGGCTGTGTTGGAAGAGCTTTTTTTGCCAATCGCCCCTTCCCTTTCCTTGTATCGTGATGGTGAAAAGCCTCCCAAGCATGGGTTCAAAAAGACGGATACAGTAATAGCCTGGCAGCATCACGGGCCACCCGGAATGAACGGAACGCTGTATAAAAGCAAACGCGTGAAAGCTGCTATTGCTAATGGGGCCTATGGGTTTGAGGAAGGATTCCTGTTCGCAAATTATCCCAAGGTGGAAGAAAAATATTCAGGAAAACTCGGGAAGTCGCTGCACTTCTCCCTTCCGCTAACCCTTTATACAGAAAACGGCAAAACCCTAGGCACGACGAAGGAAAGCTGGAAAAGCTTTGAGAAGCTTAAAGCGGAATTAGAAAAACTGAATCCCGGCTTAACGAGTGAAAACGAGAATTTTCGATATGCCGGGGTGATTTCGGCGTGGAATATGCTCGAACACTTTTACCCTGTTTCTGAATTGCTTGTGCCTTTTTATCCACCTGTCGAGGAGAATGCGCTGCATCTTGACCGCCAGCTGGCCATTTCACTTAAAGCGGTCTCGGACACAAAAGGCATAAACGAGTATCTAAATGTCCTCTCCTCGCTCATGGAAAAGACTGGTGATGTTCAGGCTACCTATTCTTTTTTGAATTTTTCCAAGGATTCCAGGCGGATGCCTTTAAGCCTTGAAATCGTTGAGGATAAGGTCGTGGTAACCGAGACTTCCCTTTCCGCGGATCTCAAGCGGGGTGATGTTCTGCAGGTTATTAACGGAGTGGATGCCAGTAAATTTATCCATTCTCTCTCTGAAACAATCCCAGGTCCCCCTCATTTCAAAAAGTGGCGGGCATTGGATGCCATCCTTGACCTTGACCAGGCGGAGGTTACTTATCGCCGGAATGGTGAGTACAAAACCGTTCAGTTAGTAAGCCATGATTATGGGATGTTTGCTGGAATGACTAGGCGTACGACCTTTGATGAACTTGGCGACGGCGTTTATTATCTCACTCTTTCCTCGGATGCGCGCGAACCTTTTGAAAACAAATTAGAAGATCTCGTTAAGGCAAAAGCAATCATTTTTGATATGCGCAGCGCAGCCTATGATGATGCTTTTTTCGAGGAAATTATCGGCCATCTGACGGAGCAACGAGTAGATGGACCTTGGAACAGGATTATGCAGGTGATTTATCCTCATCGGAAAAATGTCACTTTTGCCGAAAAGCGTGAGGACATCCTTCCCGTCCAGCCTGCCCTCAAGGGAAAAGCCATTTTTCTGGCCAGTCCGGAAACGATCGGCCGCCCGGAACAGTATCTTAGTTATATAAAGGACCATCAGCTTGGAACGATTGTTGGCCAGCCCACAGCTGGGGCGTTTGGAGATTATCAAATTTACCAGATTACCGAAAGCTTGCGTGGGACCATGACTGCCTCAGATACTTTGAATGCGGCCAGGGTTTCAATGTTATCTAGTGGAGGTCATCCAGATGTCAAGGTTACCCGGACGCTAGAGGGAGTCAGAAAAGGGAAGGATGAGTTTTTGCAGAAGGCACTTGAAGTTATCGACGCAGATTAAGAGTGTGTGGATTTTCGACTATGGGAGTTGCCGCCGTTTTATCGATCTTGTTGCTGGCTGGGCTTCTTGTATTCGAATCAAAGCCAGTTTCGGACTCTGAACCAGCTTTTAGAGGTCATAGAGTCCGAATCACACACGAATTCGGACTCCGAAACTACTTTTGAAGCTCTTAGAGTCCGAATCACCACCAAATTCGGACTCTGAAACTACTTTTTAAGCCCTGAGAGTCCGAATCACCACCGAATTCGGACTCCGAAACTACTTTTCGGGTCCTGAGTGTCCGAATCACACACGGATTCGGACTCCGAAACTACTTTTCGGGTCCTGAGTGTCCGAATCACACACGAATTCGGACTCCGAAACTACTTTTTAAGCCTTGAGTGTCCGAATCACACACGGATTCGGACTCGGAAACTACTTTTTAAGCCCTGAGAGTCCGAATCACACACGGATTCGGACTCTTAAGCTACTTTTGAAGCCACAAGGGTCCAAATCAATCTAGCTTGCCACTATTAAAAAACTTTAATTTACGGAGGTCCTTTCATGTTTGCCAATGTACTCTTTGTTATATTCTTTTTGTTTTTAATCCTATTATTCGTTTTATCATTCGCCTTATTTATCAGGAGGCTTTTGATTAATTCAAGCACAACTAAACATTTGATGCAGGAAACCGACCGGAAACTCGATAGGATTATAGAGTTGCTTGAACAGCAGGCAAAACAGCCATAGGGCCTACTATTAAAGGCCTTTTTTCATATATTAAAACTCGACAAACAATAGTGTTATAAACTGACCACCTCACCCGTCTAATGATAAAGGGGGTCTTTGCGTGAAAAAACTAATCTTCATTGCCTCAATCCTTATTTTCATTACCGGCTGCTATGCTGCCGACAAAACGACAGAAGTAACCATCGATCGGATTGATGCAGAAGAAGTCCTGAGACTCGATCCCGATGCGGATATTTTTCAGTATGATGGCGTGATCTATCAAACCAATATTGATTGGGTAGAAGAGCTAACTTTAACAAAAGATATGCAAGTCGGTGAAATTAAAACAACCAATTCACGCACGACAAATTTTAAAGATGGAATGGCTAATAAACTTCCTGTCGGCGCAAAGATTTATTCCGCCAAAGAACAAGGAGATATTTTGCTTGTTGAACACGAAGGCAAGCTTTTGAAATACCTTGCAATCGTTGAAGGATGATACAAACTAACAGGAGGCGTGAATGGTTATTGCGCGCACTCCCTGTTAGCCATAATTTCTTCAATCCGTTTTAAAACCTTAAAATAATACGAACCATGTCCAACAAAGCTGTCCAAGCCTATGATTTGCTTTTCTTCCCGGCCGCCAACCAGCGTTACTTCCACTTCCCGAACAACTCCGTCAAACAGTTTAATCGCATCCTCAAGCCTCACTGTATGCATGCTTTCAACTTCTTCTTTTTGCAAAATAAACTCCGGCATCGTTTTGCATTCATACAAAAACACATGGCAGAATTCCCGGTCACGCATTTCGTCAAAAATGATTTCTTCCTTCAAGACTCCAAGTGAAACCAAGTCTTTAAATTCCACTTTGACTCCGAGTTCTTCTTCCACTTCCCTGATTCCGTCTTCAATTGTTTCATCTACCGTTAAATGGCCGGCCGAAGTGATATCGAACAGGCCGGGATAGTCCTTTTTATCCGGGGACCTTTTTTGCAAAAGAAGATTCTCCCCGATGGTGAACCAGCAATGGAAGGTTTCGTGCCAGTCCCCTGCCTTATGTACTTCTTCCCTTGGCTTTTGCCCGATGCAAACCATGTTGTCGTCAAAAATCCGGATCATCTCAGTTGTCATATGTACCCTTCCTCCGCTAGTTAGCTCTTTTCGGCTTTATTTTGAAACAAGAAAGTTTCACAACTTATCGGTTCTTTACCTAAATCCTGTATATAAATTATACCATAATCATCCAGCACCCATCCCTGGATTGTCCTCAATAATTGTTAGAAATTCGCGGTTCTAAAAGGGATAAGGTTGGCAGATAGTTAATAATGGTTTACATTTACTATAAAGATTTTACTATTTTGAACTTGTTAAATTTATTATCAAGATGGATTTTTACGTTTCTTTTGCAAAAGTTAAGAGCATCTAGATGAAAGTGGGAATTGATTATGGAACAAAAGCTATCTACAAATGTATCACGAACAATTCAGACGAAGCTTGTCCTTCCTCCGGACACGAATCATATGGGGACAATTTTCGGCGGTAAAATATTGGCGCTCATTGATGAAATTGCCGCCATCGCGGCGATGAAGCACAGCAAAACCGCGGTTGTGACCGCGTCAATCGACAAGGTCAATTTCCGTTCTTCCGTTAAACTTGGGGATATTTTGACGATTGAAGGGTTTGTTATTTCCACAGGCAGGACATCGATGGAAGTGTATGTGAAAGTGGAATGCGAACATATTGAGACTGGTGAACGCAGACTGACAACCGATTCGTTCCTGACAATGGTCGCCATTGACAGCAACAATATACCAACTGCAGTCCCGGGCGTCATTCCGGAGACAGCTGAAGAACAAGAACTGTATAAGCAGGCGCAAGAAAGACGCGCACAGAGGCAGGCGTAGACGTCAAAAAAATAGCCAAGGGAGACGATGGGGATGAAAATACAAAACCGATTGCCGACATTTAATAAAGAGATGCATGATGATCTCATACAGGATGGATGGATTCCTTTGAAGGTACCAAAAAACATCGTAAGCGCCATCCTTTTCTCAACTCCTTTGATGATTGTTGCCGGCCTCTTTTCTTTTGGATTGATGCATTTCTTATCGCCATTTACCTTAGCGGAGTTTGGCATAGCATCTGATTCAGTTATGATTACCATTGATTTTGGTGTCATTTTATTGTTAGTTTTGCTCGTAGTCTCCCATGAATTGCTTCATTTGTTTTTTCATCCCAAATTTCCTTAAATCAGAAACGACATGGATTGGATTAACCGTTTTCGGCGGGTTTGTGGCAACGGAAGAAAAAATTCCAAAGTCCAGATTTCTCGCCATTACGCTTGCCCCGTTCATCATTCTTTCCGTTATTTTGCCACTGCTTTTAGGGGTTTTCGAACTGCTGGCGCCTCCATTAAAAATGCTCATTTTACTAAACTCGCTCGCTTCATCGGTAGATTTATTAAACTATATCCTTGTCAGTCTACAAGTCCCGAAAAAAGCGATCCTCGTAAGCAACGGACCGAATAGTTATTGGAGATCTGATCAAATGGCAAAAAAGGTAAGCTCCTTATCCAAGCCTATGTGATTTTATAATGGAATGGGTTTTAGAAAAAACGCTAAACCATTCCATTATTTGCTGGATAATGGAACGTGTTCCAATGAAAGACACAATCTCATTCCATAATCAATAGGTTAATGGAACGAATTTTTGCAAAAGACATCAACTCGTTCCCATATAGACTAGATAATGGAATGAGTTGTAGCGAGGGGAATAACCCATTCCATAATCGCTATTCCATAATCGCTCTTATTATGTAATCATTATGCAACAACATGCCTAAACTCATTCCTCCATTACTATTTAAAATACAAATCCCACACCCATACAAATCCCATGAATAACAGCCAGGTTAAAACTGGTATGGCGAGACTTTTGAAAGCATGATGCCATCCATAGGATTTATCAAACCTCTTTAATATTCGATCCGTTATGAAAAATAAGACGGCTGCGCCGAGACTGAACCAAAGCAAAACCAAACCGAAGACGCTGTGCAGTGCCGCTGATACAATGAATTCCGCTTTCTTCTCCCCCGTTCTCGCAGCGATGAATCCCCCCGCCTTATCGCTCAGAATGGAGGTTAAGACCCCATAGACTAAAATAGCCGGAAAACTGTACATCATATAAATTGGAACGATGCTGATTGCGGAAACAAAATAGTCTGATAAAGAATCAATACCCTCGCCAAAAATATCTGGGACAATCAGACCTAAAAGGACTGGGTACAAGCTTCCGGAAAGAGAAGCGGTAATGATTTTACGCGGAACCATTGAATCGCCCCCCTATTTATCATTGACATATACTCATTAACTTCATGATATACTATAGTAGTTTTGCAAAAAGAGTTAAGGAGTTTGACATGTTAACAAAAATGAAAATGACCCCGCAATTTGATCCTTGGGAAGCTTATATGGACGTTGAACAATATGGGAAGCCGGAACTGACAAACATCGAGTTTACGACAACAAACCTCTGCAATATGCGATGTGAGCACTGCGCGGTTGGCTATACCCTTCAAACGAAAGATCCGCAAGCACTTCCGATTGAGCTTCTCCTGGGTAGACTGGATGAAATTCCGAAACTCCGCACTTTAAGTATAACCGGTGGAGAACCGATGCTTTCGCTCTCTTCTGTCAAAAATTACGTTGTGCCTATTTTGAAATATGCCCATGAACGGGGAGTCCGAACACAGCTCAATTCCAATTTAACGCTGGATTTGTCCCGTTATGAACTAATCATCCCTTATTTGGATGTCCTGCATATCTCCCACAACTGGGGAACAACGGATGATTTCGTTGAGGGCGGGTTTGCGCGGATGGAAAGAAAGCCCGACTACAAACAGCGAGAGAAATATTTTGAAAGAATGATTGAAAACAGCAGGGAGCTCGTGAAGGCCGGTGTGATGGTATCGGCTGAAACGATGCTGAATAAGCGGACCTTGCCGTATCTCGAAAAGATTCATAAGCAAATCGTCAATGAAATGCTTTGCCAACGGCATGAAATCCATCCTATGTATCCGAGCGATTTCGCCAGTAACCTTGAAGTACTGGCGCTTGATGAAATTCGCCAGGCAATTCACCATTTGCTTGATGACCGTGATGAAAACGTATGGTTGCTGTTTGGGACGCTACCTTTCTATGCATGCAGCACTATCCCCGCGGATCAAGAGCTCTTAAAACGGCTTTATGCCAGCAAGAATGTCACCGTCCGGAATGATCCTGACGGCCGCTCACGCCTGAATGTAAATATTTTTAACGGCGATATTATTGTGACGGATTTCGGTGACACGCCGCCACTTGGCAATGTCCAAACGACAAGCCTTCCGGAGGCATATGAAAAATGGCAGGCTTCCGAATTAGCAAAAGAATTAAGCTGCCACTGCCCGGCAGTTTCCTGCCTAGGCCCGAATATTTTAGTGAAAAACAGCTATTACCAGGATAGAGACTTTAGAAAACTGAAAAGCCTGATTAGCAAATAGATTATGCAGGCCGTCTTCCCATGATTGGAAGGCGGTCTTTTTTCCTGGCAAAATCCATGTCTACCGGACTTTCAAAACCATCCTGATTGTCTTTAGAATATGGCCGTCAAAATCATCATCAAACTCCTCAACCGTCTCGAACCCTTTTGCTTCATAAAAGGTTTTGCCAATCACGTTATCTCTTTCTACATTGATGTAAAGTTCTTCGATGCCTTCCAGCCTGGCGATCCCCTCATTCAACAATGCTGTCCCAATCCCTTTTCCTTGGAACTCCGGATACAGGTAAATGGCTGCGAGTTCAACCTTCCCGCCTTCACGGACTTTTGAGAAGTTTGCAAAACCAACGATTTTGCCATCCTCCTCAGCTACCAGCATAAGCGAATGCTCCAAACGCCTCTCCATCATTTCATCATTATAAGCGGATTTCAAAAAACGTTCCTGGATGTTTTGTGGGATGATTCCTTCGTAAGTTGCATTCCAGCTCGTTTTTGCCACCTGCTGGACTTGCTTTGTGTCTTCAGGTTTCATTTTTCGAATTATAAATTTCATATTCAACAGCCCCTGCTTTACTTCTTTAATTGGGACTTCATGTGTTATTCCATCTCACACTTAGTTCACTTAACAAATTGGATAAGTCCTTCTTTTTTCTAATCAACCTTAGCTTCTGTCCGTCCGCGTATGTATTGAAAAAGTTTGGTTTGCCAACCTGTTCGAAATGCCTGTTCCACTTGAACATTTTGAAAAGCATTTCATTTGTCACTGTATAATTCGCTTTTTCAAAGCCAAGTTTTTGCAAAATAAATCGCCTTATGATTCGATAAGTCCGAGTTGAATATGCCGGATCTAGAAAAATAATCATGTCTGCCTGGAGGAAGGTTTCCGATGTCCACTCTTCATTATGCACCCCTTCAATGATCCAGGTATCTGATAGAAGGATCGCTTCAAGGAACTTTTCCACTTCAATCTCCGTTCTTCTCCTGTCACCTAAGGGATGCCTTTCCCGAACAACGTTGTCGAGCTCGTAAAATGGAATTTTCATCTTATCCGATAACTGGCGAGCCAATGTTGTTTTTCCGCTTCCAACCGAGCCAATGATGCGGATTTTAGTTTGTTTACTATTTTGCAACTTACATCATCTCTCCTATGAATGGGGTATGTTTGGTAAGGTGGGAAAAACCTTTTAACTTTTTTGCAAAAAAGGTCTTTGTCCTAATGAAGTTGTCCATACAGGTTCACTCTTTAAGAATACGCTGTTTAGTAGATAGGAAGAAAGGAGTGAACACTTTGGAAAGAAGAGAATCTAATCAGTATGGTAAGCAGCGGTTCAATGAGCCATTTGGACGAAACAATTCTTATAGCGACTTTGGCAATGAATATGGAATGGGAAATGAAGCAGATTTCGGCGACAATTACGACAACAATCATGGAAAACCTGGTCAACACCACCGTCCTTCCCCCAAACACCATGGAGGAAATGTCGGCGGAACCATGTCCACATGTCAAAGACTCGCGAACATCATCGGCGGTGTGGTTGTTACCTCAACTCCTGCCTGTGTGGTCCAGCGAAATCGGAATATTAACGCGACCATTCTTGGCCGGCGGACCCGATCCGCACTTACGCTGCCATTTGCCCTGTCCTTTGAAAACAACCAAAACGGCAGAACATTGAATCTTGGCGAAACCGTTATTCTTCAGGAAGAAATTAACCCGTTCTTAACAGCTCTTCGAAAGCGGGGCATTATTGTCACAGCAGTCCACAACCACTGGCTCTTCGATCAGCCTCGACTGATGTACATGCACTGGGAAAACGTAGGAAACCCATTCGATTTTGCTAGAAAGAGCTGGGAAGCGGCATTAGAAGTAGGATTATTTTAAAAATCAGTCATCAGGCACCTTTCCGGATGGGAGGGTGCTTTATTATTATCGCTTTAAGATTGGTGCCAATCACAATTTGTCTAAATTTTCTATATTTAGTATGATATCATATATGATACTAGTAGAGTGTGAAGTTGGGGGTTATAGGGTGAAAAATTTCATTATCGCCATTATTTTTTCTGCTGGCCTACATATCATCTATTTTGCCACCATGTTTCTGACTGGCTACGTGCAGACTCTAAACTATAAACCTGACTTGGCCGGAAAGTGGGAATCGGTCACTTATCTGCAAAATGAAGTTGCCTTTGGTTATGCGGGGTTGCCCGTACTTTACCTTTTCACCTTTATAGGTGTGGTACTGGCCATTTCGGTGGGTCTGTTTTTGAAAAAAAAGCTGGCTGAATAATGTCGAAACTTTTTTTTGCAAAAAAGGTTTAAAAAGAGTTTTAGGCGGGTAAGAAGGTAATGTAGCGTCGCAAGGCAAGGATAACCGGGAATGTGAAGGTTAATGGTAACAGTACATTAACAAGTGTTAATGTGGATCGGTTATCGAGTTGTCGGTGTGGACACCTACTTTGGAGAAAGATTTGCTTTCTCGGGCGATGAAAGTGAGTCGCCGGGCGAAGAGTTCCGGTTCGCCAATGGTATATTTAGCAGTGGCTGCTAAATTGGGCAGAGTATGACTGCTGAATAGGGCAAGTCTACTCCTCATATTCCCTTAAATGGGAATGGAGAAAGCCTATACCAGGGGGTACAGGCTTTTTTCATTTGCAAAAATAACGTCAGGCCGCAATCCTACGAGGATTGCGGCTTTTTTTGTTCCTTTTTTCCAACACTCGCCCCGCTATTGTGACCTTTGTCACACTTCCGCCAAGAAGTTTTGTCTACTTATTGAATAAACTGGAAACCCTCTCCCCCGATGGTGGAAAACGAATTATGATAACACTGTAATCATTATATTTAAATTAATAACGAAAAGGGGAATGTTTCATGTTTAACTCTTTCTTAAGGAAAAACGATGTTGCCGCCGTCCTTCTCACGATTCTTCGTTTCTATCTCGGTTATGCATGGCTGACTGCCGGCTACCACAAAATTACTGGAGGCTTCGATGCAGCTGGATTTTTGAAAGGCGCTGCCGCTAACCCTGTCAGCGGTCCAGACGGAATTGTTTACGGCTGGTATGTTGAGTTCCTGAATGCTTTCGCCATCCCGAACGTCGAGTTGTTCAATGTATTGATTCCTTGGGGTGAATTCCTGGTCGGCCTTGGCTTGATCCTCGGCTGCCTGACAACAGCAGCAATGTTCTTCGGCATGATCATGAACTTCAGCTTCATGCTTGCGGGAACTGTGAGCCATAACCCAACAGATGTCTTGATGGGCTTCATTATTCTGGTAGCTGGCGCGAACGCTGGTAAATACGGCCTGGACCGCTATGTGATTCCTTTCATCAACAAGACTTTGTTCAAAAAAGAAAAGCAATTCCAGCAGTAATCGAATCAAACAAGGCTCTTCCAATCGGAAGGGCTTTTTTTTATTTTTCCTAAGCAATGAACCCTCCGTTTTGTCCGTTCATACTTTAAGTTAAAAACCGGATTAGATTAGAAGGCTATGTGAAGCGCCCTATTACTTCAGTCTTTCCGGGTAATGCTTGTAAAGGAGAGATCGGTTTGAGGAGGCTCATTGTTCTTGCGTTAATTGGATTGGCCGCGCAGCTTGTGGATGGCTCGCTCGGGATGGCTTATGGCGTTACTTCTACATCTCTGTTGTTAATGTTCGGGATTGCGCCGGCTGTAGCCTCTGCCTCCGTACACATGGCAGAGGTCGTGACAACAGCTGCGTCAGGAATCTCTCATATACGATTTGGGAATGTTGATAAGCAGGTTGTTTACCGATTAATCATTCCGGGATCCATTGGTGCTTTTTTGGGTGCCTGCTTCCTCGGCAGCATTCCAGGCCATCTTGTGAGGCCCTATATTTCAGTGTTCCTTTTATCGCTCGGTGTCTTTGTTATGTACCGGTTCCTTTTTAAGGGAAACGCTTCTAAAAAGGGGCCTATAAAGAAGCCGGGTAAAAAGTTTTTCGTTCCGCTTGGTTTTATCGCTGGATTTTTCGATGCGACTGGGGGTGGCGGCTGGGGGCCGATTGCAACCCCTGTCCTGCTCACAAGCAATCGGATGGAGCCGCGAAAAGTGATTGGTTCTGTTGATACGAGTGAATTCGCCATCGCCGTCTCTTCCACACTCGGTTTCATGCTGACATTGGGCTGGGCGCATATTAACATCCAGTGGGTGCTTGCGTTAATGATCGGCGGCATCATCGCCGCTCCGATTGCCGCGTGGCTCGTGAAAATTATTCCAACCAATCTGCTTGGAACCCTCGTCGGCGGCATCATCATTTTAACTAATATCAGGACCTTGCTTACCGTTCTCAAGGTTTCACCGACAATGGCGTTGTTTACTTATTCTGTCCTAGCTGTACTGTGGGCTGCTGCAGTGGCCGCGGTAATCTACAAGCTGAAGAAGGTGACGGTTACAGCCAGTTAAGTTCATTTTTGCTAAATTGCCTCCAGACAAGTTAAATTTTATTCATCTTTGCATGCAGGCTGGCCCATGATAGCGGGTTGGCCTTTTTGGTCGAATTCACAACTTTTTTTCCTGCACCCAATTTAAACATTTGTGAACGAAATGCCAGCCAATTGAAAACTCGCTTATGATTCAGAAGTGATTCTTCCGGATCATGGGTTCATTCGTCCAGATATGGGGGTTATTCGTCCTGAATCAATGGTCATTCGGCCAAATCCGGCGGTCATTCGGCCGGAGCTAAAAATATCCTACTTCCACTACATAATCGAGCCAATGTTCCCTCTCCACAAGCGGGTTCCGCCGCAGATTCCCACCCATTAGTGACCTTTGTCACACGTTCGTCAAGAAGCTTTGTCTATTTTTTGAATAAGCCGGAAATCCCCTACCCGGATGGTGAAAATCGGATTATGATAACAATGTAAACAACATAATTAAATTTTAAAACGAAAAGGGGAATTATTCATGATTAATTCATTCTTAAGGGAAAACAAAGTCGCTGCCGCTCTTCTCGCCGTCCTACGGATCTATCTCGGTTATGCTTGGCTGACAGCAGGTTATGGCAAAATTACTGGAGGCTTCGATGCAGCAGGATTTTTGAAAGGCGCAGCCGCCAACCCTGTCAGCGGTCCAGACGGAATTGTCTATGGCTGGTACGTGAACTTCCTGAACTCTTTCGCTCTGCCAAACGTCGAATTGTTCAACGTCCTAATTCCTTGGGGTGAATTCCTGGTCGGTCTTGGCCTGATCCTCGGCTGCCTGACTTCTGCGGCTATGTTCTTCGGACTTGTGATGAACTTCAGCTTCATGCTTGCGGGAACTGTCAGCCACAACCCAACTGACATCTTGATGGGCTTCATCATCCTAGTCGCTGGCGCGAACGCTGGAAAATACGGGCTTGACCACTATTTGCTTCCTTTCATCAACAAGACTGTATTCAAAAAAGCACCGCAGACACAAGAATAAAAGCTCGGTTTTAGCGCTTAGCTCCAATGAAAAAAGGACCCTCCGCAATGTGCGGGGGTCCGTTTTGTTTTTCTTAGATGGGAGATGAGCCCATCAAATAAAACGAAAACCTCGATTCTTTGGCCCTTTTGCCAATCGCTACTTAATTGTCCGAATATCTGAAAAAGGGAAGAAGACGAATTCGCTTTTTCCGACTATGCTGCTTTTCTTAATAAACCCGAGGCCGTTACGGGTGTCCGTGCTGTGAAGCCGATTATCTCCCATGACGAAGAGGTCGCCCTTTGGCACTATAAAGGAGCCGAAATCCCCTGTTAACTTGCTCCCGAATTGTTTTGCCAACGTTAGGTTTCCGGTTAGATACGGTTCCTTTATTTTTTTCCCATTGATCAATAGTTGATCGTTTTTCATTTCAATCGTATCGCCGGGAAGCGCGATAACTCTTTTTACATAATTTTCTACCGGGCCTTTGATGACAACGATGTCGCCTCTTTTGAAGTCACCCATTTTATTGACGAAAATTTTCTCTTGATTGTGAAGGGTCGGTTCCATCGACGAGCCTTCGACAATGTATGGGGAGAATAAAAAAGTCCTGACTGCCAATGCAATAATCAATGCGAAAAAAAATGATTTCCCCCAGCTAAGCAGCTCTTTCTTTGCTTTTGCCAAAATAAACACCCGCTTCCTTTACGGAATTTAACTTGTTTAAATTCTATTCTACATTGGAGCAGCAGCTTCCTTTTTTTTCTCTGAGTTCGGGAAAATTGTTCAATGCTGGTAAACTCTAGAGTTAGTCTTCCTGATAAGACCCTTTTAACAATGAGTACACATAGGCATCATGGGGCGTGCCGTTTTGATAAATGTATTCTCTCAAAAGCCCTTCTTTTTGAAAGCCGGCTTTTAGCAAGAGTTTATTAGATGCCTCATTTTCAGGAAAAACGACTGCGCCAATGCGGTTTAAATCCATGGCCTCAAATCCGTAGGCGAATACTGCCCGGAGCGCTTCTGAGATGTAGCCTTTCCGCCAGTAATCTGGATGGACTTCATAGCCAATTTCCGCTCCTTTATGTTTGATGCTCCAGGAATTGAACCCAATCGTCCCAATGAGGCCGCTTTCGCTTTTCCGTTCAATCCCCCAACGGATTCCCGCCTTGTCTTCGTATTTTTCCGAAAAAAATTTAATCAGCTTTTCAGCCTGATCTATCGTATGCATCGTTTCAAATCCATAATACCTTGTCACTTCTTCATTCGAAAAACATGCGAAAATGCATGGCGCATCATCCATTGTTATTTCTCTTAACAGCAACCTGTCAGTCTCTAATCGTGGAAACACAGATACTTCCCCCTTCATCCCCATTTTACTATCTTTCTGTCCCAATAGGCAATGAGGCAGCAGGACGGTTCTATTGCTTCTTTCGGGAATCGAATGAAGCAGTAGAACCGTCCCCGTGCTTCCATCAATTCCCGCCGTTATTTTTGGCGGTTGGGTTAGATTCTATGGGTATAGAGTGTTTTTGTGGGGTGATTGTGTGGCGTTTAGGAGGTTTTTGGTTGCGGGGGGGATTGTTGCGGTTGCTCTGCTAGCAGGCGGGGTGTTGTTTCTTGATGATGGGGAGATAAATCGGGAGCGGCTTGCGCGGGTTGAGATGGCGGAAGGGCTGGAGATGTTACACAAGCGGGATGGCCACAGGCTGCGGATTACGGGTTATGATAATGTGTGGAATCGGGATCAAGTGAAAATCTTGCTAGAGAAAAGTCCGAATATCGAGATGATTTATCATAATGAACGGGATGCGAGCCATTTTGTAAAAGATGAAGTGGTTGTGGATTTCGCCGGGCATCCTTCTAGTGAGGAGCTTTCGAGGATCAACCGTGATATCAACGGGAAGCTTTTAAAGCATTTCAACTCCACTTATATTTTCAAGTCCCGTACGATGGATGCGCAGCAATTGGTGGATTTATTTTCAAAAAGAAACGATGTGGAGTTCGCAGAACCGCATTTTATCCTGATGCAAAATGCCCTGCCAATCCCGAATGATGTGTTTTATCGTGAGCAGTACCAATGGAATCTGCCAGCGATTGGTACGGAGAATGGATGGGCGATTTCGAGGGGCTCCAAGAATATTACGATTGCCCTTGTTGATACAGGGGTCGACCTTGACCATCCCGATTTAAAGAACCGGATTGTGCGGGGATATAATGTCCTTAAAGATAATAATGATCCTAATGACGATAACGGGCATGGCACACATGTCGCCGGCATCATTGCCTCGGAGACGAATAACGGCCGCGGGGTTGCCGGGATTACATGGTATAACAAAATTATGCCTGTCAAAGCGATGGGCAAAAAAGGGTATGGGACAACGTTTGACATTGCCAAAGGGATTTACTGGGCGACTGACAATGGCGCCAAGGTGATCAACCTGAGCCTTGGCAACTATCAGCCTTCCCGGGCGCTGAAGGAAGCGATCGATTATGCGTACAGCCGGGATGTTGTCCTAGTTGCGGCCGCTGGCAATGACCATTCCCGGCAGCGAACCTATCCGGCCTCCTACCCACAGGTCCTGGCCGTTTCAGCGATTGACCATGAAGGTGCACTCGCCGAGTTTTCCAATTACGGCACTTATGTGGATGTGGCCGCTCCGGGTGTGTATATTCCGAGTACGTACTTCAAGAAGCAGTATGCCGCTTTGTCCGGGACTTCGATGGCCTCTCCCCATGTTGCCGGCCTTGCCGGATTGATCCGCTCAGAGAACCCCAAGCTGTCAAACAGGCAGGTCGCGAAGATTATCAAGCGTTCAGCCGCAGACAGTGGAATCAGAGGCAGAGATGCGCAATACGGGAACGGCATTATCGACGTAAACCGCGCGCTGCAAATGGCGCGTGACATGAAGAATCCGCCCCGCCGGCCGGGTGCGGCGGGCAGGCTGTATGATCTTTTCAATCGATAACAACAGTATGATCGCTTGCTGAGTTTGCTAGTCCGCCTTCTTGGCGGGCTTTTTCTTTTTTGCAAAAATAGGCAACACGTTTATGCATTCAGACCATATGATGTTAGCAGCTTTATTATGTTGGAAAATTCATAATGCGTGTGTTTCCAACGTATATTGGTAATGGTTCACCACTATGAAAAAGGAGGTGCTTTTTGTGAAACTGGGAACCCTTTTTCTTAAAATTGCTTCGCTTTATTTCTTGCTTGGGGTCGGAATGGGAGTTGGCATGGAAATTGCCGGCGATCACCGCCTCATGGGCGCGCATGCCCATATTAACCTTGTCGGCTGGGTTTCGTTGGCATTGTCTGGCCTAGTGTATGTGCTTTTCCCGAAGGCAGGTGAGACGCTACTCGCGAAACTTCATTTCTGGCTTTATAACATTTCATTGCCATTATTCATGCTAGGCTTAGTTTACTTGCTGCTCGGAAACGACTCCCTCATGATCCTGCTCCAAATTTTCCCGAACATCCTCGTCCTATCCGTCCTCCTCTTCGTCATCAACATCTTCAAAAACGTCAAAGCCGAAGACATCAACAAATACCTTGGCAGAGGCTAATGAGGCAGGGGACGGTTCTAGCGCTTCATTCGGGACCCGAATGAAGCAGCAGAACCGTCCCCTGCATCAAAAAAAAAGGCGGAGGGGGACCGCCTTTTTTTGGTGTGGTTTGGGTGTTTCTTTTAGCTGGCTGCGCTTTGGGTTTGGGTTTTTTCTTTGAAGTAGGCAGCTTTTGATGGCATGACGATGGTTGCAAACAGGATGATTGCGAAGGCAACGCCGACGACGGAAAAGGCGATGCAGACGAATTGGACGGTGAACCATTCTGCCAGGAAGCCGACGACCAGTGTCAGGCTGATTTGGATAACTCCCTGAGCCATTTCGGCAACGCTTGCAAATCTGCCCATTAGGTCAATCGGGACTTTATTTTGAAAGAATGTAGCATATCCTGCGGTTGCGAAGGCCATGAAAAAGCCCAAAAAGACGAACGCGGCCGTTGCGGTAAAAAAATCAACGGATGAGTAAAAGGCGATATAGCCAATCGACTGCAGCAGCATCCCGCCTCCGAGATAGTATTTCAGCGGGATTTTCTTCGCTCCCAATGCGGCAACGGATGACCCGGCTAGCGCGCCTATCCCGGTAATACTGACAATCAAGCCATAATCTTGTGTGGATAAGCCAAGGTGTTTTTTAATAAATGTCACTTCCTGGGGGTCTAGGGCATACCCAATCAACGTTGCCCCCTGGTAGAGTAAATAAACGAAGATGAAAAATTTTGCACCGGTTATAAAATGCCGGACTGCCTTCCAATCCTCAATAAGTGTTGCAAGCCGAATTGGCTCTTTCGCATCTTGTTTCGCCTCATCCACATCCGGCAGCAGGTAAATAAAGAATGCGCACACGATAAATGAAATGGCATTAATGATGATACAAATGTCGGTTCCGGCAAACATGATCAGCGCTCCTGCAATCGCGGGACCGAGCAAAAATGCTCCCGAAGCTGTCATGCTCATTACTGAATTGAACCGTTGGCGGTTTTCCTCCGGAACTAATTTTGCAATATAAACCGTTGAGCTTGGCCCAAAAAATGCGCCAGCCACGTTAATAAACAGCATGATTAAGTAAATGAGCCAAAGTGAATCCGTAAATGGAATGATGATGACTAGTAGTCCTCTAATGACATCTGTTGCGATCATCAGCTTCCGTTTGTTGGCCCGGTCAATGACACTGCCTGACCAGGTGTTTGTGATTAACACCGCGATTGGCCTGATAATGTACAGGCCAGCGACTGCTGCCGCCGATCCGGTTAAATCAAGGACGGCAATATTCAGGGCAATTAAATAAATCCAGCTGCCCAAATAAGAAATGCCAATCCCCGACAATAACAGAATCGGGTTTTTCCATGAACTCATCCCCTCACCCTTTTCCTTCCATTTATTCCATAGTAACACTTTTTGCGTTTTATTAAAAAGAATATTCAGATAGCGGTTGGGCTTTTTACTAAATATTTCCCAATCGAATGTGCGTTTGGAAGGATTGGTTTCTTTTCCAGTATGTGGTTTTACCGGCGGGAAGTGTGGCGAAAAAGTGACAGACTCGGATATATGAAAAAAATTATTGATATATCGGGAAAATTTATGCATATATTCAAAAATTCGTGGATAAAATTCAAAATTTAATGGATAAATGGCATTCGATTCGGATTTATTTCCCAAAACACCCGGAAGATGCTAAAAATCCTGCTTGCCTTTCATTAAAATAGATCTTAGCTGCAAATTCCCAAAACCAGCCAACAAAAAAAGCCGCCGCAGCAGCTTTCTTAAAAATTAGTAGATAAAGTGTGCTTTAAAGGCAGCTTTATTTAAAAAACCGCCTGCACTCCCTACCAAGAAACCCGTCTATCATTCCGGCAGTTTTTCATACGCCATTAGCCGAATGACTTCCTCATGCTGCGGGTAGTCCCGAAGCAGTTCCTCTTGGGTGAACAGTTCAAAGTCCTCGAATTCGAAGCCTGGTGAGACCATGCAGCCAACCAGCGCATAAGCATCCTCCTGCAAAACGGACGAACCGAAAATGGTATTCTTGGGAACGAGCAACTGGGGCACTTCCCCGTTTTCGAGATTCAAACCGAGACGAACCTCTTCGTACTCACCGTTTTCATGGATCATATGGACGGACAAGGAATCCCCCGCATGAAAATACCAAAGTTCATCCGACTGGAGCCGATGGAAATGCGAAATATTTCCGGTTGTCATCAGAAAATAGATGCTTGTATAAAGTACTCGCCCCCGGCCTGGAACCTCTTCCCCAGATTTATAAGATTGCTTGTAAAAACCGCCTTCCGGATGTGGTTCAAGTCCGAGCTGATTAATCCAGTATTCTGCACTGTGCTTTGTCATCAATTTAACTCCTTTAACGTGTCATTTTCGAACGATTTTCCCAACCGATTCAAGTGAAGGGGGAAGTTTTTGCAAAAGAATAATCCTATTCGCTTCATTTTTTTGCAAAAGTTTTCCTTAGTGAATACCTTTTCAAGCGCCAAAATAGATTTATTTGTAAACCGAGTTGCAACGCCAGACCTCTATTAGATTTCTATTTTGCCGAGAGAAAAGCCTTCGAACAGCCTTCCGCCATATGGCTCGAGAATCTCATCGACGATCTGGATAAGCGGCTCCTTGGCTTCTTTTCGATAAAAGGCATCCAATGAATCGATAAAACGGCTAGCGAAGCCTTCATCGAATTGCTTTAAGGATCGAGCTACCCATTTCGAGTTTCCGAGCCATTTCCTGTTCGTCCGCAGCACGAATTCGACCGCCAAATCGGCTAGTTTATTCGCAATGAATAGCCCTTCTCCCCTGTCCGGACAGCCGATGAAATCGTCGAGCACATCCGTGATGAAGTACCGTTTAGCGATGATCGTTTCCTCTAACCATTCGTCTGGGCCAGCGTCCATCAGTTCCCTTGCTTCCCTTCTAATCGGCTCGACGGCATCTTTTCCTTTCAAAACAATTCCTTCCGCAACCATCCGCGGCATCGTAGGGATTGCGTCCTCTTTATCCATCTCAAAAAAGTGCCGATAGGAAGTCATGTTATGGACAAAAAGTTCTATCGGCCAACCTTCGTCCAGTACCGATTCCCGGTAAGAGAACGGGATCTCCGGATCAAAAATGACCATATCCAAATCCGAGGTTTCCGTCGCTTCCCCGCGGACCACACTGCCAGCCAATATGGCGGCCTTACAATCCGGGTAATGTTTCGCAATGAATGCCTGTGCCGCTGCGATCGGTTCACGCTTCGCCACCTTGCCACCTCCAGGCTGAATTTCTGCTCATAACACCATAGTATAGAAACCAGCCTGTTCACGGCAATAGAAAATCCAACTTTCAGCAAAAAAGCCCGGCGTCTCGCAGTCGCTCGGGCTTCGTTTCTTTTCATTAATGACTAGCATACGCCTCATCAACATGCTTGACATGCTGGTGGTTTAGCGCGATGAAGATGACCGACAGTAGTACGAATGCGGCGCCTACAAAAAATGGCATACTTGGATTGAACCATTCCGCGAGTTTGCCGGCGAAAAACGGCGCGATTGCCCCTCCGATGAATCGGAGGAAGCTGTAGGCTGCCGATGCGGTAGCCCGTTCAACGGGGGCGGAGTTCATCACTGCTGTTGTAATGAGAGTATTGTTATTCCCAAGCAGCGCGCCGGCGATAATGACGGATGCAATAATGACCCACTGCGTCGATGTCCAAATTCCCATCGCCGCCAGGACAAGAGCGAACAAAGTCAGCATGAGGCACATTGCTTTCACAGTACCAAACCACTTTTGCAAAAATGGCGCTGTAAAAACAGATGTGACTGCAAGCAGAAGGCCCCAGCCAAGGAATACGTATCCTATCCCATGCTCATCAAGCCCCATCACAAATGGCGCGAAGGCAAGCAAGGTGAAAAATCCAAAGTTATACAATGCGGCCCCAATGCCGAAAACAAGAAGGCCGCGGTGTCTTAACGCAAGGAACGGATCCTTAATGGAAGATTTCACTTTCGGAGCATCGGACTCTGCTTTTGCGCCCGGCATGAGGGTGATTAAACCGACGAAGGCAACCACCATTAACACAGCAACGCCGAAAAAAGGCCCCCTCCATGACATGCTTCCGAGCCAGCCGCCAAGCAGTGGGCCGACTGATATGCCGAGTCCGATTGCCGCTTCGTACAAGATAATCGCCTTGGCCGTACCGCTTTTTGAAAGTGATACGATGGCGGCCAACGCTGTCGCGACGAACAGGGCATTGCCAAGCCCCCAGCCGCCGCGCAATGCGACGAGCGTCCATATATTCGTTGAAAGTCCGCCCATTCCGGAAAATGCCGCGATGATGACAATTCCGGCGAGGAGCGTCCATTTGATGCCTAGCCGTGAGGAAATCATGCCTGTAACTAGCATGGCAACAGCCATGACGGCATTATAGCTCGTGAAGAGCAACGTGACCTGGCTTGGCGTCGCGAGAAGCTGACGGCCGATTGCAACAAGAATCGGATCGACGAGGCCGAGGCCCATAAAAGCGATAATACTGGCAAAAAAGACCGCCCATACTGCCTTTGGCTGGTTAAGCAATGAGCCTTTTGTTTGTGTATCCAATCGTGCGTCCTCCTCAGGAACAGGCAGATGCCGGTTGTTTTCGTAAAGGCATATCCATTTCCCCTTATGATTTAAGCTAAGGTTCGCCAATTTGCCAGCCTTCTCCAGAAGTACAACCATCCATTTAAGTAAAAAATAAGCCGTTGGATTGCAGCGTATTCCGGCGTCCTTCCGCAAAAAAGCTTATCCCGTTTAGCTTGAGATAAGCCTGAAAGTTTTATGCAAAAAAACGAAGCCTGGCAGATTTGCCACGCTTCGTTTCTATCTTCTAAATAGGCACCCAGCTTCAAGCCAGACACAATCGTTATTTCGTAAAAATAGCATTCGACAAGAGTCTGAACAGGTAATCCGTATGGTCACGGAATCCGGCTTCAAGCCCAATCAAGGTTACGTCCTTGCCGTCCTCTTTGACAATGACAGGCTGTGACTGGACGGCCGGGCGATTCCTCCAGTGGCCGGCGAGGAAAAAGTCCTGGCTGTTATCGAATGTAGCCGCAACTTCATCATTACCCACAACCGTATACCAGGCAGGGCGGTAAACGAAGCCAATGTCATCCTGGACATAGCCCGCTCCGAGGCCGGTTCCGCTATAATCGACTCTTACAATTCCATTGCTGTTAGAGCCGCCTGAATTGACCGTATTATCTGTCAGGCCGAGCGTCTTCGTTGCACGGGATGCCGCTGCCCCAACCGCAATATATTTGCCTCCGTTATCGAGGAAGCTGTTCAGATTCGCTTTAAATGTTTGCAACTGGCCAGCATTTTGGAAACCGAACTCCTTATTAGCCGCACTCAAATTCGTCGCAATGAGGCTCTCCGTCCCGCTGTAGAAGAACACATCAAATCCGGAAAGTCCTTTGTCAGCAACCTCCACAGGAGTCACCTCGGCAACATCAAATCCAAGGCGCTTCAGTGCAAGCTTCGTTCCCGCATGCGACTGGACCTTGCCCATTCCGCCATCTTTCAGAATGGCTACCTTAAGGTTTTCAACTGATTCGGCACCAGCAGGAATCTTCGCTGTGCCGATCTGCACTCCCGACGCCTTCACCTCGGCAAAAATTTCATTCGCAGCTGCCGCGGCATAGAAATTGCCCTCCGTATCGCGCTTCACCGCCACTCCTTTTGCCAAAAGCTTATTCACAAGCTCGACTGCCTTGACAGAACTGTTCGGAATCAAGAATGGCCCTTTTCCGGACACAGAACCGTTGCTGCCGACATTGTTCACCTTGGAAGCAACAACATCAACTTTCTCATTAACAGGATTGGCTTCAAATCCCCACAGTTCAGGCAGGCTCCAGGCGGAAATATCGTACATCGCCGCGATATCGTTCGATATATCCTCCCCGTCCCAAAGCATTGTATTGGCAAGGCCTGCTTTTGCCTGATCCATTTTGACAATATACGTTCCTTTGTCATACTTCTTGCCGCCTGCTGCAAATGGTTTGGCTGCCTGGACAACTTCGATATCATTTTTGAGCAAATGGCTGACAGCCTTTTCCGTCACAGTCGGGTCTTTTTCATCTACTGGCAAAATATACGCCTGAGGGAAATGGCCTTCCTTATGATTCGGGTGGTCGAAATTAATACCACGCTTGAAAATTTCTATCTGGTCTTTGATCATCGCTTCCTTATTTTCAGTCGCAAACTTTAATGCTCCCATAATGGCATCGTACATCCACTTGACCCCGTCCTCATCATTAGTCGGAGTTTCAAGCGTGTGGCCGTAGGCGCCGTGGTACATCGCATACATTGGCGTAAAGATTGGCGGATAATCATCCCAGCCGTCCGCATCATTACGCTGCGGAATATAGGTCCCCTTCATATTTTTATATAACGTTCCTTCATAGGCGCTCTTATTGCCCATGATTTCCGCTTCCATCGCTTCCGCTTGGGCATAAGCCCATTTCTGGTACAAGTCATACTCATAGTTCGGGTTATGCGGGGGCGTACATGGCTCGATCAACCCCTGCAAATTCGGTGCATAGTTCTTTACATAGCCGTGCGTATCAAGGAACACCATCGGATTCCACTCTTTCAAAAGCGCCACCGTTTCCTGTGTTTCCGGCTGCGACTGGGTAATGAAATCGCGGTTCAAGTCAATCCCCTCGCCGTTGAAGCGGGTCGCATCGACACGGCCATCCGGATTCTGAACAACATTAAAAATCAGGATATTATTTTTCAAAATTTCCTTGGTGGTCGCGTCGCTTTCGGTAGCGAAGCGCTCAATCAACTGCATGATTGCATCCGTTCCGACGAACTCAGTTCCGTGAATCGATCCGTTAATCATCACAGGTACCTTGAAATCAGGGTTTGCCGTGATAAAATCCTGCGCTTTTTGCGGGTTTTTAAACATCTGCTTCCTTAATGACTGGATTTTGCCGAACTTCCCCTGCGCTTGTGGATCGGCAATCGTGACTACATACAGCGGATACCCCTTGGACGAGGTCCCCTTTACCTCCACCTTCATCCGGTTCGACTGCTTATTAATCTCCTCGAGCTTCTGGCCAATTTTTGAGAATTTCATAAAGTCATAGTTTTCGCTGTTGAACATGCTCCCATCCTGTTCCTCATTCACATTCACATTGACCCATTTTACCGGGCCCGCCAAAGCCCCGGACCACGGAACCGACACGAGCAGACTTGCCGCCAGCACGCTTGAAACGATTTTGCTCTTTTTCACTGTTACCCCTCCAGTTTCTGTCATTTACAAGCTTTATTGTATAAATATACACTAGTTAGTATTTTAATTACCTATCGCGATGAATGCAATAGGTTTTTATAACTATTCAGAACATTTTCATTAGGTAAAAAGCACCTTTGTATTCTTAACACTCTTTTTTGCAAAATAAAAGCGCTGACCCGAAACTCGGTACAGCGCAACTATGTATGGACTATTCACTAGTCGTTGATTTCATTCTCAAGCTATAAGGTTTTCCACGTTGATACGCATTTAGGAGTGTCATCAGTCATACCTCACATATGTCCCGGCAATCAGGTCGTGAACGGCGCGCTTGTCCTCACGAATCATCACCATGAACACACTGACAATGATAGAAATTCCCAACGTAATTCCAGCGACAAAATATTTTCCGACCACTTCGCGAAGCAGCATATCCACCAAGTTTACAGGTCTGTCATCCTTAAACTTTCTAATTCTTATTTTAAAAATCCTTTTGCCAATGACGTAGCCGCCCCAAACGACCGGCGTAATCGTCGTATAAATCATCGTCACAATCTGCCACGGGTACGAGCTTGCCCAATCAGCTTGAAAATCCCCTTTCACGAGGTAAACCACAATTCCGATAATGGATGAAACAATAAGCGAATCCAGCACATCTGCTAAAAAACGTGTCCCGAAACCCGCAGGCCTTTTTACCTCCATCTAAACTCCCCCTTCGCTAAATCAAATCTATCACAACATTACCAATATTTTCTATAATTATATTCTCTTTTTTGCAAAAAAATACTTTCTATCCAAGTAAAAAACGATGAATAAAGAACGAGCGTTCGTATATAATTGGAATAGAAAGAAGGTGGTGAGATGAATGGAATGCTTCTCCGTTCAATGGAAGAAAACATGCCCCTTGAAGTGATTTACCTTTCGAAGAAAAATGAACTGACCCAGCGCAAAATGATCATCCGCGCCATTAGGGGTAATGATGTGTACGCCTATTGCCTGCTGCGCAACAAACTGCGGACGTTCAAACTCGAAAACATCCTGTCCGCCCGGCCTGGCAAAACACGCTGCGTGAGTTGATTCATTGTTATAGAATGGAAAAAAACAAACTAAGATTAGTAACGCAGACCAGGGGCCTATTCTATGTTACTAATCTCAGTATGTTTCTTTTTTGCTAGGGGATTATTCATCTCGCTTGGCGTTTTTATAGGTTTCTTGTCCTAAAAGCAGGATTCGAGACAACGACAGGTCATAGTATCGGTTTACTGTCCCGAAAAGCAACGGTTCGGGACAACGACAGGTCAGTTTGCCCCTTATGGTGTGTAGGAACGGCGGAAAATGAAAATCTATTCACACCCTAACCGGCCTGTCCATTTCATAAAGCCGGCGGTACCGTTCACTTTCACTCAGAAGTTCATCATGGGTGCCTTCCAATGTAATTTTGCCGTCATCCATAAACAAAATCCGGTCCATCTTTTCCATTCCGGCGAGGTGGTGGGTCACCCATATGAGGGTTTTGCCTTCGAGTGCATGGAAAATGTCCATGATAAGCTTATTTTCGGTTATCGGATCCAAGCCAATGGTCGGTTCATCCAACATGACGACGGGCGTTTTTTGCAAAAGGATCCTGGCTAGCGCAATCCGCTGCCGTTCCCCGCCAGAAAAGCGCTGTCCCGCCTCTCTCATGCCAGTCCGGTAACCGTCCGGAAGCTGGGTGAGCATCTCATGGAGCCCGACTTTTTTAGCTGCTTCAAACACCTCTTCATCCGTTGCATCTGGATTTCCGAGCCTAATGTTATTCATAACCGATGTGTTGAACAAATAGGCTTTCTGGTTCAAGACACTAATCCAGCGAGAAATCTCCGTTGCCATTTCGCCTGTTCGCCTTCCATTTAAAAGAATCTCCCCTTCAATTGGCAAAAGCTGTCCTTGGATTAGTTTCAAGAGCGTTGATTTGCCGGAACCGCTCGGCCCGAGAATCGCCACCTTTTCGCCCTGCGAAACGGTTAGAGTGAAACGGGATACGACCTCTTCGCCCGTTTCGTACTTAAACGAAACACTATTAAGTTCAATCGAAGCCGACACAGCATCCTGGCTTCTATTCTCTTCCTCGTCCTTCCACTCATACCCGTCCTTGCTTTCCATTTCTTCCAGCCTTTTAATCGAATCACTGTAAATCGTCAAATCGCCTGCTGCACTTGACAGCGGCAAAAACGATTCAAGCAGCGGCAGCATCGCGAGAGTGAATGCCGCAATCAGCGTGGCCGGGATTTTCCCATCATCGGTCAACCCGGTCGCCCAGTAAACGGTCGCGACCACTGTAGCTCCAAGGATGGCTTGCTGCAAAAGATCACGCCAGTCCACAAATGACTGCCTTTGTTTATCCAGCTTTAACAGCTCTCCTTGCTGCTTTTCATGTTTCTGGATAAACTCTTCCTGCCGGCCGCTGAACAGCCAATCGCTCAGGCCAAAAACGGTATCCGTTGCCTGCAAATATAATTTGTTCCGCACTTTCTTCATCTGTTCGTTTTTTGCCCGCATATAGAGGTAGGAAACAACCGGGCCGGCAAAAACAAGCAGGCCGCACAAAAATGCGAGAACGATTGCAAACTGCACGGAAAATGCCCCGGCAAACAGGATAACGACCGTGTAAACAGCCAAGGAAACAATCGCCGGCAGCAATGTCTTTAAATAAAAATCCTGCAAGTGTTCAATATCATCCGCCAGGGCGCCAAGGAAGTCGCCAGTACGGAATTTCGAACGGAGCAAAACCGCTTGTGGCTCAACGATTTTATAAAGGCGCAGCCTCATGGCCGAAACAATTTTCAAGATAAACTGGTGGCCGGTCAGGCGTTCGACATAGCCCAAGACCGCCCTGCCAATCCCGAAGGCGCGCACGCCAACAATCGGGACATGCACCAGTAGAATCGTTTCCGGGCGTGTGGCCGATTTTGAAATAAGGAAGCCTGAAGAAAACATAAGGCTGCCGCCAAAAAGGATTGTCAGCGCGCCGAGCAAAATGGCCATCCAAAACAGCCGGCGGTGCTGAAGGATATAAGGTTTGATCCATTTATCAGTTTTCACTCGCGACCCTCCATCTGTGCCTGGCACAACTCGTAATAAAAGCCTTTCCTAGCGAGCAATTCCTCATGTGTCCCACTTTCGGCAAGCCTGCCGTGGTCAAGGACGAGAATGAAATCCATGTCCTGCATCCAATGCAGGCGGTGCGTTGCCAGGAAAACAACCTTTTCTTCAAATAATTTTAGCATCGTTTGTTTCAATTCATATTCCGTTTCAATATCGAGATGGGCGGTCGGTTCATCGAGCATGATGACCGGCCGGCTGCCGAGGAAGGCGCGCGCCAAGGCGACACGCTGTTCCTGGCCGCCGCTCAGCATCCGACCGCCTTCGCCAATTACTGTATGAAGCCCCTTTGGCAGACTGGCGACAACCTCAGACAAGCCTGCTGAATCGGCGGCTTCCATCACCGCCGCCTCTGTTGCATCGGGCTGGTAGAAACGGATGTTATCCAACAGCGTACCGGAAAACACATAGGGATGCTGCGGAATGTAGGTTAACTGCTTTTGCCAAGTAGGATTGGCAAAGTCCCGGAGCGGCTGTCCGTCAATGGAAATATCACCGGATCTTGCCTGCAAAAAGCCGCTCAATACATCAATCAGTGTTGACTTGCCCGCACCGCTCGCACCGATGATGCCGATTTTCTTCATGCCGGAAACCGAAAAGCTTATCCTCTTATCGCTCTCCGAACCGAACGGCAGCTGCAGGTTTTCCACAGCCAAGGTTGAACCGGCATGCCAAGTGGGTACTCGGTCCTGGGCAGGAACCGACACTTCTTCTTTCAGGATGGCACGGATGTTTTCTCCAGCCTCCTTCCCATCGAGCGTGGCATGGAAGTCGGAGCCCACTTCGCGAATCGGCAAAAAGTATTCAGGTGCTAGAATGAGAACCGTCAACGCTATCTGTAACTCTATATGCCCGTTGATCAGACCAAGACCAAGAAAGACGGCCACAGTCGCAACGGAAAGCATCGTAAAGAATTCAAGCGCGAAGCTTGATAAAAAAGCGAACCGAAGCGTGGACATCGTCGCCTTCCGATATTGTTCGCTGACCTTCTCGATCTTTCCGGCATGGCGGCGGCTTAAGCCGAGGTTTTTAAGGGTTTCCAGCCCGCGGAGCGAATCCACAAAATGATTCGCAAGGACTTGATATGTGCTGTATTGCCGGCTCGCTTTTTCTTTTGCCGCAAGGCCGAGCAGGATCATAAAAGCAATCAGGATTGGCACGGCGAGGATCAGGATAACTGCTGAACGGACATTTTGGAAGAAGACAAATCCACAAACCGCCGCGGGTATGATGAGGGAACTGGACAATTTTGGCAAAAAGAGCTCAAGATAACGCCGGAACTTCGCTACGCCTTCCATGATGAGCGTCACCGTCTGGCCGGAGCCTTCTGCAGCGGCAAACCGCGGGCCAAGGACGAAAAGCTTTCTAACCAAGTCTTCCCTTAAGCGGGCGCTCGTTTTAGCGGCAAACCGGAAGGCAATTTTCCGGTTCAGCATAGCCAGGAAGTGGCGAAGGACGAGTGCGCCGAGGAAAATGGCCAGTTTTCCAGCCGCGGAATGAAACAAATCTCCACCGAAGAGGGAGGAGATTGCATCAGCGAGGAAATAGCCCTGTATGATAATCATGGCTGCCTGGAGGGCGGTCAGCACCGCCAGGACAGCCATGATTGGTTTAAATCCTTTTAGTGTAAACAATGATCGGTCCATCAGTAGGTTAAATGCTCCTTCGCAGAAACTCTTTTTCTGAAAACATAGTAGCTCCAGATAGTATAACCAATGACGAATGGCAAAATGGTCAAGCTGACAATTGTCATGATTTTCAAGGAATACGGACCGCTCGCGGCATTATAGACGGTCAAGTCGAAAGCTTTGTCAATCGAGCTGATCATCACCCTCGGGAAGAGGCCGATGAAGATAGCCGCAATCGTTGAAATTAGGCCAACTCCGGACATCGTAAATGCGAAGCCTTCCTTCTTTTTTGAAATGAAAATATAAGAAAGCCCGTAAGCAAGTACGATTATATTCATCAAGATGAGTTCCGGCACCCGGCGGACAACGAAAATGTCAGTCATTGTCCACGACAGCACTACAAAGACAACAACGGCGCCAAGTACGAACGGGATTAGTTTCTTCGCCATTTCCCTAGCCCGTTTCCTCAGGCTATCTTCCGTTTTCAGAGCGAGGAAGTACAGTCCGTGCAGGAAGCAGAGCAATGTGATCGTCAGGCCGCCCCAGACGGAATAGATGTTGATGACGTCCGAAAAGCCAGCGGTCATATTCATGTCTTTCTGAATGGGCATTCCTCTCAGCATACTTGTGAACAAGATGCCAAGCAGGAACGGCGTAAACAGGCTGCTAATGAAAATCGACCAGTCCCACGTATTCGTCCACTGCGCATTCGGCCCTTTCCTGCGGAATTCGAAAGAGACGCCACGCGCAATCAGGCAGAGCAGGACAAGGAGGAGCGGCAGGTAATAGCCGCTAAACATCGTCGCATACCAGTGCGGGAATGCCGCAAAAATCGCTCCGGCTCCTGTAATCAGCCAGACTTCGTTCGCATCCCAGACAGGCCCAATCGTATTGACGAGGACCGTGCGCTCCAGCTGATCCCGGGCAAGGAACCTTGTTGCCATGCCAACCCCGAAATCAAAGCCTTCCAGGAAAAAGAAGCCGATAAAAAGAATGGAAACTAAAACAAACCAAAATTCACTTAATTCCATATTAGGCACCTACCCCTTCGAATGGATCGGTTGTTACCTGAGAATCCGTACCAGAGGCGAATTCAGGACCCTTTTTAATTTTGCGGATCATCAAGTACACCATCGCACCTGCGAGTATGGTGAAAATCAGCATGTACGCGATGAGCGACGTCAGGATGTATCCCGCGGAAACGTTTGGTGAAACTGAATCGGCGGTTGTCAATAAACCAAAGACCGTCCAAGGCTGGCGGCCAACCTCGGTCGTAATCCAGCCAAACGTATTGGCGAGGAACGGAAAGGAAATCGCCGGCACTAGCAGCTTCAAGAAAAGCTTGCTTTTTTCGAGAGCCTTCTTCTTCCACAAATAAAGTCCGGCAAACGACAAAAGCATCATGAAGACACCAAAGGCAATCATCAAACGGAAGCTCCAGTACGTTGTCTTCACAGGCGGGATATAATTCGTCCCTTCCCCAGTGATGGCATCATATTTTTCAGAGTACTCTTTCTGAAGTGTTTCCATTCCCTTCAAGCTCCCCTCGAACTTCGAATACGCCAGGAAGCTGAGTGCGTAAGGAATATTGATCTCAAATTTATTTTCTCTGTTTTTCGTGTCGATGATGGCAAAAGCGGACCACGGAGCCGGATCCGGCGTATCCTTCCAGATGCCTTCAATGGCAGCCATTTTCATCGGTTGTTTTTCAACAAGGTACTGTGCATTGCTATGGCCAGATAGCGCGGCTCCAAGGCTGCCGACAAGGCCGGCAATGATCGCAAATTTCATCGAAGTTTTATAGAATTGGACATGTTTCTTCTTCAATAGGCCATATGCGCTGATGCCGGCAACAAAAAACGCGCCTGTGCAAAAGGCCCCGAAAATAACGTGGGGAAATTCGACCCAAAGCTTGCCGTTTGTCAGCAGAGCCATAAAGTCATTCATTTCCGCACGGCCATTGTTGATCGTAAAGCCGACCGGCACTTGCATGAACGAATGCGCAGTCAAAATCCAGAAACCAGACAGTAGCGTCCCGAGAGCAACGAGCCAGATGCTCGCAAGATGGAGCCCTTTCGAAATGCGGTTCCAGCCAAAAACCCAGATTCCGATAAAGGTCGATTCCATAAAAAATGCGAGTAGCGCTTCAATGGCAAGCGGCGCGCCAAATACGTCCCCGACAAATCTGGAGTAATCCGACCAGTTCATCCCAAACTGGAACTCCTGGATAATCCCCGTCACTACCCCGACGACAAAGTTGATCAAGAACAAATTGCCCCAAAACTTTGTCATCTTTTTATATATTTCGTTCCCCTTTACGAAGTACAACGTTTGCATGGCCGCGACCATGAAAACAAGTCCAATCGAAAGCGGAACAAAGAAAAAGTGGTAAACCGTCGTTACCGCGAATTGCAATCTAGCAAGGATTAATAAATCCATCATCAGACCCCCATTACTAAACATTTTTATACTACTTCGTGTGCAGCTTGTCATTTTTATTGCTCACCAATTCACAATATCATCTGCTTTGAATCGAGCTCAAAACTGTTGTCCGAACCTGTTTTATAATTATTCTAGGATATTAACTTCACAACCTATATTAACAAATATTTTGGGTTGGTTGGCGGGCAATTGTGTCTTTTCTATGACATCTTTCTAAAGGGTTGTTTTTCCATTGAAAGGTTTAAACCCTTTGGGTTTAACGGTTCTGTAGGAATACTGCTTTGAAGTCGGGTATGATTGGAATCACGCTTTAGGTGTGACAAATGCCATTGACACACACGATCAAGGTATATCTTTTTTGCTATGAACTGAATAGTGAGAGTCGGGTAAATTCTATCATTGTGTGAAAACCTGATAAGGATTCGGAGGACCACAGTTCTGGTACTTTCCATTGGGCAGCCTTTGAATTGTGTCTGAATTTTGACAGACTCGGATATATGGAAAAATTTATTGATATCACATAAAAATTTATGGATATATTCAAAAATTCTCCGATAAAGCAGGTAATTTTTTTGATATATCTCCCCCGCCTCATCCTTTTGCAAAAACCTCCCTCCGCGCAGCTCCTTCAGAGCGATATCATGCCTTAAGACGCCATTCAAATCCTTTTTAACCACCCGTAAATTCGAAATAAGTTAAGTTCTTTCCCTTTCCGGGTAAACTAAAGGATGGTGTTCAAATGAAAGGCGGGAGTTGTTCTTATGACCGAAATAAAACATGGCCAAAATGAGTTTTATATTGAGGAAAACGGCAAAGTGATTGGCAGGATTCAATATGTCCCAAGCGGCACAACGGATGACGGAAAAGAAATCATTACCGTCACCCACACCCTCGTGGACGAAGACCAAAACGGCCGGGGCCTAGGGAAAAAGCTCGTTTATAAAATCGGCGATTTCGCCAGGGATGAGAATAAGCAAATCATTCCCGCCTGCTCTTTTGCCAAAAAGGTGCTGGAGCGGAAGGAAGAATACCGGGATTTGCTCACGGAATAACAAAATGCGCAAGCGCCTTCGCGACAGGCAAAAACCGCCTGTCCCTGCGAGGATTATTCCTGGGAGCTTTCCTTAGTGATCAGCCCCGATATAGGAAGACTTGGTTTTGCCCTAGCAAAACCTTAGTCGCCCTTAATGCGAGCGGAGCGTAGCCAAGCTTAAGACGAGCCGTCCAGAAGGCGGTCTTTGCCTTCTTGACGGATTGGCTTAAGACCTCGAGGGGCTAGGCGCTCCTCGATAAAGCTAACGCTTTTCCTTCGTGCGATGCATATGCTCCCGAAGCTTTCCTTTGTGGAGCTGGATTAATAAAATTTATTTCGAGTTACCCACAAGGTAGTATTTTATAGATTCCTACAATATCAAAAAAGGATAGGCCAGCTGATCTCCTTCAGCCTGTCCTATCCTTTTATTTGACTCCCAAACTCTCTTTTACAAAATAAAACTTACCCAATCAATTCCGCCTGGCTCAGTTCTTCGAGCGCTTCTTCCTCGTCGCGTTTGTGATGGGCGAGCCTGGAGGAGGCGGTGGCGACGATGGCGGCAACGATGTCATCGAGAAAAGTGTGGACGCCGTTGCCTCTTTTCGTATCAAGATCTTTGATGATGCCTATTTTGTTTTTGTCAAGATGGCCGAAGGTGGTGACGGCGATGCTGCCGTAGCCGAGCGCTGCCCCGAACGCGATCGTTTCGTCCACGCCGAAAAGCCCTTCGTCGTTTTCAACGATGGATTGCAATGGCTCGGACAGTTTGTTCTGCTCAGCGAGTGTATCGAGCTCGACGCCGACAAGGATTGCGTGCTGAATTTCCCTCTTCAGCAAAACCTTTTCAACGCTGTCAATGCATTCAGCAATGGTGAGCCCTTCATGATAAGGCACCTGCATTTCGTAAACAATAGCGGCAATCGCTTCTATAAAAACACCGCGCTCAATGAGTGCATTTTTTGCGGCGGCTGTGACAACTGAACTGTGTACTCTGGTCAATTTCATTCCCCTTCCATGTTTCCCCACTTATATTAACACTACCATAATGCTCATAACCTTTGAAATTATGAATACTTTCTGAACTGCTTTTCGGCTAACGTTATGGTAAAATGCACTTGAAATCTTACTAGCCGGAGGAAAAACTATGGAATTCGCGCGCGGAACGGTCAATGAAGTATTTTTTGATAGCAAGGAGTTAGGCGAATCAGTTCAGCTGCTGATCCATCTGCCAGCAACGTTTTCGCCTCTTTACAAATACTCGCTCCTGATCACCCAAGATGGAGACGATTATTTCAGGCTTGGCCGGATTGGAACTCTTGCCGATGAACTTTTGGCAAAAAAAGAAATTGAAAACGTCATTATTGTTGGCATTCCGTATAAAGATGCCCAGCACCGCCGCAGTACCTACCATCCGAAAGGTGAAAAGCATTCGGCCTATATCCGTTTTCTTGCCCATGAGCTGGTGCCGTATTTGGACCGGGAGTACCCTACCTACCAAATGGGTGCAACCCGCGCGCTTGCCGGAGATTCGCTGGCCGGGACTGTCTCGCTGCTGACGGCACTTTCCTATCCGCATACGTTCGGTAAGGTGCTGATCCAGTCGCCGTACGTCAACGAGGCTGTACAACAGGCAGTGGAAAAATACAAAGAGAACCTTCCGATTGAGATTTATCATTCTGTTGGCAAAAATGAACACGCCGCCGAGCTCGTAAACGGTAAGACAGCTGACTTCCTTACGCCTAACAGGGAGCTAGCAGGCGTGCTTTCCGCCAAACCATTTCGCTACACATATCATGAATTTGATGGAGACCACACTTGGACCCATTGGCAGCCAGACCTTAGAGCCGCTTTAAAAGCCCTATTTTAATCCCGTCACCCAGACTTTTTATCTATTTTTACAAAATATTCAGCCAAAATTATATTTCTTTATTCAAATTTGTTATAATATTTTGAAGGACAAATACCATAGCTGTACGTAACGTACAGACAAAATGGATTCTTGGAGGTAGGTCGTATGAGATTTGGTGTTGCACTTTTTCCATCTAAACAGCTTCAGGACTGGGTTAATTCGTATCGAAAACGCTATGATCCCCACTATTCACTGATTGCGCCGCATCTTACGCTCGTAAATGCGTTTGAGGCGACAGAAGAAGAGGCAGAAACGATCGCAAGTCAGCTGCGAGAAGCAGTCAAGAATCACGAACCGTTTATGTTAAAAACATCCAAGATCAGCTCCTTTCATCCAGTAAATAACGTCATTTATTTAAAAGTTGACCCGCAAGAGGCGATTACCGCCCTGCATAAGGACCTTAACGATTTACTTGAAAGTCCGGGAATGCAATACAAATTCGTTCCCCACATCACTGTCGGCCAGAAGCTTTCCGATGACGAGCATTGGGATGTGTACGGCGCACTGAAAATGCAAGGAATTGACCATGAAGAAGAAATCGACCGTGTCCATCTCCTCTATCAGCTTGAAAACGGGCAGTGGACAGTGTATGAAACATTCCGCCTTGGAAAGGAAGCAGAGTTATAGATGAAAGTCGTTTTAGTGAGCAGCGAGAAGGAAAAGCAGGACGCTTTTTCGGTCAGAAAAACAGTGTTTGTCGATGAACAACAAGTGCCCGAAGAAGAAGAAATCGACCAGTATGAAGGGGATTGCGCCCATTTCGTCCTATATAACGGGACAGAACCTAAAGGAGCCGGCCGTTTCCGTCTAGTTGACGGGTACGGGAAAGTCGAACGGATCTGCGTTTTGCAAGAAGTCCGCGGAACAGGCGCCGGAAAAGCGATCATGCGTAAAATTGAGGAATACGCGAAGGAACAGGAAATTCAAAAGCTGAAGCTGAATGCCCAGGTACAGGCAATCCCGTTCTATGAAGGCCTCGGGTACGAGATCGTCTCCGAAGAATTCCTCGATGCAGGGATTCCGCATAAGACCATGGTAAAAAAATTATAGTGAAATCAGCTCCTGCCGAATTGGCGGGAGTTTTTATTTTGCTCATCCCCTGCGAAAATCAGGCCATTCGAAACTTCCGGGAGCGACGTTTGTCTGTTATGATAGAAATTGTGTAATTTTACGAGACTTGGAGAATCTGTCAATGAAATCTGCAATCTATCAAAACGGGACTGTCCACTTGGAGCTACTTGGCAGGGACCGATTTCAAAAAATATACATGGCTGGCAGGAATGGCGAACTTTCTTGTCCCTCTTGCCTTGAGCCCGTCCGTCTTTATTTGGGGATTGAAAAAGACCCGCATTTCTTCCATTTATACCATCCGGAGAAGATTTGCCTAGAGGCGTCGGAGACTATAAAGGAAACCCGACAAATTGAAGGCTTTCGCGTCCCAAGCGCGAAACCGGTTGGAGAAGGCTTCCTCGGAGCGCAGCCGCTCGCCATTGGGGCAGCTACGGCAACTGCCTCCCTCCCTATTCTCGACAACCCGCATGACTATGTGAAACTGCTAGAGGCGGAAGGATTTAAGCTCGACGGAAACCAGGCCGCGGCGGTAACTGAAACCGAAGGTCCGATCCTTGTTCTTGCAGGAGCCGGCAGCGGCAAAACGCGGGTCCTGACTGCGAGGACAGCTTATATGCTTGACGTCCGCGGCATTAAACCATCAGAAATCATGCTCGTCACCTTTACAACGAAGGCCGCGCAGGAAATGAAATCACGCCTGCTCCGCTATCCGAATATGAAAAGCGGGCTGCTTTCAAAACTTGTCTCCGGAACATTCCACAGTATCTTCTACCGGATTTTGATGCATGCCGACGGAGCAAAGTGGAATAACAACCGGCTTTTGAAAAAGGAATGGCAACGTGAAAAGATTGTCAAAGAGGCGGGCCGGGAGCTTGGATTGTCGGAAAAAGAATTTCCTTATGACCTTGCCCTTCAGCAAATCGGCTTTTGGAAAAACTCCCTTCTCGCCCCTGCCAAAATCAAACCCGATTCAGAATGGGAAGAAACCGTTCTTATGTTGTATGAGCGGTATGAACGGTACAAGCAGGACCAGGGACTGTTCGATTTTGACGACATGCTCACCGGCTGCTATGAATTGTTTCAAACCGCGCCGGAACTTCTGGCCATGTATCAAGAACGCTTCCGGTATTTCCTAATTGATGAATTCCAGGACATTAACAAAGTGCAATACGAATTGATTAAAATGCTGTCAGCAAAAACGAAAAACGTGTGTGTCGTTGGCGATGATGACCAGACGATCTATTCGTTCAGAGGAAGCTCTCCTGAGTTTTTGCTGAATTTCGAGCATGACTTTCCTGGTGCGCGGCTCATTCTGCTCAGCCAAAATTATCGGTCGTCCAACGAAATTGTCGCCGCTGCGAACCGAATTATTTCCTATAATAAGAAAAGGCGCCGCAAGGAAATGGCAGCGAACATAAGCGAAGGCCTGCCGCCAGTTGCGTTCTTCCCTTATGATGAAGAGGAAGAGGCAACAATGATTGTGACGGACATCCAGGAGAAAATTGCTGGCGGTGCCGACCCTTCCGACTTTGCCATCTTGTACCGGACACATGCCGGGTCGCGTGCTGTGTTTGAAAGGCTTGCCTCCTCCAACTTGCCGTTTCGGATTGAACAAGATGCCGAGTCTTTTTATGAGCGAAGAACAGTCCGAACGGTGCTCGGATTTCTGAAGCTGGCAATCAATGAAGATGACATCGACGCGGTTGCCGCTATTCTTCCTGCGCTGTTTTTGAAACAGGATGTCCTTTCCGACATCAAGGCTTCAACCATTCTCGACGACTGCAGTGCTTTGGAAGCGCTCGGAAAAGTAAAAACCGCCCATGCCTTTCAAATGAAAAAGTTAAAAACGGCCGTTACAGCCATCAAATCGATGCGCCATCTTGCACCGTACGCGGCAATTGAAAGAATCGAAAAGGAACTCGGCTTCCTTGATTATTTAAAGAAACGCGGCAGTGAAGGCAACAAGCTAGAAAAAGGCTCAGATGATGTGAAGGATTTGAAAGTCGCGGCCAAGAATTTTGACAGCAGCCAAACACTCCTTGAGCATGCCTCCCACATGGCGGCGATGAACAGGGAGATCAAGAACCTCAGCAAGCATTTTACGAGCTCAATCACCCTTAGCACCATTCATCGCGCGAAGGGGCTTGAGTATAAAACGGTTTATATTCTAGGTGCTGTCGACGGCAGCCTTCCGCATGACTATGCGCTTGAAAGCCTCCGGAACGGGGACACGGCTCCCCTTGAAGAGGAACGCAGGCTGTTTTATGTCGCCATTACACGGGCGATGGAGAGATTGTATATTTCCGTCCCATCAATGCGTCGCAACCGGGCAGCCAATCCAACGAGGTTCCTGACGCCGGTGCGGAAGGATTAAAGCGATAAAGCTACGGCTTTTCAGCACATTCATAATTGGAATAATCGGAAAAGGGTCTCGTTGCATTTTTGGCAGCGGGCCCTTTTTTGCAAAAATGACCTATAGGAGTTCCCTCACATTGTTTTTCCAAATCATATGGGCATATCCTTCGTCCCAATAATCCTCCAACACATATGCGGGTTCTCCGAACTTCTTCTCCCATATGGTCTGGGCGGTCTTATAGCCGCTGTCGAGACAGAACTCTTCTATGCCTTGCCCCTTCAGGACTTGGCCTATTTTTTTCAAAAGGAATGACCCAACTCCTTTTCGTTGGTAATCCGGATGGACAAATACAGTCCCTACCTGAACCAGGCCGCTGTATGCACCATTTGTGCACTTAACAATCAAGCTGCTTGCAGCGCCGAATTCAATCGAACCAATCATTTTGCCACCAGCTTGGGCAATCAGGAAGTAGCGCCGCTCTCCACAGCTTTCGAAGTCAGCTTTCAAATAGTTTTTCTTCGTTTCGACTTCCTCTGCCAGGTCGTCCACTTTCTCCGCAATTCCTTCTTTTGCAAATGTATCGGAGATCACGATTCTGAAGAATTCATTTAACTCTTCCGTGTCTCTGAGTGCCGGCCTTCTTATTTCAACATCCATACTCACAAACCTTCCTTTCGCACGTTATTGAATTTATACTAACATTTTTGTCTATCCTATAAGTGAGGTGAAAAAGATGGAGCAAACATACAATGCTGCTGATCTTCCAGAGGATTTGCTAAAGGAAATCAAAGTTTTCGAGGAAGTACTGAGCAGCCAGGCCGATAAGGATCTCGTGCTCATCGCGTATGAACGGGACCGGGAGACCAAATAGAGGGCAAATTCTTTTGCAAAAATAACAAGTCCGGCCAATCAATATGCGGCCGGACTTTTGTTACTTTTTGTTCATCATATTCGAAATGGTGTTAAAATCGAGTGATTTGCCATCCTTGATGATGGACTCGACAATTTTATCTTCCAATTCCTTGTTGACCGGTTTTTGGGCAATCTGGGATACGCGTTTGATGACGTTCCTGACTGTGCGTTCATCTTTAAAATTAGCGTTTTGCAATGACGCGGCGAGTTCGAAAACATCTTTCATATTCACGCCGGTCTTTTTTTCGAGATTTTTGAAAAATCCGTTATCCATGTCGTTGTCACGCTCCTTCATAGGCTACTTTTATAGTATGAAGGAGGCTGGATTATGTGAAAGGAAAGTGATAGTAATCCAAAAGAGGAAACTACGGGGGCATGTATCGAGCGATTAATTGAAGGATTCGAGGAATCCTGGGCGTATTTGGACTCTCACCGTCCCAAAAAACCTTTAAGAGTCCGAATTCATACCTTATTCGGACTCTCAACGTCCCAAAAGCCCTCTAGGAGTCCGAATTCAGGGCGGAGTATTCCTTGTAAGCGTCTAGGGGTTTCCAACCATAGAAAAACCCGGCATCGCGTCGTGCCGGGCTTTACTCCTCTATCTTAGTAGAAGCTTGCGCCTACAATAATCAAAAGGATGAACAATACGACGATCAATACGAATGTTGAGCCGTAGCCGTAGCCGCCACCGTAGCCATAACCGCCGTAACCGCAGCCGCCGAATCCTCCGAAGCACATAGATAGTCACCTCACTTTTCTACTTACACTATTACAATATGTGAGGTGCAGACAAAGTGTATAGGCCTCATCCCAGCAGGCAAAACTTCCGCCCCTGTTTTTATCCCTTTGGTTTGAAGAGGAGCGCACCGATAAATCCAAAGATGATTGCAGCCGAAATCCCTGAGCTGGTGACCTCGAACATGCCGGTCAACACACCGACGAGGCCATGCTGTTCGGCTTCCTGGAGAGCGCCGTGGACAAGCGAATTCCCGAAACTAGTAATCGGGACAGTCGCGCCTGCCCCCGCAAAGTCCATAAACGGTTCATAGAGTCCAAACCCATCAAGAACTGCCCCAATGACAACGAGCAGGCTGAGTGTGTGGCCGGGAGTCAATTTTCCAAAATCCATGAGCAGCTGGCCCGCTACGCAAACCAGACCGCCAATGACAAACGCCCAGAAAAACATTGCCAGCATGACATCACCTCCCGTCCATCTCAATTGAAACCGCGTGTGCAATACATGGGATGCTATCCCCTTGCTGAAAAGTCAAAGGTGACAACAGCGCGCCAGTGGCAACTGCAAGAATCCGTTTATACGTCCCTTTTTTCATTTCATTCAGCAAATGTCCGTAAACAACAATTGCTGAGCATCCGGCACCGCTCGCCCCTGCCTGGACTGGCTGGTCATCCTTATAAAGCATCATCCCGCAATCCCGGAACTTATTCTGCTCAATATTCAATCCTTTATTGGTCAGCAACTCATAGGCGGTACTGCTGCCGATTTTCGCAAGGTCCCCCGTCACGATTAAATCATAGTACGATGGGTCACGGCCTGTATCGGCAAAATGGGCGGAAATCGTGTCCGCTGCCGCTGGCGCCATTGCCCCGCCCATATTAAACGGATCCGTCAGGCCCATGTCGATCACCTTTCCAATTGTGGCCGACGTGACAACCGGTTGCTTTCCCTGGCCTTTATTTTTTTGCAAAAGCGCCATCCCGGCGCCGGTCGCAGTCCATTGTGCCGTTGGGGGTTTCTGGCCGCCGTATTCTGTTGGGTATCGGAACTGCTTTTCAACAGCGGCGTTATGACTTGAAGCACCGGTTAAAATATACTCCGCTCCCTCATAATTCAGGATGAAGGCAGCCAGGGCAAGCCCTTCCATGGACGTCGAGCACGCGCCGAACAGCCCAAAATATGGAATACCCGCTTTTCTTGCGGCAAAGCTAGTCGGCGTAATTTGATTAATCAAGTCTCCCGCCATGAAAAATTGCACTTCATTTCCGCTAATCCCAGCCTTTTTTAGGGCCGTTTCAATCGCTTTATCAATCAGGAGGCGGTGCGCCTTTTCGTACGTTTGCTCCTCCATCCATAAATCATCATGAAGAATGTCAAAGTCGGAAGAAAGATGTCCGGCACTTTCGAAAGGCCCGCCCGTTATCCCGGTTGCCAGGATTTCAGGCCGATTCTCAAATATCCAAGTCCTGCTGCCCTTTAGCATCAAATAACCCCCCACATAACGAGCAATGTTTTGATCAGGGCAACGACAAACGCTGAAAACACTCCGAATAGGATGACCGAGCCGGCAAGCTTAAACATGTTACCGCCAACCCCCAGTACAAACCCTTCTGTTCTGTGCTCAATTGCCGCGGAAATGACGGCATTGCCAAATCCCGTAACAGGGACCGCGCTTCCCGCGCCGGCATATTGCCCGAGATGGTCATATAGGCCGAAACCGGTCAGCAGCATCGAAATGAATACGAGTGTCGCAACGGTCGGGTTCCCGGCTGTTTGTTCCGTAAAATTAAAAAAGTGAATATAAAAATAGCTGAGCGCCTGTCCAATCAGGCAGATGGTTCCGCCAACCCAAAATGCCTTCAGGCAGTTTTTAACAACAGGCCGCTGAATTTCATGCTTTTTCTGCAGCTGTTCGTACTTTTCCTGCTCGGCCGTTTTTTGCTTTGTCCCGCCCATTATCCAAGCCTCCTCACGTTTTTTCCTTCTGCAATTTAATGATCTTCTGTAGGCGCTTTTCTGCCTCATTGCCGGTATATGTGCCTTTTTTCAACCCATCTCGAAGCCTGGTTGCCTCAAGGAATATCTTATAGTCACTTGAAACAGTAAAATTTGCATCAGGATATTTTTTTTCGAGTCGAGTGGTAACCTTCTTTTCAATCGCTTTCATCCTGAATCGCTGCAAATGCCTGACCTTGTAAGCAACAAGAACATCCTTCTTTCCCTTAATAACCGCCACGTCATAAATTTCCTTAAAGGAAGCGATATCCTCCTTTACTTCCTGTTCGGACACCTTTGAGTTCGAGTCAACTGTATGTACAGGATCGGGATTTGTTGTTTTCATGAGCGCCAGTCTGCTGTTGTTTGCTTCATCCCTATTTCCGCAAGCTGTCCCTGCCAAGGTGGCTAAAATCATTATGAAAAGAAACCCAAATTTTTTCATCGTCCATCCCTTCCCGCTTGTTTCCATTTGTCCTTTATTTTTTAACAGGCTCGCTGATTTTATGCCTTACCTTTTCCTTAATCTTTAGTTGCGGCGATTTTTAGTATTCCTCTTTAGGGAAATTATGGAACGCTGGTGTTAGGGAACTTCCTTTTTAGTCTGTCTTGGAGTATGGGGGTTATTTTGCAAAAAGAAAAAGCTGTCCCTGTCGAGGCAGCTTTCATTCCGATTTTTTCCGTTTTCGATAGCCACCGCAGCCACAGCCTTTTTTCTTTTTTACGGGCTGGGGCTTTACAGCAGATTCTGCATGGGTGATTCGGCCTGGCGGTTTCCTTTTCCTCTGCATCGTTCCTGCTCCTTTGCTGTATATCCTTACTCTTTACTATATGAGCGAGCGGGGAGCATGTTCATTTCAACTGCCCAGCAGGCGGCCTATTATTGTCTCTATGATGCCGCCTATTGCGGCTACGGCGAAGATGAGAATGACCGCGATTCCCACTTTCGGCAAAAATACATACATGCCAAGCAGGCCGGCACTCGCCCAAATACCAGTGCACCAGTAACAGCTGAGCAGCTCGCCGATCCACTTTTTTAGGCCCGAAGGTTTTGGGACCACATATACGTCTCCGTTCTCCTCTATTTCATCGAGGAATGGCGCCCGGATAAACTCAGTGATTTTATCAAATACGATGATTCTTGTCAGCCTGAATGAGGCAAGCCCCATGACAATCAACAGCTCCAGTGTAAAGTTTTCCATTCGATTCAGCTCCCATCTATCCGTGTTTTTCGAAAAGCGGGCTCGTATACCTGATGAAAATAACTAAAATTGGGCGGTTTGCCCATCCCACCAGGGCCCTCTTTACATAGTCTGATAATGCAAATAATTATTTCGCTAAAAGGAGGATCATCCATGAGTTGTGGTTCAGAATTCTTCACGAGCAACTGCGTCTGTGATACTTTGCTCGCAATCGTGGAAGCCCAAGATAAAATAAACCCCGCAACAGATGAGTGTACATTCGGATGCAGCATGGCTATAAAGGAACTAGTAGGCGGCGTGGGCAATGCGGGTGCCGACAGCATTCCTGTCATCCTTATCTGCAAAGGCACTTGCACTCCGTTCCAGGCAATCGGAGTACGGAGAGATACGGATACGAATACACCATTTGATGTTGTTTGCGGCTGTGTGTTCCGGGTAATCGATGTTGACCCTGAAACTTGCTGTGCAACACTAGAAATCCTGGGCATTGTCCCACATGGTCAAACGACACCGGTTTTTGACCTTTGTGAAGGAAAGAAGAAAAATAATGGATTTGGCTGTGTGAAAAATCTTGAAAATGCCAAGTCGCTCGCTAGGTCTGGCGTTTGCATCACTGTCGACCTAAACTGCTTCTGCGGCGTTTCCTGCATCTTCCCGCAAAACCTTGTCTAAGAAAGTGCAGACTGTTTCCAACCGAAACAGTCTTTTTTTTTTGCGTGGATTATTGGTATAGCTAAGTGATTGACAAGGGCGCAATTTGGCCTTCGTTCGCCTCATGGCCAGGGAATGTGCTTTCCTTCGTTCCATCTTATGCGCCATAAAGCTTTATTTGACCATCAGAAAACCTAGTCTATTGAAAAGAGCTGCCGTTGTTATGGGCAGCTCTTTCCTGTTAAAACTGAATTTGAATATCGCTAATTTCTTCAATAGGAATGATACTCATTTTATTGCCGGTTTTGATCCTGATTTTGTCGCCTCGTTTGCTTTCCACCTGGAACGTCATCGTCTCTCCGCCTACAACCGCGGTAACTTGCGGCCGTTCGAGAAAATGCGGATAGCGAGCTAGCCTCGTAACCGTCCGCCATATTTTTCTGGCCTCCTCATCTGAGACAGTGGTTTCTTGTTTTGGAGGAGGCGCGCTGTCGAGGATTGGCGATGCTTCCTCCATTTCTTCCGGCGCCGTGGCCAACGTATCAACCGGCTGAATATTTTTCTCGTTCATCCGCTTCAGGAAGTATTGAACAAGTGCGGATTGGACCTGCTTTTTCTCCTCCTCCTGGTCTCCATCTGCCATAGCGATTGGTTCGTCCGCAACTTTTTCTTCCGTGCTTGCATCAAGCTGAAGGCTGCCGTCTTCGTGCCCGGCGATTTCTACTTCAATCATGGATGTAGCCATTAAGGAAGCTTCTTGTTCTTTGATGGCAGTTACTTCTTCCTCGATCTCCAGTTCCGCCTGGGGGAGCTCCTGTACCAGATTATCCTCCGCTTTAACCAGTTCCGTTTGGCTCGATAATTCAAGGGCGGCAATTACTTCGGTTTGTTTGTCGGCTTCGCTACTCTGTGGCTGAATATCCGTTCTATCTTCAGCACTCTTTTTTCCTTTCCTTTTTCTCCAGATAAAATGGTCCTGCATTTGCAGGGAACCTCTTGGAAAATCAGGCTGGACAATATATAGCATTGGTTTCGGGCCATTTTTTTGTTTATCCATCCTCATCCCTCTTTTCAATTCATTAGGCACCTCTACTACCTATTTGTATGCAGATGAGGATTGAGTGGTTAACCCACTAGGTAAGGGCCCATTTCGCAAAAAAGAACCCGCCTTTGTTGGAAGGCGGGTCTTGTTGGCATTTATAGGATATGGAAGCCGGAGTCGACGTGAATGTTTTCGCCGGTGATACCGCGTGACATATCGCTGAATAGGAATACTGCAGTGTCGCCGACTTCTTCCGTTGTCGTTGCGCGGCGAAGCGGAGCTTTTTCCTCGATAACTTTAAGGATATTGTTAAAATCGCTAACGCCTTTTGCAGACAGTGTCCGAATAGGGCCTGCGGAAATTGAGTTGACACGGATATTGTCCTTCCCAAGGTCGGCCGCCAAGTAACGCACGCTTGCATCAAGCGACGCCTTTGCAACTCCCATGACATTGTAGTTCGGGATTGCGCGCTCGCCACCGAGGTAGGTCATCGTTACGATGCTGCCGCCCTCTGCCATCATATCACGTGCTTCCTTCGCAACCGCAGTTAGCGAGTAAGCAGAAATATTTTGGGCGAGCAAGAAGCCATCCCGTGTTGTGTTCAAGTATTCACCGTTAAGCTCTTCCTTTTTGGCAAAAGCAATGCAGTGAGCGATACCGTTGATTGTGCCGACTTCGGCTCTGATTTTGTCGAAGCATTCCTTGATTTGTTCATCGGAAGTGATATCGCAAGGAAGCACCATCGTTCCTTCCGCTTCAAGCGATCCAGCCAGTTCACGGACTGAATCACCTAAGCGCTCACCAGCGTATGTAAAGATTAGACGCGCACCGGAGTTATGAAGCGACCGGGCAATTCCCCATGCAATGCTTCGTTTATTTGCAACTCCCATGACTACATAAGTTTTTCCTTTTAATGATAAACTCATTATAGAGATCCCCCTGTTATTACATGTTATTAGTAGTTGGTACTAATTGTACACTAACTTTTTCAAAATGAAAAGCATTGAGGATGACATTTGTCATATCTCCTATGGCGATAGGGTAAATTACGAATGTTTCCGATAACTTTTTTGGTTTCATTCATAGATTTTTGCAGCTTCGTTAGTCATTTTTCCAAAATATTGTAATTTATATACCATTTGGAGGCTTGAAAATGAAAATCGATATTATTGGTGACATCCACGGCTGTTTCAGCGAATTCGAACAACTCACAAAAAAGCTAGGCTTCGATTGGAATGAAGGCATTTCAGTTCATCCACACGGCCGAAGATTAGCCTTTTTAGGCGACTTGACGGACAGAGGACCAGATTCCTTGAAAACGGTCCATTTCGTATGGGAGCTTGTTATTAAGAGAAAAGTGGCTTTCTATTCTCCCGGGAACCATTGCAATAAATTGTACAGATATTTCCTCGGCAATAATGTACAAATTTCGCACGGACTCGAGACCACTGTGGCAGAGTATGAGGCGTCGGACCAAAAGGCGCGGCAATTGGTGAAAGAGCGGTTTATTGAGCTTTACGAGCAGGCTCCCCTTTATCAGGTGCTCGATGGCGGCAAACTTGTCATTGCCCATGCTGGAATCCGCCATGACTATATTGGCAAAAGTTCCGCCAAGGTCAAAACATTTGTCCTCTATGGAGATATTACCGGAGGAACGAATCCTGACGGTACGCCGGTCAGGAGGGATTGGGCCCTTAAGCATCCCGGTAAGCCAATTATTGTTTACGGACACACCCCGGTTAGCGAACCGCGGGTAATAAATAACACATACAACATTGATACCGGGGCTGTGTTTGGCGGAAAGCTGACGGCATTGCGTTATCCAGAAATGGAACTTGTGTCCGTTCCATCCTCGATGCCTTATGTTGCGGAGAAGTTTAAGAGTTTTCCGGATTGACTTGCTGGCTGTTGATGTCAAAAGTATCTATCCACGGGTTATCGGAGGCTTATGCGACAACAAACACATTTTTAAGTGAATCTTTGTCGCATAGCACAGCCTTATGCGACATCAAACCCACTTTTTACGGAATCCTTGTCGCATAGCACAGCCTTATGCGACATCAAACCCACTTTTTACGGAACCCTTGTCGCATACCACAGCTTTATGCGACATCAAACCCGCTTTTTACGGAACCCTTGTCGCATACCACAGCCTTATGCGACATCAAACCCACTTTTTAATGAATCCTTGTCGCATAGCACTGGCTTATGCGACATCAAACCCACTTTTTAATGAATCCTTGTCGCATAGCACTGGCTTATGCGACATCAAACCCACTTTTTATGGAATCCTTGTCGCATAGCACAGCCTTATGCGACATCAAACCCACTTTTTACGGAATCCTTGTCGCATAGCACTGGCTTATGCGACATCAAACCCACTTTTTACGGAACCCTTGTCGCATAGCACAGCTTTATGCGACATCAAACACGCTTTTTAATGAATCCTTGTCGCATACCACAGCCTTATGCGACATCAAACCCACTTTTTATGGAATCCTTGTCGCATACCACAGCCTTATGCGACATCAAACCCGCTTTTTAATGAATCCTTGTCGCATAGTACTGGCTTATGCGACAACAAATCCATTTTTAAATGAATCCTTGTCGCATAGCACAGCCTTATGCGACTACAAACCCACTTTTTACGGAACCCTTGTCGCATAGCACAGCCTTATGCGACATCAAACCCACTTTTTACAGATTCCTTGTCGCATATCACTATTAATGACCCCCTAACGACAAAAACCGGTTGCGCAGAAGCAGCCGGTTCTCTTATAAAACTGTTTTTTATTTTGCTAATAATAACGTCCATTAATCGGCTTTATATTTCGCCAAAACCTCCGCCATATCCTCAGGGAGCGGCACTTCAAATGAAAGCTCTCTACCTCGAAACGGGTGAAAAAAGCTTATTTTCCGGCAGTGTAAAGCCTGCTGGGCAATCAAAGAAACATCGCCGCCATACAAATCATCACCAAGAAGCGGATGGCCGATATAAGCCAAATGAACGCGAATCTGGTGGGTACGGCCGGTTTCAAGCCTTAGCCTGACATGGGTAAACGGCCGGTAACCCTTTACAACAGTATAATGCGTGCAGGCGTACTGGCCGTTAGATCGAACCTCCCGTTCAATAATGCTGTCCGATTTTCTGCCGATTGGCTCCCTGATGGTGCCGCTAGAAATTGAAAATTCACCTTCTGCAAAAGCGTCATATTCCCGCTCCACTTCGCCTGTTTTTTGCTGTTTGCTGAGGAGATGGTGGACATGGCGGTGCTTGGCAACGAGAACAAGCCCAGATGTGTCGCGGTCCAGTCTTGTCACGATATGGGACGTCGCTTTCAGGCCGATTTTTTCATAGTAGCCCATTAGTCCGTTTGCAAGGCTGCCCGAGGGATGTTCGCGCGAAGGAATCGTATTCATCACAGCTGGCTTGTTGATGACAAGCAGATAGTCGTCCTCATAGACAATGTCCAGCTGGATTGGCTCGCCCTGTAACCCGGGAGATGGCTCCTCTTCCGGAAAAAAGACCTCTAATAGTTCCCCTTCCGAAAGTCTGTAACGGACGGTTACATCACAAGAATTTACCCGGATGCTTCCGCCCTTGAATTTTATATCCGTCACAGCGGTAGAACTAATTTCGTTCTCTTTCAAAAATTCCCTGACCATTTTGCCGGAATCAGCGCCGTCTATTTTCCACTGCATCATAAAGCGGTTTGAAGCCATAGTAAGTTACCTCTATTTTCTCAACGGTATGCGTCCATAATTCGTTCCGAGCCCGGTGCAGTGGCCAATTTTGCCAAAAGTATCTGAAAAGCTGAATTCTTACGCTCTCCACTTCCAGCCTACACAACCACCTGCCCAATCACATCAGTCCGAATCCGAAATAAACGAGTCGTGGACCCTTTTCCAGAACGGAAATGGCCTGAAACGGGCGAACCTTACTTTCTCATCTGGGACTCTGAACTGGATGGATTTCACCTCTTTGTGAAGCATCGTTAAATGGTCGATGGTCACCTCAAAATCCGTCCGGTTCACCGGTTTCAGCATGCACGTGTGGTGGGCCGGCAAAATGAGAGGCGAGCCGATTGTCCGGAAGACCCGGTTATTGATTGACGCCATTTCGGCAAGCTGAATCGCTTCAATGGACGGATGAATGATCGCCCCGCCCAGCGCTTTGTTGTAGGCGGTACTGCCGGATGGGGTTGAAACGCACAGTCCATCCCCGCGGAATCGTTCAAAATGCTGGCCGCGGATATCAACGTCCATAACCAGTGTCCCTTCCAGCCCTTTAACCGTCGATTCGTTCAAAGCGAGGTAGCGGGATTCCTTTCCGCCATGCTGGTAGCGAATAATCACTTCGAGGAGCGGATATTCAATCACCTGGTATGGCGTTTTCGCGATGGCAATGACGAGCTTCTCGATTTCCTCAGGAACCCAGTCCGCATAAAAACCGAGGTGCCCGGTGTGCACACCTACAAAGGCCGTCTTATCGAGCCGGCTGCTGTAGCGGTGAAAGGCATAGAGCAGCGTTCCATCACCGCCAATTGAAATAACGATGTCCGGTTGGTCTTCATCATAAACAAGGTCGAAATCGAGAAGATAGGTCCTCATTTTATGCATCAGCGTATTCGATTTTTGGTCACCCTTTGTCGTAATCGCAAATTTCATGGTCGGCGCGCTCCTTGTCCTCAAATCCATCTGGAAACATGCTTATCCTATACCCGTTTTCCTGTTCTAATCAGGATTTGATTCCTTTTTTCTTGTAAAAAAAGCTTGGGCTTCCTGAATCTCTCCCCGGATAGTCGACATTTCTTCATCAAGCCTGAAAGCGGCCTCGGCCGCGCGTTGCAGGCGGTTTTTTATCGTCTCGGGGAACTGGCCGCTATACTTGTAGTTTAAGGAGTGTTCAATGGTTGCCCAGAAGTTCATGGCCAGCGTCCTGATCTGGATTTCCGCAAGAATCTTTTTTTCACCATAAATCGTCTCGACTGGATAGCGGATGACAACGTGGTAAGACCGGTATCCGCTTGTTTTTTTATACGAAATGTAGTCGCGCTCCTCAACGATTTCAAAATCTTTGCGGTTTCGCAGCATTTTGACGACCTTCCAGATATCATCGACAAATTGGCACATGAGCCGAAGCCCGGCGATATCCTGCATTTCTTCCTCCAGCTTATCAAGCGGAATTTCTTTTTGCTGGGCTTTATCCAAAATGCTCGGGATTGGTTTTACCCTTCCTGTTACAAATTCAATCGGGGAAGGGTTTGAATCGAGTTCGTACTGGCGTCTCATTCCTTTTAATTTTACCTTCAATTCATCGACAGCCTGCTTATAAGGCGCGAGAAATTGATCCCAGTTCTTCATATATTCGTACACCCCCGGCCGGCTAATTAAAAATATTCACTTGTTAAAATATGATTTCTACTTTGGCAACCATGTCTTCGCCATAGTTGCCGTTGCCTTTAATGTTTTCTGCCAGATAACCGAGTTCTTCATGGAACCCAGTCAATTCAATCCGGCCATTCTCTGTTTCCAAATGAACAGGCAAATGATTGTCAAGACACTTTTTCAAGTCGCTCCAGACGACTTCCGGAAGCAGTATGTAAATGTATTCATCCTGATGCTCCATTAAGTACACAAATGAAAGATTATCAGAATCAACAAGCATCTGCCCTTTCGGAATAAGTCCTTCTGCATTTTCACTAGGTTTTAGAATACATTCATTGTTTACTATTTCTGAAGTGGTTACATTTAATTTCTTTTTCACAAAAATCAACCTCCAACATTCACTTCCCTATTTTAGCATAATTGAGGCAATTCCCCCAAAAATTGCAACCGGCGAAAAAAGGCTGGATAATAGTCTACACGTAAAGGAGATGGGACATATGAATCAGAACATCGAAATCGAATTTAAAAACCTTTTGGAAAAGGACGAATTTGAACTGGTAGCCAAAGAATTCGGCATTGCACCAGGTGCGTTCAGGCGCCAGGTAAACCATTATTTTGATACCCCAGCCTTCTCGCTGAAAGAACTTGGAGCAGCGCTTAGAATACGCGAAAAAAGCGGCAAGTATATACTGACACTGAAACAGCCGCACGATGTAGGACTGCTTGAAACCGACCAGATCATTTCAGCAAAAGAAGCCGAAAAAGCGCTTAGGCAAGGATTGCTTCCTGAAGGCGGCGTAGCCTCTCAAGTTAGGAAAATGGGGGTGCACTTTCACGAACTAGCCTTTTTCGGGTCTCTCGCCACAACGAGAGCTGAAGTATCCTATGAAAACGGCCTGCTAGTCCTTGATCATAGCACTTACCTTGATACCGAGGATTATGAACTCGAATACGAAGTCGAGGACTACCACATCGGAAAACAACTATTCGAATCACTGCTTGGCCGTCTTGGTATACCCATAAGAAAAACGCCAAACAAAATCCAACGCTTTTACACAAGAAAACTTGAACAGTGAGGCACGTGCTTCATGCATCACGTTGGTTTTTTTGCGTAGACTAATGGTTATTGATGGTTGTTCGCTTCCTTCTGTAAGGCGATTTATTTGAGATATAAATAGGGCATTGCTAAAATAAAGCAAACACACTCAAAGGAGTTGTCAACATGACCGGGAAATTGCCTACGCCTTATGAGGCGCTCGGGAAAGAAACATTGCATCGGCTTGTCGATGCTTTTTATGGACTGGTTGGACAGCATCCTGAGCTTTCTCCCATTTTTCCCAATGATCTTTCAGAAGTTGCCAGGAAGCAGAAGCAATTTCTTACACAATACCTGGGCGGCCCCTCCCTTTATACGGAAGAGCACGGCCACCCAATGATGCGCGCCAGGCATTTGCCATTTCCAATTACTCCTTCCCGGGCAAGGGCATGGCTTTCATGCATGAGCCAGGCAATGGATCAGGTTGGGCTTGAAGGTGGCTTGCGCGAGGAATTTTATGCAAGGCTTGTTCTGACAGCCCAGCATATGATCAACACTCCTGAAGACAACCAAACGACAGGTGAAGCAGAATGATGGAACAAGAAAAGCGGCTTTTTGCCCACCATTGCCACGGCCCGGAAAAAAAGCCATTAGAAATTTATATATTTATCGATCCGTTATGCCCTGAGTGCTGGGCTTTGGAGCCGATTATGAAAAAGCTGAAAATTGAATATGGCCGTTACTTTTCAATGAAACCAGTGTTAAGCGGAAAATTGACGATGCTGAACTTGGGAAAGAAGAAACGGTTTGAAAATATCGCCGAAATGTGGGAAAAGACAGCCAGCCGGTCGGGGATGTCCTGTGACGCCTCCTTATGGGAAGAGAATCCGGTCATTTCGCCTTATATTGCATCGATTGCTGTAAAGGCTGCCGAACTGCAAGGAAGAAAGCGCGGTGCACGTTTTTTGCGCAGGCTCCAGGAAATGCTGTTTTTAGAGAAAAAGAACATTTCTAGCTTCGAGGTATTAAAGGAATGCGCCCGGGCAATAGGGCTTGATGTAGAGGAATTCATTACTGATATCCATTCGGAGAGTGCTGCAAAGGCATTTCAGCAAGATTTGAAAATCACTGCTGAAATGGAAGTTGATGAAATACCGACACTTGTCTTTTTCAATGAAAATGCAGAAGAAGAAGGTATTAAAATCGCGGGATATTACCCATATGAAGTATATGTCCAGGTACTGCAGGAAATGCTTCCTGAGGAACCGAAGCAATCGGCGCCTCCCTCGTTGGAATCATTCATGAAATTTTTCCAGCTTGTTGCTTCAAAAGAAATAGCCGTTGTTTACGATCTATCTCCTCAGCAAGTAAACACGGAAATGAAAAAGCTGCTGTTGAAACAAAAAGTCGAACAAGTTCCGGCAAAATACGGTACTTTCTGGAGATACATTAATTAGAATGTTTTTGATGAATGGATAAATGAAGCCACCCTGTCCAATGACGGACAGGGTGGCTTTTTTCTGCTAAAAATGAAAAATGCCCCGCTGCGGCAGGGCATTTTTCTATATAATACGAACAAAGGGGATGGGAGAAATTTTTCACGGTTTCAAACAAAGGGGTATATGTTTGTTGTGATCAACTTCACGTATAGAATATACCACGGAAAAGAGAGGCATTTCAACTAGTTTGTGCTTTGTTTCACAATATTGTCATATCTTTTGTATTTTAATGATCTCCAATTTATAAAAGGTCTGTCTCTAGATTGGCTCATCATTTAAACAACAGATTAATAAGATGTAAAAAGAGGTTTTCAGATAGGAGGATTGCATATTGAACGGCCTGCGGTTTCCGATTCTCATCTTATTGTTGGTATTTTCTTTCTTTATGAACCTACTTGGTCTGATGAATATTTTCCCGCTTCTTTTTAGTGCCCCCCTGCTGTTTTTGTCCATCTTTTTTATTTTCTCATCCTTGAACCAGCGAAACCGTTTCAGGGGGTTTTAATGCAAAGTATAAAAAGCACCTGGCACCCACCTGGGACATTTATTGTCCCGCCAGGGTGCTAGGCACTTTTATTTTTACAATCTCCACAACTTTTCGCTTAGCTGAGCAGTTGTTCCATTTCTCCGAGTGCTTTTTCGAAGGCTTTGCAGGCGTCTTCGATTGGTTTTGGGCTGGTCATGTCGACGCCGGCTTTTTTAAGTACTTCGATTGGGTAGTCTGAGCTTCCTGCTTTGAGGAAGTCGAGGTAGCGGCTGACGGCCGGCTGCCCTTCCTCAAGAATTTGCCTGCTCAATGCGGTCGCGGCGCTGTAGCCGGTCGCATATTGATACACATAATAATTGTAATAGAAATGCGGGATTCGGGACCACTCAAGCCCGATTTCCTCATCAATAACAATGTCTTTGCCGCCAAAATATTTTTTATTCAAGTCGTAGTAATCGCTTGTCAGCGATTCTGCAGTCAAAGCCTCGTTATTTTGAGCCTTCTCGTGGATCAGGTGTTCAAACTCTGCGAACATCGTCTGGCGGAATACCGTAGCCCTAAGGCCTTCCAAGAAATGATTCAGCAAGTACAGGCGTTTTTGTTCATCATCAATGGTCTTTAGCAAATAGTCGTTCAGAAGGGCTTCGTTGCACGTGGATGCGACCTCCGCCACGAAAATGCTGTAGTTTCCATATGGATAAGGCTGGTTCTTCCTTGTGTAATAGCTGTGGACCGAATGCCCGAATTCATGGGCGAGCGTAAACAGGTTATTCACATTGTTTTGCCAGTTCATCAGGATATATGGATTCGTCCCATATGCTCCGGAGGAATAAGCCCCGCTCCGTTTGCCCCTGTTTTCATGGACATCGACCCAGCGGTTATCAAAGCCTTCCTTCAGGATGCTTTGATACTCTTCGCCGAGCGGCGCAAGCCCCTTCAACACAAGCTCCCTTGCTTCATCATATTCAATCTCCATCTTGACGTCTTTCACAAGCGGCGCATACAAGTCATACATATGAAGCTCATTGACGCCAAGAACCTTTTTACGCAGCTTCACGTAGCGGTGGAGCAGCCCTAGGTTGTCATTGATTGTATTGACAAGGTTGTCGTACACACTTTCCGGAATATTATTCGCAGACAGTGCGGCATGGCGGGCCGACTTATAGTTCCTCACTCTTGCATTGAAGTTATCCTTCTTCACTTGGCCCCCAAGTGTGCTGGAGAATGTATTCCTGAACTTGCCGTACGTCTCGTAAACGGCTTTAAAAGCGTCGCGTCGGACCCTTGGGTCAGAGCTTTCAAGGAATCGTGAATAGCGGCCGTGTGTGACCTCCACTTCTTCCCCGTTCTCATCTTTGATCGTCGGGAATTCAAGATCCGCGTTATTCAGCATCCCGAACGTATTGGACGAGGCTGCCATCACTTCGCCTGCTTCCGCAAGCAGCGATTCCTGCTCAGCGGACAGAATGTGCGGCCTTTGCAGGTTAATTTCCTCTAACGCATGCTCATAAAGCTTCAGTTCCGGCTTTTCCTCCAAAAACGCTTTGATTTTCCCCTCGTCCGTTGAAAGGATTTCCGGAACGATATACGCGAGCTGGCTTGCTGCCTGGGAGTAAAGTGCCTTCATCCTGCTGTCCAGGCCTTGGTAGAATGAATTTCCGGTATCCTGGTCGTACCGCATATGGGAATATGTATACAGTTTCCCCAGCCTTTCAAGCAGGCGGTCCTGCTCCTGGAGGCAGCTGTAAAGGCTGTCAGCGCTATCCCCCAACTTGCCCCGATACTCACTCATTCCTGGAATCGAATCCTGCACAGCCTGGAATTCTTTCTCCCAAGCATCATCTGTCTCAAAAATATCTTCCAAGCGCCATGTTTGTTCAACAAGCACCTCATCGCGTGCAGGCAATTTTTTTACTGCTGATTCATTTGCCATTTTCATCCTCCATTCGACATTTCGGTTTACGAAGCAATACCATTAATACTATTCTCCTTTTTCATGAAAATTCCTTCATATTTCTTAAAATCACCTATACCTATCGTTTCCCTCTTTCCAGCGAAAAAAGCAAACTTTGAAAATTATTAAGCCCTATTTGTACTTTCTATAGAATGCTTCAGCCATCGAACTCTGTTCGGCATTGTTTTTCGGGAATGCCAGTTCCTTTTGCAAAAGAAACTCCCTCTCCCCTCGCTGTGCGAGCACACCAAACGCTGCGAGCATCTCCAAATATTCGCCTGCTGCTTTTTCAACAGACATCTCTTTTGCAAGCGGCAGCCTCCTTAAACCGATGTTGCCCTTTTCCACACGCCTGTAAATACCTGCAGCCGCTTCCCCAGTTGATAGAAGACTCCCCGGCTCTTTTTTTGCCAGTAGATCAAGGTATATATACGTTTGCCAAATAACAGGGAATGTCGAGATAGCAGGAGCGAAGTAGCCAGGCAGGCCAATTTCCGGGGGAAGCAGGAACACATTTAGACCAGCGTTGTACAGTTCACTTAAGAACGGTTTATACGCTGACTTTGGGTTTCCACCAATCGCAAGTTTGCTTCTTTCAAGGCTTTTTTGCCATTGGTTCAAATCCAGACTCCCAGAAAGGGATGGAGAAAGCAAACTATTCAAACTCACTTGATGGAGTGGGATTTTTTTGATGCTGGCAAAAGCTTTTGCAGTTGAGCAGGGCATTGGGTTTTGGATGAAAGAAAACAAACCGAGTTCGGGGCAGAAGTAAGGGATTACGCCTGGAGATCCGGAAGAGCTCTGGAGAAATAAGTAATCAAAACCAGATAGTGTGACGGTACCGCCAATGTGGGCCGGGACACGGCTTCCACCGAGAATCCATAAGGGGATGTAGTTAGCCTGCAGGTAATTTTCCGTCCGTTTTATGAACAAGTTCTCTGGAATCGTACTACATTGAAATTCGAGGGCGTAGCAGCGGTTTTCGTATTGGAAGGTGATGTCGGGGCGCTGGCGGATCCGCGGGTCATATTGCTCGACAGCTGCAGGGATATTCTGACGCACGAGCCATTGAAAAAGTTTCTTTTTTCCCGCAAGATGATAGGCTGATTCCTTTTCAAAATTGCTCTCTAAACAGGCCGCGCTCATGTGGGAGAAATGGAAGATGCGCTTTTCACCAAGCTTGATCATGAGCCTCCCGCCGCACATCGGACAAAAAAACTCCTCGGACCTTCGCCAATATTCAAGCGTAGCCCGGGTATATTCGTTGGCAAGGCATATTTTGTCGCCTTTTTTCGTGTTCGCCGTTAACACATGCAATCCTCTCCTTTTTTAACTTTCAAAAAAGGAATTCTCCAAACGACAACGCCAGTCCTTTAACAAACGATCGAAAAATGTGTCAATATCGTGAGGATTCCAAAGAAAAAGCCCGGAAGTATCCCGGGCAGTTTTTCTTGTTATAAAAGCGGCGACATGAGCCGCGATGTCGATTCAAGGAGCCGGTAGCCGATATGGCGTTTTCCGAAACTTTCCAGCTCCAGCCTCTTCGAATCCTTTATATCATTTACATATTCATTCACAAGTTTACGTGTACTTTCCGTCCTGTATAGGAAGGCGTTCACCTCAAAGTTAAGGTGAAAGCTTCTCATATCCATGTTCGAAGTACCGATTGAGGCCAGTTCACTGTCAACAATGACAATTTTGCTGTGCATAAAGCCATGTTGATATTCGTAGATTTTCACACCTGCCTCTAGAAGATCGGGGAAATAGGACCTTGAGGCATGAAAAACAATCCGTTTGTCCGGTTTGTTCGGCATAAGAATCCGGACATCAATACCGCTGAGGGCTGCTATCTGTAAAGCCGATTTTATATCTTCATCAGGGATGAAATACGGAGAAGCGATCCAAACGGATTTTTGGGCAGATGTAATCATGGAGAAGAAAATCTTTTTTATGGCCGTCCATTCGTTGTCTGGCCCGCCGGCAATCAGCTGGACGCCCCCCAAATCCCTGCCGGCTGGAACATGGGGAAAGTACTCTTCTGTCAGCAGGCTTTTATTCGTCATATAATACCAGTCCTGGAGAAAGATAAGCTGAAGCGAACGGACTGCATCTCCTTTCAGCATTAAATGTGTATCCCGCCAAAAACCGATTTTTTTGTTCCTGCCTAAATATTCGTCACCTATATTCAATCCGCCGACAAACCCGGTCATTCCATCAATGACGATAATTTTGCGATGATTCCGGAAGTTAAATTTATTGTTTAAAAACGGGAGCTTAACTGGCCCGAATGGTACAGCCTCAACCCCGGCCTTCCTTAAATCTGCAACATATTTCTTCGAGAGCTGCCAGGAACCAACTGCGTCAAACATAAATCTGACTTCGACACCGTCCCGGGCTTTCCTGCATAAAATCGACTTGATTTCCTTGCCAATTTCATCGTCCCGAACAATGTAATATTCGAGATGGATATGGTGCTTCGCTTTTTTCAGTTCCTGTAGAATATGCTCAAACGTTTCACTGCCATTGGCCAAAGTCTTTGTTTCTGTCGTGAAGGAGATCGGGCTATTCCCCAGGCGCTGGGCAAGGGTAACTAATTTTTGCTGCTGGCCCGCATATTTTGATTGCCGGTTCGCCGGAATTTCATTTGCTTCCCCTTCCACTGTTAAAAAAGCCTGCTTATCCAGGAAGTACTTTTTGCGAAAAATGCGTTCTTTCTTATAGTTCCTCCCAAATAAAATATAAAAGATAAAGCCTAGTAACGGAAAACTTCCAAGAACAACTAGCCAAGTAATGGTTTGAGTCGGATGCCTGTTCTCGAGGAAAATGACCAGCCCGATAAAAAAGACCGAAAAGGTAATGATTAAACTGAATATGCGAAACAACTCTGATTCAAGGTTTTCACGAAAAATGAAAATGGCCCCTGTCAAAATCAATAAAAATAATAATACCCTTACCGTATTTTTCACTTTATCACCGCCGTTATTCTACAATACGAACCAAGATGAAATAAGTTCCGTAAAGTTGTTGCTGCTCCCTCCATCATGCCATAATGGCCTGTCATTTCATAGAAAAAGGAAAGATGCTCATTATTCTCCTATTGTATTTTTACAACAAAAAAGCCGATTTCTTTAGGCGCATATCGCCTCGAAATCGGCTCTTGATTAAAAGTGTTTGCAAATTTCCGAGAAAACGTCGTTGGCGATGATCTCCTTACCGTATTCTTCAAGACGGTGGATTGTCAATTGACTCTCTTCCCCGTATTCAAGAAGGACGCTTAATAAATCATCAATTTTTTCTTCTTCAAACTGTTCTTCCGGAAACTCAACATAAAGATAGTATCTGTTTTCATAGTGGAACAGCCTGGTTGTTATTTCGTCGAGCCCACCGCGTTTTGAGAGCTGAATGAGGTCTTCGAAGTCGCGGAAAGATAAAAGGAAGTCCAGTATTTCATTGTCCTCCGAATGATCCTCATTCCCAGGTGTAAAATGATGATCCAGCATTTCCTCAATATGTTCATCGACAGGCTCATCCTTCAGCTTGTCATTTGGAACCGGCAATTCGAACTTTTGTCCATCTTTGGACAACTGGGCTTTTGTGACGAGGACTTCAAGCCCTTTATCCAGCGCCTGTACTTGAATCCATAATGGGCCTTCTACAACAAACTCTTCCTCTTGGTGGATTTCGTCCATCATTTCCCAGAAGAGTTCCTCGCTCCGCTCTCGGTTATACCAGATTTCTTCACGGTCGAAGCCTCTTTCTTCTATATCTATATAAGAGATGTAAAACTTGACAGTATTTTCATTAATCCGTTCAATCTCCATTTTTAACTCTCCCTTCCGGCAGCAAGAGTGAAGGGACTGATTACCCCCATGCAGATGATGATTTATTTATCTATTACCCTGAACTTAACCGTTTATTCCGGCTTTCGCCTTGTACCTTTATTTTATGATAAATAAAGAAAATAGGGAAATAAAAGATGCCAATTCCGAAAAAATGAGCGAATGCCCGCCCCTGCATGAAGGCCGGCACTGACACATTAATAGTAAAATGAAAGCTGGACGCTTTTCAGGGTTTCTTTATAGTGTACCAAAAGCTTGTCCAAATAACAATATTCTAAATATGGGAAATTTGTTGGAAGTATTTATGGATGAATAAAGAAAGAGGAAAAAGACCCCCACTATGTGCGGAGGCCCGGTTGAATATTAATTGACAAGGCGCTGGGCTTCGCGAAGTTGGAAAGTCCTGACCTTCCTTGGCAGGAAGCGGCGAATTTCATCTTCGTTATAACCAACTTGAAGCCTTTTTTCATCCAGAATAATTGGACGGCGCAAAAGCCCCGGGTTGTCCTTGATCAGTTCGAACAAGTTCTGTAGAGGCATCGCTTCCAAATTGACATCCAGTTTTTGGAATGTCTTAGAACGTGTGGATATAATCTCATCTGTACCATCCTCTGTCATCCTCAAGATTTCCTTGATTTCCTCAATGGATAGAGGCTCAGAAAAAATATTGCGCTCCGTGTATGGAATTTCATGTTCTTCCAACCATGATTTTGCTTTTCTGCATGATGTGCAACTTGGTGAAGTGTATAGCGTTACCATAAGTTAATCACACTCCTTCTAAAAATAAGGCCATCTATAGGGATTTTTAATGAGAATACTATGGAAATGATGGTTAATTAAAATAACTTTAAATAAGTAATATCTATTATCTATTATACTACAAAATGACGCAAATAGGTATTGCTTTTTGAAAATAATAATTTTCCCAACTCACACGGCTTCATTTTTGCCAGTCCACTTATAAGACGAAACAAGGAAGAAAAAGTTTCATTCTATCAAAACTTTTTTATTTTTCAGCAAATCACCTCTATATTTACTATATAGTTCGCCTTTGGCTGGGTATTTATGTACGTATAGTGGCAAAATTTAAAACATATAAGTTTATACCCGCTCTCTGTCACCTTAAACCTTTATTCGTGGAATTTTTATGTTTTTCTCAATTAAATTTTTTTATTGAAAAAAAGCCTTCGTATTTTGTTAGCGTTTTCAAGTTTTGTTTATTTGTGATTCTTTTCCTTTCCATATTGTTCGTTTTCTTTTAGAATAGAGTTATAGAGAGGTTGATTAGCGTTTTAGGAGAAAGGGGCGGTAAGGCGATAATGGGTGAGTATTTGATGGATTTGGCTATAGTTACGATATTAGTTGTAGGTATTACGGCTTTAATGGGTGTCATCACAAACGGGATTGGTGAGAATGTTTTCGGCCGAAAAAACAGAACCCAATTTACTGATCAAGCTTCGAAGTTTGTTTCCGGCTGGAAGGAAATCGGCGGAAAGAAATAAATGTCTAGAGTGGCTGCGTGTTTCCAAAAGGAACCGCAGCTTTTATTTTTGCAGAGTTGTTGATTTCCACTCCGGCCCTCCGCTTCTACCTACATAGTTAAAATTAACCTTATATTTTAAGACAAATCTTTTTCCCAACCCACAAAAACGGCCCTTGTAAATCCAAGGGCCGTTTTGGGTTTTGCGGTTTATTCGTCCGCAGTTTTTATTTGTACTGTGCTTTGTATTGTTCAAATTCTTTTAGCGAACAATACACGAAGTGTCCAGGGGAAATTTCCCGCATTTCAACTTCTTCATTTTCACCATAGTTATGGGTATTCGGATCATAGGCTTTCCTTTTACGCGTCCGTTCGCTGTCCGGGTCAGGCAGTGGAATCGCAGATAGAAGGGACTGGGTATAAGGGTGAAGCGGGTTCTTGTAAAGCTCTTCTGCTGGTGCAAGCTCAACCAGCTTCCCATAATACATGACACCGATTCTGTCGCTAATATATTTTACCATCGACAAGTCATGGGCGATGAATAAGTATGTTAGTCCTTTTTCCCTCTGAAGCTTCTTCATCAGGTTGACAACCTGGGCCTGAATGGAAACATCCAGCGCGGAAATTGGTTCGTCCGCAATGATAAAATCAGGCTCTACCGCAAGAGCGCGGGCAATCCCGATCCGCTGCCTCTGCCCGCCGGAAAACTCATGAGGATAACGGTTGGCGTGCTCTTTATTAAGACCTACTGTTTCCAGCAGATCATATACACGCTCCATCCGCTGCTTTCTGTTTTTGGCGAGTCCGTGTATATCAATGCCCTCCGCGATGATGTCTGCAACGGTCATACGCGGATTCAGTGAAGCATACGGGTCTTGGAAAATCATTTGCATTTTCCGATTGAATTCTTTCAGCTTCTTTGCTGATTTATGGCCGTGGACATCTACACCATTAAATAAAACTTGTCCATCCGTTGCATCATAGAGACGGATAATCGTACGGCCTGTCGTCGACTTTCCGCAGCCGGATTCTCCAACAAGCCCAAGTGTTTCACCTTTATAAATATCGAAAGTTATCCCGTCAACAGCTTTGACCATATTGGGACGGCCGACATTGAAGTGCTGTTTCAGGTTTTTAATCTCTACCAGTTTTTCAGCCATTTATATCCCCTCCTTGACGAGCTTTGGCTCATCGAATGCAGAGGCAAGTTTCCTCATACGCTTCTTTACTGCTTCAGGCGGCTCAACCTTCGGCGCATCCGGATGGAGAAGCCATGTTCTGGCAAAATGAGTCTCCGAAATCTGGAAAAGCGGTGGTTCTTCCTCAAAATCAATCGCCATTGCATACGGATTCCTTGCCGCAAAGGCATCTCCCTGTGGAGGATTGGTCAAATCTGGCGGTGTTCCCGGAATAGCTGCCAAATCGGATTTATCATCACTGTCCAGGCTTGGCATAGAAGCCAGCAATCCCCACGTATATGGATGGCGCGGGTCATAGAAAATTTCATCTACCGTTCCCATTTCCACAATTTGACCAGCGTACATGACAACGACCCTGTCAGCTACGTTTGCTACAACACCTAAATCGTGCGTAATAAAAATAATCGATGTGTCCATTTTGCTTTGGAGATCCTTCATCAGATCAAGAATCTGTGCCTGAATCGTTACGTCAAGCGCTGTTGTCGGCTCGTCGGCAATCAAAAGCTGAGGATTTGCCGCAAGTGCAATGGCAATCATCGCACGCTGCCTCATACCGCCGGAGAATTCGTGTGGATACTGGTTGACACGTCTCTCAGGCATCGGAATTCCAACAAGACGGAGCATTTCTACTGCCCGTTCTTTTGCAGCCGCCGTGCTCATGTTCTGGTGTTTAATAAGACCTTCCATGATTTGGCGCCCAATCTTCATCGTTGGGTTTAGGGAAGTCATCGGGTCCTGGAAAATCATGCTGATTTCTTTTCCGCGTATTTTTTCCATTTGGCGCTCTTTTTTAGGTACGATGTCTTCGCCGTTAAAGATAACCTGCCCGCCCTTAATTTTGCCAGGAGGCATTGGAATCAGCTTCATAATCGTCTGGGCCGTTACACTTTTCCCTGAACCTGATTCACCTACGATTGCTAGAGTCTCACCTTTATTTAGGTCAAAACTGACCCCGCGGACTGCCCTTACTTCACCGCCATAGGTCTGGAATGAGACTTCCAGGTTTTTTACTTCAAGTAATTTTGTCATTTCTCATTCCCCCTTATTTCCGAAGTCTTGGATCTAATGCGTCACGCAATCCATCACCGATTACGTTGAATGCGAAAATGGTCAAACAGATGAACGTAGCCGGGAAAAATAACCGCCATGGATAATATTTCAGCGCCGGAAGCCCATCGGATGCCATTGTCCCCCAACTTGCAAGCGGAGGTGTCAATCCAAGCCCCAAATAACTAAGGAAGGATTCCGTAAAAATTGCGGATGGAATCGACAGGGTCATCGTGACCAAAATCGGCCCCATTGTATTAGGAATCAGGTGCTTGCTCATAATGCGCGGCAAATCTGCTCCCAATGTCCTTGAAGCCAGAACAAACTCCTGGTTCTTTAGAGAAAGTACTTGTCCACGGACTATTCGTGACATGTTGATCCAGCCCGTTATGGTCATGGCCAGAATCATTGTCCCCACACCTTGTCCTAAAACAACCATCAATAAGATTACAAGAAGCAAATAAGGAACTCCCCACAGGATATCCGCTATCCGCATCATCAAATCATCTGTGCGTCCGCCTTTATAACCAGCGAGACCACCATAGAAAACCCCAATAAAAAAGTCAACAAGAGCAGCCGCAACCCCAATGAACAAGGAAATACGGGCACCCTCCCACGTACGGGCAAATACATCCCGGCCGAGGTCATCTGTTCCGAACCAGTGCTCACTGCTCGGTGCTTTGTTTGTATTCATAAGATTATTTGTCCGATAATCATGCTCAGTCATATATGGTCCAAAGATTGCCATAAAAATCAAAAGAATCAGGAGAACAATCCCGAACATGGCAAGCTTGTTTTTTCGGAAGCGAATGACAACATCTTTCCAGAATGAAAGGCTAGGCTTTGAGATTTGTTCAGCTTCTGAAGCTCTAGAACCAACAATCTGGAATTTCTCTTTAGGTATCTGCATTGTTTATTCTCCTTTCTTTCCGCCAGCCAGTTTAATTCGCGGATCTATTAAGCCATACGCGATGTCGACTAGGAGAATAGCCATCAGCAGGATGATACTGAAGAATACGGTAACACCCATGATAACTGTATAATCGCGGTTGGTGATCGATGTTACAAAGTGATTCCCTAGTCCGGGAATACCAAAGATTTTTTCAATAACAAAACTTCCTGTAATAACGCTCGCTGAGAGCGGTCCAAGATACGTAACGACAGGCAGCAAGGCATTCCGGATTGCATGCTTGACCGTGATAACTCTCTCGCTCAGGCCTTTCGCTTTCGCTGTCCGGATGTAATCATTCGCCATGACCTCAAGCATACTTGACCGAGTTAATCGCGCAATAAAAGCCATTGGAGTGGAAGCAAGTGCTAACGCAGGCAAAATCGTATGTGTAAACGAATCCCATCTCGCAACCGGAAGGATTTGCAGTTTAATTGCAAAAATATATTGTAGTACTGAAGCCATAATGAATGACGGGACCGAAATCCCCATTACCGCAAAAATCATGGCCCCGTAATCCTGCCATTTATTATGCCTCAAGGCGGCAATAATCCCCAAAAGTACTCCTAAAGAAACAGAAATAAAAATTGCTTCAAGGCCCAGGGCGAGGGAAACAGGAAAGCCTGTTTCAATTAAATCATTGACTGTGCGCGCTTTGTATTTAAATGATGGACCAAAATCCCATTGCGCGATTCTTCCTAAATATTCTCCGTATTGGATGTACCAAGGCTGATCCAATCCGTAGTGTTCGTTCAATGCTTTCTCTATCTCTGCGGGCAATTGCTTTTCAGATGTAAACGGGTTTCCAGGCGCAAGTCTCATCAGGAAGAACGTCGCCGTAATGATAAGGAAAAGAGAAAGCAGCATAAATAGTAACCTTCGAATGATGTATCTAACCATAGTGCCCACCTCCATTGTTTGCTCATAGGCTTCTCTAAAATCCGACTGTCGCCAGTTATTTAGTCGCCTCACACAGAATTGGTATGTATTTTCTAAAAACTCTGAAAGTTAGAAAAACTTGGCATTCAATCGCCAAGTCTTTGAAAGAATGCCTAAAATTTTTCTATACTTCAGAATATTTTTCAAATATACCCGAATTCAGAAAGGAAGGTATATGGGAACGACCCCATATACCTGCCTCAAAATATTATGCTTTTTATTCTGTTTTTACTCGAATTTAGCCCACTTCAGCTGGACATCGCCGAGACCGGATACAACTACATCCTTTAGTTTGTCACTCTTAACCCAAACGTTCGTGTAGAAGTAAATTGGCGCTGCAGGCATATCGTCCATGAAGATTGCTTCAGCTTGTTTCAGCATTTCAAGACGCTTGTTCGCATCGCCTTCTTTCTGAGAATCGATCAGAAGCTGCTTATACTCTGCGCTTTCCCAGAAAGTATCGTTGTTACCGCCAAGTTTGTCACGGTAGATTTCAAGGAAGTTGATTGGGTCGTTGAAGTCGCCAAGCCAGCCCATACGTCCAACCATGTAATCTCCCTTATGCATTTTGTCGATGTAAACTGCCCACTCAGCGTTATCAAGAGTTACCTCAACGCCAAGCTCTTTCACCCACATATCCTGGATTGCCTGGGCAATCTTTTGGTGTGCTTCAGAAGTATTGTAGGACAAAGTGATTGGAGGAAGCTCTTTTACATCTTTGTAACCAAGTTCCTTCAGACCTGTTTCCAGGAATTCTTTCGCTTTTGCAACATCATTGTCGCTGAAATAACCTTTTTCATTCTCTGAAATCATGGAAGGCGGTACGATCGCCATCGCAGGAATTTGTCCACCCTGTGTAATATTCTCAACTACAGCCTGGCGGTTAATCGCGTAGGCAAGCGCCTTACGGATGTTCTTGTTGTTCAATGGCGGCTTTTCAGTCTGGAACTTGTACCAGTAAGTACCAGCGATTGGTTTGATATTCAGGTTGCCGGCATCCTTCAACTGCTTAAGTGCGTCTGTTGGAAGTGTGCCGAACGGAGAACCAGCCCAATCAAGCTCGCCGTTGTCAAACATGGATAGTTCAGTGTTTGGATCATTGATCATGTACATTTCGACTTTCGTCAGGCTGACAGCGCCTGCATCCCAGTAGTCTTCGTTCTTTTCAATAACGATTTTGTCCTGGTGAGCCCATTCAGTCATTTTGAAAGGACCGTTGGATACATAATCATCGCCAGCTTCTGTATACCATTTGTCATTTGCTGTTGCTACTTTCTCGTTTACAGGGAAGTACGTGTAGAAAGCAGTCAACTCAAGGAAATATGGAGTCGGGTTTTCAAGCGTTACGACAAGTGTCTTGTCGTCTTTTGCTTCAACGCCAAGAGTTTCAGGCTTAGCTTTTCCTTCGTTGATTGCCTGTCCGCCCTTCACATAGTAAAGCTGGTAAGCATACTGTGATTGGTTGGCCGGGTCAATTGCCCATCTCCAGGCATAAACGAAATCAGAAGCCTTAACAGGATCGCCGTTCGTCCATTTTGCGTCACGGAGCTTGAACGTATACTGTGTCAAGTCATCGGAAACCTCGATATCTTCAGCCATTGCAGGCTGTGGCTTGCCATCCTTGTCAATACGTGTCAGGCCTTCAAAAGTTTGAAGCAGAACGCCGCCTGAAGTGGAATCGTTAGCCAGCCCAGGATGAAGGGAGAATGGCTCGGAGTTGATATTAACCCGCATTTCCTGTGGCACGTCCGATTTTTTCCCGCCATCTTTGCCGTCTTTCTTGTCAGTGTTGGCGTTATTACCGCCGCTGCACGCTGCAAGGAACATACTCATTACTAGAAGCATGCTAAAAAAGATCGAAAGTCTTTTCTTCACGATTTTTACCCCCCTAAATTACTTTAATTTTTACCCCAAACTCATAACTAGAAATTGTCTACCCTAGTCATACAATTGTTTACACCGGATGTAATAATTTAATAATCTGACAATTCAGCGTAAAAGAAATAAGCAGACTATTAAAAAAGCAATAAAAAAAAGCAACTTTATAGCTTTGCAGATTGTTGAATCTCCATAGTTATAAACCGGCTTTTTTAGATGCTCCGGCTGCGATGCACACAAATGTAATAATTGTGACAATTCCGTAAAGTTATCGTTTGTTACGTTTATTATAAATAGTTTAAATCGGTAATGCAAGCATGAAATTAACTCACTTATACATTATTGCAAAATAGTTATCCTATTGGCATACTCGTATCAATGGGTTTTCAGTTTCGAGGATCCTGTATTTTTACCTTTCATTACAATGATTCACTTGCTTTTGCAATAGCTTTCATGTATTTTATTACTACAATCAAAATGAATAGGCTTTGAGGAAGAAGAGTACTGTTTGCTATCGGTTTCCAGAGAGTTTGTGGCAGGTGAAAACAAACAACCGGCATGCAGGAATGGGCTTCCGAGCCCCGGGAAGGAATTAATAGTATGTTCCGGCGCATGCCAGGCGTTATTTTGGCACCCCTCTTTTATTTATGAGGGAAAGAGGCTTTTCAGCAATTAGGGTGGCACCGCGGACCATTCGTCCCTATTCATTGGGGATGAATGGTCTTTTTTTCGTTTAAGCTATGTAATTTTTATAAAAGAAGGAGGCACATTAGTATGAAAACAATTTTTTCAGGCATCCAGCCAAGCGGTACACTCACGCTCGGTAACTATATTGGAGCCTTGAAGCAATTCGTAGAACTCCAAGAAGAATATAATTGTTATTTCTGTATCGTAGACCAGCATGCCATAACTGTCCCACAGGATCGCCTTGAACTGAGAAAAAATATCCGCAGCCTTGCAGCTCTTTATCTCGCAGTCGGACTTGACCCTGAGCGGGCTACTCTCTTCATTCAATCCGAAGTCCCAGCTCATACCCAGGCTGGATGGATGATGCAGTGTATTTCGTATATAGGTGAACTCGAAAGGATGACGCAATTCAAAGATAAATCTGCCGGTAAGGATGCTGTTTCAGCCGGGCTGCTTACCTATCCTCCATTAATGGTCGCGGATATTCTGTTATACAATACCGACCTGGTGCCTGTAGGAGATGATCAAAAGCAGCATCTCGAGCTTACAAGGGACCTAGCAGAACGTTTCAACAACCGGTATGGCGAAATATTCACAATTCCAGAAGTACGTATTCCTAAAGTCGGGGCGAGAATTATGTCCCTGCAGGAGCCATTGAAAAAGATGAGCAAATCCGACCCTAACGCTAAATCTTTTATTTCTATCCTGGATGAACCAAAGGTTATCGAAAAGAAAATAAAAAGTGCTATTACGGACTCTGAAGGCACTGTGCGCTTCGATCAGGAAAATAAGCCTGGGGTTTCTAACCTATTGACGATTTACTCCATTCTTGGCGGAAAGACTATACAGGAAATTGAAGAGGCTTATGTCGGAAAAGGATACGGTGAGTTTAAAGGTGACTTGGCTCAGGTCGTTATCGGAGCTCTTAAGCCAATTCAGGATCGTTATCATGAATTAATGGATTCGACAGAACTCGACGATATTCTCGATCAAGGAGCCGAAAAAGCGAATCGAACTGCTTCAAAAATGCTCAAGAAAATGGAAAATGCGATGGGTCTGGGCAGGAAACGCAGAAAGTAAAAACAGCTCGCTTGGCGTCTTGAACTTAAAAAGGCATTCACCGCATTTTAAGGTGAATGCCTTTTTTTATTTTTGGGAAACTTCGGATTTCTATAATTTGAAAACTCATTTACCAAGCATGACTTCATCTAGCTTCAGTGCCTAGCCCCTCGAGGTCTTAAGCCTATTCCCTTCGGAGGGCAGGCCCGTCCTCGGAAATGCTCGCATTTCCTTCGTGCGTGGGCGAATTCCGTGATGCCATTCAGTGTCCTACGGGACTCGTCTTAAGCTTGTCGGGGCTGACCACTAAGGAAAGCTCTCTGGAATAATCCTCGCAGGGACAGGCGGTTTTTTCCTGTCCCGAAGGCGCTTCCGCTTTTGTTTTTTCAATTAACCTTTGGCCCATGCTCCATTTCCCACAATTTCTCAAAAAAAGGCTGGCCTTTAATCAGGTTTTCGCAAAAACTTTCGTGCCTTTTGCTCCACCCTGACTTAATGTTCGCATATAATTGCCGCCAAGCTTCCTCAAAGTCCAACTTCTGAATGACGGTATAATTCTCCGGGCACCATTCAGTGTACCAATATCGGACTTCTGCTTCATTGCCGATTGATTGCAGTTGATCCAGCGCCATAAATAAAAGCTGTTTGAGCTGTCGTTCCTTCCTTGTAAGCCCCGTCATAAGCTCAGGTTCCGGCGATAAAAGATGAAACTCTTTATCATCGTATCCTGCCTTAAACTTATAAATAGACGTTTCATGATTTTCCAGCATTTCGTAAACAAGCTGCTCCTGCCTCGGAATAAGACGGCTCTTTCTGACCGGTATGTTATAGCCGATTGTATCCACTGCGAGTATTTCCTGTCCATCACAAATAATAAAACAGTATTCAAGCTGAATTCTTTCATGATTTTTGCGAATATATGCCTTTTGATAAATATCATCCATAAGCTGTTGAGGCAGAGGCGCTAAATCGTTTTCGATGTAATGGAACAATACTGGTTCCACCTTTAAAAGCGGAGCCTGATCGAGCAATTCCACTCCGTCATCTTTTCTCCATTCATGAAAGTGGCAAACATTATAGCCGTTTTCTTCCCCTTCAAACCAGTTGACCCAGACATCATGAAGATATAACATCATCCGACCCCTCACTTCAAGAATCCATTTGTCACTCAGTATAGGCAGTCATAAGTTAAATTATTCCTTAAATGAAAGTGGAATTCCCATCATTCTTCTCCAATTTGTCCAGGGAGGTAAATGCTTAAAAAAATAATTCCCACACCAACGGGAAAAAAACAACATTCTGGTTTTTCAGTAACAAAATGAAAATAATCAACGGGTCCCATTCCGGCAGAAAAAACATTTAGATAGGCTATTAAGCTAATTCCGCCGGATACGGAAAGTCCAAATCCTATTAGAAGAAAAAATGCCCTAATAGCCATCTTCACTGCCCCGCTTCATCTTTCATGCCCCACCTTGTCCATTCTTGTTTCATTTATATGTGTTTTCATGCTAAATATGTTTTTCCTTTCAGACTTTCCTGACATTAATTTTTAAATTCAATATAATAAAGCAAAGGCTGGATGAGTGACAACAACGAGGGAAAAACCGGCCTGGTTGTCACGCAAACTACGGTTGAGTGACAACAACAAGGGAAAAAACCGTTTGGTTGTAACGCAAACCATCGGTGAGTGACAACAGCGAAGGAAAAAAAGGTTTAATAGTCATACAAAAAAATCTACCATTTTGGGTGGTAGATTTTTATCTTCGGGATTTAGGGTTGAATGCGTCTTTCAAGCCTTCCCCTATGAAGTTGATCGATAGAATGGTTGTCGTAATGATCAATGCCGGCGGGACCCAGATCCATGGCTTGCCCTGCAATACATCCGGTTCATTTGCCGATGAAAGCATATTTCCCCAGCTCGGAACTTCCTGTGGAACACCAAAGCCAAGATAGCTTAGTGCCGACTCGATGACAATCATGCTTGCAAATAGGATGGTTGCCTGGACAATGATTGTAGACATGACGTTTGGCAAAAGATGTTTAGTTATGACTTTATAAGGGGAACATCCAATTGACACTGCCGCAATGATATACTCATTTTCCTTTTCCGCTAGGATTTTACTCCGAACAATCCTCGCGACACTTCCCCAGTAAAGCAAGCTAATTGTTCCGACTAGTACCCAGACTCCGGAAACGATTCCAAACAAGATTGTATTTAGAACGATAACAAAGACGAGGAACGGGAAGTTCAGGATAAAGTCTGTGAACCTCATCAAAAGGCTATCAACCGTACCTCCGAAATAGCCGGCGATTGAACCAATGATTGTACCTATCAAAATGACGAAGAACGTACACGAAAGGCCAACCATTAAAGAGATCCGCCCTCCATAGAGGAGCCTTGTAAAGACATCCCTTCCGCTCTTATCCGTACCGAGCCAATGGTCCGCAGAAGGTTTTAGAGACATTTGCCCGATGTTAATCCTGGTTATGTCGGTTGTTGTGATGTATGGAGCAAGAAAGGAAAGGACAGCCACAATGACCAGGAAAACCAGGCTGACCATTGCCAATTTGTTTTTCAGGAATTTTTTCCTGGCGAGCGCCATTGGAGATAAGCTTCTCCTTGGAGGCCCGGAGTTTAGTTCTGTGTCTTTTTGAGTTACGATTTCCATTATCTGTCCCCCCTAATCCAGCCTGATTCGCGGATCGACTACGCCATACAATATATCCGCTATAAGGTTACCAACCAAGGTCATCAATGAAAAGAACATGGTCAGTGCCATCATGACGGGATAATCCCTCGTACCTACAGACTCGAGGAATAACTTGCCGATTCCGGGATAGGTAAAGATCGTTTCTGTAATAATTGCCCCGCTGATGATTGCGACAATATCAAAACCCAGGTAGGTAATGAGCGGGATAATGGAGTTGCGCAAAATATGAACGTTATAAATACGGCTCTCAGGCGTTCCTTTTGCCCTGGCTGTTCGTACAAAGTCTTTTCGGCTGTTATCAATAATATCATTCCGTAAAAACTGGGTGTAACTCGCGGTACTTAAAGCACCTAGAACCAACGCCGGAAGAATGACGTGATGCAGCTTGCTCAAGTACCAGTCAAGGGTACCTTGTGTGATTGTAATATCGACTGATCCATTCGATGGGAACCAGTTCAACTTAAAGGAAAAGATATAAATGGCGAATACCGCCGCAACAAACGAAGGGATCGAAAGTCCCGCATAGTTGAAGCCGCCGATCAGGTTATCCGCGAGTGAATATGGCTTCCTTCCGGCATATGTCCCCATAATGAACGCAAGAATGTATGTAATCAAAATTGAAGTGCCACCAAGCATAAGGGTGTTCGGCAGTTTTTCAAGAATTACATCCGAAACCTGAATTTTATATCTCGTTGATTTTCCGAAGTCCCCCTGGGCAAATTTTGAAATCCAGTTATAGTACTGAACAGGCACCGGGTCATAGTATCCCATCTTTTGCCGCATTTCTTCAATATACTGGGGATCGGTGTTATTTGGGTCAATTTCTCCACTGAGGGAGTCGCCCGGCATTAGCTTCGCCAGGGTGAACACCACAATGGAGATAAGGAGCAACATTGGGAGCATGCCCAACAATCTTCGGAGTGAATACTTCAACATATGCATTCTCCTTACCTTTACTGCGTCTTGGCTGCTGCTTTTACTTCACTTTAAAGGAGAGATTACTCCTTCACAAAACTGTGAAACAGCAGAAATGAAATCTGCAAGATGAAATGAATCAAACCAACAGCGGGGGCTTCCCCGCTGTTGGAAGTTCACATTTTACTGCTTAATCCACCACTCATGTGGGCGGTTGGAGCCGGAAACATCATACTCAACGCCTTGGACGCGCTTGTTAAGTGCAACAATTTCTTCAAGCTCAGCGATTGGAAGTGCAGGAAGCTCATCCATGAAGTGCTTCTGCCATTCAACGTAAAGGTCTTTACGCTTATCTGTATCCGTTCCGACTACACTCATATCAAGTGCGTCATCAAGAAGTTTGTCGCTCTTTTCGCTAACCCAGCGAGGGTAGTTCCAAAGGGCATCAGATCTCCACAGGCCGGATGGATCCGGATCTGTTCCAGTAGACCAGCCGCCGAAGAATACTTCCATCTTCTTGTCAGACTTTTCAAGCATGTCATAGTAAAGGCCAGCATCTGTCATCGTCAGCTTGGACTTCAGGCCGATATCTTCCCAATACTGCGTCAACGCTTTCGCGCGTGCTTCAAAAGTTGGGTTTTGAGTTGCATAGTGTGCAAAGTTCACAACAAATGGCTTGCCATTTGGATCTTCACGGAATCCGTCACCGTCAACATCCTTCCAGCCTGCATCTTCAAGAATTTTCTTGGCTTTTTCAGGATCGTATTCAAATTGCTCAAGGTCGGCGTTGTCAGCCGCGATCCAGTGGTTTGTCGGGATTGGGCGGTTAACCGGCTTACCGACTCCGAAGAAGAATGCCTTCACCCACTCTTCGCGGTTGATTGCATGATACATTGCCTTGCGGAGCTCTTTATCCTGGTACTTAGGCTCGTTCATGACGTTTTTCTTGCCATCCCAGTTGCCCAGTTTGAAACCAACATAGTAGTAAGAAAGGCCTGGGTATTTCACAACTTCTACATTATCAATTGCTTCTACTTGTTCCACAATGCTTGGGTGGAAAGAAGTCATATCAAGTGTGCCGTTTTGAAGTTCACCAACAGTCAGGGATGGATCGATTACTTTCATGACAACTTTCTCGATATGCGGCTTTCCTTGGAAATAGTCATCAAAGCGCTCAAGCTCAACTGACTCACCTGGGACAACTTTGGTAACTTTGAATGGTCCAAGGCCGACCGGCTTCGTGCGGACTTGCTCAGAAGCCATCATGTCTTTTACCGCCACACCTTCAAATTCTTTGCGGGACATGGCATACGTCCAGAAGTTTTCAAGGTTATTCACGCGTGCTTTGTCAAAAGTAACTTCCATGTTGTAGTCGTCAACAATTTTAATTCCGGAGATGGAATCCGCTTTGCCATCTTTGTAGGCAGGTACGCCTTCAACGGTCTGTACGTTGACATAACGAGGACCATCATAGTCCTTGTCAGCAAGAACCTTGATCGCGAATTCCCAGTCATGAACGGTTAGTTCTTCGCCATTATGCCATTTAACGCCTTCTTTAAGCTTGAACTTGTAAACCTTATTGTCGTTCGTTTCCCAAGAAGCGATATACGGCTGCGCCTTTAGCTCCTTATCATATTGAATTAGGTTCTCATCGAAGAAATCGAGGACATAAAAATCTGTCTGGGTTCCGTAGAAGTTGATGTTGAACTTCCCTTCAGGCTCGGAGTCAAGCGAGTAAACAAGCGTTCCGCCATCCTGTGGCTTATCTGCTGCTTCTTCCTTCTTTCCTCCGTCTCCACCTTTTTTGTTGTTGTCAGTGCCTGCTTTTTCACCGCCGCCGCTGCATGCAGCTAAGAACATAGATAAAACTAGTACAAGAGCTGACAGCCATAACCAACTTTTCTTCATTGTGTTCCCCCCATATAAGTATTGGTGTGCTTTCGTCCAGGTGTATTAGGACGTTTTTCAAAAACATGGCGGATGCCTTGACACTCACCATGCCTTTATAAAGTAAAAGAGTGGTATCTCTTTACTTAGAAAATTATTGCTCCATACGGGAGCCTTTGTTCTGACTTCCTTATAAAGTTACACACAGTTTTTTTACGCGGCTTCTCTCATTTAATAAAGATGGCATGCCACACTGTGCGAAGGCTTCACCTCCTTTAATTCCGGCTTTGTAACTGAACATTCCTCCATTGCCATCGGGCAGCGCGGATGGAAAGGGCAGCCGGATGGAGGATTCAAGGGGCTTGGAACATCGCCAGTGAGAATAATCCGCTCCTTCTTTTTCCTAGGATCGGGAGAAGGAATAGCAGAAATTAATGCCTGGGTGTAAGGATGGAGCGGCTCGGCATACAAACTGTCCTTATCCGCAATCTCTACCATATTTCCCAGGTACATAACCCCGATCCGGTCGCTCATATGTTTCACGACACTTAAATCGTGAGCAATAAACAAGAATGTAAGGTCGAACTCTTCCTGAAGGTCCTTAAGTAGATTCAGGACCTGTGACTGGACCGAAACGTCAAGGGCCGAGACTGGTTCATCTGCGATGATAAGCTTCGGCCTCAAGGCTAAAGCCCTGGCAATGCCAATTCGCTGTCTCTGCCCTCCGGAAAATTCATGTGCATATTTGTAATAGGCATCCTCGGGAAGGCCAACTTTTTCAAGTAGATCCATAACTTCTTTTTTCAGTTCTTCCTTCGGCTTGTTCATATAGTTGTAAATTGGTTCGGCTATGATATCACCGACCATCTGCATCGGATTCAACGAGGCATATGGGTCCTGGAAAACCATTTGAAGATCCTGGCGAATTTCACGCAGCGTCTTTCCACTGACACTCGTAATGTCTTTGCCATCAAAGATAATCTTTCCGGCCGTAGGGCGAAGCAGCCTCAGGATCGTGCGTCCGGCAGTTGACTTTCCGCAGCCGGATTCCCCCACCAATCCAAGCGTTTCTCCTTTTTTAATTTCAAAGGAAATATCATCGACCGCTTTTACGTTCCCGATAGTCCTGCGAAAGAATCCGCCTTTGACAGGATAATAGGTTTTAAGATTCTTAATTTCCAATAGGTTTTCACCACTGGAAACGGTATTGTTTTTATTTGATTCAGCTGCGGCTGTTCTGCTCATCGGCCCGTCACTCCTTCCTTCGGCCTGCTGGATTCAAAGAGCAGGCAGGCAACCTTGTGGCCGTCGCCGCTGTCAGCCAGGATTGGGGTGACCGTTTGGCACTCTGGCATGGCCATTGGGCAACGGTTGGCAAATCTGCAGCCTGTCTTTTTCATGTTCGTAATGGAAGGGACGATTCCCTGGATGGAACTCAGGCGATCGGTTTCTTCCTCCATTTTCGGGATGGCTCCCATTAGTAAGGTTGTATACGGGTGCTTCGGATTATAAAAAAGTGTTTCCGCATCTGTGTGTTCAACAATCCTTCCAGCGTACATGACGATAACCTCGTCGCACATTTCAGCAACAACGCCAAGGTCGTGGGTGATCAAGATGACCGACATGTCGTTGACTTCCTGAATCTCTTTAATCAGTTCAAGAATTTGGGCTTGTACAGTTACATCAAGCGCAGTTGTCGGTTCGTCCGCGATCAGAAGCTTTGGCTGGCATGCGATTGCGATTGCGATCATGACCCGCTGCCTCATCCCCCCGGAAAGCTGGTGCGGATATTCATCAACGATTCTCTCCGGCCTGGAAATGCCGACACTTTTCAGAAGGGAGATCGCTTTTTGCCGCGCATCTTTTTTACTGATTTTCTGATGGTTCAAAAGCACTTCCTGAATTTGTGATCCGATTGTGAACACTGGATTCAACGATGTCATTGGCTCCTGGAAAATCATTGACATATCCTTGCCTCTGATTTTATTAATCTGGTTTTCGTTCAACTGTTCTATATGTATTCCATCGAAAATGATTTCCCCGGCTCGAATTTTGCCGATTCCTTTTGGCAAAAGCTGCATAATCGAAAGGCTCATAACTGACTTTCCGCAGCCAGACTCTCCCACAACCCCGACAATCTGACGTGGCTTTACTGAAAACGAAACATTGTCAACAGCATTATAGTAAGCCCCATCGATATCAAAAGCAGTCTCCAAGTTTTTTACTTCTAGTAATGGTGCAGCGCTTTGTTGAAATTTTTTTGTGCTCATACGACACCCTCTTACTTTTCAATTATTCTGGTAATTCAATATATTTTAATAAAATACTATTACAAATTTGTTACAATTGCAAGGCTTTTTTACTTTTTTCTCCCAACTGATAAAAAAATAGGAAAAGCCCTTTAGGAAGGGATTTTCCGTCTAGTTAGTGTGTTTTTCTGTTAAAACAAAGGGTTTGGCACTGATTTCAAAAGAGCTTTTGATGAAAAAATCTTTCCGTTTATAATAGGTATCTACTAGATAAAAGCCATAACTATAGCCCAAAAGCCGTGGGACTCCCTTCCCTCCATAAAGAAGAAGATTGTGTATTTTATCCGTTTTTTTCTTATTAAGATTATTGCGCAATAACTGTTTCCAAAACTTTCCTAACCCCTCCTCTCCATAAAGTGTGCACCATTCGCCAAGATATTCGGGTCCACACTCGTGAAAGACAGCATATTCAGCCAACCCTTCCATAATCATCGATTCAAGCAGTGTGTTTTCTTCGGCCAGTTTCCCTAGTGCTGCCATCCTGCACGTATGATGGTACTCGTGGACAAAAAGCGCCTCCAATTCTTTTTCATTTATCGATTCAGGCAAGAACAGGAACAGCTTGTCCGGATAGGATACTCCAGATTTTTGGGGTTCACCTCTGTGAAAAAAGGAACCTTTTTTTGCCGCGGGGAAAATAAACACTGGAAGATCGGGTCCATGCCACTTTTCCGTGTACTGATTCAATATCTTGCCGGCATTCTCCCATAAATCAGTTTTTATGAAATTTCTCATCTCTGTCTCATTGACCATGTGCCTTCTGAACATGCCGAAATGCAAAAGCTCTTGGTAAATATCCCTTGGACTCTTCCCCTTAAAATGACTTTGCAGTCTTTCACACAAAGCTTCGGGCCGATACCAATCCTTTACAAGCCACTCATCCGTCCGAACAATTCCCAAAAAACAAATCCCCCTTTCACAATCCCTTTACCATCCTATGAAGGAACTGCTAAAGAAGTCACCATTTTAATTGTTGGACATGTTAACCTGTTTGTTGATTTCCACTTCGGGGACACGCTTTCCGCGGGGCGTCAGTGGGGCCTCCTCGGCGCTAAAAGCGCCTGTGGGGTCACCACCCTGCCGCATCATCCCGCAGGAGTCGGTCCCCTCCGCTCCAATCAACGTAGATAAACATAGCCTATATTCCACCGTTTAATTAAGTCACAAAAAAACAGCCCGCATATTTATGCACGGGCTGCTCCTTAAATACGGCATCATTCGCCATTTTATCGTATTCTACTCGTATTTTTTGAAAGCAAGTGTCGCATTATGTCCGCCAAAGCCGAGCGAATTGCTGATTGCCGCTTTGATTTCACTGTTTCTCGCAGTGTTCGGCACATAGTCAAGATCACACTCTGGATCTGGTGTCTCATAATTAATCGTTGGCGGAAGGATAGAGTCTCTCATCGCAAGAACTGTAAAGATGGCCTCCACGCCACCAGCTGCCCCAAGAAGGTGGCCAGTCATTGATTTTGTCGAGCTGATAGCCAGCTTATAAGCATGGCTTCCAAACACTTCCTTGATGGCAAGTGTTTCAAAACGGTCATTATAATCCGTACTCGTGCCGTGGGCGTTGATATAATCGACTTCTTCCGGCTTAAGATCAGCATCTTCAATCGCCATTCTCATCGCCCTGACGCCGCCTTCCCCGCCTGGAGCCGGCGCCGTGATATGGTAAGCATCGCCTGTCGCGGCATAGCCAACTATTTCGGCATAAATTTTAGCTCCGCGTGCCTTAGCGTGTTCAAGTTCCTCCAGAACAACAATCCCAGCACCTTCCCCCATGACAAATCCATCACGATTTTTGTCAAAAGGCCTGCTCGCTGTAGCAGGATCCGGATTCGTTGAAAGCGCAGTATTCGCGCAGAAACCAGCAACCGCCATTCTTGTAATTGGAGCCTCAGTCCCTCCGGTTATCATGGCATCGGCATCACCGCGCTGAATGACTTTAAATGCATCGCCAATTGAATTTGTTCCGGTCGCACAAGCTGTCACTGTGCAGGAATTGAACCCTTTTGCACCAAGCCTGATTGAAACCTGTCCCGCTGCCATGTCTGGTATCATCATTGGTACGAAGAACGGGCTAACCCTTCTATAGCCTCTCTTCTGGAACACTTCAAACTGTTGCTCGAACGTTTCCATTCCACCGATTCCAGATCCAATCCACACGCCAACCCTGTGGGCATTTTCGTCTACAATTGCCAGACCCGAATCTTTTACAGCCATGAGTGAAGCGGCAACGGCATACTGAGTGAACCGGTCCATCTTCCTCGCTTCTTTTTTTTCCATATACACTTCTGGATCGAAGTCATTGATTTGGGCTGCAACTTTTACAGGATATTCATCCGCATTAATCCGTGTCAGCGGCCCAATTCCGGATTTCCCGGCCACAATGTTTTTCCAAGCCGTTTCAACATCATTGCCAAGCGGCGTTACTGCTCCAACTCCTGTTACAACTACCCTACGTTTTGTCACGCAAAGCCAACTCCTTTTTTCCTGAAAAATGATTTCCGTTCGTTTGCAAGTATTTTTTACGGCATTGCTCCTAGCATCTGCCAAAAAGGTTCGTTCTTTTTCAAATTATTATCTTCCCCAGCGAATCGCAATGGCTCCCCAAGTAAGTCCCGCGCCGAAGCCAACAAGGACTATTACATCGCCGTCCTTGATTTTACCTGCTTCTACTTCTTCCACTAATGAAATTGGGATAGAAGCCGCAGATGTATTTCCATACTTACTAATTGTATAGGATACCTTTTCTACAGGCAATTCAAGCCTCTGGCGCGACGCTTCGATGATTCGGATATTTGCCTGATGGGGAACGAGGAAATCGACATCATCCTTTGTCAAGCCTGCCTTTTGAAGTACATTCACGCTGCTTTCACCCATTTGTCGGACCGCAAACTTAAAGACTTCCCGACCGTTCATAATGAGGTGTTCATCTTGATAAAGATGCTTTCCGCCAGTGCCGTCCGCTCCCAACTCAAATGAAAGGACACCTTTCTCCGGGGATACCTGGCCGAGGACAACCGCGCCAGCACCGTCGCCGAACAGGACAGCTGTATTCCGGTCGCTCCAGTCAACAATTTTCGAAAGCTTTTCAACGCCTACTACTAGGACGTTTTTATAAACGCCGGTTTCAATAAACTGTTTGCCGGTCACGATGCCATACATGAATCCCGCACATGCTGCACTAAGATCCATTGCGGCAGCATTTACAGCGCCCAGCTTTTCCTGGAGCATGCATGACACGGTGGGAAACGGCCTGTCAGGGGTGACGGTTGCCACTATGATCATGTCTAGGTCAGCTGGAGTGATGCCCGCATTTTCAATTGCATTTAAAGCAGCCTTATAAGCCATGTCGGAGGTATCCTCATTTTCCCTGGCAAGCCTCCGTTCTTCAATCCCAGTCCGGGTCCGGATCCATTCATCCGATGTATCCATCCTTTTTTCAAGGTCAAAATTGGTTACTACATTTTCTGGTACATACTTTCCTAATCCAATTATGCCAGCTCGCATGGCGGCCAACTCCTTATTATTAATAATAAATTTCTCTTATTATCTAATATTATGACTTGGTACTAATTTTATCAAATAGAAAAGGGCTTTTGCAACAGTTATTTGCCGGAAAGCCTATAACTCCTTACAACCATTTTCAGTTTTCCATCATATAGTAGGAATGAGTGATGATAGAAAGGAGTGACGGCGGATGGATGATAACCTTCACAGCATGGATCGAAAAGGACAGGATTCATTCACGAGAATGATGTTTGGAAACCGGAGAAGTAGCGAAACTCTGGACAATCATAAATCGCACGAACCTTCGAAGGAAGGAATAGATCCTGCGCTGGAGCAAATAGATTATGTTTTGTTAATGGAGGTCATCGATAGTCTCGCGGATATAGCGGATAAGCTAAAGCCGGTCGTTGCCGAGGTATATCCATATATTCAACAAGTCTTGAAAAAAAGGTAGCTGCCACTTCAGGCAGCTACCTTTCGTTTATAGCTCTGCTGGCTCTCCTTCCTCTCTCGAGCCGCCAGATGCCATCTTCCTCCCTTTCAATTGCCTCAGCTATCCAATCGGCAGCTTCAGCTAAGTTCAACATCTTCAGAGTATTTTCCTTAACCGTTTCCTCGCCACCCATTCCCTTTTCCAAGCCTATTTTTTCCCGCCCACTCGATTGCGTCTCAATCTGACTGACATCAAGCGGCATATATATGATTAAAATATTTTTAGTTTTTTCTGTTTCAGGGAGGACTGCACACGCAAACGCTTCTATTCCTACGCGTTTTTCTTGCTTTTCCATTTCCTTTGGCAGCAAAAGAACAATCCTTTCTGCGCAATTATCGCTAAAAAGTTTTTCGCAAATTACGTGCAAATCGCCATTTTCCTTTAGTAGGTATTCCTTCCCGGCCAGGTAAAAATCGAAGAAGGAATAAATTAAAACTTCTCCTTTAAAATCTCTATTTCCAAGTGTATTCAGGCTCATTTTTGCAAAATTGCTATTCCGTCCAATTTCCAAAAGCATTTCCTCTTCGGTTGGGTCTGATTGTTCATTTGGTGAGATGCCTATAACTTCATATCCCATTTCAAGCAGCCTTTTGCAAATCCGGAAGCCAAGCAATTCAAATGCACCAATGATGATTGCTTTTCCGATGGTTCATCGCCCCCATCTCGCCAGTCTCACTGTATCCTATGCCAGAGCCAGCAGCATATTCCCCCCGAACCTCCTTTTAGAGGTTCTTTTCATATCTCGACATGAACCTGACAATATCCCCTCCAAGTTGACCTGCCTTCTCAGGCATGACATACATTTCGCTGATTGATGGTTTCGTTCTCGAGGAAGAAAGAATGTTTTTGCTCGTCCTTGCATGGCTATAGCTTCTTCCACCTGAAAGAATATGAACGACCATAATAGGAATAGATAGATCCAGAACTGGTTCTTTCAAGCAGGCAATTTCCTTTTCGGCTGTTTCCATTTTTATTTCATAAGCATGTGCAATTTCCCTCGTGATTTTCCTGTAAAAAAACTTATTCTCCTTTTCCTGCTCCAAATGGTGCTTGATTGAAAGAATTGGGTTGAGCAGGACAATCGAACGTATTTGGCTGTTCATTTCTTTTGCAAAGGCAAGTGCGGCAAGTGTTCCCATCCCTTCTGCCAGAATGTGGATCCTTCTGTTCAATATTTCATTTTTCATTACGAATTCATACAGGGTGGAAGCTAGCCGTACAGCATTTTCAGCCCCCCAGTTTTTCCCGTAAAAATTGGAGGTGAACAGTGTATAGCCGGCTTCCTTCAAATCGGTTACAATTTGCCGCTTGCCGGCATTTTGACTCCAGAAACTTGTCCTTTCATCTACATAGTGCCGTTCATCCCCAAAAATGATCACCCCAAACCCTGTAGGCTTCTCCGGGTAGTAAACGGCACTCCACTGGCCTTCAAGCTGAAAATTCCTGTTCTCCATACAAAAAACTCCTTCTGCCATTCTCCACTATTATTGTATGTATGCTCACAAATAATGAAATAGGGACTTTCGCCAAAACCGTGTGAAACTTGCCATTCCGTTTCCTTCGATCACCTGCCGGCAAAATAATAAGCGCTTGTCACATTTTAGGCTTTGAGCTTCGGTTTTGCATTTCTTCTTTTTTGTCTATATGGTAAGATAAAATGAGAGAATATAGGTTGAGGTGACTGAAATGCGATATTTTTGGACTTTCTTTTGGGTTTTGCTTTTAGTGGAAATGCTTAGTTATGTGGTAACTTCAATGATCGGTGCTAATTTTGATTACAAAGTCGCGGCTTTATTGGGGGTGCTGGCGACGATATTGATTCTGATTGCTCCGGCCATTCTTCCAAATGACTCGGCTGATCAGCATTAAAACCATTTAGTAAAGGCCATCCTTACCGGATGACCTTTTTTCTTGGCCTAAAAAGCAGCCCGTATACATAGATTATAATTCATTTCCCGTTTTTTCTCCATTTACCCTACCTGGGATGTGTTCAACCTCAAAATTCTTTATTGGATAGCGATACGTTCTGTTAAAATTGCAGTTGATTTGCACTCCGGGCACACGCTTTCCGCGGGGCGTCAGTGGAGCCTCCTCGGCGCTTTAGCGCCTGTGGGGTCTCCACCTTGCCGCTGCATCCCGCCGGAGTCGGTGCCCTCCGTTTCAATCAACGCAAAAAAATATAAAATCCATAATTTTAAGGTTTTCTTGTGTATGCCCAAATTCTTTCATGATTGGATGCTTCCGGAAACGGCTGCCCTTTTTTTAAATACAGTTTCCGTGGATTCATGACGGGGCTCCCCGTGTCACCAATCTCGATATATGTTCCATTATTCGGTGCTTTTTGCCCCGGTTTGAACTGATGATTCTGGCCCATCCTACTCACTCCTCTTTCAATTGATTCTTTCCTCTATACTTTTCACCGTTCAAGCAAACTTGATAAGGAGCAATTTTTAGCAAAAATAACCGCAAGGAGCTAGAAGGAAATGTTTGTCGAATGTGACTATTGTATGAATATTCACATGGTTTTATAGTTTTTTTCCTCCTTTAGCAATATAATAATAGTAATATCTTACAAGCGCCTTACATATCAGCTGAAAAAGGTAGGTGGCAACCATGCAATCATTAGCAGGAACACCGGCAAAATTAACAGAATTGTTAAAGCATACCCATCATATTCAAAAGGTTGAAAAGGGACATTTTCTTTTCCAAGAAGGATCTCCTTCACGGGAAATTTATGTCTTGTTAAGCGGATTAATTCAGGTCAGCAAAATCATCCCTGATGGCAGGGAATTGACCTTGAGGATTTGCTCCGAGGGAGATTTGATTGGCGAGTTGAATATCTTTTGCGCAACTCCCAGGAACTTATTAAGTGCAAAAGTCGTTGAAAGCGGTGAAGTCGCTGTCATCATGAAAGACGAACTCGAAGCCAAGCTTGCGCATGACAGTGTTTTAGCGTTGGAATTCATGAAATGGATGAGCCAGCATTACCGGAAAACACAAACGAAGTTCCGTGACCTCGTTCTTCATGGCAAAAAAGGCGCCCTATATTCTACGCTAATCCGCATGGCAAATAGTTATGGGGTCAAGACGAGTCAAGGCATCATGATCGACCTTCTTCTGACAAATCAGGAAGTGGCGAACTTCTGCGGGACTTCCAGGGAAGTTGTAAACCGGCTTCTCGGTGATTTAAGGAAAAAGGGAGTCATTTCAATTAACAAGGGCATTATCACAATTCACCAGCTCGCCTATTTGAAAAGGGAAATTGACTGCGAAAACTGCCCGAAAGAAATCTGCAATATCGATTGACGAATCGTAAAGCCTGCCGGGCATGCCTGGCAGGCTTAATTTTTTCTATGTGCGTCGCCTAGTTTAGGACTAGATGGGTAACAATCATGATAAAAAAGAGTGCTGAGTTGATGATTTCATATATTCCGATTTGCTTTGGTGTCAGCCCTTTTCCGTAATAGTAAATTGCTCTGAAGGCACTTGGGACAAAGGCGAGGGCAACAATCCATTGGCCGAAGATTAGCCACAGAACGGGATTAATGACATGAAATACCCATGAAAGCCATTTAAAATTCGCGTTTTTCTTTTCCCGGATCATGGATTTGACAAAGAAGGTACTGCCGATAAAGAATAGGGATGAAACGATAAAGACAAGGGCTGCTTCCTTCGTCACACTGCCTGCGGCCAAGTAAGCACTGGCAATCCCGGCGAGGGAGAATGCAAAGATCGCGCAAAAATCGTTCATTATGGCACGGTCTTTATTTTGTGCAGAAAAGTAAGCATTAATCACAAAAAACGGAATCATCATAACGCCAAACCAGGCGACGGATGGCCGTTCGAAAAGTGGGAACAGCAAAAGCAAGATTGCCGGGACAAGATAAATCAGTGACCATTTCACATGAAACTGCAACTTCTTTTTCTTAAAAAGGAGCAGCATTGGATAAGTGGCTAAATAAAGCAGCAGCCATCCAAAGAAGAACGGAATGTGCTCCCAAACAAAACCGCCTGAAACGACTCCCAGCCAGAATGGAATGATGACCATCGCCCACGCACCGTGCTGCTTCGGCATAAATAATTTCATTCTTAACACCTCTCTGTTAGCATCTTACCATCACTATAGTGGAAACCATCTGCACATAGTGTGAAATGCATCACATTAATATAGAAGAAAAGTGTCAGAATTGGCAACAAGTTGGTTTTTGCAAAAAAAGAGCTTTTAGCGAATCTTCGCTTTCCGTCTGTTAAGCGCTTTCAGTATATGGATTGGTTTAAACATAATTGAAACGTATTTCGTGAACGAGAAAAATAACAAAAAAGTAAATAAGAGCATTAAGTGGACTTGCAGCAAAACAGAGGCATGTTTCAGCAAAGTTAAATCGGGATTAAAATGGAGAAAGCCAATCAGCCATTCAAACATGTTCGGCAATTCGTCTGTGGAACGGTAAAAAGCAATCAGCCCAATCCCTGTCAAAGTCGTAAAGAGCCAAAGGAGTTTTACAACTCTATTTAAAATGAGACCTGATTTCATTTGTATTTCTTCAAACCTGTCCGGTGAATCATATTGCCATACGATTCCCATGCCTAAAACTGCAGTTACTGTATACGGATAGACGAGCCAGGCAAACCAATGAAACAATCCCACTCAAATCACTCCTCACTCTTCACAACCATTTATCATTTTAACGAAGTAATCGTGACAATTCAGTGACAAAAGTAACTTTTCACAAGGTTTTTATACAATCCGGGTTGTTAAGTTGCTGGGCAATCGTCAAACGGCACTAAAAAAGGACGCCTATGATAGGTGTCCTTTTAGTAGTTCGACAAGTTTTGGTGCTGTGTGACTGCCTGTTATTGGGAAGGCCGGATAGCTGGTTTCCGGCTTGTTTTGCCAATAGGCCAGAGCGAGTATGTTTTCCAGTTGCTGCAAAAGGATTTCATCCTGTTCATTTCGCAGAAGGACGATTTTCGGGTAGGCTGCATTTTTATGTCCTTCTATTAAGATGACATCTGGATAAAAAGCGGACAACATAGCCAACTGTTCTTCCAGGGTCCACTCCTCTTTCTCGGAATGGATCAGGAGCCGGCCTCCACCTTCAACCAGTACCGCTTCAGCTCCTGCAGACAAGTGGCGGGCTGAATCTTTTTGTTCATGCACTTCCGGTTTTCCGCCATGGCCATGGTGCTTAATAGATGACACCTTCAGGCCGGCTTCTTTAAAGATTGTAATAAGAGATTCAGACAAAGTCGTTTTCCCACTGTTTTGAAAGCCGACAATCTGAAAAATGAATGGCCTTACCACGGCCATTCGCTTCCTTCCTGGTCTTCTAGCAGGAGCACGTCTACTTCCCTTCCTGCTTCAAAGCCTCTCGTCCCGCCTGGAAGGATCATGAGTGAGTTTGCACCTGCAAGGCTCATAACAATATTGGATTTATCAAGTCCGCTTGGCGTTGCCATCAGCCTCCCATCTTGAAAGAATGTCGTGCTGCGGACAAACCGGGCAAACGGATTGGCTTTCGGAAAATCGGTGTCAAGGACTGCTCTTTCCTTGCGGAGATGCGGCTTGTTCGAGCATAGCATTGTCCGGATGACCGGCCGTGTAAAGAGTTCAAAACCGACGTAGCAGGCGGAAGGATTTCCCGAAAGGCCGAAAAGAAGCTTCCCTTCAAATTGGGCCACCGTGGTGACACTGCCCGGCCTCATTGCCACTTTATTGAATAACACTTCGGCGCCAAGCTTTTCATAAATAGCCGGCAGATAATCAAAGTCTCCTACAGACACCCCGCCTGTCGTCACGAGCATATCCACTTTCGCAAGGGCATTTCTTATCGCATCAAAGCATGTATCGAAATCATCGGGAAGGGTGCCGAAATAGTTTACTTCTCCTCCGGCCCGCTCTATCTGGGCAGCAATCATATAGGAATTGCTATTGCGGATTTTGCCGGGAACAAGCGGATCATTGACATCAAGCAACTCGGTTCCGGTCGCATATAGGCCAACGATCGGCTTTTTTGCAACAGGAACTTCCCCATAACCAAAAGTCGCGAGCATCGCCTGTATACCCGGATTGATCAGCGTTCCTTTTTTAACGAGAACCTCACCTTGTTTCGCATCCTCGGCCCGGAAGGAGACATTTTCCCCTTTTTTGATTTTCCGCTTAATCGTCATATAGTTTTTGCCATCACGCTCGGATGTTTTCACCAACTCAAGCATCATGACCGCGTCGGCTCCTTCAGGCATCATTGCCCCAGTCATGATTCTTACAGCCTGCTTTTCGCCAAGGACCTTCGACGTGGTTTGTCCTGCACCGATATGGTCAATGACCTCAAATTCGACCGGATTGTTCAGCCCGGCCTCCTGTGAATCAATCGACCGAACCGCGAATCCATCATAGGGTGCCCTTGTAAAATGAGGGACATCGCTTGTGGCAATTAAATCCTCCGATAAAAATCTTCCATAGCTATCATTAATGGATATCCGTTCGGTTTGACCCGTTCGTTTCCAATCCATAATCCGTTGTACCGCTTCGCCAATAGAGATTGGCTTCCTCATTTCCAGCATCTTATCATCTCCCGCAGAATCGACTGTATAGGGTTTCCTTCTCCCTTATAAGGGTAGCTGAAACCCGATTTATTGGCAAATTGTGAATTGTGGACAATTTTTGGCTAAAGAATGTCTTCATTGAAAAATATTCTCAAGTGTGATGCAGGTCACCATCTTTCATTTGTGGATGGTTTATCCTAAGAGGTAAGAAGAGATTATTACCTTTAACAAGGAGGATATATAACAATGCTTAAAACTTATTCAGAACAAACACTCGTCAGAGATCTCGTCAATGACTTCCCGAAAACAGCTGATGTATTTAAAAGTGTCCGAATCGACTTCTGCTGCGGCGGCGCCACTCCGATTGCAGAGGCAGCCGCGACAGGCGGCGTCGACCTGGGCGTTCTCATGGCAAACTTGACCGAGGTTATTGAAAAGAGCAGCAATGGCGAAGACGATATGAAAGTATGGATCGATTCCGATTCCAATACAATTATCGACCATGTCATCAGCGAATACCACAACCCGCTCCGCGAGGAATTTTTAAACCTGAGCCCATATGTTACAAAGGTTTCCCGCGTCCACGGCGGCCATCGCCCTGAGCTTTTGAAAGTGTATGAGCTCTATTATGAGCTAAAAAAAGAAATGCTTGAGCATGTCGCAAAAGAAGAAGAAACTGTCTTCCCATTAATCAAGCAACTTGACGACAACACCGTTGAAGATCGCGATGGGGCGCTCAACTACATTAAGGAATTAGAGGCCGAGCACGACCATGCTGGCGCAATCCTGAAGCAGCTTCGTGACATCACATCCGACTTTATTCCTCCAGCCGATGCGTGCGGAACGTACCGCCTCGTCTATAAGCGCCTGGAAATGCTTGAAGCACAAACATTCATGCACGTGCATCTTGAGAACAACATTCTGTTCCCTAGGTATTTCTAATAGACATTTATGGTGATTTAGTTACGGCCTGCCGGCTCCATGCTGGCAGGCTTTTTGGCATGAAGCTTAGGCAATTTAGCCTGAGCGCTTGACAAAACAAAAGGCTGCCCGGTCAATTCGGAACAGCCTCTTTGTATTCATTATCCGCCAATATAGGACATTTCAATTTTCTTGCGGGTAGCGGCGGTTTCCTCGGTCCGCTCATCGGAATAACGGTCCCGGCGCCCTTCCCAAATCGACGTGACGCGCTCGGCAAGCTCCTCATCTGTCGCACCATTCCGCATGAAGTTGCGGATGTCATGGCCGTTGCCATTAAACAAACACGTAAACAGCTGGCCGTTTGCTGATAAGCGCGAGCGTGTACAGCTTGAGCAGAACGACTCGGAAACAGATGTAATAAACCCGACTTCCATGTCAGTCCCTTTATAACGATACAGCTTGGCCACCTCACCGTAGTAAGCGGGCCCGACAGCCTCCAGCTCGTACTTTTCCTTCAACAGATCGTAAATCTGTTTCTTCGTTACAACATCGTCCATTTTCCAGCCATTCGTGCTGCCGACATCCATATATTCAATGTACCGAAGCTGGAGGCCATTTTCCTTGCAGTACTCCGCCATCGGAAGAATTTCATGATCATTAAGGCCCTTTTTGACAACCATATTGACCTTCACGCCAAGCCCAGCCTTCCTAGCTGCGGCAATGCCGTCAAGGACTGGCTTCGTGCCGACGTTCCGTCCGTTAATCTGTCCGAAAAGCTCGTCATCAAGCGTATCGAGAGACACATTCACCCTCATCAAGCCTGCCGCTTTTAGCTGATCGGCAAATTTCGGCAAAAGCACACCGTTTGTCGTTAGGCCGATGTCGCTCAGCCCTTCGATCTTCGAAAGCATTTCAACAAGAATCGGCAAATCCTTGCGTAGAAGCGGCTCACCGCCAGTCAGGCGAATTTTCTCGACGCCAAGTTCGACAAAAACTTTCGCCACTCTTTCAATTTCTTCATATGTTAATAGGGCACTCCTCGGCAAAAATACAAAGTCTGGCCCAAATTTATCTGCAGGCATGCAGTATTGGCAGCGGAAATTGCAGCGGTCAATAACCGAAATCCTCAAATCCCTCAGCGGCCTGTTTAACTTATCTTTAATAATGGACTTTTCCATAGTATCAACTCCCATATTCAGGATATGGCAACCACCACTTCCAGAGGTAAGGAACCTACAAAAACCGGCTGTTTCCATAACACGCCAATATGCATCATTTCATTACTCACATTACTAGTTAAAAAAGCAATAACCTACATATCCATATTGTTAATTGTTATTTCTATACATTCTAGCACATATTTGAAGGCATTTGGCAAAAGTCACCCAGCCTATCGTCAATTTTCATAGAAAGTTCATATTCTATGAGCTTAACCTTAGTTTTCACTATATTGTCATTGTTAACGAAGTTTTGACACTTGCGCCTGCAGTACAATAATAGTAACAAAAATCACAGACAGACAGTAATTCCCATTAATGATAAAGAGGTGGCTTAAATGGTAGCAGAGAAAACAATGAAACCAACCCACTCCATTGAAATAAAAGAACTTTTGCATTTTGCCGACAGAACATTCAAATCAGAACGCGGTACTTTTTTATTTCAGGAAGGAATGGAAGCTGAAGAACTGTACATCATTCTTTCAGGCAAAGTCCAAATCAGCAAGATTACCTCCGACGGCCGTGAATTGTCACTAAGGATTTGCGGAGAAAATGACATTTGCGGTGAATTGACTCTTTTCACTTCCAATCCAAAGTATCTCTTGAGCGCAAAAGTCCTTGAGGCTGGGGAAGTCGCAGCTATCCGGAAAGAGGTCATCGAAACGGAAATTTTCCAGAACAGCGCGCTTGCCTTTGAATTCATGAAGTGGATGAGCGACCACTTCCGTAAAACACAGACAAAATTCCGTGACCTCGTGCTGAACGGAAAGCGCGGCGCCCTTTTCTCAACTTTGATTCGCATGACCAACAGCTACGGCATCCATAAAAACGACGGCATTCTCATTGACCTGCCGCTTACGAACCAGGACCTCGCCAACTTCTGCGGAACCTCGAGGGAAAGCACGAACCGCATTTTGAGCGAACTGAAGCGTGACGGAATGATTTCAATTAAAAAAGGTAAAATCACCGTCCATAACCTCGAATACCTCAAACAAGAAATCGGCTGTGAAAACTGCCCGGCCGTTTATTGCAGCATTGATTAGTACTAAAAAGCGGAAGCGCATTGGCAGCGATTACTGAAAAGGATGGCTTCTTACATCCTTATTATCTTGCCAACCGCGATTGAGATCAGTCGAAAAAACAGGCCGGAGCTTTTTTGAGTTCCGGCCTTTCTTCTATATGAACAGGCTGCCCGTTGCGCAGGGCCGCCTGTTTTTTTGCCAACTTGCCCTTGAAACACGACCAATTACTTTACTTGCTTCTCCCTCAGCGCTTTCGGGATATACACACAGAACGGTTCACTTTCAAGATAATCGCCTGTCATTGCATAGGCTCTAGAACGGGATCCTCCGCACACATGGCGGAATTCACAAACACCGCATTTTCCCTTGTACTCATCCGGATTACGGAGCGACTTAAAGATTGGCGAGTTACGATAAATTTCAGCGAGCGGAGTTTCCCTGACATTGCCAGCCTTGATTGGCAGCAAGCCGCTTGGGTAAACATCGCCGATATGCGAAATGAACACGAACCCATTGCCGTCGTTTACGCCCATTGGCGCGCGGCCGAGCCCATCAATTGAACCTGTCAGCCCGTGGGCGGTCAATGCGTTCAAATACTCAATTTCACCTTGTTGTTGCTTCGCTTCACGCATTTTTTGCTGGATGACCACCCGGCGATAATGCTGGCCGGCAGTTGTTTTAATATCAAACTTCACACGCTTGCTCAAATCGTACAGCCAGCGGAACACATGCTCATGCTGAACAGGGGAAATCATATCACTTTCCTGGCCCCGGCCTGTAGGGACAAGGAAAAATACGCTCCATAGCACACAATCCAATTCTTCCATTAAACTGGCCATTTCTTCGAGGTAATCGATATTGTAGCGTGAAATAACCGTATTGATCTGGATTGGGATTTCAAGCTCATGCAAGTATTTGATCCGTTCAAGCGTTAAATCAAACGAACCTGCCGTTCCGCGGAAATGGTCGTGGATTTCAGCTGTCGGTCCATCCAGGCTGAATGCCCAGCGCGACAATCCCACTTCCTTCGCTTTTTCAATCGCTTCCTTTGTCACGTTTGGCGTTGCGCTTGGCGTCATTGAAACGCGAACACCCTTTTCAACCGCATACTTCGCAATGTCAAAAACATCCTTGCGCATCAATGGATCCCCGCCTGTGAAAACAAGCATCGGATTCTGCATGTCATATATTTGGTCAATCAACTGTTTTCCTTCTTCAAAAGAAAGCTCACGCGGATCACGCATATACTGTGCTTCAGCCCTGCAGTGCAGGCACTTCAACTGGCAGGCCCTCGTCAGCTCCCAAATCACAATAAACGGATTCTCATTAAAATCCCGCGCATAAGGATTCTTCTTCATCATCATCTCTGGGTCAAAAGCCATAAAAAACGCCTCCTAAACGGCTGGCTCTCACTAGCCTTGTTAACTAGTATTATAGAGCTGCAAAGGAAAGCAAAAAGTGAGGTACATCACATATAAGAGAGTTTCTATGACTTATTTGTGAATGTAAATAATATAAGTAACGTACGTATATGGTTAAGAGTGAAGCAGGGGACGGTTCCAGTGCTTCATTCGTAACACGAAATAATTTTATCGGCCGTGTACAAAACAGTTTAGAGCCCGAAGGACAGGTTGCCTGCTGCGCTTCGAGCTCTAAGTCTTCGTTTAGTGACCGAAGGAACCGTTGAATGCTCCACTTCGTCCACTAAGTCTTCATTTTGCGGGCATATGTATAATCGTGGACTGATAATTTGTCATGAAGTGCTCATCTAGCACTATGAACCCATAAAATAAAGCAGCACTTTGGCAAAGTAGTGGCCAAAGTGCTGCGGTTTGTTAGGATATGGTGAGTACTTCGTGTTGGGCGGCGAGATTGATGAAGTCGCCCATTGTGCTGATTTCGCCCACAGTGATTTTCTCCTGGAGGCCGTAATGGTCAACACAGGTTTTGCAGGCGAGGATGTTGACTCCTTTTTCCTCAAGCTCTTTAAGGTGGACCGATACAAAAGATTCATCCGTCATGAGATAGACGCCCGAGTTCATGCAAAAAACAGCCTTGGGCAAGTCTTCTCTCTGCTTCAGCAAAGTAAAAAAGGTTTCAAGAACATTTTCACCAAGCTGTTCATCTCCCCTGCCAAGCTGTGTAGAACTGGCGAGAATAACTTTATTTTTCAACATACTCTCCTCCAATGACTTTATCTTATCTGACCCCGAGCGCAATTTTCGCATAGCGGGACATCATTTCCTTTGTCCATGGAGGGTTAAACGTTAGGTTGACATCCACATCTTTCACTTCAGGGATATCGGCAAGCGCGCGCTTGACCTGGTCAACGATGGTTCCCGCCATCGGGCAGCCCATAGAGGTTAGGGTCATGGTGACAAGTGCTTTGCCTTCCTCGTCCATTTCCACATCATAAACAAGTCCCAGGTTGACAATGTCAACGCCCAATTCCGGGTCAATGACAAGCTCCAATGCGCCCATCATGCTATCTTTTAGTTCTTTATCCATCATAATCGCTCCTTCTATTATATTTTTTGCAAAAAAGTGTGTTCAAAATTGGTTGTTGATTTTCACTTCGGGCATGCGCTTTCCGCGGAGCGTCAGTGGAGCCTCCTCGGTGCCTTAGCGCCTGTCAGTCTAGCTGCAGCGCCTCTAGGGGCTCGGGGTCTTAAGCCTGCCGCCCCTGACCTAACCAATGCGCTTCCGCTTTTCATGGGGTCTCCACCTTGCCGCTGCATCCCGCCGGAGTCGGTGCCCTCCGCTTCAATCAACGTAGTTGAAACAATTTGAGCTTTAACAACTACCTGGCAAAACATTATCCGTGTTTTGCTTCAGCCACTAGTGCTTCTTTCTCTTTCCGTGCACCAAGGTGACTTGTAAACCAGTCGACTAATGCGTATATCCCTTTCTGGGTAACTTTATGGCCGACATGCTTTTCGGAGACGAAAGCTAAGTCTCCTTCCCTTTCCGGGTCGGCAAGAAGCGTTTCATAGAACGACCACGCATAGTGGTGCGGAACAATCGTATCCGCTTCGCCATGCCAGAACATAAGCGGCCTTCCCGCCAGCTTTTCTGGCTTTAATGTTAAATCGTAAGCCTTGAGGGCCTCTAGCTGCGTATGAATTTCTTCCTCTGAATACGGCAGCTGATAGCCCTGCTTTCGCAGTTCGTCAATTTGCCAGCCGGCCATACCGTGATAGTTTGGCGAACCCATCAGACTGACGGCTGTATTGATCCAATCATATTGGGTCAGGGAGCCGAGTGTGACAATTCCGCCCATCGAAGTACCGGCAAGGCCGATTTGTCCTGATGAAGCGAGCCCTTTTTGCACAAAATAGTTCTTGACCGTATTTACTTCTTCTATTGTTTTTATTACAATATCCCAAAACCTTGCTGATAAATCTTCCTCGCTGAGGCCCTTGCTGCGTTCACCATGGAAGGGCGCATCGGGGAGAACGGCGCGAAACCCGCTTCTTGCCAGCAAATAGGCGATATGCAAGTTATTTTCCTTTGCGCTTGTAAAGCCATGGACGAATAGAACCATCGGCATTTGATCATTCTGTTTTTCTTCCTTCACAACTTCGAGGACGGGAATTCGGCCTATTCGTTCATTGCGGATCACAATCAAAGATTCTAACCTCCTGAACCGTTCAACATTTAGTTTAATCCAATAAACAATCGAGCGGTGTGATATTTTTTACAGCACAGCTGTAATATTGGTAACATGTGTTTATGGAATTGCAAAAAATAGTGTAGTTTTAGTTTACCATTTTTGCGCCATTATTCATAAAAGGAACCCTTGGGGTTGGGGAAATCACAAACGGAAGGAAGAGACCATGACAGAAAAACACTTGATTGCGCTGGATTTGGATGGCACATTACTTACTGACGATAAGGTAATCTCAGAAAAAACAAAGGGTGTGCTAATGAAAGCAAAGGAGCAAGGGCACGTGGTGATGATTTCGACTGGGCGCCCTTACCGCTCAAGCGAGCCTTACTACCACGAATTGAAGCTGGAGACGCCAATTGTCAACTTCAACGGTGCCTTTGTTCATCATCCCATGGATTCGAATTGGGGAGTCTATCATTCCCCCCTTGATATTAAAGTGGCAAAAGATATTGTTGAAGCGTGCCGTTCGTTCACCTTGCATAATATTATCGCGGAAATAATGGATGATGTTTATTTTCATTATCATGATGAAAAGCTGCTCGACATATTCAGCTTCGGCAACCCGAAAATTACGTCAGGCGACCTGGCAGACTACTTGCAAGATTCGCCAACCGCCATGCTCATTCACACGGATGAAGAACATGTGAAAACAATCCGGGGCCATTTAAGCGATGTCCACGCCGAGGTGATTGACCACCGCCGCTGGGCAGATCCTTGGCACGTCATTGAAATTGTAAGAAGCGGAATTCATAAAGCCGTCGGCGTCAAGCGGGTTGCCGATTATTACGGGATTCCAACAGAACGGATCATCGCCTTCGGGGACGAAGACAATGACCTGGAAATGATCGAGTATGCCGGGCGCGGCGTGGCCATGGGCAATGCGATCAGCCAACTGAAATCCCTTGCCAACGACATCACGCTGACAAACGAAGAAGACGGTATCGGCGTCTACCTAGAAGAAGCCCTAAACCTGAAGAAAAAGATTTATTAAGAGCCGTTTTGCAAAATAGAACCCTGGATGGCCTTGCCTTCCAGGGTTCTTTCCATTCACCTGGACTTTTGGCAATAATGGGGCCTGCCGGAAACCACCTGCCATTTTTCTTCATATCCTCCTTTCAATAAGAGCATACTAGCAAATGAAACAGTTCGCCTGTTTCACCACTATTGCTCATAAATGGAGGGATTTCGAATGGGTAGACGTACCAAATCGAAACGATTTGTCCAGCAGGGGGCAGATTCAGTAGCAAGGCACAGCCAGCGCATCCCGTACCGTATGACGTATGCAGAAGCCGAAGCGAAAAAGCTGGAAGATGCCGGGAATTCCTCTTACGGAGGGATCTAACATGGCCAACCAACTTTACCAGCAAGCCAGGAAATACACAGCACTAGCACTCGCCGCACCCCCTGAACAGCGCGGCGAAGCCCTGGCAAAAGCCAAAAACGCACTAAGCTCTGCCTACGCCAACACCACACCAGCAGAACAGCAGCAGCTAAGCGAAATGCAACAGCAGCTCGACCAGCTCAGCTGAATGAAGCAGCGGGACGGTTCCACTGCTTCAAAGCAACGGGACAGCCGGTCTACGGCCTGGCACAGAGCCTGCCCACTGTATGAGCAAGAAAAGGCCGAAATCCGCACCGGGATTCCGGCCTTTTCCTTATTCCTTCCCTCTGAATTGCTCAAGTACAATTGCGAATGGCTCGCCTGTAATCGTTCCTCCCTCTTTTTCATAAATATTTAAAATAAGTGTCCCGGATGAAGGAAGTTTATTAGTTGAGAGGGAAATCTCGATTTTAAACTCTCCCCAATCCGGATAGTTTGTCCCCGGGGTTACTTTCGTTTCGGGAACAAGCTGATTATGGCCGTCTTCCACTGTGTAATAAAAACTTCCGGTCCGCGGCCGGGCTTTCCCGGTCACTGTATAAGTACCGCCCGAGCCTTCGGTATGGATGCCCGTGAAAATCGCGTCCTCCTTTACTTCTCCCCCCAATCCATCTTCCTGCCTACCAGGTACGTTAACGATTGTTTCAGCAGCAAGGGTACCGAGGCCTGCTTCCTTCCCATTCATCTTCACCGCCCGGACTGCGGCCACAATTTTATACGGTCCAGCCGGCACTCTGATTCCGTCTGAAGAATAGTTCCATGTTTCCTTCCATTCCTTCACCCCTCCGGCAGGTACGGTTACCGTTTGAAAGGCCTGCAGGTAGAAACGGCCTTTTGCAAAAGAAAAAACCTCACTTCCGTTTTGATCGAGAACGACTGCATCGTAAAATTGTGAGGTTGGAAACTCAAGACTTATTGCCTCCTGCCCCTTATTTTCAACCTTCAAGCGGATTTCCGCCTGATCCGCCCCCGGTTCCACTTCCACCGAAAAAACAAGACCACTCTGGGGTTGGGCTCCATTTTGTGATAAAGGCATCCATAAAGATAAAATCAGCATTGAAGCAGCAACTAAATTCATTGGATTTTCCTCCTAATCCTTTTACGTTCATTCGGACTTCAAGCAAATTAATCCCGTCTGAACAAACCGATCACGTCTGTGGTCGGAACGATGTTCGTAAATGCTTGTGGATCTGTTTCCTTAATAATTCTTTCGAGGTCAAATAACTCATAGCGAGTAATGACAATCATCAGAACCTCTTGATTTTCATTCGTATACGCCCCCTTGGCAGGGATGGAAGTCATGCCGCGGACAAGCTTTGTCTGAATGACCTTCTTTAATTCATTTGCTTTTTTCGAGACAATAAAAGCCGTTAATTTCTGGGCGTGTGTATGGATCGCATCAATGACCCGTGTTGAAGCATATAGATTAACCAAAGTATACAGCGCTTTTTCCCAGCCGTATAATAACCCCGCTGTCAGTGTAATGATCCCATTCAAGGCAAAAAAATACGTCCCAATTGGCTTATCATTCATACGTGACAGGATCATGGCGACAATGTCCAATCCGCCGGTGGAAGCTCCCCATTTTAGGGTAATGCCGACCCCAATAGCCGAAATCACTCCTCCGAAAACGGCATTCAACAGAATATCTTCGGAAATATGCCGGACAGGAATGGTTTCAAGAAACAAAGACAGGAACGCAACACTGATAAAACTGTAAATTGTAAATGCCCTCCCGACCTTCCTCCATGCCAAAATGGTCACCGGAATATTTAATATAAAAAATAAAAATCCAGTCGACACAGTCAGCGGGGTAACATCGGTCAAGATTTTTGATAAAAGCTGCGCAGCTCCCGCAAAGCCGCCGGCATACACATTCGCTGGAATCAAAAATAAGTTAAAAGCAACAGCATTTAATAATGCCCCCAGCAAAACAATCAGAAACTTCCTCGTATGGAGCCAAACCATCCGCGCGTCCCCCTTTCAAAAACACAAATCACCGTAGGTTTATTCTCCTTTATCCCATGGAGTGCCCTGATACTTCTATATTTCCCCTTTTTACTCAAATATGTCCGTACGTCATTGTATTTTTATGGTGAAACCGATAAACTGAGGACAGAGAGAAGATTGGAAAGCAGGTGAGTTTTATGGCGATTAAATTATTTGCCGACAGCGCATGCGACATGCCGCTTGCATTTTATGAGGAGAATCGGGTTGGCCTTTTTCCTTTAAAGGTCCATTTGGATGACAAGGAATACGAAGATTTGCAGGGAATTTCTCCTGAAAAGATTTATGAGGCAATTAAGGCGGGCAAAATGCCGAAAACGTCGCAGGCATCGCCGCTCGGTTTTGAAAAAACGTTTACAGAATTAGCCAAAAACAACGAAGATGGCATTTACATAGCTTTTTCATCCGAATTATCAGGAACATACCAAACGGCTGTCATGGTCCTTGAACAGGTAAAGGAAGAATATCCCGACTTTCGATTAACGATAGTCGATACGAAATGCGCTTCGCTCGGTTACGGACTCGTCGTCAAGGAAGCCGCGAAGCTTGCCGCAGCCGGTGCATCTAAAGAAGAAATCCTTAAGGATGTCCTTTTCCGCAGCCAGCATATGGAACATTTATTCACTGTTGAGGATTTGGATTATCTCGCGAAAGGCGGCCGTGTTTCAAAAGCATCCGCATTTCTTGGGGGCCTTTTGAATATCAAGCCCCTCCTGAATGTGGAAGATGGGAAACTCGTTCCACTTGAAAAACTCCGCGGCAAGAAGAAACTGTTGCGCCGGGTTATTGAGATCATGAAAGAGCGGGGCAAGGATTTCGATTCTCAGGAAATCGGCATCAGCCATGCGGCCGACTTTGAAACGGCTGAAGAAATGAAGCAGATGATCATCGATGAACTTTCACCGAAGAATGTGTATATCTCCGAAATCGGCGCAGTCATCGGCGCCCATACCGGACCAGGAACAATTGCAATTTTCTTTTTAAACGAGCTGCCTGAATAAGCCATAACCCAAAGCACTTCTTTTGGCAAAAAAATTGTCTTGCATACTCCTTCCCAGACTACAGAAACTAAAACTGTACAATTTGGGAAGGAGTTTTTTATATGCCTCAAACTTCGGATAACGACAAAAAAGCGAAAGACAACAACGCGCTTCGCCATGAAAAAAACATGATGCGCGAGAAGAATAGAAAAGCCGGCAAACATGCTTATTCTAAGAAGACGGATCACCTGTAAAAGACCCACCCAGGGTCTTTTTTTATAAGTCGGATAATCGCTATCCACTTTGCAAAGGAAAACATTCAGGGAGTCTAAGAAAAGAATCGGAGCATTAGTCTCTAAAAAAAGCAGGTAAGCGTATCTACGAGGCGGTAGAAATCGCTAGTCGCACTTTGCGCGCCATTCAAACCGGTTTTAGACGGGACTTTGACGCGAATCCAAGATTTGCGCGTCATTCAAACCGGTTTTAGATGGGACTTTGGCGTGAATCCAAGACTTGCGCGCCATTCAAACCGAGTTTAGACCGGACTTTGACACGAATCCAAGACTTGTGCGCCATTCAAACCGAGTTATACGAGGCTTTGACGCGAATCCAAGACTTGCGAGCCATTCAAACCGAGTTATACGAGGCTTTGACGCGAATCCAAGACTTGCGCGCCATTCAAACCGAGTTATACGAGGCTTTGACGCGAATCCAAGACTTGCGCGGCATTCAAACCGGTTTTAGACGAATCTTTGGCGCGAATCTAAGCCACGTGCGCCAGATTCCTGAAAGTTTTTTCGAGTTATCCACAGTGTAGAATGTATCGGTTCTGGTAAAAGAAAACGGGCCCATTCAAGGCGCCCGCAACAATCTTCTATTCTTCCTTTTTATACGTCCAGGTTCCCTCTTGGTAGACCTTGCCGTCTTTCATCAATTTGCCGAGTGCCCTTTTAAAGGCTCCCTTGCTCATCCCGAACCGTTCCTTTATATCCTCGGCCATGCTCTTGTCACTGTAGGGCATCGCGCCATTCCTTGAAAGCAGATAATCATAAATAGAAGCCGCATCTTCTTCAAGCGCATCCTGCTTCCTTGCAAGCAGGGAAACGTTAACGGTCCCGTCCTCTTTTACATCAATGACCCTGCCTTCAACCCTCTCACCCAGCCTCGGCTCCCCAGCCCGCTGGGATTCATGAATGAAGCCGCGGAACCCTTCAAGTGTATAAATCCAGCTGCCAACCTTCGCTGTCCTGTAAATATGGCCTGTCACATTTTTATTGAAGTCATTCCGGGTAGCATTTTCTGAAATGTCCTGAATGACCGGATCGGTTGCAAGCTTGGCATAAAGGCGGTATTGCCTGTTCACCCTGATTGTTGCGTAAAGCGTATCACCTACGGCCGGCCAGATTTCTTTATGGACCGGCAAATCTTCTTCGCCGAGCAGGATATCTTTCTGTATCCCGACATCCAGGAACACGCCCACTCCCGGCTTTGTATCAACAACCTTCAGCCATCCGTATTCACCAGCTGTAATCAAAGGCATTTTCGATGTTGCCGCAACCCGGCCGTGCGCATCCGGATAAAGGAAAACCTCAACTTGATCCCCTTCCGCAACCTCCTCTGCCGCTTCATTGCTGTGAAGAAGCACATCTTCTTCACCGTCTGTCAAAAAATATCCGTATGCGGCTGTGCGCGCCACTTCAAGCGTCACCTTCTGCCCTACTTGTTCAATCAATGCCACTTTTATTTCCTCCGTCCTGCCATTTGTTGTTTCACTTTCTCTATTTTACTATAATGGAGGGTGAAGAACAAAAAGCGGAAGCGCCTGTTCAGCCCCGACAAGCTTAAGACGAGACGTCCAGAAGGCGGTTTTTGCCTTCTTGACGGATTGGCTTAAGTCCTCGAGGGGCTAGGCGCTGAAGCCGGATTAAAGAAAAACTGTATCGGAGGTTGCCCATGTCTAAAGAGAGTTCATTTGATATTGTATCCAAAGTTGATTTTTCTGAAGTTACAAATGCAGTTACAGCAACGATGAAGGAAATCCGCACACGCTATGACTTTAAAGGATCAAAGAGCGAAGTTACCCTGGATAAGGAGGAGCTCGTCCTCGTTTCGGATGATGAGTACAAGCTTGACCAGTTGAAGGATGTTTTGCTAAGTAAATTAATCCGGCGCGGGGTTCCAATTAAGAACCTTGATTATGGCAAACTGGAAGGTGCCTCCGGCGGGACAGTCCGCCAGCGCGCAAAGTTGGTTCAGGGTATTGATAAAGAAAATGCCAAGAAAATTAATACTTTGATTAAAAACAGCGGCCTGAAGGTAAAAAGCCAGGTCCAGGATGACCAAATCCGTGTTACTGCAAAAAGCCGTGATGATCTGCAGCGGATTATCGCCGCTGTGAAGGAAGCCGATTTGACTGTCGATGTTCAATTCATGAACTACCGCTAATTATCCTCGGATGTGGTACCGATTCGGACTCTTAACCATTTTTTCGAGCTCTGAGAGTCCGAATCACCCCAGTATTCGGACTCTCAACCACTTTTTCAAGACCGGGGAGGGGAATCCGAATCATCAAACTCTGAAAAATGCTCTACTCTATTATCGGCCTCACTAACCATGAACGACCCAAGACTGGAAGCCAAAACTTCCGGTTTTTTTTCTCTAAAAACACCCTTCCATTTTTTCACATGTTAGTTTCCAGCCGAAACAAGGAATTATGTTGATGAGACTGAATAATAGAGGAGGCAGATTCCATGAATGAAAAAGACCTACCAAAAGGCGGTTTCCCGCCGCAGCAACAGGATGAACAGCCCGGCCTGACTGGCGAAATGAAACCTGAGCCAATCCATGTTGACCCTAAGTACAAAGGGAGCGGCAAGCTTGAAAATAAAGTTGCGCTCATTACCGGTGGAGACAGCGGCATTGGGAAAGCAGCAGCGATTTATTTTGCCAAAGAAGGGGCAGATGTGGCCATCGTTTATTTGAACGAGGATACAGACGCCGACGACACAAGGCGGCAAATTGAGGATGAGGGCAGAAAATGTCTCCTGCTTCCTGGCGATGTCGGGGATGAATCTTTTTGCAAAACAGCCGTTGAAAAAACAATTGAGAAACTCGGAAAATTGGATGTGCTTGTAAACAATGCCGCAGAACAGCATCCACAGGACAGCCTGTTGGACATTAGTACAGAACAATTAGAAAAAACCTTCCGTACGAATATTTTCTCGATGTTTCATTTGACAAAGGCAGCCCTACCGCATATGAAAAAAGGCGCCTCGATTATCAACACGGCATCCATCACAGCCTATGCCGGCCATCAAACACTCATCGATTATTCGGCGACGAAGGGAGCGATTGTTTCATTCACGCGCTCGTTATCCATGTCCCTGGCAAAGGACGGCATCCGTGTGAATGGCGTCGCTCCTGGTCCGATCTGGACGCCGCTCATTCCGTCAACATTCGACGAGAAGCAGGTTGAAAAGTTTGGGGCAGATACGCCGATGGGCCGGGCCGGTCAGCCATTTGAACTGGCGCCAGCCTACGTTTTTCTCGCTTCCGATGACTCAGCCTATATCAGCGGGCAGATGATTCATATTAATGGCGGCAAAGTTGTAAACGGATAAAAGCCTAAAAAAAGCCGGATCCGCGATTGTTATGCGGAATCCGGTTTTTTAAAAAAAGAAATTATTCAGCCATTCTTCTCTTCTTCCCGCGCCGTGCAAGGAAAATAAAGAAACTAATAAAGAAAATCCAAATGGCAACGACTGTTACAATAAAGAGATAGTTCAGTCCCAGTTTTGGGGCCAGCACATAAATCTCACTTTCATCCCTGTCAAGGACGAGAGTGAATCCTTCTTTCTCTCCGATTGATTTATCCCCACCCAGCATGCCCCGCAGTTCTTTTCCTTCCGAGTCAAGCTGTTCAGGTGTGAGCTGGACAGTCTGTGTCTTCGTTGTATTGTTTATGGCAACGATGGCCGTTTCCTTCTCATATTCGCGCTTGAAAACAGTCATGCCGTCTTTATCGTAAAGCAGTTCCATCGTTCCTCTTGTCAGCGATGGGAGCGTATGGCGTAGCTCACTCAGTTTTGCCAAATGATCAATCAATTCCTTCTCGGTCCTGAAATCCATCAACTTCATGTTGTCGGGCCGGCTGCCTCCATCTACGGCAATCTCGGTTCCATAAAAAACAATCGGAATCCCAGGAGCCGTATACAGGTAATTGAGTGCCTGTTTCCACTGGCTGACCGGATACTGTTTCGCCTCAAGCATATCCCGGGTGAAACGGTCCATGCCTGGGCCATCATAAAAGCTTGCCGTCTCATATGTTTTTTTTGCGGCCGACTCAATTTCTTTCCATTTTGCAAAAATGGCCCCCGTCCCCTGATTCGTCTGCGCGAATGAAGAACGCATTTCCCCGTTCAGTTCGTAATCGTACATTCCACTGAAACCGGCGTCCTTGTACTCGTCCTTTAGTTCAGCGCTAGTTGGCCCCAAATCGGCAATTAGATAAAACTCTTCCTTTTGAGCTTTTACAGCTTCGGTAAATTCACGCCAGAAATCGGCCGGCACATGCTCAGCCGAGCTTAGCCGGTATCCGTCAATATTCGTTTCCTTCATCCAATACTTTGCGGCATCAATTAAGTATGCGCGCACTTCGGGATTTTCATGATTTAAATCGGGAAGGCCTTCAACCCAGCCATTGAGCTGTTCATCCCTGCTTGAAGAATCGCTGATTTCTGTTTTTTCATGGAACCATTCAGCCCCTTTTTCTAAAAACAGCTTGCTGTCTGGTCCAGTGCTGTTAGCAGGAAAATCAATCAGGACCTTCAGGCCGGATTTATGTGCCTTGTCCACTAGTTTTTTTAACTGCTTGATTGTTCCGAAATGCTCCTCGGTTTTGTAAAAGTCATTGACCCAGTAACCATGGTAGCCCCCGTCAACATTATCAAAGATCGGCGATAGCATAATCGCGGTGAAGCCCATACCCTTTATATGGTCAATCCGGTCAAGGATTCCCTGAAAGTCCCCGCCGTTAAATGCTTCAGGGTCCTTCGCATTTACATTTGCATCATTCTTTAAATCGCCGTTATTAAAACGATCAACCATCAGGAAATAAATGATTTCGTCCTGCCATTTCCCCTCATCCTTCTCGAGTGCCTGCACCTGCAAGCTTCCGATCAGGAGCAGCGGGATTAGAAAATATACTGTCAGCTTGGCTTTCATGCCTCTATCCCCCTAGTAAGTAGCAGGCGTTTCACCCGCCACGTTTTTGCAAAAAAAGCTTTATTTTCACATAGTATTGTATCATATGCAGCGAATCGCTACGACCATGTCGATTGGTTTGATTTTTGAATCGAAGGAACTGATTGTGTGCTATTCGAACCGCTTCATTGTCCGCTAGGCTTATATCCAAACTAACAACTAATTTTTTTGCAAAAATAAACTTCAAGTAATAAACCGGCCCGTATCAGATTTTTTTACTGGAGAATAGTATGTTACAAGGTGTTTTTCTTTTTTCGTTTCGACTTAACTATGTAAGCTTCTTGCAACCTCCTATTTAATGGAGATAGCAGCAGTTATAATTTTCCGTGTTTATGTCTACAAAGGAAATAGCACCGTTCACGGAGGTAAAAAGTGATGAATCGACAGCAACGTGAAAAAATTTATCAAACTCAGGACAGGGCCTATACAGAAGGCTCAGTCGAAAACATGAATGATCAGTGGGTCTTTTTTGAAGAGGAAACGGAAGAAGCATCACTTATGGAGGACTACCTCCTTCAGGAAGTAGAAATTTTTCGGATCAATCGATGGAGAAGGGGAATTTTAACCGATTCCGGTAAAGTGTCTATCGGTGATGATACTGTCCTATTACGGGATTCAGACAGGGTTAGAGTAAGAAAGCATCTGATCTACTCACTTGAAAGGCTACTGGAAAGGCTCCATGGAGATGCCTTCATTCAATTCCTAACAACTTTGAATTCCCTTAAATTTTCCATTTATGATTGTCTTTACTGTTACAACCATTTGAACTTCTTGAATGGGAATAGCCCTAAAAGCGGGGTCAACTTCATGATTTTTGATAATCAAGAGGAAATTTGCAGCGTCCAGCATCATTTTTGCTATTTTGAAAAAGAAAGTGACCGATTTGAATTTACGCTAAATACCGGAAAAAGACTAGTTATTGAAAAACTTGCCTCATCGTAAGAGAAAAAGCCGCCGAATGGCAGCTTTTTCACTTTTTACAATGGTAATTTGAAGCCCAGGACCAGGGCGAGCACAAAAGCAATTCCCAGTTGAATCCAGAGAACATTTGTGGGTTCCCTTTTTCCTGTCTTCATCAAAAGGAATTCCATCATGGCAATGACCCATAGTCCGACTGCCGTTTTTAAAATATAAAGAAGTCCAATGTTAATTCCTGAGAATAAAAGCATAAAACCTGTTGCAAGTATAAGCAGGTATAAAACCCTTAAGATCATATGGGTGATTTTTGCCCCTTTTTCATTTCCGCCTTTATACAGGGCTCTGGCAACGAAAAAAAGGATTCCGGCTAATACCCAGGTAGTAATATGGGCGTGTGTCATCCCTTTGCCTCCTTTAAATTATTCGCTCTTATCATATCATAGGGGCTTGGAAAATCCTAAATTTAAGGTAGCAATCGTAGAAAAACAAGCCTATTTCACTATAGTATTTTTGAGTGTGCCAATTTTCTCAATTTCTATTTCGATGGTGTCCCCCGGCTTGAGAAATTTAGGCGGGTTAAAGCCTTTCCCCACCCCCGCCGGCGTCCCAGTTGCGATAATATCACCTGGTTCAAGAGTTAGTCCCCTTGAAAGATCCTCTATCATTTGCTCTATCGAAAAAATGAAATGGCTTGTATTTGAGTTCTGGCGGACTTCATTATTCACCTTTGTTGTAACATTCAAATTCCCAGCATCTTCGACCTCATCGGCCGTTACAATCCACGGCCCGATCGGACAAGAGCCGTCAAGGCTTTTACCAAGAAAAAATTGCTTGTGCCGCTTCTGAAGGTCCCTGGCGGTAATATCATTCAGAATGGTATAACCGAATACATACTCAAGAGCATTTTCCTTTTTAATGCCCGTTCCCCTTTTTCCGATTACAACGGCCAATTCCCCCTCATAATCAAGCTGATCCGTCAGTCCGGTATGGGAAGGAATCTCCGCATCCGGGCCAATAACGGCGGTTGGAGGCTTTGTAAAAACCATAATGTGTTCCGGAATATCCTCAGGACCTCCCATTTCAATCGCATGGTCGGCATAATTTTTGCCCACGCAAAAAATATTCTTAACGGGCCTCGGGATTGGCGCAAGCAGCTTTACTTCCTCGAGCGGAACCCATAAACCCCTTCCTGTTTCATCCGTTTCCGCCCATTGGGCAAGGTCACGGATTTGATTGGCGGTGTCGCTGCCGGCGTTAATAATTTCGAGGACACTTTCAGGAAAATCTCCAGCAGAACCAAACCTTACGGCTGCGGCTTCTTTTAGCGGTAAAACTGACTGTATGCCTGTATCTACTAAAACAGAAATAGTTTCATCGTGTAGAAGGATGGTGGCTAGTTTCATAAGAGTGGTTGCTCCTTTTGGAATGATTTTCTTTAGTATACAGAAAACCCCCTTCCTCTTTAAAGGAAAGGGATTTGTGTCTAGCATTTTAAAATCCTTTCATGAACTGGATAACGACTGGGCCGAGGAGGACAATGAAAAGGCTTGGAAAAATAAATAGGACGAGTGGGAACAGCATTTTAATTGGCGCTTTCATCGCTGCTTCTTCGGCACGCTGTTTTCGCTGTTCTCGTACTTCTACCGATTGGGCGCGAAGCACTTGGACCATTCCGATTCCAAGCTTTTCCGCCTGAAGAATGCTGCTAATAAAGTTCTTGACTGCATCCACGCCTTCCAGCCTGTCTCTGATTCCCCCTAAGGCTTCCCGGCGAACTTTCCCGAGCCTCATTTCCTCTAACGAGCGCTGAAACTCGTCAGCAAGGACGCCTTCTTTTTTTGACACGAGCTTGCTGATCGCGGCGTCAAATCCGAGCCCTGCTTCTAGGCTGACTGTCAACAAGTCCAGTGTGTCGGGCAATTCCTTTAAGGCCATTTTCTCGCGAGCCTTCGTTTTTTGCTTTAAGTAAAAATGCGGCATGAACGCGCCAAATGCCAATCCCGCAAAAACTGCGAAGAAAATAGCTGATGAACCCAACTTTATTAAAGCGGCGTAACCCGCAAAAAAACCTGGGATCAATACGGCAGAGGCTGCCTGGAAAAGACGGAAATCAACCGGCAACATACCAAACGGATTCCCAGCACGCTGCAGTTTTTTCTCAAGCTTAGCCTCTTTTTCACCTGGCATCCTTTTTTTAAAGCTTTTTTTAAAATCATTGACGATTGGCTTGAAAAAACGCTGATAAAAGGAAAGCTGCTCTTCTCTTTCCTTGTCGGACTCGTCGCTGTCCATTTCTCCAGTAATATAGACTGCTACACGTTTTTCCACGGTTGACTTTTTTGATGGTTTTGCCATCAGCAGACCAATTATAAAAAGCATAATCGTCAAGAAAAATGAAAGATAAATCAAGCGCTACACCTCAATCTGCGTTATTTTCCTAATAAAGATAAAGCCAATAACGCTGGAAGTCACACCGGCTGCCACCATTCCCAAGCCTACTGGATGAGTAAACAAAGAAGAAATGAACTCCGGCTGAATGAAATAAAGAGCGATCCCAAGAAAAAACGGAAGAAGGGCGATGACCATTCCTGACATCCTCCCTTGGGCTGTCAGTGTCTTAATCTGGCGCTGGATTCTTGTTCGATCCCGAATCGTTTCGACTATTTTTTCAAGAACCGTTGCCAGATTCCCACCCACTTGCCGCTGGATCAAGATGGCCTGAATCATTAAATCCAAATCCTCACTCGGCATACGTTCCTTTAGTTCGTTTAGGGCCTCTTCTATACTGCTGCCATATTGCATCGATTTGATGACCGACTCGATTTCTTCCTTTATAGGAGAATCCGCTTCTTCCGCGACCGATTTCAGCGCTTGAGGAAAACTGAATCCAGCCCTAAGCGATCCAATAATCGTTGTAATCATATCCGATAAGCCTTCATTAAATTTCTCAATTCTTTCTTTTTCCTTCTTTTTCAAAATAAAACCCGGAAGTAAATAACCGAAGATTGCACCTGGCACCGCCCATATCCAGTGAGTAAACAACAGGACCATCAAAATGCCAAAAAAACCAGTCGCTATCCATTGGAACAATACATATTCATCCGGTTTTAGCGGCACTCCTGATCTCGCCAGCGTCGTTTCGAGTTTATTATTTTTCTTTTTCGTAACAAGCTTTTTAGTGAGGTTTTTGCGCGCTGACGCGTAACGTGCAAATAGATCAAGATCCTTTTCGTTTACTTCCACGTTCTCTGGGGAAGCCAGATACCGCTCAATCCTTTTTTCAACCGTTTGGCTACGGGAAAAGAAGGTTTTAAATACTGCATAGAATAATAGAAAAGAAGAGAATAGCACGAGTACCAGGAGAATCAGCTTCACCGTTAGCCCTCCCTTTCAATGAACACATTAGGAGGAATATGAATCCCTGAATTCTCTAGCCGCTCATAAAACTTAGGCCGCACGCCGGTTGGTACAAGCCTTCCAATATATTTTCCGGCTTCATTTACACCGGTCTGCTCATACACGAAGATATCCTGGAGAACAATGACGTCTCCTTCCATCCCCTGGACCTCAGTAATATTTGTTATTTTCCTCGAACCGTCCTTGAGCCTGGACTGCTGGATAATGACATCGAGTGCTCCCGATATTTGTTCGCGGATGGCTTTGATGGGAAGTTCAACTCCACCAAGCAAAACCATCGTTTCAAGCCTGGAAATCATGTCCCGGGGTGAGTTGGAGTGCCCTGTTGCCAATGAACCATCATGGCCAGTATTCATCGCCTGAAGCATGTCCAGTGCCTCGGCACCGCGGACTTCGCCAATGACGACCCGGTCCGGACGCATCCTTAGCGAGTTTCGAACGAGATCCCTAATTGTAATGGCGCCGTTACCTTCAATATTAGGGGGCCTAGATTCTAGTGAAACTACATGGTCCTGGCCTAACTGAAGTTCAGCGGCGTCCTCAATGGTAACAATCCGCTCGTCATTCGGAATAAAGTTCGATAAAACGTTAAGTGTTGTCGTTTTTCCTGATCCCGTTCCTCCGCTGACAAAAATATTCAGCCTCGCTTTTACACATGCATCGAGAAATACCGCCATTTCCCTTGTAATGGTTCCAAAATTAATCAAATCCTCAATCTGGAAAGGATCTTTTGAGAACTTACGGATGGTAATCGTTGGGCCGTTTAAAGCAAGCGGCGGAATGATTGCATTTACCCTTGAACCGTCCGGAAGCCTCGCATCAACCATTGGCGAGCTTTCATCAATCCTTCTACCGATTGGCGCAACGATTTTTTCAATCACGTTCATGACGTGCTCATTGTCGCGAAACGTAATGTCTGTCAGAATCAGCTTCCCTTTTTTTTCACAGTAAACCTGATTGGGTCCATTGACCATGACTTCCGAAACGTCTTCATCGAGGAGAAGCGGATTGATCGGTCCGAATCCTGTCAAATCATTAATCAGTTCCTCGACGACCATTTTCCGGTCCACGATTCCCCGAAACGAATCGTCCTCTTTAATTGCTTCCATCGCCATCCCATCAAGCTTTGGAATGATTGTCTCCACTTCTTCATCCTTGAGCTCCTGGAGGATTCGTTTATGAAGGACACTTTTTAATTCTCGCTGCTTATCTGCCTGCTTCTTGCGGATTGGCTCAATCACTTGTTCCTTAGGAAGTTCAATTGGTTTAGGGTTTTCTGCCTTTTCAGTCTCAAGGGTGACAACTAGTGAGTCGACAGGAGCCTGAACCGGCTGTGGCTGTGGTTGTGGGCTGCCAGCGGCTGCTTTGTTTTTTTGGTTAATACGGTCGAGAAGTTTCACTTAGAGACTCCCCCTTTTCTTCTTTTCCAAGGAAATAAGGAAAATGATTTCCCCTTCTTCCTAATGGCTTTTGTGCTGGAAACATTAGATCCAATCATCTCGGCCATTTTAAATACGGATTTCGAAATCTCTGATTTGGAATGGCTTATGACAAAGGGGGTGCCCATATTTAATGATCTTGAGCAGATTTGGAAATCATTCGGTATAAAAACAGGCGCCTCTTCCCCGAGAATTTTCGCCCCGTCCTCTGCTTTAATAACGCTTTCCATATTCGCCCTGTTCAGGACAACTCTCACTTTGTCCCGCAGGCCGAGAATACCTAGAGTCTCCAACAGGAGTTTTGTATTTTTCATTGCTGCCATCTCAAGTGTGGCTACAACTAAAATTTCATCCGCTTTTTCAATCAGATTTAGCGTATGCTCATTTAACCCGGCGCCTGTATCGCATACAACGAAGTCATTTTTCAGCAAAAGCAAGTTAACCATCTTAGAAACGGCTTCCTTCGTGAGCAGGTCTGCAAATTCAGGACGGTCAGGCGCCGGCAGGACGCGAACCCCGCTGTTGTGGCTGCTCATGTATTCCTCAAGCCTATCTTCATCAAGTGAAGTGATGCCCTCCATGGCCTCTTTAATAGTAAACGTATGCTGAAGGTCCATTGCCAGGGATACATCGCCGAATTGGAAATCCCCATCTAGAATCGCAACAGAGTTGTTTCGTTTAGCTAATGAAACAGCTAGATTGACAGAAAGGATTGTGCGGCCGATACCGCCCTTAGCACTGCAAACGGCTATCATTCTGCCACGGGTTTCCGGAGAGTTTTTTTCTATTGTTGTCATGTTCTCTTATACCCTCCCAAAAAATCTTTCTAATCAATTAGCCCTCGTTCTCATTCTCCAACGGGCTTCCATCATCGTTCATCGCAGGCCTCGTATGGAGCATAAAATGAATGTTTCCTTCCTGCGAGGAATGAATGAGTTTAAAGGCATCCTGAGGCGTTAATTCTAACGTTACGGTTGTGTACTCCTCCGGCTGTTCGCCCTCTTTTTTCTCTTCCTCAGGAAGAGAAATCTTCCGGCCAACCGCAAGCACTCTTGCCTTTTCAAGAAGTACTTTAGTGTTTACCTTTGGTTTATCGACTTTCGCTTCCTTGTCTTCTTTTGAAAAAATGACATCCACCCAGTCTTCCGCTTCAATGAGATTGGATACGGACTGAGGGAGGTTGACCGATACCGTAACGGCCCGATACCCTTCCCTTACTTTGCGGGAAACGTAAATGGTTTCATCCTTTTGGGATAGAAGGCGATGGGCGAGGATTGGTTCACCTTTTTCAATTTTGGACCCGGCCAGCTTCCCTTCTGCTTCGGAAACAGTTTTCATTGCTTTCCAAGAAATACTTTCTTCCGGAACTTTAATGACTTCCAATTTTTCAGCCGTAATTTTTTCATTTTTATTAATGACATCTTTTGCGACAAGTATTTCAGCCATTGGCACCGCTGCCCCGGAGGCTGATTCGGATTGATCGACTTTGGACATGTATTGGAAGAACAATGCTGTTGTAATGATGCCCATCACGAGTGACAGCAGCAGTACTGTTTTTGACTTCATGTTTTATTTTCACCTACTCACTCTGTTAACCGGATGCTATAGGCTCCTTTATCGGGACTTCCTTCTTCATAAAAACCTGTCCCTGGCCATTTTATGAACATGCCGGTGATGGATGTATCGTTGCTGCTCATTGGTTCTGTAATATAAAAATAGGCAAATCCAGTGACTTGCACTTGCTTCATTTGGTTTGAAGTTTGATTATATGGCTTGTAGACAGGGATAAGAATCACTCTTGAGCAATTCCTGTCATTAAGTTCTCCAGGAAGGTACGTACATCCTTTGACAAGTTCATTGACGACAGAGATTGTTTTACCTGCGATATTACCAGTCTCCGTATTAATAATATCGCCTCTTTTAATCTCCTCCTGATACCCATTTCGGAGAGTTTCTTCATACGTTTTCGCGCCAGACCCGGCAAGAGCCAATACACCAAAGTTCCCGCTTGAAGATTCATCTGTTTTAAGTTTGTAAACTTTATAGAATTCCAGTTTGATACTTTCATCAATACCTAGCGGCGCAGCTCCCACAGCCCGTCCCATCGGTGCCAGCGACGCGGCGGCCGAAGCCTTTACATTCACAGAATCGAAACCAAAAAGACCCGCAAACGTAAGTGGCGTTTCTTTAGAAAGAGCCACCCGGACCTTTACATCCTTCATGATTGATAGATTCTCCAAACTAGTGGGTTCCTTATGGGCTGCCAAAATATCATTCACAATCTTGGATACCTTTGTTTCTGAATTCGTGAGTTCCTGGGCTCCCGACAGCGCGGCTGCATTTGCAACCTTCTGCAGCTTGCTCTTTGTCATATAGAGCATACTCCCATCGATTACGAGCCCTGCCATACACAACATAGCAATCATAGCCAGTGCAGCAAGGACAATCGCACTTCCATTTTCATCCCGACCGAATTTTCCCACCTGCATCCCTCCTTACTCAACCCGGATTGTGGAGTCAGTTTCGGCATACAGCGGTGATGGAAAGACTTTTGATAACAACGGAGTATATAATTTTAACGGATATTTCAGCTTAACTTTCACATAGTCTCCTGATTTTCTAGTTGTACCAGGTGGAGTGATTTCAACAATTAGCTTGCTGGAATCACCAAGATGCACATAGTTTCTAGCAAACGCAGTAATCTCGGCATCCGACTTTCCTAACCCGCCTTTCCTGACGGTTTCCTGTGCGGCCATATGGAGGTGGGCATAGGAATAAGTGATCCGGCCGAAGTCTAGTATTCCAACGATTAACAACAATAAAAGTGGCAAAACAAGCGCCGTTTCCACTAGTGACTGGCCGCGCTCGTCTTTTCTCATAGCGGCAACCCTGCCCGGAAGAATTGGATGGCTGCTCCGGCGGCGATCGCGACGCCGTAGGGGTAGGTAGTCTTCATGGTATCTTTATCGAAAAAAAACGGTATCCTTAATCCGTTCACTCTTCCTACTAGAGAGAAGAATAGATTCTTTATAAGTTGTTTAGGACTTTTTCTAAAAATAATAATGAGCAAAGCGAAAATGCCTCCAGCAAATGCCATATATATAGCAGAAAAAGCAACAAACTTTGCCCCCATAAGTGCACCTATAACAGCGAGCAACTTTACGTCACCTGCGCCCATTCCCCCCATAAAGTAAGGGATCAATAAAATTCCCAAACCAACCAATGTACCGAGGACCGTTGATGCAAGCCCCGACCATCCGCCAGTTATCCCATTCACTACGAATGCAAGCAACAGAAAAGGAAATAGTACTTTATTGTAAATTTTGCGCTCCCTAATATCAGTAATGATGCATATCAACAATAATAGGAACAGCATTATTGTATTAATCATGGCTACCCTCTTTTCTAGCCGATGTTATTGATTTAAAAAAGCCCCACGTTTCAAAGCAAACGCAAGGCTTAATCCGTAGGTCAAAATTCAAACTTGAAAACATCATTTTATTGCCGGTAAATTTCCCCGAGATTTAGGGAAAGACATTACTTATTAATTTCCAGCGTTTGTAACTGCAGTTGTAGCCTTTGTGAATAATTCCTCTATTTTTCCACGGAAAGTAATTAGAACTCCTACTACCCCAATCGCAATAACTCCCAATACCAAACCGTACTCAGTCATACCTTGTCCTTGCTCTTCAGTTAGTAGTGCTTTCATTTTTTTCATCATGTTTGATTGCTCCTCTATATTTTATTTGTTATATTTGATCGATAAACAATGTCCCACTTTCATGTCCGTATTCCTGATGGTTCCGGCGGGCAGCTCCAGTACGGAGGTAGCTTCGCGGCGGATTTTCCCAATCTTGGAGGGCATGAAGTTTTCATCAATGCCGACGATTTTGTTTTTTCCGTCCAAGTACACAACATCAATCGGATAGTTCATGAAGAATGTATGGATGGATTGGCAGGGCTGTATGAGCAGGCCGTGTCCTGCGGGCAGATTTTTTGTGAACATCAGGCCCTTCAGCCTTTTGAAAAAGCTGTCGGCCCTGTTGACCGAATCTGCGATTTCCGTCCCGGTCGACAGATTCACGACCTTCAACCTTCGTCACCTCCTGGAAAATAAAAATGACCCCGCCTTTACCGAAAGCGGGATCATTGTGAGTACACACCTATGATGCGCCCTGATCTTTCGGTAACTGGCTGGCGTAGCACATAAGTGCCTTAGCCCCTGTAGCTTTGCGTCACTGATTTTCATCAGCTTTGCCTTTATCGAGATACAGTGCCATTTTTTGTCGACTGTTCTCTTACTCACATCATAGGTTTTTTATGGGGGTGTGAATATAGGCCTTTATTATCATTTTTACCAAAAATAACTAGTGCTTTATTACCATTTTTATCTAAAAAGCGTTTTAACCATCGAAGGCCGGGTAAATATAAAAGTTTTCTTCTCCTCATACTTTTGCAATTTTTGAAGCAATTTCGGAGCTTTCATCCTGTTAAAGCCGGCAACCCACATAGCGAATTCCCAATCAAGCCTTTCAGGGCATCCCGCCCCCATATCGAACCTTGTTTTTCCGTGATATTCAAGCCTTCTCTTTACGATTCCATAAAGACAGCGGATAGTTGAATAATGGAGAAAAATGACGGTGTCTGCGCGTTCAAGCCTTAGTTCCATTGTGCCGCTATAATTCCCGTCAATAATCCATTCTTCTTTTTTCATTATTTCTTTTTGCAACTCAATGAATTTATTCCGTTCCATTGGCACCCAGCCCGGCTGCCAAAAAAGTGAATCAAGATGATAAACCTTTATTCCAAGCCTTTCACCAAGTTCTTTTGCAAGCGTGCTTTTTCCAGCGCCACCGCTTCCGATGATCATAATTCTTTTCAAGCAACTTCCCCCTTTACCATCTGTTGAAGTTTCAGATAGGTAAAGCTTCTCCATACCCATTCAAGAGGTCCATAGTTAAACCTGCTTAGCCAAATACGGCTTCCTACAGCTTGTGCAATAAAAACAGCCACTACCAGCACTGTTCCGGTTAAAACTGAAACCTTGCCGTAAAGCCCGGCCCCATAACCGTAAAAAATTAAAGTGGAAATGAGTGATTGCAGTAGGTAGTTCGTCATCGACATCCTGCCAACATTGGCAAAAAAACCGGCTAATTCCTCTCGTCTTCGGACAGACAGAGCGATTAACCCTCCATAGGCAATTGCCAGTAAAGGGCCGCCGAAGAAGTCCTGGAAAAATTCAGCACTGTAGCCTTCCCAGCCGTAATACGGCAAACCTTTTATAAGAAAACCAGCTGCCAGAGCGGATCCGGAGAAAACCTTTAATTTTCTACGGTGTTTTCGAATGTCGGCAAGCCAATTTAATTTTGCCACCCCTGCCCCTATCAAAAATAGCGGCAGCAGAGAAAAGAGTAAAATCGGCGCTGTTTCCCAATTGTTTGATTCGCTCCACTCCCAGACTCTCATTTTAGTTATCTCAGAAAAGGTTCCGCTGCTGTAGACTTGAAGAGCGGTTTTTGCCTGCTCATCATTAAACATGGCCGAACTTGCGTCCAATCTTGACATGTCGGCCGCCAGCAAAAGCAATCCTAGTAGAAAATTTGGAATTATGTACATCATCAATCCGGTAGCCATGAGTGCCTTTCCACTCAATCTCAGAAATATTAAAGCTAGTATACCGATGCTGGCATAGGTAATTAATATATCCCCAGGCCAGATGAGGAAGGCATGAACGATTCCAACTATGAGAAGGAACGACAGCCTTCTGAAGGCAAGAGCAAAAAAACTCCCCTTTTTGCCGGCCGCCCGTACCATCATCAGCATGAGCCCATAGCCAAACAGCATGGAAAACAGCGGGTAAAAGCTTGCCTGGGCAAAAAAATCAATCAAAATATAGACTACCCGGTCAATGCCTTGATTCCAGTAGTCCAACGGGTCAATGATCATATAGGGTGAATGAAAAGACAGCATGTTCACAAGATAAATTCCGAGGATCGCCACTCCCCTCATTACATCCAAAGAAATGATCCTTCCCGTATTACTTATGGGCGTCTGCTTTTCGACCACTCCATTAACCTCCTCTCTATATGAATTTCATTTTCTCATCTTTTTCCAGTTCATACATCCTGTAATTATATTAAAAATAATCGCGTTCTGCACCATTCAGTCCAATATTTTTTAAATGAACGGCTCACATCCGTTTTAAGTTTACATACGATAAAAGAAGAATAAGTCTAAAGGGTGTCTGCCATGCCAGCAATTGTAGGAGCAGTACAGGTTATTGCATTAGGAACCAGTGCTGTTTTCAATATTGGGGATGTGTACAGTCTTTCTCCTATTTCCAGTGCAAAAACGTTCTCGGGTGCCGGGTCATTCAATACCGGTGAAGCCGTTCATAACCTGAACCACCTAAGCTCAACAAACGTGTATGATACAGATGGAATTGACCAGCCAATCGCATTTAATGTTTAGAGAGGTGGCTGCCATGAATTTTTATATCCAGCAAACGATCCAAATTCAGACAATCCGAATAGGAGGAATATCCAATTCCTCTGTGTTCCAGATTGGCAGTGCGGGGATTATCAAGCCCGCGGCCTACCTTTCAAATACTGGCGGATTTACAGGCCCAGCCCCGCAGGCACAAAAACCATTCAGTATTCCCACGCCCGGGGAGGGTGGTAAGCTTCCACTGTTTGAAACCCCTGCTGTCCCTTTGTGAATAATCTATTTTCATCGGGCGGTTAAAAGAGGTGCAAGACATGGATTTTTATCAAACGATTCAATGGTTGACTGGGCAGCTGCATGTATACGGACAAAGGATCGCAGCTCTTGAGAATGCCCTTCGCTGTGCAGAGGAAGAAATTCAAAAACTAAAGGAAAAGCCCCCTATTCAAGTTGGAACCATTCAATATAAATTTGATCAGCTGAAGGTAGAGACACTTGAGGGAACTTTAAGCATTGGCTTAAATCCGCAAGATCTCCAGGGGATTGAAGATTTTGCCGTCCAAAATGGCCAGCCGGGCACCCCGCTCCCTCCCATTGAGATGATGCAGCGAAGCTTAAAAGTGGAAGAGTATCTCAATGCCTATATGGATTCAGAACTGCCGGCTTTCATTTCAGCTGCCGGAGAAAAGCTTGGCCTGCAGCAGCCTGAAGCATATTTATCATTTATCAAAAATGACATTAAAAAACAGCTTCCCGGCAGAATAGAGAATCACTTACGAACTACACATTCATCTGACACAGATGAATCAGCCCTTGAAAAAACGGCAGCTGAGCTCAAGAAAGAAATTGAAAATGGAGTTCTTGCCTTTTTAACCAATCTGCCTGGAACAGTGAAAGGGGAACCAAAATGAATTTCCACATCTATAACAGAGAATTGTCCGTAGGCAGCATACGGATTCTCGGCGTGTCGAGTTCCTCAATCGTACTTGTCGGGGATTCGCAAACCATCCAGCTTGGCTCCGCTTTTGATACTCCTGCCGAATCATTGATTGTCGGCCCGTTTGTCCCCTTAGCTTCAGGAGGCTAGTTACATGCTCCAGCGACTTTCCGTAGTGGACTCTGTCATCGTCAAGTCCGTGCTGTTTTCCTCTACTATTCAAATTGGCGATAGTTCCAGAATACATGGTTTTTCCCGAGCAATCGCTTTACAACGCGAAGCAGAAATTTTTTTCGATGAAGAAGGAGATTTTAACCAATTTAAAGTTTTTTCTGAACCAATATTCATTCCTCCCATCACCGAAAACATTACAATTGCACCGTTTCAGCTGAATCCTGTCATCAAAGTAGGAACCCTTGAAGTAACTGGCCTATCAGCTGCCTCCATTGTCCAGGTTGGCAGTACCCCAAAGATTGCCATGGAGTCGAGGATTATGCATATCAGGCAGCTGCAGCCACGATGAGCAAAACTTATTTTTGCAAAAGAAAGGCGTGTTTTTATGCCGGCATTAATTGGACCGGTCAGTATCCATAACGTCAGCGGCGGAACTGTCCATTTTGGGGATTCGCTGAATGTATCGCCAAAGAGCACCGCAAAGACTTTTCTAGGGGCAGGCGGCGCTAATACAGGAGTGTTCATTGCAACCGGAAGTGGGATTAGCGGAACAAATGTACTTGATACAAAACTCCTTGACCAGCCAATGACCGGAAATAAATAAAAAGACATGAACCGATGTTGAAACCGGTTCATGTCTTTTTGAATTAACAATCTTCCTTTTCTCTAGCTATCCCTTTCAAGTTTCAGAATATGGGCACCGTCAAAGAAGAACAGATAACGCTCATTGACGCGGCGCTTCCAAATTTTCTCCAGCGCCCTCGTGTACAGTTCTATTTGGAGCCTGTAACGGTCCTCCAAAATAGGAGCCGCCCCTTCAAACCCGCTATAGAAACGGCCAGTAATCTGATCCGATTTGAAATCAATCATGACGAGGCCATCCTGATCCTCGAAAAGGCAGTCGATAATCCCCTGAATGAAGATTTGCTCGTTTTCATCCTTCCAATCCGGATACACTTCCTTCGAGGAAATGGATGCGGTAAATGGTACTTCCCTGTAGACTTTTTTTGCTGACAGAAGCCTTTGGCCAAGATCTGACTGAAAAAACGTAACGATCAGGTTCGGTTCAATGACTTCCATCTGCTCCTCAGTCAGGAGTTCGGCTTCGACCATTTGGCGAACGAGCAGTCGGATAGAGTCCTCGGTGATTGGCGCTGAAAGGTCAACGTGCTGCATGACAGCGTGAAGGGCAGTTCCCCGCTCTGCGGGACTAAGGGCTTTTTCCTGCATGAACCTTGGCCGGTCCAAAACTGTCTTTCGGGCCTTTTTCACAAGGTCCGTCCCGCTTTCCTCATCCGCCAGTTCACGGTTCCGTTTCATATCCGAAACCGTCTGCTTCGCCCTGTGGCTCGCAGCATCCTGGAATTGGTATTCCCACGTTAGCCTCTCAATGACTTCCGCTTCACGGGGAGATGTTTCTGCTACCGGGCGGAGATCCCTCACAACCTCCAACAGTCCGTCACTGCCGGAACTTTCCTCCGATTCTAAGCTGCTGATTTCTTCCGCATTCACCATTGTAACCTTCCAATGTGATTCATCTCCGAAAATTTCAGCCGGGATATGAACACCTTCCGCCCCACCTCTGAGGATGCCGCAATCCTTATGCCGGAAGAGCGCCGGTCCGATCCAATCAACATATCCGGCTGCCGCGGCACGGTCGGCATCTTCAAGCAGCCAGCGCGGGTGAGTTGCGAAATCTTCCCACTGGCTGAGTTTTTTATCCGCATCCTTCAAGGTGGCGAGCAAATACAGTTTTTCTTTTGCCCGGGTCATCGCCACATATAGGACGCGCATTTCCTCAGCAAGCATTTCCATCCGTTTCTTCCGCTTGAAAGCAAGCTGCGGTAACGAAGGATAGGCAATTCGCTTCTCGGGATTAATATACTTTGTTGCAAAACCAAATTCCTTATCAAGCATATACGACTTCCGGATGTCCATCATATTGAAACTTCTGGCGATCCCCGCGATGAAAACAACCGGGAACTCCAGCCCCTTGCTTGAGTGGATCGTCATGATGCGGACAACATCCTCTTGTTCACCAAGCGCCCTTGCCGCACCAAGATCATCGCCGCGGTCCATCATCCGCTCAATGAAACGGAGGAAGCGGAACAGTCCCCTGAAAGATGTTTCCTCATATTGCCTGCCTCTGTCATATAAAGCGCGGAGATTTGCCTGGCGCTGTTTTCCGCCGGGAAGCCCTCCTGCAAAATCATAAAAACCCGTATCGCGGTAAAGCTGCCAAATGAGTTCCGACAGCGACCCTTGCCGCGCGAGTGTTCGCCAGCCCTCCAGCTGTTCGGTGAACCGGCAGACTTTTTCATGCAAGCCTTCCCACTCAGCCGGCGCGTTTTTTTTGCAAAAAGCCATGACGCTGTCCCAAAATGCCCCTTTTTTATCCTGGAGTTTAATGATTGCCAGCTCTTCTTCATCAAGTCCGACAATCGGTGATCTGAGTACGGCAGCCAATGGAACATCCTGATAAGGGTTGTCGATCATCTTTAGCAGCGACATCATGATGGCTACTTCTGTTGCCTGGAAATAGCCGGTTGAAAGGTTGGCATAGATCGGCAGCCCCTGCTGCTTGAATTCCTCCATAATTTGCGGCGCCCACGTCATGGACCGAAGCAAAATGACGATGTCCCGGTAGCGTACTGGTCTGGACGTTTTTGTTTTCGCATCATAGACAGGTTGGCCCGACGAGATTATTTCTTTAATTTTTGCGGCCATTGTCCTCGCCTCAAGCTGGGATTGTTCAAGTTCTTCCGCATCGAGTAGTTCGCTGTCTGTATCCGTTTCGGCATCATCCGGCTCGGAATTTCTCCCCTGGTCAATCATAATTAATTCGACCGGAAACGGTTCGGCAGGATAATCGGCCCCCAGCCTCAGTTCGGCATCCTCGCCGTATTCAATTTCACCCACCTGTACTCCCATGATCTGCCTGAACAGATAGTTGGTCGCATCAAGGACTTCCTTTCTGCTTCGGAAGTTTCTGGCTAAATCGATCCTTAGCCCTTCCTCGGGAGCATCCTTTGAAAAGCGATTGTATTTACCAAGGAAAAGGTTCGGTTCTGCTAGCCTGAATCGGTAAATCGACTGCTTTACGTCGCCCACCATGAATAGGTTGCCAACCTCACCGGAACCGCCTGATACAAGTTTCAGAATCGTTTCCTGGACCATGTTCGTGTCCTGGTATTCATCGACAAGCACCTCGCGGAATTGATCTCGATAAGACAAGGCTGCGGCCGATGGGAGTAGATTACCTGCTTCGTCCTCATTTTGCACAAGAATGTCCAGGCAATAGTGTTCGAGATCAGAAAAGTCAACAAGGCCCTTTTCCTTCTTTGCCGCTTCGAACCTGTCCGAAAATTTCCGGACGAGCCCGGTCAACGTTTCAATAACCGGTTTCATTTCCTCCATATCGTGAAGGAAGCTTTCTGGCTTTCTTGAAAAAAGTTCTGAAGCAAGCCCGTTAACAATCCTTTTTACCTTATCCCGGTACTTGCCTGCCTTTTTCTTTAATTCTTCATCGCATTGGCCTTTCCTGATTGTCGCGGCTCCTGCGAACTTGATGGACTGCATGGCTGTATAGAGCGATTCCCACGAATCATTGGCAGCAGCGAGCAGACCGTCAATCAGGTGGATGTCACTTGTAAAGGCATCCGCATGCGCGGCTGGCCCATCAGGAAGCTTCGCCACTTCCAACGCTTTTTCGGCGAATTGCCTCGCGCTGTTCAGCTGCAGCTGGATATCAAAAAGCAACGCATCAATAAAGGGCAGTTCTTCTATTTTTTCCATCCCGGATGTATCGTACATTGACACAACTCCATCAAGGTATTTGTCGGGATTCGGGTTGGATCTGGCAAAATCGTATAATGCAACCGTAATTTCCTGCAGTGCTTCATCATTTCTGTCAGAAGTAAATGTGTCAACGAGACGGAAAAATGGCTCGTTGCCTTTTGTCCCGTATTCCTCCTCGAGGAGCGCATCCATGACCTCATCCCTTAAGAGCTGGGCTTCTGTTTCATCGGCTATTCGGAAACCCGGGTCAACGTCAATCAGGTAGTAGTATTTCCTGACTACATCAAGGCAAAAGGAGTGAAGAGTCGAAATGGACGCTTTGTTCAGCAGGCTTAATTGCCTGCGCAAATGGCGGGATTCCGGGTCATCGTTAATTGCTTTTTCCAGCGCTTCTCCAATGCGGTTCCGCATTTCCGCGGCAGATGCATTCGTAAAAGTAACGACGAGGAGTTGGTCAACATCGACCGGATCATCAGCCGATACGATTTTCCGGATCATCCGCTCAACCAGGACAGCCGTTTTTCCCGAACCGGCAGCGGCTGCAACGAGAATATCCGTATCTTTTGCCACGATGGCCTTCCACTGGTCACTTGTCCATTTAAGGCCGTTTGGCATTGGCGGTATGAGCACTTTACTCATGTTCCAGGACCTCCTTTCTGATCAGTTCGAGCGCTTCGCTATCATTTTGCGGGGCGAGCCTGCGGTAATCGCTGCCCTCAATTGACTCGTCAAATTGGCAGACTGGCTTAAATGAACAAAACGTACAAGGGTTTTTATCCTTCAGCCTGTACGGGTCAATCCCAACTTCCCCGCTGACGATGGCGTTACCGGTATCCTCGTATATCTTTCGGACAAACTTTCTTAAATCTTCAATTTCCGAGGCCGTAGCCGTCTTCGATGCTTTCGTCAGTGAACCGTCTTTTCTAAAACCGGCGGAAATGATTTGTGAATTCCCGCTTTCCAGGCTCCGATCCATTAGGCGAATGACATCTTCGTCTTCAAGGACGAGGCCGCTCATTTTAAATTTTTTGAGGATTTCCTGTTCAATTTCCTCTTCTGAAAGCCGCTTTACTGTATTGATCATCGGGTTATGGACATGGAAATAGAAAACCCCCGCCGGATCCGCCTGCTTTTCAACAAGAAGGGCAGAGTTCGAAATCGCAATATCGAGATAGGTCAAAACCTGCAGGGCAATTCCGTAATACACTTCTGAAAGGTTCAGGCCTCTGCTGCTTGACTTATAATCAATGACTCGCAAATAGAGTTCGCCATTTTTCCCTTCCCCGCTGTCAATCCGGTCGATTCTGCCGGCAAGTTCCATTTTGCAGCCGTTTTTCAGTCTGAAGGAAAGTGGTGGCAGCTCTCCGCCCCTGCCAAAACCGACCTCAAGGCCGACAGGTTCAAACTCACTTAATTTTGAATGCTCACTAAGCACGATTGAAGCTCTCGTAATGATTTGCTGCAGCTTTCTTTTGATATAGTGATGCCTTTCCGAGCTTAATAGAATTTCATTCTGAAGCCGAGGCGCAATGGCTTCAACTGCCTCCCTTGCCAGATTTTCACATTCCTTCCTCGACAAGCCTGCCCAGGAAATATTCTGTTCGTTTACCGTGTCAGCAATATATTTCAGCGCGGCGTGGAAAAGTTCGCCAATATCTGGCGCTTCAAGCTTGTAAATCTGGCGGTCACGCAATTTCAAGCCATGCTGGACATAGTGCGAGAACGGGCAGCTATTGAATAATTCCATCCGTGAAACACTGCCCTGAATGTCCTCTCCATATAGTTCACTGGCAATCTCTTCTGGAAGTTTCACTGTCCTGTTCGTATAGAAAAGACTTGACAGAACCATTCCAGCCTTGCTTCTTAAAGCCGGGCTGCCCGCAAAAAAGTTGTACACATCCCACCAGAAAGAATAGATGGGATAGTTCCTCTGCTTTTGCTGAAGCTGTGACGTCAGGAATGACAAGGCTGTTCCTCTATTGCTGACAAAAGAAATCTGCTCTTCCTCATTCAAATCAGCTGGGTCGGAGGAAGCTGCCGCTTCCTTGCAATCCGGGAACAGGTCTTTCATTCTCTTAATATAAGTTGACGGGATGAGTGACTTCCCTTCCGCATTGGCAAGCGGATAGCTGACGTACAGCGCATCAGCTGGCGTCACGAACGCCTTGTAGGCAATAAACTCCTCATCAAGCAGACGCTCCGTGCTTCCGGGAGCTATGTTAAGTCCAGCAGCCGAAAGCATCCCCCTTTCCGTGTCGCCAAGGATGCCATCCTCCCCAATTTTCGCCGGAAGAACCCCTTCGTTCAAACCTACAACAAACGCAACCTTCACCTCTGCAAGGCGTGATTTATCAAGATTCGCAACCATCACTTGATCAATCGCAGGCGGGACGAGGGAAAACTCAAGTGATTCAAGCCCAGCGTCGAGAATGGACGCAAATTGCTTCGGGGCCACTTCCTCTTCGCCGAGCAACTCAACGAACTGATCCAGCAGGTCGATAACAGCATTCCACACTTGGCTGTGCTCGCGCCCTTTGATCAGGTTACCTTCCTCCTCCGCCTCTGCTTTCCATGCTTCAAGCTTTGCGGGGATATCCAGTTCTTCGAGGAGCAAATAGACCGCTTCACACATCTTTCTTCCTGTAGCGGCTTTTTTTAGTCTTCTCGACAGCCTCATCAGCGGTGTTGTAATAACAAGCCGCAGCTCGTTCAATTCCTGCTCTGTCCTGATTTCTTCGTCGGTCTGAACACTGGAGACAAATTCCAGGCCTCGGATTCTCCGGTATTTCCAGCCCTCTTTCCCTGTCCACTTCCGTCCCTGAATTCCATGCGCGAGGACATAATTTTCAAGCTTGTCCATCTGCCTTCTCATTCTTGCTGTATTGCTGGCTGGTGGAAACAGAAGCTCTGTTTTGACAGCACGGAATACAGGTTCATAGCGCCAGTGCCCAATGACTGTTTCAAGGGCGGAGCGAATCAGTTCAACGAGCGGATGATTGAGCATTGTCCTCTTCTGGTCTATGAAATATGGAATCTCGTAATCATAAAAAACAGGTTCAATAATTTCGTGATACTCCTTGCCGTTCCGGATCAGAAGGGCAATATCCTTGTATCTGTACCCTTTTTCCCTTACAAGCCTCCGGATTTCCCTCGCAATCCCTTCAATCTCCGCCCGCCGGTTGACAGCCTCAATAACCGTGATAGCCGTTTCCCCTTCAAACGCCTTGGCGGGCCTTGAGTCAAAATTGTCCTCAAGAGATTTTAGCGAATCGTTCGTCCAGCGCATTTGGCCTTCAAGTATAAGCGGTTCTTCCATTTCAACCCTTTCGTTCCTAGCAAGGTCGAAAAAGTTCTTGCACGTTTCACCCGACATTCTGAACAAATGAAGTTCATCAGGATACATGTCCCGGCAAGGTTTATCGAGGGTCAGTGTGACCGTCACCCTTTTGCATACCTTCAAAAGCTCCGCGATGACCCGATATTCCTGCGGGGAAAAACTATAAAAACCATCGATGTATACCTCAGCATCTTTGAGATAGGCCGAACTTACAACTTTTTCGGCAAGAAGGCCGAAATAGTCGCCGGAGTTAAGATACTTACCCGACACCGTTTCGTCATACTGTTTATATATAATTTCAAGGTCGTGCATCTTATCGGCGAGCGCCTTGTCACCTTTGCCAGTACCGTCGATCATGCCGCGGCTCTCGGCAAGCTGTTCCGGTTCGATGCAGTACCGTTTAAATTCAGTGAGCATTTGTTCCACTTGCTGGATGAATCCATTTTTATCGGCCGCGCGCTTGAATAGCCGCAATTCATCCTTCTTCTCATCAATGATCTTTCGGATGAGCATATTCAGGCCTGCTTCACTTAGGTGATAGCGGCTTGCTCCTCCTGTCTCTTGCAGGATCCGCCAGCCAAGCCGGGAAAAACTGAACACTTGGGCACGGATCATCCCGCCGATCGTTTCATCTGTGGCCAGCCTGTATTCTGACAGGAACGTCATTTGTTCAGGGACGAGATAAATGATGGCCGGGCCTTCGGGACTGTCAATCAGCCGGCTTTTGATTTCTTCAATACACGTAAGCGTTTTTCCGCTTCCGGCCCTTCCAATCAGCATTCTTAATGACATTCAAGTACCCTCCGTCCTTCTACTGCATATCTTTTATTTTACCACAAAAATGGGTACAGATGTTTGCCTAAGAATGGTTCAGATTTTACCTTTTTACATAAAAAAACCCTGAGTGAGAGGTGTCAGGGTTTTTTACGGTGAGAAGGCTACGTCTTTAATTGGCCAGTAAAGGAGGTTTACTTTTCCGACGACTTCTTTGGAGGAGATGAAGCCGAAATGCCGGCTGTCCCAGCTTTCAAGTCGGTTGTCCCCCATGACGAACAGTTTCCCCTCCGGTACAGTCTTTTCTCCTGTTAGCTCCTCAAGGGTAAAAGCTCCAGTAAGAGAAATGGCAGGCGTTCTTTGCCTGTAAACTTCAAGGTAAGGCTCGTCAAATTCCCTTCCATTTATAAACAGGCGATCATCCCGGTATTCAATCTTATCTCCCGGAAGTCCGATAATTCTTTTTACGTAATCCTCTCTCTTATTGGCATGAAAGACAACGACATCAAACCGGTCCAAGTTGCCGATATGATAGCCAATCTTATTGACAACAAGTTTATTTCCATCCTTCAAAGTTGGCATCATCGACTCCCCTTCGACGACATAATTGGCGAAGACGAACGACCGGATCAGAATAAAAATAATGATGCCTACCATAAAGGCCTTTGTCCATTCAAATGCTTCTTTTTTCCATCCTTGCAAACATACCGCCCCCGGACATTTTCATTCGCGTTTTTCTGTTGCAATTGTCAATCTCCGTTCGATTTGCTTGCCGGCCAGCCAAAGGAGAAAGATAAGCAAGATCATGACCAACGTCCTGATCGGCTGTGTAAAAAGTGACTTTAAATCGTAGCCGATAAAGCTGATAGTAAAGATCATTACCATCTTGCCCGCAAGGACCGCGAGCATATACTGCTTAATGCTGACCTTTGATAGACCCGCAACGATATTGACAACCGCAGATGGTGTAAACGGGAAGCACAGCATAAGAAACAACGGCCCGAATCCGTGGCGTTCCACCCAGTTCATCAGCCTGCGGACGGCAGGATGCTTTTGCAAAAACGAAAGGAAACGCCTTTGGCCATAACTCCTGAAAATCGTGAAAACAAGCATGGCACCGACACAGGCACCGAGCCATGAATAGAGAAACCCGAGCCAGAGGCCGAATGCACTTGCGTTTGCCATCACAAATAAAAACAATGGCAAAAACGGCAAGAAAGCTTCCAGCATCGGGAGAATGATACCCGGTAATGGACCGAATGACCTGTACTCCTGGATGAGGTCCATAATATTGTCAAGTGTAAACAGTGATTTCAGAAATTCAGTATCCATACGGATCTCCTTATTGCAACTTCTTTTTTTATATCCTTTTTCGGGCGGTTTTAATCTTTAGGAAGCAAAATATCATCATTCTGTAATAAAGTGATGGAGGGCTTGCCTGTTTTTATAAATGTCGATTGCGAGCACGGCGCCTTCTCCGCTAATTCTTCTGTCAGTGTAACTGCCATTCACAGGGATGCGCAGCGATTGAATCGATTCCCTATCTTTTCCGATGAAATCTTTTGCCATAAAAAGCATATCATTTGTCTCCATATTTGTATTAATAAACGGAACAACAATCCCAATTAATTTAGGGAGCTTGGGAAGCTTTTCGAAACTGGTGATGTCATTGGCGACTTTCTTTACCACTTTCTGCTGGCGCTTTACCCGGCCAAAATCGCCTACTGCGTCATGACGGAAACGTACGTATCCGAGCAAGTGGGCACCGTCGAGCCTTTGAAGCCCTGGTTCAAGCCGCACCCCGATATTTTCGCGCATCGGCTTCTCCACTTCAATTTCAACTCCCTCAGGAAACGCCTCGTCGACCAGCTGGACAAAGCCTTCAAAGCCAACAATCGCATAATATTGAAGATCAAGGCCGAAGTTTTCCTTAATAGCCTGCCTCATTAAATCCGGGCCCCCGATTGCAAAGGCACTGTTAATTTTATGCTTTCCATAGCCAGGAATATCGACATAGCTGTCACGCATAATGGAAGTCAGCTTGTATGTCCCTTTCGCCTGATTGTAATGGGCAATCATAATTGTATCTGCCCTCGCACGCTCACCATGGCGGGAATCACTTCCGAGTAAAAGGATATTCGTCCCGCCATACTCGTCTTTATTACCGTTAAACGTGTATTCAGTCTTTGGCTGATCACCAATTAACTGCTCCGACTGCCTTACCCCTTGCTTGTATTGATAAATCGTATATCCTCCTAAAGCCGCAATGAAAAGGACCGCCACAGCAAGCACGCGCTTCCATTTGTGCGTTTTCCTTTTTCGCCTTTCTTCATACCTCATTCGCATCCCATCCAATCCCGTATAGTCTTCCTTTCTTCATTATGTTTCCCCAATTCTGATACTAAACAAAAAGAGACAAGGTTCAGGGAAAGGATGGCAAAGCAAAGGCCGCACGACGGCGGCCTTTCAATCTGATTCAGTTTAATTTTTCAGCTGTAAATGCTCATCAAACCAGTCAACGATGAAGTTGAGCCGGTCAATTCTTAAATTCGGCCTGCCGCTCCTTGAAAGTTCATGGTTTTCTTCTGGGAAGCGGACGAACCTCGTTTCCTTTTTTAGCCGTTTAAGGGCAATGAATAGCTGTTCCGCCTGCTCAATCGGACAGCGGTAATCTTTTTCGCTATGCAGAATCAACAGCGGAGTTTCAATGTTTTGAACATAAGCAAGTGGCGAATGCTTCCAAAGCCTATCAATATCTTCAAGCCCCGCGCCAATTTGCCATTCCGTGAAATAATAGCCGATATCGCTCACCCCATAAAAGCTGAGCCAGTTCGAAATGGAACGCTGGGTGACAGCGGCCTTGAAGCGGTTCGTATGGCCGACAATCCAGTTTGTCATAAAGCCGCCGTAGCTCCCGCCGGTGACCCCAAGCCTTTCCTCATCAATAAAATCATAGGTTTCAAGCGCATAGTCGACTGCCTTCATCAGGTCACTGTAATCACCGCCTCCGTAGTCGGAACGGACCGCATTAACGAATTCCTGTCCGTAGCCATGGCTGCCACGCGGATTAATGTAAAGAACGGCGTACCCTTTTGCGGCAAGAATTTGAAACTCATTCATATAGGCATTTCCATACATCGCATGCGGGCCGCCATGAATTTCAAGAATGAGTGGATATTTCCCCCCTTCTTTAAACGCTGTTGGCCTCATAATCCACCCGTTCAGTTCGACGCCGTCCTCCGCCTCGAAACAGATTGCTTCCGGGATGGAAAGGGATTTATTTTGCAAAAATGTTTCGTTTACAGATGTGAGCCTTGTTAATTCCCCGTCCGTTATCGATAACAGATACAGATCACCCGGCTCGTCCGGCCTGCTGATTGCAACAACTGCCCGCTGGCTTTTCGAGTCCAAAGACAGGCCATACACATATTGATTGTCAAGCAGGGCCGGGTACAATTCGCCATCGGTATTCCCGTAATAGACAACCGTGTTTCCGAGGTCGCTTGCGATAAAATAAAAGCTCCTGCTGTCATCGGCCCAGAGGATTCCTGGCTCGGTTGCGCCCTGGAGAAAGTCAGCGGCCATCACGGAACCAACCGTGGCGTCTAGCTCTTCCGTTACACATGAGAAGAGGCCGGATTCCTTATCGTAAAGCCATATTCTTGAAAGCGTCGCATTTTCAAATTCCCTGTTCTTGCCGGTAAGGGCGAGTGTCCGACCGTCCGGTGACCATGAAGCATCCACGAAGTAGTCCGTTTTTGACTCAACTTTTTCTATTTTGCCACTTTCGACATCTATAAAACAAAGGTCCAGCCTGAAGGAGTCGTCCTTGTCTTCCGTCGTGAAATCCGCTCCGGCAGCAATTGTTTTTCCGTCTGGAGACCAGCAATGGAGATGATAATCATTTTCTCCATCTGTCAATTGGGTTACCTCACCCGTTTCGACATCAGCCACGGCGATTTGTTTGTATGTACCTTTCCAAAAACCGGCTGCGTCTGATTTGTACTTCATTTTTTCGACGACGAGCGGTTCCAGCTTCTCTTCTTTTTTCTCTTCTTTATCGGTTGCCTTCTTTCCTGCCTTCACTGTTACCTGAAAAGCAATTTTCATGCCATCCGGCGACCATACCAGAGTACCGGCTCCATTCGGCAAATCAGTCAGTTTTCTGGCTTCCCCACCGTTTGCATTCATAAGATAAATCTGATTTTTGCCTTCCCTATTGGAAATGAAGGCTAACTTCGTCCCATCCGGTGACCAGCGTGGCGAGTGGTTTTTCTTTTTGCCAAAAGTCCATTGGACAGGTGCTGTTTGGCCGTCGGTTTTAACCGTGTATAGATTAGAGTAATATTCCCCTTTTTCCCGGCAAATCGCAGTTTCCGTAAAGGCACAGAGCGTACCGTCCGGTGACATCTGCGGGTCCGCAACGGACTTCAGTTCGTATAGATCTTCTGCTTTCATTCCTTCCAACCCCATTTCTTTCCCACCTTCATAAAATAGCTCCTAAACTATTTCGACACCAGAAATAGTTTTTCCTTCTTTGTTTTTTTAATATAGCGATTTTTCCTGCATATCCTATAAAAAAAATATGAAAAGGACGAACCTGCCGGTCTTGCCTTTGAAGCCGGAATTTCGTATGATAGCATTACGAACACACGTTCCTATTTTTGCGAAAGGAGCCCGCATGTGATGACGAGGATACCTGAAAAAGACCGGGATATTATGGAGCAGGCCATCTATTTGCCGATGGTGCTGACTGTCCTGAACCGTGATCTTACTGTGATTGAAAAGAGTCCTTTCAAGTTGAGGAAGCCTTATCAGGAACTGGTCGAGGAAACGATGAAGGTTGTACAGAAGGAGCTTGCCGGGGCAAAATCCTATATGAAGTCTAATCAGTTAAAGGTGATGGAAACGAAACGGGATGATGCCTTTACGATGTTCCTGTTTCTTTATAAAGGCTACGAGGAGTATCATAATTATTTTAATCCGCGCATACGGAATAAAGTCCAGGAACTGATGGAGCATTATTTCCTCGGCAGGCACCAGTCCCGTACAAGAACAAACAGTGATTAAGGACGCGAACCGTATTCCATAAAATGCCCATACTTGCGCTGTCTTTCAGAGGCTTCAAGCGCATTGGGCCTGTTTAGGAAATAAAAGGATTTTCTCTCCATCTGCTCGATGCGCTGCATAAGTTTTGTCCTTAGCAGCGCCGTTCTCAAAAGCTGATTTTCGAACGAATTGAACGAAACGGGTACTGGATAGGATTGTTTGTTTTGAAATGTAACGAGCGTGTCATCATTTGCTGTTTTGCTGTGGTGTAAAACATGTTCATGGGAAATCCACATGCATTCGGGCCGGTTTGGCGATGTAGTGGGGAAAAAATAGATGAAGTTCGTGGGGTCAATGACTATGGGAACTTTATGGGTGATGCCGATCAGCTGCCGTGTCCCTTCTTTTCTGCCTTCATAAGAACTTCCGAAGTATTCACAGCTTTTTTTGATAATTTCGATGGGTTTAAACGGGGAAATAAATTCGTCATCCATTTCAAACACTTGCGAATAAACCTTGCTGCCATAGACGAAAGGCTTGATAAACATTGTGCAAGGGTTAATCTCATATTCTTCAATCTGCTTCTGCTTCACATACCTCAACTCCTAATTGTCAGATACGCAGTTATTATACCATTATTTTCCGATAATTTTCTTAACATATGAAAATGTTACGAATTTATTCATAAAATTGACATCAATGTAAAATTATTTTTTCAGAAAATTATAAAAACTCCCTTGATTTTGCTTTATCAATTCACTATAATTAAAAAAAGCAGCAGGGGGGATGAAGGATGAAGGAAAAATCCTACGCGGAACTGATGAAAATCGGCGCAATGAAAAAGGAAAAAGCAAAGAAGTCGTCGCTGCAGGAACTTTACATTGAGATGCTGCTGAATGAAATCCAGTTGAACATTGAAAAAGAGAAACTTTTGCGCAATATCGATGAAGCATTGGAGCAACGCAATGAAAAGGACTTTATGCGCCTTTCTGGAAACCTTGTGGAACTTGAAAAGCGATTTGGTGCCTGAAATTTTCGGCAACCCGGCCACCACCTAAAAAAGTAGCCAGGAAGCCAGCCGTCTCTATTTCAGAATCTTATTTCCACGGCTTCCAAACCGAAAAGTCAAAGGATAATGGCAAAAACCGCCCCTGCCCGGGCGGTTTTTTTTGATATGAAAACTCCTCCTACTTGCTGTTGAGTGGTGCGATCAGTTCCTCGTCTTCATTTCTTGCCGAGTTCACTCGTGTGGAAACCTGATAAAAATCAATTTTGCCAAGGGGATAAGGTTTTAACAGTGACGTCAGGGTAAGTGGGTCCGTGACCGATGGATCAAGCCATATATCCTGTTGTTCACGCTCTAGGATTGCCGGCATCCGGTCATGGATGGCAGCCGTTTTTTCATTTGCAGCAGTCGTAATAATCGTACAGGAATAAATCGTCTTGCCGCCTCGATCCCAGCGGTCAAACAGCCCTGCGAAAGCAAGTGGTCGGTTGTCCTGGTTGATGAATCTGTAAGGCTGTTTTACATTCCCTTCCCTCTTCCATTCAAAATATCCATCGGCAGGGATGAGGCACCGCTTTGACTTCAATGGCTGCTTAAAGCTTCCCTTCTCATGAACAGTCTCTGCCCGGGCATTGATCATCTTGTAGCCAATTTTTTCATTATCCGCCCAGAATGGAATCAATCCCCAACGCAGCATTCCCGCTACCCGTTTATCGCCATGGGCGGCGATTGCAAGAATATCGGTTCCGGGTGCGATATTGTAGCGCGGCTCGAGCTCCCCGTCGAATTCAAATTGAAATTGCCGCATCAGTTCGTACACATCTGTTATGAGTGAAAACCTTCCGCACATTGGCAACCCCTCCCTTCATGTTGCCAAAATTTTAACATGAACGGGAGTGAAAACAAATTTTGCGGCATTCCGCGCCTGCGACATGGATTTGGGCAGGAAAAAAGCGGATGCGAATCTCGAATATCTTTGCAAAAAAGTAAAAAGGCCGGCAGTCCGGCCATACTCCATCAGCTATATAGGCCTGCCAGGAAAATTCCCAGCGCCTCCTGGTAAATTTGATCAAACTGTGCAAGCGGCAGCGGGTTTACTCCCCTGCCGAGCTCCACTGTAAAGCCTGGCCGCCGCCAATCCTGAATAAACCAATCCTTGTAGCCGGCATAGCTTTCAATCGTTTTTACCGGCTCATATCCGCTCACCCTTGCGAACTCCCTGACCAGCCTTTCAGAATCAGGCGGCTCATGGTTTTCAAATCCCCAATAAATGACCTTGCCCTGAGTATGGAAGGCCAGGACTCTGGTAAAATCTCTCCTTCGCGTTAAGTTCGCCATCGCAATCGCTTCCGGTTCGGACAGGGGCCGCTCACCCCCGTAATCCCTCGGTCCCGGAACTTTCGGGTTACGCGCCCTTTCCAATTCCCACCTAGCCGGGAATTGGTCATTCAGGTCGACTCCCCTGATATTGGCTTTCCAGCCCGAGAAGTCTGTGCTTCCCCTGTTCCAGGCAACGACTCTGGCCCGCCACGGATCGTTTGCGGGAAGGCCATTGATGACAAGATGGACTCCATCCGGATTCACCATTGGCACGATAGATAGCGTCGTCTGCAAGTAGGTTGGCAACGTGGATCTTCCGCGAATCGTCGTCTGGTTTGTCAGCGACAGCAGGTAATCATTCAGAAAGGTCATGAGCACCGGTGTCGTAATCCATTCATTCGCATGAAATGAACCGTTATAATGAACCCTTTTACCACCGCGGCCAATCAGTACTTCAGGAATGTTCCGTCCGGCAACTGAACTTCCGATTGAAGGCACTTGCAAAAATGGATACACATTCCGCAGCCTTCTTACATCATTCAGCATGATTCGATGGTCGTAATTTTGCCTGCCTTGCACGAGCCTCCACGTGATTCTAAGTGGAATTCGGATTGTCTGGCCAATCTGAATCCTTGATGGGTTAATACCTGGGTTTGTCAGAAGCAGCGTATCCAGCTGCAGATTTCTTGACCGGGCGATTCCCCACAATGTATCGCCCCGCCGGACTTGATAACTGGTCGCAACAAAACCAGGAATCTGAATCCTTTGGCCAACTGTTATGGCATTCGGGCTTATTCCCCGGTTTGAATCAATGATCAGCTGGAGTGGGGTTCTGAACAACTGACTGTAGTACCAAAATGTATCCCCTCTCCTGACCATAACCTCCATGCCCTCACCACCCATTTAAAAATGGCATTCATCCAATTATATGAGAACCCAGTTTTTTATAGCACTGGGACTAGGGACTGGACTGCCAGCATCCGAGGGAAGCAACAGAACCGTCCCAGTGCTTCTTTCGCCTCTCGAATGAAGCAGTAGAACCGTCCCCTGCCTCACCAAGAAAGAGCCGGCTCAGGCCGGCTCTTCTTTATTGTTTTCGGTGTTGGATTTGGTATTCTTCGAGCATGGAGATGCGTTCGAGCATGGTTGGGTGGCCGTAGCGGAACTGTTTGACGAGGAAGGGCGGGTTTACTTGGCTTAGCCCTGCACGGGTCAGTTCCTGGAAGCTTCCGATGGCTGCCTGCGGGTTCTTCGTCATATTGATCGCGTATTGGTCGGCACGCGCTTCCTGGTAGCGCGAAACGGCATTTGATAACGGGCTTGACCCGAACATGAGCACCGATAATATCAGCAAAATGAGCGGCAGGCTGCGGATATCGTCGGGGGATGGCACTTTGAGTACCCGGCTCCATTTTTGCAAGATGTGTTGCATGAGAACATGGGCTAAATATAACCCCACAAGCGACAGGAGCAGATAGCCGGCAATCCCGATATACAAATGTTTCTCAACATAATGGCCCATCTCGTGCGCCATGATGAATAAAATCTGGTCGTCGGTGAGCCGGTTCAGCGTCGTATCCCAAAGGACAATCCGCGAGTTGGACCCGATGCCGTTCACATACGCGTTCATTGCGTTCGTTTTCTCGGCCATATTCACCTCGAAAACATGCTCGGCCGGAATTTTAGCCTTGTCGGCCATGGTGAGTATTTTCGCTTCCAGTTCTTTGTTTTTGAGCGGGTAAAAATCATTATATAAAGGGTCGATGAGAACCGGCTGGACGAACATCATAAACAAAGTAAACGGTACCGACAGCATCCAGGCGAACAACCACCAGCGTTTCTGGCTTCTTTTCAAAAGATAGTACAGCACCGGAACGATAATCAGCAGCGTTCCGTAGTTGATCCAAAAGTCAATCAGCTCATCCTTCATCCAGGAAGGAAATGTCTGGGTTGAGATATTGTACGTTTTTGATAAAGAATAACTTATTAAACCGAGCGGAAGGGCGGCGAGGTAGCCCACAAAGGAAAACCAGAAAAGATAAATCGGCGTCCTGAAAATTTTCCTTTTTGTTGCCTGCTCGGCCCATTGTTTAAAACAGCTATTCAACCCTGTCAGCATAATGAGAATGTAAAAAAGCCATTCCCACGGCGAAGACAGGAAGAAAAGCAAATTTCTCGTTTTCGAATACTCTTCCGAAAGCCCAAGTTCCCGGCCGTTCAGGAAGGTTGCCGGATCGGCGCTTGTCCCCTGGTATTCAAACGGCAGGGCAGAGCTTGAAAATTTGAACAAATACCAATAAAAGAAAAGCCCATAGAGCGTAAAAGCCAGGATTGTGAATACTCCCATCTTCCTTGCCATAAATTGTCCTCCTTTTTGTACAGCCTCTCTCTTATTAGTTTAGTTAAAAAGCTGTTGTTTAGAACATCCGACATGATGGCATATGCGAAAAACGTGATTACGGCCAAATAAAGCGTGTAGGCCCAAAGGAATTTTTGCAAAAAGAAGCCGGCCCTAAAGGTACCGGCACTGTTTAGAATATACCTGAAAAAACGGTTAATACTGCGATGGAGCCCAGGACAACGATGATGACGTTCGCACCCAGGAACGCGGCGATAAACGCTGCCGCCGCGCCAATCAATCCGTATCGGATGTCTTCATGAATGAAGAGGATTCCCGGGAAGATGAGCGCGCCGAGTGTTGCATATGGAACGTTTTTCAAGATTCCTTGCAAAAAAGGCGGCAGTTCTTTGCCTTTGAAGAGGACGAACGGGAGCATCCTCGGCACGTAGGTGACGATGCCCATCCCGATAATCATCCAAATGATTTCACTTCTCACCGCCTGCCACCTTCCTTTCCTTTACAAAAACAACTGTCTCGGCAATGACTGCGGCGAGCAGTGTCGCTGCGACGATTGCCCAGCCCGCTTCCAAAACCTTTCCGAGTGTAAAGATGGTGTTGAAGGCAGCTGCCATGACCGCCAGGTAAATGGCCTTGGCGCTCTTTTTCATCGATGGAACGAGGAGGCCGATGAACATTGCATATAAGGCGACAGCCATGCTCTCCTGCAATGTTTTCGGAAGGTTCGCTCCAACGAGGTGTCCTGCCCCGGAAAAAATTACCCAGCTGGAATAGGAGATGAGGACAAGCCCGAACATATAACCCGGGCGAACCTCGCCATCCTTTGTGGCGGCAACCGAGAATGTTTCATCTGTCAGCCCGAAGGAATAAACTGCTTTTGCAGCGGTGTCCCCTTCAGGCGCTTTTTCGTTCAGCGAAGTGGCCATTAGGAAATGCCTGATATTGACGATAAAGGTTGTCAGGACGATTTCAAACATACCCGTTCCAAGGCTCAGAAGGCTGAGTGAAATATATTGGGAAGCTCCCGCAAAGACAATCAAGCTCATCATCACTGTTTCCCCAAACGATAGTCCGGCTGATTTTGCCAAAAGCCCGAAAGTCAGGGCTATCGGAAAATAGCCAATTCCGATACTAATCCCGGCTTGTGTTCCGGATTTAAAGTCTGTTGCAGGAGACATTTTTCCCGCGACGGTTTCCGCCATTTCCAATCCCCCGTTCTTTATGTATGGTATATTATCTGAGCCAAAGCCCGTTATAAACATACATTTTACCAAATTTTCAGGAAATAGACAGCTTATTTTTTCCGAGGCATTTCTGCCTTATTGCCTTCGGGCAGTTTACCCTCTATGATTGAAATAGCTTATGAGCTGGGAGCTGGATTTGATGAATACACTTTTAATTAGGATTGAGCGCGAATTGGACAATTTGTCTGAAGCTGAGCGAATGATTGGCCAATATATTATTGAGCATCCCCAATTCGTCCCAAATATGACGACAAAGGACTTATCGCAGAAAACCGGGGTCAGTGAATCAAGTGTTGTCAGGTTTTGCAAATCGATCGGGATAGGCAGTTTTAAATCATTCAAACTTGAACTGGCAAAACAAATTGCGTTGTCGGGCTCCAACTTGACGGATTTTTCGATTTTACAGCAAAAGGATTCCCCCTATGATTTGTTCCACCGGGTCACCTATACGAACAAAGCAGCTATCGAATCATCACTCGCCTCGCTTGACAGGAAAGAACTCGAGCGGGCTGTCGAAGCGATTTCCAATGCCTCCAGGCTGATTTTCTTTGGAGTCGGGGGGTCCGCAACCCCTGCGCTCGATGGCCACTACAAATTTTCCAAGCTTGGCTACCATTCGGTGATGGCGCACGATTTCCACTACTTGCTGTCTCTTATTCCTTACTTGGCGCCGAACGATATCTTTGTCGCCATTTCAATGTCCGGCAAAACAAAAGACGTTTTGGAGCTTGCCAGTTTTGCAAAAGAAAAAGGGGCGATTGTCATTGCAATTACCAACCTTGATAAATCACCCCTCTACAAGATGGCGTCCATCCGCCTTTGTACACCGGCAGTCGAGCAGGATTACCGGGTCGGTACCATTTCATCGCGGATGACCCAGTTGAACATCATTGATGCCCTTTATTTAAGCGTGTTCAACCTGGTTGGGGAAAAAGTGGTTGACCAATACCACGAAGCCCGAAAAGAAGTCATAAAACTAAGACGCTGAATCCAATTTGTCCAAAAGCACCTATGCAAGGTGCTTTTTTACTTTGTTAAAGAATATTATTGATTAATTAACTAGGCATGTTGATTGGAACGGAGGGCACGACTCCGGCGGGATGTAGCGGCAATGTGGAGACCCCACAGGCGCATTAGCGCCGAGGAGGCTCCACTGAGACGCCCTGCGGACAGCGTGTGCCTCGTGACAGGCAAAGAACGCCTGTCTCTGCGATGATTATTCACAGGAGCTTTCCTTGCGGAGTGGAAATCAACAGGCATATTTGAAACAATGAGTTTATTTAATATTTAAACAAATGAAATTTACATTCAATGTTTAGTAAAATATTATTGACTTTAAATTTCATAGGCATAAAATAGAAGTATATCACTACAAAAAAGGGTGGTTCTATGCTTGATAAATTGACAACGGAGAAAAGGAACGGTAAGACAATGAATCTTGATCTCATGTCTGTAAAGGAAATCCTTGAAACAATGAACAAGGAAGACCAAACTGTTCCTCAATCCGTCGCTGGAGAAATACAGGAAATTGAAAAGGCTGTCAACAAGGCCATTTCTTCCTTCCGCAAAGGCGGGCGCCTCATTTATCTTGGAGCCGGTACGAGCGGACGGCTTGGCGTTTTGGATGCGGTTGAATGCGTTCCAACATTCGGTTCCCTGCCTGAAATGGTACAGGGTTTTATTGCCGGCGGAATGAAAGCGTTCACAAAAGCAGTCGAAGGAGCAGAAGATGATGAAGCCCTGGGAGCTGAAGATCTGAAAGCCATTTCCGTCAACGAAAATGACACAGTCATTGGCATTGCCGCAAGCGGCCGGACACCGTATGTGATTGGCGCGTTAAAGCATGCCAGGTCAAAAGGGGCAGCGACAGTGAGCCTCACCTGCAACAAAAACAGCGAGATTAGCAAGTACGCGGAAATTGCCATTGAAGTTGAAACCGGTCCTGAAGTCCTGACGGGGTCGACAAGATTGAAGGCAGGCACCGCCCAAAAGCTTGTCCTGAACATGATTTCGACCGCATCGATGATTGGCATCGGCAAAGTGTACAAAAACCTTATGGTTGATGTCCAATCGACGAACAAGAAACTGGTTGAACGCTCGAAGCGAATCATTATGCAGGCAGCCGAAACAGATTACGACACAGCCGCCAAGTATTATGAAAAAGCACAACGGAACGTGAAGGCAGCCATCATCATGATCCTTCTCAATTGCTCCTATGAAGAGGCTGCCCAGAAGCTTGACGAATCGAATGGATTCATAAGAAAGACAAAATAGGGGGAGTAAATGTGAAAAAAGAACAACGGATGGCCAATGATATCCTTCAGCATATCGGCGGCAAAGACAATGTTAGAAGCGTGGCCCACTGTATGACCCGCCTTCGCCTAAACTTGAAGGATGATTCCAAGGCCAATATCCAGGATCTAAAGAAAATCGACGGCGTTATGGGCGTTGTCGAGGATGACAATCTGCAAATCGTTGTCGGCCCTGGTACTGTTAACAAAGTTGCGGCAGAAATGAGTGCAATGACGGGGCTTCGTGTCGGGGAAGAAGCAAATGCCGATGACCTGACACTCGAAGAAAGGGCAGCCTTGAACCAATCAGCTGTCAAAAAGAAAAACAATACGCCAATAAAGAACTTGCTCCGCAGAATCGGAAGCATTTTCATTCCGCTTATTCCAGGTCTTGTTGCTTCCGGTCTCATTAACGGAGCAGCCAACTTTGCAGTAAACTCTGGTGTTGAACGCACCCATACCTTGATTCAAATTCTTCTCGTCCTAGGCGGAGCGGTATTCGCATCCCTGGCCGTTCTTGTCGGCTGGAATACAGCAAGGGAGTTCGGCGGAACGCCTGTGCTTGGCGCCATCGCCGGTATTGTCCTTTTCAGCCCGGGCCTTGCGGAAATCAAATTGTTTGGCGAATTGCTCATACCAGGGCGCGGTGGTCTCTTCGGGGTCATTTTTGCCGCATGGCTGATGACTGTTGTTGAAAAACGAGTTAGGAAAGTTGTGCCGAGTTCAGTTGATATTATTTTTACATCCCTTATTACGGTTTTAATTGTCGGATTCTTTTCCCTGTTCGTGATTATGCCAGTCGCTGGCGTCCTTGCTGACGGTATCACTTCCGGACTGAAAGCGATCCTTGATGTTGGCGGCGTTGTCGCAGGCGCGATTCTTGCCGGATTCTTCCTGCCACTCGTCATGGTCGGTCTGCATCACGGCTTGACACCAATTCACCTGGAGCTCATTAACTCAATTGGCAACACTCCGCTTCTTCCAATACTGGCAATGGCTGGTGCAGGCCAGGTTGGTGCAGCAATTGCAATTTTCACAAAAACAAAGAATAAGAGACTGCGCAACATTATCAAAGGTGGTCTGCCAGTCGGTTTCCTTGGCATCGGCGAACCGTTACTTTATGGGGTTACCCTGCCGCTTGGACGCCCGTTCATCACCGCTTGCCTCGGCGGCGCCGTCGGCGGTGCCTTCCAGGCAGTCATGAAAACAGCCGCGGCAGCGGTTGGGGTCTCCGGCCTATCTCTGACTCCGCTAATCGTTGAAAACAAGTTTATTTATTACTTGATCGGAATCGCACTTGCATACCTATTCGGATTCATTTTCACGTACTTGTTTGGTTTTAAAGAAGAAATGGCGGATAATATTTAATAGATTCACAGGGGGCTTGGCACTTTTGCAAAAAGAGTGCCAGGTCTTTTTTTGAAAGATTATATTGAAGGAAATGTTATTATAACCGCGTTGATTGAAACGAAGGGCACCGACTCCGGCGGGATGCAGCGGCAAGGTGGAGACCCCACAGGCGCCTGAGCGCCGAGGAGGCTCCCCTGACGCCCCGCGCGGCGCTGAGTGCCCGAAGTGGAAATCAACAACGCTTTTGAAAGCGAAAGGAGCTTTTTTAATGCTTGGCATTTCAGTTTATTTATCACAACCTGTCGCGGCCCAGGAACCGTATATCCGGAAAATGAAAGAACATGGCTTCGATTCCATTTTCACCTCCCTCCATATTCCCGAAGATAACCCCGCCCGCTACCGGGATGAGCTAAAGGCGCTCGGCAAAATTGCCAAGGAACTTGATATGGAACTTGTCCCTGATATTTCACCAAATTCGCTCAAACACCTTGGCTGCACTTGGGAAAATGCCGACTCCTTGCTTAATTGGGGTCTTAGCGGGCTCCGGGTCGATTATGGGGTGGAACCGGAAATCATCGCCCTTCTGTCTCAAAAAATGAAAGTGGCGTTGAATGCGAGCACGCTTACCCGGGAGGAAATCACTGCCTTAAAAAAATGCGGGTTGAACACTTCCTCCGTTGAAGCTTGGCATAATTTTTATCCAAGGCCGGAAACAGGGCTTGACCGGGAAAGCTTCAGAGAGAAAAACCGGCTGCTGAAGGAGGAAGGCATTACGGTTATGGCGTTCGTCCCCGGTGATGAGACAAGGCGCGGACCCTTATTTGAAGGATTGCCGACTTTGGAAGACCACAGGCACTTCTCCCCTTTTACGGCCTATCTTGATTTGAAGGAGAACGAAGAGATTGATAAAATCCTGATTGGTGACCCTGAACTATCGGAGGGAGCACTAAGGCAATTTTCATCTTACAGGGATGAGACTTTTTATCTACGTGCCCGTTCTTTTACAAGTGACCAGCATCTTCTTGAAACACTTTCTGCTACCCAGTCAAACCGCCAAGACAGGGCAAGAGATGTAATCCGCTCAATGGAATCGAGGATGTATGCCTTGATCGGCACCAAAAGTGTCCCGCCGCTTAATACAGTGGAACGCCCGACCGGATCGATTACAATAGATAATGAACGATACGGACGCTATCAGGGCGAAGTACAGATTACAAAAAAGGACTTGACTGCAGATGATAAAGTGAATGTGGTAGGCAGAGTGATTGAAGAGGACCTGCCGCTGCTCCCGTTTATTAAAGGCGGCTGCAGGTTTATGCTGCGGTGGGTTTAGTTTAATAAAGCCGGAGCTTTCTTGCCTAATAAAGGAGCCTCTGCTCAACCGGCAGCAGGCTCCTTTCTATGTGTTCTGTCGATTTTAAAGGTTGCAGCTGATATGACGGTTTGTTTAACAGAGAGCACTAGTTATCGAACCTAAATATATTTCTTTTTACTAGTGAAAATTTACTACATTTTTATTTTGACCTAGTTAACCTCAGAGGCTGACTAGTTATCAAGTTGGAAAACATGTAAATTAACTAGGTAAGTACCGAAGTTTGGCTAGTTATCTCAAGCTCATTTCTTCGGCAGGCGTAGGGGAAGTGCAGGAGACCGACTAGTGAATTCAACCTTCCGCATGCGATTTTCACTAGTGATAACATACTACCTTTTTATTTTTATCTAGTAGGCGTCTGACCCCTACTATATTCAAAAAATAATGATGGCCTTTTTCCACTAGTTAATCCAAGCGGTTTACTAGTCCCTCGCCACCTTCCCAACCCAAATTAACTAGTGAATTCTCACTAAAGAATAGTTGAGAGACTAGTCCGGGTCTGACGCCTACTATTTTAGCAATATAATGATGGCCCTTTTTCACTAGTTAATCTCAATTAAAGTTAGATTGTCGCCTGTCCAGCGCAGTTTGTTCCCTCTAAAAACCCGGCCTTCTCTTTTTACCGAATCCCTATTTCCCTTTAAAATTAGGCTTCCTCTTTTCGCTAAATGCCTGGAGCGCTTCGACGCGGTCTTCTGTCGGAATCAGGACTTCGTACGCCTGCCTTTCGATTTTCAAGCCTGTCTGCAAATCGGTCTCCATTCCCTTCTTGATCGCAAGTTTTGCCTGTCTGAGGGCAATCGGACCGTTATTGAGGAGATTTTTTGCAAATTCAAGGCTCAGTTCCATTGCCCTGCCCTCTCCGGCAATTCTTGTGAGCAGCCCGTATTTATTTGCTTCGCCTGCTGTTAGCCGGTGGGCGCCAAGGATGAGTTCGAGTGCTTTTGCCTGGCCAATCAGCCTTGGCAGCCGCTGGGTACCGCCCGCACCCGGTATGATGGCTAGGCTCGTTTCCGTCAATCCCAGCTGGATGCCTTCTTCCGCAATCCTGAAATCGCAGGCAAGGGCAAGCTCCATTCCGCCACCGAATGCAAAGCCGTTCATTGCGGCAATTGTTGGCTGCGGCATCAAATCGACGAGATTGAATACTTCACTGATTTTGCCAACATTCCGAAGCACTTGGTCAACTGTCAATGTCCTTCTTTCCTTTAAGTCAGCTCCGACACTGAACGCCCTGCCCCCCGCGCCCGTGAAAATAACGACGCGGACATCAGAATCCTCACTAACTTCCTTGACGACTTCCTCTAGCCTGCACAGTGTATCGTAATTGAAGGCGTTCATCGCTTCAGGTCTGTTGAGGGTGATGATGCCGATATAGTTTCTTTTTTCAAATAAAATTTGGTCCATAGTCGCTATTACCTCCTATTGGCATTGGCAAGGGGCAGACACTGGCAGCCTGCCCCCCGTTATACAATATATTCATTAGTTCTGCTTTCAAATTACTGTTTTGCAGCTTCGATTTGGGCTCTCAATGCCCTGCGCAAAATTTTCCCTGTCGTATTCTTCGGAAGCTCTTCGAGGAATTCAATTTTCGATGGCAGCTTGTATTTTGCCAAGCGCTCACTGCAATAATTCAGCAGTTCTTCCTCAGTCAAATTAGGATTTTTTGAAACGGCATAAGCAACGACCGCTTCGCCGAAGTCAGGATCCGGAATGCCGACAACGGCTGCTTCAATAATTTCCGGATGGTCGTACAGCACTTCCTCAACCTCCCGAGGATACACATTGTAGCCGCCAACGATCACCAAATCCTTCTTCCGGTCAACGATATAGAAATAGCCTTCGTCGTCCATCCGGGCAAGATCACCTGTATATAGCCAGCCATCACGAATTGTGGCTGCTGTTTCCTCGGGCATTTTATAGTAGCCTCTCATGACATTCGGTCCGCGAACAATCAGCTCGCCAACCTGGCCTGGAGGCACTTCCTCGCCGAGCTCATCGACAACCTTGTTCTCGACATTGACAATCGACATTCCGATCGAACCCGGCTTTCTTTCCCGGTCCAGCGGGTTGAAGCAGGTGACAGGTGATGCCTCTGAAAGTCCATATCCTTCCGAAACACGTACATTGAATTTCTTTTCAAAATGATTCAGCAAAGCGACCGGCATGGATGCACCTCCCGAAACAGCAAGGCGAAGCGATTTGAAGTCCTCTATATTCCCGCCGGCATTCGCATATTGAAGCAGGAAGTTGTACATCGTTGGAACGCCCGCGAAGATAGTCGCTTTATAGTCCCGCGCAAGGTCAAATAGATCCTGTGGACTGAATTTCGGCGCAATGAGCATCGTCGCCCCTTTCATCAAGGGTGCATTGAGGGCAACGGTCAGGCAGAAAACATGGAACATAGGCAGGACGGTAATGATCCTGTCCGTTTCGTTTATATTCAAATAATTAGCGGTGTCGATCGCATTGCTATAAAGGTTCTTGTGCGTCAGCATTGCGCCTTTTGGCTTACCGGTTGTTCCGGATGTGTAAAGAATGACAGCGGTATCATTTTCATGCGGTTCCGATCCTTCGTAATCAAGCCGGCCAGAGGCAAGAACGTCTGTAAACGCCTTTAATTTCGGATAGATGCCAAGTTCTTCTTTATGTATAGTCTCAGCTTCCGGCTGGTTCGAGTCGCAAATAATATACTGTTCAATCTTAGGCAGCAGGTGGTGGGATTTCTCGGCAACAGGAAGAAGCAAATCGAGGGAAATGACTGCTTTCACATCACCGTTATTCAGGATATAACCGATTTCGTCTGGACTGTAGATGGGATTGACAGGGATGACGGTGGCTCCGAGGCGGAGGGCGCCATATAGGCTGATGACAAAATAAGGCGAGTTTCCAAGCAGCAGGGCGACATGGTCCCCTTTTTTGATTCCAAGCTTTTCAAGTCCAGATGCAAATTTTGTAACCGCGGCATCCAATTCCCCGTAGGACGTCGACTTGCCCATGAACATATAAGCATCCTTTTCCGGCATGGCTTGTGCAGTCTCGTGAAGCTTTGTTGATAAGTTCAACTCCCCCTTGAGGCGTGAATGGAGCCCATTCACCTTCCTGCTAAATTTAAAATATTCTAAATTCATTATAGAGAATGCATCGTCCTCCTTCAAGTTTTACAGCGTACCTTTGCGGAGATTCTGAGGCAGGTAAAAAACCCCCGCTGACTTAGCAGCGGAGGTGACAAACAGATAGATTTTACTAATGCATTTGTATTCCTGAATCCTGGTGCTTTGACGCGAATCCAAGGTTTGTGCGTCATTCAAACCAATTTTAAACGAGACTTTGACGCGAATCACAGCCTTGCGCGTCGTTCAAGCCAATTTTAAACGAGACTTTGACGCGAATCCAAGCTTTGCGCGTCATTCAAGCCTATTATAAACGAGACTTTGACGCGATTCACAGTCTTGCGCGTCATTCAAGCCCATTTTAAACGAAACTTTGACGCGAATCACGGCCTTGCGCGTCATTCAAGCCCATTTTAAACGAAACTTTGACGCGAATCAAAGTCTTGTGCGTCATTCAAACCCATTATAAACGAGACTTTGACGCGAATCAGGGCCTTGCGCGTCATTCAAGCCCATTTTAAACGAAACTTTGACGCGAATCGAAGTCTTGTGCGTCATTCAAACCAATTTTAAAACAGACTTTGACGCGGACCACACCCCTCCTCGACATGCAAACAGGATTAATAAACCAGCTCAACAAATTCTTCTTTTGTGATGTTGCCAAAGTAATGCTTGATGTCCACATCTTCAAGTGCCTGGGCAATGTCCGAGCGGTCGTAGCGGATGCCTTGCAGCTTTTCTTCAATTTCGGAAACCTCGCCTACCCCGAAGAAATCGCCGTAGATTTTGCAATGATCGATATAGCCTTTTTCGACTTCAAGCCTTAAATCAATTGAACCGACAGGGAAACGGTGCGAACGCTGCAGGTTGAACTTCGGTGAACGTCCGTAGTTCCAGTCCCAGTTTTGGTAGCGTTCTTTTGAAAGCTGATGGATTTTTTCCCAGTCCTCATCAGTCAGTTTATATTCGGGGATATCTTCTACCCCGTCAAAAATATACCTCAAAAGAAGAGTACGGAACTCCTCCATGGTCACCTTCCTGTCCAGGAACTCGGCAATATTAGCGACCCGGCTTCTGATCGATTTAATCCCTTTTGATTCAATTTTGTCTTTTCTCACCTTTAACGCTGCTACAACAGCATCGATCTCCGAATCGAGCATTAAGGTACCGTGGCTGAACATCCTGCCCTTCGTGGAGAACATCGCGTTTCCGGATATTTTCCGGCCTTCAACGGTGATGTCATTCCTGCCGCTTAATTCCGCGTTTACCCCAAGCCTTCCAAGAGCTGCTACAACCGGTTCGGTGAACTTGCGGAAGTTATGGAAGCTTTCCCCGTCATCTTTTGTGATGAAACTGAAATTCAGGTTTCCGAGGTCGTGGTACACAGCCCCGCCGCCTGACAGCCTGCGGACGACATGAATTCCATTCGCCTCAACGTAGTCAGTATTGATTTCCTCGATTGTATTCTGGTTTTTGCCAATAATAATTGATGGTTCGTTTATGTAAAATAGCAGATAGGTCCGATTAATATCAAGGTTCTTTAGCGCATATTCCTCGATGGCCAAATTGATTCGTGGATCTGTAATTCCTTTATTATCTATAAACAGCATGGCAATACCCCTTTTCTATTTTGCCGGGCAAAAGGATGCCCCTTCTTTTGTTTTGCCGCCGTCGCGGTGTTTGGCATTTTTGCCCTATGCGATTACAATTCGATTGACATGAATTCCTCGGCTAAATTGATTTGGCCGCTAAATTCTTGTGAGGCTTCTTCGACCAGTTGGTGTATATCCCCGTAATGAGGCAAGTGGGTCAAGATCAATTGCCCTACCTCTGCGCGTTTCGCCAATTTCCCGGCTTCAGTGCTCGTCATATGGCCTGCCCCCTGTCCGGATTGGTCCGCATAGAAGTTGCATTCCGCGAGCAGCACTTCGGCATTTTTGCTAAACGGAATGAATTCTTCATTGAACGCAGTGTCAGCTGTATAAACGAGTGATTTTCCCCCAGCTTCGAACCTCATCGCATAACATGGAACCGGATGGACCGTTTTCAGGAAAGTTATGTCGAACGGGCCAATCTGGAGCGGCACATTCGGTTCGTAAGCAAAACCATTCGTAACCCCATCGTGGGTCAGTTTTTTAAATTCGCCTTCATCCTCCCCGTGGCCGTAAATAGGGAGCACCGGCAATTTCCCCTTAAGGAATCCTTGAATAAGCCGGGCATGGTATAGAACACCGATGTCTGCCACATGGTCGGGGTGGTAGTGCGACAAGATAACTGCATCCAGTTCTTCCGGCTGGACCACATTCTGCAGCTTGGCCAACACCCCGCTCCCGCAGTCGATAAGCAGCTTATAGCCATCATGCTCAAGCAAATACCCCGTGCTTGCGCCATTTTTCTTCGGGTACCCACCCCAATAGCCAATAACCGTCAACTTCATGTATTTCCACCTCATTATCTCTAATATTTCTAGTATTTACTATACTTAAAAATACAAACTTTTTCATGTTCAGCGTGTTAGTGGACAGGCAGGGCTCAATTTTGCAAAAAAACGGCAAACAAGTCAAAATAGCGAAAACACCAAAAAGCAGCCGCCAATCTAATAGGCAGCTGCTTCGTCGTTAGTTCACCAAAACGGCGTATTTCTTTTTATGCATTGTGATAAAGTAACCGAGTGTTCCAAGAATGAAGACCGCGGTGAACCCACCAAGGACGAGCATGTTTTGCCCCATATAGGCGAAATCGCCGCTGGAAATGACCGATTTGAATCCCGCTACCGAGTAAGTCATTGGCAAAAATGCATTGAAGTGCTGCAGGAAGTCTGGGATCAGTTCAAGCGGGAACGTTCCTGCGCTTGTCGTAAGCTGCAGAATCAAAATGATAATCGCCAGGAATCGTCCCGGGTCGCCCATTGTTGTCACAAGGAACTGGATGAGCGTAATGAATGTCAGGCTCGTCACAATCGAGAACAATATGAAGAGGGGAATGCTCTTAACTTCAATTCCCAAAGCGCCGAGAAGGATGGCATCCGCAAGCAATGCCTGGATCATGCCAATCCCGGCCAGTATCCCGAACTTGCCTGCAAACCAGCTGAAACCATTTCTCGGCATTCCCGCCGCTTCCCGTAATGGGAATACGATGGACAGGAGCAAGGCGCCGACAAATAATCCAAGTGACAGGAAGTATGGAGCAAAACCTGTCCCGTAATTCGGCACTTGATTTATTTTCTCATTTTTCACTTTGACCGGGTCGGCCATCATATTGTACGTCTGGTCGTTAGCTTTCACTCCGGATGCTTCCTTTGCGCCATCCGCAAGCTTGTCGGCAAGTTCTTTAGAGCCGTTGGCAAGCTCGGAACTGCCTTTTGCCAGCTGTTCGGAACCTTCTGCGAGCTTTCCGGTTCCTGACTTAAGCGCATCCGTTCCAGCGGCGAGCTGGCTCGCTCCCCCAGTTAGCTCGGAAGAACCGGCTGCAAGTTCATCGGCTCCTGCTTTCGCCTTGGCGAATTCTCCTTCATACGTTTTTAACCCTGTAATGACTTTTTGCTGGCCCTCGGACAATTGTTTCGAACCTGATTCAAGTTCCAAACTTCCCTTATAGAGCGCTTCGACCCCTTGCATGGCCTGTGCTTGTCCATTTTTCAGTTCACCAAGTCCATTGGCCAAGGAGGAGGTCCCCGCCTGTATTTTATCAGCGCCACCGCTTAGCTGACCCGTAGCCGCGGCTAGCTGAGCACTGCCTGCTTGCAACTCAGCCAGCTTTTGCTCATAAACCTGGCGCTGCTGCTCAGGAAGGCTTGCAAGCATTGGCTTCAGGCCCTGGACAAGTTCGTTTATTCCACCGTTAAGTGTTGCAGCACCCGAGGCGGCCGCTTGGGACCCTTTTTGCCATTCACCTGTTTTAGCATTTAATTCGCTGGCACCTTGCTGAAGCTTGTTCATTCCGTCCATCATAGACGGCAGTTTACTTTTAAGGGCCTCCATTCCTTCCCTAGAACGGACGGCTCCCCTGGCAAGCTGGTCGACGCCGCTTTTTACCTGTTCAGCCCCGGCAGTGATTTTGCCATGACCTGACTGAAGTTCTGACATGCCTTTCGCAAGCTGATTGTTCCCTTCACTTACCTCGCGCGCCCCGGCATTTAGTTTATTCGCCCCTTCGGAGAATTCGATTGCTTTGCCGGCCAGTGTCTTAAGCCCATCATTCAGTTTGGCTGAGCCGGTTTCCAAATCAAAAGAGCCGTCACTGACCTGTCGGGCACCTTCACTCGCCTTATTAACCCCATCGGTAAGGTCGCCAATCTTTTCAAACATTGTTTCCGCGTATGTTTCCGTCACTTTTTCAGAAAGGGATGCTTTAATTTTTTCGACCGCTGTTTCGCCAATTTGCGCGGACAAGAAATTGTAGCTCTCGTTCGGCACGTAAATCAGCTTTAGTTTTTCCGGATTGTCATCAAGCAAGGTTGTCGCATTTTCGGAAAAATCGGTTGGAATTTCAATGAGCATATAGTACTTCTGGTTCTTCAATTGTTTGTACCCTTGCTGCTTGCCAACCTGTATAAATTTGAACTCCTTACTGTCTTTTAGCTTGTTTACGAGGTCTTCCCCGAGTCGAAGCTCCTTGCCATTAAACTCCGCTCCGATATCACTGTTGACGACAGCGACAGGCAAATCGGCCAGTTTAGTGTAAGGATCCCAGAAAGCCCAAAGGAACATTCCCGCATACAAGACAGGGATGAACATAACGGCAAGGATGGGAATCAGAAGCTTCTTGTTTTTCAAAATAGCTGCCAGTTCCTGTTTCATCATGATGTTTTTCACTCGTTTGACCTCCTAATAATAAGTGACCACTTTGTTCAATAGGTCATTTTGAAGCTTAAATGAAGGATTACCAATCGGTTTGATAATCCCATCTGTTTTACTGGTTTTTTCTTATTCCCTCAGTGTATCTCAATTCTTCTTTTTCAGGCCCTGAAAAATATACCTTTCAAAAATGCGGGCGATTTCTTCTTTTTCGAGTGGCTGGTGGTTTTTTTCCCAGTCAAAAATCAATGATACATAAAGCTTCAAAATGATAAAAGCTGTTACTTCCGGGTCACATTCCTCAATTTCCCCAGCCGCGATGCCATCTACCACTTTTTCTTTCATATAATTGATGATGGCCTGTTCAACAGCCGCAAGCACCTCCTGGACAGCAGGGGTTCCCATTTCCTTTTCTTCCTGGAACAGCTTGATTGTCAGCTGATGCTCTTTTCGGAATTTAAGCATTTTATACAGGGAGCGATGGACTTTCTCGTGGAACGAAAGGGTTGGGTCAAAGGCTTCATCCGCTTCCCTCTTCATCTCTTTAATAAGGGACGTAATAATTTCATCGAATAATTCTTCTTTATTTTTGAAAAAAGTATAGATCGTGCCCTTTCCAACATTGGCCAGCCTCGCTACTTGATCCATCGTTGTAGCCTTGTAGCCAAACAGTGAGAATGACTTTGTCGCAGCTTCAATAATTTGCTGCCTTCGGTCGATTGACAATGCCCCACCTCCAGTAATAACAGTCTTTTAATCAATAATGACCATTTGAACAAAACGGTCATTTTGTACAAAAAATAGTATAACAGACTGTTATTTAAAAAACAAGAGGCTACATTTGGAGAGCAGCGCCCGTCTGATTAGTTCTTCCTATTCGGACTGGAAGCTAAGATTCCCCATTACTATATAACACCAAAAAATGCGCCGAGTTCTCCCAGCGCATCCTTGATTGCTATTGCTATGATATAGTGTATTTTTTCAACGGGGGTCCTTTTCCCGTTTTCAGTCGCCTAAATTAAGATAGTCCAAAACATCCTTGGCCGCCGCTTCTCCCTGGTCAATACAGTCAGGCAGCCCAACACCTTCATAAGATGCTCCAGCAAGGAAAACACCTGGCAGTTCGGCAGCAATATGCCCTCTTAACGTTTCAAGCCGCTGCTTATGACCAACAGTATATTGCGGCATGGCATCTTTCCAGCGGGAAACCACGACAAACTCAGGGTCACCATCAATTTCCATCGTTTTACTCAAGTCTTCAAGAACTATTCTCGTAATTTGATCATCGGACAAATCAACGATTGTATCATCGCCCGGCTTTCCAACATAACAGCGGAGTAAAGCTTTTCCCGCGGGTGCCGCATGCGACCATTTTTTATGTGTCCATGTACATGCTGTGATCGTGTAATCCGCATTCCTGGAAACGACAAATCCTGTTCCGTCAATATCCTGCTTAATCGCACTTTCCGGAAACGCCATGGCCACATTCGCCACCGAAGTGGACGGAACACTTTTTAATGGGTCGAAAAAACTGTAACCCGAAAAAATTGACTGCGCAATATGGTGTGGAACTGCCGAAATGATGCAGTCTGCAATCAGCGACTCTCCATTGTTCAAGATGACTTCGTAATCATCATCTACTTTTTCAATGCTAGTTGCCTTTAACCCTTTTAATACTGAATTGGGTTCTAATCTCGCCTCAATCGCTTCGGCAAATGACTGCAGCCCTGTCCTGAACGTAAGAAACGCTCCGCCTTTCTTTTTCCCACCGCTGTCTGGTGTTTTTTTCGCTGGTGGCGGCGCCATTTGCTTCATACCGAGAATCAGGCTGCGGGATTTTTGCTCCACCTGGTAAAATTGCGGAAAAGTCGCCATCAGGCTCATCTGGTCAATATCACCAGCGTAAATGCCTGATAAAAGCGGTTCTATCAGGTTTTCGACAACTTCATTGCCGAGTCTCCGCCTGAAAAAACGCCCTAATGACTGGTCCTGGCCAGCAGGTGACTTTGGCAAAATAAAATCAGCTGCCGCACGCATTTTGCCCGGCACGGAAAACAGGCCGGTCGTGATGAACGGTCCCACCTCGGTCGGAATCCCCATAATGGAGCCGCCGGGCATTGGGTGAAGCCTGTCATTCACAAGAACATACGACTTCCCTGTTGAATTGCTAATCAACTCATCCTTCATGCCAACTTCAGCGGCAAGCCTGGACATACTCGTCTTTCGCGCTAAAAAGGAATCAGGCCCGCGTTCGATGATAAATCCGTCCTTGACGACCGTCTGCATTTTCCCGCCGAGGCGATGGGACGCTTCCAAAAGGATCACTTCAAGAGGCAGTCCCCTTTCGCGCACTATTTTCTGAAGGTAGTAGGCGGACGTCAATCCCGCCATGCCACCGCCAATGATAAGGACTCTTTTCTTACCTGCCTCCACGTACATCGCCTCTTTTTTGCATTTATTCTACTATTCTTTCCCTAATGTTTTCATGATGACAGTTGCAAGGGCATCAATAAAATCTTCCCTCGCGTTCGGCATATCCGGACGGTAGTAGGCAGCGCCAATTTCGTCTGTTACGACCTTGCATTCGTAATCATTGTCATACAGTACTTCGAGATGATCAGATACAAATCCCGCCGGTACATAGACGAACGCTTTATACCCATGTTTTTCGTAAAGGTCCCTTGTCAAATCCTGCACATCCGGTCCGAGCCACGGTTCTGGTGTCTGGCCTTCGCTTTGCCAGCCGACAGCATAATGTTCTATACCCGCTTCCGCTGCAATCAAATCGGCCGTTTCCTTCAACTGCTCAGGGTACGGATCGCCAGATTGGAGAATTCGTTCAGGCAGGCTGTGGGCTGAAACGATCAGGACAGCCTTTTCTCTTTGTTCTTCAGGCATTTTCGCAAAAATGTCCTTTACTTTTTTTGCCCAGTAAGTAATGAATTTCGGTTCGTCATACCAGCTTTCCACTGAAACGATGTTAGGGCCACCAAGCTTTTCGGCTTCTTCTTTTGCGCGGCCATTATAGGACTTGACGCTGAATGTTGAAAAATGCGGTGCGAGTACAATGCTGACAGCCTCTTCAATCCCGTCCTCATGCATTTGTTTTACCGCGTCTTCGATATATGGTTCGATATGCTTCAGGCCAAGATACATTTTAAACTCAATTTCATCCTGTATTGAATTGAGGCGGGCTTCCAGTCCTTCCGCCTGGTCTTCTGTGATATGTGATAGCGGGGAGATTCCGCCAATTGCTTCATAGCGCCCGCGCAGCTCCTCAAGCATTTCAGGAGAAGGCTTCCGTCCACGGCGAATATGTGTATAGTACCGCTCCAAATCATCGAGTGTATAAGGAGTCCCGTATGCCATGACGAGGAGGCCCATTTTCTTTTTTGCCATATTCCACACCTCTTATTGTTCCGGCTTCTGCCAGTGCATTATGTAATTAATTGGTTTTTTCAACCGCAATTGCGGCAGGGATTTCTCCCTGCCGCAAGTCATTCCCATTCTATTTTGCCAAAAAGAAGGCTAGTATACCACCATTTTACACTTCTATTGCATTGTTTATTATTACTTACTTAATTTAGACGCTGAATATTCGTGTACAAAAGAGGTGAGCCTTTTCAAGGTTTCCGGATTTACGGCCGGGAATACACCGTGGCCAAGGTTGAAAATATAGCCAGGCTGTGTCATTCCCTGGTCAAGGATTTCCCTCGCGCGCTCTTCAATATACTCCCATGGAGCAAGGAGAAGAGCCGGGTCTAGGTTGCCCTGGACAGTTTTGGTAACGCCCATTTTCCGCGCCTCGCTGATTGGAAGCCTCCAGTCAAGTCCGACAACATCAAGCGGAAGATCGTTCCATTCCACAGCGAGATGGCTTGCGCCAACGCCGAACATGATCAAAGGAACATTCTCTTTTCTTAGTTCAGTGAATATACGTTCCATGACAGGCTTAATATAATAGCGGTAATCCGCCACATTCAAAGCGCCAACCCATGAATCGAAAATCTGGATGGCTCTCGCGCCAGCATTGACTTGTGCTTTCACATACGTAATCGTTGTATCAGCCAGCTTATTCATGAGCGCGAACCAAGCCTCTGGCTCCGAGTACATGAATGCCTTTGTTTTATTATAATTCTTTGAAGGGCCGCCCTCGATCATATAGCTTGCAAGGGTGAAAGGCGCGCCGGAAAAACCAATCAAAGGAACGGAAAGCTGTTCCTGTGTCAGGATTTTGATCGTCTCGATGACATATGGAACATCTTCCTCTGGATTGAGTTCACCAAGCTTTTCAACATCAGCCACCGATCTAATCGGGTTGTCTATGACAGGGCCGATTCCTGACTTAATCTCAACGTCAACTCCAAGTGCAGGAAGCGGGGTCATAATATCTTTATATAAAATTGCCGCATCGACATTATATTGTTCTACCGGAAGGCGGGTAACATATGCACACAATTCAGGCTGGTGGGTAATTTCAAACAGGGAATACTTTTCCTTAATCGCCCGGTACTCAGGCTGGGAACGCCCCGCCTGACGCATATACCAAACTGGAACATGTCCTGTCTTTTCACCCCTCGCTGCCTTCAAAAATGTTTCATTGATTTCTCTCATCTCAGTTTCCACCTTTCACAACTTCTCAGTATCCATTCTAATATAACCACCGTAAAAATAAAAACTTTACAATTTTAGTCTGTTTAAACTATATCTGTTAATCTAGAAGGTGTACACACATCCCAGCCAACTGTCAAAAAAAAGTCGTAATTACGTTTGCAACTCTGCCACAACCGGGAAAATGATGCATGGGGACGGTTCCAGTGCCTCACTCCCAGCATATCCTGCCGTCCATTTAGACCGGGCAGACCGCCCAAAGGAATGCTTCACGAGCCGGAATTATTCCGTACGGATGGCAGCACATGAGAAACCTTTTGTTCTTCTCATGCTGTCTTTTATTAAATAAATTGGAGCTGATACGATGAATCTTTACATGACCGCGGGAACGTATGACTTTTTGGAAAGGCTTGCCGAAAAACACAGCAAGGAAAAGATGGTTTTAATGACCGGGGAAGACAGTGCCCTTCTCGTCCATGAAACGGAAGGAAAAACCGTTTTCGCCTCACCAAGGAAATTCGAGGTGCTTGAATCGGTTGGAAGCCTTGGCAACCCGGGGCTTATCGTTATGAATAACATCCCGGTAACCGAGGAAGGACGGCCTGTGTTCGAGTACCGCTTCAAAAACCGCGCCGGCAAAATTGAATCATCACCTGGTTTTCAGGCTATAAGAGTACTCCGGCCGATTAAATCCAATACGTATGTCATTTTGACTGCGTGGGAAGATGAGGCTGCCTTCCAGAGCTGGAAAGACTCTAACGCTTTCGGCAAATCGCACGGTGCCAAAACCGAAGAATCCGGGCAAAGCATCTTTTCCGGGAAATCATACATCACGAAATACTATATTTCAGAATAAAGGAACAGGGCAAGCCGCCCTGTTCTTTTTTTGTTTGCACCTTTCACCACTTCTCCCGATTTTCATATTCTGTATTACATCCCAAATTGGGTCGTTCGCCTACTTATACGGATGCATGAAGGGAGGATATTCGCATGGTTGCGGAGCTTACGGCTCTCCATTGGATATATGTTATCTTTATTGGTCTTATTATCGGTTTTATGGTGATGCGGCGCGATACCGCGCTTGTTTGCATCATCGGTATCTTTCTCATTGCGATCACAGCGACCGGTTCGGTTAGCGGCTCGGTAAGCAGTGTGTTCAACAGCTTCATTTACGCCATAACGGAACTTCTGTCGACGATCCTCGTCATCTCGATCATTGTCGCCATGAGCAAAACGCTGACAACAACTGGCATTAATGATGTCATGATTTCCCCTTTTACGAAGCTGATCAGAAATTCTACACTCGCTTATTGGACAATTGGGATCCTGATGATGATTATTTCGTGGTTCTTCTGGCCATCCCCGGCGGTCGCACTTCTCGGCGCGGTTCTTTTGCCGGTAGCAATTAGAGCTGGACTGCCCGCACTAGGCGTGGCGATGGCGATGAATCTCTTCGGCCATGGCATCGCGCTTTCCGGTGATTTCGTCATCCAAGCTGCACCGAAGCTGACTGCCGATGCAGCAGGCCTTCCAGTTGGGGACGTATTAAGCGCCAGTATTCCACTCGTTTTCATCATGGGAACCGTAACAACATTGACCGCTTTCTATTTCCTTAAACGGGACATGAGAAGCGGAAAACTGACCGGATCAACAGGGGTCGTGCCAGGCGGAACAACCCAGCCGGCCCATAACAGCCAAACCCTTCTTTCCACTTGGCAAAAACGCTTCTTCGCCCTCTTCGTCCCAATCCTATTCGCCATTGACGTAGCGGCGATGTTCGTTTTGGATCTGCAAGGCGGGGACGCGACAGCACTCGTTGGCGGTACGTCCATTTTCATTTTGCTCGCCATCACTCTTACCGCCCATAAAAACAAAGGGCTTGAGAAAACAACAGCCTATTTAATTGACGGCTTTCAATTCGGCTTTAAAGTGTTCGGCCCCGTCATTCCAATTGCCGCATTTTTCTACCTGGGAGATTCAGGCTTTAGCACAATCATTGGCGACTCCCTACCCAAAACTTCTCATGGAATCGTAAACGATCTCGGCATCGCTCTGGCGGGCCTTGTACCATTAAGCAAAGAAATCGCCGCCGTTACCCTGACAACTGTGGGAGCGATTACCGGCCTGGACGGATCAGGGTTTTCCGGTATTTCGCTAGCGGGATCGGTAGCGGGCCTATTTGCCGCATCAATCGGCAAAGGAGCGGAAACACTCACAGCCCTTGGACAAATCGCAGCCATTTGGGTCGGCGGCGGAACACTCGTCCCATGGGCGTTAATCCCCGCAGCAGCCATCTGCAATGTTGACCCCTTCGAACTTGCCAGAAGGAATCTCCTGCCAGTTGTCATCGGCCTTGCCGTTACAACGATTGCCGCCATGTTCCTAATCTGACTGCACCTTTTCAAAACAAAAAACAGCCGCCATGGCTGTTTTTATTTTGTCTTATTAACCGGCCTAAGCCTCGGATACCGTTCCTGTATCGCGTTGTTACAAATGGATCCAGAAAAAAATCAGGACGTTTGCCAATCGACCTTTCATCTCCCTACCCTTTTCCTTCAGCAGACCCACCGCTCTTCAGAATCCGAAGCCTGTATGCATTCATCGCAGTTTCCCCAAGATGCCCAAGTAGTTTGTTGTTCGCATAGGCACCGACCACCGCACCTATACCAGGTACGAGCTGGAGCATTTTTGCGAGGTCAATATAATCGCGGTATTCCTGTTGAAATTCCCGCCAGTCCATATCAGCCAGATTCCTCTTTCGTTCCTCCCAATGATCAATGACATCCAATGTTTCAAACCTCGTCTCATCGCTTGAAAAAGCGAGCTGAAAGACATGAAGAAGGAACAGCCTCTCTTCATATTCCTCTGTGTTGAAACCGTACACAGCCGCAAGTTCGAACAAAAATTTCATTTTAATTGTCAAAAGCAGCGGAAAGTCCGCCAGTCCAAGCAAAATTCCACCCGCACCTGTACCGGCCCCTTCAATCATTGCCGTTTTTTGAAACACATTTACTTTCCTTTTTGCCTCCTCATCCATCTTTATAAGATCCGGCTGAGGCTCAACGGGTTTTTTCGTCGTAAAATTCGATCCTGCCAGAGTCGCCTTGACCATTCCCTTGATTGCCTCGGTCATCGCATTGTGGACCTTTTCCGGTATGAGGCTGTTGATTTTGCCCTGTGCTTTCTTGGACAACCTGTTGAACATACTCGACCGCGCCGAGCATTTCCGCTTCCATTCTTTTACCTCTCCAAGTACGTTCAATTCATAATCATTCAATGCACACACAACCTTTTTTTGATAAAGTAGTACCCTATTTACGGAAAAGCACATCTTCGGTTTCAAAATCAATGCCTTTAGATGAAAAAATCCCTTTCAAAGCGAAAGGGATCAATTTTTCAGCTTACGGACACTATAGAACTTGACGAAAGCAAATGTAAAGGCGGCGCCTAATGCCAAAACGCCAATTGCAGCTACCATTTTCCCTGAAACTAGAATAACCATTGTGAAAATGGCGGTTTGCGCTATAAGCACAATACTGAGCAGCCGCTGAAATGCTAATTTATTGTGGGCTGCAGCCACTGGATACAACTCACTCCACAAGTTATTTTCATGGTGGGAAGCAAGCGGCATGAGCTGAAAACCGGTTAAATAAAGAAACAGCAAAGCAAAGAAAATCTGTCCAGGCCCATAGGAAATCAGGATAATGCCAAGCGAACCGATGACTGAAAGCCTGATTGAGAGTCCGAGATAATCACCCGCGCGAAGAAAGGTCCGCGCAAGCAAATAGAGCGGCGCCCTTTTTTGCACAAAAGGAATACCTGAGAGCAGAAAGTCCAACCAGCTCCGCCTTTTTACGTTTTCCTTTAAATGAGGAACATCCGTAAACAGATTGGCGAGCCGGTAAAACGCCATCATCCGTTTTTCCTCTCCGGCAATCAGCGCCTCCCATTGAAGCCCTTTCCCTCTTGCGGCCGAGTGGAAATAACCAAGGTATGCAAACATGATCCCTACAAAAGGCACGAGCAGCAAGAATCCATTTCCTGCAAATAATAAATAGCTGAAAGCAGCATTAAGCAAAAAACGAATGGCCTTGTCTATCAAAATGGATGACGCATCCGCCTGGAAAGACACCTTCCATTGCGCCGCGATATTCCACGCCTTTACTGCAAGCAGGAGCAATAGCGTTGGCAAAAACATCGAAAAGCCAATCCCGCCTGTTTTTGCAAAAAGCGGCATAAATAAAGCTAGAAGCATAAGTAAAACATAGCTCTGCAAAGCTCCGCTCACTATACTTGAGCGCAGGAAAAATCCGCTCAGTTTTTCCTCGAGTGGAAGAAGGAACACCTTGTCCGCTTCCCTCAAGAAATTATAGACAGGGCTTAAAGTAAGGAACAACCCAAAAACAATCGCCCCAATCATTTCCGACGGGAAACCCGTATCCAGAGTCTTCAGCCATTCCTGGTAGTAATAGGCTGCTGTCCCAAGTAAAAACAATAGGACAATGACAATATGGCCGTTAAATATATATTTCAAGTAGCGGCCAAGCTCTTTCACCCTGTGCCCTGCCCGCTCTTTCCAAAGCCTCGTGCCGTCAAACATGGTTCTCTTCCTTCGTCAGCTGAATATACAAATCATCCAATGTCGCCCCGGGCATGCTAAACTCGCGCCTCAGTTCTTCGAGCGTTCCTTTTGCGCGAATCCGCCCTTCATGGATAATGACGAAACGGTCGCAATATCGTTCAGCTGTGGCAAGGATATGGGTTGACATCAGGATTCCGGCACCATTCGCTTTCATCTTCGACATTAAGTCAAGCAGCGACTGGATCCCAAGCGGGTCAAGTCCAACAAACGGCTCGTCGACAATATAGAGGGCAGGCTCAACGAGAAACGCGCACATAATCATCGCCTTTTGCTTCATGCCCTTTGAAAAGTGGGCAGGGAACCATTTAAGCCTTTTCTCCATCCTGAATTCCTTCAATAGGCCAGGCATTCTCTTTTTGTATTCATCTCGATCAAGGCCGTAAGCCATTGCTGTCAGTTCAAGATGTTCTTCAAGGGTCAGTTCTTCATAAAGAATCGGTGTCTCTGGAATAAATGTGAACTGTTTCCGATACTCCTCCTTATTTCCGGAAAATGACTTGCCGTTTATTTTAATTTCCCCGGAATGCGGCTCGAGCAGGCCGATAATGTGTTTGATGGTCGTGCTTTTGCCGGCGCCGTTCAAGCCTATTAGGCCAACCAGTTCCCCAGCCCCAACTTCAAAGGTTACATTTTTCAATACAGGATTCTTCGTATAACCGCCCGTTAATTCATTAATTGATAATAAAGACATGGCAAACGCCCTTCCTTGCTTAATACCACCTATTTTAGCAAAAATTGCCCCTTAAGCGAAATGTTGAGCAATTACCATTTCGTTAAAAGTTGGCAGGTCCTGCCATTCATATTCCTTCCCTTTTCAGGCCATTCTAATGATTGAAGGGGAATTAGCTCACCATTCATTGAAGAGGGGTGTCTGTCAAAGACAGTTTCCATTCAAGAAAAGCTGCTTCTAACGTTCAAAATGAGGGGATGGTCGTTTTGCACAGGCTTTAAGTCTTCAGCACACCGGACTGTCTGATTCGCAGGCAGCATTTTCGCAAATGAGGTGTTGATCAAAGAAACCATCAAACAAAGGTTTACGTTGTAATCAACTACTAAATGTTTGGGGATGGTTCGCTTGGACGAAGTCGGTTTTGCCTGTACATTTCATTGTCAAATGAGGTGCTTGTCAAAGAAACTTCCTGAACTTAGACGTTAAAAGAAGTTTCCCCTTCACGAAGGCGGGATTCCTATGCGGATCCTGTCCTTTTCTTTTTTTGCCCTCTCGGTTGTGCTAAAATACCGGTAAAAGAGGAAGGGGTTGTGGTACGATGGATAACTGCATTTTTTGCAAAATTATCAAAGGAGAAATCCCGTCGGCTAAGGTTTACGAAGATGAACATGTTCTGGCGTTTCTCGATATCAGCCAGGTCACAAAGGGGCATACGCTTGTCATCCCGAAGGTACATAAGGAAAACATTTATGAATTGACTCCTGACATTGCGGCTAATTTATATAAAGCTGTCCCGGCGATAGCCAAAGCTTTAAAAGAGGAGTTTACCCCCATCGGACTAAATACGCTGAATAACAATGGGGAAGAAGCAGGACAATCGGTTTTCCATTTTCATCTCCACCTTATTCCGCGTTACGGGAAGGGCGATGGCTTTGGGGCTGTTTGGAAAACCCATCAGGACGACTATTCCTTCGATGATTTAAACGCAATGGCTAAAGGTATCGGCAGCCGGATCGGGTAGGTAACTAGAAATCTGAAAATTTACACTATATTCTTTTACAAGATTTGTGCTATAATGGCTTTAAGTTTTTCGCTGCAGGCAACGAGCGCACTGCAGGAGGAACCAAATTAGCTTAGTAAAGCAGAGGAGAGATGAGAAATGAATACGAAAAACCTTGTGGCCCTATCATTATTAATGGGGATTGGCGCAGTGTTGCACGCTGTCATTCCGGGAATCGGAAATGGCATGAAACCAGACATGATGCTGACAATGATGTTCCTGGGAATTATGCTTTTCCCTGATAAGAAGAATGTCCTGCTTGTCGGAATTGTAACAGGTCTTTTATCGGCCCTTACAACTTCCTTCCCTGCCGGCCAGCTTCCAAATATCATTGATAAGCTAGTGACTGCGTTTGTGTTTTACCTGCTGTTCCTGGCATTTAAAAAGTTCAGCCATACATTGGTTGGAGCAGGCGCTCTGACTGCTGTCGGCACAATTGTATCAGGATCGGTATTTCTTGGCTCGGCACAGTTCATTGCCGGCCTTCCGGGTTCTATGACATTTGGCGCGCTCTTTGTGGGCGTTGTCCTCCCAGCGGTCGCATTGAACACCATTACGATTTCTGTCGTGTATCCAGTTGTGCGGTCTGTCATTAAAAGAACAGGATTTTCTCCTGTTCAAGCAGCCGTTCAGGAACAAAAATAAGATTGAAACGACGAATCCGGGCAAAGTGCCCGGATTTTTTAATTGCTCAATCATCTCCCTCTTTATTCCATTATTTGAGGAAAATAATCAAAAGGCCAAGAAAGAGAAAAATTCCCAATCCTGATGCTAAAGAAGAGGCCCGTTTTATTAATAGCCTCTTCGGAGGATACATCCCGGGTTTTTTATACAAGGCAAGATTATATAAAATCCCTCCTACTAGTAAGCCGCTTGTCAAAAAGAAAAATGCAGCTGCTGCAGTCATCCGCATACCTCCCTTTTCTTATTCTGTTCATCAAAGAGAATCATTTTATAGGTCGAACTAAAGAATTGTACATAGTTGATTGGAGTGGAAGGCACGTAGACTCCTCGAAAACGCTACGCGTTTCCTTCGTGCGTGGGCGGATTCAAGGGTGCCAATCAATGTCCTGCGGGATGAAGCGGCAAGGTGGAGACCCCACAGGCGCCCAAGCGCAGAGGAGGCTCCACTGACGCCCCGCGGAAAGCGAAGTGCCTCGTGACAGGCAAAAACCGCCTGTCACTGCGATGATTATTCTCAGAAGCTTTCCTTTGTGGAGCGCAAATCAACGACAACGTTAAAAGTTTAGTTCGTTTTATTAATAGAAGGTTTATGAATTGAAATTAGTGATATTAAAGATTATGGCGAGACTTGGCATGCTATTCACATATTGTGTAAAATATAGGAAAGCAATCCACTTAGAGAGGTGTTGACTGTTATGGGAGCAAAACGATTCCTTTATGGATTCCTGCTAGGAAGCGCAGCTGCAGGACTGGCAACTTTGTTTACGGTACCACAGTCCGGAAGAGAAACGAGGGAAACCCTAAAAAACAGCAAGGATACGTTTATTAGCCAGTTGAAAGATTTAAAACAAAGCATTATGGATGTAAAGGACGCCTCAGCGTATGCCACGAAGGAGGGACGCGTCCACGTTTCCCGCTTTATTCAGGAAGTGAATACTGCAATTGGCAGATGGAAAGCGGAAACCCTACCTCAGCAAATTGAAATCCAAAAAGAAATAAGTGAAATCGAAGCGGCAATAGGCCATCTGGAAAATGAGCTTTCGGCACATTCTGCTACGAGTAACGCGCATGGAGTCGATCACAACAACGCCCGCCAATGATGTTTCTAAAAATATGCCTTCTTTTGCGAAATGCAAAGGAAGGCTTTTTCAAAATCTCTGCCTTTTTACGGGAAAAAATATCAATTTCTAAAAATTTAGTAAATTTATACTTTATTAATTTTTATTTTATTGGCATAATGTTAATATAGAAAAAACACACAATATTAAAAAAGTGTGAATGATTTCCCGATTACTTTCGTTCAATTAGCTTTTAGGATTGTCGGTGACTGGATTTTTATGGGGGAGTTGCCGGCCATATTTTCAAAAGAGGTGAGGAGAAGAATGGCTGAAAAACAATACAGTATGAAGGAAGCCTTGCTTTTTAGTCAGAGAATTGCACAGTTAAGCAAGGCCCTTTGGAAATCGGTTGAGAAGGACTGGCAGCAGTGGATCAAGCCGTATGATCTCAATATTAATGAACACCACATCCTTTGGATAGCCTATCATCTGAATGGAGCGTCTATTTCGGATGTGGCGAAGTTCGGGGTCATGCATGTATCGACTGCCTTTAACTTTTCGAAGAAACTCGAGGAAAGAGGACTGCTGCAATTCTCTAAAAAAGAGAATGATAAACGAAATACGTATATTCAACTGACAGAGCACGGGGAATCCATTTTGCTTGAATTAATGGAATCCTATGATCCAGACAGCAATTCTGTCTTTTCCGGTGCAATGCCTTTACGGGAACTGTATGGAAAGTTTCCGGATATCATTGAGATGATGGCAATCGTCCGCAATATTTATGGGGATGATTTCATGGAGATTTTCGAAAAATCGTTTCATAATATTGAGTGCGAATTCGTCGAAGAAGAAGGCAAGCTCCGGAAAAATGGCAAATCCGAAGAGCTTGTTTAGCGAGGAAACCTTCTTACCTATTTTCAAAGATTTAAATAAACTTCTTAAACTCATTCATTAAAGGCAAAAACAATTGCTGTTTTATACAGGCCAGGACCACCTCTTCGGGATTTAACTTGGGGGTCAGCAATGATGAAAATTCATTAAAAAGCGGATGAAAATTTAAAAAACCTTCCGCTTTTTGTTCTTCCATTAATTTGTGCATCTTCTCACAAAGAGTAAAGAATTGGCCGGCTTCCTTCTCCGACAATTTGTTAGCAATAACAAGCTTATTCAATTCATAAGGTGTTCTGTCCAGCGCTTCTGCTGTAAGACGCATATGATATTCCAGCATTTCAATCCGTTCCACAAGATTCTTAAGTTCCATTTCCAGCCCCCTCCTCCATCTGGCAATTCCCTTTCTATTATTCACCTTTTCCGTCTTACAGTAAACCCTTAAACTCCCTGCAGCACCCGATTTCAGAGGTTTTCCAGCTTTTCTTTTTAATTATTATTTGGTATTGTAAATTAGCATGAGAAAAAGCATGGGGGGAGTCCCGAGTGGTATTTATTTTTGGCGCCTTTGCCTTTTTTATATTATATTCTGTTAATAGATTGACAACCTCCCTTTGTATCCAAAAGGAAATTCCTGAAGAAAACCAGGAAAAGGTGTTCAGAACCATTAATATATTGGTAACGATTCTATTAATTTCGTCCTATGTAGAAATCCTCTTTACCTAAGCTTTCCTAGTTTTTTTGTACACCGGAAAGTGAATAATAATGGAACATGGGGCGACCAGCACCATGTTCCTTTTTATTAAAGCCAGGCAGCTCCAACAATTACTAGCAAAATAAACAGGACAACAATTAAAGCGAATCCTGCTCCGTATCCTCCTCCACCCATAATGGCACCTCCTTTTCGGAAAGTTACCATATACTATTCATTGCCCCGCTTTTGCGAATAGGCCCGAGTCCATAGTTCCTATAATATTCATGACAGGCTGTTTATCCTGGCTTCCAGCGTGGCTGCATTTTTCTGTTATTAAATTTTTGTTCTGTTGTCCATTTATGTTATAGTTATGGATGTGGGTTTACAACCTGCTGGAAATTTACTTTTTAGGAGAGATACCTCATGAAAAAATGGATGGTTGCCCTTGCTCTCACCGGCGGGGTCATGACCCTGGGCGCATGTAATAATGCAAGTAACGGCGGAGGAACTGTTGCAGAAACAAAAGCCGGAAACATTTCAAAGGATGAATTATACGAACTGATGAAGGATAACTATGGCGAGCAGGCTTTACAGCAGCTTGTCTATGATAAAGTGCTATCCGACAAGTATAAAGTGACTGATAAAGAGATTGAACAAAAAATTGAAGAATTCAAGGCTATGTATGGCGCGCAGGCTGAAGGATATCTTGCCCAGTATGACCAGGATGAAATAAAGAAAATGTTTAAGACGATGGCACTCCAGGAAAAGGCTGCACTAAAGGATGTCAAAGTAACTGAGAAAGAAATGAAGGAATACTACGACAACTATAAGCCTGAAGTGAAATCAAGACATATTCTTGTTAAAGACGAAGCAACAGCCAAGACAGTCAAGGAAAAACTTGATAAAGGCGCGAAATTCGAGGATCTTGCAAAAGAATACTCCACAGACGATACAACAAAGGAAAATGGCGGAGACCTTCCGTGGTTCCAGCCTGGTGCCGGCCAAATGGTACCGGAATTTGAAGATGCCGCGGCCAAGCTGAAGAAAAATGAAATAAGCGGTCCTGTCAAAACAGAATACGGTTTCCACATCATCCAGGTTACTGATATTAAAGAAAAGAAATCCTATGATGAAATGAAAAAAGAAATAGAACAAAAATTAAAAGCTGAAAAGCTTACCCCTGAAACCGTGGATGCGGCCATGCAGCGGGAGCTGAAAGCAGCCAATGTCAAAATTAAAGACAAAGATTTAAAAGATGCCCTTACTACTGAGGCCGTACCACAACAATAATACACGTTAAAAAGGGGACCAATTTGGCCCCCTTTTTTGTTTGCCCGCTTAGTGTTATGGGATTTTTCGCCGAGTCATCAGCCTGTCAGGCCCCTCTTTTCTCTTTCAAGTTCGAGGCGTTTCATATAAATTTCCCCTTCTTTTTCAATAAGCTCTAGTTCAATCTGCCGCTCTTCTTTTCCTGTTTTCACTGCCATAACCGCGCTAAACGCTATGCCAAGAATAATCGAATAAATCCAAAAAGGTATCGTCATAATCCCTGCCCCTTCCACTGTAAGGTTGTCCACTACAGTATACATATGCAGCTCACGGCAAAATATGCGTTAGAAACAGGGATACCAAAGAAAAAAGAGCCCCTGAAGGCTCTCTTATTTATGAAAAACCGGCTTATAAAATGAACGGTTATCGAGAGCAAAAACCCGCTCGGAAAACTCGCCAGGCTTTACACGCTCCAACGCTCCATCCAGCATATTCATTTTTGCATCAAGATTATCAATATAGTGCAGAATCTCCGCTTCTTTGATTAATGGCGGCTTCGGGCTCCCCCACTCTGCCTTGCCGTGGTGGGACAGGACCATATGCTGGAGAATGAGCACTTCCTCCCCTGCAATCCCAAGTTCGTCAGCCGCTTTGCCGATTTCATTCACCATAATCGTAATATGGCCGAGCAGGTTCCCCTCAACAGTGTAAATCGTCGAAATCGGACCCGATAGCTCGATTACTTTCCCCATATCATGAAGGATGATTCCCGCGTACAGCAAATCCTTGTCAAGGCTCGGATACAGGTTCGCAATCGCTTTTGCCAGGTCAAGCATGCTGACAACATGATAGGCGAGTCCTGAGACGAACTCATGATGATTTTTCGTGGCTGCTGGATATTCCATAAAAGCCTGCTGATGTTTCTTGATTAGGTGCCGGGTGATCCTTTGTATATTTGGGTTTTTCATTTCAAAAATATATTGGGTTAGTTTGCTGGCCATCTCCTCACGGCTTACAGGAGCCGTTTCAAGGAAGTCCTCCAGCTTCACTCCTTCATGAGCCGCTGCCGGCCTAATCTGACGGATCTTCAATTGATTTTTTCCCCGATAATTTTGTATTTCACCCAATACCTTCACGATGGCTTGAGCGCAGTAATTTCTCTCTTCCTCTTCCCCCGCGTCCCAGAGCTTCGCTTCAATATCACCGCTCTTATCCTGAAGGATCAGGGTCAGGAACGGCTTCCCATTACTGGCAATCCCCTTCGTCGAGCTTTTGATCAGTAAATATTGCTCCACCTGTTCACCAGTCTCGTGTTCTAGTATTTTTTTCGCCATCTTTAAAGTCGCTCCTTCCCATTACAACCACTATATTATACAGCACGGCGCCATTATCCACGAATGTTAGCCGGCTTCCTGCCCAAATGATAGATTTGACCGTGTTCAAAATGGCCAAGCAGATGCTCATGGCAAGTAAAGAACAATACCTGTCGATTTTTCATATTTTTTAGAAGTTCAATCATCCTTCTTGCCCGTTCTCCGTCAAAGTTTACAAAGCTATCATCAATGATCAGCGGGAATGAGAACTTGCCATAAATCGTCTCGGCCAAAGCGAGTCTTAGAGAGACATAAACCTGTTCTGTCGTGGCCTGGCTCAGTTCTTCTGCCTCAAAGCGGATATGGTCGGCCCTTTCAATCAGGAACCCGGTGCCCGACGGAGAAACGAATAGTTTCATATAGTTCCCTCCTGTTAGAAATTCCAGATATTCTCCCGCTTTTTCCAGCAGCTTTGGAAGGTGGTAATCTCTGAACCGGTTCACTGTTCTTTGAAGGAGTTCCCGGGCCAGCATCCGGACAGCCCATTCCTTCGCTTCCTCTGCGAAATCAGATTGGGCCTGCCTGAAGGTGTGAAGGATTTCGGAATAGGTCCCGCCTTCTTCAAGCACCTGGATTTCATAGCGCACTTCCGTAAGCCGGCTTCGGGCAGCTTCCAGCTTGTTTTCCGTTTCCTTGAGCTGTTCGGCTGCTTTTTCGATCAGTTCCGCAACATTGCGGACAGGGAGAAGCTTTGCCCTCTCTTCCCCTTTCAAACGCGACAATGCCAGCTCCCTCTTCACTTCACTCAGCCGGTTCCGCAGTCGATCCTGCTTCCTGGCCTCTTCCCCAAGCAGATAATACTCCTCTTCATTTCCGGCACCCGCCTGGGCAAAGAGCTCCTTCAATTCCTTTTCATGAAGGGATTTTTCTTTCTCCAGCTTTTGTACATCATAATCGAGCTCTTCAAGTGCGGCCTTCTTTTCCCGATGAAGGATGACTTTCCGCTTTTCTTCCTCGAGGGCTGTTTTGGCGAAATGGCATGCAAGCCGAACATCGTTAGCAGGAATGCCTTGAATGAACTCAGACAGGCTTCTAATTGTTTTTTCAAACTCAGCCAATGTATCCTGTAGGGAATGAATTTTGCCGGCAAGCCGTGACTTTTCTAAAATCGCATTCTTACATTCCTCAATAAGCTGAAAGGATTCAACAGGCATATACGAACCAATTGAATCGCCAATTCTTAACACACTGCATAGTTCAGTCACATGGTTCCGCCAGTCAGCCTCTTCTTGTTCAAGCCGTTCGAATTTGGAAAGGACTTTTTCATATTGGAGATTCTGCTGCCCGAGCATCGCCTCAAGGCTGTTGACTTTCATCCTCTCCCGCTTGTCCTGCTCAAGTTTTAAAGCTGCTCCGGCACTTCCACCTGACTGAAGGGATGACAGTTCCGTTTCGAGCTCCTGCTCCTTTTTACGGTGCCGTTCAAGCTCCATGTCCTGTCCATCAGATTTAGACGCCTTGAAGCCCCGCAATGCAATGGCTGCAGAAACTAGCGCCATGAGAAACCCAATTCCGGCCATGAGCCAAACCCGATCCAATAGTCCGAATAGAAGAAGAACTAGCGCAACACCTGCTGCTGAGAATCCGATTGCCCTCGTTGTCTTTATGGAATCCGCCTCCTGCTTAGCAGCCTTTTCAAGAATGGCAATCCGCTCCCGGCAATCCTCAAGGCGCAAGTTTATTTCAGCTTCGCTTCCTGTCCGGGCCGCTTTTTCCAAACGGGACCTTTCATCCTGTGTAAGCAACTTGAGTTTTGCTTCCTTAAGTTCGGATTCTAGTTGCTCAAGGCTTGCTTTTTCTTCCGTAAAAGCTGTTTCCAGCTGCTGCTTTAGTCCATCAATCCTTTTGCGGGTGTCAGCTGCCGTTTCAGCCTGTCTTTTTGTAAAAATATCCGTATTGATTGCCAGGATTTCGTCTTCACTCAGATGCAGATAGAGTTTCGTGCGCGCTTCCACTATTTTTTCGTCAAGTAAGAGAATTTTGTCTTCAAGCTGTTTCAGTTCATTTGCGGCCTGTTCATATTCGTGAAGCCCATCCGCGGCGGCATTCACTTCAGGCTCACGGGCAAGAAGTTCTTGATTGATTTGGAAGCTATCAAGCTCTTCGGCAAGAGCTTTCCGCCTCCCTACTAGACTTTCAATCTGTGAGGAAAACGGGCGGAGAATCTGCTTGCACGATTCGAGACGCTCGATGCCCCTGACAGGGAAATCTATTTCTTTGCATTCAGCAATTTCAGCTTCCAGAGCCGCCTCTTCCCTCGCCAATTCTTCGATTTTCTCCCATTCCTTTAAGCGCGCTGCTTTATCCGCCAATTCGGGAATGGCGCTTTTCAGTTCATCGATTTTGTTCAAAAGCGACTCCCTTTCGGCAATGAAAGCCTCGTATCCGCCATTTTTTTCGGCGGCCTTTTTCAATTCCCCTTCGAGGGTGCGAAGGCTGGCGAGCTTGCTGTTAAGCAGTGGTTTTCTTCCGGAAGGCTTGTAACGGGCATCAAGATCCTTTTGCAGCTCGGTTTCCGCCCTGGCCAGCCTGTCTGTCCCAAGCGTTCCTGAAGAGAAGAGAAACCGGCCTAAATCGTCATTCTTCATATGATGGATATTTTGCAATCCATGCAGGTTGAAAGAAAACACCGCCTGGAACATACTCCTGTCAAAATTCCCAAGGAAACGCTTAAGCAGATCTTCACCGCCTGTTGTTCCGTCTTCCAGTGAAACAGTTACATCACCAGCAGCTTTACCTTTAATTCTTTCAATAATAGCAAAACCATGCTCCGGATGCCGAACACTTATTTTCCCCCCGTACCTGCCGCCTCCTTTTGGCTCATATCGGAGTTCCTGCTGTTGTTTCGTCGGAAACCCAAACAGAATCGCATGGATAAAAGCCATGATGGTTGATTTACCGGCTTCATTTTCACCGTAAAACACTTGAAAATCTTCAATCGTGGTCATGACTAAGTTTTCAAGGCGCCCAAATCCGTATATATGCAGCTCTTCAATCTTCATAAAATATCCTCCTTCCTGTCCTGTCTTTTAATTCCGTAAAAGCCTGATAAGCAACCGTTCTGCTTCTTCGAGCAAAAGAGCTTCCTCTTCCTTGCCCAGGGTGCTTACATGCTTTCTTGCCGGAAGACGGCCATAGAGAGGTTCCAACACCTCGGACGCAGGGCCGAAACCATCGGCCACCTGAAAAAGTTCATTGTAAAAATCCGCTTCCCCGGCAAGATCGCCCCTCTCCCACGAATCTTCCTCGAGCACCTGAACCTTGGTTGTCCAAACAAAGGAACTTTCATCTTCTTCTCCGTCCTGAAGAAGCTCCAGAAGGTTGCTATGAAGGCTGTCCAGTTCATCCTGGCCGGCCAGGCCAATGTCCCGTAAAATGACTGAGAGTAATACTCCCTTTCCTACTCTGCGAAACTTCTCCTTTTCTTTCAAAAGCAAACGGTATATTCCATCGAAATCAGTGATTCCCCTTGCACTAATGTCAGCTTCATGCCAAACAATATCATTTGTTTCCATGAATTCAAGGTTTGCCCCCGCCTCATCGAGACTTACCAAATAACAGCCTTTTTCACCTGTTTCCTTCCGGTTTCTCCCTTGGATATTCCCCGGATAGACTATTGGCGGGTTTTCAGCCAGCAATGCCCGTTTATGGATATGCCCCAAAGCCCAATAATCGAATTGTTTTTCAAGCAGCTCCCCTACCGCGAACGGACAATAGCTGCCATGCTCGGTAGTTGAGCCATCACTGCCGTGGAGGATGCCGATGTGGAAATCGCCGCCGGCTGCTTTTTCATATGTATGGATTTTCCGTTCCGTTACATGCCTCGTTGGATAACTGAAACCATAGAGATTCACAGCTGCACCTGATTCGGTTTCTAACAAAACACTTTCTGTTTTGCTGCCAAAAATATGGACGTTTTCCGGCATTTGCATTTTCACCCATGAGCCTCCCAAATGATCATGGTTGCCATGAATTGCAAAAACAGGGATCCCTTTTCCAAGAAGCCTTTCCATTTCGGCCCGGAAGCGTGATTGGGCCTTCAAGCTCCGATCTTCACCGTCGTATAAATCTCCTGCTAAAATGACAAAGTCAACTTCATTGCTGATTGCCGCATCGACAATTTTTCTCAGGGAACTAAACGTGCTTTCTTTGAGCCGTGCAAAAATAGGTTCTGGAAGGTTTTTCAACCCGGCCATGGGGCTGTCCAGATGAAGATCTGCCGCATGGATAAAGGTTACTTTTTTCATTTAATGACCTCCTTTCAGGCAAGAAAGCCTGGCTAATTTTCAATGTTGTTTCGCATTCGTTTCCTTTATTGTATCACCCTAAAAAAGCGAATGCACGTTCTGATTTCTTTGTGTTGAAGAATTTGAATTTGCGGATTTATTTTTCCTATGTAAAAATGTAGGTAAAGTGGAAATTAAAAGGGGGATGGACTTGAAAACCTATAAGTTGACTGCATTTGAACAGGATGGGAATAAGCTTTTGGATGAATCGTTCCAGGCGGAAAATGACGATGCCGCTCAGGAAATAGGGAGGAAGGTTCTGGAGGAAAAAGGGCTCCTGGAAAAGGCCCACCGCTGCACTTCTCCTGACGGAAAACTGCTCCTCTTTCATTCATAATCAGTGAGATCGTTGAAAACCACCGGACCGTGCCGGTCTGAAAGAAGCCGAAATTTCTCCGGCTTCTTTTTTTGCCGCGATTCTTACCTGCCCGTAAATTTGGGCGCCCGTTTCTCGACAAAGGCCTTGATTCCTTCTCTATGGTCTTTCGTTTCCGACATTTTGCGCTGGGCATACTTTTCTAGTTCCAATACTTTCAACAGCTTGGGACGATTGAGTTCGGCAAGAATCAATTTTGTTTTGATCATTGCCTGAACAGGTTTTTTGAGATAAGAATGTATCTTCTCCGTCAAGGCTGTGTCCAAATCGGAAGCCACCTCATGGATAAGCCCCTGTGTATACGCTTCGTGCGCATTCAGTGTCTTTCCTTCCCAAACAAGCTGCTTCGCCATCGATTCGCCAATCATTTTTGCCAGGAAAAAATGCGCGCCCCCGTCCGGAATCAGTCCGATGCCAATAAAGTTCATTGCAAGCTTGGCATCTTCTCTTGCTAAAATATAATCCGTTGCCAGAGCAAGGCTGAAACCTAAGCCAGATGCGGGTCCAGAAACAGCGCTAATCGTAATGGCCGGAAAATTGTAAAGGGTAATGACAAGCTCGTTTATGCAGTCCATGATGGAATAAAACTCCTGTTCATCATCGCCAAGTACGAGCATGGCTTTAATATCGCCGCCCGCTGAAAATGCCTTTTCTGTTCCTGTCAGCACAAGGATGTCGATCCCATCCGACTCGCTGATTTCCTTCAGGCTGCTGATTAGGCCCTTGATCATTTCCTTATTCAATGCGTTTAGTGCTTCGGGCCTGTTCATTTTAACTGTCGCAACACGGCCATTGACTGAAACATCAACGTTATCGGTGACAAAATTGAATGCCAATTTCAACGCCTCCTCTTTGCTTCCCTCCCTTTTATTATAGAGCTTGTTCATCCAGGAAGTAACATTTTTAACAAAGTAGTCAAAATATTTTAAATTATTCCTTTGACAGTTCGGATTAAAGGAAAGCATAAATAAAACCCGCATCAGAGCGATGCGGGTTCGTTTTTATTCTCGAACAGTTGCTCAAGGATTTTTATTTTTTCATTTGTATAGTGCGCAAAGCTGTCGTTATACGATTTTGGATCCTTCGGGTTGGCAAAGTGGGTGATGGCTTCTTTTGCCGGATCGACGAATTTGCTTGCCGCCCCGCAACCCAGCCCGATAATCGTCTGCATTTCTTCCATAATGATGATGTTGTAGATACTTTCCTGGCCAGGAATCGAGTAGCCGACATTTTCCAGATTCCCGAGGATATTCTTTTGCCGGTATAAGTAATACGGTTCATAGCCATGCTGACGTGTCCAATTTTCAGCCAGCTCCATCATCTTTTCCACTTCATTCCGGTCCGCCACCTTGTACCTGTCACGGTTTTTGGTCATTTCAGACGCCCGCTTAAAGGATAGCGTATGGACTGTGAGCGATTCCGGCATCAGCTTTTCGGTCTCGTTCAACGTATGGGTGAATTCTTTCGTCCCTTCCCCCGGAAGTCCAATAATCAAGTCCATGTTAATATTGTCCATGCCCATTTCTCTTGAAAGTTTGAACTTGTCGATCGTTTCCTGAACAGTATGATGGCGCCCAATCGCCTTTAGCGTTTCCTGGATATACGACTGTGGGTTGACACTGATTCTATGAATGTTCCATTTTTTCAATACTTCCAGCTTCTCTGCTGTGATTGTATCCGGGCGCCCCGCTTCAACCGTAATCTCCCTGATTTGATTAGCGTCCGGAAAAGACGTGTACATTTCTTCATACAACATGTCCATCTCTTCGGCGGTAATGCTCGTCGGAGTCCCACCTCCATAATAAACTGTCGTAATCTTGATGCCCCTTTCCTTCAGCCATTGGCCGATTGTCCTCATCTCATGGTGCAGGCCGCCAAGGAAGGAATTGACCGAACCCTGCCGGCCGTTGATCGCATAGGCCGGGAACGTGCAATACGCACATTTTGTCGGGCAAAAAGGAATGCCGATATAAATGCTCACTTCTTTTTTCAATTCGTATAAATCCGGAACAGCCGCGAGCTGGCGGTCAATAATCTGCTGCATCAGCTGTGCCTTTTCCGGGGTGATTAAATACTCTTCAGCCAGTTCCTTATGGGCAATTTCCGGTTTAACACCGGCCCTAAGCTTTCTGTGCAGCAGCTTTGTCGGCCGTACTCCGGTCAATATGCCCCATTTTTGCTTGATGCCCGTCAGTTCCTGAAGCAGTTTCAAGTATACATGGGAAACAGCATTTTTCACGGCTTTGAACTGTTCCTTTTCGGGAAGTGACGTGTCAACAGTTGCCTGGTGTACCGCATTCAATTGTCTTCCGTCGTTTTCCAAAATGCCGGAAACGTTGATTTCCGCCACATTTTGTTCAAGGGTGAATGTTACGGAGAAGTCATCTTCTTCTATTCTATTTAAATGGACCTCAGATTCCTCAAAAAACAGGTTTGCGATCAGCTGCAGCGGCCGCTTGAACTGTTCGTCCGACAAGCCGGTAATTGATATTCGCACGTTCATCCACCTTTACAATTTTTGCTTCCTTAAGTGTACAGAATCGGATATGCAAGGTCAATATGGTGGAAAATATGGCAACCAAAGTTTTTCGACCCCCATGATCAACCGGATATAATAAAGCGGCAAAAGCGATATCTTCCGCCCCTGCCGCTCCTGATTACTTCTTAATGATGTTCATTTTTTTCAAAAAGGCAATTGGGTGCTGCCTCCTAAAGTGCTCCTTCACCATATAGGCAACGCCGTGTTCATTTTCCGAACGTGTGACCCAGTCGGCGGCCCTTTTCACTTCATATGAGGCATTTCCCATCGCGACCCCGAGCCCGGCTGCCTCGATGAACGGAATATCATCCAGCCCGTCACCAATCGCCACCACTTCCTTCGGGCTGACTCCAAGCCGGTCACAAATATAGAGGAGGCCCGACAATTTAGACACGCCCGCCGGCACAATGTCCAACTTGAGCCCCGTATTGTCTACTGTTTCCACTTCGCTAAACGTTGTCTTGATTGCCTGTTTTGCATCTTGTAATTCCTGCTCTGTTTCAAAATACGCCTCAATTTTAGGCGGCGCAACCGGTGTATCAACAAGTGAGTCGCTCAGGTCAGCTGTAAATTGATGCGAATAGGTCAATGGATCCCCTGAGGTAAAGATTGCTTTTGCCAGGAGATTGTTATTGAGGTGCAGTTTATTCGCGAGCGAAAATTTTTCGTGGACTAGGCGAATCTGGCACTGCAGTCCTTCAAGGAACCTGACAATTTCGTAAGTGACGTCCTCGTTGATTCGTTTAATAAACTCGGCATTGCCAGCAGGCGTGGATATATAAGCCCCGTGATGGGAGACGAAAAGCTCATTCAGTTTTAAGACGCGGGCGACTTTTTTTGCAGAGGCGAAGTTGCGGGATGTCACGAGGGTGACAATTACCCCTTTCTGCCGGACGTAGCTGATTGCTTCTCTAGTTGTTTTATGGAGCTTTCCGGCGCTGTCAAGAAGTGTGCCGTCTATATTTAAAGCCAGCAAACGGTAAATCATAGTGGTGCCCCCTGTCCTGATGGAATCATCCTTATTTAAACTTGTATGAGATTTCGGATTTTTCTAGAACAATCCTTGCAAAAATAGTTTCCATCGGAGTGGCAGAACAACAAAAAGAGCGCAAAACGACGTTTGCGCTCTCTGCTCTCTACTATTTAATCAACCAAGCCTCTTAAGCAGGAAGCCTCCATTAAAGCGCGTAGGCTCATAAGAAATCATGAACGCTTTCGGGTAGATTGATGTAATGAATTTCCGCAGTTTAGGCTCACGGTTCCGCCTTGCGAGAATCTTCATCACAAGCCTTTTGCCATCCTTCCCGTCAGCCAGCCACGAAGTCACCCCGAAGCCTTGTTCTCTGATCTGCACGGGTAAAGTGGTGTCGAGGGAATCAACAATCACTTCTACGACCACATACCCGAGTGCCAGATAAGCCTCAATTCTGCTGCCTATGTAAACGCCAAGGCCCCAGCCAAAGCAATAGGCGGCAATATTGAGCGGCTTGTCCAGATTATCAAGGACAATCGTCAAGCCCATCAAGTATACAAAAACCTCGCCCATTGACAGGACTGAAGCTAATACCCGATAGCCTTTCATCACAATCATGACCCGAAGCGTAAACAAGGAAACATATAAAATGTTGATGCCTATAATAGTAAGAATAATAGATGACAATGCTTTCACCTCTGTAGTTAATCAAAAAGCAAGTGCTTGGTTTCCTTTGGGTATTAAGTAAAGAAGCTGAACGAATTACCGGAAAATCCCGAGTCCGTGGCGGACGCAGTAATTTGATCTATTCCCTAAAACCCGCCTTCCCAAAACATGGCGGGCAACAATCTCATTCAATATTCATTATTGTAAAAAAATCCCGGCTGATCACTCGACCGGGATTTTTCTATTCAATTATTGCTTCGGAACCCCGTACAGCTCCTCAAGCGGCTTCATGATCAGCTGGTTCAGTTCGCCAATAATCATACCCATTCTTTGTTCCGCTTCCATTAGCCTTGAGATGGCCGGATGCTGTTGGACAAGTGCTACCGACTGCTGCGCCTGGACGAGTTCATCCTGGCCAATCTCCTGACCCGTCATTTGCTTCTGCTGAAGATTCATTTGAATTTGGCGGAAGTTATCAAACATCCTGCGGGCAGATTCGTCAGCATTCACTTCATCATAAATTCTTTTCAAATTATTATACTCAGCGCTTTGCCGAATCGCCTTTTCTAGCTCATAAGCGGCATCATACAAATTTACTGCCAATCGTAACACTCCCTTATTCAATGTGGCATTCCTGTTCACTATACCAAACCTGTGTTAGGAATGGAATGCCCGGCGCAAAAAGCCATAGCGGTATATATTATGAAAAGAGGATTGCAAATATTCCTTGAAAAATCCCAATCATCCCCCCGAGTAGCGCGCCAAGATACGTAATCATTTTCAACTCGCTTCTCGTGATTCCAAGCACCATATCCTCGAGCCGTTCAAGTGAAAAGGTCGCAACCTGGTCACTGACCAGCTCCTGAAGACGGAGTTTTTCCATCATCATATCAATTCTCGACGTCAGCCAGTCGCCAAGCATGAATACAATGTTCGGTGCCATCCTGTCAAGAATTGTTTCCTTATACGAAGCGAGCAATTCTGAGGCTGGGGTAGCGAGAAGTTTTTCAGTCCCGGCAAGATTGACCGCATACTCCTTTAGGGCGTTGACAATTTTCTCCCTGCCGGCCATTTCCTCTAGCTCAGCGGCATCCCGTTCAAGAAGTTTCGCCCATTCTTTACGCAAAATGCTTGTGATCAACCCATGTGCGCCTTCACTTCTGAAAAACTTAATGATTTCAGGCTGGATTTTATCGGCAATGCTAACATTTCCAAGCACCATTTGCAGCATATTGCCCAGCATTCCTTTATCCTTGAAAAACTCATCAAACATGATTTGAATTCGCGCCTTGCCTTCATAGCTCGAAAAATAATCCGCACCCTTGCTAAGGATATAGGAACTTATTTCCGGTATCTTTTTCTCCGCGCCTTGAAGGAGCGGCTGTGGAAGGACCTCAGCAATCGGCATACCCCTGTACTGACTCATCGCCTTTTCATACACGCTTTCCACGAAACGGCCGATCCTCTTTTCAATTCGCTTTGCTCCATGTTCAATTCCAGCCTGGTCAAGCAGATGGTTAATCGTTATGTCCGATTCAAGGAATGTCCTTAGCTCCTTTTTGACGAGCCCGGTCATGTCCTCTTGAAATTCCTTCTGCATGAACTTGCCTTTGATGCTTTCCGGGGTAATGAGATGCTCGACGACCATCCTGCCCATCTGCCGTGCTAATTCATCTCGTCTCTTTGGAATCAACCCCGGCGTGAAGGGCACCCTCCATTTGCCAATATAGAGTGTCTTATATGGTCTAAACAGCATTTTAATGGCTAAATGGTTTGTAAATCCGCCAATCAGTGCGCCGATTAACGTCATAAATATGATTGTGATAAAGATATTCATGTAAGATTCAACCTTTCCGAAAAGAAAAATAACACGAACATTTTACTTGTCCTGCACATAGGCTACTATATCAGTTTTTGCCCATCTTTACCCTAATTTAGCAGGGGCTGACCCTCTTTTTTGAAAATAACGATTTTCTTTTTTTGCAAAATTGTCCTGGGGCTCGCCTTCGGTAGAAAATTCCCGTTTACACAAATTTTAACCATTGTATCGGAATAAACATAATTTAGATAGACGGCTTTCAGACTGTAAAGGACGTGAGATCGTTGGTGAACGTTTATCCTATTGAAACTTTGGATCATGACAAGCCCATATTCTATTATCCGAAGGGGTTTACCCCAGGAATCTCCATTAAAAAAGTAGCTTTCGGCACGGCAGTGATAGATGCCGTCCTTCTCCCCCAGCCGCAAAAAAAGGACATCGCAGTCATTAGCAAAGCCGTTGCGGAAAAACTGCGCCTTCCTGAAACATTGAATAAAATAGGGCTTTTTTGTGATGCGGACACATTATACTTAGCCCCATTAATCGGACTGTTTACATCCAACCTGATTGATTCCTCCGAAAAGCCTGCCGGGGACAGAACCCGGTTTTACTCAAAATTGCTTGATACGTGCAGCTCTTCAGGGGCAGTCGGTTTTCTTTTTACCGGCAATGGAATTGATTGGGAACACAACTTGATAAAAGGTTATTTATTTGCAGGAGGAAAATGGGAAACACGGACAGTGCCTTTTCCGAATGTCATTTACGACCGACTGCCAACGAGAAGGAGTGAGAACAGGCCTGAGGCCCGCCTTGCAAAAGAGAAACTGATGAAAGACTATATGATTCCATGGTTCAATCCCGGTTTTTTCAATAAGTTTGACATTCTCAACCGGCTCAAGGATGTTCCCGAAGCACAGAAGTATATGCCTGAGACACTTCTGTTTACATCTGTCGATGAAGCGAGAAGGCTCCTCGATAAATTCGGCGCGGTTTATTTAAAGCCCGCAAACGGGACGCTCGGGATGGGCATCCGCCATGTGATTGCCGAATTCCCCGGCTCCACCTGCTATTGCCGTTTCCGTGATAAAAACGGCAAGAATAAGCTGTTGAAATTCAGCAGCCTGGATGCACTAATATCAAACATGTTTGATGAGGCAAAACTAAAAAAACTGCTCGTCCAGCAGAGAATTATCCTTTTGAAAGTCAATGACAGGCCTGTAGATTTCCGGGTCCATACGAATAAAGACGGCAATGGACAATGGCAGGTATCTGCCATTGCAGGCAAGGTTGCAGGTTATGGTAGTATTACAACCCATGTCAGAAGCGGCGGGGATATTCATACTCTGAAGGAACTGTTCAGCGAGAAAAAATCGAAGGAAGTGGAACGGAAATTATCAGCCGCAGCCTTAGAGCTTAGCCATTTACTTGAGAAAAAAATTGACGGTATCACAGGTGAATTCGGTTTTGACTTTGGGATTGACCGCGATGGGATTGTCTGGCTTTTCGAGGTGAATTCAAAACCCGGAAGATCCATCTTCCATCATAGCGGGCTCCGCAACTATGAAATCCTGACAAGGAAATTGACGGTTGAATACTGCATATACTTAGCGGAGAAAGCGGTTTTAATACCTGAAGAGATTTATAAATAACGTTAAAAAAGCTGCGGACACTCCATGTGCCTGCAGCTTTTCTTTTGCCTAGGTCCAAATCTTCCGCCCCGCAATCCGCCATGAAACAGAGGCTGCCAAAAGCATGAGCAGCACAAAGAGATAATTGCCGTACTGAAAGAGAGTAAACAAATAGTGGATGCCCATTAGCACGAAGATTGGAATGAGATATATGATTGTTTTCCAGCCTTCGCTTTCCTGGCTTGCTTCGAATGACTCCGAAAAAGGCAGCGACCCTTTCAGCAAAAACGTGCAAATGACACAGTAGAAAATCGATGCAAGGAACACGCCGACGATATCCGGCAGGATTTTCAAACCGAATATGCCGCAGAAAATGATTCCGGTCAGCGCGAAAACCGGCAGAAATAGCCGAACAAGGAACGCTTTCAACGTTCCGCTGTACAGGAATGAATTGGATCTGAGCGGCGCGGTCTGGAATAGCCAGGATGCTTTATAGCGTCCCGAATATTTCAGCATGATGATCGAGGTCGGGATGACAATGGCCGCCATATAGATTGATAAGTAATGTTTACTGGCGGCCAGGCTTTCAAAAGAGTCCCATTGAAGCCGGTTTAAAATCAAAATTACGGGAAGTACAACCGACAGGCCAATCGATGGGTACACTTTAAGCCTGAAATCGCGCTCTGTTTTCATCATCGCCGCAGCAAAGCGGTAGAAAGCCCGCTCTTCCCTGTTCGGGCAGATGATCCTCGATAGTGTCGTATCCAGTTCAGGTACTTTCACCCGGCTCGGACCGCTTCCCGAAGATAGCTTTTGCATCTTGCCTTCGAAGGAGGGCATCAGTTTGATATAAAGCGCGAATGCCGCTATCGGAAAGGCAATGGCCAATAATGCAAACAGTGCAAGCTCGGGTGCCCAAAACCCGTTCAGCCCCGCTTCAAACAAAGAGCCAAACCAAGCAGGCGGAAGCAACGCCTGCCACCATTGCGGTGAAACCGCCTTTTCTCCCTGAATGAGTTCAAATGATCTGCCGACAAGCTGATATCCGAGCGCGAGTGAAACAGACAAGAGAATTTGAACATAATTAATGACATCCCGCAGCTTTTCCCCATCGAAAAAACGGAGGATAAAATAATACACCATTGCCGTTGCCGCGAGAATCAATAAATCCGCAAAAAACAATGCCACGAGGAAGACTAGAAAAAAGACTGGGCCATGCCTGATCAGCCCGGCAATAAGCGGGATGGCCGCAAGCGATCCGGTCAGGAAAAATAAATAAATGGCGACATGGACTGCTTTTGCAAGGCTGAGCGTTTTCCTTCCCACCGGTTTGGCCAATAAAATATGCCTGTCCCTCAAGTCGAGAAGCACGGCTGAAAAGTCGGATACAAGCGATGTCATAATAATAAACATCAAAATCGCAAAAAAGATTGTCATTTGAACAAGATAATGCTCGCCCAAAAGAATGAGCGGCAGCAGCAGCAAGCCGAAAATCGAATAAACCCATAGCGACTTCATGAAGCGGTTCTCTTCCTTGGAAGGGTCTTCCTGCTTCCTCCTTGCCCCGCCAAGGATGGTCGGAACTCTTCTTTGGTCCATCGTCAGTTTCATGGCGAGGATTTTCCGCAAGACTGGATAATCAGCGCCGAGTTTCTCAAATACCCATTTTCCCTTGTCAAGCAGCTTCAGCGTTCTGAAGTCATCCAACGGCTACACCTCCCGGACAATGGAGACAAATTCCCCTGCCAACTCCCTAAATTCGTCAAAGCCGGTCAGCTGGTTGAAAATTTGTTCAAGTGAGCCCTCAATGTTCTGCTCCTTCAGCTCTTCGAAACTGCCGTCGGCGACAATTTTGCCACCATTGATCAGAATAATCCGGTTGCTGATTTTTTCAACAACATCCATGATGTGAGAAGAATAGAAAATGGTCTTTCCACTTGCAGCAAGCTGTGAAAGGATTTCTTTAAAAATCATCACAGAATTGGCATCCAGTCCGCTCAGCGGTTCATCGAGAAACAGAAGCTCCGGATCATGGAGCAGGCTGGAAATGATCATCACCTTCTGTTTCATCCCTTTTGAAAAGGATGAAATTCGGCTATAAAAGACATTGTCGAGCCCGAATGCGCGCATGAGCCGTTTTGCTTTGATTTCGACTCTTGATGCCTCCATCCCATAAAGCTCCCCCGTAAACGTCAAGTATTCGATTGCGGTTAGATTGTCATATAACTCGGCAATCTCAGGTACATAACCTATTTTTCTTTTATAATCATAATCTCCTGGATTAAGCTTTTGCCCAAAGATTTCAATTTCACCTTGATAGTCTTCCTCAAGGCCAAGGAGCAGCTTGATTGTTGTGCTTTTCCCGGCTCCGTTCGGCCCGATATAGCCGATAATTTGCCCACCCGTAACGGTTAAGTCAATGCCTTTTAGGACTTCCTTCGCTCCATAATTTTTCTTTAGGCCTTTCAGGGCAAGTACAACTCCTGCGGTATGTAAAATAAGGATCCCCCGTTTCTGTTATTCTAGGAATATTTTAACACACAGAAGAGCCGGATTTACAAAAGTTGGAGGAAAAATTGAGAGCCGCATGCTAAGATAGCATGCGGCTTTTCTCCATAATCAGATAGACTTTAATCATAAAGTAGGTAACTTCTTCTGGCATAAGCTCCTTGATCGGCTTCAGTTTTTCCCTTCCTGCTTCTTCGACTGCCTTTTCGAGTAACGGAATGAATTCCTCAGGTACGAGTTTTTCAAACTGGACGGGCATCCCCTGCTGGTGGCAGGACATCAAGTGGTTTTCCACAGTGCTGATGGCAAGTCCGCGCACGTTTGCGATTTCTTCCACACCCATGCCTTCAAGGTGCAGCTTGTGTGTCTCAAGGTGAGAATCGCTCGTTGGTTTCGCTGCAGGACGTTTTTTGGGAGAATCGCCTTTTGCAAAAATGGCCTGTCGGTCCGGATGTTCCTCCATAAACTTTTCAATAGCCGTGATAAAGAGGTCTCCAAATTTCTCAAGCTTTGCTGCGCCAACCCCGCTGACATCAAGGAATTCGTCATTTGCTTGCGGCAGCTTCAGGCACATGTCTTTTAAAGAGGCGTCCGAGAAAATGACAAATGGCGGGACGCTCGCCTCATCGGCAAGCTGTTTCCGTAACGCCCGCAGTTCCTCGAAAAGCGGATCCTTTGTAGATATTTCCGCGGAACGGACGGCAGCCTTTCTGTGAACCTGCCGGAGGCCTTTTAACACTTCCTTCCCTTTCGCTGCGACATAGATCGTCGGAAACGTTCCATGCTCCACACCAATCATGTCTTCAGAAATGAGGAATTCTATTAAACTTCCCGCATCCTTGGCCGACCAGTTTTCCATAATCCCGTAAGTCGAAAGTTTATCGAAGCCGAATTCAAGGATCTTTTTATTTTGCGAACCGGTCAATACCTGGGCAGTAATCGCCTTGCCAAATCGCTGGCCCATCCGGATGATGCACGACAGGACCATTTGCGCTTCCTTCGTTACATCCTCGCTTTCCCTTGTGTCGGTGCAATTGCCGCAACGGCCGCACGGTTCTGTTTCCGTCTCTCCGAAATAGCGAAGGATGGTTTCCTGGAGACAGCTTTCGGTATGGCAGTAGTCCGCCATTCCTTGCAGCTTTTCAAGCTCGGCCGCCGCCCTGTTGGGCTCGATTGACTGCTCGATCAAAAAGCGCTGGACCTGGATATCCTGCGGTGAATAGAGGACAGTGCAGGAGCTCGGCAGTCCATCCCGTCCGGCACGGCCCGCTTCCTGATAGTAGCTCTCCATATTCCGCGGCAGCTGATAATGAATGACATAGCGGATATTGCTTTTATCAATGCCCATTCCGAATGCTGACGTCGCGACCATTACAGCGGATTCATCGCGAAGGAAGCGGTCTTGTTCACTGTATCTATCGGCATCGCTCATCCCGGCGTGATAACGGGAAACCGAAAGTCCGCCTTTTTTCAAGTTTTCATACAGCTGGTCAACCGTTTTCCTTGTGGCGGCGTAAATGATCCCCGTCTCACTTTTGTTTTGCTTCAAAAAGTTCTTTAGGTACTTCCCCCGGTCCTGCCCTTTTACAACTGAGAAGGAAAGGTTTTTTCGTTCAAAACCTGTAATCACCTCATGGTCTTTTCGGATTCCGAGCGAACTGCATATATCTTCCCTGACCATTGGCGTGGCGGTTGCGGTCAAGGCCAGCATGACCGGCTCCCCTGCCAGGCCGTCGACCATTTTTGTAATATGGCGGTAGCTCGGCCGGAAATCATGGCCCCACTGTGAAATACAGTGTGCTTCATCGACGGCGATGAGGGGGATGTCCATTTTACCTAGCTGGCCAGTAAAATAAGGAGACTCGAGACGTTCCGGAGCAATATAAAGGAGCTTGTACCTTCCGGCGGCGGCATCCTCCATCCGTTCACTCGCCTCTTGGTTGGTAAGCGAACTATTAATATAAGTAGCATCAATGCCCAATTGGACAAGTGAATCTACTTGGTCCTTCATTAATGAAATAAGCGGGGAAATGACGACGGTCGTCCCCGGAAGCATCAGCGCCGGAATCTGGTAGCAGACAGACTTCCCGCCGCCAGTCGGCATGACACAAAGCGTGTTTTTTCTTTCAAGCACTGCTGAAATCGCGCTCTCCTGCCCTTCCCGGAAGGCAGGGTAGCCAAAATATGTTTTCAAAAGGTCATTCGCTTTTTGCAACAAACATAACCCTTCTTTCTATACATGTCTTTATTTTTTATTATATCGGAAAAATCGTAGGTTTTCGCTGTCCAATACGCCATTCTTCACATAATAATAGAACAACTAAACAAAGGGAGTTTTTCATATGTTTTTGAAAAGACAGACATGGCTGCTGTTCATCTTCATTTGCGCTATCCATGCTATTGCATTTTTCACCTTTTTTTCTTGGACCATTTCCAATGCGCTCGACGGCTCGCACCGGAAATCGTTTTTGGACTGGATTCCTTTCGCCGTGTTTCTGGCAACCTTTTCACTGCAAGCCCTGCCAGGATTGCGCTCCGCTTGGAAGGCCGCCCCTGTAAAAATGCTGGTTTCACTGGTTACCGCGGTTTTCGTTCTCCTTTGGCTCTTTGCCTTCATCTTTCGGCAACTGGGCCCTGTGATGCACTAAGAATTCGTCCCCTTTTCCTCTATAGGGTACAATAAAGTGAGGGGGAATTGCGATGCTTACACATTTCCAATATAAGTCTTTATTTAAGAATGCCGAACTTCCCGGCTGGGAGTTTTCGTTCTTTTTCAAAAAGCTGAAACGGTCAGGGCATTACCTTCAAGACGGAAAGATTGAATGGGTGACGAACCCGCCCGCTGAACTTGATCGGAAAGCGCTGGAAAAAATGGTTCACGAACTCATGCTTTTTCATGTGTATGACCGCTAGTGCCGGCTGTGTCTGGCACTTTTTCCAATCAGGGTGTTCATTGATATAATTGGGGTAGACAAATTTTTCATGTGGGAGCTAACCGGTTATGTTCACGAATTTAATGAAACTTTATCCAGGGGCGTGGATTTCGGATTATCCGCCAGCCCTTGATGATAACAAATACTATCTATTTCAAAATGAAACGTCCACTGAGTGGATAGCCATACCCGTTGGGGCGATTAGCGAAAGGGAAGTCGACCTTTTGACTTCGCTATTCAAAAGGATTGAGGAGCCGGCAGAAAATCTTTCACCCCTCCTAGAGCAATGGAGGGATTACCTTTTCCATGAAGGGGCATTGCCGCTCGGGACGGAAGATTCCGCAGTCCGGATTATTCAGGTTCAATTTTACGGGGACAATTATGAACGGGAAGAACTAGAGGCCGCCATTAAAGGTTTTTTTCCTGATGACGTTCTTGTTGTTTGGGAAGGGCCTTCAAGGGCTATAACCATTGAACACGATAAAATCACGCTCGATGAGAATGATCTCGCATCGATGGCCGATGTTTTCGAAAATGACTTTTTTCTTAAAACTGCTGCTTATATCGGCAGGCAGCTGCCTGTTACTGCCGGCTTCCCCGATTATTTTCAAGAGGAACGGCGTCATTTTGATTTTGCCAAAAGAGCCATTGGTCCAATAGGTTTTTATTCCTTTGAAAAGGTGTTTCCCGCCTACGTTGCATCGGAGCTCCCCGAACTGCTCGCTGATGCCTTGAACAGGGAGTTTGCGGAAGCATTCAGGAGCGATGACGAAATGTATTTGACCGTAAAAGGCTTTCTTGAGAACGGTTCAAATGCAAGCCTTGCTGCAAAAAAATTGTACATTCACCGAAATACTCTCCAGTACCGGATCGATAAATTCACGGACAGGACAGGCGTCAGCCTGAAGGATTTCCATTCAGCGTTCACCGTCTACCTCGCCTGCCTGCTCTATGAACGGGACCGGAAAAGGGAATAACAAAGGGATTGAAAGCCTTTCCATGCAGTGTGCCCAAAAATCGATAGGTGATGTTTGGGCAGGCTGTCCATATCGTTTTCGCCTAGTTTTGCGTACACTTAAGGCGAGGAGATTTTTTGTGGGAGGTTTTTATAAATGGCTGAGTTGAAGTTGGATCATATTTATAAGGTTTATGATAATAAGGTTACGGCTGTTGAAGATTTTAATCTTCATATAAAGGATAAGGAGTTTATCGTGTTTGTCGGTCCGTCCGGCTGCGGTAAGTCTACGACTCTTCGGATGATTGCCGGCCTTGAGGAAATCACAAAGGGTGATTTCTACATTGATGGCAAAAGGGTAAACGATGTAGCGCCGAAAGATCGCGATATCGCGATGGTTTTCCAGAACTACGCCCTTTATCCGCACATGACAGTTTACGATAACATGGCGTTCGGCTTGAAGCTCCGCAAGATACCGAAGGCTGAAATCGACAAGAAGGTAAAAGATGCTGCCAAGATCCTTGGCCTTGAAACGTATCTGAGCCGAAAGCCAAAGGCATTGTCCGGTGGTCAGCGCCAGCGTGTTGCCCTTGGCCGCGCAATTGTCCGTGATGCGAAAGTCTTCCTCATGGACGAGCCGCTTTCCAACCTTGATGCGAAGCTCCGCGTCCAGATGCGCGCGGAAATTGCAAAGTTGCACCGCCGCCTTGATACAACGACAATTTACGTAACGCACGACCAGACGGAAGCGATGACAATGGCGTCCCGCCTTGTCGTCATGAAGGACGGGCTGATCCAGCAGGTTGGGACACCGAAAGAAGTATACGAAAACCCTGAGAATGTTTTCGTTGGAGGCTTTATCGGTTCACCAGCGATGAACTTCTTCCGCGGCTCGCTTGAGGATGGAAAGTTCGTAGCCGGAGATATCACGATTGCAGTTCCTGAGGGCAAAATGAAAACCCTTCGCGAGCAGAGCTATGTTGGCAAGCCTGTTATTCTTGGCGTCCGTCCTGAAGACATCCATGATGAGCCAGTCTTCATCGATGCTTCTTCCGGTTCGAAAATAGATGCGCTTGTCGATGTTGCCGAGCTGACAGGTGCTGAAACAATGGTTTATTCCAGCCTCGCCGGCCAGGATTTCGTCGCGCGCCTAGATTCCCGCTCTGACATTCATCCAAATGATAAGCTTGAGCTTGCATTTGACATGAACAAAGTCCATTTCTTCGATGTGGAAACAGAGCAGCGCATCCGCCCAGCTGGGGATAAGTAATTTTAGAAACCTTACTTTAAAAAAGAGCACAAAACGATACCGACCCCCGAAAGTTAGAGTAATAAATCTAACTTTCGGGGGTCGGTATCAACGTGCTCTTTTTTTGCTTTTATTATTTAACCACTGATAGTAGTTACTGAGAAAAAGGCCACATAACTAAGTACCACAAAAAGCTGAAGAATTATTCCAACAATACTACAAATGAATCCAGCTGTTGCTAACCCTCTACCATTTTCATTTGTTTGATTCATTTGTTTTACAGCTTTCCTTGAACAAACTATTCCAATAACCCCCAAAATCACGCCAATAAAAGGTATGAACAATGACAGAATACCAACCGTTAAGGAAATTACCGCATTAGTATTTGTTTGATTTTTTTCAGACATTTCCCCTCCCCCTTTTGATAATTTTACCATATTTATTTATCTTTGGTCCGATATTCTGGTAAAAATGATGCGGTAACTGCAACCTCTCCCTTTCTACTGAGTTGAGCTCCCGGAAACCGCAGGCATGGTTCATTTTGTCAAAAAGGTTATTCGCTGATAAGGATGACTCTATCGGTTCCGCATGACGAACAGCGGTAGAGGTGGGGGCATTGGCGGTTTTTATAGTCATCGGGTATGCCGTCTTCGAGTTTCATCTGATCGATGGGCATGTAGGGGCTGTAGTCGTCGAAGTAGTCCATATACCGCCCCTTCTCTTCCAATAATTCATTACAGTTGTCGCAGTTTATTTCAAATTTTCTTAGGCCGTTGCAGACCGAACAGACGCCCATATCCGATTCCCTCCTTTTTTAGTTAGTTTTTGCCGAGTAGGTATTTCTATGCAAAAATTCCCCTCCGGCTTTCCGTATAAGGTTGGCGTTGATGAACAAACTAATAATGTATAACCGCTTATGCGACTATATTGTCACTGTGGAACGGAATGTTGTCGCATAGCAAGCGCTTATGCGACAGCATCGCCGCGCTGGTACGGATTCCTGTCGCATAGAGACCGCTTATGCGACAACATCGCCGCGCTGGTACGGAATCGTGTCGCATAGAAACCGCTTATGCGACAAAATTGCCGCGCTGGTACGGATTCCTGTCGCATAGAAACCGCTTATGCGACAAAATTGCCGCGCTGGTACGGATTCCTGTCGCATAGAGACCGCTTATGCGACAACATCGCCGCGCTGCTACGGAAGCCTGTCGCATAGAAACCGCTTATGCGACAAAATTGCCGCGCTGGTACGGATTCCTGTCGCATAGAGACCGCTTATGCGACAACATCGCCGCGCTGGTACGGAATCGTGTCGCATAGAAACCGCTTATGCGACAAAATTGCCGTGCTGGTACGGAAGCCTGTCGCATAGAAACCGCTTATGCGACAAAATTGCCGCGCTGGTACGGAAGCCTGTCGCATAGAAACCGCTTATGCGACAAAATTGCCGTGCTGGTACGGAAGCATGTCGCATAGAAACCGCTTATGCGACAACATTGCCGCGCTGGTACGGAAGCCTGTCGCATAGAAACCGCTTATGCGACAAAATTGCCGTGCTGGTACGGAATCATGTCGCATAGAAACCGCTTATATGTTACGCTCTGAAATACATTAATGTTGGCGAACTTACGTAGCAATTTCCTCTCGCAAGTCCGCCAAGACAGATCATTGGGCTCCTAGAGTCTGGGCACATTCGTTTGTCCCGGCGCGCCGGTGCAATTCCGGCCAGCCCAGCCAACCAGCAAGATGCCTTCTCGTTTCGAGGAGGCATTTTTGCATGCAAGGATGGAGCAAAGCCGGAGAGTTCCTAAACCATGTTTTCCGGCCGGACCCACTCATCGAATTCTCTCTCGGTCAGGTAGCCTGTCCGGACAGCCGCTTCCTTCAGGCTCAAGTTCTCATTGAAGGCGAGTTTGGCGATCTGGGCCGATTTTTCATACCCGATGTGCGGGTTAAGTGCCGTGACGAGCATGAGAGACTTCTCCATCTGTGCTTTTATGGCCGTTTCGTTTGCCGTGATGCCAACTGCGCAATTCTTGTTGAACGACTTCATCCCATCCGCGAGCAGCCTTACGGACTGTAGGAAATTGTCGATGATGACCGGCTTGAAGACGTTCAATTCGAAATTCCCTTGGCTTGCGGCAAAGCCAATTGTTGCGTCGTTTCCAAACACCTGGCATACCGCCATCGTCAGCGCCTCGATTTGGGTCGGGTTGACTTTGCCCGGCATGATCGAGCTGCCCGGTTCATTCGCCGGGATGGTGATTTCACCAATGCCGCTCCTCGGGCCGCTAGCAAGCCATCGGATATCATTGGCAATCTTCATCAAGTCCGCCGCCAGCGCCTTTAATGCGCCGTGGACATAAACAATTTCATCATGGCTTGTGAGCGCATGGAATTTATTGTCCGACGAGCGGAACGGATGGCCCGTCACCCCGGCAATTACCTCGGCAACCTGGTCGCCAAAATCGGGATCAGCATTGATCCCTGTTCCGACCGCCGTCCCTCCTATCGCCAAATCGAGCAGGCTCTTACTCGATTCCCTAATCATGCTTCCGCTCTTTTCAAGCATCGTCCGCCAGCCGCTGATTTCCTGGCCGAACGTAAGCGGCGTTGCATCTTGAAGATGAGTCCGGCCGATTTTAATGAGTTTTTCATAATCTTTTTCCTTCTGCTGGAACGTTTCGGTCAATTTTTCTAGCGCCGGCAGCAAAGTTGACACGACTTTTCCGTATGCGGCAATATGCATCGCGGTCGGAAAAGTGTCATTCGAGCTTTGCGACATATTGACATCATCATTGGGATGAATGGTTATGCTGCTGCCCTCACTTTTCAATAATGCATTCGCGCGGTTGGCGATGACCTCATTTACATTCATATTTGTCTGCGTGCCGCTCCCGGTCTGCCATACGACCAGCGGAAAATGCCCGTCGTATTTCCCTTCAAGAATTTCCGCGCATACGTGAACAATCGCATCCTTCTTCTCATCCGCAAGCTTTCCCGAAGCGTTGTTGGCAATAGCCGCAGCAAGCTTGACAGTTACTAGGCTGTAAATCAAGTCAAGCGGCATTTTTTCTGTACTGATTTTGAAATTTTCAAGGCTTCGCTGCGTTTGCGCCCCCCAATACTTGTCTAATGGAACCTTCACCTCACCAAGTGTATCCCTTTCAATCCGGTAGTCCATCGTTCCCCTCCCGATTCTTACCGCCCTTATGGCGGGTTTATTTTGGCAAAAGCATTTCTCATTCCGGGACCTGCTTTTGCTTCATCCTTTGTTCATTTTCCCCTATTTTTCTTAGGCAAGCCTATTTGTCAGGTTTTTCTTTTGCAAAAAGAGCCAGCCTGAACCTCCTTGGCTTAGTTCCCAACTTTAGGCTGTCAAAGCGATACGTGGTAAAATAAATTAAATTAATTGAACTCTGCCGTATCTTTCCCAGCCTGTTTTTCGTTATAGAGGCAGAGTGGTGAAAAAGGAGTGACGAAGATGCCAGCCAGCAAGAATCCGCCTGCCTTGAAATGTGAACAGCCCGAGCCTGAACTGGAGCAAAAGCACTTTGATTCTCTTCGGAAGTATTGCCGCTTCCTGACGAAAAACGATTGGGAGTCTGAAGACCTTTTTCAATCCGCTGTGCTGAAAGGATTGCAGAATTATGCACCAGCAGACATCAGCCCTGCCCTTTTGAAAAAAATAGCCTACCATCAATGGATTGACATGGCCCGGAAAGCAAAGCGTGAAATTGTAGGTTTTCCGGAAGAGACAGTCCAGCTTGATTCTTCTTCGGTTGAGGGCAGGCTTGATGCTGTTAAGCTTTTGCTTGAAAGAACTACGCCAAAGCAGGCGGTGATTTTCCTTTTGAAAGAAGGATTCAACTATCAGGCGAAGGAAATAGCAGAGCTGCTTACGATGACGGAAACCTCGGTAAAATCGCTTCTCCACCGGGCAAAGGGACGGTTGGAAAACGAGCGGCGCCTCCATTCGGTGGATGCCGAGTGGCAGGAAGAGGAGCGGCAGCTGTTGTCTGAATTAATGGTTGAGGCATTATTGGAAGATGATCCCGCCGTGCTAATCTCAAACGTTCACAGGATTCACTCTCTGGTTAAAGTTACAAAGCTGGCGCTTCCGAACCACTCCGGCACACCTCTCGGCTATCGCTGCATGGCAGCTTAACAAAGGGAGGAACTTTTTATGGCGACAGTGCCTTATGTGATTGAACAATCGAACCTCGGCGAGCGATCTTATGATATTTATTCACGGCTTCTGAAGGACCGGATTGTGATGATTGGTGATGAAATCAACGACCAAGTGGCGAACAGCATCATTGCCCAGCTGCTTTTTTTGGAGGCGGACAATCCGGAGAAGGATATTTCCATTTATATTAACAGCCCCGGGGGATCAACGACGGCGGGCTTCGCTATTTTTGACACGATGCAATTAATCAAACCCGACATCAGCACGATTTGCATCGGGATGGCTGCCTCATTTGGCGCAATGCTTTTGCTGGCGGGAACAAAGGGAAAAAGATATGCTCTTCCAAACAGCGAAATCATGATCCACCAGCCTTTAGGCGGAGCCCGCGGCCAGGCAACGGAAATCGAAATCTCGGCGCGCAGAATCCTGAAACTGCGCGAACATGTCAATAAAATCATATCCGAGCGAACCGGCCAGCCAGTCGAAAAAATCGCAAAGGACACTGACCGGGATTATTTTATGAGCGCCGAAGAAGCTTTGGAGTATGGGATTATTGATAAGATTATTCGAAAAAAGTGAATATGATTAACCTTTGAGTTGTTTAACGGACTACTTTTTTACGCATATTGTCCGCTAGATCTCACTTTAATCGCCATTACAGCCAAAAGAGGCTGGGTCTCATAAACGACCTAGCCTCTTTCCAACAAAACTTAAAACGCGTCTGAGTAGCGTACCACTCCGAAAACTCCTTCTAGCGCGGCCGGTGTCAATTCCAACGCCATAAAAGCCTCATCGGGTACATCCCACGGCGCCTTAACTCCCCATAATGAAGCCTTTTTAAAGCCGAATTTCGGATAGTATTCTGGATGGCCGAGGACGATGACTGAACCGTAGCCGATTTTTTTTGCCCACTTCAGCCCTTCGTTTATTAATTGCCCGCCAATCCCCTGATTCTGGTACTCCGGCAAAACGGATACAGGCGCGAGGGCCAGTGTTTCCGACTGTCCGATTGTTGCTTTTGAAAACAGGATGTGACCAATAACTTCGCCAGCCTCACCTTTGACCGCGACTAGCGAGAGTTCCGGAACGAAGGCTTCCGAATTCCTTAATCTCGCAACAAGTTCGTGTTCTGTTTGATCACTCATTTCGACGTTGGCAAAGGCCCTTTTGATGACTTCTTCTACAGCTTGAATATCTTCTGCAACTTCCTGCCTGATTTTAATACCCACTCTTACCATCCCCTGACTTCCACAATTGTTTCTAAATAATACCACACGGCTTTCTTTTGCAAAATATTTCTCTTTAGGCGATGATAGGAATATACGTTCGTTTAGTCGACAAAATAAAAACCTGCAGGCAACTGCCCGCAGATTCATGGTTTCGCAATTATATATCCGATAAAATAAACGAGAATCATGACACTGCCAATCGTTAGTGTAACTGAAAACATCCCCAACACCCCTATTTTTCTAAATGTGTTTCATTTCAAAAGTACCATGAAAAAAGCGGGGGAATATCTCATTTTCGTGACAGAAAGGTGAACGTTTCGTGAAAATATGTCTGTTTGGCGCCACTGGTAGAGTTGGCTCAGTTATTCTGGAAAACTATCTTCGGGATGGCCATGGGGTTCACGCGCTTGTCCGGAGTCCCGATAAACTGGAGTTGAAAAACCCGCGCCTGAAAATTTTCCACGGTGATGCAATAAATGAACACGATGTGCGTGCTACAGTTAAAGGCTGTGATGCCGTCATCAGCACCCTGAATACGGGAGGCGGAACAACACTTTCCGATTCGATGCCGCATATCATTCACGCAATGAAGGAAAACAGCATCCGCCGGATCATTCTCATCAGCACAGCCGGGATTACCCAGGCAAGATCAGAACCGGAGCTTTACCGGTTCCAATCCGCCGAATCTCGCAGGAAAACGACGAAGGATGCGGAGGAGCATTTAAAGGCCTGGCTAATCCTCAAAGAGTCCGGCCTTGATTGGACGGCTGTCTGCCCGACTTACCTGCCGGTCGGCGAACGGCTTGGCACCTACCGGGTCGGCCGGAATATGCTGCCGGAAAATCCATCTTCCATCTCAATCTACGACACTGCCGACTTCGCATGCAAACAACTAGAAAGTGATCAATACTTGCATTGCCGGGCTGCGCTGACGTACTAGAAGGATGAACTTGTGCAGTTTTCAAAAGAGAATCAAATGTAAAGAAAAAACGCTTGAAGAAAATGATATGCTCCCCTTAAGGTAGACAGATTAAAAAATAAAAATCTGTTTACTTTAAGGGGAGTTTTTATTATGTCAAAAAGGGCACTTTCCCTCCAAGATAAAATCAAAATCATTCATGCATACGATA